>JBKBIO010000075.1:0-514 GCA_046299355.1 Aquabacterium sp. | reverse complement strand
GTCGGTGGCGGTAAGGCGATGAGCTTTGGTAAAAGTCGTGCGAAATTGCTAACGGAAAACAAGCATAAAGTTTTGTTCAAAGACGTAGCTGGCGTGGATGAAGCCAAAGACGATTTGCAAGAAATTGTTTATTTCTTAAAGGAACCAAAAAAATTCTCTCGTTTAGGTGGTCGTATTCCTAAAGGCGTTTTGCTCGTGGGCTCTCCTGGTACGGGGAAAACATTATTAGCACGTGCCGTGGCCGGCGAAGCGGGTGTCCCGTTTTTCTCGATTTCAGGTTCTGACTTCGTAGAAATGTTCGTGGGTGTCGGTGCGTCCCGCGTGCGTGATCTTTTTGAACAAGGTAAGAAAAATGCTCCGTGTTTAATATTCATTGACGAGATCGATGCCGTGGGAAGACATCGTGGTGCCGGTATGGGTGGTGGCCATGATGAGCGTGAACAAACATTGAATCAGTTATTAGTTGAAATGGATGGGTTTGAATCTACAGAAGGCGTAATCTTGATTGCGGCCA
>JBKBIO010000074.1:0-517 GCA_046299355.1 Aquabacterium sp. | reverse complement strand
GGGTTGCTTGCGCCATAAACTCTCCGTTTCGAAGCCCACGCGGGCCTCGTTTCGAATTCGGGCCGTCTCCTGGTCTGGCCGGACCGGGAAAGGCTGTGCGTTCGGCGACTGGCCGTTCGGGCCGCGATGATGCGGTGGGCCCGAGGCTTGGTGGTTGGCCACTACCAACCGCTGGCTGACAACCTGCCCCCGCAACACTTGCACCCTTCAATCTGGAGGCAAATCACGGCTTCAGGCTCGACCAAACCGGTTCTCCGCAGTCGGATCAGAGAACACTCGAACCGACCATATTAACACAAGTTCGTCGACCAACCACAAAAACCTTGCGGCGGGCGATGCAGCGCGGCCCGGGCGCGATTTCTGCGGCATTCAAGCAGGCCTGGCGCGCCGACGAACCGACGAAAAAAAACCGCCTCGAGGGGCGGTTGCTCGGTGATGCGGTCGGGGGTGCCGACCGCATGACACCAGGCCGTATTACTTGAGTTCGGCGGTGGCGCCGGCTTCCACCAACTTCTTG
>JBKBIO010000073.1:0-526 GCA_046299355.1 Aquabacterium sp. | reverse complement strand
TACCCGATCGAGGCTTCGCCCTGCGCCAAACCGACCGCTACCTGCTGGTCAGCCAAGCCCTGCCGGCCGACATCGTGCGCCACGCACTGGACGTGCAAACCGCCTACCGCGAATACCAGCAACGTGCCCTGGGTCGCGCCGGCCTGCGCAGCATGTACATCGGCATCCTGACGCTGACGCTGGTGCTGGCCGTCTTTGGCGCCTTCTTGCTGGCCGCCATCCTGGGCCAACAACTGGCTCGACCACTGCTGCTGCTGGCTGCGGGCGTGGAAGAGGTGGCCCGCGGCGATCTGCGGCCCAAAGCCATCTTCACCTCACAAGATGAACTGGGCGGCCTGACCCGCGCCTTCGCCGCCATGACCCAGCAGCTGGCCGATGCCCGGCAACTGGCCGAGCACAGCGTGCAAGAACTGGACAGCGCACGGGCCCATCTGCAAACCGTGCTCGACAACCTGAACGCCGGCGTGCTGGTGTTCGACGCGGCGGGCTGCCTGGTGCTGGTCAACCCGGGCGCCACCCGCATCCT
>JBKBIO010000072.1:240-527 GCA_046299355.1 Aquabacterium sp. | reverse complement strand
ACCAGCGCGGGGCCTGGCGCGGCAACACGCGGGGGTCCATCTCGCGGTCCACCACGGTGCGCCCACCCGCATCCTTGAGCGTGATGCGTTGATAGAAGCCCGTGTCAAACATCGCCGACACCGTCAGCTCCATGGCGGTCGTGTCGCCTTTGAGTTGCGACAGGTTCAGCGCCAGGGCTTGGGCGTTATCCGCATTCTTGAGCCGCAGTTGCGTCTCCAGGTAGCCCCGCGCCGAGAACATCCAGACCGCAAAGCTGCCCACGAACGCCATCAACAGCGTCGCCAGC
>JBKBIO010000072.1:0-230 GCA_046299355.1 Aquabacterium sp. | reverse complement strand
GTATCAAAGACATTGTTCAAGTTTCCTGTCTGGCATCTCACCACCAACCTTCAGCCCGGGCCTTGGCCAGCACGTCCCGCCAGCGCGACAAACGCGCCGTCGGATCACCCGCCGTGGCCGGCCCCACCCCTTGCCACAAACCTTCGGCGTTGAAACTGAACACCGGGGTCAGGTCCGGCCTGCGCGAGGCGGGGCGGATGTCTGTCACCAGATTGTCCAGAATCAACGGC
>JBKBIO010000071.1:0-528 GCA_046299355.1 Aquabacterium sp. | reverse complement strand
AGGGGCACCTCGGCGGCCTCCAGCTCGTTGTACCAGTCATGCGCATCGCCCGTCAGTTGCAGGCGTCGGGCGGTGGCCGTGACCACGCTGCCACGCTGCCACACAAGTTCTCGGGGCTCACAGGCCCACAGTTCGTGCCCTCGTGCAGCCGCCTCGCGCATCATGGCAAAGGTGCTGTCCTTGTAGGTTTTGAAGGTGTCCAGAGGGTCGGCAACGAAAAGCAGCTTCATGGGGTGCATCAGGGTTCATCAGGGCCGTGGTGGGGCTTGAGCTGATAGTGTTCCACGAACAGCGTCAGCGCGCCGGCCACCAGACCCCAGAAGGCCGAGCCCACGCCCCACAGTGTCACGCCCGACAGCGTGACCAGGAAGGTGATGATGGCCGCCTCGCGCGTGCCGGGTTCAGCCAGCGAGGTGGCCAGGCCGTTGGCGATGGTGCCCAACAGCGCCAGGCCCGCAATGCCCATGATGAGAGCAGGCGGAAAGGCGGCCAGCAGCCCCGCAACGGCCCCACCCAGCAGGCCCATGA
>JBKBIO010000070.1:0-529 GCA_046299355.1 Aquabacterium sp. | reverse complement strand
GTCTGTGCTGAGCGTTGCAGTTCCGTGGCTCCAATGGTTCCTGCCGTTCCCTTGAGGGTGTGTGCAAGACGCTGGGCTGTCTCGTAGTCCTGCCTGGATGTAGCCGCACTGAACTGGTCGGTAAAGCTCGACTGGCTTTGCGTAAACCTGACTAGCATCTTGCGGTAAAGGCGGTGATCGCCTTGCATCCTGGCTAGCCCTGCCTTTTGATCCAGCATTGGTAGTTGAGGTAGCGCAAGGTCCGTTTCGTTGCTCGTATGGCTTTGAGTGTTGCTGGCCGTGTGGCGCGGTTTGATCCGGTGGGCGAGGGTGACAAACATCTGCTCGACATCAAGCGGCTTGGCGATGTGGTCGTTCATGCCGGCCGCAATGACTTTCTCTTTGTCCCCGGCCATGGCGTTGGCGGTCATGGCCACGATCGGCAGATGCGCCCAGGCAGGGTTGGTACGAATCAGCCCGGTGGCTGTGTAACCGTCCATAACCGGCATCTGGCAGTCCATGAGAATGCCGTCGAAGTCGTGATCTTTGG
>JBKBIO010000069.1:0-553 GCA_046299355.1 Aquabacterium sp. | reverse complement strand
CTATACAAATATTATTGAAGTGTTGCAAGACTAAGCCCGCTGACATGCTGCCTTATCGTGCGCCGCGCACTCATGGGGCCTCAATGACGCTGTCCTGAACGAAAATACGCGGTTTCGCCCGTCAACGGGCCTTCACTTCACCCAAGGTCGCCACCCCTGCGCGTGGCACGGAAGGACAGGATTTGCAGCACCGTCTCGGCAGTTCACGGCTGGTCCGCTTGCTCCAGGAATGGGCGCAGGTGGATGGCGAGTTGGCGCGCCATGACGTGGCAGAGCGGCTCGGCCATTGGCTGAGCGCCTTCGATGCCGTCAAGCTCGATGGCGCGCTGCAGACCATCGCGTCCTATCCCTCGCAGACCAAGTTGCGCGGCCAGGCGGTGGACGCCGGCGCGGTGGCCCGGCAGGTCAATCAGGTCAAGGCCGATCTGACGGCCCTGATCACCGCCAAGGTGACACCGGAGCGCCCCACGCTGCCTGCCGCACCCCGCACCCTGCTGCACACGCTGGAAGAAGACGACGCCCGCACCGAGTCCAAGTACGCGCCGCATTACCA
>JBKBIO010000068.1:0-557 GCA_046299355.1 Aquabacterium sp. | reverse complement strand
TAGCGCCGCGACCGCGCAGCGTCTGCCCCTGACGCAGGCCGGACGGGCCACGCCGGCCGGCTGGTGCGGCCGGTCGATCAGGCCGATGCGGCTGCCGCGGGCTCGAACTGCGGCAGCGCCAGGCGACGCGTGTGCCGCGCGATCATCCCCTCTTCATCGGTGGGCACGACCCACACCGTGACCGGGCTGCCCGGCACGCTGATGCGGGCCGACTGGCCGTCGGGCAGGCCGCTGGCACGGGCGTTGGCCGCTTCGTCCAGCCGCACGCCCAGCCAGGTCAGCCCCTGGCAGACGGCCTCGCGCACGGGCGCGGCGTGCTCCCCGATGCCGGCGGTGAACACCAGGGCGTCCAGCCCGCCCAGCGCGGCCGCCAGCGAACCCACCTCGCGCTGGATGCGGTAGGTGTAGAGCGCCACGGCCTCGCGGGCCTCGGGGCGGTCGCTGGCCAGCAGGGTGCGCATGTCAGATGAGATGCCGGACACACCGAGCAGGCCCGATTCGCTGTACAGCAGGCGCTCGATCTGGCGCGCGCCCATGCCGCGCTCGTCCATCAGCCA
>JBKBIO010000067.1:0-560 GCA_046299355.1 Aquabacterium sp. | reverse complement strand
AGAACGGCCATCCGGCCCACAGCACCACCGGCGTCGCCAGGGCGAACTGGATCCAGATCGAGATGTGCATCGGCACCAGATGGTGCAGCGCCGGGATCAGGTGGCCGCCCATCTCCAGCAGGAACACGGGCAAGGCGAGCGCGAGGCCGATCCAGAAGCGCCGGGTCATATCGGCAAGTTCGGGACTGGGTCCGGCATCCGCCGCCGCGATCAGCGGCTCCAGCGCCATGCCGCAGATCGGACAACTGCCCGGCGCGTCCCGGCGGATTTCCGGATGCATCGGGCAGGTCCAGATCGTGCCCTCCGTTACGGCTGCCGTTAACGCCGCAACGGGGTGATGCTCATGGCGATCAAGTCTATGGGTGTGGCTAGGGTGGGAATGATCGCCATGGGTAGCAGCACCCTCATGGTGCGGCTCGGCATGCGCTACCCGTGCTGCATAATGCACGGGGTCGGCGTCGAACTTCGCCTTACAGCCGGCCGAGCAGAAGGCGTAACGCTCGCCTTCATACTCAGCCTTGTGAGCGGTCCTGGCGGGATCGACCACCATGCCACAGACC
>JBKBIO010000066.1:0-563 GCA_046299355.1 Aquabacterium sp. | reverse complement strand
ATCAATTGAGCGCCATCCCGCTTCAGCAGCACGATGGGGAGCAGCAGTAGCACCGCGGAGCTGACGCGGAAGGCGGCGAGACCCGCCGGGCCCACCACAGGCGCAGCGACATGCAGAAACAGGAATGAGCCACCCCATACGGCGGCCAGCGCCAGCATGGCCAGCATGTCGCGAAATGTCATATGGGCTCTATCCTAGCGGGAAGGCCGGCGTCTTGCTGATGACCTTGAATTGCGGGGTTTGTGCAAGTTACGGGGCGGCGAGGAGAAAGTCGCAGGTGCTGTCCTTAAAATCGCGGCCTGTCATCACGAATCATCAACGAAAGACTGTCATGCAAGTTGCCGCTTCCATTTTCAAGGCCTACGACATTCGGGGCATCGTCGGTCAGACCTTGAACGAGGCGATGGCTGAGCATCTGGGCCGTGCGTTCGGTACAGAGGCGCTGAAGCTGGGGGAGAAGGCCGTGGCGGTCGGGCGTGATGGCCGTCTGTCCGGCCCATCTCTCAGCGCGGCATTGATTCAGGGCCTGCGTAGCACGGGCATCAACGTGATTGACCTGGGCG
>JBKBIO010000065.1:0-563 GCA_046299355.1 Aquabacterium sp. | reverse complement strand
GGGGCGATCTACATCAGCTGCTCCGGGCGTGGTGGCCCCTACTTCGGCGCGCCCAACGCCGAGATGGAGATCCTGACGCACGCACTGGGTGACATTCCCCTGGTGGGCTTTTTTGCGGGTGGCGAGATCGCTCGGCAACACTTGTACGGCTACACCGGTGTGCTGACCGTGTTTGGCGCCTGAGCCTGATCGGGTCAGGGCCGGTTGGGCGGTTCAGCCCAGGCTGGAGGCGATGCGCTGACGGGCCTGGTAGAGCATGTCCAGCGTGATGTGGCGCACCTCGAGCTTGCTGTGCTCGATGTGAGCGCGCAGCAGGCGCTGGGCCTCATCGGTGCGGCGGCGTGTGATGGCGCGCAGGATGCGGGCGTGTTCGTCGTAGGTGGCCTCAACCCGCGAGGCCTTGGTGAAGTCCAGACGGCGGATGATGCGGATGCGCTCGGTGATGTCCTCATGCACACGCACCATCTCCTGGTTGCCCGCGGCACGCACCAGAGCCGTGTGAAACGCCTCGTCCAGCCGATCGACGGCCACGAAGGCGGTTTGCCGTTCGGCGGCGGGCACCA
>JBKBIO010000064.1:0-566 GCA_046299355.1 Aquabacterium sp. | reverse complement strand
GGGGATGAACCGTTTCCGCGTTTGCACGTGGTCAATATTCGGTAGCGTTCCCCACGCGAGTGGGGATGAACCGGAATAGCGGCGGGCATAGGTGAGGGCGGAGCCGCGTTCCCCACGCGAGTGGGGATGAACCGTAATTACTACCAATGATCTGTATGCCGATGTATGCGTTCCCCACGCGAGTGGGGATGAACCGGCCGACTGGCAAGCCATCTTCGATGTGGCAAAGCGTTCCCCACGCGAGTGGGGATGAACCGTTGGGGCGTCGCTAGGGCGCTCCTGATCCTGGGCGTTCCCCACGCGAGTGGGGATGAACCGCCAATTTGCCCAGATGTTTAGGCTAGGCATGTGCGTTCCCCACGCGAGTGGGGATGAACCAGCGTTGCTTCAGCATGGATCACTGCATCGTCAGCGTTCCCCACGCGAGTGGGGATGAACCGTACTTCATTCCCTCCGGCTTGAGTGAATCCACTGCGTTCCCCACGCGAGTGGGGATGAACCGGTTCATCGCTAATCCGCCTCCTGATTCGGTGGGCGTTCCCCACGCGAGTGGGGATGAACCGCCT
>JBKBIO010000063.1:0-571 GCA_046299355.1 Aquabacterium sp. | reverse complement strand
CCCTGGCGCTAGACGACGAAACGAAGGCACGGCTGCGCTGGGAAGCCGAAAGGTTGGCCGCAGAGCAGGAAATCAGCCTGCAGCGCGCCCGCGAAATCGTGTGGCTGGACTACCTGGATGAATGCGGCCAACCCCTGCCACCGCAAGCCGAAGCTGTAGTCCAGGCGCCTGCCGCACCGCCGGTAGAAACCCCGGTACCGGAACCACCCGGCACCTACTGGCAAGCCGATAGCAGCACCTTCTTTACCCCGGAGCGGCTGGCTGCCAACCGCAGACAGCTGGCCCAAGTGAAACAACTGGTAGGACTACGAACATGAACGCCATCCAACAAGACTACAAGCAAGACGCCAAAGGCCGCCTGGTGCCGCTGGCCACCATCAAACCCATCGACCTGGCCCGCGACCAGCTGGTGCAGGAAATCGTGGCCAAGGCCAAGGCGCTGAATGCCGCGCTGGCCAGTTTCAAGAGCAGCGTGTTTGCCGACATCGGTGCCTTTGTCGACCTGTCGGTAGAGCGCTACGACACCCGCCTGGGCGGTGCCAAGGGCAACGTCACCTTAGTCAGCTTCGAC
>JBKBIO010000062.1:0-575 GCA_046299355.1 Aquabacterium sp. | reverse complement strand
CGATGCCCCCCACGATCAGCGAGATCACGGCAATCGACGAGATCAAGAGCGTGAGGGTGCGGGTGGTGCTTTCCACCGTCTGGCGGATGCTGTCGCTGTTGCGGGTGAAAAAATCTTTCGTGCCGTGGCGCTGCGTCAGCACCTGGGTGATGCCCTGCTCGGCCGCTGCGGGCGGTGCGCTGTCGCTCACGCGAACCGTGATGTTGCGCAACCAGCCCTGCCCCGTGATGCGCCGCATCGCCGTGGTGTACGGCACCCACACATTGAGGTTGTCCGAGGCGAAGAAGCCCCCTTCCTGGGGCGCGGTCACCGCCACCACGCGTACCGGCACCTTACCCAGAAAAATCACCTGCCCCACCGGCTCCTCATCCGGCGCAAACAGGGCCTTGCGCGTGTTCGGGTCGATCACGGCTTCCTGGGTTTGCCGCCGCACGCTGTCGGCATCAAAAGCCTGGCCCTGGGCGATGGTGTAGCCCTTCACGCGGAAGAACTGATCACCCACGCCCGTCACGTTGGCCGACACCTCGGTGTTGCCACGCCTCAGCGTCACGCTGGTGTTGATGCCCGGGGTCACA
>JBKBIO010000061.1:0-578 GCA_046299355.1 Aquabacterium sp. | reverse complement strand
ATGAAGACCCCCGCTGAGGCTTATGCTTTAGCAGCCTGACCTGTGCAGAAACCGCTGGGTCAATACAGCCCACCACTCCCAAGCAGCCCACACCAAACCCACCACCACCCAGAAGGCAAAGGCATAGGGAAGGGCGCGGCGCAGGGGGTGCATCACTTCCTCCGGAACTTGCGGCGGTGCTCGATCATCGCTGCGCTACGCAATTCCCATCAGATGATGATCCAGAACATAGAGATGAATACTATCGAGTACAGTAATACTGAAAATACATCTGTGTTGTAAGCTCGCAAAGATTCTCTTATTCCAGTTAACTCGTAAGTTGCATGAACTCGTTTGGAGTTTGACAAGTAGGCATACCATATGCCACTCCAGAATATAGAAGATAATATCTGAAATATTCCTTCACCAGCCAATCCCTTTGTTGCATTTGGATTGATCGCATTGAGCATAGAAAAAAGGCCAATGTTGTACAAGGCAATAAGAAGAGGTTGCGACAACCAATAAAACTTGGCAATTCCGATAGCGCCCTTGAATTTGCACATAATAGCGATTCCGGTGTAAATGGAAATTGCAGCGAA
>JBKBIO010000060.1:293-585 GCA_046299355.1 Aquabacterium sp. | reverse complement strand
GAAACGATCGACATAGGCGTTTTGTGCAGGCTTGCCAGGCTGGATGTATTCCAATCGGATGCCTTTGGCAATCGCCCAGTTTTGCAGGACTGCGCTGATGTATTCGGGGCCGTTGTCACAGCGAATGACTTGGGGTTTGCCACGCCACTGGATGATTTGCTCCAATGCCCTAATGACACGCAGCGCAGGCAGCGAGAAGTCCACTTCAATGCCCAGCTGTATTGACCCAGTGAATTCCTGCTCAGGTGTTAACGTTGAAGGAAACGACGATGAGCACCCTGATGGAAGACGA
>JBKBIO010000060.1:0-283 GCA_046299355.1 Aquabacterium sp. | reverse complement strand
CCAATGGCTGAGGTTTTGCTCGCTCCAAACGCTTTCGCGGCTTGATACGCAGATTGAGCTCCAACTCGCGGTAAATCCGGTAGACCCGTTTGTGGTTCCATTTGAAACCTCTGACGTTACGCAAATAAAGAAAGCACAGCCCAAAGCCCCAACTGCGATTGTTATCCGTCAGGCGCAGCAGCCACTGGGCAATCTCATCATTGTCTGTGTTGCGTTGCGCCTTGTAGCGGTAGCAGGCTTGGCTAATTTGAAACGCCTGACACGCTGCACGAATCGTCAGGCC
>JBKBIO010000059.1:0-590 GCA_046299355.1 Aquabacterium sp. | reverse complement strand
GCCAGACCATGACTTGCTTCAAACGCGGGTTGTGCTTGAGCAGGGGCGCGCACACGGGCTCGCACACCCAGGAGACCTCGGCGTTCGGGAAGCGCGCTTTCAGCGCCGGGATCAGCCCCGAGGCCATGACGATGTCGCCCAGGGCCGACAGGCGGACGACAAGGATCTTGCGGGGCTCGGGATGGGGCGCGCTCATGGTGGGGTGGCCTCAGTTGGCGCTGCCCAGGCAGCGTCGGTAAAGCGACAGCGTGCGCTCGACCATGCCGCGGGCCGTGAGTTGATCTTGGTACAGCCGCTCGCCGCCCTCAACGAGCCGGGCGCGCAACTCGGGCGACTCGGCCAGGCGCGTGATGCCCTGCGCCAGGGCGTCGGCATCTTCGGTGGGCACAAGCAGGCCGGTGTCCTCATGGCGGACGATCTCGGGCACGCCGCCCACGCGGGTGGCCACCACGGGCACGCGCGCGGCGAAGGCCTCGATCACGGCGATGGACAGGGCTTCACGCCGAGACGCCAGTGCGAACGCATCGAACGCAGGCAGCAGGCGCTGCACATCCGGCCGAAAGCCCAGGGTGTGCACGCGCGAGGCCAGC
>JBKBIO010000058.1:0-597 GCA_046299355.1 Aquabacterium sp. | reverse complement strand
TGCGCCACCCCGAGCACAAGGCCTTCAGCGTGGCAGAGATGCTGGAGCTGGAGCGCAGCCACCTGATGCCCAAGCCCGTGGACTTCGACGGCTATGTGCAGGACGTGGCGCGCGTGAGCAGCACCTGCCTGGTCACCGTGGCCCGCAACCGCTACTCGGTGCCGTGCGAGCTGGCCCGGCAGACGGTCAGCACGCGGCTGTACCCGCAGCGCGTGGTGATCGTGGCCGATGAGCGTGTGGTGGCTAAGCATGTGCGGCTCAGCGGCAAGGGCCGCACGGCCTACGACTGGCAGCACTATGTGCCGCTGGTCCAACGCAAGCCCGGCGCGCTGCGCAACGGCGCCCCGTTCGTGGACCTGCCCGAGCCGCTGGCCAGGCTGCGCCAGGCCTTGCTTCGCCACGCGGGCGGCGACCGGCTGATGGCGCAAGTGCTGGCGCTGAGCAGCACGGCGGGGCTGGACGAGGTGCTGGTCGCGGCCGACCTGGCCTTGGAGCATGCTGGCCCCAGCGGGCGGATCAGCCCGGAGCACGTCGCCAACGTGTTGGCGCGGCTCACGGCGCCGGAGCGACCGCCCAACGTTGCCACGCCACTGAGCA
>JBKBIO010000057.1:0-601 GCA_046299355.1 Aquabacterium sp. | reverse complement strand
GTTCCGCTGGGAGGATCAGTTCAACCTGGGCCTGGACCCCGAAACCGCCCGCAAATACCACGACGCCACCCTGCCCAAGGAAGCCCACAAGACCGCCCACTTCTGCTCCATGTGCGGTCCCAAGTTCTGCTCGATGAAGATCAGCCAGGACATCCGCGACGCGGCGGCGGCCCAGAATGATGCGGGGGCGAGTTTGGTGGATGCCGAGGCCGGGATGGCGGAGATGAGCGCGAAGTTCAGGGCTGGGGGCGGGGTGGTGGAGGTGAAGGTGTGAGGGCAGCACTCTTCGCCTACATCTTCTGTTTCCAGTCAGAATTGCGTCCCGCGTAGCGACGCTCTTCAATCGGGAGGGCTGGTATTGTGTGATCTTTCGATTTGCGGACCTGTCGGAGTAATGCGCTACGGACATCGCCAAGCCCATCAAAGCCGACCACGTCGTTCACAATGTTTCTGAAGAGCCCCCTTACCCGACGCGCGCTGCCAAACTTGAGCCCTAGATCGCCCACCTCGGCTTCCACGCCGACGGAGAACTTTGGCGGCACTCCAAGTTCTGCGTTCATCGACACCACGGGTGCAGTGCCTTGGTCGGCGCCGAATTTTC
>JBKBIO010000056.1:0-611 GCA_046299355.1 Aquabacterium sp. | reverse complement strand
CAGACGTCCAGGTCATCGTGTTCACCGACTATCCCGGCCAGGCTCCGCAGGTAGTCGAGGATCAGGTCACCTATCCGCTGACGACCTCGATGCTGACCGTGCCGAAGTCTAAGGTCGTCCGTGGGTTTTCGTTCTTCGGCGTTTCGTTCGTCTACGTGATTTTCGAGGACGGAACCGACCCCTACTGGGCGCGCAGCCGAGTGCTCGAATATCTGAACGCCGCCGCGAGCCGCCTGCCGGACGGGGTGTCACCGAGCCTCGGTCCCGATGCGACGGGTGTGGGCTGGATTTACCAATACGCCGTCATCGCCAAGGAACTGTCGCTGGCCGAACTTCGGTCACTTCAGGACTGGGTGGTGCGGTTCGCCGTCTCAAAATCCGAAGGCGTCGCCGAGGTGGCCAGCGTCGGCGGCTTCGTTAAGCAGTATTCCATCGTCGTCGATCCCGCCCGCCTGAAGGCTCAGAACGTGTCGCTGTCGGATATCGCCGACGCGGTGCGTTCCAGCAACCGCGACGTCGGCGGTCGCACAATCGAACTATCCGAGTTCGAATTCATGGTGCGCGGCAAGGGCTACCTGCAGGGCATCAATGACATCGAGAACATTGTCCTG
>JBKBIO010000055.1:0-617 GCA_046299355.1 Aquabacterium sp. | reverse complement strand
AGACAGCTTGGCCTTCACCACGTTGTTCAAGGTGGCGTGCTGGGGGTGCCACTGGACCAAGTCTCGCAACACCCACCGGTTCAGCACAAAGCCCGCTGCGAGGTGGTACGCGATCAAGGCCCCATTCGGGAACCACGTGGTGCTCATCGCCAGCTTCAGCATGCCCAGCCAGACGATCAACAGGCCCGCATAAACCAGCGCCGCCGACTGCAGCGTCATCGCCGGGCGCTCCTGCAGCCCTTCCTGGTCACTCATTTCAACCTCCCGTTGTGGCACAGCGGGGCGTTGCACAACCCCGAATGTGCGAATTAGTGTGTGTACGAATGAGTGTACAACTTGGAGAGTCGCGCTGTGCGGCACTCTCCTCAACAGGCTTTCGGTCAAAGGATCAGGGAACTGCGTCAAGCCAAGGGTATGACGCAGGAGGACTTGGCCGACCGCTGCGGCCTGTTTCGCACGTACATGAGCCGGATCGAAACCGGCAAGGCCAACCCGACGCTGACCATGATTCACGCGCTGGCAGACAGCGTTGGCGTGCCTGTTCAGGCGCTGTTCGACGCCCCAGGCAAGTGACCTGCCGCCGCGTCAGCGCTTGATCAGCGCATCGCAGACCTGCG
>JBKBIO010000054.1:0-638 GCA_046299355.1 Aquabacterium sp. | reverse complement strand
CATCCGCAGGTTCATGCAAGAACAGGGGCCCCACCTGCCCCACCCCGACGAGCCGCTGGATGAACGCCCAGACGACCTGCCCACCTGGTGGCAAGCCTGCGGCCGTGCGGGCCCATGGGGCACTCGCTATCTGTGGTGGTGGAAGAACGACAAGTTCATGTCGGGGCTGCATCATGTGTTGTTGGGTGCAACCCTAGCCCTTTACGCAGTCTTCTGGGTCAAAGACAGCTTCGATTGGGGCGTTGTGGCACTCTACTTCGGCTTCTTCTGGATCTCCCTGTCCATGGTCTGGGGTCAAGGCACCGGTATCTGGCTGATGGCCCAAACCTCTTACCGCCTGGAATGGCCTCGCGCCGTGCATGAGGCCATCGGGCCTGCACTGCGCAAGGGGCAGGGCTGGTAGCCGCCACCAGACAGCCTCGCCATGCACCCCACACAGCGAAGTCAAGGAGGAGGGCCCTAAGGGCCCGGGGGACATGAGCGGCGTGGGGCGCGTGGTGAGGCTGGCCCGCATGGTGCGAAACCCAGCCAGCACGGCGGCGGTGGCCACAACCAGCTCGTGATGGACGACACCCCCGGGCAAGGCCGCGTGCTGCTGCACACCACCCAGCAGCAAACCTGGCTGCAGATGGGCCACC
>JBKBIO010000053.1:0-638 GCA_046299355.1 Aquabacterium sp. | reverse complement strand
GGCGCCCGCAGCGCGCAGCAGGTCGGCGATGCGCCGGTAGCCAAAGCGCCGCCGCTCATGGGCCAGCTCGACGATGCGTTGGCTCGTCGCCTGGTCGTGCTGCGCGCGCTGGGGCGGATGCCGCCAGCTGTCGCGCGACAGGCCCACCAAGGCGCAGGCGCGCCGTTCACTGATCGAGGTCGCTTCCAACATCGTGCCCACCGCGCGTCGCTTCGCCGGTGGGCTCAGCGCTTTACGCCGAAGGCCACCTTCAGCGCCTCGTTGTCCAGTACCGCCTCGGCCAGCAGCTTCTTGAGCCGGTTGTTCTCAGCTTCCAGCTCGCGCAGCCGCTTGGCGTCGCTGGCCTCCATGCCGCCGAACTTGGCTCGCCACTTGTAGAAGGTCGCCGAGCTGAACCCTTCTCGGCGGCACAGGTCCGCCACGCTCATCCCGGCATCGGCCTGCTTGATGAACCCGATGACTTGCTCGTCTGTGAATCTGCTCTTGCGCATCGCGCTTCCTCTCGGTTGCGCGGATTCTTCTCTATTGCCTTGGTACGGGTGGCGGGTTGCAGGTCAGACCCACCCGACCAGTTCGTTGTGGTGGTGGTCGATGCGCTGGTAGCAGTGCTCGAGATGGCGCAAGGCAGCCTCGCAGCC
>JBKBIO010000052.1:0-658 GCA_046299355.1 Aquabacterium sp. | reverse complement strand
AGGGGGGATGATCGGGCAGGGCTCGGCCTCTAGACTTCGTGCGTTCCAAATATCAACGCAGGAAGACCCATGAGCACACCGCAGCCCTTGATCGGCATGCTGGCGCACCCCTTGCTGGCACCCTGGCTGCAGTGGCTGAGCGAGACCCGGCTGTACCAGCTGGAGGCGGTGGGCTCAGGCGCTGGGGACGCGGCGTTTCAAGACGCGCTGAGCGACCTGATGGTCGAGCGCTTTGTGCTGCACGAGGCGCTGTCAGAGCCCTTCGTGCTGGAGCTGCAGGTGCTGTCACTGCGGGCGGATCTGCCCCTGAAGGCCCTGCACGGCCGCCCTGTGCGATTGGGCATCACCCTGGCCGACGGCCAGCGCAGCCACCGCAGCGGCTACATCATCGCCGCCAGCGCGCTGGATGCCGATGGCGGCCTGGCCCGCTACCGCCTGTGCGTGCAGCCCTGGCCGGCCCTGCTCAACGCCACCCTGGCCAGCCGGGTGTGGCAAGAGCGCTCCATCATTGAGATCATTGACGACGTCTTCACCGACCACCAGGCCGTCGCCGCCTGGCGCTGGGATGCGGACGTGCCCGCCCACGTGCGCAGCGGCCTGTACGCCCGCTTTGGTGGCCGGCGCCCCTACTGCGTGCAGTACCGCGAGACCGACCTGG
>JBKBIO010000051.1:0-658 GCA_046299355.1 Aquabacterium sp. | reverse complement strand
ACTGCCACGAATGACATCGCCAGCTTCTGGGTTTGCAGCGATCCAGTTGATGAACTCAATGCGTTCTGCTTCTGACCAGACTTCGCTGGCGTAGCGTTGAAAGATGGTGGTTTCAGCGACTGTTCTCACGCAGGCGAGTATACGGCATTGCCGTATTTTTGCAACCACTCAACCTATTCCGTAATGCGAAAAGCCTAACGCCCTGGTTAACCGGCGCCGGAAGCCGAAGGCTGGAGGGTACCGACATAGGCCATGAAAATGCCGAAGGCATGGCCTATGTTGGCGTCCGCGTTGAACCCACAGTTAGGCTGGGGAGCGAAGGCACGGGCTTGCGATGCCACTTCAGACCCAACCATTTTCGATGAACTCAGTAATGGAGTAGATACGATTCTCTAGCGCCTGACGACTAACGGCGCCAATGATTTGCTGCACGCCGCTCGCGTATGGGGCATCTCCATAGACCCTTGTTTCCATAGCGATCGAGCATGGGCCATCCTGAATGGTGATTCGATGAAAGGCATGCCGTGCCAAGTGATCTGAGGGGATATGCAATTTACTTGCCTGTTGAGTCGCATCACGTACTGAAACGATCTCTTGCTCAGAGATTTCGAGTGAACGTGCCATCTGAACTGCGGTACCGGGAACAGAAGTTTTGGTG
>JBKBIO010000050.1:359-719 GCA_046299355.1 Aquabacterium sp. | reverse complement strand
ACCTCGGGCCTGAGCATCTACAAGCTGAGCGAAGGGTTTGACGCCGACCTCAAGAGCCGTTTAAGTGGCGTGCACTTCTTCAACCCACCCCCCTACATGCACCTGTGTGAGCTCATTCCCCTGAGCACCACCCGTCAGGACATTCTGGACAACCTGGAAACCTTCCTGACCACCACACTGGGCAAAGGCATCATCACCGCCAAAGACACCCCCAACTTCGTGGCCAACCGCGTGGGCGTGGCCGGCATGCTGGCCACCATGGCCGAAGCCAAAAAGTACGGCATCCCCTTCGACATCGTGGACCAACTGACCGGTTCCAAACTGGGCCGCGCCAAGTCCGCCACCTTCCGCACTGCGGAC
>JBKBIO010000050.1:0-349 GCA_046299355.1 Aquabacterium sp. | reverse complement strand
GGGCCACGTAATTGCCACCATGCAGAACACCCTGCCCAACGACCCGTTTGCATCCAGCTACGCCACACCCGAAGTGCTGAGCGCACTGGTGGCCGGTGGTGCACTGGGCCAGAAGTCGGGCGCTGGCTTCTTCAAAAAAGAAGGCAAGCAGATCATGGTGTTCGACGCCAACACCAAAGGCTACGTGCCCTCCACCGGCAAAGCCGATGAAGGCGTGCTGGCCATCCTGAAAAACAAAAACACCGCCGAGCGCATTGCCGCCCTGCGCAACAGCGACAACCCCCAGGCCAAATTCCTGTGGGCGATTTTCCGTGACGCGTTCCACTACATCGCCGTTCACCTGAACGAA
>JBKBIO010000049.1:0-746 GCA_046299355.1 Aquabacterium sp. | reverse complement strand
ATTGAAGGCGTCGCCGTACCAGGAGGCCAGACCGACCTCGTCATAATCGGGCTGTTCCTTCGGCGTGTACCACCGCCCGCGCACCTGATAGGGCCGCATCGTGCCCGACACGATCGGGGCCGGGTCCCTGACCACGGGCGCGGCTCCGCCGCCTCGCCCGCCGCCCAATGTCGAACAGGCCGCCAGCAGCGAGAACAGCCCCAAAACCAGGCCGCTCCGGATCCACTGTCCAATTCGCATCGGCACGCCTCGTCACACTCGTCCAAAAACAGGATGACCGAAGACATTTCCGCTTTGGTTAATGGGGCGTTCGCCTGCTATGGCGTCCGCCCGACCGGGCGATCCGGCAAGGAAGTGTGGCCGAGTGGTTTAAGGCACTGGTCTTGAAAACCAGCGACGGTGCGAGCCGTCCGTGGGTTCGAATCCCACCGCTTCCGCCGACCGCCTGTTCGGGGCCGTTCGGCCACTTAGTCGGAGCCGCTACGCCCCAGATGCACCTGCCCTCGCCTTCGGGCCAGCTCGATCTGTCTTTGCCGCTCCGCATAGCGCAGCCTCTGGGCGTCTTCGCGCGTGTCCCTGCAACGGTCGCAACAGACGCCTTCGATGAAATGGGGCGAGGCCCGCCCCGCCGCATCCATAGGCATGCGGCAGCCCCGGCAGAGCGTGTGCTTGCCCCGGACCAGACCGTGCCCCACGGAAACCCGCTCGTCGAAAACGAAGCAGTCGCCCCGCCACAGGCTGTCGGC
>JBKBIO010000048.1:0-776 GCA_046299355.1 Aquabacterium sp. | reverse complement strand
CACAGGCGTGCGGGTCAAAGTGGGTAGTAAGCCCGTTGGGGACTTGATGATCATTCAAGGACCGTTGGGCTTCATGTGGAAAAACCGCAAGTTCGGTCTGCTGCCTCGAATTGAGAACGCCGACGTTCGCACCAGCTCCCCCCCCACCCCAGACCGAATCGACGCCTGGGTCGACATGGGCATTCACGTCGAAGGTCGCCCTGAGTGGATTTTCATCAAGGTACACACCCACGGCACCCAGGAGCGAGACATCAACACCTTGTTGGGAGATCCCATGGACAAGGCGTTCTCGTATTTGGAAAGCAAGTACAACGACGGCAAGAACTACAAGCTGCACTACGTCAGCGCACGCGAAACCTACAACATCATCAAGGCTGCGGAAGCTGGACTCAATGGCGATCCCTGCGAGTACCGCGACTACCTGATCCCCCGCCCATCGTTCGTGGCCCAAAAAGGTTGATGGGTATGTTGGTTCTCAAGGCGTTGGCGGTAGCCGGGGTCATCCTGTTCGTTTACTCATACATGCTGTACCCAGTCTTGCTGTCACTGATGGCGGGCTGGGTTCAGCTCAAGAGAGACATTCGACACATCACTGGCAAAGCCAATCGCCGTGCGATGGCGCCATCCGATTGGCCTCACATCGGCGTCGTCATCGCAGCCTTCAACGAGGAAAAGCACATCCGCCAACGTGTTGAAAACTTGTTGGCACAAGACTACCCCACCGACAAGCTTCGCATCTACATCGGGTCTGACGGTAGCAAGGATCAAACGGGGGC
>JBKBIO010000047.1:0-813 GCA_046299355.1 Aquabacterium sp. | reverse complement strand
GGTTTGACATGAACGTTCAAACCTGGGTCGAACTGGCGCTGTCCTTACCCGTCGTGTTGTGGACGGGGTGGCCCTTCTTCGTACGCGGCTGGCAGTCTCTCGTCCTCCGCAGCCCCAACATGTGGACCTTGATCGGTTTGGGTACGGGCGCGGCCTTTCTCTACAGCCTCGTGGCTACCGTGGCGCCGGGCGTGTTCCCGGATTCATTCATTTCCATGGGGCGCGTGGCGGTCTACTACGAGGCGGCAGTGGTCATTATTTCGCTGACCATGCTGGGCCAGATCATCGAGTTGAAGGCCCGCTCCCAGACATCGGCCGCGATCAAGTCCCTGCTGGGGTTGGCGCCGAAGACCGCCCGGCGCATCAATGCGGACGGCAGTGAAGAAGATGTGCCTCTCAACCACGTACACGTCGGCGATCTGCTGCGCGTGCGTCCCGGCGAGAAGATCCCGGTCGATGGCACGGTCACAGAAGGCAGCAGCGCGGTCGATGAGTCCATGCTGACCGGTGAACCGGTACCTGTGAGCAAGCGGGTTGGCGACAAGCTGATCGGCGCTACCCTCAACACCAACGGTGCGCTGATTATGCAGTCCGAGAAAGTCGGGGCGGCCACCATGCTGTCGCAGATCGTCCAGATGGTCGCGTCTGCCCAGCGCTCCAAGGCCCCCATGCAACGCATGGCCGACGTGGTGGCGGGCAAGTTCGTCATGGTGGTCGTACTGGTCGCCATCGCCACGTTCTTTGTCTGGGGTCTGTTCGGGCCGGAGCCAAGCTGGGTGTTCGGGCTGATCAACGCGGTGGCTGTGCTGATCA
>JBKBIO010000046.1:448-851 GCA_046299355.1 Aquabacterium sp. | reverse complement strand
ACCGACGCCCGCGTCTTGCTGCTGGCCGGCCGCCCGATCGGCGAGCCCGTTTTCTGGCACGGGCCCTTCGTCATGGATACGCGCGAGGGTCTTATGCAGGCGTTCGATGATTTTCAGCGTGGGCGATTCTAGGGCGCTGCGCTCCCAAGAAAATCACATAAAGAAATCTTTATATCTAAATTGACGTCGCCGGCGGCGCGTGGTCTGTTGCCGCTGTCGTGGTCTGCGGGCGTTCGCGTCCGGAGCTAAGAGGGAAGTCGGTGAGGGTGTGAAACCCCGAATCCGGCGCTGCCCCCGCAACTGTGAGCGGCGAGCCGCTGTCCGTTTCGTGTCACTGACGCGCCGAAGCTGGTTCGGCGGCGTGTCGGGAAGGCCAGGGCAGGGGCGACGACCCGTGAGCCAG
>JBKBIO010000046.1:0-438 GCA_046299355.1 Aquabacterium sp. | reverse complement strand
GGCGGGGTGTCCGGTCTGGTCGCTTGCTCCAGGCGCGACCGGCCCTCGTCCGTGCGCGCAGGCTCGCGCGCGTCCCGATCAGCCTCGCCACAACACCGGCAGAGGCTTTTTGAAAATGACCGTCACCATCGCCACCCTGGGCTTCCCTCGCATCGGCCCCAAGCGCGAACTGAAGTTCGCCCTGGAGGCCTACTGGGCGGGCAAGACCGATGCGGATGTGCTGCTCGATACGGCGCGCGACCTGCGGGCTAAGGCCTGGACGCGCCAGGCGGACCTGGGCGTCACGCACGTGCCCAGCAACGACTTTTCGCTCGGCTACCTTTCCGGAGCCGGGCACCTGCAGAACGGCATTGTATGCCTGCTGAACTTGCTCAGGCGTCACTTCCCACGGCAGGGTTTCCCAGGCTGCTGGGGCTAACCGTCGAATGCCAGCGGCTA
>JBKBIO010000045.1:0-898 GCA_046299355.1 Aquabacterium sp. | reverse complement strand
AAACTAGTCAGGTGTCTAGTCTGTCATCTTTGGTGGCAGGCGTCAAATGGTGCTTGTCGGTGTGTTGGGGGCTGACCTGTGCAGGCATGCCGTCATGGGCGCTGACAATAAACGCTTGAATCACCTTGCTGTTCACCCCGCCCCACCACCATGTACTGCCCCGCCCACTTTCAAGAAGACTCGCCCGAGGCCCTGATCGGTCTGATGCAGGCGCATCCGCTGGGCACCGTGGTGTGCCACACCCCGGCGGGCCTGGTGGCTGATCACATCCCCTTGCTGTTCAAGGCCGAGGTCGGCACCGCCGGCAAGCTGTTGGGGCACGTGGCGGCCAGCAACCCCTTGTGGCAGGTGGCGCCTGATCAAGAGCTGCTGGTGGTGTTTCAGGGTGGCTCGGCCTACATCTCGCCCAACTGGTACGCCACCAAAGCCGTGGCCGGCAAGGTGGTGCCCACCTGGAACTACGCGGTGGTGCATGCCTACTGCACGCTCAAGGCCACGCGCGAGCCCACCCAGCTGCTGGCCCTGGTGTCCGAGCTGACCGCCCACCACGAGGCCCAGCAGCCCAACCCCTGGCAGGTCAGCGACGCCCCCGCCGACTACACCGCCCAACTGCTGCAGCACATCGTCGGCATCGAACTCACCATCCACCGCCTGCACGGCAAGTGGAAGGTCAGCCAGAACCAGCCCGAAGCCAACCAGCGCTCCGTCATCGCCGGCCTGCAAGGGCAGGGCACCGAGGGCAGTGTGCGCATGGCGGAGATGGTGGCGGGGCGCCAGGCCAACATGTTCAGATAAGCTTCCAACTCAATGACGCAGTTGAACAGCAATGAAGTCGCCTCGCATGAATGGCTGGCCATGCCATTCATGGCCATCGGCTTTGTCGTGATCCTTCTCGGTA
>JBKBIO010000044.1:349-917 GCA_046299355.1 Aquabacterium sp. | reverse complement strand
AGCCACGGCGACTGAGTGTGCGCGAGCCGTCGCCGTTTGGGTGACGTGTTTGCGATATTGGCGGTGTTCGCTGTATATAAAGAGGCCGGAAAATAGCACGCTGGGAATGGCGAAGGCCACCACCAGCACGGCCAACTTGGAGCGGATTGTAGGAAGATGCGTGGGCATGGACTAGCCGCTGAGGGCGCTTTGGATTCAGTGAGCTTGGTCCAGGTAGTCCAAGAAGTGTTTGAGGTGGCTCATCAACTCGCGTGCCAATGTCAATGTGAATCGACCCGGAATCTGTAGACACCTTCGAGCCTCAAACCTGAGGCCTAATAGGAGGTGCCATGAATCAAAAGCGATTTCCAGAAGAATTCAAGATCGAAGCGGTCCGCCAGATCGTTGAGCGGGGTCACCCGGTAGCCGAGGTGTCTGCCCGGCTTGGGGTCAGCACCCACAGCCTGTACAAGTGGATGAAGGAGCAGCAACTGCCCCCGGGTCAGCGCCAGGAGCAAGTGTCCCAAACCGAAGAATTGCGACGCCTGAAGGCTGAACTCAAGCGGGTGACCGAGGAGCGCGACATCTT
>JBKBIO010000044.1:0-339 GCA_046299355.1 Aquabacterium sp. | reverse complement strand
CGGGTGAGGTACGCGTTCATTGAACGCCATGAAAAGGCCCATGGTGTTCGGCGGCTGTGCACGGTCATGGATGTGCATCCGAGTGGCTACTACGCCTGGAAGAAGCAACCGATCAGCGACAAGGCGCGGGATGACCAGCGGCTGCTGGGCTTACTCAAGCAAGCTTGGCTGGAAAGCGGCTGCGTCTATGGCTACCGCAAGCTGACACTGGACAGGCGTGATCTGGGTGAGCGCGGTGGCAAACACCGCGTGGCCCGGCTGTTGCGCCGTGAGGGCATCCGCTCACAAACGGGCTATCGCCGCCGTGCCGGTGGCCGGGGAGGCTCGCCCACCGTGGTG
>JBKBIO010000043.1:0-952 GCA_046299355.1 Aquabacterium sp. | reverse complement strand
GTCCGAACCTGCCTGAAGACGCACTGCGCACACTCGAGGCCTTGGCTGCTGCGGCCGGTGTGGGCCGCGATCGATTGCGACCCGGCCTGCTTGGAGTGACCTGTGACAGCTCGAGCATCCTGCGCCAAGTGCTTCAGGAAAGTGATGCCTTGTCCTTCATGCCGCGTTTCATGGTTGAGGATGCGCTGGGCTCTGGCGCGCTGGTGACCTTGCCTGCGCCTGATCTCATGCAGTCAGTTCGCTTCGGGGCTGCTTG
The DNA here is from genome assembly GCA_046299355.1 of Aquabacterium sp. Lineage (GTDB taxonomy): Bacteria > Pseudomonadota > Gammaproteobacteria > Burkholderiales > Burkholderiaceae_C > Aquabacterium. Next base: position 696 of record JBKBIO010000043.1, on the reverse strand, counting down.
GTTGCGTGGAAGGCCCCTAGGTGGGGCCGGAGAGAAGTTCGTTGCACTGCTCCGTGCGTACGACGAAACCTTGAAGCAGCGGTCTTCGTTGGCGGCAGGATCGGCGGCGGACGCCATCCCGCCCAGAGCCAAGTCTCGCCAGATCAGTGGCAAGACCACAAAGAAAAAAGCCCCCAGAGGTCGTCTCTGAGGGCTTGTTTGCCATTGATGTAAAGGTTCTTCTTAGAAGGGTTATGTGCACCTAAAATTGTTGATTGAGGCGAGGTTCCCTCTTGTGTAGGTGTTCTTTTGCTGCTACGACTCAGTTTTTGTTGATAAAACGGAAGATTGATAGATTTAAGCTGGAAAGGAGCAAAGTGTGGGTAAGGCCTTTGCATCGTCATGAGCTTCTCTCTCGTACTTCTTGTGAGTTGTCTCAGATGATAGACGGTTCACTTATGGTTTGACAACGCTCAGCCTGATCTATGCCGAAGCCGCTGGGCCCATACGTTGTTGAGTTAAATCAGAATTCGTTGGCGCAACAAATGCACTCAGCATTGCCAGTAGCAGCTTGGCTGGCGAGTTAGGGTCCGCTCCCTTGAAGTCGTCGTAGTACATTGAGGCGAACAGCTCGAAACGGGTTGACTGCAGCCCCGGTCCTGCAGTCGATTTCTCGCGATAACAGTTACCCCTGGTTGCGTATTACCCCAAAGTGGG
>JBKBIO010000042.1:0-1020 GCA_046299355.1 Aquabacterium sp. | reverse complement strand
GTGTTGATGGACGACACCGGCTTGCGCCCCCGCCCACGCGCCACCGCCTGGGGCCCACAAACCGCCATCGTGGTGGGACCCAACGGCAGCACCAGCGCCAGCGGTGCCGATGAAATCCACACCGACCGTCTGGGCCGCGTGCGCGTGAAGTTCCACTGGCAAGCCAATCCGTTTGCACCACAGCGCGCCAACAGTGACCACAGCTGCTGGATGCGGGTGTTGCAGCGCTCAGCCGGTGCAGGCATGGGCCAGCAGTTCATTCCCCGCATTGGGCAAGAAGTGTTGGTGGGCTTCATCAACAACGACATGGATCAGCCCTTCGTCATGGCCAGCCTCTACAACGGCCAAGGCGAAGGCGGCACGCCACCTACACCGGGCGGGCAAAACCAAGCCGCTGACACCAGCGCGTTTGCCGACAGCGCAGACCACCGCCCCAGCGCCCAAGCCAACCTCATCAACAGCGGTACAGGCGGCAACAGCCCCGCCTGGCACGGTGCAGCTGCGGGTGCCGCGCAAGACGGCCAAGCTGGGCAAAATAACGCCGCCGCACTGAGCGGCATCAAAAGCAAGGAACTGGGCGGCCAAGGCTACAACCAGCTGGTGCTGGACGACACGCCGAATCAATTGCGCACCCAACTGCACACCACCCAAAGCCAGACTTGGCTGCAAATGGGCCACCTGCTGCACCAGGCCGACAACCACCGGGGCAGCTTCCGAGGCATTGGCTTCGAGCTACGCACCGACGCATGGGGTGGCTTGCGTGCTGCGCGCGGCGTGATGCTGACCACCTTTGGTCTGGGTGGCGGTGTAAGCCAAACCGCCGAGCCCGCAGGCGACAACGCCCCGGGCATGGCCTTGGCAAAACAGGCACAACAACTTGCCACCACCTTCAACCAAGCCGCAGGTACCCACCAAACCGTGGCCCTGGCCAGCGCTCAAGGTGAACACGCCAAGTTGCCGCAGAACCTGGGCCACACGATCGAGCAAGATCAACTGCCCCACATGGAAGACGCCAACATT
>JBKBIO010000041.1:0-3245 GCA_046299355.1 Aquabacterium sp. | reverse complement strand
GGATCGACCAGGGCGTGGGCTGCTCGAAGGTGCCCGACATCCACAACGTGGGCCTGATGGAAGACCGCGCCACGCTGCGCATCTCCAGCCAGCACGTGGCCAACTGGCTGCACCACGGCGTGATCACCGAAGCGCAGGTGCGTGACAGCTTCAACCGCATGGCCGCCGTGGTGGACCAGCAGAACGCTGGTGACCCGCTGTACCAATCGCTCGTGGCCAACCCCAACGGCGCCGCCTTCCAGGCCGCGCTGGACCTGGTCTTCAAGGGCAAGGAACAGCCGAATGGCTACACTGAGCCACTGCTGCATGCATGGCGTTTGAAGAAGAAGGCTCAGGGCTGAAACAAGATCCACCAAACTTGAGTGATGAAAAACGGCGCTCCATGCGCCGTTTTTCATTCAGGCACAGACAAAGCGTCGTTATAGTGGCGTCCTGCCTGGCCTCACAGTGAGCGCCGTGGCTTATCTGGGAGTTTCATCAATGACGAACATGATCCGCGGTCTTGCACTGGCCGCTGTCTCTGCCGCAATGCTGGCCGGTTGTGCCACCGAGTCTTCTCGCGCCTTGCAAACACAACAAGTGAACACCGCTGGCAGCATCTATACCGGTGCCCGCGCCCCCATCGCCGTGGGCAAGTTCGACAACCGCTCCAGCTTCATGCGTGGCGTGTTCTCTGACGGCACCGACCGACTGGGCAGCCAGGCCAAGACCGTGCTGATCACCCACCTGCAGCAAACCAACCGATTCAATGTGCTGGACCGCGATAACCTGGCAGAGATCAAGCAGGAAGCCGCCTTCAAGGGCGCCACACAGGCCATCAAAGGCGCCAGCTATGTGGTCACCGGCGATGTGACTGAATTTGGCCGCAAGGAAGTGGGCGACCAGCAACTGTTCGGCATTCTCGGGCGAGGTAAGTCGCAGGTGGCGTATGCCAAGGTCAACCTCAACATTGTGAACATTCAGACGTCCGAGGTGGTGTATTCGACACAAGGTGCGGGTGAGTACACCCTGTCGAACCGCGAAGTGATCGGCTTTGGCGGTACCGCCAGCTACGACTCGACCTTGAACGGCAAGGTCTTGGACTTGGCCATTCGCGAAGCGGTCAACAAGCTGACCGACGCCATTGATGCAGGCGCCTGGAAGCCTGCGCAGTAAACAGGGAGTATTCACATGACTAACCGCACTTCGTGGCGGTGGGGATGGCTCTTGCCCATCGTCGCCGCAGGATTGGTGGGCTGTGCCGGCCCGCAGCCGCTGTACCACTGGTCGAGTTACCAACCCATGGTCTATGAGCGCTTCAAAGGCGCAGGCCAGGGACCTGAGGGTCAAATTCTTGAGCTGGAAAAGGGTATTCAGCAAGCCGCGTCCAAGGGTGCTGCGGTGCCGCCAGGCGTCCACGCTCACCTGGGCTTGTTGTATCTGGAAACAGGCCGCACAGCGCAGGCTGCGGCTGCTTGGGAGCAGGAAAAGCGCCTGTTTCCTGAGTCCCGCGCCTACATGGACTTTCTGCTCAACAACCTGAAGAAGCAAGGTGGCTGACCATGCGTAAACCACGAACACCCGCGCGCGCCTGGGGCGCCGCCCTGGCCATCATGGCCACGCTGTTGGCAGGGTGCGCTACACCACCGCCGCAAAAGGACTACTCAGCCTTCAAGCAGGCCAAGCCAGCGTCCATCCTGGTGCTGCCTCCGGTGAACTTGTCGCCGGATGTGAATGCCACCTTCAGCATGCTGTCGCACGCCACGTTGCCCCTGGCTGAGTCTGGCTACTACGTGATGCCGGTGGCACTTGTGAACGAGACCTTCAAGCAAAACGGTTTGGCCAACCCACCGGAAATGCATGAAGCGCCTTTGTCCAAACTGCGTGAGATCTTTGGCGCCGATGCAGCGATGTACATCCAGGTCACGCGCTACGGCACCACCTATACCGTGCTGAACAGCGCAGCAGTGGTGAGCGCCAGCGCACGACTGGTGGATTTGCGCACTGGCACAGAGCTGTGGACGGGTACGGCCACCGCCTCGAACGCGGATAACAACAACCAAGGTGGCTTGGCCGGGATGCTCATCTCGGCCCTGGTCAAGCAGGTGATGAACAACCTGACTGACGCATCCCACAGCGTGGCGAACGTGACCAGCATGCAACTGCTGTCCGCGGGCAGGCCCAATGGCTTGCTGTATGGACCACGATCGCCCAAGTACGGCCAGGAAGGGCAGCACTGAGCGTCGATTCACCCACCAACACAAAGGGGCTGCAAACGCAGCCCCTTTACTTATCAAGCGCAGGAATCAGAAACGATATGCAGCGCCCAACGTGACAGCACGCAATGCACCAGAGTCATCCAGCACTTCTGCGGTGGTGAAGTCTGCGTCCAAGGTCAAGCTCAGGTTGGGCGTGACCGAGTAAGCCAAGCCCAGACCGACGTAGGCCTTGATCTTGGAGTCGCTTTCCGAGAAACTGAAGCCAGGTTCTGCGTACCGATAGCTGGCGCGCGCATACGCGAGCCCCAAACGGCCCATCGCGCTCCAGTCTTGGGCAAAGCTCCAGCGCCCCGCCGCAGCAGCAACCAGCGCGCTGGCCTTGATCTGGTCTGCAGCAACACCATCCGAACGCTTGGCCTTGCCAAAGTCAAGGTAAGCGACCTCAACGGCCCAAGTGTCGTTCAGCGCGTTGCCAACATAAAGCTTCCAGGCACCATCAGAGGTGTCGCAACTGGTGGTACCAGAGCAAGAGGCGCTCAGTTTGCTTGTCCCCAAAGCGCCGCCCACATAAACCTGAGCGGAAGCACCGCCAGCCAAGAATGCAACCATGGCGGCCGCTGCAATGTGTTTGATCATGAAAATCCCTTTGTGTAGTTGGCAACCAATTGCCGGGCGTAGGTTACAAGATCGGCAGCTTTCACCCACCCCTCGGTCACGGGGAAGGGAATACACCCCACCCATTTGGCCGATAGCGTGAGAGCACTGCTCTAATGTGCGCTGGAGATTGATGCTGACGCGATACCCGTGATCAAGCCCGAACTGGCCTAGCCCTTCAAAATGCCACACGACACAACCCGCATCATGAACGCCTACCCCCACCTCCTCGCCCCTCTCGACCTCGGCTTCACCACGCTGAAGAACCGCGTGCTGATGGGCTCGATGCACACGGGTCTGGAAGACGGCCGCGACCTGAGCAAGCTGGCCGCTTACTTTCGTGAGCGGGCCGAAGGCGGCGTGGGGCTGATCGTCACTGGGGGCTTCTCGCCC
>JBKBIO010000040.1:0-3848 GCA_046299355.1 Aquabacterium sp. | reverse complement strand
GCACCTGCCGGCCAGCCCGTTCGCGCCGGCGATGCCCCAGTGACAGTGTTGCTTTCCACACGAAACGACATGGAGCCAGGGAGGGAATAGCAAGTCGTCTTTGGCCATTCGCCCACCCGGTCTGATGAAGGCCTTGAACGCGAAGGTTTACACGGGGCGCGACAAAACACTTTTGTTCGATGTTGAGGTTCCCGTTGCCGACCGGATTCCCGACGAGTTGCTAGACGAGTTGCGGCGAGGCGGAGGTGGCTTGCGCATCAAGATCCGACTGCATCGCGAAGGGGTGCTGCTGGGCTGGGATATTGAGCGAAGGCCGGGGTTTGATCCCAAGAAACGAGATAGTTACGGCTCTGCTGTCTACGTGGCCCCTGGATGGACCAAAACAGGAGGCGATTTCAAGGAAGCGAGAGGCGTATATTGGCTCGAAGACGAAGCGGGTCGGCTAGTCAAGGCGCCGTCACCAGAATCACTGAGAGGCGTCATCCCACCAGAGTTGGCCCGGCGAGGGATTGTGTTTCGTAACGGGTTTCTGAGGGAAAAGGGCTGGTACATCCACCCCAAGACTGGCCAGCGCATAGAAACCGACTTTTGAGCCCCGCCCGCGCATGAACACACACAGACGAATCTGCCTTCAAATCGGCGGACTGCTGGGCCTGTCTGGTCTGACGGGATGCAAATCATCCGTGTCCGCGCAGCGGAACACCCCTGTGGATCTCTCTGCTTACAGTGCAGAAGACCGAGCCCTTATCCACAAGTTCCGCGGCGTTCGTGGTTTTGAGTTGTACATGAGCGGGTTTGGGCGCATGGATGATGACATCCATGTCATTGGAGTTGACCACCTGGGGCAAACCGTGACGGAACGTAGTTATCGAGTTGGGGTGGACGGTAAACTGGCTGGGGTCTGGCGTTCTACCGGGCCGTATAAGTACGTGGATTTCAAGCTCTACAAAGGCAACACCGTCAAATACCATTGGTCCAACGGCATCAAGACCGGAGTGACGGGGCACCTGTATGGTGAGTGGCGAGTGCCTGTGGCCGAGCGCATTCCAGACGATTTGCTCGATGATCTGCGCAAGAACCCGGGGGGTGGTTTGCGCATCAAGTTCCGGTTCCACCCTGATGGAGTTCTGCTGGGCTGGGACATTGAGCGAAGACCGGGGTACGACCCTCGCAAAAAAGATGAGTTTGGTAACCCCATACACGTACGCGCTGTACACAGCTTTGCTGGAGGTGACTTTAGAGAAGCGCACATCTTTAATGGGCAAGTCATGCGCAAAGGCTGGTACATCCATCCCAAAACGGGCCAGCGCATCGAAACTGACTTTTGAGCCCCGCCCAGGCAACGACGAGGATTTCTTCGCACGTCACCCAAGGTTGCTCACCAGACTCGCCATGCGACCCACAAAGCGAAGTCAAGGAGGAGGGCCTGCAAGGCCCGGGGGACATGAGCGGCGTGGGTCGGGTGGTGAGTTTGGTTGTGCTCTGATCTGCGCCACCTGAGCTACAACCGCAGCCCCGCGCCTGGCGCGTCGCTACGTTTACGCGCACCAGGTGCCCGTGGCCGTGATCGACTACGAGCAAGGCGCCGAGCTGCGAACCCCCGAGAGCACCGACGGCCTGGGCGCCTGGTTCGCAGCCCTGTGGCGCTGGGTGAGCCAGCACCCTGGCGAGCTGCGATTCATCCACGCCAACGAGATCGGCACGCCTGTGGCGGTGACCGATGCCCAGGCCCGCCTGATCTGGCGCGCCAAACCCGCGGTCTACACGGCCTATGGCGTGCTGCAGGCGTCCAGCACCAGGCCTGACGCCGCAGACACGGCACAGGCTGCCCACGCCGCGCACACCCAACACACGCCCAAAGACTTCACGCTCAACCTGCGCCTGCCCGGCCAGTACTTCGACGCCGAGACCGGCTGGCACGACAACGTGCTGCGCACCTATGACCCGCAGCGTGCCCAATACCTCGAGCCCGACCCCCTGGGCCCGCTGCCCAACTGGCGCGCGCGGCAAGTGCTCACCCAGCCCTACGCCTACGCCAACCACAACCCCATCACCTACGCCGACCCAACAGGCCTCATCTTGTTTGCGTTTGATGGGACGGGGAACAGTGCGCCAGCTCCGGGCGTTGATGACTTGTCAAATGTGCGTAAATTCTTCTTGGCGTACGACCAGTCACAGAACGGTAGAGCTTGGTACATGAATGGTATTGGTCGAGATGATCCTGACAGCGGCATCTCGGGCGGGTTCTTTCAAATGGGCAATGGGGCTACCGGGCACGAACGGGTGGCCTACATGCTCAGGCAACTGGACGACTACATGAACAATCACGCCTTTCGAGAGGGTGAGAAAGTCTTGGTCGACATTGTGGGGTTCAGTCGAGGCGCGGCCATGGCCCGAGACTTTGCCAACAAGGTTGCCAGCAGGATTGCGGACAACGCCTACAAGGACAGCAAAGCCTGTGGCATCGAGTTGCGCTTTCTGGGACTTTGGGACACTGTGGCCCAGTTTGGAGTCAATGGTGCAGGCAATGGATATTGGCAGCTAGATGTGCCTGACTCCGTGCCTCATGTGTTCCACGCGGTCGCTTTGAACGAGCATCGCTACCTTTTCCCTCTGGAGCGGGTCAGCCGGGGGCTTGAGTTAGGTTTCATTGGTAGTCATGCAGACATCGGAGGCAGCTACGGCTCCGGTGACTTGAGTGATGTGGCGCTCAACTGGATGGTCAACAATGCAAAACAGATCGGCATCCACATGGTGAACTGGGGACTTCGGGGCACTCTAAGCCAGTGGGGCGTAGTCACGAATCCCGTGTTACACGACAAGGCGGAGCCCAAGTGGTACTTGCCGAGTGATCGAGACGTCTGTTTCAGAGATAACAATGAGGTTTGGGCTGATCGCTGTGAGCGGCAGCGAGACGCTCGCTTTGGTGGGCGGACTTGGCAGGACACGCAAGCCGACGGGCTGATCAACTACTTTGAAAATCCTCAGATGGATGCAGACGGCGAGTCACCGATTGTGGGTATGGTGAACATGGCGCAGTATCAAGAGTGGCTCGCGTCATATGGTTTGGAGGTCCCATTCCGATGAAACCCTTGAAAAAGATGGCGATGGCTGCGCTTTGCGCTCTGGCCTTGCAAGGCTGTGCAGCCAACGACAGGGTGGGGCTGACCTTCCTGTTCTTGAACATGGGGCAGTACGGCATCGGCGTGACTCGATTCGATGTTGACGGTCGCCAATTGGGCGGGCCCGGAGCATTAGGGTCAGACCGTCATTTACTAACACCTGAAATAGGTGGTGGCAAGCAAATGAGCTACATGCCAGAGAAAGGGCGTGGCCCGTCGGTGCCTGAAGAGATTGTTGTGGAGTGGTCAGTGGCCACACCAGAAGTGGTTGAGGCGCGTCGATATCGAAACGCTCGGTTCAAGCTGTACTCGCCGCAGTGGATGGAAGAGACGGCCCGAATCAACGAGACTGCGCCCCACTACTTGCAGCGGATCGATCTCAAAGCCCTGTTAACACCAGAGTTGATTAACCAGGTCAAATCTGATCGACGAGGGACGCAACTCAAGCTGTTGGTCAAGTTCAATCATGACAAGGTGGACGTCACTGCCCGTGCCGAGAAGTGGCGGTGACCAGCTTCGCTCGGTCTGAATAGTGCAAAGTTGGACGCATCCATCCCACGATGGATTGGCGTATCGCGACCGACTCAAGAACAAAACAGGCACCGTGAACGTGTCAGGCTGCCTGCAATGGCTGAGAAGCCACGGTTATCCTAAATCCGGCAGTTACCCCGCCGCTGGCAGCCCTGTTGGGGGTCTTGGCGGGCCGATGACTGGCGCGATGCGGTC
>JBKBIO010000039.1:0-4528 GCA_046299355.1 Aquabacterium sp. | reverse complement strand
GTGGCGTGATCGTTTTGCCGTGTGGCGACATTGGAACCACAATGGTGAGTACGCCACCTACACCGTGCCGCCAGGCGAGGGCCTGAAGGTGTGGCGCGGTGCGACCGCATCACAAGCGATGAAAGACAAAGCGGGCAACATGGTCAAGGCCAATGAACAGGGCGACGGATTCTGGCTGCAAGGCGGTGCCGAGCAGATCGTGGTCAACCCCGCCGACCTGCAACGCACCCAACTGGGCCAGCGCCAGTTCACTGGCTGGGGCTATGACGAGGGCGACATCCAGGTCAACCTGGTGGGCGTGCCCATCCTGCAACACAACTGGTACGACAAAAAATGAGCGCACCGCTGATTGAGCAAGAAATCTACCTGCTGGAGCGCTACAGCTCTCTGGATTACTTCGGCATCATGCGCGATCACTTCGCGTCCACGGTCAAGGCGGCCAACGATGCGCTGGCTGCCTTCATGCAGCACCTGCCACCCGACTACCGCAGCCAGCACCTCAGCCACCAGCCCGATGCGGTGTGGGGTGAGCGCGTCATCCCCAACATGCAGTGGGCACTCGATGGGTTGAACGATGGCTACATTCATTTGTCGCACGGCAATCTCAATGCGCTGGGGCAGGCCGCCAATGTCGAAGCCACCTTCGCGGGCATCTGCCGTGATTACCATTGGGATTGGATGCCGCAACCCTTCTATGACCAGTTTGATCACGCTTGGAGAGCCTGCAACAGCTTGGCTTCCAACATCAACTTCACTGCGTTGAGTCAGTGGTGTCTTGGTGACCTGAGCGCTGGTTATAAAGAACGTCACCGCGGCTCTTTAGCCCCCCCCCCCACTTGGCCCCAATACCGCCTGAACCCGCAGGTGCGCGTCAAAACCGGCGACAAGGTGCCCCGCAATGGCATCTACTTGCCGGATGTCAGCAACTCATGCGCACAGTTGCTGATCGAAGGGCACGAGGCCTGGGGATGCACGGTGCTGCGGCATCCAGAGGACCCCACCAGCCAGGTCTTTGACCGCAAGCCCACCACCTGGACACTGGTCGAGCGCATCGCCGACGAAGGCGGTGGTGTTCCCGGCGAAGAGCCTTGGCGTGCCCATGCCGCACAACGCCTGCGCTGCGAAGCCGGCAACCCTTGCCCCCACGAAGGCTGGTGGTTCACGCCTGCCGGTGAGGGCCGGCGGCACTTCAAGCAGGGTGAGGTCATGCCCGAGCTCAAATCAGACTACGGTCAAACCATTTGGCACTGGTGCTCTGATCAGAGGTAACGTTGTCAGAGTGTTCATGCGCAGCAAGGATGTGGCGAACTTTGTCAGTCTGCCCAGCTTGGCTGGCCAGTCCACGCTCTTGAGACAAGTCCCATGCAAGACCTGTACGGCAACCCCATCGGCGCAGCCAAAGACTTCCCGCTGACGATCCACCGCAAGCGGCAAGCGGCCATCCTGTATCACTACGCCTCGCTGGATTACCTCAAGGGCTTGATCCCCTTGATTGACGAGACGATCAATGCCTTCCATCGAGTGGCGCAAACCGCGCAAGCACAAGGCCGTGATGCTTTGTTCACCAGCAAACGCTGGGGGGTGCGAGGCACCAGCGCCAATGCGGATACCTATGGCACTCCTTTTTTGTCGGAGTTCAGGCAAGGCATCCTCAAGCAGATATCAGATCGAGCCTTTGAGGTCTATGACCGAACGACCGGGGCTCAATACGCCGCAGGCGGCCTGCGTGAAGTCGATACCGGCTGGATGAGCGACGCCGAGTACGAGCGATACGAAAAGGCTTGGAACACGGCTTATGCCTATGCCAGTAAGATCGACCGCACCATGAGTCGTCAAACGGCTTGGAAAGATTCAGGCTTTGTCCAAGAGTGGTTTCATCTGCACGAGCATTTTGAGCCCTTACCTAAGTTCCGCGTGCGGACCGATGTGCAAGCCGAAACCGGCAAGAAACCGCCGCGCACGGGGGTTTATGTTCCGCAAGACGATCCACACGGAGCCTTGCAGTTTGCCTGGGCGGGCGGCGATTACGGTGCGCTTGGCGAATGCAGCACCTTCAACGACATCGGCCTGGATGCACTGCGCTTGGTGGGGCGCGCCGGGCTGTGGCTCAACGATCCCGTCAATGATCAGAAGATGTTTGATTTCGTCAAGCGTGGGCCGCACACCAAGGTGTTCCGATCTGACCCCAACTTTGATGATCGGAACCCCAGTGTGGACAATGCCTGGGCCTGGGCGGCAGGCGAGTCACACACCACACGCCCCTGCAAATGGTACTTCGTTGAACTGGTCAATGGTGAATTTGACGAGACCGTCGATTCCGATGCGAGCTTGACCAACAGCGTTCAGCGCCTTCGCTGCGAAGCCGGTCAGCCATGCCCCGCAGATGGTGATTGGTTCACCCCGGGTGTTCAGGGCTCCCGTCATTTCAAACAAGGCGAAATCATGCCCGAGGTGAAGTCCGACTACGGTCAAACGATCTGGTATTGCGAGCCTTCGGGCAAAGAATCATGACGAGAGAGCAGTCCCCACCACACCTCATCCAAGGTCCATTGCGTGTCGATACCAACATGGGCGGCATCACCGTTGAACACGACGGAGCGGGCCACTTCACTTTCAGCCTCGAAACCGTTCGTGAGGTGGGTGTGGCGTCGTTGGCAGAGGTGGTGTCCCATGATGTGGTGCACGTGGCCGGGCTCGTGTCGCACAGCATCCGCTTGATCCACGGAGGCCTGGTCCACTTTGCATTCAATCAAGCAGGGCAATTGGTTGAGCTGTCAGGCTGCCATGCACTGCTTGAGATGACATCGGAGCATTGCTTGAGCATTCGTGCGATGCCTGCGCCCGTCTCGGCCTGATCACATCCCAGCATCCGCAATCCATCAAAAACCAAGGAGAGTCCATGAACCGCATGACCCTGATCACCTGCACCCTTGCCATGCTGGCGGTGGGATGCACAGACCCGAAGGCCGCAAACGAAAGCAACTTCGAGAAGGCCATTCAAAGTCACCTGGACACGGCTTACCCCCGCTGCTTCATCACCCAGAATTTCCCGGCAGTGATCGAATTTGACTTTGGCGGGCAACGTCAGACGCTGGCAGCGCTCACCAAAGCAGGCCTCGTATCCACCCGGAAAAAGGAGGTTGAAGCGGCCTCGTTCGGGGGCGTCAAACGTTACAAAACGGTCACCGAATACGATTTGACCGACGAAGGGCGTCAGCACTACAAGGCGGATGCCACCAAAAACCTCCGAGGGGATTCTCTCGGCGGCTTTTGTTTTGGCAAGGCCAGCATCACCGAGATCGAAGAGTTCACCGAGCCTGCCGACATGATGGGGGCACACATTTCACGCGTGCGCTTCCGTTACGAAATCAGCGGACTTCCTTCTTGGGCCACATCTGAAGACCTGCTCAACGCTGTGCCCGCGCTCAAGACGGCTCATGGCGCCTCCAAAAAACCAGAGGTGGCCAATGCAGTGCTGATTCTCACCAGCAACGGCTGGCAGCATGAATCAAGCGTCCGCCGGTGACGCGCGTAGCAGGCAAGCAAGCCCACCCATGGCGGCACATCCATCAGCATGCCCCCGATGTGGGGGCACCGATTGGCGATCTATTCGGTTGATGTACGGCCAAGAAGTGCAGCACGATACCAACGTCAGCTTGGGAGCAACGTTGCTGCACGACTGGGTCTCGGGCTTGAGCAGTGGATGGGTGAGGCCCCAGGGCGACGTACGCACGGAGTTGGCTGAACGCATTCATCCACCGCTGAAGAAAAGCATGGTGCGATCTGCCACCGTGGCGGCACTGGCAATGTTCTGTTTGTTCAGTGGCGAAATCGAAGCCTGGGCGTTGGCTGCGGTGCTGGGCACGGCGGCGTACATGCTGTTTCGGCCAGTTCAACGCTACAACACCCGTCAATGGCCCAAGCTGATGCAGCAGTGGGAGCATATGGTGATGTGCCAACGATGCGGGCAAGTGATTGACTGCAGCCCGCACGGCTGATGGTTGCGAGAAGGCTGCTACTCAGAAGCAGTCAGAAACCTCGGCCGCTCTGGGCGCCATGGTCAGGCCAGTCGCGCGCGGTGCCTCGCCACTTGGGCCCGCACCTGGGCCGGCGCGGTGCCGCCCAGCAGGTTGCGGGCGTTGAGCGAGCCGCGCAGGCTCAGCACCTCGAACACGTCCTGCTCGATGGCGGGGTTGTAGGCCTGCAGTTGCGCCAGCGAGAGCTCGGATAGGTCCACGCCTGCGGCGATGGCGTCCTTGACGGCGTGGGCCACCACCTCGTGCGCATCGCGGAAGGGCAGGCCCTTTTTGACCAGGTAGTCGGCCAGGTCGGTGGCGGTGGCGTAGCCCTTCCTGGCGGCGCGCTCCATGGCTTCGGGCTTGACGGTGATGCCGGCGGCCATCTCCGCGAAGATGCGCAGCGTGTCCTTCAGGGTGTCGACCGTGTCGAATAAGGGTTCCTTGTCTTCCTGGTTGTCCTTGTTGTAGGCCAGGGGCTGGCCCTTCATCAGGGTGATCAGGCCCATCAG
>JBKBIO010000038.1:0-5600 GCA_046299355.1 Aquabacterium sp. | reverse complement strand
GCCGACAACCACCGGGGTAGCTTCCGAGGCATTGGCTTCGAGCTGCGCACCGACGCATGGGGTGGCTTGCGTGCTGCGCGCGGCGTGATGCTGACCACCTTTGGTCTGGGTGGCGGTGTAGGCCAAACCGCCGAGCCCGCAGGCGACAACGCCCCTGGCATGGCCTTGGCCAAGCAAGCCCAGCAACTGGCCACAACCTTCAACCAAGCCGCAGGCACCCACCAAACCGTGGCCCTTGCCAGCGCGCAAGGTGAACACGCCAAGCTGCCGCAAAACCTAGGCCACACGATCGAACAAGATCAACTACCCCACATGGAAGACGCCAACATCGCCATCGTGGGCAAAGCCGGTGTCGGCGTCACCGCCGGGCAAGACCTGATCCTGTCCGCCAACGACACCACCCAGATCGCCAGCGGGCAAGACAGCCAGATCGCATCAGGCGGCCAAGCGCGTGTTCACACTGGTCAGGCCATTGGCATTTTGGCGGGAGCCATTCAGGCGGGCAATGAAGCTGCAGGCAAAGGATTGAGCCTGATTGCCGCACAAGGCGACATTGACATGCAAGCCCAGGCAGGCCCTGCACAGATTGCATCCAAGGCCGCACTGGAGATCAAGTCCGCCAATGGCGCCATCAACATTGCGGCGGCCAAGAAGGTGACGCTGGCCGTGAGCGGTGGGGCCAGCATCACGATTGAGGGAGGCAGCTTCACAGCGCAAGCACCGGGCAAGATCATGGTGCAGGCTGGGAAGAAGTCGATGGTGGGGGGCGGGACGGCATCATGGAAGATGCCCAAGTTGCCATCGTCAGACATCCAAACACGAAAGCCAAACTTTGACATTGTCTTAAAAGACATCCCTGGAAGCAGAGGCATCCCGCTGATCTTCACCAAGTGGAAGGCCGTTGTTCTGAAATTAGGGGCTCAACCAGGCCTGGAGCACCTGCCCAATCAATGGCAGCGCGTCGTTGCATCAGGGCAAAGCAACGACAAAGGAATGCTTTCACTCGACGCGACGAGCAACTACAAGCTGTTGGCGGCTTACAAGCGATATCCAGGTCGCGTTTACTTGCTCTACCCTGGCCACGCCACCCCCTTAGAAATGGCCGAACTCTCAGACAAGATGGACCTGAAACTGCAAGCGTCAATGGCCCTGGACGCCTTGGACGTTTCAAACGAACGCAATGCATCTGTAGACATGTTCCAAGAGAGAGGGCAGTGGAATGACGTCGCGAACGACTTGGAAGTGACAAACCTACAGCAAGTGTTAGATAAAACAAAAAAGGGAGCGGCCTAAGTGAGCACTGTTTTGACTTCATCAGCCTTGCAAGATCGGCTGATGCGGGTGAACCTGCCTGTACCGGTTCCAGGGCAAGAATCAACTCCTGCCGTTGACAAACACGCCACCATCTTGCTCGATGCCAAGGACGGTACGCCTGGGCGGCAAGCAGTCGTCTCCACCGGCGGTTTTGCGCAAGAGCCAACTCGGTTGGCGCCACCGAGGGGCGGGCACGCTGTAGAAGCATACACAACGGGCTCGGCATACTTTCAAGCCATCGCAAAAGCGATCGCTGGAGCACAGCAACACGTTTGGATTGCAGGCTGGCAACTCGGTTGGGATGTTGAGCTCGATTCGTTTGGCCAGGGCAGCGTGCGCCTGATTGATGTCATCCGACAGCTTGACCGCCAGAAAGTCGATGTCCGCATCATGATTTTCGGGACGAAGTTCAGCACCCCGCCAATTGACGATGCACACGTAGCAGAAACGTTTACGAAGTTGGGCTGCAAGGTCATGCGGGCCAAAGGCGAATCGGATTTCTCTGAGAAGCTCTTTAGCTACTTCTCGCATCACCAAAAGTGCGTGATCATTGATGGGAAAGTAGCCTTCATCGGGGGGCTCGACTTGGCGCATGGGCGACGAGACGATCACACCTTCACCGTCATTGCGGATAAAGCTTCGCGGCGCCTGAACGAGATGTACAACGCCTGTGTGCCACACACTCGCTCGATCGAGCCAGATGAACAGGCTTGGGTCGATTTAGGCACGAAGACCGGCGGTGCCAGAGAGGCCTATGACAACAAAGAAAAAAAGCTGCTCGACTACCACAATCGTCCACGCCAACCTTGGCAGGACGTACACCTCAAGATACAAGGGCCCGCAGTTTTTGATTTGGTCAGCAACTACGTGCGACGCTGGAATGGTTTGACCATTGCACCTAGACCCAATCACGATCACTACAGACTCAGACAACCCGAGCGCCCACAACCCATCGAAACAGTGGGGCCAACACCGCTCGACCAATTTGTTGCCGACAAATTGGAGAAGCCCGGGAATTTGACGGTTCAAATCCTCAGATCAGCCAGTGCAGATCAAAACGAACGCGAGTTACGCCGCCGCAGAACGCTGCCAGAAGCCATGCTGGGTGCTGGCCTGGAGCAGCCTCAACTCGACATACAAGAGGCGATGATTCGGTCGATTCTGGGTGCGCAACAGTACATCTACATCGAAAACCAGTACTTCATCTCCAACTATGGGCAGGAGCAAGTCGTCGATGCCAATGGGGCGCCCATCACATCGCCACCAGCGAGTGATGAACTCAAACGCGCCAATGAGTTGTTCAAAGAATCAACGGGCAGCATCGCCACGCCTTTGTTCTATGCTAGCCTTACCAAAGAAGCAAGCCAAGTCAGCAATTTGATCGTCAGCGCGCTGGGTGCTCGCATCAGACAGGCCATCATGGAAGACGCCCCCTTCCATGTGTATCTGATGATGCCTTTGCACTCTGAGGGCTTGTTGAACAGCCCCATGATGATGGGCGTGATGCATCAGACCATGCAGACCATCACCTTTGGCACTCACAGCTTGATCAACTTGATCAAACGGGCGCTGCTGGAGAAGGAGCACCTCTTACGAGGAGAATCGATTGAAGGACTCGCACCAGAAGTCTTGTCTGCAAGACTTTGGAGAATGCCAGAATCGAGATGGTCTAAGTACTTGACCTTGCTGTATGGCCGAAACTTTGGCCGCATTCCCCAAGGCCCGTTGGTCACTGAGCAAATTTATGTGCACAGCAAGTGCATGATCGTGGATGACAACGTGGTGATTGTTGGCAGCGCCAACATCAACGACCGCAGTTTGATGGGTGACCGCGACTCTGAAATCGCCGCCATGATTGTGGACCCCCAATGCACCCAAGCCACGTTGTGCGGCAATAAACCTGCTATGGTTCGCAAGTTTGCACGTGATCTTCGACAATCGCTGTGGAAAAAGCACCTAGGCTTGACGGCGTCATTGCCCCCCGGTGGGCCCCAAGCGGCGGCCAACATGGCGTCCATTTTGGAGGCCCCCGCTTCGGCTGAAACCGTAGCCAAGATTCAAGCTCTAGCGAGAAGCAACAGCCAAGCCTATGAAAGTGCGTTTCCGTGGGTACCACGAAACGTTGACGTTACGCGCAAGAACTCAGATGGCCAACGCGTGACAATGGGGTCTAGTATTTGGCCCGCCTGGGAAAGCGAAAGTGACGATACAAAACAGCCTTGGTCTGAAGCCTTCAGCTATCCAGTAGGCGACGCGGCACAAAGGCTACAAAACACATTGGCAGGACAGGTCAAAGGTTTTTGGTGCAGCTATCCGTATCTGTGGACGCATGGGCAGAACAACTATGATCCGCGCATTGCCTTGGAGTTACTGTCTCAAGAGGAACAGCCCCGTGATACCTCAGCCAATTCAAGCCATGCATAAACTGATTGCATGGGTGCTGGCCCTCAGCGTGTGTTGGGGTGCAGGGGCAACGCAGGCTGCATCCGTTGGCAAGGAGTCCCCATCCGAACGGGCGGCTCGCGCTGAAGCCTTGTATTACCAAGGCTACGAACTGGTCAGCCTCAAGCTGAGCTTTCAGCACCAGTTAACCAACAGGCATGACGCAGAGATCGAGCGCGGGTGGTCCATCATCGATCAGGCTGCTGTCTTGGGTAACCCCAAAGCGCTGCGTGGCATGGGGGTCTACTGGGCCACAAAACGCGATCCGCAAAAAGCCAAAGACTATTACGAGCGGGCCATCAAGGCCGGGAGCTTGGCCGCCAAATACGATTTGTATGCCTTGCTTGAGGGAGCCAGCGACAACCTCTCCAACGAGCTATTGCACGCCTCGGGCAAGCCTGTACAAACGCGCGCTTCACGCTTGCTATTAGAGGCTGCGCAAGGCGGCTTTCCTGCAGCTGTGCGAGCTTGGTGCGCTCAAAACATCCCCCGCAAACCTTATGACCCTCAGTCTCAGATCGTAGCGCAATGCAAAGAGTGGATGGAGCGTGCCGCAGCCCAGGGCGATTGGCAATCATGGCCGAAGGCCAGACTTGTATACGTAAAAAGCGCTCAGCAACGAGTTGCAGATATCTATCTGGATGGCATCAACTTGGTGCGTGGTGGGTTTTCTGAGATCACGGGAAGCTCGATGTTTTCTAGCTTGCCAGACGATCACCCCTTCAAGCGTTGTGTCCAAGCGCTCTCTTACTACACCACACGATTCCTCTACGTCTTCAACGAACAGCTGTGCGTGCCGCCCAGGGACACCTTTCCGAAGTGGCGTGGGCTGGGTCATCAATTCAAAGCACCACCGGCCAGCGCCGAAGCAGAGAGCTGGTATCAACAAGGCTTGACGAAGCTGGCCCAACAAGACATAGAAGCCGGGGCAGCCCTATTGAAGCAGGCCGCTGATGCCGGACACACAGGCGCCATGATCAACTTGGCGTTGATCCATTTCAGCACCCGAAGCCTGTTCATGACGGACATCATTGAGAGTACCGACGCTGAATATGACGCCTGGCTGTTGATCGAAAAGGCACATCAACTGGGTGATGTGCGTGCTACATACATGGCTGCCTTCTTTAAAGATACTGGGGTTGCCAATCCCCTCAGAACGAAGCCTAAAGGGCAGAAACAAGGATACGTTTTTGTTGGCAGCCACGTTGAAGCCCTTCGCTATGAGAAAGAAGCAGCGGAGCGCGGCTTAGCTCGCGCTCAGTATCTACACGGCTGGCAACTGGTCCGAGACGAACGTGAGCAAGAAGGATGGTCTTGGCTCAAAAAGGCATACGCCAATGGAGAGCGCATTGCTGGTTTTGATTTGTATCGAATCGCACGCTATATCTGGCAAGACCCAGTTCAGGCCATGCAATACCTGACGTCAACAGCCAAAGAGGGCGAGTTGGGTTCGGTCGAACTGCTATCCAACATTTACCGCTACGGCGAGTTGGGTCAGAAAGCCAATCCAGCCTTGGCCGAGTGCCTCGCCACCGTGGTGGCCAAACACAAAGACTTGGACTGGGAAGCGCGCCAGGATTTGACCCTCCCCAAATTGTTTGATGATTGCCGTTGAGTGCAGTAGCAAAACGCTCACTGCAAGCCACCCAAGACAGCGGCGTCTTCGAGCGCCACGATGTGGACACCGCTTCGCTGCAAACCAAGGCAGTCCAAAGCGGCTTTGCCAATCAGTTTGAAGCCATTCGACGCAACGTGCCTTGGCGCACCGTGTTGATGGACGACACCGGCTTGCGCCCCCGCCCACGCGCCACCGCCTGGGGCCCACAAACCGCCATCGTGGTGGG
>JBKBIO010000037.1:0-5610 GCA_046299355.1 Aquabacterium sp. | reverse complement strand
ACCTGCCGGCCAGCCCGTTCGCGCCGGCGATGCCCCAGTGACAGTGTTGCTTTCCACACGAAACGACATGGAGCCCCTTAGCGCCTACATTTCCGAACACAAAAGATACAACGCCCGCATTTGACATATCAGCCCTCTTTCCTTTTTAACGCAACAAATGAAAGCAAATAAATGGAAACGGAAATCGCAAAGAAGATAATCAGCCCCCAAAGCCCCTTGCTAACCTGATCGCGCCCACGATCAACTGGGCTAAAATCTTCGGCGCCCAAGACTGCCTCAATATCGCCGGCAACAATCTTCTCAATGCGCCCGCCGTTCTTCCTTGTGTAAAACACAGTCACGCTCTCAACCCGATGCCATTCAGACCAATATTTTTTGGATTCGCAAATAATTTTGAGCGAAGAATCGCAATCAGCAAAAAATATTTTTTTGCCGCCTTCTTTTATGACAATTGTTGGAGGTGATTTTGCAGACCCAAAGACACGAAAATCAACCCCAACAAAACTCCTACGACCGCTTACAAAATCATCCACAGAATACAAGAGGAATAACCCGAACGGCAATACAACAACCAGAGATCCGATGGCAGAAATCTTCGACCAATCTAAGACTGCTTTTAAGAAAGACTTCGTCACAAACACTCCGTAAAAATTTCCTAATTTATCGAGTTTAGGCACGGTTATTATCTGAAAATTTCCGCAATTGCCAGCATCAAATCAAGAACTCATACAAGTTAATGGCGTCTTATTAGCATCATTGCGAATAGCAGATATCGTTCTACCACTCAACAGACCAACGACCAATCTTCCTCAGCCCCTTATTGCACCTGCTGCGCAAATGGTGACGGCTACCTCTCCCTCAAACTCTCACCCATATGCGACTGCACCGGACTGAGCAGGTATTCAATCACCCTGCGCTTACCCGTCTTGATCTCTGCCGTAAGGTTCATCCCCGGGCTGAGCTTGATCGGCTTACCATCCACCAAGATGTTGTTAGTCGCCAAAGCCAACGTCGCCGGAAACACCGCTCCACCTGTGGCCTTGGGCTCACCGTTGTGATCGGGCTGTACCGCTGCCTGTTGCATCACAGCATCCGCCGTGATTGTCTTGACCTTGGCGGGCACGGTGCCATAACGGGTGAAGGTGAAGGTTTCCAGCTTGATTTCGGCGTCTTGGCCCACGCTCACAAAGCCCACGTCTTTGTTTTCCAAAGTCACTTCTGCGGTGACCTGTGCTTCATGGGGCACCACCACCATCAGGACTTGGGCAGGCGTCACCACTCCGCCTGTGGTGCGCACGGCCAGTTGTTGAACCGTGCCATCCACGGGAGCTGTCAGCGTGGTCAGCTTTTGACGCTGTCCAGTTTTTTGGCTTTCGGCACTCAGCGCCCGGGCTTGCAAGTCAGCCTGCGCATGGCGCTCGTTGAGGCTGCGTAGGGTATCTGTTTTCCATGCGGTCAGGCTGTGTTGGGCTTGCCCAATAGCGGCCTGCACCTCTCTCAGCCGTGCTTGCTGGGTGGCCAGATCACGCTCCATCTCGATGCGCAGTTGCGTGCGGTCTTGGCCCGCGTGTTGGCTCACAAAACCCTGCGCTTGCAGTGCCAGGAAGTCATCTTCACGCTTCTTGGCGATGGGCAGCGTGGCCTGCAGTTTGGCGATCTGCTCTCGCACCGTGTTCAACTCGGCTTGGCGCATGTCCACGTCGGCCTCCAGCTTGTCACGCTGGGCTTGCATGTCTTGCCATTCAGCCAGCAGTTGAGTCTCTGCCAAACGACGATCAACGTCGCTGAGCATCTGCATCAGTGCTGAACCTTCAGGCAAGCTGTCAGCCCCCGTGCTTAACTCAGGTGTTTTCAGACGAAAATCACGCCGCCATGCTTCCAACAGTGCTTGTGTGCGCAGAGCTTCCGAAACGGCCGCGGCGCGCTCATCACCTACGCGGCGGTGATCTGCCTGCGCCATGGTGGCATCCAACTCCACCAGGGTCTGACCAGCTTTCACCAGGTCGCCGTTTTTCACGTGGATGGCCTTGACCACACTGGCTTCCAGTGGCTGTATCAACTTGGTGCCTTCGCTGACCACAATGCGGCCAGGGGCCACTGCCACAATGTCCACTTTGCCCAAGCAAGCCCATAACACCGCTATGGTGAACAGCGCCATGATGGCCCAGAGCGCTCGGCGTGGTGCCGGATGCGGTGGGGTTGCTTGCAGGCTCATGGCCGCCGGCAAAAAGGCCGCTTCATCGGCCAATCTCGCTGGCCCCGCCAATTCATGACGATGTTGCCAGGCCGTCTTGAACACGTTACGGTAGTGCGCTAACAGCGCCAGCGCCGGGTGCCGATCTGCGGAAGGAGTAGGCTTAGGCTCTGTGTTACTCATGCCGCACCCCCAGGATTCATCTCGGGGCCGTTGTTGTGCTGCATGTTCCAGAGATACGCGTACAGCCCCTTGGGTTGCTTGACCAAGGCATCGTGCGGGCCGGCCTCCACAATGCGGCCTCGCTCCATCACCACGATGCGGTTGGCTTGCCGCACGGCACTGAGCCGGTGGGCGATGATGATGACAGTGCGCCCTTTGCAGATGGTCTGCATGTTGCGCTGGATGATGGCTTCGCTTTCGTAGTCCAGCGCCGAGGTGGCCTCATCGAAGATCAGGATGCGTGGGTTGGTGAACAAAGTCCGAGCGATGGCAATGCGCTGGCGCTGTCCGCCGCTGAGGCTGGCGCCTTGCTCGCCCACGATGGTGTCGTAGCCTTCTGGCAATTCGCTGATGAAGTCATGTGCGCCGGCCATTTGGGCCGAACGCATCACCGCCTCCAGCGGTGCGGCCGGGTCCACCACGGCGATGTTCTCGCGCACGCTGCGGTTGAACAGAAAGTTGTCTTGCAGCACCACGCCCACCTGGCGGCGCAGTTGCGCCGCATCCACCAGGCTGATGTCAATGCCATCGACCAGCACGCGCCCTTGTTCTGGGGTGTACAGGCGCTGCACGAGTTTGGTCAGGGTGCTCTTGCCCGAGCCTGATCGGCCCACAATGCCAATGACCTCACCGGCACGGATGTCGAGGTTGACACCGTGCAGCACGGGGGCGGCTTCGGGCCGGTAGCGGAAGGTGACCTGGTCGAGTGTGATGCGGCCTTTGAGGGTGGGCAACTGCGCCGCGGTGCTGGGGGGCACCTCGGTGCGGGTGTTGAGGATGTCGCCAAGGCGCTCCATGGAGATGCCGGTTTGCTGGAACTCGGTCCACATCTGCGCCATGCGCATGATGGGCTGGGCTACGCGGCCTGCGAACATGTTGAAGGCCACGAACTGACCCACGGTGAGTTCTTGGTCCATCACCAGCTTGGCGCCAAACCACAATGTGGCGGCGTTGACCAGCTTGCCAATCAGGTTGATGCCTTCGTTGGCCCAGGTGGCCAGGGTCTGGGTTTTGAAGCTGGCAGAGACATAACCGGCCAGCTGGTTATCCCAGCGGCGGGCCATTTGTGGCTCCAAGGCCGTGGCCTTGACCGTTTGCATGCCGGTAATGGTTTCCACCAGCAGGGATTGGTTTTCTGCGCCACGGGCAAACTTTTCGTTCAAACGCGCGCGCAGTACGGGCATCACTGAGATCGACAACAGCACATACAGCGGCAGGCTGACCAACACGATCAACGTGAGCTTCCAGCTGTAGAGCAGCATCACCCCAATGAACACCACCGAGAACAGCACATCCAGCACCAGCGTCAGCGCCTGGCCAGTGAGGAAGCTGCGGATGTTTTCAAGTTCGCGCACGCGGGCGACTGAATCGCCCACGCGGCGGGCCTGGAAGTAGGCCAAGGGCAACTGCATGAGGTGGCGAAACAGGCGCGAGCCCAATTCGACGTCCATGCGGCTGGTGGTGTGGCTGAACACATAAGCCCGCAAGCCGGTGAGCAAGGATTCAAAGATGACGACCACCACCAGACCGATGACCAGCACGTCCAGCGTGCTCATGCCTCGGTGCACCAGCACCTTGTCCATCACCACCTGGAAGAACAGCGGGCTGACCAAGGCGAACAACTGCAAGAACAGCGACACCAGCATCACCTCGCCGATGAGCTTGCGGTGGCGCACGATGCTGGGGATGAACCAGCTGAAATCGAACTTGGCCAAGGCCCCGGCCAGGCTGGCTCGGCTGGCTGCCAGCAGCAGGGTGCCTTGGGCGCCAGTTGGTGCAAACTTGGCCACGAAGGCGGCCAGTGGCTCGATGGTAGGGCGCCCGCCCCCTGCTTCGGCAGGGTCTTGGTACAGCACGCGCTGGCCGTCGCATTGAGCGATTAACACCCAGCGCGGCGATCCATCCACGTGGATGCGGGCCAGGGCCGGTAGCGCGGCTAGGTTCAGCCTGTCAGCAGGGGTGGTGCTGAGTTTAGATTTGAGGCCGAGTTTTCTGGCGGCCAACAGCAACTCGGTATCGCTGAGTTCGGCGTGAGGGCTCAGGCCCAGGTCGTGGCGCAGGGTATCGGGGTCGCAGGCGATGTGGTGCAGGCGAGCGAGCAGGGCCAAGGGCGCCAATGGGTCAACCGTCTGCAATGACACGGCCGAAGACCCATCATTTGCACGCGGCTCCACCTGATTGTTGACTTCACTGCCTGAACTCATGCCACCCTGCCGATATAGGATTCAAGCAACGCTCATGGAGGCGTTTACGCTTGATTTACTGGCCGGCACGTTAGCCCACTTTTGTTAAAAAAGTCACAGAGCCCCTTTGCTGCGCCGGCCTAAATTGTGACTGGATGTTGCTCTGGGCGTATTCGGCGTCACAGCCCCACGCACCCCCTGCTTTCTCTGGATTGACACAAGGCGCCCGGCGTCTCAGCATCGGCAACATTCGTTTAACCGTGCGTGTGACGCACCTCGTCGTGTTTTATCAGGCCAGCCGGCTCAAGTGCGCTGCGCCGGGTCACGATAGTCTGGTCCATGCGGCCGTATTTTTGTCTGACCCATGCTGCTTGCCCCGGATCCAGCCCGCGCTGTCGTGGATGACCCCGAGCTGGATCGTCTGATCCGCGCGGAGCGCCTGCGCATGCTGTTCGCCCCCACCCTGCAGGTGGCGGTGGTGAGCGCCCTCAGCGCCATCGCGCTGGGTTTGGCCATTGGCGCGCAACTGCAATGGCAAGACATCGAGCTCACCGTGGCCTGGATGGTGCTGTGCGTGTTGGGCTCGGTGATGCGACTGGCGCATTGGCGGGCCTACCTGAGGGCTGACGACCGCCCCGCACCGCGCTGGCTGGACAGCCTGTCGAACGTGTGCATGGTGCACGGCGCCATCTGGGGGCTGGCCGGCATCCTGGTGCCCATGGAGGACCTGGTCACCAACTCGGCCATCGTGGCCACCCTGGTGGGCGCGGCCTCGGTCTCCACCTTCACGCTGCAGGCGCACTTTCGGCCCAATCTGGCCACCAACCTGCCCATGCTGTTGCCCACCGCCGTGATGTTGATGACGCGGCAAGACGCCCTGGGGCTGTTCGCGGGGGTGGGCCTGGCCACCTTGACCGGCGTGATGCTGTTCGAGAGCCGTCGGGCCGAGCGGCGCATCACCGAGTTGCTGTGGCTGCGCTTTCTGACCGACCGCATCGCCCGTGAGCGCTC
>JBKBIO010000036.1:0-6725 GCA_046299355.1 Aquabacterium sp. | reverse complement strand
GTTCGGCGTCGTCGTTTTATCGGTGAACTTCTGTGGTGCATCGATGGCCGCGCAAGAGGTGACAGACTCCGACCTATCTGACGTTTCTGGCGCCGATGGCATCACGGTCAATGCATCTCTGGTATGGAATACCAATCGCACTCAATACGAATTGTCGAGCAAGGTGCTGATTGGCTTTGAACGCTTCAATGACGACAGCACCAAAACCTTGACCTACCTGACTTTCGGTGGTTTTGGTGGTGGCATGGAAATCGTTGGGTTGAAGATCGATGCAGCCAAAGGGCCCGCAGACATCGGTGATTACGTAGACATCACTTTGCCTCGCTATATCGGCTTCGATGACTTTGGTTTCCAGTCGATGGCGGTGCGTAGTGTCACCGTTTCACAATCTACCGACACCAAGACGTTTGATACAAACACTTTGCCTGCGCCAACATCAAACTATGGTCAGTGGTTGTATAACGGGTCCGCTGTGGTGACTGGCCACGTGTACATTTGGCCCGCTAAATAACGACTGAGGCAGATCATGATTCCGGTATTGCTAGGTTTTGGCGCGGCCATGATTTTGGGGGGGGCGCTGGATTCCAAGGTGACCTTGGATGAAAAGCCGCAAAAGCAAGTTGAATTTCAGTTTCCTCGTGCGGTAACAACAGCGCCGATTGCTGGTGGCGCGGTGCCCATGCAGGTTGACGTTCGTCCATACGCGGAGTTCAAGTACGAAAACATCAACCGCCAGGTGTATGACTTCAGTTGCGGGTCGGGTGCCTTGGTGACCTTGATCAACAGCTATCTAGGCATGAATGTCACTGAGCAGGCCGCCATGGAAGGCATGATGGCGCACGGTGAGAAAGAAAAGATCATCGAGCGTCGCGGCTTCTCCATGTTGGACATGAAGCGGTATGTTTTGACCCTCGGTGCAGTGGCTACTGGCTACCGTGGAACGCTTCAGGATCTCGCGAATCTTCGTCAACCCGCGATCGTGTCGATCACTTACGGTGGCAGCAAGCACTTTGTGGTGGTGCGCGGGGTTCGAGATGGCAAGGTATTCATCGCCGACCCTTCGGCTGGTTACATCGTGTTTTCTGACGTCGAGTTTGAAAAATGGTGGGCGGACAACAAGGTCATGCTGGTACTCAGTTTGCCGCCAGACCAGGGAAAGCCTTTGTTGAACTTGGCGCTCAGTGATCGTGAGTTGGGTCTCATCGATGGAGATCAGATCCGGCCGTTGATAGACATGCGCGCTTTGAACAATTCTTTGGCCCTTGAGCAGGTCGTTCGCCAGCAAATGGGTATTCAGATTTTGCGCCGTCAATAAAAATTTAAAGCAGGTTTATCCATGTCTCAATTGAAGTCGAAGTCTCTTGTTGCACGTCCATTCCTGGGAGTGTTGCTCACGTTGGCATCAGGTCTTGCCTTGGCGCATACATCGGGTGATGGCGCCGATGCCGTTCGTAATGCGCTCGGTAAGCAAGAGGGCGATAAGGATCAAACTGACTTGCTGAAGGAAACTCTCACATCAAGGGATAAGCAGTATTCTTTGTTGAAGCAGGGCAAGGTCGCGGCGACCTATGACCTTAACTACTCCTATATCGGGCAGCAGTTGATCGATGCTCAATTTAGCGAAGAAGATCAGCAATTGACCTTGTTCAAAATTGAGAATAACCGTTCGCATACCTTCACGAATACGGTGTCAGTGGACTACGGACTCAAGGACAACATCACCGGTACAGCGTCCGTCTCATTGGTGACCAAGTACTCTGAGTCCACTGACTTTTCTGGCATGTCTCACTCTATTGGTGACATGACCCTTGGTGCACGCTGGCAACCGTTTGAGCTGCGTCGTGACTTGCCTGCTGTCACCGCTAGTGGTACGGTGCGTCTCCCAACCGGACGTAGCCCTTATAGAACTGATGCGAAGAAAAGTTTGGCAACGGGCTCTGGAACAGTTGCCTTCACCGGTGGATTGAACCTCTCCAAAGTGGTTGATCCGGTCGCGCTCTTCGGCAACGTGAGCTTGACCTACAGTTTGCCGGCCAAGAACTTGTCCCAAGAGCGGGGCGGTCGGACCCTGGTGCAGGTGAAGCCAGGCCCCAGTCTGGGTTACGGTGTCGGCTTTGCCTACTCGCTGTCTTACGACATTTCAGTGAACTTTGCCCTGCAGCATGCCATTTCTTGGTCCTCGATGTTGCGCTTTGCGGATGGCACCAAGTACCGCACCAGTTTGCAAAACTCGGCGGTGATGAACTACGGCATGGGCGTGCGTTTGTCGCCCACCATGAACGTCAACGTAACACTCGGTGTTGGCTTGACATCAGACTCCCCCGACTTTTCGTTGGGTGTGAACATGCCGTTGAACTTCTAATCGCAAGCAGGCAAACATGAAACTCTGCCACTTGCGTTTGTCTCGCCTCGCATGGGCGGTGGCCGGTGTCTGTGCCGCCCAGGGTGTCCATGCGGCCCTGTCAGACAACTTGGCCACCAGTGTGGTGGCCATGTCATTGGGTAATGCGGTCACAGCGGACCCGCCTGGTATTGACTCGATTCACTTCAACCCCGCAGGTTTGGCTCGCATCGAGGGCAACTACAAGACCGATGCGATTTTCGGGGCCTCCTTGCGTGTCAACGCACGTCTGTCGCAGCCTGCGGGCTTCGATATCGGCGGATGGAAAGAAGATCCATTGGTGAAGTCGGCGGTTGGCAACTTTGGCCAAACCAAACGGACCGACCAGACGCTTTTCATTCCAGGTGTGGGTGTGCCGAAGTTCAGTCTCCCCGCTGCGGCTGCTGCAGGTTTGGGATTTGCCTTCAATACGCCTGGCTCACGTTGGACCTTTGCGACCAACGTCTACCCCATGGAAGCGGCACCTATTCGCCGTAACGATCCTGATGATCCTGCTCGGTACATGGGCAAGTCAGTTGTTCTGCAGCGTTTGGCATTGTTGTCACCGTCCGTGGGTTATCGCCTCTCAGACACCTTGATGATTGGCTTGGCCATTCCGATCGCGCACCAGGGTTTTCAGTTGAATACCGACGTGCGTTTTCCGAACAAGTTGCTGGGCATCATCGGTAAATTGCAAGATGCTTGGTGTGGCGAGAACGGTCACTTGATCGACTCTTTAACCGTTGGTTTGTGTGGCGGCGGTCAAGAAGGGCGTTTGCGGCCCTTTAACAAGGTTGCCAACATGGAGTTCGAGCTGACGGCTCCAGGTGAACCGACTTACAACTTGGGGATACTGTGGGAACCTAAGGACTGGTTCGCGCTCGGTGGCGTGTATCAGTCAGGCTCCAAGACTGTTCTGACAGGTAAATATCAGTTCCAAGCCGAACCCATGTTGCCCAAATTTGTGGAGGGCATGTACAGCAGCTTGTTTGGGCCGGTGCTGGCTTCGATGTTGGGCTTCCCCACCTCGATTCCGCGTGTGCAGTCTGGCAACGTCACCATGAAATTGCCGTACCCAGAGCGCTACCAGGTCGGCATCAAGATCAAACCGATTCCGCGTCTGCAATTCAACGTGGATGCGAGTTGGTCAGACTGGTCTCAATGGAACAAGTTGACCATGGAGTTTGACCGCGAAGTGACGCTGCTGAAGATGGCGCGTATGTTCGGTCAAGCTGATCCGTCCAAATTGGTTTTGCCGCGTGGATACAAGAGCGTCGTGGGCTGGGGGTTTGGAACTCAGATCGAGTTGAACCCAGCATGGAAGCTGCGCTTTGGCTACGAGCCAAGAAAGTCATCGATTCCCAAGAGTGCTTTTGACTTGGTGGCACCCTTGCCTGACATGAATATGTACAGCATGGGCGTCGGTTTTACCCGCATGAACGGCATGAAGATCGATGCGACTTATGCGTATGCAAAGGGTAAATTCGACGTTAAAGCCAACGAGAGTTGCAACATGAACTGTGATAACTTCTTCAACGTCATCTACAACCCTTATGCGGGGTTGGACGTGAGTGGCTCAACCACCTTGCGCTACTTCGGTGTACATCTTGCTCTTCCATTCTGATTGCTGCCAATTTATGTTCACTTCCTCCTTCCGTCGTGCTGCTGTGGGTTCATTGGTGCTGTTTGCGGCCCTGAATTCGGTCATGGGTTCCGCGCAAGCAGAGCCGATTTCTGATGAAAAGCAAAAGCTTATCGACAAGATCCTCACGCTGTGGCATCCAGAAGATGTGCCGGTGATGATGGTGCAACGTCGCGCGACAGATGCCATGACCCAGTCGCGTATCGCTTTGCAGGGCAAGGTGTCTGCCGAGAAGCGTGACTCCACCTTGCGTGACATCGCAACCGATGTGCAGAAGTATGTCGATGAGGTGACCCCCATTGCCAAAGACTCTGCGCAACGCCAGATGTCGTCAACAGTGATGCCGATGTTGGCTCAAAACTTTTCCGTTGAAGAGTTGAAGCAAATCTTGCAGTTGCTGGAGTCTCCGATTAAGAAGAAGTTCGAGCAGTTCATTCCTCAGGCTGAAAAAGCGCTGGGCAGCAAGGTGGCTGAGGACATCCACATTGCAGTGGACGACAAAGGCAAGACGATGACGCAAGCCGTGGGCTTGAAGTTGCGCGCTGCTGTGATGACCGGAGGGCAATAAGGCATGTTCCGCTTACTGCGTGCTGGATTCTTGGTGTTACTTGCAGCGAGTTTCGCTGGTTGTGGCGGAGGAAGTAGCGGCACGTCAGGGCGGCCGACAGGTGGCACGACGGTCACCACGAATGGCAGGATTGCGCTCACCGTCCTCGGCGGTGGGGCGACCGGCGTGAAGCATGCGTGGGTGACTGTTGACCGTGTTGCTTTCAACGAAGACGCCGATAAGCCGTGGAGTCCGAGCGATACAAGCTGGAAGGTCATCACCCTCACTACGCCCGTAGCAGTGGATTTGGCTGTGACCACGCCGGCTTATGTGCTGGGCAGTCCGACCACAGGATCCATATTGGCTGTGGGGGCCTACAAGCAAATCCGACTTTTCTTCAAGGCACATGACGCTGCTGGCACCAAGCCAGGCGGTCGCCTTTATTTCTCCCAAGTGGAGTACGACAACGGAGACATTGTCCCCATTGAGTGGGCCAACCTGGCCTCTGGTGTGAAGCTGGATGCCGGTGTCAATATCGCCGCCGATGAGTTGTCGAGCCTTTATGTTCGCATGGATGCGGAGCGCAATCTGGTTCGCTTCGATGGGCTCAAAGATGGATCTACCCCGTCGCGCGAGGCGATGACGATCCGGCCTCGTACGTTCACGTCATTGCTCGTTGACCCGACCAAGCTGGGTGAGGTCGACAGCGAATGGCCGCGGGCGTCGTACATGGGGGTCGCCTTGGCGCCATCGCGTGTGTGCGCCGCAGGCGTGTCGAGTGGTCCGACCTGCGCAAGCAACATCTATGTGAGTTGGCACTCGCCTTATGCGGGGGTTGAGCAAGTTGGCGGCGTTTACAGTTATGCCAACAAGACCTACTCGGAAAAGTGGGGGGCAACACAAATCTCCACATCAACTGCCGATGCTTTGATTGGGTTGCTCTCTTACACCTATCTGACCGACTCATCTGGGACGTTGATTCGCGATGGTGGCGGGAATCCGTTGTTCTCGAACCCGACGCGATACGACATGGTCATTCAAGGCAGTGGCATGAAGACCATGGTTGTCAAAGATGTTCCGGTGCCTTTTGTCGTGGGGGAGCTGGGTTGCTCTCGTCGGGTGAACTATCCCAATCCGTACCAGAACACACAATACAAGTATATTTTTGGACGAATCTATCCCGAGTTGGTGAGTTCGCCTCGGAGATATTCTTTGACTTCGCCGCTGAGCCCCACCTCTGGCCGGGCTGCGTTGGCCTTCAAGTTGTCCGGTGCGGGAAGTCAATCTGGGATGTATTACGAAATCCATTCGGCCAATACAGATCCGTTCACGGGGCAGTTCACTAGTGGCGCGCGGCCCTCGGTGCCGGACCGAACTTTGTCCTCCGATGTGCTTGTCACGACTTACGAGACCTTATCTGGTGCGTGTAATGCCGCCATCGCTGCGGCGGAGGCCGAAGCGCAGACGCAGGTCAACGGCGCAAGCCGGGCGAGTGATCTGGTGCCTGCTGCCGATTTGGAGATCAATTTGACTCAGGCGGCGTTTGCGCTCGATACACCAACCTACGGATCGATCGGCTTGGGAACGTTCTACACCAACGCCAGTACACAGGCCATCACCCTCAACGACACAGATTTTGCGGTGGCCCCGTTGACCGATGCGACAGGCAATGTCTCGCAATCCGTCGATGTGACCATCAGCGGGCTGTCTACGGTGATTTCTGGCTACGGTGCGGGCAAGCGCGCTTATCTGGTCGTGTCGGATGTGGGTGGCGTGGTTGCCACGGTCGATGTCTCGGGCTGTTCCGATGCATGCACTCGTACGGTTTCACTGCCGGCAGGCACGCTTGCAAACGGCAGCGCTACGGCCGTGTATGAGTTTGCCGTGCGGTATTGGGATGCGACCAGTGAGGCGTTGTCTCGGTCTGTCTCTGAAGGTGGCCGTATGAAGTGGGCCCGAGCGGCCAGTTTCGTGAATTTGCGATCTGGCGCCGTCAGCCCTAATCCGACGGTCACGATCGCCGTGCCCTGACGCGCACATTGCTCGCGTAGGAAAAACGAAGAGGCCCTGTCGGGCCTTTCAGACTGCTGACAAAGCCCCCGCTAGCCGGGGGCTTTGTGTTTCAATTCAGGGATGCTCAAGCCATCACATCCTAA
>JBKBIO010000035.1:0-8920 GCA_046299355.1 Aquabacterium sp. | reverse complement strand
GCGGCTGTTCATGGGCTGGCCCTGGGCGCTGGTGGTGCCTGCGGGGCGGGCGTGGCTGCTGATGTGCAGGCCGCTGGCGGCACGCAGCGCGGCCTGGGCCTGGGTGTGCAGCTCCAGGCCATGGCCTCGGTGGGCCAGGCGCAGGTTGTCGGCCTGTTGCAGCAGGTGGCCCATCTGCAGCCAGGTTTGCTGCTGGGTGGTGTGCAGCAGCACGCGGCCTTGCCCTGGGGTGTCGTCCATCACGAGCTGGTTGTGGCCACCGCCGCCGTGCTGGCTGGCTTCCAGGCTTTGGCTCTTGAAGCCGCTCAGGCACGCGGTGTGGGCGTTGCGGTTCGTTACTGCTCGCGGCTGTTGCAGTCGACCCGCGCTCACCTGCTTACTGGATAATCAATTCAGCTGGATACAAAAGATCGTGCGACGTACAGGCTGCTGAGCCTCGCCATCGGAGCGGCATCAGCATGTGCAGCATGAACGCCGACGCGATCTTTTGACGAGTCAACTGTTTACGAGTACATACCAGTGACGTATTGGCGAGACAGCATCAATGAATTTCAGGAGTTGACCGAGCATGCATTCGTTTTTTAGGGTTCCCGTCCTACGAACTTTCGCTGCGCTGATGTTGCTGGGTCAAACCGTTGCTGGGTGCGCGACAACGTCCGGCAGCAGCAAGGAAACATTGCCCGATGGGCGAATTTCAAAGTCGGCTGCCAGCTTTCCGGGCTTGTCTCAACTCTCCAAAGCCGAAGCGGCAACCCTGTCCAGGGTCAAACCGCCAGGCAACCCCAAGATCAGCCACCACTACATCAGCGAAAAGAAGCTGGCTGAGCTGCCTGTTCGTCAACAACCGCCCGAGCTGGCCAAGGCCTTGGCCGAATTACAGCAAGGCACCATTGACGAGCGCAAGGCGCGCCTCAAAGTCAAAGTCATGGCCGACATGGTGTACGTGCGCGGCGGCAGTTTCATGCGCGGAGACTTTGCCCGATTGATGGGGATCCCTGGTGTCACGCGAATGACCTACAACGAGGACGACAAGGTTCTCAAAGAAATCACCTTGAGCGATTTCTGGATCGGCAAGCACAAGGTCACGTATGCCGAGTTCGATGTGTTCACCGACGCGACGGGGCGACCCAGGACGGGGATGGAGTACGACGGCGATATGCGCCATCCCATCATTCCAGCTCGTGCCTATTGGCAAACGGCACAAGACTATTGCCGATGGGTGGGGGAGTTGACGGGGCTGCCAATGGATTTGCCGACGGAGGCTCAGTGGGAGTATGCGGCGCGCAGTCGGGGGCAGTTCTTTGCCATCCCGACGGATGACGGCACGATCGACTACGGACGGAATGTTCCTTACTCCGCTGAAGCCGAGCAGCTCTCCCCCGTAGGCAATATGGACCGCTACCCAGTGGGGCTGTTCCCGTCCAACCCGTTGGGCTTGTTCGACATGAGCGACAACGGCGAAGAGTGGGTTAAAGATTGGTATGCTGAAGACGCCTACAGTCGGGCTGCGAGCAAGGATCCTCAAGGGCCACCGCAAGGTACCCGCAAGGTACTTCGGTCGTGGGGCAGCGACACACTCAAAATCGGCGTCGCAGTCTGGCGCAGAAAAGATGCTCCGATACCCATGTGGGCGCCTGAGGGCCAGTTGATCCCTGGTCTGACCTCGAGCGCGCCCACTCTGCGTTGCGCGGTCAATCCACCGCGCTAACGTGACTCAAGCCACATCGCTGTAAAAGCCTCCATCAGCAGATGCATACAGTGGGTGATCACGTTGCGGCCCATCGCGCAGCAGCGCATAGCCAGGGTCTGAGCTGGCCAGGGCCATGTGACCGCGCACCGGCTCAACCATCAGGGATGGCAGCACAGCGTCGTACCACGCCCCAAAGTCGCCGTTCATGGCCAGTTGATCCACCTGCCCGGCGGGGCCCATGGCAATGAAATCGGGATCAAAGCTCTTGCGCACCATCCCTTGGAACTCTTTTTCATATTCAGTGCGCGTGCCGGGGAAGTTCAAGCCTCCAGGCCCCTCGGCGGCAAAGAAGCTTTTGAGTTCAGCCAGATTTTGATTCAGTGATTCCGGCGACGCTTTGACACCCTGCGGATGGATGTGCTCAATGACGTTCTTCAGGTCATTGGCAATCGTCGCCTGGCGCAGCACCGCTAACACCGCTTTACGTTGTGTGGGCAGGTAGGCGTTGCCCAAGCCGCCACCATCCAGCCCCCAACTCACGGCACCAAAGCGGGTGAGTTGATAGATCAACATGCCCTTACTCTCGGGTGTGGTGAAACGTACGCGCTCAGGATTGGCCAGGATGCGCTGCGCAAGCGCCAATCCCTCGGCCTCCTTCTTGACTTTGTTGTCCCAGAATCGCACTAAATCTCGCAGGACCTTATCTGTGTGCCCGAAGTACGCTGCAATTTCCTGTCCCTCAGCAACCAACAAATAGCCCAGGTACTTCAGTGCATCAAATGCTTCTTTCGCGATGAACACCAACGACCTGAACCCCGCATGCAGCAGGTTGTAGCGGTTTTGCGTATGTAATGAATCATTGGTCCGAGTGTACGGATCGCCCAGTCGCCGCTTTGCGGTTCACGGATGTCGGCTCCAGCGTTTCGTAGGTTGCTGCCTCAGTTGCAGCCTTTTGGGCGGCTGCGTCAAAGGCTTTGCTTTCTTGTTCGGCGCCGTTTGCCTTGCCGCCATGTTTTTCTCGCCACCTCGGCTTGACGCCCCAGTAGCGGCGGCCAGGACCAGGGTGTGTTGCCCCAGGGTGGCGTCGCGCGGGGCGCCTTCATGGGTGAACCAGGCAAACAGGCCTTCTTCGGCCCACAAGCGCTGCAAGAAGGCGAGGTCGGTCTCTTGATGCTGCGCGCACAGCGAGCGCACGGGGTAGGCGCTGCGGTCGGCCAAGTCGATGCGCCATTGCGGCATCAGGCGCCTCTGGTTGCGTGTACAGACCGTGTCGTATGGTGTTAAGTCGCACTGAACGCATCAACGCGCGAAGAAATGCCAAATACCCCAGATCCACAGCGTCAAGCCTGCAGCCATACAGGCCAGGTAGTAGAGCTTCTCCCACGGGGCAAATACCGTTTGACGAGCAGGGACCAGGTTCACGCCGGTGATCGGAGGGCCGGGTGGCGGTGTCAGCGCGGGGTCAAGGCGCATTGCTTCGCTGCTCCACTCGGCGGCCACTTTGCCCAGCACGAAGGGGAAGGCGATTGCCAAGCCTAGTGCCAGTACGCCGTAGAACAGGGCGATCAGGGGCCAGGGCCATTGAGGCAGGCCGTTATCACCCACGTCGATGAGGTAGGTGATGAAGCTGTGTTTGCAAGCTTCGAAGAAGTTGAGCTTGCCGCCGGGAACCAATTTGATGGTCGAGGGCAAAGCCGAGTCTTCGTGGGCCATGTAACGGCGCAGGAATTCGAAGATGGCTTCGGCGTGCTGCATAGACGGAATCATGGCCATGAGCACGATGGAGCGTTCCAGTTTGCCCTGCGGGTTACGACGCACCGCCCGCAGGTGGAAGGTTTGGGTAGCCGTTGCGCTCATGACGACTCGCTCAATGGCGAAATCGCAGTCTTGCCAATTCCAACTCAGGAAACGAATGTCCTTGGCTCGCTTGAACTTGACGGTGGGGTCTGCGGCAATGATGCGCCCAGCTTTGCGGTCAAAAAGAACGAGGTTCTCGGAGACGCGGCGCAAGTCGAAGGAGAAAAGGGCGAAACATGCCCAAAGGGTCAGTAAAGTAATGCCCAGAAATACATAAAAGAAAGTGTCAAAACCGAAGTCTTTCCCCATTTTCTGAGTTAGATACCCAAAACCGATGACTCCCGGAAGGAATAGCAAACTAGCGAATATACCTAGGCCTCTGCTCGCGCGTGCACCCGCGGCCCAAACGAGTCGGTTGGTATCCATGGACACCAACCAACCCATCTCACCGATATCGCCGCTTCTGCCAACGTCCTTTTTTTGGTAGGTCAGCGGGCCAATGGCGCCCAGCATCTGAAGCCAGGCGCGTTCATCTTTGGCAACGGACTGCGAAGAAGTGGAGTGGCTCATGTGGGGATATAGATCAGATCTTGTCCTTCGGGGCTGGGCAGCACCCAGCTGGCATCGGTTTGTGACAAGGGTCTGTACTTCACATTCAGGCGGATGCGCTGGATTGCTCGCGTTTCGGTGCGCGAGATCTCACCAGTTTTGGAGCCATGCCAGCCCGCCTTCGTGTGTTGGCCGACCACGGTGATGCGCAACGATGCACCTTGCTCGGCTTTGGGGTTGGCAACAAACACTGTGATTGGCCCCATGCTCTGGGGGGTTACCGTAGGCGCAATGTAGCTGCTGAAGGTGCCGGTGTTAAGCATGGAGCTACCTGTGACGGCGTGGGTCTTGCCGCTGGCATCGGTGATGTCGAGTTGATAGCTGAGGTGTGATTGAGCGTCCAACGGTGGCGCGTTGAGGCGAACGACCACGCTGTGCCGCCCCATGACGGTAGAGCCGCTGGCTTCGACCTCCATCGGCAAATTGAACAGGTTGTTGTAATGGGCAATCTCCGCCTCAGGACTGAATTTGGTCGGGGCGGTGCCAACCAGACTTTGCTTGAGCCAGGCTTCGATGGGGTCGTCGGTGGCCTCGGCCGCTTTGTAGGCTACATACACCCCAGCCACCACGATGCCCACGGTCAAGATAGCCCAACCGGCTGGACCGATTCCCATCAGCGTGCCCCCCACCAGAGAGCCTGCACCGCCGCTGGCGGTGAGGGCTCCGATGCTGCCCGTGATACCGCCGGCGGCACTGGCAACAGCTAGACCCGCAGTCCACCCAGCTGCGTCATTGTCCCCGTCAGATCGCAGTGCATACGCCTTAAACCCTGATGAGACTCCCATCGCAATCCCCGACACCCCCCCCAGCACACCACCCACCGCTGCAGCACCACGCACGAAGTTGGCCACCTGAAGGCGCCCACCGAGCACCGGCCTTACCGTGGCCAGGTCCACCCCTTTGATCTTGGCTGCCACCTGGATGCTGGCCGCCGTGATCTCTGATGCCGCGCTCAGCATGCCTGCCAGGGCTGCAAAATATGCCGCAGTCAGCTCAATCGCTTTGCCATCACTGCCGCTTCCTTCAAGATCTTTGCTGACTTGACTCAGGCTCATGACCTGAAAATACAGTACCCCGCTGGCCAAAACGGCATTGCCTCCGCCTTCGCGCAGCACACCAGCGAAGCGGCGCCAGACGCTATTGCCAGATACTGCGGTGGCAATGGGCAAGGGTGCTGAATTGGCTGGAGTGGCGGGAGGGCGCGCCCCTGTCGCGTGCTGGATGCCCACGGTGGTGGGTTCTCCCACGTTCACCCAGGTTGTTTTTCGCCATACCTGCAAGACGACAAAGCGCGTTTGCATAACAGCTACGCCGCCTTTTGCAGCAAGCACATCCGTGGCTTCGAGAAGGTTGTAGCGCCAACTCACGGTGTTTGCCTTGCGCACGGTTTGCACCCGAGCCCCAGCAGACGCGCCCCAGCCTGCAGCCTTGGCATCGATGGCCGCCTGTTGTGGCGTCACACTGTGACGCATGGGGGCGACACGCAGGCCCGCCCAAAGAGCTGTGATCAGCACGGCACGTGCGCCTGTCTTGCCCAGAGCAGAAGTGGCCTCTCCCACATTGGAGGCCGATACATGCAACAACTTGGCGATGGCTGCTGCGATGGGATCGGAGCCTCCGGCGCGCAAGCGCATCAACATACCCGCTGCGTCTGTTGGGAGGCTCTTTTCGAATTCGTCAACGGCAGACCAGAGGCCTTTGACTGCCTCCACTCCGCTGGGCATGAGGTCTTTTGTGTCACTCAAGCGTGATAGCAAGCTTTTACTGTTGCCCGCCAGAGCTCGCCACAAAATGTTGCCTTCATCTTTGATGTCACCTTGCATCCACGACTGGATCAGGCTTCGCTCGGCTGCCTGCGTGCCTGCGCCGTGCAGGCATGCAGCTCCAGCGATGGCCGCTTGCATGCCCTCGCATAGGTTCGTGCTGTCGAAATCATTCGCAAAAATCGCGCCCATGCCTGGACGGCGCATCCAGGCGGCCCAATCCTGACCCATGGCGCTCAAGCGCTGATCAATGAGCTTGAGCTTGCCGTCACGCTCCTTGAACTTGGCATCGAGTGTGGTCTGGCTATAGGCCTTGCTGTAGAGATCATTCCAGCGCTTGATGTCGCCTTGTTTTTCGCATTGGCTCTTGAATCCTGCAGCAGCCCTGTGAATGAAGTCATGGCGCAGGTACGTCTTGATCACTGCCGCGCGCTCAACCTGTACAGCATTTCTTGCGGCATTGAGAGTGTTGGCGACACCGAGGTCATCGGAAAGCACGATCACGGCGCCTGTCTTGCCTGCTGTGTTCGCAGAAATCTTCGCCATCGCCTGAGCCAGCTTGTTCGCCTGATCACTGCGCGCTTGCAGGAGTTCTAGTGACTGTCCGTTGATGGTGTTACGCGTCACTTGGTCGGCATAGTCGGCAACCACCTGGCCGATATTGGGCGTCATGGGCACCCCAAACCGGACGGCATTATTTGCTTTGCTGTTGGATCCCAGAGAGCCATTCGCTGCCGCCATGACATCCAGCTTGGTCATGCGCCTGTCCCGACATCCGCCTTCGTTTGAGGCATAGGCTTTCAGTACGTTCTCCGTCCAGCGGTGTCTGCTGAAGGCGAGCCATACTGCGGCGTGCTTGTCCGGATCTATGGCAATGACTTGCGCAGGGATGTTGTCTCCTGAGCGTTTGCATTGCTCGGACATCGGCTTTTGGTCGGCCGCCGATGCAGGGCACATGCTGAGTGAGGGCACCAGGCGCAGCAGACCTTCTCGATCAACAACATAGATGTCCCAGGCCAGATTTGGTTTGAGGACATACAGGTACCCCGTAGGAAGGGTGCGAAGCACCATCCAGTGAGTTTTCAGGTCGTTGGTGACGTAGTGTGCGTCAAGGGCCTTGATTCCAGGGCTGCTTGCGCGCAGTTCTACCGGTACCGGCATGGGCACCACAGGCAGGATCGCCAAGCCAACCTTGTTGCAGTCTTTGCAGCCGCTGCTGGGGCGTGCGTCACTCCCATTGAGAGAGGCCGCCTGCATGGCTTGTGTGGTTGAAGGTCGGCTCACAGTGGTTGTGGTCATGCTGAGAGGCTCCTTCTGTCTCGTTGATTGGGATGCCAGTTGGATTGCTGTAACTGCCCCCAGAATTGGTCGTCGAATCGTCCAAGGGCCGACATGACGTCTTGACCTGCGGTGGCAGAACGCTTCAATGCGATGTTGACCTCCGGGTGCTCATAAAACTGAATATGGCTGGTCAATCCGCACGCCACAAACACCTGCTCGTCGCGCTCAGTGTCAAAACCAAGGGCGTGACAGGTTTGCAGCAATGCATCAATGTGAGAGGCGACTTCGTGTGTAGGCGTGATGCCCCATTCGTGCGCCTGTGCCATCGCCATGTTGATGGCACCGATACGGGATAGGGCCGCCCATTGAAGCGGCGTGCAGGGCTGTGCGCCCATTCTCATCTTGTGCATGCCGCTCACTGAATGTGCGTGATTGGTGTCGACAGGGGGCAATGCCGTCAGTTGGTTCGTCATGTCAAGAGTCAACCACTTTCCGACTGCATCACGCAATGACGCCCACTCGAAGGGGGGCATGACTCGGGGCAGATGCCACATGACACGAGGATCCCAGTACCGGAACGGTCTACGGGAGCCATCGGGCTTGCGTATGAGCGCTGCGTCTGAAAGTCGGATAGCAAGAGGTCGTGGCGTAACTTCTCCAACGATCCAGGCGCAGACTTGTCGTGTCGCCGCTGTGGGCCTGTTGGCGAGGGTTTCCATGAGCGCGATGCGCAGGGTGCATTCGATCGCGCGCTCAGCCACATGCTCTGATGGCGCATGGAGTAGATACGGCATTGCCTCGGGATCAATGTCGTCGTGCGCAATGGACAATGGCACACGTTGCAGAACCCCGTTGCTCAGTGCGTTTTGAACAATTGCGTCATCGCAGATGGTGTGATTCAGTGTAGGGTCGATGAACACTGAAACGGACGCATCTTGGTTGGGCGGCAAATGAGATCGCAGGGAGAGCACCGCACTTGAGAGTAGTGCATCAAGAGGGTCGTGGATGTCGTTGGACATGATTTGATGCTGCAGCGTTTAAACAGCTGCACCCTTCGCAGCTGCTTCTTGCATTGATTTGGCGCAGCCCTTCAACTTGCTTGCCTTCTTCAACGCAGGCCCATTGCCGGACGCACTCCCACCCCCCGTCAACACCTTCTGCCCACCCTTGAAGCTGGCCGGCCCGCTGGTGCCCAGTTCGATGTTGCCGCCTTCGATCTTGATGTAGCCGCCCCCGCCGTTGAGCACGATGCGGTTGGGCGCGCTGATGACGATGTCGGCGGCGGTGCTTTGCAGGTCGATGGCCTGTTGGGCGGTCAGGGTGAAGGGGCCGCTTTGGGCTTCGGTGCGCACGTTGCCGCTGGCGGCGTGCAGCTTCATTCCCACGTCCTGCACGGCGCGTTGCTTGTTTTTGGCCTCACCCCGCGTGAAGAGGCTGATGCCGTTCTTCACGGCCCAGGCCTGGTGGCGTTGGGCCAGCAGGTTCAGGTCAGCGGCGGTGCTGAGGGTGGCGTGGCGGCCTGCGCTCAGCACCGTGTGGGCGGGGGTGAGGGTGGTGATGGCGGCGGCGCCGCTGAGCAGCAGGTCGGGGCGCTCGGTGGTGGGGATGCGGCCGTGCTCGGCGGCCTGGATGCCCTTGAGGCTTTGCAGCGTGGCTTGCAGGCCTTGGTGGGCGGGCAGTTGGGCGGCGTCAGGCTCTTGGGGCAGGTCGGCGCGGTGGGTTTTGGCGTTGGCGGCCAAGGCGGTGAGCAGCTGGGCGTGGGCGCTCAGTTGTTGCTGGG
>JBKBIO010000034.1:0-10196 GCA_046299355.1 Aquabacterium sp. | reverse complement strand
AGTTTGCTGACAAGGCACCTGCTGCCGCTTCCGGGGCGTCGGCTCCTGCTGCCAACAGTGTGGCTGAGCCGGTGACCACGCCGGCTGCACCTGCTGCTTCGGGTATTGATGCAGATGCGCTCAGCAAAGGTCTTTCGGGCCTGAAGTAAGCGCTCAACACATCAAGCGTTAAAGCACCCAAAAATGCCGACACGGGACCTCTGCACATCGTGCACCCGTGTCGGTAACAAGTAAAACACCGGCTTTCATCCGCCCACGAGCTGTCCACCATGACGTTTGATCAATTTTTCCGCATCCTGAGAGCTCGTTGGTTGCTCGCGCTCAGCATTGTGGTGGTGCTTGTGGCCTTGACATTGACCATCACGCTCCTGATCCCCAAGAGCTACAGGGCGACTGCCTTGGTCATGGCAGACATGAAGCCTGACCCAGTGACTGGCATGTCGGGGATGATGGGGGCGCAACTGACCGGCCTGATTGCCACACAAATTGACTTGATCAAAAGCCCAGCTGTTTCCATGCGAGTGGTCCGCACGCTGCGCATTGATGAATCAGCAGAGATGCGTCAGCAATGGCAGAGTGCAACCGGAGGCAAAGGCGACTACACAGCATGGGTAGCTGACCTGATTTCGCAAAACCTGAACGCCAAACCATCCCGCGAATCCAACATCATCGAGATCGAGTACACCTCGGTGGATCCCAAGTTCGCTGCGGCGATGGCCAATGCTTATGCGAAGGCATACATGGACTCCTCCGTCCAGATCCGGGTCGATCCAGCTCGCCAGTACTATTCCTTCTTTGAAGAACGGGCCCAACTGGCGCGCGAGCGCCTTGAAGCTGCCCAAATGAAACTGGCCGCTGCGCAGCGAGAAAAAGGCATTGTTGTGACCGATGAGCGGCTCGATGCTGAAAACACACGCCTGAACGAACTCTCTTCGCAACTGGCATCGCTCCAGGCCATAGGGGCGGACAGTTCCAGTCGCTCCGCTGCCGCTCAACGCAATCCGGAGCAAATGGCCGACATCATCAATAACCCTCTGATCTCCAGCTTGAAAGCAGAGCAAGCGCGCAGCGAAGCTCGGCTCGACGAACTGACAGCGCGGCTCGGTGACGCTCACCCCAATGTCATTGAGGCTCGAGCCAATCTAGAGAGCCTTCGTAGCCGTTTGGCGACAGAAACCAGTCGTGTGAGCCGCAGCTTGGGCATCAACAACAGCATCTCGAGCTCCAGAGAAGCTGAGGTTCGGGCCGCCTACGAAGAACAGCGCTCCAAGATGCTCAAGATGAAGGATGCACGTACCGAGCTGTCTGTTCTCGAGCGCGAGGTCGATAGTGCCCAACGCATCTTCGAAGCCATTCAATTGCGGCTCAGCCAGATGGGGCTGGAATCGAGCAACACGCAGAACAATATTGTGTTGGTAGCGGCAGCCACCGAACCAGCCCGTCACTACTTTCCTCGTATCACCCTGGCCGTGCTCCTGGCCATGTCAGTGGGATCCCTGCTGTCCGTCCTGATCACCCTGGGCGTAGAGCTGTTTGACCGTCGCATTCGCGGCCCTCAGGATCTGCTGCAAGGCACCGGCCTGCCCATCGTGGGCGTCATGCCTGGCTCCACCACATCTGCCCTGGCCCGTCGCTTGCGTATGCTCTCCATCAAACGCCAACCTTCTGCTCTTGCCCTGCGTCCTAGCGGTGCGACAGGTGGCCAGTGAACGCCACCGGAGCCCTCGACCATGTCCATCCGTAGTTCAAGTTTCCAACCCTCTTCTGTCGACCCTTCGGAATCCAATTTTCCGAATACCGAACAGGTGGCTCGCGAGCGCTCCATTGGCGAAATCATCAGCCAGGCCAACAACCTCTCGCCAGATCAGATTCAAGAGATCCTGGCTTACCAGAAGGCCAACGGCGTTCGCTTCGGTGAAGCTGCAGTAGCCTTGGGCTTGGCCAACAGCGACGACGTCCTCTGGGCATTGGCTCAGCAGTTTCACTATCCATATGCCACCGAAGGCACCTCTCAGCTGCCTGCCGAACTGGTCATTGCGACGAAGCCCTTCTCGGAACAAGCTGAAGCGTTTCGCACCATGCGCAGCCACATGATCATGCGGCTGTACTCTGACAACGGTCCACGCAGCGCACTGGCCGTGGTCAGCCCCGACAGTGGAGACGGCAAAACCTACTTCGCAGCCAACCTGGCCGCTGCGTTTTCGCAACTCTCGGGACGCACCCTGCTCATTGACGCAGACCTGCGTAACCCCCGCCTGCACGAAATCTTCTCGCTGCAAGGCAAAACGATTGGCCTGTCGTCGATTCTTTCGGGAAGGGCTGCAGGCAATGTCATCTGCCCAGTCAAAGAACTTCCCAGCCTGTATGTCATGCCAGCGGGCCCCAAGCCGCCCAACCCACTCGAACTTCTTGAGCGCCCCGCCTTTGGCATGCTCATCCGCGAACTACTGACCAAGTTTGACCAGGTGATCGTGGATACACCCGCCGCCAGTCAAGGGTCAGACAGCGCTGTCATCGCCGCTCGCTGCGGCGCTGCGGTAGCCATCGCGCGTCAGCACAAGAGCCGCATGTACGCACTGCAAGATTTGATCAACACCATCAGCATGGGTCCCATCAAACTCGTGGGCTCGGTGCTCAACGAGTTCTGATCAAAGACTGCGCCTCCCGGTAGATCGCCATCAATTCATCGTGGTTGCGATCCGGGGTGTAGCGCTCAAGATATCGTTGTCTGGC
Organism: Aquabacterium sp.; assembly: GCA_046299355.1. Lineage (GTDB taxonomy): Bacteria > Pseudomonadota > Gammaproteobacteria > Burkholderiales > Burkholderiaceae_C > Aquabacterium. The sequence continues at coordinate 7,463 of JBKBIO010000034.1, read as the reverse complement.
CGCTCGCCCCATCCGTAACATCTCTTGCGGATGGGCTTCAGCCCAAGCCAGCTTGTCGGCCAGATCCCTGGCATTGCCGACCTCAAACAACAAGCCCGTTTCGCCATCCTCTATGAGTTCGGCCATGGCGCCCAGGCGACTAGCGATCACGGGTAGACCACAGCTGTAGGCCTCAGCAATGGTTCTCGGAAAGTTCTCTCCGCACAAGCTGGGCAACACCAAGTAAGCGGCAGTCTTCATACGAGACAATATCTCAGCAACCGGGCGAAACCCCAAAGCCTGGTTTCCCAGTTGCTGGCGGGTTTGCTGCCCCCAATCGCCATCACCAATCACGGTCACAGGCGCCTGGCCCAACCGCAGGGCATCAAGCAGCACACTGATGCCCTTTTCATCTGACAGCCGGCCGACGAACAAGCCACCCGCGCGCTGGTCAAGCAGCCCATCGCCCGTGTCTTCTACAAAATTGGGCTTGATCACGATGCGATCGGCATCCAACCCGCCCTGCACGAACTTGCTTTTTGAAAACGCGCTCAGCGCCACAAAGAGGGTCACAGCGCGCTCATAAGAACCCATAGCTCGATGCAACTGAACCGTGCTGGCCAACAAAGCCGTCTGCATGCGTGACTTTCTGTAGCAGCCACGCACAACACCACGCCAGGGTAATTTGCCAAGACAATCTTCGCAAATTTTGCCTTCTCGCAAAAACATGGCCTGTGGGCACATCAATCTGAAGTTGTGCAAGGTTTGAACCACAGGCACCCCTGCTTTGAAGGCTGGCCAATACACTGATGGTGACACCATGGGCCACGTATTGTGAACATGCACAACATCTGGCTTGAACGTCTCCAGTAAACGGCCCATGTCCGCCTCGGAGCGTCGAGACCATAGCGCCTGCGACGCCACGCCGAGCCTCCCTGCGGAGGTGGCTTCATCGTTATGCCGCAAGTACAGCTGCACCTCATGCCCATGGTCACGCAGCAAAGTCACTTCAGTGTCAACGACACTGTCTTCTCCCCCGCGTTGCTGATATGCCGCGTGCACCATCAACACCCGCATGGGTCGACTCATACCGCCCACTTGCATCAACGCTCCTTCAGGGCACATTGCACCGCAAGCCAAATGCCTTCGGCCGCAGCATCGTATGAAAAAGCGGCCGCCTGCTGTACGCCAGCTTTCCCCATCGCAACCATCTTGGCGTCATCACTCAGCAGGGCTGCACACTCACTTTGCCAAACAGACAAATCCAAAGGCAGCACCAATCCATTGACCCCGTGCTTGACCAACTCTCCAGCCGAGCCGGCCTCTGGCGTCACCACCACTGGCACACCTGCAGCACACGCCTCATTGGCCACCACTCCCCACGGATCCCAAGAGGTTGGGAACAGGAAAACACGAGCCGCCGCATATCGTGCAGGGAGCTCATGCTGCTGTGCAAAACCCAAAAACTGCACATCCACCTGATCTGCTACCAGCCTAGCCTCTTGCCGGATAGTGGACTCCAGCTCACCAGAACCCATGAACGCCAAGCTCACACGGCGCCCCAGTGTCTTTGCCACACCATGCGCCACCGCCAAGGCAAACAAGGGGTTCTTCACAGCCACAAAGCGACCACAGAACAGAAAGTCGTACTTCTTTTCACCATGTAGATGGGCTGCGAAAGCAGCGTTATCCGCGCACAAATGCGACTGAAACATTTGAGCTCTTTTCACGCCGTAGGCTTCGAACAGCTGGAATGCACCCTCGCTCGGGCCAATGAACGCTTTACTGCGTCTCATCACCAAACGACGCAGCAACCGGTGAAGCCTGGAGAGCCCAGCCTCAGATCGGGCTGTCCCGTCAGTCATGACCACATGACGAATGTTCTTCCGCCATGCATACAAGAAGGCCAACAAATGCGTCGGGTTGTATCCGGTGGTGATCACCACATCAGGCTGAATGCTCGACAACACCGCGCCGACATCGGGGTTCACATGAATGAAGCGCCCCCGCACTGTCAAGAAACGCTCTTTCAGGTAATGCTGCGTGTAAGCCCCCTCAGGCAGCTTCCAATCGCGGTCAGGCTCTGTTCCACTGCAATAAACCAGATGTAGCTCACAGCCCGGAATGCGCGCCAGCCGTTCAAACACCGGCACCCTGTATGGCGCTGGGATATTGGTCACCAAGGCGACTTTCACGCCCATGATCCAACCCTCTGGCGCTTCAGTGCTACCAGGCGCAAACGTACCCAGTAAGGCAAGGCAAGGGCCATCAAGCAGCCGACATCCTTCCACGCAACACCATCACATTCCACAGCAAGTCTCAGTTCTGAAAGGCACCGGCTACGCTCATTCAACTCCAGCCATAGCACGGCTCTCATCCGGTACCAGTTTGCCCTGAACGCACGCAAGCCAGCCAAGCCATCTGGAAGCTCGCCAAGGGATGCCAGTGCTTGCCCCACCACGTCAGGCTCTTGCGGTCGTCGAATCGCCTGTACTCGGTCCGGTGCGGCCATGGGCGGCTCCACATAGAAGGTGGAGCACTCATCAGAACAGACCACCTCGCCGTGGTGCGCCAACGTTGCCCACATCAGCAAATCCTCACCGGCCTTGACCCCGGGCTTGAAGCCGCCCAATGACAATGTCGCGGCCCTGCTGATCATCACTGACGAAGTGACAAACGGCATGCCATACCTCTGGACCACTTGACAGTAATCTGAGATCACCACCTCTGCCAAGGCATTTTCAGAAGACTGGGCGATACGAGCCGAACGTCTTAGACGATTCCCCTGACGATCCACATACCAGAAGCCCGTGCCAAGTATCAGCGCTTCTGGATGCCGCACCGCCAAATCCAATAGATCACTCAAATGAGATGGCCCCCACGTATCGTCTGCATCCAACAGGGCCACCCAAGAGGTACGGGCCTCTGCCAAGCCGCGATTACGGGCCACAGACACGCCAGCATTGTCTTGCCGGATCACCCTGATCCGATCGTCCTCCAGGCTGGCAAGCTGGCATGCGCCCCCATCCGTTGAGCCATCATCCACCACCAACAGCTCCCAGTCGGTATGGCTTTGAGCCCGAACTGAGGCCACAGCGGCCATCAAAAAATGCGCTTGGTTGTACAGGGGAATCAGCACAGTCACACGCATGGCACTCAACCTTGATTCAACCAGCCATCACGCCGCGCCCAAATCCAAGCCAGCACAGCAGACAAGAGCGCCGAAACCATCAAACCCAGCTGAACCGTCCAAGCGCCATGAGCAATCCCAACCCACGACACCACGGCCTGACCTCCCAAGCCTGCCAATGCACACATCATCCATTCCCACTGTTTATTCAGGCTGATCAAGGCATTTTGAACCACCACGGTCATCGACATTGCCAAGGCGGCCAGACCACTCACTGCGATCAATGTAATCAAGCCCATCCCATCCAATCGATACGCCGACTCTAGCCAAGGGGAAGCCAGCAACACAGAACCTGCCACGAGAAAAGTCACGCTGACATTACGCACGACCTGATCGCGCACCACGGTAGCCAGTCGCCGCCGGCCCTGTTCGGACAGACTCAGATCTGCCATCTCCTTCAAGATCAAGCCCCCCCAACTGGTCGCAGGCATCAACGACAAGGTCAACCACTGATTGGCAACAGCCAGCACGGCCATGGCCTGCACGCCCAGCGTTTCTTGCACCAGATAGATCGAGCAAAACCACCCCACCAAATTTGTGGCCATGACCGCAGCGGCCTGTGGAACACCTCGGCGTGCCTCAGCACTTGCGGCCTGCCACGGTGTGGAAATCGTCTTCTCCTCTTCCTCAGTAACGGCCAGCTGAGGGCTCCATGTGTGCAACAAATGCCTGCGGTGCAAACGCCAAAGCAAGAATGCTGGCAGCCACGTGTTCAAGGCCAACACAGCCCAGGCGCCATTCAAGCCCCACGTGCGCACCACTGGGTAAGACACTGCCATCATCAGCAAAGCGACCACGGCCACGGTTCGGGCGGCTTGAAGCTGTGCACCCAAGCCATTCAAGCTGCCGTTCAGCAGAAACAAGAACACCTGCCCAGCGCCGCAGCTGAAACCCCCAAGCAGCAATGCAACCCACGAAGCATCCAGCTCACGCACAAGCCGTGTTGCCATTCCTCCGTGCATCACCACAGCCACGGCAGCCAATGGCAGCAGACACAACACCGCCAGACCCGCGTTCGCTGCCAGTAAACGGAGAGCCCAATCCCTGGTTGGTGCGCGAGTCGCCGCCATCAATCCACCGTTGGACATCACCTGAGCCAGCGGCAGAGTGACAGCCGCCAGCGTGATGACCGTGGAGATATACAAAGCCAGGACAGTAGGACCCGCATACCTCGCCAAAGAAAAACTGGCAATGAAGCCTGCCCCACGAGTACACAGGGCACCAGCGAACGCCCATGCCCTGGGCGATGCCCAAAGAGACCGAATTCGGTCCTCCATGACTGCAAGATGGCTCATCAACACAGCCAATCAGAACGACGCCGCACCGGCTGGAGGGCATCCCATGGCTGGCATGACACCCAAGCTCCACACCCCGGCCATGTCACGGCCCAGGGCTCGACCGCCCAGCTCAGTCACCACCACTGCATCACCAAAAACACCAGGGGCTGCTCTCGCAGTACCCTGATTGGCCCATGCCAAGATACAGTCACGGCCGCCTTTGCGCCACTGAACACGTGTGATATCGCCCATTGCAGGCAGCATCCGCACGGCACCTCCGCGCAGCATGCGTGACACATCGTCATACAAGCGCCCCAACAAGGTCTTGGTGAGAAAGTCTTCCTGCACCATCCCAACCCCGTTGATCTCCAACTCAGCGCCTTCCCAGGTATAGAAAGTGAAGTTCTCGAAGCCCTGAGCGGCGTGTAACAAGACAGCTTGCATCACTGTGGCCTCACGCTGCCGATCGCACATACCAGCCTGCCTGTAAACCCCTGGGTCTGGATCATCAATACAAGCCGTGTTGGATTCTGTGTTCCAGATGGGCAGAGCCAAACCATGCCCCCGCGTCACCTCACGTGCATTACGCATTCTGGACATCGCCTGCCTGGATCCCAGACCAAGGTACACGTGAATACTCAAACCATCCACATAGCGCCCACCGCCATGCACCAGGAAATCATTCAGAAATCTCAATCCGATCGCTGTCACATTAGGGCCTATCAGCACCGCATCGGGGTTCACCTTCTTGATCTCTTCTCGAGCAATGCGGGCCATCTCAACCATCAATTGGGGCGTCCCGACCCAATGTGTTGGTACATCAGCCTCGTTCCAAAGCTCCCAGATAGCGATTCGCCCATCTGCATATCGCCCGGCCAACTCCCGAACAAAAGCACGCCACGTTGCGAGATCGGCCGGAGGCATACAACTACGCTCGCCAAATGATGAACGCGCACAGGCACCGTTATCTCCCTTGACTGACGCCCATACAGGTGTCATGCCCAACGTCATCATCACCGAGGCATCGCGCCCACGTTGCAAGGTGTGTCGAACAAAATACTCCAGCCGGGTGCCATGCGCGTCACGCCAGTCCACGCGCGATCGCTTGGAATGCAGCTCACCCCACGTGGTGGCAGATCCCCACAAGCGCACTACGCCAGGCTCGAAAGAGGGCCAATTGTTGTGACGCCCCAGCTTGTTCAGATGTATGCCCAAAAAGTGCTTGGGCACGTCATGCCACCCTGGTGCCGCACCGACCAGGTCAGGGTCAATCTCTCGCAAGGTCGGCTGCCCCACGCACACCGCCATGCCATCCTGACGCAGACCCAAGCGTACCGAGCCAGGGCGCGGAGCGTCATAGACACCCCGCACTGTCACCGTCTGCCATTGCGGCGACACGGTCACCGTCTTGATGGCGGTCGTCTCGTAATAGGCCGTGTCCCGCCGAAAGTACACATCCACAGCACCCGTGCCACGGCTCAAACGTACCGGCACACTGAACTCATAGGCCCTGCCGGGTTGCAGAACACCGCCAATGATCAACTCAGCGTCGCCGCCACCTTTTCGCACCTTTGAAAAGAAATAGCTGCGTGTGCTGCCGCCTTCGGTTGCACACGCTTCATTCGGGGCGGCCTCAGCCTGAGGCGCAGGCGTTCCCCATGCTTGAAGCGTCCATGGACGCTCTTGCAGTGGCAGTGATTTGGCCGTGGCCACGCCACACAGCAAGACAGCGGTACAGCACAGCCACTCAAGCAGCCTCACGACTCCCTCCGTGGACTGGCTGAGGATCCAGCAATCCCTCGCGCTGCATGCGCATGATCAGGAAGAAGAAAAACGTGAAGAAAAAGTAAATCAGGGTGTTATCCGTGAATAGCATCACATTGAAGAACAAGAACCCCACCCGCAACATGTAGTGTCGGCTGCTGTACATCAGCCAGATCGTCACTGCGGTGAACACATAGCCAATTTCATAAGCCAGCTTCATCAAGTCGCTGTGCAGGTTCACCTTCTCGTAGGCACCAAAGCCCTTCTGTGCCGCCTCGTAAACCGCCCCCATGCCATGTCCCAACCAGGACTGCCAAGGCGAGTTCACCAAGCCGTCAACCACATACCATTGCAACGACTGGCGTCCCATCCCGAACTCGTTGGCTGATTGCCCCGTGAAGTACTTGATGAACCAATCCAAATCGCCCAGGGTGTAGAGCATGTTCAGCACCAACACGGTGGCATTGACGGTCAGCATCACTGGCGCATTCAAGAGCAACTTGCCGCGCTTGGGTCCCAACAAAACGAACAAAGTGGCCACCACAGCCGCCAGGATGGCAATCCGCTTGAGGGTCAAAACCGCCAACACAAAACACGCAGCGGCCAACCAATAACGGCGCGAAGCCACGGCAAACGGCACCAGTACTGCAAAAACAAAGCTGAAGTTCCCCTCGAACGAAGAGAGCGACTGCATGAAATCAAAGCGCAGTCCGCCCGAGAAGTCACCCCAAACACCGTATAGGTAGACAAAGCCCACCAACAGCCAGAAAAAAATCAGACCAAGAGACAGCCTGGGAATACGGGGCATCAACGCCACCGACATCCCGGCAAAAATGAAGAACAGATCCTTCCAGCCCTCATTCGTGGCCAATGGCCCCAGCAATAACCCCGCACCGATGATGACCAAGAAGGGCTTGACCTCATCGCCCACGGTCACCTTGGCATCCGCCAGGCAGGCCAGCACCATGAGAACGGGTACCGCATACGCCAGATACCGAAATGGCGGGAACGCCAGACACAACATCCCCAAGAAGAAAGACGCCCAAAAAATCATTGACCGCAGGTGCAGTTGATCCCGGTGAAACATCCGGGACCCACGTGCATACTGCGGCGGAACGTCGTAATACTGGCGTTTCAACACGTCACTCGTGATAGTCGTAGGCCTGATAACCCGCGCGCTTCACCAGCTCATCGCGCTTGGCGCTGGTGTAGTCGCTTTGCACCATCTCGCGCACCAGCTCGTGCAGCGTGAT
>JBKBIO010000033.1:0-11074 GCA_046299355.1 Aquabacterium sp. | reverse complement strand
ACGCGCAAGATCACGCGCGCCATCAGCCGCATTGCGCTGGGCCTGCAAGACTGCCTGTACCTGGGCAACATGAGCGCGCTGCGCGACTGGGGCCACGCCAAAGACTACGTCGAGATGCAGTGGCTGATGCTGCAGCAAGACGTGGCCGAAGACTTCGTGATTGCCACGGGCGTGCAGTACAGCGTGCGCCAGTTTGTGGAGTTCTCAGCCAAAGAGCTGGGCGTGACCGTGCGCTTTGAGGGCGAGGGCGAGGCCGAAGTGGGCATCGTCGAGAAGGTTGAGCCCGTCAAGGGTGAGATGCTGGCCACCTGCAAGGTGGGCGATGTGATCGTGCGGGTGGACCCGCGCTACTACCGCCCCACCGAGGTGGAGACCCTGCTGGGCGACCCGACCAAGGCCAAGACCAAGCTGGGCTGGGAGCCCAAGATCACGCTGCACGAGCTGGTGCGCGAGATGGTGCAAAGCGACTACACCAGCGCCAAGCGCGATGAACTGGTGAAGCGCGCGGGTTATCAGGCCTACGACTATCACGAGTGACGTGTTGAAGCGCCAGTATTACGATGTCCCGCCGCAGTATGCACGCGGGTCCCGGATGTTTCACCGGGACCAGCTGCATCTGCGGTCCATGATTTTTTGGGCTTCGTTTTTTTTGGGAATGTTATGTCTTGCGTTCCCGCCATTTCGCTATTTGGCGTATGCGGTGCCCGTTCTGATGCTGTTGGCGTGCTTGGCTGATGCCAAGGTGACCGTTGACGACGAAGTCAAGCCATTCTTGGTGATCATTGGTGCCGGGCTGTTGCTGGGGCCGTTGGCAACGGATGAGGGCTGGAAGGATCTCTTCTTCATCTTTGCCGGGATGTCGGTGGCTTTGCTGCCGCGCATACCCAGGCTGTCTTTGGGCTTGATTTTTTTCTGGTTGTTGGTGGGCTTTGCCTACTTGTATGGGGTGTGGGGCGATTTCTCGGGTGGGCTGCGCTTTGATTTCATGCAGTCGCTGTCATCGTTCGAGGGCAACTTCAGCTTTGTATTCGCAGTGCTGGTGCCGTTTGCGGTGGCCGCGCGCCGCTATTGGCTGGCGGCAGCCTGCTTTGTATTGGCGGTTTTGACGCTCAAACGTATTGCCATTCTGGCGGCAGTGGTGGCCACCTTGTTCGTGTTGCTGGGCCCCAAGCGTGGAAAGCTACTCTTGAACGGCCCAGTGATGCTGGCGGTGAATGCCGCAGTGCTGGTGTTGAACATGCTCTACACCTTGGGTGAACTGGATTGGTTCATCAAGTACTTCACAGGTCAATCGGCCAATGAGTTCGGCATGGGGCGGCAATCCCTGCAGTGGTACGTGGTGGATGGGTTGGTGAATTCGCCTTGGCAATCCTGGTTGGGCCACGGGATGGGGGCAGTCTACGAGGCTGCTCAAAAGGGGTTTGGTGCCTACGAGAAGGTGAACCTGCACAGCGACTTGATGAAGCTGGCTTATGAGATTGGCTATATCTTCACGGCGGTGACGATTTGGCTGATGTATAGCAGCAGGCATTACATGCTGAGGGTGGGTTTCTTGTTTTTCAACGTGATGTTCTTCACCGACAACACTTTGATTTACTTCTTCTTCACCTTCTTCTTCTTCTTGATCATGCGCATGCAGCGCGAGGGCTTGCTGGACCCGCTACCAGCAGCCGGGAGTGCGCGTGAAGCCGCTTGATGGGTGGTTGGCGCTGGGCCTTTGGCTGTTCAGCACCGCAGCGTTGGCGACGGTGTTGCCATTGCATGAGCGCCCTTGGAGCTTGCAGGCCTGGGGAGTGCCTGCTCCTCAGGCTGACGCAGCGCCTAACGAGTTGTGCGCACTAGAGGGTGGAACCGCGCGCAATTACTGGTTCTCAAAAACGCGCAAGGGGGGCGGTGATGCCGAGTTGATCATCGGTGGTGTATTGCAACCCGGTAAAGCGTACGAGTTCAGCGTTCCGGTCCGCTTGATGAAGGGGGCTGGCTCGGTGGATGTTTACTTTCGCCGTGACACCGCATATTACGAGACTACGGCCATCCGGTCGGTCACGGTGTCCCAGCAATGGCGTACGGTGACCGTACGTGGGGTTTATGACGCTCCGCGTCCGGGCTCTGTGAGACTTGGTCTGCGTCAGGATGGCATGGCAGTTTGCGTGGGCCAACCCACCTTGCGAGAGATCGACGCCGACGTGGTCGGGGCGGCTTCAGGCTGGCACGAGGTACCCAAGCATTTTCTGGGTATTCACCTGAACAAGCTGGGGCGACACAACAACTGGCCCTCGTTTGAGCCTGGAATCGTGCGCATGTGGGGCTCTGCCACCACCTGGGGCGAGTTGCATGCCAAAGGCCCACGCGTGGATTGGCGCGATGCACATGGCACGCGGATGGATTACTTCGTGAGGCACACCTTGCAGCGTGGTCGTGATGCCTCCGTCATGATGACCTTAGGAATGACGCCAGTATGGGCATCCGTCAAGGGTGACAACGGTGCCTGCGTGAGTTCATCATTTGGTACGCGCAGTTGCATGCCGCCTGCAGATCTGACCTCATGGCGATCTTTCGTGCGTGAACTGGCTGAGCGCTATGCCGATGGCCGAATTGATGTGTGGGAGATCTGGAACGAGGCCGATGTGCCAACACATTGGGTGGGCTCTCCGGCTTTGATGGTGGAGATGACCCGCATTGCGCGTGAGGAGATCAAGAAGGTCAATCCCAAGGCTGTGCTGATTGGCCCCAATGTGACAGCCAACGGCCTACGGTTTTTGAACGATTTTCTGGCGCTTGGTGGAGGGCGCTACATCGATGGATTGAGCATCCACGTGTATCTGGGGTTGGGCTCCAGGCAAGCGCTGTCTCGAATGCGCAATGCTAGAGAGATGATGCGCGGACATGGGCTTGAGTTGCCCATCTGGAATACCGAATCGAACACTGCATGCATTGATGACCCGGACCCCGGCGTGCACAGGCAGGCTGGGGCTTGTGACCCGAGGCGTGAGGCCACTGTGTTGCAGTCAGTGTTGCTTCATGCTGCGCAGGGCTTCGAGAACTTTACCTTCTACACCTGGGAAGGGGCAGAGCTGGAGATCAACGGTGTTGGCATGGTGCAAGAGGATTTCCGTACCAAGACCTTATTGGGCAGGCTGTATGACGACGTGGCTCGCATGCTCAGAGGCAGCAGCCTGAAGATGCTCCCATCAGTTGGTGGAGTCACCAGGGTTCGATGGCGCAAGGATGGCCGCGAGTGCATCCTGGCTTGGGCTGGGGCGGACGGGGTGCGCGCAGCACCTACGGTGTTTGGCAATGCGGTGGTGGTCACTGAGCTGGGGGGACGCCCTTTGGAGCGAGACATGGCTGGCGTCTGGAGTCTGGGTGTGATGCCTGCCATGGGGTGTCCGCCTGCGGGCACCTCACCACTCTGATTGGTGCCGCTGATGCAGGTATTGGCTGTATGGGGACAGCGTGCCCAGGCCCTGTGGATGTCGCCCAGGGCTTGGGCTTTTGCAGGGGCACTGTGTACGCGTGGTGCCGGCTTCATTGCCAGCTTCTCGCTGGCGCGGTACGCTGGTCCGACGGTGTTGGCACTCTACATTTCAACCGTGATCACCTTGTCGGCAGTCACGTTGCCCCTGGCGCAGGTGCTCTTCAATGGCGGCCTGATGGCATCAACGCGGGCGCCATCAAGAGATTGGGCTCGGCAGTTACTGCAAGCGAATGCCTTGTTGGCGATGTTGTGCCTGATCCCGCTGGCGGGGGTGGCGGCGCTGATGCACGGCGAGATCGCCACGCGCTTGCTAGATGAGTTGAATGGGTCGTGGTGGGCTTTTTTGATCGGCGCTTTCAGTTGCGGGGCTGGGCAGGTGGTGCTGTTCTTGCTGAATGGCAGCTTGAATGGGCTGGGGGCTCAATTGCAGGCAGCGCGCACGGTGGCCATCGTCGCCGTCGTGATGATGGCGGTGTCATATCCGGTGGTGCGGGTGTGGGGCTTGAACGGTGCATGGGCTGTGCTCACGTTGAACACATGGCTGCCCGCTGTGCTTCTGTGGCGTTTGCATCGCAAGCACTTGAAGAGCGGATGGCATGAGCCCTCAGTTGAGCATTCGATCGCTAGTAGTTCGATAGCGTCTCCTTGGCAAACAGCAACGGCGGAAGCTCGTCGAGGCGTGCCTCAAGCTGGCGCTGTGATGGCTACCAATGTGGTGGGTTGGTTTTGCTCCATTTATCTGGTGCAGGAGACGTTGGGTGTTCAGGCGATGGCCGTGCTTGCCGTGGCCAATCAGTGGTTGACCTTGTCTTTGATGCCTGCCACGAGTTGGGGTGGTTTGATTCTCAAAGAAATGGCAGATTTAAGCCTGACGCCGCAGGGACGTCGGCAATTGGCGGCGGCAGTGCGCGATCAAATCATTCGCAATGTAAGTGTGACATTGCTGGTGGCTGGTGGTGTGGTGTTGGCTTCGCCCTGGCTAGCGTCAGCCTACCGATTGGATGGCTTGGGGCTGACTACCTTGATTGCCGTGAGTGCTTTGGCTGCGTTGTTCATGTCCGCCACCATCGTGGTCCAGAACTCGTTGATCAGCTTGAACAAGCAATGGGAATGGATGGTGTGCGCTTTCGTCGGTCTTGGTGGTCAGGCCCTGTGCACCTGGCTCGGTGTGGCTCATGGTGTGTGGACGGTACAGGTGGGATTGCTGATTTCAGCCTTGGTATCCGGTCTGCTGGCCTTACTGTGGGCCTGGCGTGAGCGTTGGTGGTTGCAAGGTTGAGCATCATGCGTGTGAGTGTTCTGATTCCCTTGTACAACCAGGCTGACTTTGTAGCTGCTGCAGTTGCCTCTGTACAAGCCCAAACGCATACCGACTGGGAACTGATTGTTGTGGACGACGGTTCAACCGACGGTGGCATTGACCGCGTTCTGGTCATCAAGGATGACAGGATCCGGGTGATACGTCAGGACAACTCAGGTGTGTCAGCGGCGCGCAACCGTGGCTTGTTGGAAGCCAGTACGTCATGGGTGGCCTTGCTTGATGCTGATGACACGTGGGCACCATCTCATCTAAGCGATCTGGTGTCGTTGCATGAGCGCTACCCTGAGGCTGTGTTGTTGGGTTCTGCCTTTTGGTACGTTGATAAGCAGGGTCGTCGTCTCAGACGGTCGGCCCGCCTGGGTGCCAGCTGGACGGTCCTGACCGACTACTGTCGATCAGTTCAACGGCAGGGAATGCTGTTTGTAACCTCTTCCGTGATGGTGAAGAGGGAGGCTGCCTTAGGGCTTGGTGGTTTCAAGCGCGGCGTTGTTGCTGGTGAGGACCTATTGATGTGGGCATCGCTGGCCAGCATTGGACAGGTGGCGTGTTTAGACGCCTGCTCTACGTTCTATCTTGAGCCGCCGATGACCGCACTGAGTCGAGGGCGGGTTATTCGACGTCCTCAGGAGCCTGACTTGGTGGCAAACGCGTTGAGCGATTTGGAGCGCAAACCTGATGCGTTGTCTGGCCTCCGGGCCTTTCGCGCCGGCTGGTATCGCATGCGCGCGGTGCTGTGGTTGGAGTTGAACGAGCGACGTCGCTGTGTTCGGGAGCTATGGCGAGCGGTTCAATGTGATGGTTTGGCGTGGAGAGACGTGGTGTGCCTTGTCGCATTGAGCCTGCCCCACGGCTGGCGTTTGAGCTTGCTGGCCTTGAAGCGAAGGGTGATCTGATGGGTGTGATCAAGGTGGCGCTGGTCACGAACATTCCGGCACCCTATCGTGTGCCGGTGTTTGAGCGCCTGGCCCGTACGCCGGGGTGTGAGTTGCATTTGGTTTACTGCAGTGGTACCGAGCCTGATCGTGCCTGGAAGCTGCCAGCAGGCACCTATCGGCAGCACTTCCTCAAAGAGCGGTTCGTGACCGTGAGTGGACGTTTTATCCACGTGAATCCGGATGTGGGGAGTGTCTTGGCTCAGATCGGGCCCGATGTGGTGATCACCACGGGTTACAACCCAACCCATCTGCTGGCATTCATCCATGCATGGCGCAAGGGCCTTCGTCATGTGGTGATGACCGATGGCACCGATCGATCAGAAGCCGGCTTGTCGAAGCTGCACCGACTGTTGCGTTCGTGGATCATGGCACGGAGCCTAGCGTTCATCGGTCCGAGCGAAGGATCGTTTCGTTTGTTCGATTCTTACGGAGTGCCTCGCCCACACATGTTCCAGTCGCATTTGTGTGCTGATAACGATGCGTTCGCAGTCCATCGAGCTGAGCCCAAGAAGTACGACTTCTTGTTTTGTGGACGCTTCGTGCCTGTGAAGAATCCGAGCTTCGCATTGCAGGTTGCCCAGGGCGTGGCTAAGCGTTTGGGGCGCCGTGTGAGTTTGGCATTCATGGGATCAGGAGAGCTGGAGGCAGCTTTGCGTGCCGAGGCTGACGCCGCATCCGATGAGCTTGAGGTGCACTTTTTGGGCTTTGCGCAGCAGCACGAGCTGCCTGCACGGTACGCCGCTGCAAGGGTATTCTTGTTTCCGACCTCATGGGATCCGTGGGGTGTTGTGGCCAATGAGGCGTGTGCTGCGGGCGTGCCTGTGGTGGTCACGCCCGAGGCTGGCGCGGTAGGGGATCTGGTCAAGGATGGTTTGAATGGACTGGTGTTGCCGCTTGATCTCCCTGCATGGGTGAATGCGTGTGCGGACTTGCTGAGCAATCCCACTCGGATGGCAGCAATGGGACAGGCTGGGGTTCAGCAGGTTGCCAAGTTTTCGTTTGATGCTGCAGCGGATGGGATCTGGCGCGCAGTTCAGCACGCCATGAAGGAGAGCGTATGACACGGGGCGCCGAAGATCGACCCATGCGCGTGCTGATGGTGCACGCGGCCTACCAGCAGCGTGGTGGTGAAGACAGCGTGGTGGATACCGAGGTCGCTTTGCTGCGGGCGCGCGGACATGAGGTGTCTTTGTACATGCGCCACAACGACGAAGCCAGTGCTGCTGGGCCGTTGGGGGTGGTAACCCAGGCGGTGTGGTCGCGCAGATCTGTCAATGACATGCGTGACTTGGTGGCGTCATTCAAGCCTGACGTTGTGCATGTGCACAACACGTGGCCGATGGTGTCGCCTTCGGTGTATTGGCCTGCATATCAAGCTGGCGTTCCCGTTGTGCAGACCTTGCATAACTTCCGTCTCATGTGTCCCCAAGCCATGTTCTTGCGTGACGGCAAGATCTGTGAGGATTGTCTGGGCACATTGCCTTGGCGCGGCGTATTGCGTGCTTGTTACAGGCAGTCCCGTGTGCAGACTGCTCTGCTGGCCAGCACGGTGCAAATTCATCGTGCCTTGGGCTCGTACGACCGTGCGGTGACCTTGTTCGTCGCCCTGAGTTCCTTCTCAAAGGCCAAGTTTGTGCAAGGTGGGCTGGATGCTGATCGCATTGTGATCAAGCCCAACTTTGTGGAGGACACAGGCGATGGGCTGATGGAGGGACGGGTGGGAGGTTTGTTTGTCGGCCGGCTGTCAGACGAGAAAGGTGTCGGCGTGCTTCTGGATGCCCTGAAGCTAGGTCAGGCGCCTGTGACCGTGATTGGTGACGGCGAGTGGGGAGAACGTACTCGCCAGCAGTTGGGTGAGCAAGCCTTGGGTTTTCGTCCGGTTGGTGAAATCTTGTCCCGCATGAAAGCCGCCGCGTATCTGGTGCTGCCCAGTTTGTGCGGTGAAAACTTTCCTAGAACGATCGCCGAAGCGTATAGCTGTGGACTGCCGGTGATTGCCAGTCGCCTTGGGGCTATGGCCGAGCTGGTGGATGACGGTGACACAGGGTTGCTGTTTGAGGTCGGCAACGCCAAAGACTTGGCCAGTAAGTTGGCATGGGCTGAAGCTCATCCGCAAGAGATGTTGCGGATGGGACGTGCCGCCAGACAGAGATATCTTGAGCGCTATACCCCGGAGCAAAACCATCAGGAGTTGATGGCGATCTACCGGAGAGCCCAGTCGCTTATCAGAACTCGTTGAGCACTGAGCCCACAAGTTTGATGGGACCCATGCTGATGGTGTTGACCAAGTCCTGCAGCGCGTACATCCGGCTCTTGTGTTGACGTGCAATAGCGACTGCAGCACCACACCGAGCTGCGATGACGGCGCTGTCAGACCCTTGGCTGGCCGCGGGCGTGTCCACAATCACTTGGTCGAATTTGGTGAGTAGCTCGCGAATGAGCATTCCGAAGGCCGGCCTCTCCAGTAGTTCAAGCGGGTTGGGAGGTTTGGGGCCTGCTGGCATGACGTACAGGCTGGGCAGTTCTTTCACGGGGCAGATCACGTTGCCTGCTGCTCGGCCAGAAAGAATGGATGACAAACCTATGGTCTTGCCCTGCAGTGAAAAGATCTCATGCAGGCGAGGGTTGCGCAGATCTGCATCGATGAGCAAGGTGCGTCCCGACAGTTGAGAGAACGCCGCGGCGAGGTTGGCTGCGAAGTACGTTTTGCCGTCACCGCTGTCAGGGCTGACCACTGCCAAGGCACTTCTTGGGCCGTTGTCGGAGTACAGCCGCATGATCATGTGGCTTCGCATGGTTCGAAACGCTTCTGCCTGTTCTGAGAATGGCTTGGTGGCAATGACCAACTCAGCTGGCAGCTGCGAAGTTCCTTCCGTAGCGTAAGGATAGTGAAATTGCTGTGCGAGAGCCCAGAGCACGTCATCGCTGTTGGCCAAACCCAAGGCTACGGCAGCCTCACCAAATCGAACCCCATTCGCCTTTTGGTAGGCAAGGATTTCCTGAATCTGCTCTGGAGAGAGATTGTTGGCTTGGCTGATGATCTCGCCAATAGACCGCTCGCGAGGTACCTGCTCAGTATTCGGGAAGTTGGATTCCGATGGGTCGACTGAGGACGGTTGGAAACTTGAACTACGGATGGACATGGTTGGGAGCTCCGGCGGCGTTCACTGGCCACCTGTCGCACCACTGGGGCGCAGTGCTAGAGCGGATGGTTGGCGTTTGATGGAGAGCATGCGCAAGCGGCGCGCCAGAGCGGAGGTGGTGGCGCCAGGCATGACACCGACGATCGGCAGGCCTGTGCCTTGTAGCAGATCGTGGGGGCCGCGAATACGACGATCGAATAGCTCAACGCCCAGGGTGATCAACACCGACAGCAGGGAGCCCACCGACATGGCCAAAAGCACGGCCAGGGTGATACGAGGGAAGAAGTGACGGGCTGGCTCAGTGGCAGCAGCGACCAGCACAATGTTGTTTTGAGTGTTGTTGGATTCCAGGCCCATTTGGCTGAGGCGCAGTTGAATGGCCTCGAAAATGCGTTGAGCGCTGTCGACCTCCCGCTCGAGCACTGACAACTCGGTGCGAGCGTCTTTCAGTTTGAGCATCTTGGCGCGCTGCTCTTCGTACGCAGACCGCACTTCCGCTTCGCGTGAACTGGAGATGCTGTTGTTGATACCAAGGCTGCGGCTAACCCGTGAGGTTTCGGTGGCCAGTCGGCTGCGCAGACTCTCAAGGGTGGCTCGAGCTTCTATGACGTTGGGATGCGCGTCGCCAAGGCGTGCGTTCAGTTCGTCAAGTTTGGCCTCGCTACGAGCGAGTTCTGCTTTGAGGCTGGAAATCAACGGGTTGTTGATGATGTCAGCCATTTGCTCGGGGTTGCGTTGCGCTGCCGCCGAGCGGCTGGAGCTGTCTGCCCCCATGGCGCGTAGAGACGCCAACTGAGAAGACAGCTCGTTGAGGCGAGTGTTCTCGGCGTCCAGCCGCTCATCAGTGACAACAATCCCTTTCTCCCGCTGAGCGGCTGCCAGTCGCATCTGAGCAGCTTCCAGGCGCTCTCGGGCCAGCTGGGCTCTTTCTTCGAAAAAAGAATAATATTGGCGAGCAGGATCGACCCGGATCTGAACAGACGAGTCCATGTACGCCTTTGCATAGGCGTTGGCCATTGCTGCGGCAAACTTGGGATCGACCGAAACGTATTCGATCTCGATGATGTTGGATTCGCGAGATGGCTTGGCGTTGAGGTTCTGCGATATCAGGTCAGCGACCCACGCTGTGTAGTCGCCTTTGCCTCCAGTGGCTTCCTGCCACTGCTTGCGCATTTCTGGTGATTCATCAATGCGCAGGGTTCGTACCACTCGCATTGACACCGCTGGACTTTTGATCAGGTCGATCTGGGTTGCTATCAGCCCTGACAACTGCGCCCCCACCATGCCAGACATACCCGCGACAGGGTCCGGCTTCATGTCCGCCATGACCATGGCCGTTGCTCTGTAGCTCTTGGGGATCAGCAGAGTGATCGTCAAGGTCAACGCCACAATCACCACCACGATGCTGAGCGCGAGTAGCCACCGGGCCCTCAAGATGCGGAAAAATTGGTCAAATGTCATGGTGGGCAGTGCGTGGGCGGATGAAAGCCTGTGCTGTTCTTGTTGCAGGAACACGGATCATGTATTTCGCTGTTCCGGGTTCCTGCCTTTGTCGTTGCTTCGTCGCCTGAAGAACTGAGTACTTACTTCAGTCCGGACAGGCCCTTGCTCAGAGCATCGGCATCCATGCCCGAGGCTGCAGGGGCGGCTGGCGCGGTCACCGGCTCAGCCACACTGTTGGCAGCAGGAGCCGACGCCCCGGAAGCGGCAGCAGGTGCCTTGTCAGCAAACTTGCCCAGGTATTCGATCTTCGCTGCTTCGCGCAGGGTTTTGATTTCCTTCTGGGCGGCTTCGCGGCGGCGCTCGGTCAGGAGGTATTGCTCGATGATGGGCTTGGCCTGCTCGAAGTTGATGGGCTGCTCGCGTGAGGCGACCACCAGCACGGCCTTGAAGCCATCCTGGGCGGTGATGTACAGGGCTTCGCCGTCGTTCACCTTGGCCAGCTGGTCGATGATGGCCATGGGCAGGTTTTCAGCCGCCTGGGTGACCTGGTTGGCGGTGAACTTCATGCCGCTGGTCTTCATGACCTCGGCAAACTCTTGCGGGCTCTTGGTGGCTTGCAGGGCCTTGACCAGAGGTTGGTATTCATCAGGCTTGCCAGCCACGGTGAATTCTTGCAATGCGTACACCTTGCGCTTCGAGAACAAAGCGGGCTTTTCGTCGTAGTACTTGCGGATTTCTTCCGGCGTGGGAGTGG
>JBKBIO010000032.1:0-11458 GCA_046299355.1 Aquabacterium sp. | reverse complement strand
AACCTGGGCCACACGATCGAGCAAGATCAACTGCCCCACATGGAAGACGCCAACATTGCCATCGTGGGCAAAGCCGGCGTCGGCGTCACCGCCGGGCAAGACCTGATCCTGTCCGCCAACGACACCACTCAGATCGCCAGCGGGCAAGACAGCCAGATCGCATCAGGCGGCCAAGCGCGTGTTCATACAGGTCAGGCCATTGGCATTTTGGCGGGCGCCATTCAGGCAGGGAACGAAGCTGCAGGCAAAGGCTTGAGCCTGGTTGCCGCGCAAGGCGGCATTGACATGCAAGCCCAGGCAGGGCCTGTGCAGATTGCATCCAAGGCCGCGCTGGAGATCAAGTCTGCCAATGGCGCCATCAACATTGCTGCGGCCAAGAAGGTGACCCTGGCCGTGAGCGGTGGGGCCAGCATCACGATTGAGGGTGGGAGCTTCAATGCGCAGGCTCCCGGCAAAATTTTGATTCAAGCGGGAAAGAAGTCTATGGTGGGACCAAACACACTGTCTATGCAGTTTCCGGTCTTACCTGGGTCCGTGTGTGTGCCTTGCATGCTCAGCGCGTTACGAGATCGTTCTCCATTGATGAAGCGGGAGGGCTAGATGCTGAGTCTTTGCGATCAAGAGTTTTGGGTCAACGTGCAACAGGCCACACTTGCAAACCCTCAAGCTAAGCTCTATGCCATCATTCAGCCTGCGCTTGTCTCCAATTTGACCAGTTGGATACAACCCGGCGATGCGAATGTGTTCGATGAGACACGTGAGGCGGACTTGGCACAGTATTCCGCCTATGTTGTTCTGACCGATTTTGAAAAGCTTCGAACGGAATCAAGTTTGCGTGCGGCTGCGATCAAGCGCGCAGCTGTTTGGTGGTGTTTGTCGGCGCATTCGCCAACACAACTGGCTCGCCATCTGTATGACATGAGTCAGTTTGAAGACATGGATGGTGCTGGCTATTTGCTGCGCTGCTGGGATGGCATGGTCATGCGTCAACTGCCTCTAGTGCTTCACCGTGAACAATGGGCAGCATTGATGAAGCCGATGGTGCAGATGTGGTTGCCAACCAAAGACGGAAGCTGGTTGACGGTCCAACCTGCTGCTCAGACTGAGGGTGAACAGGGTGATCTCAGCCCCAAGCAAGACCTGCCGAGCAAGCTGGACGACCAACAGATGCATGCCTTAATGGATGTTGCCGAAACCGGCCAAGTGCTGGGTTTCGTGAGAGAGCGCATGCCGCAGGAAGTGGTCACGCATGACGAATACACGCTGTTCGATTGGGCTAATCGTGCGCGTTTTCGTGCGGCTCAAGCCGGATATGCGTCCACAGAGGCGGCACAGGTCTACTTGGCAGCCTATGTGCAGTTGGGCTTGTTTGATGAAGACCCGGAAGTGGTCAATGCCCTCAAGAAGGGATGCACAGCGGGTTTGAGTGTGGCTGATGCCATCGGTCAGGCGTTGAATAGGTATTCGGTATGACAGGCCATGCGAGTTTGAAACGATGGGTGGTGACCGTTGCATGCGTGACAGTAGGCGTGATGCTGGTGGCGTGTTCTCGGGTGCCGCAGGATGTGTCGGTTGCTGCCTTCAACTACACAGATCGCCCCATCTCTGTTTCGATTGATGGGGCAGATGCAGGGTACACGGCAGTTGGTGAAGGCGGTGGTTCCGCTTGTTGCTACTCATGGCCGGATAAGCCAGAGATATGGGTGAAGTGGGAATATGGCGGGATAGAAGACGAAAAGGTAGCCAAATATCCACCTCAATCCAAAAGGATCAAGGTGCCACCACTGCCAGATTGCTGGAAGCCGGGGACGGGGGTGTACCTCGTAGCGCATGTTTATCCAGGACATCGTGTCCGGCTGGAAGCTTTGACCGGCATTGGTCCATGGCCTGAGGACAAGCCGTCGCTCGTAAAACTAGACGCCACACGCTGCCAAATCAGCGTAAAGGGGGAAGTGCAATGATGCGAGACGGAAACGCAATTGATCGCTTGAAAGGGTTCGAACAATGTACGCGGGGAGCCGCGCGCAGCGCACCTCATAGCGATTGTTCTAAGGTCGTTCAGGTTGGGTTGTTCTTCGACGGAACTGGGCAGAACAAAGACCATCCCGATGAGATCAAGCGAAAAAGCCATAGCAATATCGCTCGGCTGTGGGCAGCGCATCGCGTAGATGCGAGTGACGCAATATTCAAAATTTACAACTCTGGTCCAGGCACGCCGGTAGAAATATCGAACAGCCGATGGTGGGAGTACCTTCCAGGCAGTGAAAAGGCTGGTTTGGCGTTTGGTTTGGGTGGAGATGCTAGGCTTGCCAAGGCAGAAAGTGAATTGCGTGATCGGCTCGCGCGTATCCCCCGCATCCGCCACATTGAACTATCCGTCTTCGGTTTTTCTCGCGGTGCGGCATTGGCTCGCGGGTTTGTCAATCGGATCTTGGGTCAGTGCCATAAGGTTGGCGGTGATTTTTTGCTGGACGGAAAGCACCCGGTTGTCTTCAAATTCTTGGGTATCTTCGACACCGTTGCATCTTTCGGCTTGCCTGCTACCAATATGGACAGCAGCGATGTGCGCCTGGAGGTGCCCGATTGTGTAGAGCGAGTACGACACTTCGTAGCGGCACACGAACTGCGTTTTTCTTTTCCGGTCGATACCATTCGGGCTAAAGGGCGCTACCCAAGTGGGGATCGCGTCGAACGTGTATATCCGGGCGTGCATTCAGATGTGGGTGGTGGTTATGGGCCGCAGGAGCAAGGTCGTGCATTTGATCTGGCCAAGATCATTTGCAATGACATGCTCATTGAGTGCTGGCATGCTGGGTTGCCTTTTTTGACTAAGCAGCAAATTGAGAGCGACAAACTGCTGCTTGGCCCCATGTTTGACTATCCAGAATCCAGCTACAAGCTGTACGGAGACTATTTGCGTAGTGTGAATGCGCAGGGCTCGGTAGAAGCACAACTGTTCTTGCATAGTCTGGCCTACTATCGTTATCGAGGCCGAAGCGTGCAAACGCCCGATCAGAACGAGCCAGCCTACCAAGCCATGAATGCACAAGCAGCTAATGCGCGCCAGCAATACAGCGATGTCGGTAGAACAGGGCGGCGTGATCGGTTGCGCAGTGCCACCGCGCAATTGGCATCAGCCGAAGGGCAGCTCTCTGATTACCAGGGCGGTGACCGCGATATTGCCTATGAAGCGCGCAAACTAGCAACACGCAGGCAGATGTCACAGGCTGGTGTTTTCAGCCGGGCGATGGCGGCTATTGCTAGTGCAGGTGTTGGTGGAGTGCCATCTCCTTCAGCCGCAGTGTTGAATATGCCCCTCAGTGAAGATGAAGACCGCATGTTGGATGCGTGGCAGGAGGGCGGTCAGGGTAAGTTGGAGCCATCAGTTCAACGATTCTTTGAGGCCTTTGTGCATGACTCCAAGGCGCATTTCTTGCCTGAGCCAACCGGCTATTTCCGCCGACGAGGGGTTTACCAATCTCTGTACGTTCCACCAGAACAACGAGTGCAACCGACACCGGTCAAAAAGAAGCGAGCTGCATGAAGCCCTGGATTCGATTGGTGCTCTTGCCCGTATGGCTGGTGCTCGGTTGGGTGTTGGGCATCATGCTTTCTGATGTCCTTCCAGTTTGTGCCCTGATGGGATGGTCGGGCTTCGAGTGGGGGTGCGCTTATGGTGTGGTGTTTCTTGCATCGCCTGTTTTGGCCATCACTCTGACGTGGGGCGTTTACAGGTGGTCAGCCAAGTGGTGAGCCTGTATGGGTGAATCTCATATGTCTGGCCTCATCCCAGGTGAATACCATTTTCAGGTTGAACTGGGCGACACGATCTGCATGCAGATTGCACATGACCAAGCTGAAATGAGACAGCAACTCATCATGGCACTTGGCATTTCCACGCTGTTATCAGGACGGCTTGTCCGTATCGAGGGATGGCTGCCTGGACTGATTCTGACGGTGCAGGCTCTGAAATCCGTCCGTTCCGGTGATCGAGTTTCTATTGAGCATGTTTGGCCAGGCATGTATGCACGGATGACGGCGTGGATCGATGAGCCAGCGGATGCTGACGCGTTGGATCTGTCTTTTGACGGTGCCCATTGCATGTTGATCCCTGACGCATTTACCTGGCACAGCCTACCCGTTGCATTCACACTCAAGTGTGAAGCGCCCTACCAAGTGGGTGGCATGCACTCCAGCTGATGGAGCAAGCCTCTCCGTTTGCACCACGACCAGCCAAGCGCGAACTCTGCTGCTGGGGTAATCCCCCCATAAACCATTGCTCCGAGAAGTAGAGCTATGCGGCCATGGCCAACCGCTGCTTGGGGGTGATGCCGCCCAAGGCCATGTTTGGGCGTTCATGGTTATACATCCACATCCATTGGGTGGCGTGCAACCGGACCTCATCAAGGTCAGTCCAATGGTACTGCGACAGCCATTCGTAGCGCACCGTTCGGTTGAAGCGTTCCACGTAGGCGTTCTGTTGGGGCTTGCCAGGTTCGATGTGTTCGAAGCGGATGCCCCATGACTTGGCCCAGGCCTCGATGGCGGCACTGATGTACTCCGGACCGTTGTCACAACGGATTACCTGCGGCTTGCCACGCCAGGCAATGATCTGCGTGAGCGCCCGGATCACGCGCAGCGTTGGCAAAGAGAAGTCGACCTCAATGCCCAGCGCTTCGCGGTTGAAGTCGTCGATCACGTTGAACAACCTGAAGCTTCGACCGTCTTCAAGCTGGTCATGCATGAAGTCCATCGACCAGACCTGATTGATGGCCTCCGGCACCGACAGCGGCTGAGGCTTCTCGCGCACCAGGCGCTTGCGTGGTTTGATGCGCAGGTTCAACTCCAGCTCCCTGTAGATACGGTACACGCGCTTGTGGTTCCAGGCAAAGCGCCTGACGTTGCGCAGGTACAGGAAACACAGGCCGAAGCCCCAGTTGCGGTTGTTGTCCGTCAGGCGCACAAGCCAGTCGGCGATGACATCGTTCTCAGCCTGGTGCTTGGCTTGGTACCGGTAGCACGCCTGGCTGATTCGAAACGCTTGGCAGGCCAACTGGATCGATGCACCAAACTGCTTGACCGCTCGTTGAGCCATCTCGCGGCGGCGAGATGGCTTCACCACTTTTTTGCGAGCGCCTCCGTGACGATCTCAGCCTTGAGCTTCTCTTCGACGTACATCTTGCGCAACCGGCGGTTCTCTTCCTCCAGCTCCTTCATGCGTGCCATCAGCGAGGCATCCATGCCCCCGAACTTGGCGCGCCACTTGTAGAACGTGGCGTTGCTGACGCCGAGCTCTCGGCACAGCTCGGGAACCGCCAGACCAGCCTCCGCTCGCTTGAGGGCTTCGATGATCTGGCTGTCGGTGAATCGGGACTTCTTCATGGTAGAAATTTTCCTTCGAAAATCTCTACTTCTCACGACGCTGGTTTTTCGGGGGGATTACCCCAGAAGCTCTTTCACAGATAGGTCAAAGTTAGTTTCGAGAAAGCAGGCGCCAGTACCCGTTGGTGATAGTTCAACGTCAGAGTCCCGGATTCCAGTCAAACCCACTAGCTCAACTGGAATCCGGGCGAAGGCGCCGCTTTTAAATTCAACTTCAAGATTCCCGCTTTTGATGGCAGCAGACTTTGCTGCGTACCTAGCATTCGCCTCGCACTCGCTGGCTTGGTTTGTTGTACCCAATACATTTCCTATGCTCATCGTTCTTTGCTCCTCGCTTTGTAGCCATTCCGCCTCGCGAATCTCCCGCGGGAATGCTTTGATGGATCTGTGCTCATTATTCCTTGAGCCAATCTTGTCTCAATATGAGTGCAGTACAAAATTAGAGCAAGCAAATACTAAATGTATCTGTCTAATACAAACAGAATCGAAGGCTCCGCGGTAATGCCATCTCGGGAAAATAACGTCGTGAGAATTGGAAATTCTCGATGATAATTTCTAATATAAAGAGCCCCGATTCGCTGACACCATTTGGCTGAATCCCCCCAAGCAGTGGTTGGCAGTTGCAGCGAAGTTCTCTTTGTCGGAGCGATGGTTTATGGTGAGTTTCCCTGTACCTGATCTTTTTACCGCCTACATGGTCATGCTGGCTGGCATCGTCGTGGTGGTTCGGTTGATCACCAGGCCTGCCTGGCTCCACCGCGTGCTTACATGGGTCGAGAAAAAACAGTCAGGTAAGGATTGATCTGATCGCGTGCCGGTGGTGCTCCTGCAGTCCAACGCCAACTTCGCAAAGGATTGCTTCTGGGCGTCCAGCCAAGCCTGTTCCACTTTCATGATCGTCCAGTATGACGTGTGTGGATTGGCCGTTCGCGGTAAGCCATGCATCGATTGCTGCTGCTCGGCTTTGACCAAATGCCTGGGGCGCCGTGGTTTTGGTGTGCAGTCGATCGGCAAGGCTTGGCAAACCGGTGGAGCGAAACAGCGGGTCAAACGAAGCGTCATCTATTAGCCGCATCCACGACGAAGTGATCACAAAAAGTGGGTCGTGGTCTTCGATCACCTTGGATAGCACGCGCACTGCTTCGGGCGACCAGAGCCGCTGAAAAAGGTCTAGTGGACGTGGCGAATGAGTCAAGTGATGCCCCCCGTAGGGGGTGTTCAAACAAATGACGTCATCTATGTCTAAGAACACGATTGGGCGCATGTTTAGAGCCTAGCTCAAACGAAGGAATTTTGAAAAATCAACAGACCCTGATGGACTTGAAGCAATGCACACACTCGAACTTCACCCAGGCCCCCGCCTTGTCTACATGCCTCTTTGTCAGCCGGACCCAGGGCCGTATGACGTGACCGAGGAGTCGATAAGTCATCTGTTCGATCTGATTTGGATTGCCCCGTCCGCCAAGCTTTCCGATCTGCTTGGGCTTTTCGAAACGAGTCCTGAGTTGTTGGCCGTCTACCGTAGGAGGTTCGCAATGGAACTTATGGAGGAGGTCCGCAAAGGCCCCCTCGATGGAGTGGGTGACCTAGAGCTACTCGAACTTTTTTTTCAGGACAACCTAGCCTGGTTGCGGGCTTTCGGTCCCATCTTGGAGGATGGCGCGCCAGATTTGAGGCGAAAGGCAGGCGAACGCATTGAGTATGGCGTTTCGCTCACGCCCGTTCGCAAACTTTTGTCATTGCCATTGCGAGTGGCTGCTGATTGTCAGATGACGCTTGGCGAAGCAATTCTTGGCGCACTCAATGAATTGACTTTTTATGGTGGCCCCGCCGAGCAGGCACAGATTGCAGCCAAAGAGATCGAATATTTCAAACAATTGAAGGACCAAGAAGCGATTGATTACCGAGTCGTCGTTGAGCGCTTGAAAAATAAGCACAAAAAATGAGCGCGCATCAACTAACCAATTCAGAAATTGCCCAAAATCTTGCTTCATCGATCAAGGCTCGACAGGTTTCACTCGATGGTGGATCTATAAGTCAAGAAGATCTCTTTAAAAGTGCCAGGGGCAGCGTGACGTCCTTGAAAAAATTGAATCGACCAGAGCTTTAAAACTAGAAAATTGATTGTGATATTACGAGGTATGGGCCTGCTCGATGTTTTTTGTCAGGCTTAGTATGAATTTGAAAGATATCCAAAAATCTGCGGAAGATGTTTTTGCGACTAAGGAGGATGCCGAGGCCTGGTTGAGTAAGCCTCATCCTTTTTTACAGAATAAAACTCCGATGGAGGTTGCAACAACGGAAGAAGGTTTTGCGCAAGTTTCGAATCTTCTTTCGGCCATCAAATTTGGCGGGGTAGTCTGATGTCTAAGTCGTCAGATCACGCTTTTTTCCATGGCAACCCTTACCCAACCAGGCTTTTCCTTGCTCGGTGAATACGTCCTTCGCCCAGCTGTGCGCCTAACTTAAAGCGAGGACGAGTAACGCACAATTGCTATTACCGCATTCCTATCGGATGTCTACTTAGACAAGAAAAAGAGAGGCAGGCCATTTGAGGTCACGTTGGTTTAGGACCTCAAGGCTGATGTTCGCTGAGCGCGAGAGCACCAGTGCACTGCACGAGCTTTACTGGCCCAGGTCAGGCCTTTGCATCGTCATGAGCTTCTCTCTCGTACTTCCGTACATCGTATGAGTTGACGCAGATGAAGGATGCCTCACTTAGGGTTTGGCGTAGCCATAGCATTCAGCGTGGCCTGCCGAACTCCTCAGACGAATTTTGACCTCTTTGCCGCAGCGATTCATACAATTCAGCCGGCCCCAGCAGGATGTGTTTGAGCCCTTGGCGTGTTGGCGCCAATTCAAATTTGACCACCTGTGCCAACTGAATTTTGACCAGGGATCGAAGGCCGGGGTTGTGGTGCCCGGCTGTGGATAAGTGTAGTGTGTTGGTCGTCCTTGAGTCTCCTTTTGATGTCAGAACGGCTCGCTGACTTGGTCGTCAGTGGGAGTTTCGATGATCGATTTCTTGGCCTGCTCTCTGGCTTTGCCTTGTGCCTTGGTACGTTTGGAGCTGTGCCGGAATCGGTACGAGTCGTTGCCCGTTTCGATGATGTGGCAATGGTGGGTGAGCCGATCCAGTAGTGCCGTGGTCATCTTGGCATCGCCAAACACGCTGGACCATTCGGCAAACGCCAGGTTGGTGGTGATCAACACGCTGGTGTGTTCGTAGAGTTTGGACAGCAGATGAAACAGCAAGGCCCCGCCGGCCTGACTGAAGGGCAGATACCCCAGCTCATCCAAAATCACCAAGTCCATGTTCAACAACGTGGCTGCTAGTCGTCCAGCTCTGCCTTGCGCCTTCTCCTGCTCCAGCGCATTGACCAGATCCACGGTGGAGTAGAACCGCACCCGCCTGCCATGCTGTGTGATGCCAGCCACGCCCAGCGCAATGGCCAAGTGGGTTTTGCCCGTTCCTGGCCCACCAATCAGAACCACGTTGTGCGCCTGCTCTGCAAATGAGAGGTCCGCCAGTTGTTTGATCAAGGCCTGATCCACTGCGGAGCCTTCAAAGTCAAAGCCCGCGAGATCGCGGTGCAATGGGAAGCGTGCGGATTTCATTTGGTGGGCCACTGAACGCATGTGACGTTCAACGTGCTCGGCCCGAAGCAAGTGTTCCACCAGCCAGCGCGAGGTTTGCATCCCCACACCGTCACCTTGCAATTGCAGTTCAGCCCATGCTTGTGCCATGCCATGTAGGCGCAAATTCCTGAGTTCAGCCAGTACATCTGTTTGCATGGTTAAACCTCCTTTGCTGCAATAGCGCTATCGCGCAGTTGGTCATAACGTGTGGTGTCTGCCAGCGGTGCCTCTTTGAGCGTGAGTGCGGTCGCCACGGGTGGCGGCCGCTGCGGGTCTTTGAGTCGGGCCAGTACATTGACGATGTGCTCCACGCTGATTTGCCCACTGGGCGTGGCGTGCTCCAGCACTAGCTCCACAGCGACTACAACCGCTTCCAATCCCGACGTAGGCACCAGGGCCAACACATCGGCCATGATGCGGTCGCCTCCACTGCGACTGATCAGTGCGCGACGCAGGCTGGCCAACGGCGCCGGTAAATCCATAAAGGGTGTACCGTTGCGCAACGCGCCAGGCTTGCGTTGCACCAGTTCGATGTAGTGCTGCCAGTCGTAGGCCGTGTGACCGCGGTCAAACAGCCGGCCATGACTGGCCACAAGAGCGTCTGCCGCCACCACATCCACGCGCATGGGGTACAGCCGGGTACTGACCATCTTGCCTGCCCATTCGCAGGGCACGGAATAACGATTGCGTGCCACCGTCACCAGGCAAGTGCTGCTCACGCGTGCCACCCGCTCAACGTAGCCATCAAACGGTGCAGGCATCCCCATCAGGTGCTCACGCTCCAGTGTCAGCACTTCGGCAATGCTGGAGTGTTTATGGTGAGGGTGCGGCGTATCAGCCCAGATTGATTTACAGCGCTCGCCCAACCAGGCGTTCAACTCGGTAAAGCTGCCAAATTTGCGCTCACGCGCTTCGATCCAAATGCGTCGACGGCTGTCCTGCACGTTCTTCTCCACCACGCCCTTCTCCCAGCCGGAGGCCACGTTGCAAAAATCAGGCTCGAACAGGTAGTGGCTGCACATGGCCTTGAATCGGGCATTGACCACCCGACCTTTGCCTTTGGAGACCTTGTCCACGGCCGTCTTCATGTTGTCGTAAATCCCGCGCCGGGCCACGCCACCTAGGGCCGCAAACGAGCGCGTGTGCGCATCGAACAGCATTTCATGCCCTTG
This sequence comes from Aquabacterium sp., assembly GCA_046299355.1. Lineage (GTDB taxonomy): Bacteria > Pseudomonadota > Gammaproteobacteria > Burkholderiales > Burkholderiaceae_C > Aquabacterium. Next base: position 1,265 of record JBKBIO010000032.1, on the reverse strand, counting down.
GCTGGGATAGGCCACCAGCCAGAAGGCCCGGCTAGCACACAGCTTCAGATGGGCCGCCTGCGCCTGGTAGTACACCCCGCCGACAACGATCCCTTCCTCGCTCCAATCGAACTGGAAGGCCTCCCCAAACTCAAAGCTCAACGGTACGAAGGCACGCGTGACATCTTTGCCGCTCTGCGCCCTCCAATCACGGATGAAGTTGGTCAGCGTGGTGTAGCCACCTCGATACCCTTGCGCCTGAAGTTGCGTCAGTAAAGCCCGTGCCGTGCGCCGATGCTCCTTCGGGCGATGTGCGTCAGCTTTGAGTGCTGAAACCAGCGTGCTCTCAAACGGCGTGAGCAACGTGTCTTTGCCCTTGCGTTGGTATTTGGGCTCAACATCACCCTCAGCCTTGAGCCACTTCTTGACCGTGTTTCTCGACAGCCCCGTGCGCCGCGCTATCTCGCTGTGTGTCAGTCCATCGCGCATCTTCATGCGCCTGACCTTGCCTATCATGTCCATGGTGATCACCTTGTCTTGCTCCTGCTGAAAAATGCAGCAGGTGCGTGATACACCCTGGTCAATTTTGGGTTGGCACAACCCTCAAAAAATGGTCAGTTTTCGGTTGGCGTCAACAATGTCGACTCGAAGGTTGGCGTCCAGCTCACGGTAGAGCAGCGCAAGGCATTGGCAAACGGCGTGAATGGTATTTGCTGCACGCCCTCGTTTGCGGAACTTTTGCAGGAACAAGGTCACCGCATGCACGGGTAGTCCGTCCGGTCCCTTCAGCACGGAGTGGTGTTCGCCGTTCTGAAACCTGAAGCGCTTCGCAACGTATCGAGGCATCTGTCCACCAATTGCAAACTTCGTAGTTGAGTCTACTCCAACAAAGAAACAATCTAACGTGTTGATAAGGAAAAAGGCTCGCCTCCCTAGGGAAAGCGAGCCTTCAATCAACAGAACAGCTACAAGGTGCCGGTTAGAAGGGGATGTCATCATCCATATCGTCAAACCCAGTCGACGACTTGGGGGCTGGACGAGGTGCTGGTGCCGGTGCAGGGCGTGCTGCTGGGCGGCTTGGGGCCGATGGCGCTTCCTGGCTGTAGTCTTCTGGGCCACCTTGGTTGCCGCCATAACCACCGCCGCCACCTTCGCGACCGCCCAGCAATTGCATTTGCTCAGCGACGATTTCGGTGGTGTAGTTATCCTTGCCGTCCTTGTCTTGCCACTTGCGGGTCTTCAGGCGGCCTTCCACGTATACGGGGCGGCCCTTTTTCAGGTATTCG
>JBKBIO010000031.1:0-13302 GCA_046299355.1 Aquabacterium sp. | reverse complement strand
CCTGCACACATGCCCACCGGGCTCGACGACCAGGAGTCATTGTGACTGTTGGGTTCCACACGAAATGACGAAGAGCCGCGCCTGGGCGCTACGCTGCAAATTGGAGGAAGAGATTTGCGCGCTCGGTGGCGATATCAACTGTTGAACAAAATCAGGCGCAACTACGAAAATACCTTTAGGGTTTTCGTCGACCAGAGCAGCAACGAACAGACAACGCTAAGCGTAGCAGCGAAGAATAATGTGCGCATTCGCTTAACTGAACTCACTTTGACGCATACAAATCGATGCTGGGAAATCACATTACACACCCCCTTAACGCCACACCAAAGATTACACAGCCAAGCAACAAATTCCGCCCACAAAAACCAACACCCCAAACACCGCACCCCAACAAACAAGTCATTGGCAGTATTTCCTTATCTCGGACTCCGGGATACGTTCCTGCCTTTCCTTTGGCATCTTAAGCCAGAGCGCCAACAACTCATCTCTGCTAAACAGACTGCCAGCACCACAATAACCCAATAGGGCATAAAGGGTAGCATCTGGCCTCAAATGAAACATTCTGTCCACCCAAAATCTAGCCTGCCTATCATCACCACTCTCAATAGAAATTAAAAATAACATGTAGTTCGCATGAAAACTGCCAACCTCAGCATCTCTCTTAAATTCCCCAACACATCTTTCAGGCAGACCTAAAGTGCTCTCATAATCCAAGCAACTTTTATCTTTCCCCTCAAAAAACCGCACAAAACAGAAAAGCAAAAAAAGAGAAACGATAAGAAAAACAACCAGATATGAAAAATATCGAAATAAGCCAAAAAAAACGCCTGAAAATTTAAGCTTCATAATTCAATTTGGTTTGAATTGCACTCTTGGAGAGTATCCACTAGCAGGCTGCGGAAACACTAACTGCTCGCAACCCTGCTACTGCTCCCGTCCGTCAAGTTCGACCAACTCGCAAAGAGGATACAGGATGAGGACGAAGCAGAGTCAGTAGCTACGCCAGCGATGAAGAGCCCAGCGAAGAAAGCGGCCAGGAAGACACCCAAACCCTGAGAACTCTCACGCCGACAGTAGTGAGTCATTCGCACATAGAAAACCCGCCCAGGCGGGTTTTTTGTTGCCCAAACGCATCTCGCCAACCACATCGCAGATTGTGGGGATTTATGTGGAGAGCGATGTTCGCCAGATCCACAAAAGCAAAAAACCCTAAGTAGATCAACTACTTAGGGTTTTGCATTGGCGGAGAGGGAGGGATTCGAACCCTCGGTACGGGGATACCGTACGCCTGATTTCGAGTCAGGTACATTCGACCACTCTGCCACCTCTCCTAAACTGGTTGCAACCGTGGTCAACGGTGAAGCCAAAGAGTATAGCAGCGAAATCAGGGCTTGAGGAATTCTTGTCCGCCCAAATACGGACGCAGGGCTGCCGGCACCTTGATGCTGCCATCTGCCTGCTGGTGGTTCTCAAGCACCGCGACCAGCGCACGCCCCACAGCCAAGCCAGAACCGTTCAGGGTGTGAACCAGCTCGTTCTTGCCTTGGGCGTTCTTGAAACGGGCCTGCATGCGACGGGCTTGGAAAGCCTCGCAGTTGGAGCAGGAACTGATCTCGCGGTAGGCATTTTGCGCGGGCAGCCACACTTCCAGGTCATAGGTTTTGGTGGCACCAAAGCCCATGTCACCGGTGCACAAGGCCATCACGCGGTAAGGCAACTCCAGCTTTTGCAGGATGACCTCGGCGTGGCCAACCATTTGCTCCAGCGCGTCGTAGCTTTGCTCGGGCGTGGTGATCTGCACCATCTCGACCTTGTCGAACTGGTGCTGGCGGATCATGCCGCGGGTGTCGCGCCCTGCACTACCGGCTTCCGAGCGGAAGCAAGGGGTGTGGCCAGTCAACTTGATGGGCAACTGCTCGAGCGGCACGATGGTGTCGGCCACGGTGTTGGTCAGGGTGACTTCCGAAGTGGGGATGAGATACCACTTGCTGCCCGACGATTCCGCGTCGCCCGAGGTGACGTGGAACAGGTCTTGTTCAAACTTGGGCAACTGGCCGGTGCCCTGCAGGGCCTTGGCTTGCACCAGATAAGGGGTGTAGCACTCGGTGTAGCCGTGCTCTTGGGTTTGCACGTCGAGCATGAACTGCGCCAAAGCACGGTGCAGTCGGGCGATCTGGCCCTTCATGAAGGTGAAGCGCGAACCCGACAACTTGGCGCCGGTTTCGAAGTCCAGGCCGATTTTTTCGCCCAGATCGACATGGTCTTTGACTTCAAAGTCATACGTGCCGGGGGTGCCCCAACGGCGGACTTCCACGTTGCCGGATTCATCACTGCCCACGGGCACGCTGTCGTGCGGCAGATTGGGCACCGACATCAACATGCCAGCCATGTCGGACTGAATGATTTCCAGACGATCGGCACTGGCTTTGAGCTCATCGCCAATGCCCGCCACTTGGGCCATCACGGATTCGACTTCAGCGGCCGTGTCTTCACCCTTGGCGGCCTTGCCCTTAAGCATGCCGATCTGCTTGGACAGGCTGTTGCGCTGAGCTTGCAGGTCTTCCGTGCGGGTCTGGATGGTTTTGCGCTCGGCTTCCAGTTCGCGGAAACGGGCCTCGTCCAGGAAAGGCTGGGGATTCTTGCGCTTGGCCAGACGGGCCAAAACGCTGTCGAGGTCTTTGCGCAGCAGGGCGATGTCGAGCATGTTCTTGTCTGAATTGAAAGATTAGGAGTCAGAGCGCTGGTTGGGCATGGGGCGATCCAAGCCGGTGCCCCCCAAGCCCTTGGGCAGAGGGAATCGGACCGATTCTTCCACGCCTTGCATGCGGCGCACGGAGATGGCGCCCAGGGCGCGCAAACGGGCAATCACCTGTTGCACCAGGACATCGGGGGCCGAGGCGCCAGCGGTGAGACCGACGCGAGGACGGCCGTTGAACCAGTCGGCCTGCAGGTCATCGGGGCAATCGACCATGTAGGCGGGCGTGCCCAGTCGTTCGGCCAACTCGCGCAAGCGGTTGCTGTTGGAACTGGTGGGGCTGCCCACCACGATGACCACATCCACCTGAGGCGCCATGATCTTGACGGCGTCTTGACGGTTCTGGGTGGCGTAACAAATGTCTTGCTGTTTCGGCTCGCGGATGTGAGGGAAACGGGCTTTGATGGCGGCCAGGATGCCAGCAGCGTCGTCCACCGACAGGGTGGTTTGCGTGACCACGGCGAGCTTCTCTGGGTTTTGCACCTGGACCTTGGCCACATCGTCGATGTCTTCCACCAGGTAAATGCCTTCGGACAACTGCCCCATGGTGCCTTCGACCTCAGGGTGGCCTTTGTGGCCAATCATCAGGAATTCGTAACCTTCGCGGCGCAGCTTGGCCACTTCGATGTGCACCTTGGTGACCAAGGGGCAGGTGGCGTCGAACACCTGGAAGCCACGGGCATCTGCCTCATGGCGCACGGCTTGGCTAACGCCGTGGGCACTGAAAATGAGCGTGGCGCCGGCGGGCACTTCGGCCAGGTCTTCAATGAAGATGGCACCCTTGGCCTTGAGATCGTTGACCACATAGGTGTTGTGCACGATTTCGTGGCGCACATAAATGGGAGCGCCAAACTGAGCCAGGGCACGCTCCACGATTTCGATGGCACGGTCGACCCCCGCGCAAAAGCCGCGCGGCTCGGCCAGCAGGACGTCCTGAACCTGGGTCATGTCAGAGCACCCCGATGAGTTGCACTTCAAACGTCACGGGCTGGCCAGCCAGCGGGTGGTTGAAGTCGAACAAGATCCAATCGTTGCCGCCCAACTCGCGCACCACGCCCGCAAAGGAGCTTTGGTTGTCGGGCGTGGGGAAACGCACCACATCGCCCACACGCCAAGTTTCGTCGGGGTCACCCAGCTCGCGCATCAGGGTCATGGCCACGCGCTGCAGCATCTCGGGGTTATGGGGGCCGAAGGCTTCGCCGGCGGGCAATTCCATCACCGTGCGGGTGCCCTCCTCCAAACCCAGCAGGCGATTCTCCAGCGCAGGAGACAGTTCGCCCGAACCAATGGTGAGCGTGGCAGGCTTGTCGTGGAAGGTGTTGACCACGTCAGCGCCATCGGGCCCGGACAAGCGGTAGTGCAGAGTCAGGAAAGAGCCCGGGACAACGGTAGGGACGGCTGTGGTCATGATGCGAGTCCACCCTTGAGGAGGATGGAAGGGGAAGCTGAGCAAAACCACAATTTTAGTTTTGCCCAAGCCCCCTGAGCCATACCCCTATGAAAGATATTCCTACCGCTTTGCGGCCGCGCGAGAAATTGCTGAGCCTGGGGCCCGCCGCATTGGCCGATGCCGAACTGCTGGCACTGCTGTTGCGCACCGGCATGAAAGGCCTGGGTGTTTTGCAACTGGCGGAAAAAACACTGGCCGATCTGGGCGGCTTGAGCGGGCTGCTGCAGTCGGACGTGCAGTCTTTGAAACGCATCAAGGGGCTGGGGCCGGCCAAACGGGCCGAATTGATGGCCGTGATGGAACTGGCCCGGCGCAGCCTGCAACACGGCATGCAGACCACTCCCGTGTTCAGCCACCCCCAGGCCGTGAAGGACTTTCTGCAAATCCAACTGGGGCAGCGGCCGCACGAGGTGTTTGGAGTCTTGTTTCTGGATGCACAACACCGCCTGATCGCGTTTGAAGAGTTGTTCCGCGGCACCTTGACGCAAACCAGCGTGTACCCGCGTGAGGTGGTGAAACAAGCGCTGGCCCACAACGCGGGCGCCGTGATCCTGACGCACAACCACCCGTCGGGCGTGCTAGAGCCATCACGTGCCGACGAGCTACTCACACAAACCCTGAAAAGCAGCCTGCAGTTGATTGATGTGAGGGTCCTGGACCACATCGTTGTCGGACAAAGTGCTTGCCTGTCATTTGCGGAGCGTGGTTTGTTGTAGGCTTGCCGGTGTGAAAAACGCCAACAAGCCCTCCGCTCACACCCCTCTGCGCGACTTTGGCGACCTCAAACGCGCACTGAAATCCGCTGCCAAAGATGCAGCTGCGCGCGCTGAACAAGAGCGTGCGGAGCAGGCTCGTCGCGACGCCGAGCGCAAAAAGGCGGAGGCCGATCGCGCTGTTTTTCAACGAGCCGTGGGCCCGGTCAATGCCATCGCAGACAAGGGCAGGCTTGTGCATCAGCGCCCCAAACCGGCGCCCGTTCCCACCAGCCGTGAGCAAGACGAAAAGCAGGTGCTGACGGAATCGCTGTCTGACGAATTTGACGTCGAAAGCTTGCTGGAAACGGACGAGTCCTTGGCTTGGCGCCGCCCCGAAATCGGTGTGGACGTGGTGCGCAAATTGCGCCGAGGTGTCTGGGCCATCCAGAACCAGATCGATCTACATGGCATGCGCACCGACGAGGCGCGCGAAGCACTGGGCCAATTCATGCGTGAAGCCCAAACCAAGGGCTGGCGCTGCGTACGTGTGGTGCACGGCAAGGGCCTGGGCTCGCCAGGGCGTCAACCTGTGCTCAAAGACAAGGTCAAGCGCTGGCTGGTGCAAAGTGACCGGGTGCTGGCTTTTGTGCAAGCGCGTGGCGACGATGGGGGTGCCGGTGCGCTGGTGGTGTTGTTGGCCTCCACCAAGAGCAACAACCCGCCGCCCGGTTGAGGGCCCATCAACCCATGTCGACGTCGCGGTTGCGCATCCAGTCGGCCGTTTGCAAAAACGATTGATTCAAACGGTTGGCCAACTCAGGGTCCACTTCCGTTTCGTTCATGGCCTGTGCCATGCAACGCACCCATTGGTCACGCTCCAAGATACCAATCGAAAAAGGCAAATGGCGTGCGCGCAAGCGGGGGTGCCCAAAGCGCTCGATGTACAAATTGGGGCCACCCATCCACCCGCTCAAGAACCAATACAGCTTGTCGCGTGCATCGTCGAGTGAGGGGCCATGGGCGGCACGCAGCGCCTGGTACTGCGGCTCGAGATCCATGAGGTCATAAAAGCGATCGACCAGGGCGCGCACTTTGGCATCGCCCCCGATCCATTCATAGGCGGTTTCGTATGGCTGCGTCATCGCGGCGCAGTCTATCAGGCTGCCAAATCCAGCGCTGGCTCAGGCCGTTTGACGCGCCAACAAACGCGTGGCCACTTGCACAATGCCCTGTGACGCTGCGCTACCCGGATGCAACTCCAGCAGCAGCTGGCGCTTTTGCACCGCTTCTCGCACGCTGGAATCCAGCGGCACATCGCCCAGGAAATTGAGCTTGGGCGCCTGCCCGGCAGCAGACTGCACAAAACGCTCAATGACTTGCTGCAACTGGTTGCAGATGGCGCGCCCATCGCCGCTGCGCGAGACCTGGTTGACCACCATGTTCAGGCTATCGCGGCCTTGTTGGGACGACAGCACCTTGATGGTGGCATAAGCGTCGGTCATCGAGGTGGGCTCGGGCGTGGCCACCACGATCACCTCATGCGCCAGGGACACGGCATACAGCACCACATCAGAGATGCCCGCGCCGGTGTCGATCAACAGCACATCAAAGCGAGGCTTGACGGCTTCAATGATGTTGTGAAGTTGATCACGCACCTCAGGGGTCAAACGGGAATACTCGACCAGACCCGAGCCCGCCAACAGCACCGAGAAGCCACCGGGAGCAGGCAAGATGGCCTCTTCCAGATCGGCTTTGCCGGTGAACACGTCGTGCAAGGTGATCTTGGGATACAAGTTCAGCACCACGTCGAGGTTGGCCAGGCCCAAATCGGCATCCAGCACCAAGACTTTCAGGCCTTGGCGCGTGAGCGCGGCAGCCAAGTTGGCGCTGACAAAGGTTTTGCCGACACCGCCCTTGCCACTGGTGATAGCCACCGTGCGCGCCACGCGGGTGGCACTGGTGGGCGAACTGGATGAGGTAGTCGTTGCTGCTGTGGACATGGAAACCATCATTCCGTGGTGTAGGGTTCAGACTGAGTCAGGCCCGAAAAAAGCAAGCCTTTTTCTTCGGCGCTCACCACGGTGAGCGGCGGCATTTCCAGACAGGTTTGGTTGCGGCCATTGGCCTTGGCTTTGTAGAGTTGTTGGTCGGCGCGCTCACTCCAGAGCACCGCCGACGATCTCACCCACTGAGGCGCAAACGCGCCCCCAATGCTGACGGTGACCGACAAGGCCTCACCGCCGATGATCACCACAGGGCGCCCCTCGACCTTCTTGCGAATCCGCTCGGCCACGGTTTGACCAAATGCGGGCGGGCAATTAGGCAGGATGATGGAGAACTCTTCGCCCCCCACACGCGCCACCGTGTCCATGGGACGAACGCAATCTTGTAAAGAGTCGGCCACGGCCTTGATGACTTCGTCACCGGCCGCATGCCCATGGGTGTCATTCACGCGCTTGAAGTGATCGATATCCAGCGTCAACAACAAGGCGGGCTCACCGTTACGGGCCACACGATCGACCTCGCGGTTGATGGCTGCCTCGAACTGGCGCCGGTTGGCCAGGCCGGTGAGCGCATCACGGCTGGAGACATCGCACAGGCCATCAATGATGGCTTGCAACCATGCCAACGACCCAGACGGGGCCGATGCAGGCGCCTCCCAACCCGCTTGTTGCAGCAGGTTGAGCGCAATGTCGAGTCGCAGGCCGTTGACCAGCGCGACATCCGACGCCTGTTCAGACAGAGGATTCTGGGAGGCGATGATGGTCTCCACTCGGGTGAACTGATCCATGGACAAGTCTAGCAGGACGCCTGTTTTCAAAGGTTCGATATGTGGGGCTTTCCCCCGGGAAATCCGGCCACAGCCTGGACCTTGGCCCAGGCATTCTGTCGTGATACGCATGGCTCAAGACCTCAAAGATGTGACCGATAACCCAATGGGAGGCCTTTGGGGCCGCTCGCTTTCGTCTTTCGCATTGTGAACGAACATGGCTGTCCTGTCGCCCGATCTACCTACCCAATCCGTTGACCGAGAGTTTTCCTTCTCGGACCGCGACTTTGAGCGTGTGCGCAAGTTGATCTACGGTCGCGCCGGGATCAGCCTGAACGATGGCAAACATGCGATGGTGTACAGCCGCCTGTCACGTCGCCTCAGGGAAACGGGTCACCAATCTTTTGATGCCTACCTGCAATGGCTGGAGACGGCCACAGGTGCACAAGCCGACCGCGAATGGCAGGAGTTCACCAACTGCCTGACCACCAATCTGACCTCATTCTTCCGCGAAGAGCACCACTTTCACACCCTGGCCGAGCACCTGCGTAGCCGTGGCAGTGTGCCCACCCGCATCTGGTGCTGTGCCTCATCGACGGGCGAAGAACCCTACTCCCTGGCCATGACCGTGGCCGAAACACTGGGCATGCATGCGCCGGTGAAGATTTTGGCCAGCGACATTGACACCAACGTGCTGGCCACCGCCTCTCGCGGCGTATATGACGGCGCAACGCGAGGTTTGAGCGAACAGCGCATGAAGCAATTCTTCCTGCGCGGTAAGGGCGCGAACTCGGGCGCCATCCGTGTCAAGCCGGAACTGGCACGCTTTGTCGAGTTCCGCCCCTTCAACTTGATGCAAGCACAGTGGCAACTGGGCGACCCATTTGACATTGTGTTTTGCCGCAACGTGATGATCTATTTTGATGCGCCCACCCAACGTCGGGTGTTGGAACACATCCACCGGGTGATGAAGCCCCATGGCTTGCTGTTCGTGGGGCATTCAGAAAACTTCACCGAATCGCGCGACCTCTTCCACCTGCGTGGCAAGACGGTCTACGACCGCGTCTGAAACGCCTGGCTATAAGGGACCGACATGATCAGTACCTCATCGATCAGCGCCATGCGACCCGCCTCGGGGCTGGGTACAGGTGGCCTGAGTGGCAGCACCAGCAGCTTGGCTGCGGGGGGCCTCAATGTGCGTCGGGAACGCATTGAGCGCCTGAAAGCGCGCATTCCCAAGCCAGGCGAAGCGTCGTTCTTTTTCTATGACGCCCATTTCAAGGCTGATGCCGTCAAGGTGCTCCCCGGCGAGTACTTCGTGTTCAACGAAGACGTGCTGATCATGACCACGCTGGGGTCATGCATTGCCACCTGCCTGTGGGATCGCCAAGCCAAGATTGGTGGCATGAACCACTTCATGTTGCCCGACAACGGCGGCGGTGCAAGCGATTCCGGGCGCTATGGTTCCTACGCGATGGAATTGCTGATCAACGAAATGCTCAAGATGGGCGCCTCTCGTTTGACGTTAGAAGCCAAGGTTTTTGGCGGTGGCGCTGTGATCAGCGGCATGAACACCATCAACGTGGGCGAGCGCAACACTGAGTTCGTGATGGACTATCTGAAGCTGGAACGCATCCCGGTGGTGTCGAAGGATGTCTTGGACATCTACCCACGCAAGGTGTGCTTCTTCCCGCACAGCGGCAAAGCCATGGTCAAGCGTTTGGCCCCCACCAATCCAGAACAAATCGTGCAGCAGGAACGCCTGGCCGCCCAGAAGGTGGCACCAGCGTCTACGGGCGGCGGTTCGATCGATCTGTTCTGACAACGATAAAGGAGAGACACCATGGCCAAAATTCGCGTGATCGTGGTGGACGATTCAGCGCTGGTGCGCAGCATGCTCACCGAAATCATCAACCGACAGCCCGACATGGAGTGCATTGCGGCTGCCTCGGACCCCTTGGTGGCCCGGGAGATGATTCGCAACATGAACCCCGACGTCATCACCCTGGACGTCGAAATGCCACGCATGGATGGCATTGACTTCCTGTCCAAACTGATGCGCCTGCGCCCGATGCCTGTGGTGATGGTGTCGACGCTGACCGAACGCGGCGCCGACGTGACCTTGAAAGCATTGGAACTGGGCGCGATTGATTTTGTAGCCAAGCCCAAGATTGGCGTGGCCGACGGCCTGCGCCAACTGGCCGATGACATCACAGACAAGATTCGCATTGCCTCGAAAGCACGCATCAATCGCTTGCCTTCCGCGCCCGCAGCCGCGCCGGCAGCGGGAGCCGCACCGACGCCTGCTGTCAAACCCACCGGCGGTGTGCCGTCGATGGGACGACTGTCTACCGAGAAACTGATCTTCATCGGCGCCTCCACAGGTGGCACGGAAGCGACCAAAGAAGTGTTGATGGCCCTGCCCGCCGACTGCCCAGGTGTCGTCATCACTCAACACATGCCCCCCGGTTTCACCAAAAACTACGCCGCACGCTTGGACGGCCTGTGCCGTATCAGCGTGAAAGAAGCGCAAGACGGTGAGCGGATCCTGCCAGGGCACGCCTACATCGCCCCCGGCGGTCTGCACCTGAGCGTGGAACGCTCTGGCGCGAACTACATCGCCCGTGTGCAAGACGGTGAACCCGTGAACCGACACAAACCCAGCGTCGAAGTCCTGTTCAAATCGGCGGCTCGCGTCGTGGGCCCCAATGCGATCGGCATCATGTTGACGGGCATGGGCGCCGATGGTGCTCGCGCCATGCGTGAAATGCGCGATGCCGGTGCTTACTGCGTCGCTCAGGACGAGGCCAGCTGCATTGTGTTTGGCATGCCTCGTGAAGCGATTGCCGCCGGCGCGGTGCAGGAGGTCTTGCCATTGAACAAGATCGCTGGCCACATCATTGACCACCTGCGCGCCACGGTCGGCCAAGCCCTGAGTCGAGTGTGAGTGCTGGCGCCCCGAGCGTTGACGCTCAGGGGCGACCCACAAACAACATCAAGGTCGAGCCCACGCCCGGACTCTGCACCACAGCCGTGTAGACCGGGCCAAACGCTGTGTCTGCGCCCACATACAAGCTCAGCCCTTTGCGCTTGGCGCCGCGCCAGAGCTCTTGGGGGCGATCCCAGGCGTTGCCCATCTCGACACTGCCCCCGACAAACACCCCTCGCGTCAAAGCCAAGTCGGACACCCTGATCTGATAGCCCAGACGCAGCAAGGCGAATTGCGCACCACTGACCTGGAATGGCGCATAGCCTGACAGTTGTTGGAAGCCACCCAAGCCCCACCGAGGCACCCAACGTTCGGGCCCATCGGACAAAGCCACGTGCCCATAGCCTTGCAAGGTGTGCATGCCCCAAGACTTGGCAAATTGCCCTTGGATGTCCAGGTAGCGCAGCCGTCCCTCTAACAAGCCCTCGGCATCGGCTTGGCTGCGGCCCTGAAGCCATCTACCCTCCATGCGCCAGCCGCTGGTCGGGAAGTAGGCGTGATCCAGTTGGTCAAACACCATGCGGATGCGCCAACCTTGCTCGGTCCAGCGCAGTTTGCGGTTCAGATTCTCGAAGCCTGCACTGGTCAAGCTGGGCTCATCACGCCAAACCTCATGCACCCAACCCAAACGGAACTCACCCAACTCGCGCCAATTGACGCCCGCCTCCAAGGCCGCGCCGGTGGTGCTTCGATCCAGGTTGGCACTGAGCTTGCCGTTCGGGTCGGCAAAATAAGACAAGCTGCGCCGCTGGGTCACGCCGGAAACAGCCATGAAGCCGCTCAAACCATCAGGCAGACGCCAATCCATCGGGCGATACCATTCCGTCCCCAACGCTGGCGCACTGCCCAAACGAATGAAGTTACGCCATTCACTGCCATGCCGGTCCAACCAATGCCGGTTGTGCACCAACTTCAGATTGAAACCGCTACGCCCCCGGTTGTCGGCACTGAAATCCAAACCCATTTGTAGGTAATCTGGGCCCCAAGGCTTGTCTTCCAGATCAAACACCAATCCTTCCCCCTCAGGGGTTCGGACCAATCGATAGTCGGTGCGCTGGTAGTCTCCCGAGGCGGCCAGAATGGTGATGTCACGCTCCGCTTTGGACAGATCAAACAGTTGCCCTGGCTGGCTCCACAACACGTCGGAGCGGGTTTCAGGCTGCGTTAACGCACTGCCCTCAAACCGCACAAAAGCCAGTGGCGCAGGAGCAGCCTCGCGTTGTTTGCGTTGTGCACGCCAAGCGGCATAGTCCGCCTCGGATACGCGCAGGTCCTGCATGCGCAACACCAATGCCTCGGCTTGCATCTCGCCACGCAAGATGAACTCACGCGCCTTGTCAAAATCGGCCGAGGTCATGCCATCTAACTCTGGCGCGATCAGCACATCATTGGTTCGAAGGCTACGCAGACTTTGTTGAACGTTTTGCTCCGTCAGGATGTTGATCATCTGACTGGTGACGCCGGTCAGCGAATTCAAGGTCTCACGCGACGACAAGGGCGTACCAATATTGACCACGATGAGCCGCTGCGCGCCCATGGCACGCGCCACATCCACCGGGGTGTTGTTGACCAAACCGCCATCGCCCAAGATGCGGCCATTGACCTCCAAGGGAGAGAAGACGCCGGGGACCGACATGCTGGAACGCAGCGCCGTGGCCAGATCCCCATCTTTCATGATGACCGCCTCGCCGGACTCCATGTCGGTGGCAACCGCTCGGAAAGGCGTGGGCAGCTGATCAAAATCCTTGACCTGTCGCGCAGACAGGGTCAAACGGCGCAAATGCGCCTCCAGTCCGCGACTGGACACCGACCCCAAGGGGGCCTTCAGACCATCTCGCCCAATACCCAACTCAATGAGCGGCGAGACCTCGAAGTCCTGCTCTTTGCGACGCTGCGACAAGGCGCGGCGGTCCACCCGCGTGGCAAAGACGTTGTTCCAGTCCAGCTTGAAGACCTCGGCCTCCACCTCCTGAGCCGATAAGCCGCTGGCATACAAACCACCGACGATGGCACCCATGGAGGTCCCGGCAATCACATCGACCGGAATGCGCTCGCGCTCCAGCACCTTGAGCACGCCCACATGCGCCAAACCCCGTGCCCCACCGCCCGACAACACCAAACCGATTTTGGGCCGTACCAGGGGGCCTGTGGACTGCGTTGGCGCAGGCGCCGCCCAAGCTTGGCCCATCAGGCACAAGACACCACAGACCCAGGCGATCCCGCCTCTACGAATGAGCGCAAGCATGTGAACATTGTGCCTGCTCAAAGTCCGGGCAAGCATCCGCATGGATCAATTCAAAAACTTGACGCAGATCAGGACACGACCGCTCGTTTAGGCGTCAGATAGCGGTGAACGACATCATCGCTGGAGAAAAAAGATGCAAGCTTGGAAAGATTTCTTGACCACTGACTATGGCCTGATGAGCTTGGCTGTGATTGCCATCACTTTGCTGATGGGTGCCTACATTGGTCGCTTTGTGAAGCGCCACATCAAGGAAGACACCGAAGCGCACGAGCGCGAGCTGCGCAGCAAGGCCTGAAGTCGCTCAAGTTGGCTCAGCCATAAAAAAAGCCTCCCTTTGGGGAGGCTCAGACTGCTGACAAAGCCCCCGCTAGCCGGGGGCTTTGTGTTTCAATTCAGGG
>JBKBIO010000030.1:0-17161 GCA_046299355.1 Aquabacterium sp. | reverse complement strand
GGGATTCAGTACTTCATGGGCGGGGCAGGGGCGGATGGTACTTCAAGCTGGTCCGATGGCGTTTGTGACTGGCAGCATGGTCGATCCTGTTGGCGTTGATGAGACTCTCTCGATTTGAGATCAGTGTCCTCGCTGCGCCACTCGTCTGGAATGACGAATTGGGTCTGGTTGCGTCAGCCTCAGATGGTTTCCCTGAGGGGCGGAAAGCCTCTGGTGCGTGGACAGACAATACTCCATTCACCTTGTTCCAGCTGCTGGGTGTGCCAGCCTGACAAAGAATCCATGTCAGGGAATCCCTTCTCGTTCACGCTGAAAATGTCCCCTGCCGGACGACATAATGAGGCCGGTTTGAAAATGGCATCTGCCATCAGATCAATCTCTCCGCAGTCGATGGGTGTCTACCCACATCATGATGCCTTGATTCTGGCGGCCAGATCACGGACAGATGCAGTCGCTGCCCTGTGATCAGGTGTTATTGAGTTTTATGCACAAGACCATGAAGATTGGCGTCGCCTCGTGCTCTGCGACTGACGGCAGCGTGATCGAGCACCGCGCGACCATCACGGTGGATGGCCTCGAGCGGCCCTTGTATTTCAAGCTGAGCAATGCCGAAGGCTTGCTGGCGCATGCCAAGCCGCACCCTGAAGCATTCCTGCTGGCCATGTTGATGCCGGCCATGGAGCGAGGCGTTGACATCGAATGTCAAGAGCCCATTGACGAGGAGTTGCTCTACAGCCTGAATACGCAGCTAATCCCGTTGCTGTGCAGCTACCACGCCAAGTTGACGGTCATTCGGGTCAAGGCGCCAGCCAAGACGCGCGGCCGAGCTGATCAGGTGGAATCTGGGCACTTGAGTGTGCTGGCCATGAGTTGTGGTCTTGATGCCTTGACGGCCTATGCTGAATTGACGCAGCCAGAGACGCCATCGTGGATGCGCCCACAGGCCTTCATGATGAACAACATTGGCGCCTTCGGTAAAGGGCCTGCCAAGTACGCGCATGATCTTGAACTGGTGCAGCGCTTTGCTGCTGACAGAGGGCTTCCCCTGTTCCAAGTGGCATCCAACATGTCAGAGTTTTATGCTGGCAAGTATGACCAGTCGCATAGCTTCCGAAATGCCGCTGCGGCGTGGGCCCTTGGAGATGCCTGTCGAAGAGTGACCTTGGCCTCGGGCATGGAGTACAAGGTCATGCAGAACATTGTCGGCCGAACTGATCTGGCTTACCGAGACCCAGTCATCTTGCCCATGCTCAGCACGTCGGCTCTCGAGGTGTACAGCTCGGGGTGTCAGCACAGCCGTTCGGCCAAGTTCGAGATCTGGTTGTCCAGGCCTGAGCTGCATCCGTATCTGAACACCTGCCTCCGTTCGACTGATCGCAAAGGCGGCTACATCAACTGCGGCACGTGCAAGAAGTGCGCGGAGCTGTTGCTGAGGGCTGAGGCCTTGAACCGGATGCCGCAAATGGAGAAAGTGTTCAATGTGAAGGCGTTTCGCTCGCAGCGCTGGTATCAGCAGTACAAGGTCGTCTACAACGCCTTCAAGCGTGCCCCGTCAGCCAACTCGGTCGACACCTTGGATTTCTTGCGCCGACATCGTGGACGGGTGTCTGGCTCTGCATACTTGCTTGGGCGGGTGGTGGCCGCTGGTCGCCGCGCGTTCTCTTTTTGACGGAGTGGCTTGGTGAGCTCTGTCACATTCATCCACCACCATCCAAGTGTCTACAACCTAGGCGACGATCTGTGCTCGCCCAAGCACTATTTTGAGTTCGTCAATCCCAGGGCGCCCATGGCCATTGTGGGCGGCGGGGTGTTTGCCGATTTGGGCCTGGCTGCTTTGGCTCGTCATCAGATCCATCCATCGCATGCCATCCTCTGGGGGGCGGGGCAGCCGGTGAAGCGCTCAGGCCATGAGCCCGCCTTGGTGAGCGAGCTGCC
This sequence comes from Aquabacterium sp., assembly GCA_046299355.1. Taxonomy (GTDB): domain Bacteria; phylum Pseudomonadota; class Gammaproteobacteria; order Burkholderiales; family Burkholderiaceae_C; genus Aquabacterium. Next base: position 15,226 of record JBKBIO010000030.1, on the reverse strand, counting down.
CTACGCTGACTGGGGTTTGCGTGACATCGATCACTTGAAGGGCCCCGATCGTTTTTTGCCGTGTGTGAGTTGTTTACATCCCATGCTGGATGTGGCGCCGCAGAGCGATCGCACTTTGCTGTTCCTGAATGCCGATCCTAGGGTGACTGGGGTGGCAGAGCAAGTTGAGTTACAGAAGTTGGCTGCTTCGCAAGGCTGGGACTTTTTGTTGAACAGCTGCACGGCGCAGCAGTTTGAAAGCCGGTTGGCGGTGGCGTCTCGTGTGTTGACCAATTCGTTCCACGGCGCTTACTGGGGGTGGTTGTCCGGGCGCGAGGTGGGTCTTGTTGGGTACTCTTCGAAGTTTGTGAGCATCGCAAGAGCAATGGGGATTGATCATCGGCTAGTGCTGCGCTATGAGAAACCCCGGAAGGCTGCTTGGATACTGAACTGGCTAAGGCCTGACTCGATGAGCTTGTCTGCTTTGATGAGGGAAATGGCTCTGATTGATGATTCCTGCACCCGTTTGATAGACCCTGATGCGCTTCGACAACGATTCAGGAACATCAACCTCAAATTTGCACAACGTCAGCAAGAATCAGGAATTGTTGGAGCAATGGTTCCGCGACATAGGGCCAGTCTTTTGGAAGCATCGTGAGCGTACAAAAATCAATTTTTTACAAGAGCGTTGGCTGGAGCGTCGCTTTATTGTTGTTCGCCGCTTTCGTGGTGGTTGGGGGGCTGCGCATTGATCGCGAGTGGGCTCTCACTCATTGGCTGTTCAGCTATGAATCGGAGTTTCTTAAGCGCGCGTTGGTGGGAGAACTTTGGCGACAACTGGATTGGCCGGCCGGGTTATCTGATTTGCAGCTGGCGGCAGGTGTCGTTTTGGCAGCTTTGGTGACTTTGCTTTTGGTGTTATTCATGGTCCCGGCTTGGGTCTCGCCAAGTTCAGGCCAGGGTCTGTGGCTCTTCGCGGTGCTTGCCGTGTGCTGTCCGGCAACCTTGGCCAACATGGCCTATGACTTTGGTCGCTTCGATCAACTGAACTTCTTGCTGGCCTTAGCGGCCATTGGCGTAGTGGCTTGGCGCAATTCGGTGTTCACCGGTACGGTGTTGCTCGTGTTGATGTCCATATCGATTCTGATCCACGAGGCTGCGTTATTCATGTTCGCACCAGTCGTGCTTGCATTCTGGTACTGGCGTTACCCTACGCGCACTCAGTTGATGGTGGTGGTGTTCGTCTTGTTGCTGTTGCTGATGCTCACAGCTTTTGTCTGGCAGCATGGCCACATGTCGGATATGGACATGCCGTCTTACATGGCGTTGCTGGCCCAGCGCCATGGAACATGGGTCATGGCCGATTCAGTATCGGTGCTGTTTCGCGATTCTGTGGAGGCCAATGTGCAGTTCACGGTGCAGCGTGCGTTCAGTACGCGCTATTTGCGTGATCACGTCTGGATGTTCCTGTTTGTGTTGATGCCGCTGATTTTTTTGCTCAGACCAGTGTTTTTGACGGCTGTGCGGCACTTGCCACGATCTGCGATTGTGTTGCTAAGCGCTGCGCTCGTCGGTCCGTTGATGCTGATGCCGATCGGGCATGATTACTTCCGCTGGTGGTCGATCGGCGTGACCAACGCGCTTTTGGTGATTACTCTGTTTGCTTGTCGCTACGATCAGGTTGCACAGGCACTATCGACGGTGATGGATCGTCGTCGTCGGTGGGTTATGGGCGTGGTGCTGCTGTTTCTGTTCGTTGGACCGCTGGGGGTCACCAAGGCTTTTGAGCGACCGATCTACAAGAATGGTTGGACCCAATGGATAGCGTGACCCGATGAAGGTTTTTGTAATCAGTCTGTCACGGTCGCAGTGCCGGAGGATGGCGATAGCACAGCATCTTGGTTCATTGGGGATCGATTTTGAGTTCTTTGACGCAGTTGATGGTCGTGCTTTAGGGCGGGAGCCAGCATTGTCGAGAGGGGCGCGCTGGCCCCTAACGGCTGGTGAGATCGGCTGCTACCTCAGCCATGTGGGGGTATGGCTGCGGGTGATCGACGAAGAGATACCGAAGGCGTTGGTCCTTGAGGATGACGCAGTACTCACCCCTGATGCTTGGCCCGTCATTGAGCGTTGCGCCAACTTGGGTGGCGATTGGGATGTCATCAGACTGTCAGCGATTGAAAAGCAGGTTGGCTGGCCCCTGATTGATCTCGACGCTAGACATGCTGTCGCGTTAGCCACCAAAAGCCCCAGCGGGACTGCCGGATACGTGCTCAGCTTGTTGGGCGCCCAGCGCCTCATGGCGTCTTTGCGTGAACCTGTGACTCCCATTGATACCGCATTTGACGAGTATTGGGCGCATGGTTTGCGCATACTCATGACTGTCCCTCCAGTGGTGCTGCATGGTGGTGAGGGAGTCCAGTCGACGATTGATCGAACAGGTTGTGATCGCTCGGATCAGCTTGGAATCGTATCGAGGCTGAGATGGTCGGCGGTTAGAAAGGTTCGTGTTTTTATGATGTTGACTAGATATTTGGTGAGGCCTCTACGGCTGCCCGAGGCGGAGGAGTGATGTCAAATTTTGTTGTTTGCGCGTTTTTTACTGATCAATACGCCAGTCAAGTTGCTTCGCTGGAGCAGTCGGTGTCTTCGTTTGGTATCGACTTTTATAAGAAGCACTACAAGAGCCGTGGATTTTGGGAGGCCAATACTCGCATCAAACCAGAATTTCTGCTTCAGTGCCTTGATGATTTTAAAGGGAAGGATGTTCTTTATCTTGATGCGGATTCGGTGATGAAGAGGTATCCGGATTTGTTGCGAAGTTTTGAGGGTGATGTCGGTGTTTATTGTTCAAGTGAGGCTGCCGGCTTTACTCACTCTTATCTGACTGGGACCTTGTACTTGCGAAATAATGAGCGAGTAAGGCATTTCTTGAAATGTTGGATTGACAGTCAGGGTGGCAAGCCGACGGATGTTGATCAAGATGGATTCCAGCGGGCAGTTAAAGCCTGCCCTGATATCAATATAGTTCCTCTGCCACCAGGCTATACAAAAATATTTGACAGATCTGATATGGTTGGGGATGTGGTTATTGAACACTACCAGGCTAGTCGACAGCAGGTCAAGCTGGGGCGTGTTTTGAATAGGGTCAGAAACATTTTTTTTGCGCTATTTCTGATTGCCTTCATTTTTTTGTCGTTCACGTATTTTATTGATATCTGACGATTTCTTCACGCGAAGCTGTCGTTCTCCTGTTTGGCGCTACGTGTCTTGTTTTTGAGTATGCAGCCCATACATGGCTGATCTTGCTGGAAGGGCGTTGCAGTCATGCGCGGCTTTGTTTTTCATGGACCGCCCAGCAGGTCGTTCGATAGACCTCACGGAAGTGCTGTTTCAGAGTCGGTTTGGTCAAGGGTGTCAGCTTCTCGCGATTGGGTTGGTGCAATGAGCAGGTGCTCAGCACGATGACGTCTGCCGCTTTCATCCAGACGCTGAGGCGCTCGGTATGGCGATCTGTCACTTCGTGGCCGTACAGCAGCCATGGTGGCGCACCAATAGGAATGGCAAAGCCATTGGTCAAGGAAAAAAGGTAGGCGGGGAAATCAATCAGGTAAACCTTTGAAGTTGTTGGATACCGTTTACCAAGGAAGCTGGAGACATCACTGGCAAGCTGTACGTAGGTTGCGTAATTTGGTGGCGTGTGTCGCTGCGGAATATATGCCTTAGATAGACTTTGGGCGCTTGGACGGACTTGCCAGTCTTTTTTGGTGACCAAAAAATGATCATGGAAAAAATGGGTGTTGACGGGCAGATGTTCAAGCTCGCTCAAACGATCTTGGCGCACGAAACCGAGCGACCAGCGAGCGTAAAACGCAAACACTTCTAGCAAGCAGCAAACAATGATCAAGACGGGTAGGCGCTTGTCCAGCCGACTGGTGTCCTGCCTGCGGTGGCGGCGAGTCATGACGTAGACGCAGTAAAAACAGGCTACGAATGGGGTCAGCCCCATGTCGCCGTAGTTGGTGAGTGTGAACAGCAAGGTACCCGACACGGCGCAGGCGTACAAGCTGGCGATCGCCATGCGTTGACGCCAGCTAGCTTGACTGCGTGTGAGTGCTTTTCCCAACCAAAGCGTAAAGATGACGAGTGCGACAAGCTCAATCTCATGACGCTGCCAGAGATTGTGCAGGCGGAGTTCAGCGGTTTCGCCCAGCAGTGACGATTTGGTCTGCGCAATGTCTGCCAAGTCGGTCAAGTACCCTGGGCCAATACCTGTCATCCACCAAATCATCAAGCCGCCGGCAAGTGAGAGCAGTAGCCCAACGGTGATGTCACGTCGCAAGCCTGCATGGTTCAGCATGACCAGCACCACCAGCAAGTAGCCAAGCGCTACCTGGAAGGCTGAGATCTTCGTGTAGAACAACAAGCCCACCAGCAAGCCGAGAGCGATGGGCCGGATGATCTGCCCCCCGCCGCTGGCCGGCGCCCTGTCTGGCTGCAAAGGCAGCAGAAAGAGCACCATCAACAACGCGTCGCACAGTCGGTTGTAGTTTCCGGCGTAGTTGATCCAACCCGCCGCGCTGCTGATGGCGTTTGAATGATTGGCAGGGAGGGTGGCTACCAACACCACGACAGCGCCCAGCACCAGCGATGTCCTTTTGTTCAACGACTCGCTGTTGAGCACCATGAACAGGGCCAAGGCAATCATTCCCTGGATGACGCACTCGACGAAGTAGTGGCTCTCAAAGCCGCCGATCTGGATGGCAGCCCGTTTCAGGTAAAGCGGCGCAATCAGTGGAGCCCAAAAGTCAACCGAGGGCGTGAGACCGGTGTCGATCGCCCATGCCGCACCCGATAGTGCCAGGTTATCCCACCAGTACTGCCCCAGGGGCATGCCTGGTATCAAGCTGGCCGCGAACAGGGCGAAGGCTGAACCAATCGTGAGCAATAGCGCGGTAGACCAGCGATAAGACCGGTGTTCGCTGGTTGCGGAAATTGGGACTGTTGCGCGCATGTCAGCCTGTCAGGGTGTTAATTGACTCGGTACAGCGTGAACTTGTCGATCCCTTGCGGCTTGAACGACATCAACTCCGTCAAGCGAAGCGATACACCGTTGGTGGAGTGACGCTCCAGCATGCCCAGGTTGTGTTGCCAGTCCGCGAAATGCGTCATGCCTTGATCGACAGCGTAATTGCCGAGAGTTCTATGGCGGATTGCGAGTGCGGCCTGTCTGCTGACGACGCCGTCCAGATTCAGAACCCGAACCCCCATGGGTGCATGAAATGCCAGTGAACCAGACTGCATGGCACCAATGACCACACCCGGTTGCAGCTGTTGTGCGATGGCTTTGCCGACTTCCCCGTAGCCTTTGGCCCCGCCATACACGAACGGTCGTTGCACCTCAGTGGGTTGCCAGAACGCGCTCAGTCGGACTATTTGAGTGCACACGACTAACAGAATCAAGCTGGTCGTGATTAGCGACAACGAGCGCTCGTTCATCTGCGGGAAGTATGAGTTCGGAGCACCATAGCTCGGCCGATTCAGCGCATCACCGAGGCGGCACCCTGCCAAGACGATCAGGAAAACATAGACAGGATGGAAATAGCGCTCAAAGAACCAGAAAGCAGGCAAGTACGCCACATAAAACGTCAGTAGTGCTATCAGCGCAATGCTCATCACGCGTCGTGGCGCGTCACGAATGCTCAGCAACGGAATGAGAAGCGCGCCAAGAACCCAGGACACCCATGGCTGCCGCGACTCCACCAGTAAACCTGTCAGCGCTTGAGCAGCCAGTTGGACGGTTCTAGCTGGTGTCAGGTGCAACGATTGGTGGTCTTGAACGATCTGTCGGACTGCTGAACCGCTTTCGGGAACGACTGAGCCTGTGTGAATCCAGCAGTAAACCCACCACGGAGATACGACACACAGCGCAGTGATGACGATCAGCAAGGTTGCCCGCCATGGCAATGTGGCCAGCGACCACACGCCTAGCAACCCCACCACAAAACAGCTGTCGATACGGGCTAGCAGGGCCAGGCCACAGAGCGCACCAATGCGCATGGCACCGAAGGCTTTAGAGATCGAGCCTTCCTGGGTAAGCGCATGCATTTGCTGAATGCACAGCAACAGTAGCAGGCTGGCTAGAGAGGTTTCCAGCCCGTTGAGGTGATTCGAGATGACTGCGGGAGTGACGGTCATCAGCAAACCTGTGAGGAGGGCCGCTGGGGCTGATGACGTGATCTGTTGCACCAAACGGGCGGCCACGACACATGTCAGGACGCCGAATACCGCGCTCAAGGCCAAGGCCGCTTGCACCAATGTGTCTGGTGTAGGGATGATGTTTGCCAGCGGCGCCTGAAGCAAGGCGATCAAGGGCTGGAAACCGGTTGTTACGTTGATGCCATCGGTGCTGGGACCCAGACCCCTGGCCATGCTCCTTGAAATGGATAGCGTGTAATAGGTGTCGTCCGGCATGAACAGCCGGTCGAGTTGTATCAGCGGCAGCATCCATAAACTGGCATGCACCGTCAGGGCGGCCAACCCAACGATGGTCAGCGCCTGCCTCGGTGTGATGGGCATCAAATCAGGTCCTTGGCTTGCCTCCAGAGGATGCGAGAGATTGTATCCACGTCGCCCGCCCGTCTCTGCGGTCCTTCGATTGATTGCGCGACAATTGGAGCTTGTGCCTTTCAACTGGTCGCCGTGATGACGCTGTTTCTTGCGAACCTGGCTGAACACCAAGCCTTGTTCAAACTATTGGATTGTCTCGACGAAGACGTGTCCCACGCTGGGCTCGTGATGGCCGAGGCACTCCGAAATGGTGACAAAGTGTTCTTCTGCGGCAACGGCGGCTCAGCCGCCGACAGCCAGCACCTGGCCTCCGAGCTGACAGGCCGCTTCATCAAAGATCGGCGCCCCTTGGCGGCCTTGGCCCTCACCACCGACAGCTCGGCGCTCACCTGCATCGGCAACGACTACGCCTTCGACGAAGTCTTTGCGCGCCAAGTGGCGGGCTTGGGCCGCGCGGGTGATGTGCTGGTGGCCATCTCCACCTCAGGCAACTCGCGCAACGTGGTGCGTGCGGTGGAAGAGGCACGGCGTATCGGCATGAAGGTGGTGGGCTTGCTGGGTCGTGACGGTGGGGTCTTGAAGGCGCAGTGCGATGTGGCCATCGTGGTGCCCAGCGACGTGACGGCTCGCATTCAAGAAGCGCACATTTTGATCGGGCACACCTTGTGTGGCTTGATCGAACAACATCTGGGGCTGGCGTGATTCCAAGCAAAGAACAGTTGGCCGCTCGCCGCGTGCTGGTGGTGGGCGATGTGATGCTGGACCGCTATTGGTTTGGCGCGGTGGACCGCATTTCGCCAGAAGCGCCTGTGCCCGTGGTGAAGGTGGGCAATGAGCAAGACCGCCTGGGTGGCGCGGCCAATGTGGCCTTGAACGTCAAGACACTCGGTGCAGGCGTGACCCTGCTCAGCATGGTTGGCCAGGACGAGCCCGGGCGGCGCCTGCAGGCCTTGTTGCACGAGCAAGGCATCCAGACCATCCTGGGTCAGGATGCGTCTCTGCAGACCATCATGAAGTTACGCGTGATTGGGCGTTCGCAACAGCTGTTGCGGCTTGACTTCGAGCGTGAGCCCGACCATGAAGTGCTGGGCCAGATGCTGGGTGATTTTGAGCAAGCTTTGGCGGCCCATGACGTGGTGCTGTTCTCGGATTACGGCAAGGGCGGCTTGGCCCACATTCCACGCATGATTGCGCTGGCGCGCGAGGCCGGTAAGCCGGTGTTGGTGGACCCCAAAGGCAGCGACTACGCGCGCTACGCGGGCGCCACCCTGATCACCCCCAACCGGGCCGAGTTGGCGCAGGTGGTGGGGGCGTGGGCTGACGAGGCCACCTTGGCCAAGAAGGCCCATGCCTTGCGCGAGCAGCTGGGCCTGGAGGCCTTGTTGCTGACCCGCTCTGAAGAAGGCATGACGGTGTTTGATGCCCACGGCGAGGCGCACGAGCCCGCGCAGGCGCGCGAGGTGTTTGACGTGACTGGCGCCGGCGATACCGTGATCGCCACGGTGGCGGCCTTGGTGGCGGCGGGCATGCCCGTGCGCGAGGCCATGAGCTGGGCCAACAAGGCCGGTGGCGTGGTGGTGGGCAAGTTCGGTACCGCCCATGTCAACTACGAGGAGTTGGTGGCATGAGCGAGTGGCTGGACAAGGTGTGCTCGCGCGAGGAGGCGCCGGCGCGCATGGCCTCGTTGCCGCGGCCCGTGGTGTTCACCAACGGCGTGTTCGACGTGTTGCACCGCGGACATGTGGCCTACCTGCATGCAGCCCGGCAGTTGGGCGCGTCGCTCGTGGTGGCTGTGAACTCGGATGCCTCGGCCAAGACCCTGGGCAAGGGGCCGGACCGGCCCTTGAACCAGGCGCAAGACCGTGCTGCGGTATTGGCTGGGCTGGCCTCGGTGTCGATGGTGACGTTCTTTGACGAGGGCACCCCCGTGGCCCTGATTGAGTCCTTGCGCCCTGACATCTATGTCAAGGGCGGTGATTACGACATGGAGCAGCTGGAAGAAACGCGGGTGGTGCGCAGTTGGGGCGGCCAGAGCCTGGCCATCCCGTTTGTGGACGGCTATTCAACCACCTCGCTGGTGCAGCGCATTCGCGCGGGCAGCGGGCGCAAGGCGGCCTTTCTGGACCGCGATGGCGTGATCAACCTGGATCGGGCTTACGTGCACCGCTGGGAGGACTTCGAGTTCGTGCCCGGCGCCATCGAGGCCATGCGCGATTTGCAGAATGCCGGCTACGCCCTGGTGGTGGTGACCAACCAATCGGGCCTGGCCCGTGGCATGTACACCGAAGACGACTTTGAGCGCCTCACGCAGCGCATGCGGCAGCACCTGCAAGACGCCGGGGTGACGTTGACGGCGGTGTACCACTGCCCTCATCACCCCAAGGGTTCGGTGCCCGCCTTGGCCATCGAGTGTGACTGCCGCAAGCCTGAGCCAGGCATGATCCTGCGCGCTGCGCGCGAGCACGGCTTGTCATTGACGGCATCGCTGATGGTGGGCGACAAGCCCGCCGACATGCAGGCGGCACGGGCGGCAGGTGTGGGGCGGGCTTACCTGGTGCAGTCAGACAATGAGGAGTCGGTGGCCACGTGCCCCGAGGCCGATGCCGTTTTTGACGACTTGCGTGCGTGCGTCAGTCAAGTGCTGGCTGGTGCGTGAGTTGCACGCCGGCCTGTGTGAAGGCCTGGACCATATCGCGTGCTTCGGCGCGTGACTTGAAGCGCGTGCGGTCCCAGCCGAAGGCCTGCACCGTGGCGTCTGGCCCGTAAAGCTGGGCGGCAAATAGCAGCGCCGTGGACCGCGTGCCCACCACGGCCTGGTAAGGCTGGTGGCTCATCCAGAGCTCGACGGGCTCGGTCAGGTGCAGCACCTGGTAGTTCGGGGCGCACAGTTCTTGATTTGGGTCTTTGGGGTGGCCTTTGTAGTGCACCTCATCAAAGCCCTGCACCTTCAGCCATTGTGCGATCTCGCGGCTGACGGCATCGCGGTCCTCCGCGCTCATCAAGCCTGCGCCCACCATCGGTTGCCCGATCACCAGCGCCCGTCGGGGAGCGCCTGGGTTGTGGGATGCACTGGCGGTGGCCAGTGGGTCCAGTGTCACGATCTTGTTGGCGGGGTATTCGTGCGGCAAGCCTGGCAACACGTAAATGCGATCGCAGAATGGGGCGTCGGAGCCGATGCGGTCTCCGGCGAAGCACCAGTAGTTCAGCTCAGGCGCCAGCAGCCGCCGCAACTGGCGGGTGCGCTGGATCAGCCGTTTACCGAGTGACAGGGGATAGCGCCGAATGCTGATGACCCCGTCAGGCAGGATGCGCGCCGCCATGCGGCGTGCGCCACAGCGTGGGGGCAGCGCCCGCAGAAAGTAATTGATGGCTTCGGTGTCAAACACCGCGCTGTGGATGTGCAACTCATCGCACGGGCCGACCAGATCGGCCACCATCGGGATGTTGGCGCGCAGGCGACGATGCCGGCCCAAGGGCCCCGGCAGGGGCTCCCATCGGGGCCAGGGCATGTAAGCACAGGCATCCCACTCGTGGGCTTGCACGATGGACTTGAGGCCCTTTTTGTACCAGACCAGCACCTGCCGAGCGCCTGTTTCATGCCGCTGCGCAATTTGCCGAGCCGCCAGGTATTGCAGTGGCGACGCGACGAAGTAAAGGGCAACCGTGCGTGTGCTCACGATGTGGTGCGGCGCTGAATGAGTTGCTGGTAGACCGACAGGTTACCCCGCACCATGGCGTCGATCGAGAAGCGTTCGACCACCCATTGGCGCCCCGCTTGCCCGTATCGCTGGCGCAGATCGGCCGAGGCCAGCACCTTGTTGAGTTCACGCACCAGCGCGGCGGTGTCGCCAGGGGTGATCAGTTCGCCATTCAAACCGGGCTGGATGATCTCGGGGATGCCACCGGCGCGTCCGCCCACCAGCGGCACGCCGCAGGCCGCCGCCTGCAGCAGCGACACGCCCAGGCCCTCCATTTGGGCCGGGTGGGCCAGCACATCCAGGCAGGGCAGCACACGGTCGAGGTCCTTGCGGAAACCCGGCAGCTGCACATGCTGGGACAGCAACGGGTCGCCCTGCACGCGCGCGTTGATGTCATCCCACAAGGGCCCCTGGCCAAACAGCAGCACCTTGAGCTTTGGGTGTTGGGCCAGCACCTGGGGCAGGGCGTCCAGCAGGGTCACGTGTCCCTTACGGGCGATGAACTGGGCCACCATGCCGATGGTGAGTTCATCATCGGCCACCTGAAAGGTGTTGCGGAACCAGCCCAGGTGTGAGCGGTCAGGGCGGTAGCGGTCGGTGTCCACCGCACTGAGCACCAGGTTCAGCTTGGAGGGCGGCACCCCTTCGCTCAACAGCACCTGGCGAATGCCATCCGAGATGGTGACGATGGCATCATGCAGCCGGTACTTGAGCGCCACGAGCCAGCGTGGCTCGGGATTGTCCACTCGCCGACTCAGCACCACAGGCACGCCCTCCAGCCGTCCGGCGATGGCGCCCCACAGGTCGCTGCCCCGTCGGCTGTGCAGGTGGATGACATCCGGTTGCTCGGCCTGGATGAGCTGACGCAGGCGGCCCACCAGGCCGACATCGGCATCGCCACGCATGGTCATCTCGACAATGCGTGCGTGGGGTGCGGCCTCGGCGGCGATGGCGCTGCCGGTGGGACAGGCCAGCACGCAGTCCACGCCCTGCGCTTTGAGGCCCCGCAGCAGAAAGACGACTTGCAGCGCACCGCCATAAAGGTGCATGCCGGCTTCAACGTGCAGGATTTTCATGCTGCCAGCTCCAGTTGGGTCAGCGCTGCTTGCAACACCCGCGCAGGGGTGATGCCGGTCATGCAGGTGAAGGCGCCGTTGCAGGTCGGGCGTCGCTTGCACGGAGAGCAAGGCAAGCCATCGTAGAGGATGTGGGTGAGCGGCGTGGGGCCTTGACGGTAGGGGCGTGTGGAGCCAAACAGGGCCACGGTGGGAATGCGCAGGGCCGAGCCCATGTGCGTCAGTCCGGTATCCACCCCGATCAAGAGTTGAGACTGGGCAATCAGGGCCACGCTTTCATCCAGTTTCAAGGCGCCGGCCAGGTTCAGCAGTGCAGGCTGGTTGGAGCAGATGCGCTCGGCGGCCTCGCGATCAGTTGGACCACCCAGCACCACCGGTTGCAGGCCACGCGCCAGCAGTTGTTGCCCCAGGTCGGTCCAAGCGGCCTCCACCCAATGCTTCTGCGGCCGGGTGGTGAACGGTGCCAGCACCACCAGGGGGCGATCGCCGGGCAAGCCTTGCCCGGTGGCGTGCAGGCGCTCCGCCAACACCTGGCGGGCGCGCTCGCGCTGAGCCTGGCCCACGGCCAGATCATGCACAAAGCTGCCTTGGGGGGCCCCAAGGTAGTGGGCCAGGAAGCGGTACTCCGAGCCCATGACTGGATCGGCGCCAGGCTTGGGCGTGGCCACTTCGTGTACCAGACGGTGGCTGCCTTCGCGGGCAATGATGCTGACGCGGCGTGGTGCACCGGTGAGCCAGGCCACCAGCCCGCTTTTCAGCAGCCCTTGGGCATCCAGTACCAGGTCGAATTGTTCGGCCTTGAGTTGGGCGCGAAACGCACGAACAGCACGCCACAGGTCACCATAGCGTTTGGCCTTCCACAGGGCCTGCCATTCACCCCGTGGCCAGGCGATGATGTTCTTGAGCCGAGGGTTGTGCTTGAGCAGGGGCACGCACATGGGCTCACACACCCAAGAGATCTCAGCCTGCGGGAACCGTGCCTGGAGCGCGGGCAGCAAGCCCGAGGCCATGACGATGTCGCCCAGGGCTGACAGGCGCACGATGAGGATGCGCCGGGGCTCAGGTAACGTTGGTGTGCTCATGCCATCAACGCTCGCCCAGCAGTTGGCGATAGAGGTTCTGGTACGCCCCGATGATGGCGCGCTGAGAGAACTCGGCCTCCAGGCGCTGCTGACCGTGGGCCACCATGGCCGCCATGAGGGCGGAGTCTTTCATGACGGTTTCGATGCCTTCGGCGATGGCCTTGGGATCATCACAAGGCACCACCCAGGCGTCTTGTTGGTGTCGGGTCAGTTCGCGTGCGCCACGGAATGCGGTGGTCACGAGCGGCTTGCCGTAAGCCCAGGCCTCAAGGATGACATTGCCCAGGGTTTCCTCGTCACGCGAGGGGAACATCACCATGTCTGCCAGATGGAACCACGCTGAAGGATCGTGCTGCCAGCCGGCAAAGTGGATGCGATCTGTCACGCCCAGTTCTCGCGCTTGCTGGGTCAGGCTGGGCATGAGTTCGCCATCGCCGATCAAGACCAGACGGGTTCGACGACCGGACACCACCGTGGGCAGACGGCTCATCGCCTCAATCAGATAGCGGTGCCCCTTGAAGCCCACCATACGACCTGCTGTCAGGATGAGCCAGTCATCGGGCTGAACGTTCAATTGAGCCCGCAGGGCTTGCAACTGCTCGGCCGACGCGGGCTTGGCAGGCTCGGCAAAGTTGGTGATGTGGTGAACGCGATCAGCGGGCAAGCCGCCTTGGATCATCCAGTCGCACAGCGCCCGCGTGTTGCCGACCCAGGCGTGGGCGTGGGTGAATGGAGGCAGGCGGTAATAGCCGCCCAGACGGGCGATGTGCACGCGTCCACGGCCGGGAGGGACATGGGTGAGGCGCGTGGCCCGGCTCATGTAGGTCTGGACGATCGGGGCGTCATGGCGCCGCAGCACCTGCGAGATCTCCCACTTGGACAGAGGGTCCCACACCGTGCGAAAGCCCACTTCGGTGTGGGCGATGCCTTGAAGATGGGTGGTGGCCAGCTCTGATTGCTGCCGTACCACCGCGTGGACCTCTTCACCTGCGGCCTGCATGGCCTGTAGGAAACGCACAAACCAGCGCTCAGCCCCGCCCATTTTGGCGCTGGCGATCAGGTGCAATGACTTCATGAGGGACGTGAGACGATGACCTTGGCACCAAGCCCCTCGGGACCTTAGCCAGACCTGAACCAAGAAACCCCGCGACCTTGACGGTACGCGGGGTGCGGTGGGCCTCTGCAGCAGCCCTCCCCGCCTGAAATGGTAGCAGACCGATCAGTGGGGGCAGGGCGAGTCTGGTGCGATCAGTTGTCTTCGCCCGGCAGGATCACCTTGTCGATCACGTGCACGACACCATTGCTGGCCAGCACATCGGTCAGGATGATGTTGGCGTTGTCACGCTCAGCGGCGCCATCGTCGATGCTGAGTGGCTCTTCGATGATGGTGAAGGGGCGCCCTTCGACCGAGTTGACCTCGACTTCGCCACCAGAGAAGGGAATGTCGTCGGCACGCACTTCGCCGCTCAACACGTGGTAGGTCAGCACGGTGGTCAGCAATTCGGTGTTGGCCAGCAGTTGAGCCTTGGTGACACCGAGTTCGGCCAGCAGCGATGCAAAGGCGTCGTTGGTGGGGGCGAACACCGTGAAGGGGCCGGGGCTGCTGAGGGTGGCGCCCAGGCCGGCGGCCACCACGGCCTCGACCAGGATGCTCAGGCTGGGCGTGACGCGTGCGGCCTGGACGATGTTCAACTGAGGCAGCGACAAGGGCAGGATGACGCGGTCCACGCGGTGGATCACGCCGTTGCTGGTGTCGATGTTGGTGAAGGTGATGTTGCTGGTGCGGCCGCGTGCATCGGTGATGACCAAGGTGCTGTCGCCGCGGTTGACGACGATGTTTTCGCCCTGGACGGTTTCGATGTTGGTGCCACGAGGCACATCACGTGATGGCACTTCACCTGCCAGCACGTGGTAGGTCAAGATGGTGGTGAGCAGCGCGGTGTTGCCAAACACGGCTTCCTTGCTCAGCCCAACCTCGCCCAACAAGGCCACAAAGGCGTCGTTGGTGGGGGCAAACACCGTGAAGGGGCCTGCGGATTGCAAGGTCTCGACCAGGCCGGCAGCCTGAACGGCTTCAACCAGCAGGCTGAACTGGGGGTCAGCGGCCAGGCGTTCGACGATGTCGGCGTCGTTGCTGTCGCCACCGCCGCAAGCGGACAGTGCCAGAACGGCGCCAGCGGCCGCGGTGTATTGCAGGAAACGACGTTTGCTGAGATTGGGCATGATCTCTCCTTGAACTGATCGGTAATTAATTTACCAACCAGTTCACGAAAAGACAATGCGGGAACTATTGAGCCTTTGTGGTTATTCGGCGTCAAGGCCGAGTCGGCTCACCATGACCAGCCCAAGCCCAGGCCCAAGATGTTTTCGCGCAGCTGGATGTCGGGGTTGCCGCCACCAAAGCCTGCTGGGGGCAGGCCTTCTGGAATGGCGTTCTGGCCCTTCACGGTCTTGCTGAAGGCGTGGGCGGCATAGCCCGTGAGCTTGAAGCCCCAAGGGCTTTGCCAGGTAGCCCCCAGGGTCAGGTGGTGCTGCACCACGCCGGGGGCGAGGATGTTGAAGAAGGTTTCCCGGGCGGGCACGGGCTGGGTGACGTGGCTGTAGCCGGCACGGAGCGTCCAGTGATCGTTCAACCTAAATCCGGCAGTTACCCCGCCGCTGGCAGCCCTGTTGGGGGTCTTGGCGGGCCGATGACTGGCGCGATGCGGTCGCTGATGTAGCGCAGCAGGCAGCCCCAGCGGTCGAGGTCCTTGAACTGCTCCGCAGCTGCCCTGACGTGGCGCAAGGCCGCGCCGATGTTGGCGATCAGCCGCTTGAGCAC
>JBKBIO010000029.1:0-17334 GCA_046299355.1 Aquabacterium sp. | reverse complement strand
ATGAGTGGATTGGAATCGAGTAGCTCGCTCAGCGTGGCATTTGCGTTGAGGTGCTCGGGAGGATGCCCTTGCAGGTACATGCTTGGCACCGAGCGCTCTTCGATCTCACCTCTTCTGAGAGCTCGCATATGCTGATTCTTGGTTTGGTACCAAAGTAGTTCATAGCGAGCAAGAGCATCCCAGTTCTCGGGAGTCGATTTTTCGAGGGCGTATGCATATTCGGTTGCCGCTAAGTTCGTGTTATCGAACCTGACGGCCACCTCTCGGTACGCTCCAAAATCGTGCAACGACGAATCAATGACAAGTGATACCGGCACACCATTTGGGATCGGATGTGTACGGAGCAGCTGCCGCTTGAACACGCTGCACTCTAGGGACGACTGCTCAAAGTAGTTCGGGGATCCGATTTGTGCGCAGTTCTCTCCCCATGGGGATGCGCCAACGGTTATCTTTTCAATCATGGTAAGGCTCCAAAAAAAGAGGAGCCCGCATGTCCCCATCGGGGCATGACAAGCCCCTCGGGGTTACAAAAAAACTTCGATGCTCACGCATCCACGATCTTCCAGAAGCCGGATCGTGTTTGGCACCGATACGCTCGGCAAGCGGCCAACAGAAGTCAGCAAGCGCTCGCAAAGTTTATATCTGGAAGCATTGGAAGATCAACCACATAGGTCACGGGTACAGAAAATATGCTCGTGTGATCAACCTGTCGCGGAAACCAGGGAGTAGCGCGGTACGTGAAAGGCTGTTTGTGGATCTGACTCCCCCCACTTCAACAGCGCGTTACCAATCTCTTCGAACAAACGAGCTACAGGCTCAAAGGCAACAGACTGCCCAAGTGCAGCATGGCCAGCGACGACACCAAGCCCCTCTACGAGAAACTCTGGCTGCCCCTTCAAACGAGCATGTTCCGCAACCGTAAACCGCCGCTTCAAGCCGACCTTTGTGGGATGGGCCAAAAGAGGATCGGTTGATCCGACCTTCTGATACCCCTTCCGCAACGTAGGAACCTCTATGTCAGAAGCATCAACTGTCTGATTAGCGAAGTTAGATCCTTTCTCTGCATCGCGAACGGCCTTCGTATCCAAATAGTCAAAAGAAGACCACTCTGGACCATCATCCTCAATTGGATCCAATACATCCGCCACATATCTCACGTTTCGATAGCGCGACCGATCGTCAGATAAAACCGAGGTGATATCAAATTGAATCCCTCTGGTCACTGCAACCAAAAACCACCGCTCCCGTCTTTCCAGTTCACCAAAATCAGTGGCAACTAGGCAGGCTTCCTGTACTTGATACCCCATGTCTGCCAGCATTGACCTCAGAAGATCAGCGCTGGCTTCATTGGAATATGACTTGACGTTCTCTACAACGATGACTGCAGGACTCCATGCATGGATCAACATCAAAGCAGGAACAACCAAGTGCCCCACCTCTGGATGGGCCTCCATACGGGTCAAACCTCGCTTTGCTTTACCAGCACGGCTCGCTCCTGAGCAAGGAATTCCCAATTCAAGAACATCCACCTTGAAATCGCGAGAGATAGGGTCTTGTACAAACTCCTGCAGCGGTGCAGCTACAGCCACCGTACTCGTTGACCAGACTGGATTTTTTTCTATGGCGTGGCCTAGCCAATTTCCATCAAGTTCGACTGCTGCAACCAGCTCGGAGCCGAGCCCTGTACGCAGCAGTCCCGCGTGAGCGGAATAGGCCATGCCACCGATACCATGCGCTACGCTTCCGATCTTTAAATGCCGCGATTGAATAGACCGATTCAGTCTATCGAGTCGCTCTAAGCGTGCCAACTCGCTAGCAATTAACGTGATCGAAATCGAGTCGACCGAGATCACGACACGAACAATTGAGCCTCCCCCAAATACGGACAAGAGGGCGTCACTGTTGATGTCAATGACGGGCATGAACTCGGATCGACCAGGCTTGCGCTTTCGACTTACAACGCGAGCTCCAGATTGAACACGACGAAGAAGAAGGGATCGACTATCCTTTGATGACTCAATGTCGTAAGGCATGCCAGGGGTGAAGGAACTTCTTGCGAGAATAGACCCGTCCAGATAGAGGCGTAGTGCTCCTCGATTAGTACCGACAGATCGGACAAGATAGCTATCCATGAACATCTCCTTTGATATGCGCAGGTAGCCTTCCCCCAGGGGTGGCGATCCCTGCTGGGTGAGAAAAGGAGAACGACCAGGTACGTGTCCTGGTCGTTACTGCTTTGATGTTATGCAGCCTGGTGCCGCTTGAGCTGAGTTGACGTTTCTGGGACGTGTTTCGAGTCCTTTAGTCGCCAGATCGGAGCGCGAACGAATCCGCTGGCCACTTTGCGGCCCGTGTCCTCGAACCAACCGGAATTGAAGATGTCTTCAATGAACGGCTCGTTCTCACTCCACGTCTTCACACAGAGTTCGTCGGAACCAAGCCCACCCCCGACTGGAAGGATGTTGGTAGAAAGTGTCAGGAAGGGCTCTGGGTAGCCCTCAGCGTGAGTGTAGAACTGCACGTAAATCGCCCCACCTTTTGGATAGCGACCAACCTCTGCATGAATTTGCCCAAATTGGGTCTGAACAGTACCGATTTCCATATTGATTCCTCGAAATGAGGAGCGCGTACCACCCATCAGGGCTTGACGTGCCCCTCAGGGTTAAATGAAAGATTTCCAACGCCACGCCGCTATCACGTGTGTGGCTACACCTCTCAGTCGATTGCTCGATAGATCAATGAGGCCTCAGGATGCCCATCCACAAAATCGCGAAGCGCATGAAAGTGATCTGCGCAGCGATCCGTTCGATCCTTGAAACTCATGTGGCTAAGCGCGATGAGTGTGACGATGATTCCAGCGGCATCAGCCGATACCTCGCCCTCAAACCAATTGTCTGGACAACTGAATTTGTAGAGGCGTGAGTCATGAGAAACAGATGGCCTCATGTAGCCGCCATTGGGAACCTCGACGAAGTCCCAAAGACCACCGTGATAATCGGGGCTGAACTTGGACATTAAGCTGAAGACAGTCATCTCTCCGATGATCATCAACTGTTCGCCAAACAGCATTGGCAAGAACTCCAAGCGCCGAGACTCTGGAACGAGCTTGGCTTGGCCGTGAAGGACGATTGAGGTCGAAACCTCTGATTGCTTGATTTCCATACGGATCTCCAAAAAAAAGAGGAGCCCGCATGTCCCCTGTGGGGCATGACAAGCCCCTCGGGGTTACAAGAAAAACTTCGATGCTCACGCATCCACGATCTTTCAGAAGCCAAATCGTGTCTGGCACCGATACGCTCGGCAAGCGGCCAACCGAAGTCAGCAAGTGCACGCGAAGTTTAACTTGACACAACGCGGATGTACAACTTCTCGCGTGATCAAACTTTGTCGCCAATCACAAACTGCCATGTTGCCTCACAGAGAAGATGGCCGACAATGTGGATGAATTGATCTCTCACTTTGACCTCTCACTCACACGAAGGAGAGGCTGGTCTTATCGAGATGGCAACTGCTACCTAACACTCAAGGAGAACCCTCTTCATGTTAAAGAAAATTGCTCTGTGCCTGATTCCTATTGCCTTGTCTGGCTGCGGATCATTGACCCCCACGCGCGAAGTCGTAGAGGGCTACAAGATCTATGACATTCAAACGGCTTACTCGCCGACGCTGACCTTCCAGTTGGCCTCTGCCTTGAAGAACACCATGCAGACCAAGGCCAAAGAGGTCAAATTCAACAACAGCTTGCCACCAGCGACGCTCCCAGAAAAGCCCAAGCGCTTTGAGGTCGTGGAACCCTTCCAATCCACAGGTCTGGGCGCATTCATGGCCATGAGCGGACAGAAGATTCGCGTCCCTCGTTGCGAGGGATCGGTGATCGATGCCATCACGCACGACTCGTTTGCGGGCGCTGAAGCGACCACGTTCTACGTGTGCCTGATCCCCTACGCGAAGGGCTACCACATGGACGTTTATTACAGCTTCACCAAGGTGTCTGGCGGGTTTGACGTAGATGCCATGAGCCGATCCCTGGCCTCAGCCATCGCAGGCGACTCCAGCCAGTTCATTCCACACACGATTGCTGCGCTTGAAAACGCCGTGCGCTCCACGGGTGTGGAGCCCGCGATCATTGAGCAATATCCTCACTGATTGCGCCAGGGATCCGCACAACATTAAAACCATGAGGGGGGCAGCACGCCCCCTTTGCTTTGGCTTGTCAAGCGCCAGCTAATCCGGCGGCCATCAGAGCTGATCGCGCATTGGCGAACTGCTCGGCCAAGACCTCGTTGCTGTCTAGCAGCATGGGACTGGGCACGGTTCCGAGGCAGTGGCCATCCCACCAAAACTGGATTGCGACCAAGGGAAGTTCTTCGCCAGCCTCATGTAAAGCCTCTGACACAGAAGGCGTGACGCCTGCGGTGATCAGCGAGTCTTGAGCATCGACCAAAGTCCAGTGATAGCGTCCGGCCTGAACCGAATGGACGATCAGTTTCATCTTTGCCCCATCCATGCAGACGTAGAGGGCGAGTTGTGGACAGGCGCCATCTTGATAATCAGTGAAACGGTCAAAGTGTTAATCCGTAGCGACAACTTGTGCACGGTCCCAAATCCATTGCCTGACGGGGACCACTGTGGCTTCAAGCCGCGATCAAGGGCCAGGCGAGTAACTTGTACCTTCGTCATCCCGGGTCGAATATCGCGCATGAAAGCAGCCGCCTCGCTTGGCAAGTATTCCTTGGCAAACAAGGCTCCAACGCTCACGGCGACGACCTGCAGGCGACAGCCCTGGTCCTGATCCAGCAATGTACGACCATGCATTTCAGCAACCAAGACCGAGCTAAAAGTCCGACTCTGACCGAATGCATCCATGACGGTCATGCCGTCTATGTGGAGTTCATACAAGTCGCCAATGGGTCTGACATGGGTGAAAGCCATTACATGTGCCTGATTTCCGGTAGTTAATCATCAACTTCGGACACTGGATCACCTAGCTCACCAGTCAACACCAAGCGGAGCCCACCGCGCCGGATAACCGGTCCCCAGTCCTCGACACGATAGGTGTACACCGCCTTGGTCACCTGCACACCGGCTTGCCGTTGCGCCTGTTCGATCATGTGCGTCACGGTTTTCTTATCAAGGCCTGTGCGGGAAACAATTTCAACCAGAGTTGCACCCTTGGTCATGTCTATGGCGGCCAGTACAGCCAACATGCGCCGTAGATCGCCCTTGCGGTATTGAGGTGGAAGGTGTTGGACTGACACGGACAGAAAATAGTGAGTTGGGTGCGCGTAACGCACCGTCCATCATAGCGACCAAAAGAGGAGCTGGGCAAGATTCCACCGCTCTACGCAATCCCTTTGCCATGAAGCCTTCGAAATCAAGAGAACGATACGTTCAAGCGGCGCAACTCTCTCACTACCCTGGAACGCTCCGCCGTGGTGTAGATCGAGGTGGTTGCCAGTGAGGCATGACCTAATGCCTCTTTAACCACATCGAGTGGCACATCGCTGGCCACCGCCATACGCCCGAACGTGTGGCGCAACCAGTGCGTGGAGGCGCTGGCCAGCTGCTGAGCGTCAGACCGCCCCTCGGCCAAGGCGAGACGCTCCACGAGTTGGAAAAACCGCTTGAGCGTGCGATACACGCCCGATCGGCGCAGAGGCTCAACGAAGCCGACACTGGCCAGGCAGCGTGCGGCCGCACCCACTGGAGGCGTAATCTGCGCCACCAATGGCAAGCTGCCCAGATCGCTGCCGCGCAAGTCGTCCACCGGCTCGCCAGCCATTTGGCTCAGGCACGCAACCAGGTGCGCGTCGATGTGGGCAACGATCTCATCGGGCACGGGCACCTCGCGCTCTACACCACCCTTGCCCACCACAGGCAACAGCCAAACAAGCTCGCCCAAGCTGGCAGGGCCGGCCGAATCGAGCTCCATGCGCACCAGGTCGCCTCGCCTAGCGCTGGTGAGCTCATCCAGGCGCAGGCCGGTACTGACCAACAACCGCAGCAGCAACCGGATGCGCTGTCGCCTCATACCTGCTTCGGGGACTTCTCGGGTGCAACGCCATAGAAAAGCCCATTGGTTCGCTGTAAACCCCCGGCGCTGAGTTTTAGGCCGCAGATTGCGGGCCTTGCCGTCTTTGAGCAAGGATCGGGACATTGGGTTAGCCACCAAGTAGCCATGGCTGACCAAGGCATCAAAACAGATGCTTGCCACGCGCAGCGCTTGGATTTGGCTGGTCCCATCCAGGGGCCTCCGAAACGGGCGCCAATCCTCAGAATTGCGGGCCACTGGCCTGTGCTGGATCCAGTCGGCCGGCGGGGCAGCCAAAAACGCCTTGTATTGGGCCGCATCTTGGCTGGTGAGCGATGACAGAGGCTTGCCTGCCACCAGCAAGGCCCACAGCCAAACCCGCTCGATCTCGCGCTTGTAGGCATCCCATGTCTTGGGACGATCCGCGTAGGTGGCCAGCCAGGCTTGAACTGCTTGGGCGTCACTCTCGGCGCCCAAGGTGTTGGGCCCGCTGGCTCGCAGGTAACCATGGCGCCCGCTCAGCGACTCGGGAACCACCAGTCGCTCCATGGGCACCAGCCCAAAGCGCGGCATGGGCTCGGTCATGACGGCCTGGCCACCGACCCAGATCTGCCCAGCACCGAATGCAGTTGCGGAAGGGCCCAGCGACGCCGGTCGCAAGCGCAACCACGCGTCATCGGGTTGATCAAAGCTCAAGAGCCAGTGCACGATGCGCCGCGCTCGCGTGGGGCCCAGGGTGGCAATGCGGCGGTACCAGCGATACCCATGAACATTCACATAGTCCACCAAGTCGCTCACGGTGACCACGCCCACCGATTGGAACTTGAGGACCATACCCTCAGCGAACCACAAATCCAAGCCATCTTGCGGCCCCACCGCTCGGGCCAGATGAGTCTGTAGGGCGTTGAGTGCCTGCACATGGGCATTGAGCTCAGGCACAGGCGGCTCCAGCAAGGCACGCACATCGCGTGCATCGCCTTGCCCCTCGTCGATCTGGTCGAGGTTGTAGTGCTCACGGATCATCTGCTGGATCTCCGCTTCGCTATAGAAGTCCTGATCCAGCTCTTGGGCCTGACAGAAAGCCTCAATCGTGGGCAACACCATGACGGCCGTCGGTTGCGGCCGCGTGCCCAGCACGGCCAAGAAGCGATCGATCTTGTGCTCGTCGCTCAGTTGGGCGTTGAGGGCATGACCATCGGATACGACCTGGCTGTACAAGCGCTCGCGCACAGCCTTGATGTGGCGCTCGTCGCTGCTGCTGCCCTCATAGGCCAAGTAGCGGTCCCATGCCTGGTGCAAGTCAACGCCGTTGATCCAGGCACGCAAAAAAGCAAAATGGCACACGCCCAAGGTGATGCGGCGAAAGTCGTTGGTCACAGCCCCCTTGGGCCTGCCGCGTTTGGCCGGGACTGCCGCGATGGCCACTGATGTTAAACCTGTGCTCACGCTCGCCCACCCGGCTTATTGGTTGTCACAGCAACGCCGAGCCCACAGTTGGAGTTTATGGGAGTGGCTGGCTTGGCCTGACACAAGGCCACAACCTGATCGGGACTAGCTGAGCGATGCCATGTGTGCACACACGCGTCGCACAGCGCCCAATAAGCACCTAGTGTCATGGGAGCGCCCCCATCGCCTCGTGCATCGTGCACCAAATCGCCGTCGACCAGCACGATGGGGCTGCCGCAGGCGGGGCAGCGAGCGGCAATAAGATCGCCTGGTACGTGGACAAACTCGTCGCGCTGCTCATCGGTCAAAAGCCAGTATGGCTGGCCATTGAACTCAAACGCCACGGGTTCAACCAGCTTGCTGCTAGCAGGACCCGCTGTTACCAATCGACCCATTGAGAAAACCCTGATTTCGCCCATTTAATCTGACGGCATCCTAATAGTGCTTAGGATGCCGCGCAAGCAACCAAAAAAAGGAGGATTTCTCACGGACCCTGCCCTCACGGCTCCACCGGCGTTCGGGTTCCAGGCGACTGGCATGACTGTGTCCGCCATAAAATCGGCCCCAGAAAGTCCAAAGCCCGCTTATGCGGGCTTTGTCCTCAAATTACAGGGGCACAACCGGTTTCCCGGAAAACCCCCGTCTCTATGTAAACGAGTATAACACCGGCAGTTCGAGAAAATCAAACAGCCCCCCAGATGCTGAAGCACTTCACCGATCCACGCCTGTCCCCCCTCAAGGCATTCTTCAACACGAAAACGGACAAGGACCTCCTGGGGTGCTACGCCTGGAGTCAGGCCGTAGGCGCAGGACTGCTGCCCATCCTTGGAGACTTCGAAGTCTCACTTCGCAATGCCCTGCATCGCGCGCTGTCGCAACACTTTGGTGGCGTCGATTCCTATGATTGGATGATGCCTCGCCCAAACCCGGCGCACACCGCCAATGCGGGCGCCCCACCGTTCTTAACGGCCCACCACAAACTGAGCCAACAATCCAAAGACGATGTCCTATCGGTGGTGCGAAAAATCAAAGGTAAGAAGGGCAAAGCCTATGTGGTCACACCCGACGACGTTGTGGCCGCGCTGCCGTTCGGATTTTGGGAAGTCCTGATTGCAGGGCTTTGTCACCGTGCCCAGCCACGAGGGCTACAGGCCACCATCATGCGCCAGGTATTTCCGCATGCGCCCAACATCCACGCCGTACCTTACGAGTCTGAAGCATTCAGGCTGCAGGTTACTAACTTGCTCAAAAGGATTCGCGATGTCCGCAATCGCATCGGCCACCATGACTCGCTGTGGGCTACGCCCGAGTTCAGCCAGCAGGGAACCGTTGGATTCATCCCTCGAAGACCCCGGCACACCGTCAATAGCCTTCGCCTCTTTGCTGACAACCTTTGCTGGTTTGTCGGATGGATTGACCCAGACATCCCCGCACACATTCGTCATAGCGACCATTGGTGGTCGCTGCAAGCCTTACTCAATCGCAAAGCGCTAGTCACCTACCGACAACTCGGAGGACAGGTCGGTACCTACCGGGCCATATTGGATGCAACCGCCCTACCCAAAAGCAAGAAAATTCGAATAAGGCCTAGGCGCCAGTATCTGCATAGACTGGTTGCAGATCGCTATTATTTCTGACCCCATGCTTTTAGGTGCGATAAACGCACCTTTCAACACGCATTCAAAGGCTGGCAAAAAAGCATGCCCCCGAAGAGGAGGCATGGAAATTGGATCACAATGGGATTCTTATGTGAGCCCATCGGCACGACACAGCTCTCTCAAGCAAACAGGATTTCGGCTTTCGCGATGCGAACTTGAACCGGCCGACAAAATGCGTCACTGCACGAGGCGGTAGCCGTGGCGGGCTCTCACCTTGGCGATGCGATTGAGCAAGGCATCTGCGTCGGCTAAAGACGCACATGGGGTCATGACCTGACGCCCCAGAGCAGCGCCCTTGCGCCCCCAAATCCGCAGGAGCTCCCACTCCCCAAAGAGATTGCGCTGAATGAGCGCTTGATAGTACCGATGCCGAGACTCCCAGCGCTGCATAGATCGCCACTCCTGCTTCTCAATGTGCAGTACGGATGTTAGTGGCACAAGTGGGAAGACTCAAGCCTCGCCGGGCAAGGCAACTCCGAGCTTGTCAGCCATTTCAACCATGGCAAAGATCTTCCGCACAATGCCCTGCAGATTCTTCATGTTGAATACAGCGGTTTCATGGGTTACCAATCGCTCTTCTGTTAGTTGCTCCAGCTGGAGCTCGTGAGTGATGCCATACAAGATTTGCTGCCGATCGTTGTACATCGCGCGCAGCGAATCGAAACGCTCGAAGCGCCCAGCAGAAACCAGTCTTAGCAAGTACCCAAACTCGCTGACTAGCAGACCGTTAATGGCAAAGCCATAGTCGCCGTTCAGCTCAATTGAGTTCTGGCGGCAGAACTCCTCAAAGTGGTCCTGCGGCGTCCAAAACCAATTTCTCCAAAGCCTGATGAGCCAATCAAACATCACTGCCTCCTGATGCAAACACAGACAAACAATCAGCCATCTTCCCATTGAGCACAAGCAGTGTTTTGACTGCTGTAACTCAGATGCGACAAGGAATGTTCGTAGACAAAAAAAGGCACCCGAAGGTGCCTCGTGTATGCCAACCTGGTGAGCGAATCAAACGATGGTCAAGCATTTGAGTCGGCGTGTGCGGTCAACAGCGGGGGCGAGAATCCCCAAGGTGACAGCAACAGCCTGCTCAAATGCCACGACTGATCTGCATGCTAACTCTCCCCCATTGATCCCCGTGACGGGCTGCATCAAGGACATGAGGTAGAACTTGGACAGCCTCAAAGCTGATTCGGCTTCTGCCAGGGGACAGCCATCGTGAGCCAGTTCTAAGCCAGACTTCCGATGCGCTGCCCGAACTGCTTCGAGGTAGTCAACAGCATCGTCGGGGCTCAGCAAGTGAGCCCGTTCAGGATCTGTCACGATTTGGTCAGGCAAGCCAAAGTGCACATAGGCCGGATCAATGTGCCATTGATACCGAGCAAGCACCGCAGCCTGATTGGCCAGAACAAGCGGTTTAATGGCTGCGATGTAGCCCATCGTGGCCATCAAATCTTCGGCAGCATCCAACATCTCCTGCGTAGGAGAAAAAGACGCCACATCGATAGACAGAGATTCAGTGGAAACAGAATGAGACAAGGTGCTTCTCCAATAAAAAATGGGAAGCACCACCCCAAGGGGAAGCGACTTCCCCAGTGGGTTGATGAAAAGAAACTCCATGGCCGAAGACCATCATTGCTTTACAGGAGCCAAGCAACTAAACCGCTGACGTGCGGCACCCGGGTTGAGAAGGTCAACCAGCCTTGAGAACCTTGTCCACAGAAACTGTGGATAACCTCGCATCAAATCAAGATCATCCAGAGGGCAGGACTGGCCTGCCCAATTTTTGAGCAACCGGGTCAGAACAGGCCCGAAAGTGAACGGACCAAGCCTTGGCGCAGCGGCGTTGCGGCCTCTTCGAACTCCAGGTTCATCTTGTTCGCTGTCGAAACAATGCGTGTCTGATATGCCTTCATGTCCACGCTGTCTTGATAGTTAACACTCTCGGAACCTGAGGTCCCTTGGGTCAGCTTATGGGCCGACGTGACCGTCGCTTGTTTGCCTTTGGGCAGGCGTTGCTTGATCTGCACGTCGGTGACCATCGAGAAATAGACGTCCTTGACCATCGAGCCGCTGACGGTCTCGATGAGGCCACCGGCCAGAGCGCCGGTCGCAAACGCCCGACCGGAGGGACTGCCGCCCATTGCCCCCACGACGGCCAGGCCAGTTACAGCGCCTGCCACTGGCGCACCATATCCCCCCGACAATAGCGTTTGGCTGGCCGTTGACGAAGATTTGCCCACATACAGAACATTGGCCTGCAAGAAGAACTGGGCCTGATCCGGATCGTCAACGACGCGGTAGCCCTTGGCCGCGACTGCTTGAGTGATCTCTGTGGCCACATCAAACTCTTGCTTGTCTGAGGTATTGCGAATCTGAACGAACACGGTCCGGTCTGCAGCCTTCACTGGATCCAAGAAGATGGTTGCAGACATCTTGGTCTGCACATCCAGTTCGCGCTTGGCAATGGCCACTTGTGTGGCCGCGCAGCCGCCCAAATTAAGCGATACGACAGCCAACGCGGCGGCAGCCAAGCCCAAACCAATCGGTGCACGAGTGAAGGTGCTTCGGTTCATGATCATCCCAGTTTTGATGTAGTTGAAGATTTAGCGCAACGTAGGGGTCGCACTTGCGGATTGGATGTTAAGCCAGGTCTTTGAAAACACATCGGCCAGCCATTCACTGGAGGCGCTCATGAAGGACAGCCCATGCTCACGCGGGCCTAAGTCCTTCATGGGCAAATCCCATGTCTTGGTCACGACCTCTTCCAAGGTGCCCACCTCGTCGACAAGGCCAATATCCTTGGCCACGACACCGCCCCAGGGTTGCCCGGAGGCATAGTTGACACCAGGCTTAAGGTGCTTAGCGCGAGCTGCTCGCAGCTCCGCTTCGAACTGTTGCCCCATCTGGGCCACGAGAGCCTGCAGCTCTTTGTCTGCCCCAGCAGACATGGGTACATAGGGGTTGAGCATGCTCTTGTATTCACCGGAGGCGTACACGCGGCGAGACACGTCAACTTTCTCCAAAACTTTGTGGAAATCCCAACCTTCCATCACTGCACCCACGGAGCCCACCATGCTGTAGCGTCCTGCATAGATCTTGTCCGTATGCAAGGCCACCATATAGGCGGCTGACGCGCCAAAGGAGTTGATGACGGACACCACTGGCTTGTTGTGCTTGGCTCGCAGCAAGGCCATTGCACGATAGATGCGCTCAGACTCGACCGGCGCGCCGCCAGGGCTATCCACAGCAATGACGATGGCCTTGATCGAATCCGTTTCGAACGCCTTGGTCAGCACCGGAATGATCTTCTCTGCCGAAGCAGAGGTTCCTGATGCAATGGGGCCTTCCAGCCGAATTACTCCAACAACAGGATCGCTCGACCAAGTCGGCTTCCATCCGCTAACACCGAAGTACAGAAACAGATAAAACAGCGCGGGGGCGCCAAACATCATGAAATAGAGGAACGCCCGGAAATTACTGGCACGCCGGTCCTTTTCCTTGGCCGTTCGGTCACTGGCTCGATCTGCAAGCGTAGCCGTGATCAATCCAGCTAGCACGCTCTCAGGAGTCTGGACGGCATCGACGCCGCCTGAAGCACGAGGCAAGACCTCGTCCGCGCTAGATGGCTGCGCCTTGCGACGCAAAAGAAATGAAAGTAGGCTCATGTCGACTCCAAAGGCAAACAACGCAACCCACCCCTACAGGGACGGGAAATAGAGGTGGCGCACTTCCGGCGCCACCAGGTTGGCCTACGGTTCCTGCCGGACCTCACTGAGGTCACAGCCATCGACATCCAGCAATTGCAATGTGCATCTAACAGCACGTTTTCAATCACTGCTAATGAGTGCATTTTCGCGCCCATCTGATACGACAGCGGCATGGATGATTGTTTTACAACGGTACGTTCAGCGAAGCGCACAGACGCTGGCAACCGAAGGCACGGCGTCATTGCCCGTGCAGGGGTGCAGCTCCCCGACATGCACGTCGACCCATTCGCTTTTGATGATCTCGTCGTACAACGTGTCTGGCTCTTGCTCGGTTCCGTGCACGGGGATGTGGCGAATCACCTCCATCGTTCGAACGAGCCCCATGGCAGCCACCACCTCACAGACACCATAGCGAGGGTGGTGCGCCATTGAGCCCACGGGGCACTTGGTTCCAGATCTTCCCAGAGAGAGCACTATTCCCTGTATCAATCCTAACGACATGTCATTTTCCAAGATTCAACCTCAGCATTGCCCACGTGGACAGTGCCACATAGTCATCTCGTTGTTTCGATTTATAGCCCACATAATAGGTGCGTTTATTGCACCTGTCAAACACTTAAATACGTACCATTACCCGATAACATGCTTTACTGGACAGCGATCCGAACTGCTTCGACGACGTCATCTTCAATCTCCTCTTTGGAACCGAGAAGGGCCATTACCTGCTCATCAATTGTTCCTGCGATCAGCGGAATGATCACAAACACATCGCGCACATTGCCACTGCGATAGGCCCGATCCTCGGACTGACGCTTGAGTGCATTGGTCCATGGCAAGCTCATCAAAAAGACGTAGTTGGCCCTGGTGAGCGTCAGGCCCACGCCGGCCGCTTTGGATGTCCCGATGAACACGCGGGCAGTGCCCGACTGAATCGCATCCACTGCCTGCATGCGCTGCTTGGGCGTATGCTTGCCAATCACATGCACGGCCTCAATACCGAGCGAATCAAACGCTTTAAGCAACAGGTCCACCGTGTCGGTGAACTCGACAAACACCAAAACTTTCTCTTGCTCCGGTAAGGCCTGGACCGATTCAAGAATGAAATCGATTTTGAGGAACTCCAAGTGTTCACGCAGCTTGGTGAGTTTTGGCATCGTTTGCAGATGCGGATCCTTGAGAATCTTGTTGTATGTGGACAGGCCTCCGGCAGGCGCAACGTAGCGTACCTGCTCAATTTTTTGCCCCAGGTCTGACAAGACATCCTTGCCACGCCTGAGCATCCAGTCTCGCAGCTCGTCGGCAAGCAAGGCACGCTTTTCCGCAGAGCCTGCATAGGTTTTGCGAAAGTCAGCCAACGAAAGTTTGCCCAGACGATGACCGGACAGGCGCAGCAGCGTGTGCATCTCCGCTTCGCGGTTGAGTATTGGCGTGCCGGTCAGCAAGAAGATTCGCTCAATGCGCTCGCTCAGGATGAACGCATTGCGTGTGCGCCCGGCCTGGAACTCTTTGAGGTTTTGGGCCTCATCAACCAACATCACCCCCAGGGGCAGGTCGGTTGCTTTGACCAAGCCAGCAAGTCGCTCATAGTTGGCAATGATCCAGTTGGCTTGCGCACACTCGGCCATCGAGTGCTGCGAGATGAACGCAACCTTTTCATCTGGAAAAATGGCGTTGATTTCACGCTGCCAGTTGATGCACAAGCTCGCAGGGCACACCACCAGCACGATCGAGCTGCCAGCCGCCATGCGGGCGGCCACGGCGCCCTGACGGGACTTGCCCACGCCCATGTCATCCGCGAGCAAAACGCCCGTCAGCCCCAGCATGAACCTTACGCCGTCGACTTGGTAATGCCGCAGGCCCGCGAACTTGGCCATGGATGTCAGAGCATCCTCATCCACGGGCAAGTGTTTGATCGGAGAGCCAAAGCTGGTCAGAAAGCCAGAGCCGATCTTGTCCCCATGACCCTCAGGGCTACCACCTCCACCAAAAGATGGTGCCGCACCAGGCACGGTGATGGGTACTTCCGACTTAGGCGGTGCAATCAGCTTTTCCATGTGCATGACTTGCTCATGCACGAAAACGAAGTCTTGAGAGATGCCCGCGTCCTGCTGCAACTTGGCAAGGATGGCCTGACGTGGAGCCCTGACCTCCCATGCAGCCGCGTACTTCTGATAGCGCCCATTCATCTCGCGCATCACGCCCTGAAACAATGGGTCATACACAGCCAGGCAGGCAAAGCCGCCGCTGTCCAGGGGCACCAGTTGCACGTCCATGAGCTCGGTGAAAAAGTCGCGCTGCGGATTGCGCCAGGCATACGCTGCCTTCTCACGCACATCCTCAAAGGACCAAGCGGGGAATCGGTCAGACTGCGCAAACAGTCCATCGATCACCTGCCTCATGGCACTGACCTGGATCAGCCACATGCGCCTCAAGCCAAACCATGAGCACCCTAGCTCCCGCATCATCTGCGAGGCGCCATCGAAGTATTGCGTGCTCAGTCCGACGCGCAACCCATCGCTGACGACGTTCAGGACAAATGGTTTCCTGAACGGTGCGATCGGTTGCAGGGGTAGCGACAACGCATCGTTTTGAGCGGGACCATGCATGACAGTCACCAGACTTTATCGACGCTCAAACGCGCTGCGCGGCTGGCCCGGGCCGGGCCACCTCTGCAACGTTTTCGATGTCGACAAACTGGTCTCGCAAACCCATGGCAATGGATCGCGGGACCATCACCTCGATGTCGACCCGTCGATTCAGACGATGTGCGATCACGCCATCGGCGCTTCGTTTCCAGCATGAAGCCGTGGTGCAGGCCTGCACCTCAATGACATCTGCGCTCACGCCATAACTGCGAAGGGTTTGCGCCACGGCCTGCGCGCGTGATTTTGCCAAGGACGCATTGACTGCACGATCACCAAAACCATCTGTCACACCGGTGACCCTGAAGGTCTTTGCGACACGAGCCAAGGGAAGCATTGATTGAACCACCTCACGCATGTCTGCTTGGACTTCAGACTTGCCGAACCCAAAGTAGACCGACTTCTTGAGCGGCAGGTAGCTGGCTGTGGCAGCTGTAGGAATTTGCACGTTGGGGGAGATCTGCTGCAGTTTTTTTTCTTGCTGCACTGCCTGTGCAGGCTGTGGCAACTCATGTGGTGGAGTGGTTGCAACAAGATGGGCACCCGTTGATGGCTGTGGCAGGGGTGCCCCGCCAGATACCAATGGCTGGTCCAGCTGGTTCACATTCACCTTATAGCCGCCCTGCAACGGCGTGGGCTTACTCTGTACCGGCGTTTTGACCGTTGCCGTGTCCATTTTTGCTTGCAATCCTGATGTGGTCTTGTGCGAGGCAGGCGGTACAAAATAGCTGTATCGCGGTGTTTGATACAAGGTCTGCGTGGAGCACCCTGCCAAGCATGCGCTGAACGCTACGGCCTGGACAACTGGGCGCAGCGAACTCGATCGCACAGGTGCTGCCTGAGCACGAGATGGACCCGTGGCCAACCTGTATGTCGTCACAGCACCAGGCCCTACTTGTCCGTACACCACACCCGATCGCATCAGATCGAGCAAGCTCATCGCTGAGGCCTGACGCACTCGGTAAAGATCTTGAGGATGCTGGGTCCTCCATCCTTTGCATGCCAAGCCGATCTGTGTTCGTTCCAAAACGGCCTGGGCACCCACGATGGCTGGTGTGACATTCAGTGACTGCAAGATTTCGTGGCGACATTGGCCGCGCAATGTGCTGATGTCAGCATCTTGAATTTGTTTCATGGTCATGTACTCATCCCATCATCCCGTGAGCCCCGACTCGCCCCATATGGGCATAGGTTCGTCCGGGCAAGGTCGTTGATGGGAACAAATGTCTGGTGTTGCTTGTGCTGCCCAGACCAAATCGACACCTCAATGCTTGCAAGGCCTTTGATCGCCACCACGCAGTAAGGACGCGAGCGCAATGCGACATAGCCGTGGCGCAAGGCATGCTGAACGGCCTCCAGGCTCAATGAATTGAGCCAACAAGCCGTGGCGCGATCAGGGTGGGTTGTCATCGGTGCCTGCCTGGTTGGACCCTGGTGCGAGTTGTGCAACACGGTCGATTGGCGTATCAAGGAATCTGAGCGCGAGACTGGCCCGGGCCGGGCCAGTCCCTTGTGTGCCACTCAAGCTGGTTGGGCTTGCTCTGTGTTTGCAGTGGACTTTGCT
Organism: Aquabacterium sp.; assembly: GCA_046299355.1. GTDB lineage: Bacteria > Pseudomonadota > Gammaproteobacteria > Burkholderiales > Burkholderiaceae_C > Aquabacterium. The sequence continues at coordinate 289 of JBKBIO010000029.1, read as the reverse complement.
CGGAATTGAATCGATTCAATCCGTGTGGGAACCAAGCCAACGATGTCGGCTGTGAGATGAACTTGGTAGTTGGGTTTGCCTTCAGATTCCCACTTCTGAATTTCTTGCTCACCAATAGCGATGATTCGGCACCCTTTTGAGAAATGAGCAAAGATGGAATCACCCAAACGCTCATTCCAAACTGTGATATTCACCGGTTCAGACTTACTCTCATCTTGAACCAATTGATCATTCTCGTCACGGCGATACACGTCCGCCATGATGGCTCTTCGTCATTTCGTGTGGAACC
>JBKBIO010000028.1:0-20014 GCA_046299355.1 Aquabacterium sp. | reverse complement strand
ACGATCAGATTCGCGCTCGCCACTTCATAAACAACAAACCCCGCCTGAAAAGACGGGGTTTGTCAGCGATCTGAGGCGACCTGTGTAGGTCGCCTTTTGTTCTTTCAGCGCATGAGCTGGTGCATCAGCCCTTGACAGCATCGGCCAAAGCTTGCGCGCACTCATCAGCCAAAGCCTGTTCACGGGCTTCGACCATGACGCGCAGCAGGGGCTCGGTGCCCGAGGGGCGAATCAAAATACGGCCGCGCCCTTCCAGCACGCGCCCTACCCGCTCCTGCTCCGCTGTCAGCTTGGCATTGTTCTTCCAGTCTTGGCCAGCTTGCAGGCGCACATTGATCAATCGCTGCGGGAACAATTCGACGCCCTTGAGCCAATCGGCCAGGGAGCGCTTGCTGCGCACCACGGCTTGCAGTACCTGCAGTGCGCTCACAATGCCGTCACCCGTGGTGTGCTTGTCCAGCGCCAACAGGTGGCCCGAGCCCTCGCCGCCCAGTTGCCAACCACGGCAGACCAGCTCTTCCAGCACGTAGCGGTCGCCCACTTTGGCGCGCACAAAGTCGACACCACGGTTTTGCAGTGCCAACTCCACAGCCATATTGGTCATCAAGGTGCCGACGGCGCCTGGCACGGGCAAACCTTGCTCCAGACGGTCTGCCACCATCACGTACAGCAGTTCGTCACCGTTGAGCAAACGGCCATCAGCGCAGACGATCTGCAAGCGGTCTGCATCGCCATCCAGCGCGATACCGTAATCTGCGCCGTGCTCGGCCACGGCTTTGACCAGGGCCTCGGGGTGTGTGGCACCGACACCGTCATTGATGTTGACGCCATTGGGCGCACAACCAATGGAAATGACCTCTGCACCCAGTTCGTGGAACACATTGGGGGCCACTTGGTAGGCCGCACCATGGGCCGCATCAATGACCAGCTTCAGGCCTTTCAGCGACAGATCGTTGGGGAACGATGCCTTGCAGAACTCGATGTATCGGCCACGGGCATCTTCAATGCGCTTGGCTCGACCCAGATTGGCCGAATCCACCCATTGCGGCGCTTCGTTCAGGGCAGCTTCCACCGCCATTTCCCATTCATCGGGCAGCTTTTCGCCATTGGCCGAGAAGAACTTGATGCCGTTGTCTGGGAAGGCGTTGTGCGATGCACTGATCACCACACCCAGATTCAGGCGAAGCGCGCGTGTCAGGTACGCCACACCGGGCGTGGGCAGAGGTCCCGTCAGCAGCACGTCGACACCAGCCGAGGCAAAGCCTGCCTCCAGGGCGGACTCGAGCATGTAGCCTGACACACGAGTGTCCTTGCCAATCAACACCGTGGGCCGCTTGTCGGCCTTCTTGAGCACCTGCCCCACGGCATGGCCCAAGCGCAACACGAAGTCGGGGGTGATGGGAGATTGGCCAACGGTGCCGCGAATGCCGTCTGTGCCGAAATATTGTCGTCCTGCCATGGTGGGGCCTGTTTTCTTCTTACGTAACTGCCCAGCAGCGTACCGGGCGCTCATGTCTATCAAATGAATCCAGCGGCTTTCCAAACCTTCAGCGCGTCAACCGTTTCAGCCACATCGTGAACGCGAATGATGCGCGCCCCACGTTGTACCGAAGCCAAAGCCGCCGCCAAACTGCCTGCCAAGCGTTGCTCAACAGGTTTGCCGGTGATCACGCCGATCGTTGATTTGCGTGACCAGCCAATCAAAAGCGGAAAACCCAACGACAGCAATTCTTCCTGCCGTTGCAATAACTCGAGATTATGTTGCGGAGTTTTGCCAAAACCATATCCCGGATCCAGGGTAATTCGTGCGCTCGACACACCCCGCGCCGAAAGTTGAGCCACTCTCTCAGCCAGAAAGCCTTTCACTTCCTCGACTGGGTCCGAATATGTGGGTGCCTGCTGCATGGTTTCGGGGGTGCCCTGCATGTGCATCAGGCAAACGCCACAACTCGGGTGTTGTGCAACCACATCCAATGCCCCCGGGCTGGACAGTGCTCGAATGTCGTTGATGATGTCAGCGCCCAGGTCCAAGGCACGTGCCATGGTCTCGGGCTTGTAGGTGTCAATCGACAAGGGCACGTTCAGCTTCACGGCCGCCTCAATCACGTGGCCGATGCGCCCCCACTCTTCTTCCGTAGACAAAGCTGGCGCACCGGGTCGGCTGGACTCGCCGCCAATGTCCAGGATGTGCGCCCCGTCAGATAAGAGCTTTTCACAATGCGCCATCGCGGCCTGTGTCGACGCGTGTTGGCCCCCATCCGAAAACGAATCGGGCGTGACATTGACGATGCCCATCACCCAGGTTTGCGTGGTGTCGAGCTGAAACCGGCCTGCCTGCCAGTGCCTGGCTGGCTGGGTCGAGGTGGTGGGCTTTGAAGACGAAATGGACATTGTGTGTCTGCCAATAGAAAACGGGGCTGTTGAGGCCCCGTTTGGTCAGCGTTTCTTGAAACCGATCAGGCGGTAGCTGGCGCGCCGTCGGTATTCAGTGGCGGCTTGCCGCTGCCCTTGGTGGACACCGTGCCGTCCTTAGGTGGACGAGGCTCGCGGCCTTGCATGATGTCTTCCAACTGCTCGGCGTCGATGGTTTCCCATTCCAGCAGAGCCTTGGCCATGGCGTGCATCTTGTCTTGGTTGTCTTCGATCAGTTTGCGAGCCAATGCGTACTGAGTGTCGATGATGCGGCGGATTTCATGGTCCACCTTCTGCATCGTCTGTTCAGACATATTGGTCGTTTTGGTGATGGAACGACCCAGGAACACTTCACCTTCGTTGTCTGCGTAGACCACGGGGCCCAGTTCATCCGACATACCGTAGCGTGTCACCATGTCGCGGGCGATGGCGGTGGCACGTTCGAAGTCATTGCTGGCACCGGTGGTCATCTGATTCATGAACACTTCTTCAGCGATACGACCACCGAACAGCATGGCAATTTGGTTTTCCATGAACAGGCGGTCGTAGCTGAAGCGGTCACGCTCTGGCAGAGACATGGTCACACCCAGGGCACGACCACGCGGGATGATGGTGACCTTGTGCACAGGGTCGCACTTAGGCAGCAGCTTGCCGATCAGGGCGTGGCCGGCTTCGTGATACGCGGTGTTCCTGCGTTCTTCCTCCGGCATGATCATGGACTTGCGCTCTGGGCCCATCATGATCTTGTCCTTGGCCTTTTCGAAATCCTGCATTTCCACCACACGACCATTGCGGCGTGCAGCAAACAAAGCAGCTTCGTTGACCAAGTTGGCCAAATCAGCACCAGAGAAACCAGGGGTGCCGCGAGCCAGGATGTCGGCACGAACGTCTTGACCCACGGGCACCTTGCGAATGTGCACGTTCAGGATCTGTTCGCGACCACGCACATCGGGCAGCGTGACGTAGACCTGACGGTCGAAACGACCGGGACGCAGCAAAGCAGGGTCCAAAATGTCTGGGCGGTTGGTGGCGGCGATCACGATGACACCTGCGTTGGTGTCAAAGCCGTCCATCTCCACCAGCATCTGGTTCAGCGTTTGTTCGCGTTCGTCGTTACCGCCACCCAAGCCAGCACCACGATGGCGGCCCACGGCGTCGATTTCGTCGATGAAGATGATGCAAGGTGCGTTCTTCTTGGCTTGTTCGAACATGTCGCGGACACGCGATGCGCCCACACCCACGAACATTTCTACGAAGTCAGAACCCGAGATGGTGAAAAACGGCACCTTGGCTTCGCCAGCGATGGACTTGGCCAGCAAGGTCTTACCGGTACCGGGTGGGCCCACCATCAGCACGCCGCGAGGGATACGGCCGCCCAGCTTTTGGAACTTCTGAGGATCACGCAGGAAGTCGACCAATTCCTTGACTTCTTCCTTGGCCTCGTCGCAACCCGCCACATCAGCAAAGGTGACGCTGTTGTTGGTTTCGTCGAGCATGCGCGCACGGCTCTTGCCGAAGCTGAACGCTCCGCCCTTGCCGCCGCCCTGCATCTGGCGCATGAAGTAGATCCACACGCCGATCAACAGCAGCATGGGCCCCCATGACATCAACAGACCCACGATGAGCGACTGCTCTTCACGAGGCTTGACGTCAAACTTGACGCCGTTGTTGATCAGGTCGCCAACCAGACCACGGTCCAGGTAAGTGGCCGTGCTGCGGATTTTCTTGTCGTCGGTGGTGAGTGCAATGATCTCAGTGCCGCCGCCCCCTTCTTGCAGGGTGACAGACTTGATGCGCTTGGCGCGAACCTCTTCCAGGAAGTCGGAATAGGCGATCTGTGAAGCGCCAGTTGTGGCACGGTCAAACTGCTTGAACACGGTGAACAGCACAAGTGCCACCACCAGCCAAACAGCAACTTTCGAGAACCATTGATTGTTCACCGCGGCTCCTTCATCCAAACGAGGCCGTAACGGGTCGGTGCCGAACGCACCGGTTGCCCTGGCCTAAAAAGAGTCACGTCTAGCCGCTACCAAACGCACTCTACGCGGTATATGGGGACGATTCTAGAGGAATCAAGTCCCCAGCAGTACTGCGCTGATCACCAGTTTAGGGCGTGTTTCGACACCCATTCTTGCGAGTGATTACAAAACACCACGCCATCAGCGGGATTTCAGACCAATCCCCACCAAAAAGGTTTCCGAGGACTTGTCTCGGGAGGCTTTGGGCTTGATGGGTTTGACGATTCTGAATGCGCCCTTGAACAATTCCACCAATTGGCTGTAGCCACTGCCGTGAAATACTTTGCAAACCAGCGCCCCATCGGGTTTCATGTGGTTTTGGGCAAAATCAATCGCCAATTCGATCAGGTGCTCCACGCGGGCGCTGTCTGACGACTCGATGCCGCTCAGGTTGGGTGCCATGTCGGAAATCACCACATCCACAGGTCGGCCGCCCACCAGTTCGGTCAACTGGTTCAGCACCGCATCCTCGCGGAAGTCGCCTTGGATGAACTGCACGCCTTCAATGGGTTCAAAGTCCAGCAAATCCAGCGCAATGATGGTGCCGTTGAGCTCGCCCACCGCCGCGCCGCCTGCGCCCACATCTTTGGGCGCGAATTTACGGCGCACATATTGGCTCCAGGCCCCGGGGGCTGCTCCCAAGTCCACCACCAACTGACCTGGCTTGATCAGATGCAGGGTCTCGTCAATTTCTTTGATCTTGTAGGCCGCACGTGAGCGGAAGCCCTCTTTTTGGGCCATTTTCACGTAGGGATCGTTGACATGGTCGTTCAACCAAGCCTTATTGATCTTTTTACTTTTGCTTTTGACTTTCATGACTGGGATAATACGAGGATGCCTGCGATTCAACTTACAACTGCCGAGCGCAAAGTCCATCGGGCTGATGCGCACCACCTGGACCCTGTCGTCATGATCGGCGGCGACGGCCTTACGCCTGCGGTCCTCAAAGAAGCTGATGCTGCCCTCAAGGCACACGGCCTCATCAAGGTTCGTGTTCTGGGCGACGACCGCGACGCCCGCGAACAAATGTATGCCCAATTGTGCGACCAACTGAGCGCTGCGCCCATTCAGCACATCGGTAAGTTGCTGGTTCTGTGGCGCCCTATGCCTGAAAAAGAAGGTGCTGAGACCAAAGAAAACCGCAACCCAGGTCCGCGCGAGGTCAAGATCTTGAAGTTCTCCAAGAGTGGCACCCGCCGCCCCGAGATCAAAAAGGTCAAGGTCATGGGCAACCAGCGCGTCACCGCCGGTGGCTTGATCAAGCGCGCCAAAAAGCGCGTGGCGAGCAAAAAGCCAGCCTGATCACACCTTCGCTCTTTGAAAGTTCAAACGCCGCTTCATGCGGCGTTTTTCTTGGGCGAAAGCGTTTGGGCGATCAGGGATTGGCTTGCGTCAAGCGCCCCATCAGGCGCCAACTCAGCACCAGCAACGCCACCAGCTTGAGCCAATACAGGCCAGCCGAGATGCCATGCAAGGCCCCAAATGACAGCGGGGTGGGTTGCCCCAGCTTGGCCGCTTCGATCATGGGGTGCAGCGCAAACTGGCCTGCCACCGTCAAGAACAAAGCGCCCAGCACCAGCAGCAATTCGGCTGACATGGCGGTGGTTTCCTGGCCCACGTCAGCTTGATCGCGTACGCGCTTGCGTTCAAACAAGAACAGCAGCACGGCCATCACCAAGCTGATGCGCGCCTCGATGGCAAACATCTGCCCTGCCCCCTGACCTGCCATCTGTTTTGGCAAGACCGCGAATAAGGCAGGTGCCCCCACCGCACCCACGGCCACGGATGCACCGGCCCACACGCCTGCCAACCAGGCTTGCAGCTTTTCAGTGGGCAACTTCATGGCGTGGATCAGATGTAGCGAACTTCGATGATCTCGTAGTTGCGTGCGCCACCGGGGGCTTGCACCACAGCCACGTCACCGGCTTCTTTGCCGATCAATGCGCGCGCGATGGGCGAGCTGATCGAGATCAGGCCCTGCTTCAGGTCGGCTTCGTCGTCGCCCACGATCTGGTAGGTCACCACATCGCCAGTGGCTTCGATTTCCATTTCAACGGTCGAGCCGAACACCACGCGACCACCGGCATCCAGTGTGGATGGATCAATGATTTGCGCAGCAGACAGCTTGCCTTCGATTTCGTTGATGCGGCCTTCGATGAAGCCTTGCTTGTCCTTGGCTGCATCGTATTCGGCGTTTTCAGACAGGTCACCCTGGGCACGTGCTTCGGCAATGGCTTGCACCACAGCAGGACGCTCAACGTGCTTCAAGCGGTGCAGCTCTTCTTTCAGTTTTTCTGCGCCGCGCTTGGTGATTGGAATGGTCGACATGGTGTGTCTCGCAAAGAAATACGGGTCTGAAATGAACGGAGCCGCTGCCCATGAAATCCAGCCAAAAAATGCCTGGATCACATACGGGCGCGGCCCACGTGGAGTGTTTGCATCGGGCAGCCAGGCCACCCTCACAAACCAACAGTTTAGTGCAGTTTGGCGTGCAACTCTTGCAGCGAATACACCACCAAGTCGTCTTGGTGTTTCAACGCTTCAACAGCGGCTTCGCAACCAGCCATGGTCGTGTAGTAGGTGACACGGTTGGCCAATGCTGCCTGACGGATGCTGCGCGAGTCAGCAATCGCGGTGCGGGTTTCGTCCACGGTGGTGAACACCAGTTGGATCTCGCCAGCCTTGATGGCATCAGAGATGTGTGGACGACCATCCTTCACCTTGTTGACAGGCTTGACGGGGACGCCAGCGGCCGCGATGGCTGCAGCGGTGCCCTTGGTGGCCACCACATTGAAGCCCAGGCCGATCAGGTCCTTGGCCACGGCCACAGCGCGAGCCTTGTCACCATCCTTGACGGAGATGCACACGGTGCCCTTGGATGGCAGACGCGAGCCCGCACCCAACTGCGACTTCAGCATGGCTTCGCCGAAGGTCTCGCCCACGCCCATCACTTCGCCAGTTGAACGCATTTCTGGGCCGAGGACGGGGTCCACGCCTGGGAACTTGTTGAACGGGAAGACGGCTTCCTTGACTGTGAAGTAAGGAGGCACCACTTCGCGAGGCGCCTTGCCATCAGGCGACTTCTGGTCCTTCAGCTTCTGGCCGGCCATGCAACGTGCGGCAATCTTGGCCAGAGGCTGACCGGTGGCCTTGGACACGTAAGGCACGGTACGCGAGGCACGTGGGTTCACTTCCAGCACGTACACGGTGGCAGCGTCCAAGCCCTTGGTCACATCGCCCTGGATGGCGAACTGCACGTTCATCAAACCGACCACGTTCAGGGCCTTGGCCATGACAGCGGTTTGGCGACGCAGTTCGTCTTGCAGCGCAGCGCTCAGGGTGTAAGGAGGCAGCGAGCAAGCGGAGTCACCAGAGTGAACGCCAGCCTGTTCGATGTGCTCCATGATGCCGCCGATCATGGTGTCGGTGCCATCAGCAATACAGTCCACGTCGACTTCCACCGCGTCGTTCAAGAAGCGGTCCAGCAACACAGGCGACTTCTCGGAAACGCGGACGGCCTCGCGCATGTAGCGCTCCAGGTCCTTGTCACCGTGCACGATTTCCATCGCGCGGCCACCCAACACGTAGGAAGGACGCACCACCAATGGATAGCCAATTTCGTTGGCCAGCTTGATGGCTTCGTCTTCGGTGCGAGCGGTGCGGTTAGGCGGCTGCTTCAGGCCCAGCTTGTGCAGCAGAGCTTGGAAGCGCTCGCGGTCTTCCGCGATGTCGATGCTGTCTGGGGTGGTGCCGATGATAGGCACACCATTGGCTTCCAGGTCCAAAGCGAGCTTCAGAGGTGTTTGGCCACCGTACTGCACGATCACGCCAACAGGCTTTTCCTTGTCGACGATTTCCAGCACGTCTTCCAACGTCACGGGCTCGAAGTACAGACGATCGGAGGTGTCGTAGTCGGTCGAAACGGTCTCTGGGTTGCAGTTGACCATGATGGTTTCGTAACCGTCTTCGCGCATGGCCAAAGCGGCGTGCACGCAGCAGTAGTCGAACTCAATACCTTGACCGATGCGGTTCGGGCCACCGCCCAGCACCATGATCTTCTTCTTGTCGGTGGGTTCGGCTTCGCACTCGCCGCCTTCGTTCTCGTAGCACGAGTACATGTAGGCGGTTTGTGTGGCGAACTCAGCCGCGCAGGTGTCCACGCGCTTGTACACGGGACGCACGCCCAGCGATTGGCGAGCCTTGCGCACAGCGTGTTGGTCGGTGCCCATCAGCTTGGCCAGGCGGCGATCCGAGAAGCCCTTCTTCTTCAGATAGCGCAGCTCTTCAGCAGTCAGTGACTCCAGCTTGCGGGCCTTGACGTCGGCTTCGGTCTTGATGATGTCTTCGATCTGAGCCAGGAACCAGGGGTCGACCTTGGTTTCTTCAAAGACTTCATCCAGGCTCATGCCCAAACGGAAAGCATCGCCCAGGAACAGGATGCGCTCGGGACCGGGGGTGCCGATCTCTTCGATCACTTCGTCCTTGTCGTTGCTGCGCTCGGTCAGGCCATCAATGCCGGTTTCCAGACCACGCAGGGCCTTCTGGAAGGATTCCTGGAAGGTACGGCCCATGGCCATCACTTCACCCACGGACTTCATCTGAGTGGTCAGACGGCTGTCAGCGGCGGGGAACTTCTCGAAAGCGAAACGAGGGATCTTGGTGACCACGTAGTCGATCGAGGGCTCGAACGATGCGGGGGTGGCACCACCGGTGATGTCGTTCTTCAACTCGTCGAGGGTGTAGCCGATCGACAGCTTAGCGGCGATCTTGGCGATGGGGAAACCAGTCGCCTTGGATGCCAGCGCCGACGAACGCGACACACGTGGGTTCATTTCGATCACGATCATCCGGCCGTTGTCGGGGTTGATCGAGAATTGCACGTTCGAACCGCCGGTTTCCACGCCGATTTCGCGCAGGATGGCGATGGAGGCGTTACGCAGCAGTTGGTATTCGCGGTCGGTCAGGGTCTGCGCGGGCGCCACGGTGATGGAGTCACCGGTGTGGATACCCATGGGGTCCAGGTTTTCGATCGAGCACACGATGATGCAGTTGTCCGCCTTGTCGCGAACCACTTCCATCTCGTACTCTTTCCAACCGATCAGAGATTCTTCGATCAGCAGTTCGTTGGTTGGCGACAGGTCCAGACCACGCTTACAGATCTCTTCGAATTCTTCAGGGTTGTAGGCAATGCCGCCGCCGGTGCCGCCCAGCGTGAAGCTGGGGCGAATGACCATGGGGAAGCCAGAGCCACCGATTTCAGCCGTGATGCGCTTTTGCACCGCCCAGGCTTCTTCCATCGAGTGGGCAATGCCCGATTTGGCGGAGTCCAGACCAATCTTGGTCATGGCTTCCTTGAACTTCTGGCGGTCTTCGGCCTTTTCGATCGCGTGCTCGTTGGCACCGATCATTTCGACCTTGTACTTGTCCAGCACGCCATGCTTGTGCAGGTCCAAAGCGCAGTTCAATGCGGTTTGGCCACCCATGGTGGGCAGGATCGCATCAGGACGCTCTTTGGCGATGATGCGTTCAACCACTTGCCACGTGATGGGCTCGATGTAGGTGACGTCGGCCGTGTTCGGGTCGGTCATGATGGTCGCAGGGTTGCTGTTGACCAAGATGACTTTGTAGCCCTCTTCACGCAAAGCCTTACAGGCTTGGGCGCCAGAGTAGTCGAATTCACAAGCCTGACCGATGATGATCGGGCCGGCTCCAATGATCAGGATGCTTTTAATGTCTTGACGCTTAGGCATTCTTCTTCTCCATCAATGCCACGAAGCGATCGAACAGATAGCTGATGTCATGCGGTCCGGGCGAGGCTTCAGGGTGACCCTGGAAGCAGAAAGCAGGTTTGTCGGTACGGGCCAAGCCTTGCAGAGTGCCGTCGAACAGAGAGATGTGCGTGGCGCGCAGGTTGGCAGGCAGCGTCTTGGTGTCCACAGCAAAACCGTGGTTCTGGCTGGTGATGCTGACGCGACCGTTGTCCAGGTCCTTCACGGGGTGGTTGCCGCCGTGGTGGCCGAAAGGCATCTTGTAGGTCTTGGCGCCAGAGGCCAAAGCCATGATCTGGTGACCCAGGCAGATACCAAAGGTGGGGATGCCGGTTTCGATCAGTTCCTTGGCGGCAGCAATCGCGTAGTCGCAAGGCTCGGGGTCGCCGGGGCCGTTGGACAAGAAGATGCCATCAGGGTTGTACTTCAGCACTTCAGCAGCGGGCGTCTTGGCAGGCACCACAGTGACCTTGCAGCCGCGCTCGGCCAGCATGCGCAGGATGTTGCGCTTCACGCCGAAGTCGTAAGCCACCACGTGGAACTTGGCGTTTTCAACTTTGCCAAAGCCGGGCTTGCCGCCCAGTTGTGGGTTGGACAACTTCCATTCGGTCTCGGTCCACTCAGCCACTTCGGTGCGGGTCACGACCTGGGCCAGATCTTGGCCAGCCATGCTTGGCGCCGCCTTGGCCTTGGCCACGGCATCAGCAATGATGGCGTCAGTGATCTTCTCGCCCACGGGCAGCGCCACGATGCAACCGTTCTGGGCACCCTTGGTGCGCAGAATGCGGGTCAGCTTGCGGGTGTCGATGTTGGCAATGCCCACCGTGCCTTCGGCTTGCAGGTACTGCGAGAGCGTTTGGTTCTGGCGGAAGTTGGAAGTGCGGATGGGCAGATCCTTGATGATCAGACCAGCGGCATGGACTTTCGAGGCTTCGACGTCTTCACCGTTCACGCCGTAGTTACCGATGTGCGGATACGTCAGGGTGACGATCTGCTTGCAGTAGCTCGGGTCGGTGAGGATTTCCTGGTAGCCGGTCAAAGAGGTGTTAAACACCACTTCGCCAACCGTGTGACCGGCAGCGCCGATCGAAGAGCCTAGAAAGACCGTGCCGTCTGCGAGGGCCAGAAGAGCTTGGGGCAGTACGGGCAGCACGGGTTCATTCTCCGTTTGTTGTGCGCGCCCAGCTCTGCCCTTGTCGTGCTCAGCCTCTATCCAAGAAGGTGGCTGCGCTCGACGGGTCGAGTCCGGTAAAGGAAACGGTACGGGTTTCGCTAGGCGGGGGGTTGATTGCGGGTAAACCTTAGGAGTATACCCGATCCCGGGGCTTCGTTACAGACCTGTGACCGTGCATCGGCCACACAAGCGCGCAATCTCCCTGATTTCGTGCGTTGCACCATGTAGGATGACAGTCAGGAATCCGTCCCCACCGGTACACATTGAATGGAGTCTGCAATGAAGGGTGATGCCAAAGTCATTGAGTTTCTGAATGCACAACTCAAGAACGAGCTGACCGCCACCAACCAATATTTCCTGCACTACCGCATGCTGAAACATTGGGGCTTCGACAAGCTGGCTAAGAAGGAATATGAGGAGTCGATCGGCGAGATGAAACACGCCGACAAGCTCATGGCTCGCATTTTTGAGCTGGATGGCCTGCCCAATCTGCAAGACCTGGGCAAGTTGCTCATTGGTGAAGACGTGCCCGAGTTGCTGGCCTGCGACCTGAAACTGGAAAGCGCCGCCCAAGGCACCATCAAAGACGGCATCGCCCATTGCGAATCCGTGCGCGACTACGTTTCTCGCGACCTGCTGTTGATGATCTTGGAAGACACCGAAGAGCACATCGACTTCCTGGAGACCCAGCTCGATCTGATCGACAAGGTCGGCGTGCAGAACTATCTGCAAAGCCAGATGGGCGAACTGAGCTGAACAAGCCCATCCCCGCAGTCAGGCGATCTCAATTACTTGACTGCGAATTATTCTTATTTAGAATGGCGGCATTCGTTCCACAACGGTGTCGCCATGATTGTTTGTGTTTGCCATCGCGTTTCAGATCGTGACATTCGTCGGGTTGCCTCGGCGTGCGAGTCCTTTGCCGATCTGCAAATCGACACCGGCGTGTCCACCTGCTGTGGTCGCTGCGAAGAATGCGCTCGCGAGGTTTATGACCAGGCACGCGGCTCGGTGGGCACCATTGCCCTGATCCAAAAGCCTCAAGCCGGCACCACCGCCAACCCTGTGGCGTGACAAATTTCACGATTGGCAGCCATTAAACAGCCCACCGCGGCTGTTGCAATTTCGGGCTTTAGAACTGCCAAAAATTGCCGATCCTTGCCTACATGGCCGACTGCATTGGTGCAGCGCCGGAGAGGGCAACATGGCTTCCTTTTTCTACACTCAACAAGACCCCGAGCAACACGAGCCTGCGGCCCGCGCTGAGCGCCGTGGTCTGAAGTTGATCAAGGGGTCCGCTGCGTCGCAGGGGCATTCCCGTTCGGGTCGTGCAGATGACATGGGCCTGTCTGACAGCATCTGGTCCAGCAGCCTCAGCCAGCGCCGTGCTGAAGTTCAGCCCCCCACCCTGTTCAGCCGTGCCCGCCCCACCTGGAAAAGCTGGTTGACTGGCGCTTGGCGTTGGCTGTGGGATCTGGATGATCCCAATGAAATTGTCGACATTGCGCAGCCCTTGCAAGGCCTGAATGGCGTCAAAAACGAATTCAACAACGCCATGTGGGATCTGCAATCCGTGCGCGCCCAGCAAGTGCGCGACGCGGTGACGGGCGCCCGCTCCCTGCGTGAGTTGTGGCACCTGCGTGCCGATGTGTTCCGCGTGGTGGCCCTGCACCGTGGCCAAGCCGAGGCCGAGTTGCGCATGGAAGCCCTGGACGGACACTTCCCCGTGCGTGCATCGCGTCGTGCAGAAGACACTCGTAACGCCAAGGTCACAACTTGGTAAGCCATTGATGCGGTGATGGCGCCTCAGGCGTAGCACAATGGAGGGCTGTATCGCGAACAGCCCTATGAACATCATCATCCTGGACGACTATCAGGACGCCGTCCGTAAATTGCAGTGCGCCACCAAGCTCGATGGCCTGTCTGCCAAGGTCTTTACGAACACGGTGAAAGGCTCCGGCCAACTGGCCATTCGCCTGCGTGATGCGGAAGCCCTCGTCCTCATTCGCGAACGCACCCACCTCAACAAAGCCCTGCTGGAAAAGCTGCCCAAGCTGCGCTTGATTTGCCAGACCGGGCGCGTGGGCCCTCATATCGACATCGAAACCTGCACCCGCATGGGCATTGCCGTGGCCGAAGGTGTGGGCTCGCCCGTGGCGCCTGCTGAGCTGACCTGGGCTTTGGTGATGGCCGCCATGCGCCGCTTGCCCCAATACATTGGCAACCTCAAACACGGCGCTTGGCAACAAGCGGGTTTGAAGTCTTTGTCTATGCCCACCAACTTTGGCGTGGGCATGGTGCTGCATGGCAAGACCCTGGGTATTTGGGGCTATGGCCGCATCGGCCAGCTGGTGGCGGGTTACGGCAAAGCCTTTGGCATGCGCGTGCAAGTGTGGGGCAGCGAAGCCTCGCGCTTGAAGGCTCAGGCCGATGGCTATGAAGCCGCCGCCAACAAGGAAGAACTGTTTGAGTCTTCTGATGTGCTGAGCTTGCACCTGCGCTTGGTCCCTGAAACCGAAGGCATCGTCAAACAAGAAGACCTGGCCCGCATGAAGCCCACCTCCTTGTTGGTGAACACCTCGCGTGCCGAACTCATTGATGACAACGCCTTGGTGCATGGCTTGAACCGTGGCCGCCCCGGCATGGCGGCGGTAGATGTGTTCGAAAGCGAACCCATCCTGCAAGGCCACCCGCTGCTGCGCCTGGAAAACGCCGTGTGTACCCCGCACATTGGTTATGTGGAGCAAGACAACTACGAGTTGTACTTCAGCGCCGCGTTTGACAACCTGCTCAACTTTGTCAACGGCAACCCCACCAACATCGTGAACCCAGAAGCATTGCGGGTAAAACGGTGAACCAACCCAACACCCTGCCAGAAAGCCGCTTGAAGCAAGCGTGCTGGGCCTTTTTGGTCGGCAACTTCTTCATCGGCTGCGGGGTGATGGTGGTGTCAGGCGGGTTGAACGACCTGCTGCACGGCTTGCAGATCAGCTTGGGCCAAGGTGGCCACCTCATCGCCGTGGCGGCCGTCATGATGGGTGTGGGCGCGCCAGCCCTGGCCTCGATGGTGTCGCGCCTGGATCGCCGCTTGCTGTTGTCTGGCGCATTGGCTTGGTATGCCTTGGGCCATGCCCTCAGTGCGCTAGCCCCGAGTTACGACGCCCTGCTGCCCATTCGCGCTTTGACGGTGTTGGGCGCTGCGGTGTTCACGCCGCAGGCGGCGGCCACCGTGGGCTACCTCAGCCCACCTGCGCTGCGTGGCCGGTACATTACCTTTGTGTTCATGGGCTGGTCGATCGCCTCGGTGGTGGGTATGCCCATGGCCGCTTGGGTGAGTGAGCGTTTGGGCTGGCGCGTGGCCATGTGGTTGGTGGCCTTCGGTGCAGGTGCTGCTGCGGTGTGGCTGTGGCGCATTTTGCCTGCTGGTGTGCGCACGCCTGCCCTGCCTTGGCGTGCCTGGAAGCGCGTGCTGCGCTCGCCCTTGATGATGGCCGTGGTGCTGGTTACCGCGTGCCAAAGCGCTGGCCAATACACCGTGCTGGCTTATGCCGCGCCCTATTTCAAAAACTGGTATGGCGCCACGCCTGAGCAAACCAGTTTGATGTTTGCGTGGTTTGGCACGCTGGCGCTCATCGGCAATTTGCTGCTGAATCGTTTCATTGATCGCATTGGGGCCGCCCGTGCGGTCACCACCACGTTGGCGCTGATGCTGGTCAGCATGCTGATGTGGCCTTGGGCCGCCACCCTGCCCTTGCTGGCTGCCATCATTTTTCCGTGGTCCATTGCAGGCTTTGCCACCAACTCAGGCCAACAAGCACGCCTGGGGGCCTTGTCGCCTCGTTTGGCACCGGCTTTGATGGCCTTGAACACCTCTGGCATCTACCTGGGGCACGCCATGGGCGCCACCGGCGGTGGCTGGGTGCTTGACCACGGGCATTACCCCGATCTGGTCAAAATGGCCATGGTGTGGATGGTGGTGGCGCTGTGCCTCAGTGCCTGGGCCATGCACCGCCAACGCGAGCGGGATGCAAAACGCCGAGGGCTCACCAAAACGGTGGTGCCTCGGCGTTGATGGGGGCCAGGGCTTCGTCTTGCGTTCAGGCCTTGGCCAAACGCTGGCGGCGAGCTTCGTACAAGCACACGCCGCTGGCGACGGACACGTTCAAGCTCGACACCGAGCCCAGCATTGGAATGCTGACCAACTGGTCGCACTTCTTGCTGGTCAATTGGCGCATGCCGTCGCCTTCGGCGCCCAGCACCAAGGCCACGGGGCCCTTCATGTCGGCCTCGTACAAAGTGCCTGTGGCTTGATCCGAGGTGCCAATCACCCAAATGTCGCGCTCCTTGAGTTCTTCCAAGGTGCGCGCCAAATTGGTCACCATGAAGTACGGCACTGTTTCAGCGGCACCGCTGGCCACTTTGGACACCGTGGCATTGATGCCCACGGCGTGGTCCTTGGGGGCGATCACGCAATGTGCGCCCACCCCATCGGCCACGCGCAAACAGGCGCCCAGGTTGTGTGGGTCGGTCACACCGTCCAGCACCAAAATCAGTGCGGGTTCGGTCAAGGAATCCAGCAGGTCATCCAGCGAATTGCTTTGCTGAATGGCTTCCACCTTGGCTGCCACGCCTTGGTGGCGATGCGTGCCGCACATGGCCTGCAGGCGATCGTCGTCGCTTTCGATCACGCGGATGCCCGCGTCAGCCACCTTGTCGAGAAACTGGCGCATACGCTGATCGCGCCGGGTGGCGTCAACGTATAGCTCTTTGATGGACTTAGGCGCCACTTTCAGGCGCACGGTCACGGCATGGAAGCCGAATAGCAATTTGAGACTCATGCGCGCATCGTAACCGCTCTAGGTGCCGGTGGCGGTGTTTGCAAGGGCTCAGGCCGCAGCTTCCAGCTCGCGCAGGTGCCCCGCGTGGATGTGCAAGCGGCGGTCGCAGCGGGCGGCGATTTCTTCGTCGTGCGTCACCAAGATCAAGGTGGTGCCCTTTTCCTTGTTCAGGCTGAACATCAAGTCCATCACGGCCACGCCTGTATCGTGGTCCAGGCTGCCAGTGGGCTCGTCGGCCATCAAGATGTCGGGCTGCATCACAAACGCCCGCGCCAGGGCCACACGCTGCTGCTCACCGCCCGACATCACCACGGGCCGGTGTTGCAGGCGCTGACCCAGGCCCACGCGCTCCAGCATGGCTTTGGCCTTGGGGGAGGCCTGGGCATCACCCTGCAGCTCCATGGGCAGCATCACGTTTTCAAGGGCGGTCAGGTGCGAAATCAGCTGAAAGTTCTGGAACACAAAGCCCACATGGCGGGCGCGGTGCGCGGCGCGTTGGTCTTCGTTCATGCTGGCCAGGTTTTGGCCGCACATCCAAATCTCGCCCTCGGTGGGGGTGTCCAGCCCTGCCAGCAAGGACAACAGTGTGCTTTTGCCTGAACCGGATGCGCCCACAATGGCCACAGATTCCCCTGGCGCCACATCAAACGCCAGTGTGTGCAAAATGGTGAGCACGCCACTTGAATCTTGAACCGACTTACTCAGGTTTTGAACCGATAACACTGGCGTAGCTGTCATGCCCGACTCTTTCTATGTTTCACACAATGCCAATCTACTTTAAGCGACTCTGCATGGCCTTGCTGAGCGCTGTGCTCTTGGCCCCACTGTGTTTGATCCCGCTTGTGATCCCGCTCAACACCGCCCACGCGGCCACAGACGCCAAAGTGCTGGTGCTGGGCGACAGCCTCTCGGCCGAATACGGCATTGGCCGGGGCCAAGGCTGGGTGCAGTTGATTGACCAGCAACTCAAAACCGAGGCCAGCAAAAAGCTGCGCCCCCACACCTTTATCAACGCCAGCATCAGCGGCGAGACCACCATTGGGGGGCGCACCCGCCTGCCGCAGTTGCTCAGCCAACATCAGCCTGACATCGTGGTCATTGAGCTGGGCGCCAACGACGCCCTGCGCGGCCTAGATGTGCGCACCACCCGGGCTAACCTGGAGTTCATGGTCAAGGCCAGCCAACAGGCCAAAGCCAAAGTGCTGTTGATTGGCATGCTGGTGCCACCCAACTACGGCAAACGCTACACCGAAGACTTTGCCAAAGCCTTTGCCGACGTGGCCGCCGCGCAGAAAGTGCCGCTGATGCCCTTTTTGCTGAAAGACGTGGCCGACCGGCCTGACGCCAAAGAGTGGTTCCAGCCCGATGGCCTGCACCCGCTGGCCAAGGCCCACCCGGTGATTGCCGCCAATGTGCTGAAAGCCCTGCGGCCTTTACTTCTTGGGCGTTAAACCCGCGCCCAAATTGCCCATCAAGGTTTCGGTTTGTTTGGCCATTTGCTGCTGCATTTGGGTAAACATTTGCTGCGTTTGCTCCAAATACCCACCCATGAAGTTTTGCATCAATGGGTTTTGCAAATTCAGCACCGAGTTTTCAGTCAACTTGCCCTGCAAGTCGATGAAGTTCTGGATGTTTTGATCCAGATACATGCCCATCATGCCTTGCATGGTGTGCCCGTAAAACCGAATGATCTGCGCCAACGACTGGGTGGAGAACATGGGCACGCCCGCTGTTTCCTCTTCCAGAATGATCTGCAGCAAGATGGCCCGCGTCAGGTCTTCGCCCGTTTTGGCGTCTAGCACCACAAACTGCTCGCAAGACATCACCATGTTCTTCACATCCGTCAGCGTGATGTAGCTGCTGGTCTTGGTGTCGTACAGGCGGCGGTTGGGATACTTTTTGATGGCACGCACGCCAGCGGGCGGCGCAACGTCGGTCTGGTCTTCGGCCGCACGCGGTGCGGCCTCAGCGTTTTGAACACGTCGAGTCTTGGGGGACGTTGCCATCACAGGCTCCTGAAGATTTCAAGGGCATTGTAGAAGGTGTTACCCCGTGTGACAGCACGAATGTGTTGGTTTGGGCGCAACAGAGCGATTGCGCAGGCATCGGGCTTTCGGACGATTTTGCGGTTTAAACGAGTTGGGGGTTGATTTGGGTGTGGGTGGGGTTGGAGACTGTGGGGAGTGAAATGGGATTGGTGGTGATGGCCTAAATGGGTTAGGGATCATTTTGGTGATGGCTAACCCGATGGGTGGTGCGCGATGATCCCTAAATACAAGTTTGGCTTTCATGCTTTCGCCACAACATACAGCTAGGCTGCAGGCCATTGATATTTAGAAGAATGGAACAGCTTGTGAAGTCCTTGTTTTTGGCCGCCATTGCAGCAGCAACATTGCCTGCGTCAGCAAAGCTGATTGACATCAACTTTGATGCTCAACTAACTTCCATGTTCTACGCTGACTGTCAGGCACTTTCAAACCAGGGAAACTGCACATCCTGGGCAAACACTCAGTTGAGCGGGAGCAACTTTTTCAACGGTGAATTGGTATCAATAGGACAAACACTCTCTGGGCACTATGTCTATGACACAGAGTCGCCAATTTCCGGATTTTCAAACGATGGAACGCAAGCAGTACATCTGAACGCTGTGCCCCTTATCGGAGTCAATGTTGGAAACATTGACTTGCCAAGCCAACAACTATCTCAGGCGGGAATTGGCAGCTACTCAGTCGTAGACAACAGGGGCAACTACGACAGTTTTTTTATTCAAGGGTTCTTCAGTCAAGGCGACTGGTTCGTTAGCTCAACGCTCGATTTTCAGGATCCAACTGGCAAGGTTTTCAACGGATTCGCTGTACCAGAAACATTGCAGTTAGGCGCATTCACAAACAATAACTATCAACTTTCATTCCTCCGACGTAGCGATGGAGATCAACTTCATGTATTCGGAAAATTGACGTCAGTGCAGTTTGCACAAGCAGTGCCAGAGCCCGAAACATTCACACTTGCTATATTTGGCATTCTGTTCTTATACCGTCAACGTCGCCGTACCTAACCAAGTGAAAATCAAAACCGTGCCTACGCGCCACAGCCTAATTGGTGGTTCAACGCGGACGCCAACATAGGCCATGCCTTCGGCATTTTCATGGCCTATGTCGGTACCCTCCGCACTTCGTGCTCCGGAGCCGGTTAACCAGGGCTACAAGGACTTCCCCTTCTGTCAAGCGATAGGACACCATAGCCTGACAGCTTCGCTGCAGGCTATTCAAACCTCAGTCGTTGCACACCGCCTCAGCATCGATTCAATTCACGTCGCAGACCTGTAAACAGGGAGAAGACTGCGTGTCTACAAACGGCCTGTGCGGCTCTACTTCTGCCGCCGGCTCCAGATACAAGACGCTCGCCAGGGCCCCATTCGTTAGTCGGGATCCATCGGTCCCCAATAGTTAATCGGGCTCACCTGGCGCAGGTCTAACCTTGTCGTATCTACGAGTGTGTCTTCGCTTGCTGGGATTCGGTGTCAGTTCATCGCCAGGTCATCGGCGGGCCACAGTTGCCAACCATCAAGACCCAACAACCTCGGCCGTGCTTCGTTTCCTCTTTCATGGCTCGATCTCCATCAGGTCTCTTTGAGTGCCTGCCTGAAGTCTTGCCCCTTGCTCAACATCGCCCACGCGATGCGCGCATTCTTGGCTGCTATGGCAACCAATGCTTTGCCGTAGCCTCTGCGCTCCTTGACTTGCAAGGCCCACGTGCTCATGCGGTCTGTCTTGCCTTCGGCTGCGTTGAGCACCGCCCTCGCAC
>JBKBIO010000027.1:0-26606 GCA_046299355.1 Aquabacterium sp. | reverse complement strand
CGGTGTTTCTCCGGTAGAGTTCGAAAAACGTCAATCCCAACGGCTCGGAAGTGTCTAGTAGATCCGGGTCGATTCAATGCCAGCGGGGCTTGAAGTGATGCGAGGTTCTGCAACTCAGCAGCTTGGCGAGCCAGTTGAGGCGTGTGCAGATTCAGCGCTGCCCCCTTGAGGCTGTGCGCTTCTTGGCGCAGCCGTGCATAGTCGATTTGTTCGACAGCCTCGCTCATATTGCGCAAGATATCAGCGCCTGCTTTTTTGAGCGTTTGAGTGAGCTTGCTCATCAGCGCAGGTTTGTTGCCAAAGTGATCTTGCATGGCTCGCCAATCTGGGTAAGCCGGGTCCGTTGTCAGGTCTTGATGACTGTGCGGGATGTCATTCGGTGGTGTTGTCGAGGGCGGCGTGCGTCGAGTGTGTTGCAAGATTACTTTGACCAATGTGTCAAGCAGATAGGGCTTGGTCACATAGTCGATCATCCCGGCTTCGCGTGCTTGCAATCGCGCGGTTTCAAATGCGTGTGCGGTCAGGCCTACCACCGGTAAACCAGGGGCCAATGTCGCCAACGCTTTGGTCGTTTCGAACCCGTCCATGACTGGCATTTGGATGTCGCACAGAACAATGTCGTAGTGTTCTGTGCCATGTTGTTGAACCAAGTCCAGTGCCTGTTGGCCGTCAAAGCCGAAGTCAATGCTGGCGCCTTCTTGCAGGATCATCTGCTCGAGTACGAGCCGGTTGACCGGGTTGTCTTCAGCCGCCAAGATGCGGATGCCGTGCAGGCGTCGTTGATCTCCTTGTGGCTTGGTTCTGGATAACGCATGGAGGACAGCAGCCCGGAACATGAGGGGTGTCGTGTAGGGGGCAATGGGCAAAACGGTGGAATAGCCCTCGATCAGAGATTGACGCTGTTCGGGGTCTTGCTGCATCAAGACAGTCAGTTGGGCTCGAGCCATGCAAGCAATTGTGTAGGGGGAGCCCATTTGCGATGAACCTTGATTGCTGGTCAACACCACATTAGTGGGTTGGAATGGATCGGAGTCAGTTGGAATACTCTGAATGACCAGGCCGCGGCGCTGTAGTTGGTGCGCCAACCCTTGGATCTGTGTATCGCCCTCAGGGATCCGTAGTGGTGGTAGTTCACGCCACTCAGCGTCCATGAGGCCGCGTTTGGGGAGTCGTAATTGGAAACAGCAACCGATCCCGCTTTTGGGTTGATGCGAGAGTTGCCCGCCCATCAAATCGGAAAGCTTCTTGCTGATGGCGAGTCCTAGACCAGAGCCATTTTGGGCATCTGGATTCTCGCCGAGTTGCTCAAACGGCGAGAACAGCTTGGCCCGGTGCTCGTCTTGAATGCCCGAACCTGTGTCGTCAACCTCAAAGACCAATGCATCTTCGTCGACGCGCAAGCGAAGCGTGATTTGTCCAACCTGGGTAAATGTGACCGCATTGCCCAATAAATTGATGAGGATTTGGGCCAGTCGGGTGTCATCACCTTGAAATGCACAGGGGAAGTCGACGGACTCGTCTATTTGAAAATGCAGGCCCTTGGCTTGCGCACGATGGGCCACGACGGTACAGAGATGCTGCAGGAGTGAAGCGGTCTCGATGCGCGTTTCTTTCAGGGTCAGCTTTCCAGCCTCGATGCGGGAGAAGTCGAGCACGTCGTTGATGAGGGCCAGAAGGTGTTGCCCGGCCTCATTGATTTGAGCAAATGAGCGGGCAGATTGGTGATCGCGGCTTTGCTGCTCACCCAGTTGTGCCAAACCGAGCACAGCGTTCAGTGGCGTTCGGATCTCATGGCTCATGGCGGCCAAGAATTGCCCCTTGGCCTCTGCCGCAATGCGGGCGGTTTCTAGCGCTTGGCTGATGGTCTTATTGGCTTGCTCTTGTTGTGTGATGTCCGTGGTGATCAGCAGCAGGTGCAGTCGCTCATTTCGGATGATGGGCTGCAAGGTACATGACAAATACAGGGTGATGCCGGCGGCATTCTGCGTGATGCAGGTTCGATGACGGGTCTCGCCTGTTTTCAATACGGCGGTCGCGTCGTCGAGTAAGCCGGATGCTTGCCAATGAGGAATATCGAAAAAATTCTCCTGGAGGAGGTCTGTTTCAGTCTTGCCATAGGCTTTAGCCAGAGCGTGGTTGGCGAGTAGGCATTGCCCTTCTGGGTGGTAAACGGCGACCCCGATGGGTGCGTGTTCAATGATCGCTTGATTGAAATGCAGGAGGTCTTGCGCTTTGGCTTGAGCTTGTTTAATGGGCGTGACATCGTTGACCAAGACGTAGAAGCCAATGACTTCGTTGTTCGGGCCGAAGTCGGGGAGGTATTGGGCTTGTGTATGGCGAATGACTGTGCCGTCTGGGCTCGGAATAGCACGCTCAAAGAATTGCGCTTTGCCGGACAGCGCCCCCTCGATGAAGGGTTTGTTCAATTCGAATCGCTCTGGTCCGATGACATCGCGTATGTGCTTGCCTGGCATCTCTTGAGGAGAAATGCCAAACCAGTCTAGATAGGCTCGATTGCCAAATCGGTTACGCAAACTCTTGTCCCAATAGCCGATCATGGAGGGCATGTGATCCAGCACGGACCGCAGGTCCTTTTCGGTCTGGTTCTGGGTTTGAGATTGAGCGTCAAGTCGCTTCGACAACTCGTGGTTGAGTCGTTTGATCTCTTCGTGGGCTTTGAATTGAGAGGACAGGTCGATGATGGACACGATGATGTTCAAGCCATCGTCGTCCTTCAGTGGTGTGAGGCCGACTTCGACCGGAAAACCGCTGCCGTCTGCTTTGATGGCTGCCAGGGTTTTGCCGATTCCCATGCTGCGAGCCCTTGGATCCCGGGCGTACTGTTGCCGATGCATGGTGTGGGCGTGATGCAGATGGGCTGGCAGCAGTCGATCTACATTCATGCCGACCAACTGGTCCCAGTTATAGCCAAACAACCGCATGGCTGCAGTGTTGGCACTTTCGATGGCACCTGTCTCTCTGACCACGAGCATCGCTGTGGGGGCAGCTTCAAAGATGCGATTGGCCTTGTCCTCCTGCCGCACTGATTGTTTGCCATGAGTGGGCTCTGCGAGAGGCGACGCGCAGTCGGTAGTCGACCCGCCAGGGGCTGATTGAGTTGGATCCATGCCTACACCTGATTTGCGAGCCTCTTGGGGCTCCCTATCGTTATGGGGAAGTGTGCGCGGCCCGACTGGTGTGGGAACGCACGGTACAGCATGGAAGCGTTTTTACTCCTTCGCTGAACGGTGCGTCCACCGGGTAAACGTGAGGGGTTGTTAACGAATTGCTTCTTGGTGGGCGAGTTTGGATTGCACCGCTTGCTCTACCAGTGGCTCTAGCGCCTGAAGCAGGCTTTGAACCTGTTTGAAAGCGTCTTCGATGTGCGCGTCGGCCAAGTGTTGTGTTTGTGTCGCCAGTGTGGCGAGATGCCGCAAATTAAGGTTAAGTGCGACCCCCTTCAGCGTGTGAGCTTGGTATCGCAGTTGTTCAAAATCATGTTGCGCTAACGCGTCTGAAATCTTGTCAGATACCGTGTGAGCGCTGTCTAACCATGCTTCGATGATGCGGTTGAGCAGTGCAGGTGTATGTTGAAACTGCTGTTCAACTGCATGCCAGTTATCTCTGCCGATCACACCATCTTCAGTCGATGGCGTTGCGGCAGATGTGTCGGTGGGCGCAGATGACATGCGTGTGTTGGCATGCTTGTGTATCACCTGAACCAAAGTGTCCAGCATGTAGGGCTTGGTTACATAGTCCACCATGCCCACCTCGCGTGCATGCGCTTTGGCGGTTTCAAAGGCATGGGCGGTGAGGCCGATGACCGGGAGTGCAGGTGCGATGCGTGCCAAGGCCAGTGTCGTTTCAAAGCCGTCCATCACCGGCATTTGGATGTCGCACAACACGATGTCAAAAGCGGATGCGCCATGTGTACGGACCAACTCCAGAGCTTGGGCGCCGTCATGGGCAAAAGAAACGGTGGCACCCTCTTGTTGGAGCATTTGCTCCAGCACCAAACGATTCACGGGGTTGTCCTCGGCCGCGAGGATGCGAACTTGGCTCAGCCTTCGCGGACTGGGCGTGTGCGTGTTAACGCAGCAAGATTGATTGACAGCATGCAGAAGGCGCAGGGGGCTCACCGGCAGGGGTAACTGGCTGGCCACACAAAGCACGTCCTCTGGTAGATGACCCAGATCACTTTCTGGGCCGAGGATGATCAGCTTGATGCCTCGTTGGATCAATGCCACCAGTTGTTGTGGGTCTGCGTGATGGAGTGCTCGTGGCGAGGCCAGTAAAACCGAGGCGGGAGGAGCGTCGTCGAGCACCATCTCGTTCACGCGACGTACATCGCAACCCCGGTCACCCAAGCCCTGTAGCAAGGGCTGCCACTCGTGATGGGCTCCCAGTACATGAACCGATGCCAAGGGGCGCCAATTGGCGGTGTATGCCTGTAGCTTGGGGATGCTGAACCTGAATCTTGAGCCGTCTGGCGAACTATCCAGCAATGCCAGCCCGCCATTCATGAGCTCTGAAATGCGCTTGCTGATGGCCAAGCCGAGTCCCGTTCCTCCACCGACATGGCGCAGGTGGGTATGAAACTGTTCAAAGGGTTGAAAGAGCCGTTGTCTTTCGCTCTCCGTGAGTCCAGAGCCACTGTCGGAGACGTCGAAGTGGAGTGCACTGTCTGTTTGCGACAGCGTCAATTTGACGCCACCGTGTTGGGTGAACTTGATGGCGTTGGTCAGCAAGTTGATCAGCACTTGCGCACATCGTGTTTCATCTGCTGTGAACGTGGCGGGAAAGTCGGGCGTTTCCTCAATGCAGAAGCTCAAGCCCTTGGCTTGGGCACGGGTGGCGCAAGTGGAGACCAGATGTTGAAGGAGTTCGGCGGTTTGCACACGGTCAAACTGCATGTTGAGCTTGCCGGCCTCCATCTTGGACAAGTCCAGGATGTCGTTGATCAACGCCAGAAGATGCTGTCCAGATTCCAGAATCTGGTGAAACGTTTTGGCAGTGGGGCTGCCTGCCACATGGCGCTCGCCAATTTGAGCCATGCCCACAATGGCATTCAAAGGGGTGCGGATTTCATGGCTCATATTGGCCAAAAAAGCGCTTTTGGCTTCTGCCGCAGACTGCGCCTCGTCGCGTGCTGCTTGTAGTTCTGCAATCAAATGGGCGTCAGACTCGTCTCGAAGAATGGGCATACACGATGCCATTACCCACCACTGGTTTTCGTGCCGCCACCGCTTCAGTTGAACTTGCATTCGAAGTGTGTGGCCGAGTTGATGTTGCGCGGTGGTGATGAGCTGGTGCCGATGATCTGCGCTGGGGTGGCATGTCAATGTGTGGACCGTCTTGCCAAACGTCGGATCCATGAGGGCGCTGACATCCTGGCCACGAATTTGCGCGCAAGCGTATCCCAGCAACTCCGTTAGGGCTTGGTTGGCATATTCGATGCGGCCGCTGGGGTGCAACAGAAGGGTGGGGCTCGGGTGCGCGTCGAGGAGTTCAAATGGGGCGGACTCCCGCTCCCATGTCAAGCCATACAAGCGTGATGCACTGCGTGCATGTGCCTTGGCAGTACGCGCGACAGAAGGAATGACTGGATGACCTCGCATGCAAGCACCTCTTGGTCTGTTGTCAGTCTCTGGGCAAACGACGGGGCGGCGGGTAGTCCTACCGGCATCCGATGTATGTGACTTTTTTAACTGATTGTGAACTCGAAGTCCATGCCCTCAAGGGTCAATCCCTAGTTGATTGGGATAAGTAAAAAGGCCACCCGAAGGTGGCCTGTGTGGTTCGAGGTTCTGATCCGAAAACGATCAGTTGTCGTATTCGCTGACGGGCACGCAAGAGCAGAACAGATTGCGGTCGCCATAGACGTTGTCGACCCGGCCCACGGGAGACCAGTACTTCTGCTTGCGCAGGCTGGCCACAGGGTAGGCGGCCACTTCACGGCTATAGCTGTGGTTCCAGTCTGCCTTGAGCAGGCTGGCCGCGGTGTGGGGCGCATTCTTTAGCGGGTTATCTTCTTGCGGCAGCTTGCCTTGTTCGACCAGGCGAATTTCTTCACGGATGGCGATCATGGCGTCGCAGAAGCGATCCAGTTCGACTTGCGATTCGCTCTCGGTGGGTTCCACCATCAAGGTACCGGCTACAGGGAAGCTCAGTGTGGGCGCATGGAAGCCGTAGTCGATCAGGCGCTTGGCCACGTCTTCGGCGCTGACGCCGCTGGTTTCCTTCAGGGGGCGCAGGTCGAGAATGCACTCGTGGGCCACGCCACCACCCTTGATGGTTTGGCTGCCACCGCTGAAGTGGATGTCGTAGTGGTCAGCCAGGCGGGCGGCCACATAGTTGGCGTTCAGGATCGCCACTTCGGTCGCGGTCTTGAGGCCATCAGCACCCATCATGCGGATGTACATCCAGCTGATAGGCAGCACGGCGGCGTTACCCAAAGGCGCAGCGGACACTGCACCCACTTGCTGCTCTGTGCCCCGTTGAGCCGAGCGGTGTGCGGGCAGGTAGGGGGCGAGGTCTGCGACCACACAAACCGGACCCACGCCTGGGCCGCCACCACCGTGGGGGATACAGAAGGTCTTGTGCAGGTTTAAGTGGCTGACGTCGCCACCGAACTGACCGGGGGCGGCCAAGCCGACCAAGGCGTTCATGTTGGCACCGTCCACGTAGACGCGGCCGCCGTGGGCGTGGACCAGCTTGCACAGCTCGGTCACGCGGGTTTCGAACACGCCATAGGTGGACGGGTAGGTGATCATGACCGCGGCCAGATTGGCACTGTGCTGTTCGCACTTGGCCTTCAGGTCGTCCAGGTCCACGTTGCCGTCGGCATCGCACTTGGTGACGACCACTTTCATGCCCACCATCTGAGCAGAGGCTGGGTTGGTGCCGTGGGCCGATTCAGGAATCAGACAGATGTCGCGGTGGCCTTCGCCACGGGCTTCGTGATAGGCCTTGATGATCAACAGACCGGCGTATTCACCTTGCGAGCCGGCATTGGGTTGCAGGCTGATGCCGGCATAGCCGGTGGCTTGCGACAGCCAGGCGCACAGTTGCTCGTTGAGCAGGTCGTAGCCCTTGAGCTGAGCACGGGGCGCAAAGGGGTGGATGTGTGCGAACTCAGGCCAAGTGATCGGAATCATCTCGCTGGTGGCATTGAGTTTCATGGTGCAAGAACCCAGCGGGATCATGGTGCGGTCCAGCGCCAGATCCTTGTCGGCCAAGGCGCGCAGATAACGCAGCATCTCGGTTTCCGAGTGGTGGGTGTTGAACACGGGGTGGCTCATGTAGCTGCTGGTGCGACGCAGCGCTTCGGGCAGGCCCAGCTTCACGCCGGCTTCGAAAGCCGCAAACGATGGCACAGCCTTGCCGTTGGCGAACACGGTCCACAGGTCGGTGATGTCCTGGCGGGTCACGGTCTCGTCCAGCGAGATGGACACGCTGTCTTCGCTGGCCAAACGCAGGTTGATGCCAGCTTGTTCTGCCGCAGCGACGATGGCATCGCGGTTGGGCGTCAAGACCTGGATGGTGTCGAAATAGGTGTCGTGAATCAGCTGGTAGCCCAGCGACTTCAAACCCTCGGCCAGGATGGCGGCGTAACTGGCCACACGCAGGGCAATGCGCTTGAGGCCTTCTGGGCCGTGGTAGACCGCGTACATGCTGGCCACGACAGCGGGCAGCACCTGCGCCGTACAGATGTTGGAGGTGGCCTTTTCGCGGCGGATGTGTTGTTCGCGCGTTTGCAAGGACAGGCGATAAGCCGGGGCGCCATGGCTGTCGACGCTCACGCCGACCAAGCGGCCGGGCATGGAGCGCTTGAGCTCATCTTTGGTGGCCAGGTAGGCGGCGTGGGGGCCGCCGTTGCCCATGGGCATACCAAAGCGTTGGGTGGTGCCGCAGGCGATGTCAGCACCCAGCTCGCCAGGAGGTGTCAGCAGGGTCAAGGCCAGCAGGTCAGCGGCCACGATGGCCATCGCGCCCTTGGCATGCAGGGCGTCGATCAGGGGCTTCAGGTCACGGACTTGGCCATTGACGCCTGGGTACTGCAGCAAAGCCGCAAAGCAGTCCTTGGTTTGCAGGTCTTCGGCCAGCTTGGCGGCGTGCACGACCTCGACGATGATGTCCAGTGGCTTGGCGCGTGTCTGGATCACTTCCAGGGTCTGGGGCAGCACGTCGTGGCACACCACAAAGCGGGTCGATTTGCTCTTGCCGCCACGGGCAGCCAGCGTCATGGCTTCGGCGGCGGCCGTGGCTTCATCCAGCATGGAGGCGTTGGCAATGGCCATGCCGGTCAAGTCGGTCACCATGGTCTGGAAGTTGACCAGGGCTTCCATGCGGCCTTGCGAGATTTCAGCCTGGTAGGGCGTGTAGGCGGTGTACCAGGCGGGGTTTTCCAAGATGTTGCGCAGGATGACGCCGGGCGTCAGGGTGCCGTAGTAGCCCTGGCCGATGTAGTTGCGCATCAGCTTGTTTTGCTGTGCGATGCCCTTGAGTTCGGCCAAAGCTTGCGCTTCGGTCAAGGGGGCGGGCAAGTCCATGGGGTTGCCGCGCTTGATGGAGGCCGGCACGATGCCGTCAATCAGTGCCTGACGAGAAGCCACGCCAATGGCGGAGAGCATGGCGGCTTGTTCGGCATCCCAGGGGCCCAGGTGGCGGGCGTGGAATTCGGTCGCGTTTTCGAGTTCAGCGAGAGAGGGCGTGACGGTGTTCGGCATGATGTTCGGCGGAAAAGCTAAGGGCGGCAAGCAGCGAGCGCAAGAAAAAAGCCGGTTGGCACTCGGGCTTGGGCCCAGTGCCAGCCGGCTTGGCGCATCAGGCGTTCTTCAACAGATCGTCGTAAGCGGTCTTGTCCATCAGGCCGTCGATTTCGGCGGGGTTGGACAGCTTGACCTTGAAGAACCAGCCAGCACCGGTGGGGTCGCTGTTGGCCAGGGCAGGGTCGTCGCGCAGGGCTTCGTTGACTTCAACGATTTCGCCGGTCACGGGCATGTAGACGTCAGCGGCAGCCTTCACAGACTCGACCACACCGGCCACTTCCTTGGGGGCGAAAGTGGCGCCCACAGCGGGCAGGTCCACGAACACCACGTCGCCCAGAGCATCTTGAGCGTGGTGAGTGATGCCCACGGTGGCGGTGCCGTCAGCGTTGATTTGCAGCCATTCGTGGTCGGGCGTGTACTTGATGGTCATGATGGACGTCCTAAATGATTGAAATTGTTTGTTTTTGCCGAACGGCCGAGAGTATCGCTCAGCCGTGATGGAGATCAGCCGCGGTAGTAGCGGTTAGGCACGAAGGGCAGGGTGGTCACGGTCATGGCGACACGCTTGTCGCGCACGATGGCGAACACCTGGGTGCCCACGGCTGCTTGTTCGGCCTTCACGTAGGCCAGCGCCACGGGTTGATTGATGCTGGGGCCCAAAGAGCCGCTGGTGACCACACCGATGTCGGCGCCATTGGCATCCACCACCTTGGCGCCTTCGCGCACGGGCATGCGCTCGGTGCTGATCAGGCCCACGCGCTTGCGCGCTGCGCCATTGGCCAGTTGGGCGTCGATCACGGCTGCACCAGGGTAGCCACCGGCACGGGCGCCACCGGCGCGGCGCACCTTCTGAATCGCCCAGGTGATGCTGCCTTCCACGGGGGTTGTGGTGGTGTCGATGTCGTGGCCGTACAGACACAGGCCCGCTTCCAGGCGCAGGGTGTCGCGCGCGCCCAAGCCAATGGGCTTGACTTCGGGCTGAGCCAGCAGGGCGCGGGCCAGTTGCTCGGCCTTGTCCGCCGGAACGGAAATTTCGAAACCGTCTTCGCCGGTGTAGCCCGAACGAGTCAGGAAGCAGTCAATGCCGTCGAGCACGAAGTGGCCGCCGGTCATGAAGGTTAGCTTTTGCACGTCTGCGTTCAAGCGGGCCAATGCGGTCACAGCCTGCGGGCCTTGCAGCGCCAGCAAAGCCTGGTCTGGCAGGGGTTGAACGGTGCAGCGGGTGCCAATGTGCTGTTGCATGTGGGCAATGTCTTGCACCTTGCAGGCGGCGTTCACGACCACGAACAAATCGTTTTCGCGGCGGGTGACCATCAGGTCGTCCAGGATGCCGCCTTGCTCGTTGGTGAACAGCGCGTAGCGTTGCTTGAACTTGGGCAGATCGACGATGTCAACAGGCACCAGGGATTCCAGAGCGGCGTCAGCGCCTTCGCCCTTGAGCAGGACCTGGCCCATGTGGGACACGTCAAACAAACCGGCTGCAGCGCGGGTGTGTTTGTGTTCGGTCAGGATGCCGGTGGCGTACTGCACGGGCATGTCGTAGCCGCCGAAAGGAACCATCTTGGCTCCCAGTTCGATGTGCAGGGCGTGCAGGGGCGTTTTCAGCAAAGGGGCGGACTGGTCAGCAGACATGACAAGCGGCCGGCGGCGAAGCCAGCAAGAGGGCATTCTTGAAGAACCCAAACGATGTCTCTGCAAAGCAGAAAACGCCGTTTGGTGCTGCCCTCGCTGTCCGCTTTACCTGAGAGATTGACCCCTCGCACTGACTTCAGCCGGCGCGTTATGGGCTTGCCCCTTCGGTGGCCTGGCTCACAGCGCTATTCAGCGCAGTCGCCCAGACTCTCTCCAGTGAGGATCATGGTGAGCGAATCACCATGTTTGCCAGTCCTTTTGCCTGAGCGTTCGGGCGGTCAACTCTCGCTGATGGGCCCTGCGCCTTCGGCGGCCGCCTCACACAGGGTGGGTGGCTCTCTCCTGACAAACCCGAAGTGTATCAGTGAGCCGTGTGCGGTGTTGTGACTTTTCTCCGACTGGAGGGACTCAGGCCACTTCCAGGTGACCGTGATTGCGCAGCGCCGACCAAATGCGTTCCATGTCTTCACGCTCTGCTGCGCTCAGCGTGTCGTCCATGCAGCAAACGGTTCTTTGGAGGGTCTGAACGCGGAAGTCCAACTCCAGGTTCGCCAATCGCAATTCGTGAACCTGTTTGCCAGCGAGGTGCCGTGGCGCCCAAATGCCAACCGCATTGCAGGCTTTCACGAGTTGCTCTGAGAGGCTGGCCGCTGACTTGGCAGCTGCTTTGACTTTGGGCGACATGGAGATCACGGACAGGCGAGACGCTTCGCGGATGGCGGCCTGGAGACCGGTTTGGTAGCTCATGGCGTGCTCCCACACGTCGTCAGCGTCCGCGTCATCCTGGGTGCTGGGACGATGGTTGTGTCGGTGTGCCGCTTGGCTGGCAAACGCCAATGCCACGGAGTCGAATTCACCAGGTACCAAACGAATGGCCAGGGCCGCGTGTTCCCAGGCATCGTCCCTTCCGGAACCAATGATGCCGACCAATGTTTCCACCGCGCTGAGCCGGCTGCCGAGCGCTGTCAAGTGTTGACTTTGGCTGGGGTAGCCCATGCCGTTACACCGTTCATGGTGCTCGCCAATGGCGCGCGACAGCTCCACAGGGTAGTCGGTCAAATCTTTGATCAACATGGCTCCCACCTTGGGGTGGACGCAAATGTTGCGCCACGCCTCGGCGGTGAGTGGGCCTTCGTGCATCAAGTATTGAGGTTGGATATAGAGCTCGCCCACGTCGTGCAGCAGCCCTCCCAACATGCTCATGCGCTGTTGGTATCGGTCCGCACCTGCGTAGATCGCCATGGCGCCCGCCATCAACATGCTGATGATCGCGTGTTCGTAAGCTTTCGGTGAGCTACTGCGCGCGGCCGTCAGCAGCAACTGGGCGGCAGGGTGCAAAGGAAGTCGAGGGATATCTTCCAGCAGCTCTTTGGACCATGGACTGATCCCGCTGCGCAGCAAGGGCTTGGTTTCCAACAGTTTTTGTGCAACCGTCGCCAATTCACTGTGGGTCACGCCATCTTCAGCCCTCAGGCAAGCCTCGATAGGTTGCCGTAACTTGCGTTCCAGCAACTTGTGTTGCATGGATTGAGACACGGGTTGATTCTTAGCCCAAAGCTTGACACCGTTTTCGTCCACGATGTCCTCGTGGGCCACGATTTGGCAGCTTTCACTGGCCTTGACGATGGAGGCCAGCGCATGTGGGTTGGGCTCTGCATGAACGCCGGTCGCATTGGGCATGATGTGATGCACTCCTACTGCTTGATCTTTGTGATCTCAACGGCGCTGATTCCCCGAGCAAATGCCTTGTTGTGATGTCCGCTGCTGCGTCAACCTGCGCGCCGAAAGGAAGGCGAGAGCGATACAAATTGGTGGCATTGAGTGCAATCCATGTGCCAAGCAACATTTGCCAGGGGAATGCCGGTTTTCGTGTCTAAAACAGTGTTTTTTATGGACGAAAACGTCCAAATGATTGGATTGGGGTGGACGAAATTGGGTAGGATGGCGTTCCCATCGCTCAAACAGTCGCCATGCGAGACCTGCTCAAAGATCCTGTGTCATCGGCTTCACTGGTTGAACCCAAGGTCGTGGGGCATTCCACGGCCTTTTTGCATTTGCTGACCTTGCTGGATCGTGTGGCCCATACCGACCGGGCTGTCTTGATTTCGGGACCAACAGGTTCCGGCAAGGAAGTGATGGCGCAATTGATTCACCATCGAGGACGGCAACCGCAAGCGCCGTTCATGGACATCAACTGCGGCGCTTTGCCTGAACATTTGGTTGAGGCCGAGTTGTTTGGTTACGCCAAAGGCGCGTTCACGGGCGCCGTGACACATCACGCCGGGTATTTCGAGCGCGTCGGGGCAGGCACCTTGTTCCTGGACGAAATCGGGGAGTTGCCACTGACCTTGCAGCCCAAGTTGTTGCGGGTGCTTGAGACACGATCATTTCGTCCCATTGGTTCGACGGAAATCAAGCGCTTTTCCGGGCGTGTGGTGGCCGCTTCTCATCGCGACCTGGCTGCGCTGGTCAAGGCGGGGGCATTTCGAGAGGACTTGTTCTACCGTTTGGCGGTTTTTGTGTTGGATGTGCCAGGGTTGGACCAACGTAAGGAAGATATTCCGGATCTGGTCAAGCACTTCGCTTCGCTTCAACCCCGCACGCTGACTTTCAGCGAAGGGGCGCTGCACCGTTTGCAGCATCATCAGTGGCCGGGTCACATTCGCCAACTGCGAAGCGTGGTGGATCGCTTAGGGGTGCTGGCTGAGTCCAGTCACATCACCACCGAGGAAGTAGAACGATTTCTCGACCCTGAGCCGATTGCGGAGTCGGTCGACCCCATGACCCTGGCCGATGCACTGTTGTCCTTGCCCGGTGAGGACAAGCTTGCGGTGGCAGAGCAGTTGCTGATTGATCGTGCGATGCAGCTGAGTGATGACAACAAGTCAGCAGCAGCCAGATTGTTGGGGGTCAGCCGCAAGGCTGTTGAGCGTCGTTTGGCCTCTCGGGTGGATCGCCATCGGACCCCGGAGGACTGCTTGGAGGAGGCTCAGCGGCACATTCAGGCCGCCGCATTCAAGGAAGCCGTCCCCTTGTTGAGAATGGGCCTGGATCGTGTCAAGCACAGTCCCAAAGGAGCCGAGACCCAGCGTTTGACTTACGACCTGCATCGTTTGATGGGCGTGAGTCTGCGCGCATTGGAGGGGTGGTTGAGTGCCGATGCGTTGGTGGCTTATGAAGAGGCTTTTGCCGCTGGCGATGGCGTGGTGGACGATGCTGAATTGAGCTCCATCTTGTTTGGCATCTGGACGGCGCAGCTCATGGCCATGGATCTGGGAAAGGCGCGTGGCACGGTTCAGGAAATGTTGCAGCGGGCCCAGGGGAGTGGCGATGCCGACTTGGTGGCCGAAGCCCATGTGGCCATGGCCAACACCTTGTTCTGGTTGGGCGACAGTGCTGAGGCGCTGGCTTGCTTGAGTCGGGGGGGATTGGTGCCTGTGGGGGATCAGGAGCGGTGTCGAACCCAAGGCTTTGATCTGGTGGGTTTGGCTCTGAACTTTGAAGGTTTGGCCGCCTTTCAGATCGGTGATTTTGAGCGCGCTGAAACCGCGCGCAAGCGCTTGATGGTGCGCGCCGAGCAAACAGCAGAACACCCGTTCAACCAAGCCATTGCCCTGCAGGGCGCGGCTTGGTTGTCGTGTCTCTTTGAAGACATGGAGGCCTTGGGGCCCTTGGCCGAGTCACTGGAGGCCTTGTCTGCTCGTCATGGGTTCGTGTTTTACCGAGGCGTGGGTCAAATCTTCAAGGGCGTGCACTTGTTAGCGCAAGGCCAGGTGGACGAGGCCGAGACCGCCATTCGGGATGGCTTCGAAGTACACATGCTGCGCAATGGCGGCAAACTTTTTTACTCCTTCTACGCATGGAAGTTGGGTGAGGCACTCTTGGAGGCTGGGCATGCTGCCGACTGTGACCGCTTGATGAGCGGCGCCATGGACGTGTGCCTGGATCAGCAAGACCGTGCCTACCTGGGTGAGTTGTTGGATGTACAGGGGCGCGCTCGCCAAGCCATGGGCGATGCCGAAGGCGCCGAGGAGTCTTTGCGCAGTGCGATGTCGACCTCGCTGGCGCTGGGGGCTGTACCCGCACGAATTCGAGCCACGACGCACTTGGCGGAGTTGTTGGAGCAATCGGGGCGGGGCCGATCGGCCCTCGACGTGTTGGACAAGATGCTCAAGTCCCTGGACAAGAAGACTGGTTTTGTGGGGTTGGATCGCGCCTTGTTGTTGCGAGGTCGGCTTAGCGCATAAGCGCCACAAAACGCCACGACCAGATTCAGCTGAAGCTCAGACTTTCGGTCAATTTGCGTGTTTTGTGGGCTAGATGCTCGCCAAACGCCCCTTGTCGCGCAAGAATGCCTTCAAGTGCTCCTGCTGTTGGACGATGTTGGCGATATGAATGCATTGCGTCGTTGGATTTGCGTGGCTCTGGGCTGCGCTGTGCTGTCCGCTTGTGGGCCGCGTGGGCTCGTTCGGTCTGAATTTGCTGGGCGGAGCACGGACGGGCCGCGCAAGGTGCTGGTCGTTCCAGCCGATTTCGTGATCACCGAGGTCACCTTTGGTAAAACCGAAGAGCGAGTGGTGCCTGCGGAAAAGTTGGCCTCCCAAACCCTGAGCAAAGCTGTTCTGGAGTTAGGGCAGAAGGAGAAGGCCTTTTCGATGGTGGACTTCTCCAGCCTCAAAAAGCCTCAGCAAGAAGTGGTGCTGCAGCACAGAGCGCTGTTTGCGACCATGGTGAGCCAGTTGCTCCTGGTCAAAGAAGACGCCGTGGACGTTTGGGCGAGCAAGCTTCGTTATTTCGATTACACCTTGGGCCGCGGTATGGCTGAGGTGGCTGCGCAAACCGGCGCGGAGACGGCCATCTTCATCGTGGGTAAAGACAAGGTCCGCAGTACCTCGCGAAAGGTCTTGGACACTTTTGCCAGTGTTTTGCCGATTGGGGAATCATTGAGTGCGCAGCCCGCGGCAGTGGCGCTCGGGGTGGTGGACTTGAGGTCGGGTGACATCCTCATGTTCGATCACGATATGGCGACACGCCAGTCGCTCACCAATGAGTCTGACGTTCGAGCCATGGGCGAAACGGTCATGACCGATTTCCGACGAACACTCAAAAGCCGTGAAGACCTCGCGCAGAAAGGTGCGAAGTGAGACCTTGGGCGGCGAGGGCTTGTGTGGTGGTGATCCTGGGCGTGATCGGGCCCGCCCATGCCTTGTTTTATGACCCCTTTACCGATGGCGCGAGCGTCAAGCCGGTCGATGAGCTCGAACAACGCATTTGGGATGAGGCGGAAGCAACGCGCGGTCAATTTGTGCGCGGAGAGCCTTCCGCCGAGGCTGCCGCGCTGGCGCGCCATTGCCAAAAACTGCTGAAGCGGCATTGGCCGGATTTGGTCGACAAGATTCGGATCACTGTGGTGGACAACGCGGACGTGTTCGCCCTGTCCAGCGCCAATGGCGACGTGATCATCAGCACCGGTATGTTTCTGCGCCTTGATAACGATGCCGAAATCACCGCGGTCATAGGGCGGGAGATTGGCCATGTCATGATGCGACATGCGGTCCGTTCCGTGTACGTGGCCAGACTGGGGGCCGGGGCCAACACGGTTTTTCAATCCGCCGTGAATGCCAGCTCGTTCATGGGCACCGTGAGCGTATTGAGTTCATTTCAGGTGCTTCCTGAGATGCTTCTGGCCGACGGCGGCAAGGCGCTCATCCAGTCCCAACTGGCCAAAATCCGCGACAACATGGCCGACAATTTTCTCAGGCGCGTGTCAGCCACGGGCTTTGAGGCCATGGTCAAAACGTCTCTGTTTGGTTATTCCGAGTCCTTGGAAGAAGAGTCGGACGAGTTTGCATTGACGTCACTCGCAAATGCCTACGGTAGCACCGAGTCATTCAAGCAGGTCATGCAGCGATTGGCGGCCGAAGCCGCGGCAGACGAGAAGAAGTTTTCTGCTTTCTATGGCAACGAAACGCGCATGAAAGCGCGCTTAGCCATACAGGCTGACTTTGACAATGACCAGCGCAAGCGAGCCGCCAAAAAGCCTGAGTCAAAAGAGTTGGTTTCATCTCAAGAGTCGGACGGCAAGGGGGATGGTGTTGTGCATCCTCTGGTCAGTCTGCCCGTAGATGCCATCGAGCTGGATGGCCACCTGAGCGTGGCATCGGTGGTCGTAGGGGAAGCGTCCGAGGACGTGAACCCTGCGCAGCGCCCATTGGGCGAAGTATTGCCTGAACCCGAGTGGACCTACGCCGAACTGGTGTCTCGCCTGGCGCTCCCCGTGGCGGAAGCGGAGATGGACGCGGGGCATCTGGGGCGTCTGGCTTTGAATATGGACCGTTCGCGTGCTGACATGGCATTGCCTCACCGTACGACATTGGTTTTGGCGGAGGCGCTGACGGCCATGGCCGATCCCAAGCAGGTGGCTCGGGGCGAAGCTTTGGCCGCCACCTATGCGCAAGCTCACCCAGACGATGCGCGCGCCCTGAAGCTGTTGGGTCAAATCCAGATCCGCAAAGGGCAAATCGATGACGCCGAAAAACTGCTGACTCGAGCATTGGAGTTGGCGGACTCCGCTGACGAGCGCGGTTTCATCGAGCAGTATCTAAAGCAAGCGCAAAAGAAGAAAGCGAAGGCATCGTCAT
This sequence comes from Aquabacterium sp., assembly GCA_046299355.1. GTDB lineage: Bacteria > Pseudomonadota > Gammaproteobacteria > Burkholderiales > Burkholderiaceae_C > Aquabacterium. Next base: position 9,562 of record JBKBIO010000027.1, on the reverse strand, counting down.
GATGAAAAGAGTCACCTTGGTCCTGACCTTGATGGTGTCACTCTCCGCCTGTTCGCCAACGTGGCAAAACGTCCGCAAGGAAGAGCGGATTGAAGGCCCTGCGCGAGCTTACTTGGCTTGGATCCCCGCAGATTGGAAACGTGCGCCGACCGAGGATGATGTTCTGGTCATCACCCGTGATGGCTTGTTCCTGCAACAAATCAGCATGATGAGGGCGCCTTTGAGCGAGGCCTTTCCTGGCAAGAAACTCAGTCCAGATACGCCACCCCAAGAGTTGGCCCTGATGCAATACAAGCGCATGCGGGACGAGGAGCCCGATCTGGTTCAATTTCAGAAAGACGAAACCAAAGGCGTGTTGGGCTTGTTTCCCGTGCAGCACGCGAAACCTTTGGCGGGAACGACCGAGCGTCTGGCCATCAAACCGTTCCAGCTTGACGGCAAGGATGCCTATTTGCTTGAGACCCGAAGCTATAACAGTTGGGGGCTGGAATACCGAAGTCAGGCGATCGGCTTCATCCATGAGGGCGACTATTGGGTGCTGCGCTACCTCGCCCCCAAGCTGCACTACGCGTACCGAGATCAGGCCACATTCGATGAGTTCGTCAAGAAGATCAAGCTCAAAGAAAAGTGCCGTGTCTTTTGTTCAGATTGATCCGCCTGTTTGGCTTACAACTGAGGCAAGGGCATAGGCTGGGGCGAGTGTCCCTGCGAAATCAACCAATCGCGTAAGGCCAGACCCGTCGCAGCAGGCCAGTACTGCGCCTCCTTGGGCGCCACTTTGATGTAGTCGCTCAACTCCGGGTCCAGTTGGATCACACCTGTTGCCGGCACATGGAACGCCAGAATCAATTGGTTCTGGCGCTCGAATCGGTAGTGCCCGATCAGGTTCACCGCGCTGGCATCAAGGTTCAGTTCCTCCTTCACCTCACGCGCCACGGCGTCTTCGGGGCTGATGTCATGGGCCTCTAAAAAGCCTGTGATCAAGGCATAGAAGGGTACCTTCCACAAGGCATTGCGCGCCAGCACGATCTGCCCTTCGTGCTCGACCACCGCAGCCACCACCGGGGTCGGGTTGTTCCAATGAACAAACCCGCACATCGCATCCGGGCATGCCATGCGTTCGCGCTCGTCCATCAACTTGGGGGCCAAGGGTGTGCCGCACTGTGGGCAAAAACGAAAGGTTTGGCGTGTCATGCCCTCACAATATCATCAGGTGGAATGACTCGGGCGACACGAACGCCTCGATTTCTCGGACAATGTCGCCCCATGAGCTCTGAACAGAATACCCATCCTGCCGGCGTGACGGCGGGCGCTGCCCCCAAGATTGGTTTCGTCTCCCTTGGTTGCCCCAAGGCCTTGACCGACTCAGAACTGATCCTGACCCAACTGCGCGCCGAAGGTTACGAAACCTCCAAGACGTTTGACGGTGCCGATCTGGTCATCGTGAACACCTGCGGCTTCATTGATGATGCCGTCAAGGAAAGCTTGGACACCATCGGCGAAGCCTTGGCTGAAAACGGCAAGGTCATCGTGACAGGCTGTTTGGGCGCCAAAGCCAGCGCCGAAGGCGGCAACCTGGTCAAGGAAGTGCACCCCAAAGTGTTGGCCGTGACGGGGCCGCACGCCACCCAAGAGGTGATGGATGCGGTACACCTGCATGTCCCCAAGCCACACGACCCCTTCATTGACCTGGTGCCAGAAGCGCGCGGCGTGGCGGGCATCAAGCTCACGCCTAAACATTTTGCTTACCTGAAGATTTCTGAAGGCTGTAACCACCGTTGCAGCTTCTGCATCATCCCCAGCATGCGTGGTGATCTGGTCTCGCGCAATGTGGGCGAAGTGCTGTCCGAAGCCAAAGCCTTGTTCGAGTCTGGCGTCAAAGAACTGCTCGTTATCAGCCAGGACACCAGCGCCTACGGCGTCGACGTGAAGTACCGTACCGGCTTCTGGGATGGCAAGCCCGTCAAGACCCGCATGTACGACCTGGTCGAGCAACTGGGCAAGATGGCGCAAGAACACGGCGCCTGGGTCCGCCTGCACTACGTCTACCCCTATCCCCATGTGGACGAGATCATTCCCCTGATGGCGCAAGGCCTCGTCTTGCCTTATCTGGACGTGCCGTTCCAGCACTCGCACCCCGATGTGCTCAAGCGCATGAAGCGCCCGGCCAACGGCGAGAAGAACTTGGATCGCATCCGCAAGTGGCGCGAGATTTGTCCTGAAATCGTCATCCGCAGCACCTTCATCGCCGGCTTCCCCGGCGAAACCGAAGAAGAGTTCCAGCACCTGCTGGACTTCCTGCGTGAAGCCGAAATCGACCGGGCCGGGTGCTTTGCCTACTCGCCGATTGAAGGTGCGCCAGCTAACGAACTGGAAGGCGCCTTGCCTGACGAGGTTCGTGAAGAGCGCCGTGCGCGCTTCATGGCCGTGGCCGAAGAAGTCTCCATCAACAAGCTGGCCAAGCGCGTGGGCGCCACCATGCAAGTGTTGGTAGACAGCGCTCCGGCAATGGGCCGCAAGGGCGGTGTCGGCCGCACCTACGCCGATGCACCAGAGATCGACGGCACCGTGCGCCTGTTGCCACCTGAAAAGGCCAGCAAGACGCTGAAGGTGGGCGAGTTCACGAAAGCGCGCATCGTGGCCGTTGAGGGCCATGACCTGATCGGCTTGCCCATCTGATGGGCGCAATCGTGTCGCCCCATCGGCGGCACGCAGGGGTGAGAACACTGTGACAGACAAGCTGGCACCGCAGGCGGGGCACCAACTGCCCAGTTCAACGGAGTTGATTCATCACCCCTACGAAGCCCCACCGGGCTTCAAAGCTGTTGTGCCTGGGGTGCACAAGGCGTCGACCGTCATCTTCGAGAACACGGCCGCCTTGCGCGCGCGCCAGTGGAAAGACAAGAGCGGCTACACCTACGGCTTGCACGGCACGCCCACCACCTTTGTGCTGGAAGAGCGGCTGGCAACGCTGGAGGGGGGAGCGCAGACCATTCTGGCGCCCAGTGGCTTGTCGGCCATCGCGCTGGTCGACATGGCCTTGCTGCAAGCTGGCGACGAGGTTCTGATCCCCGACAACGCCTACGGCCCCAACAAAGACTTCGCCTCGGGCGAATTAGCCAAATGGGGCATCACCCATCGCCTGTACAACCCGCTGCGTGCGGACCTGCTGCCCGCCCTGATTTCAGAGCGCACCAAGCTGATCTGGCTGGAGGCCGCAGGGTCGGTGACCTTGGAGTTTCCTGACCTGTTGGGCTTGCTCCGTGTGGTCAGGCAACATCCGCACATCAAGGTCGCGCTCGACAACACCTGGGGGGCAGGGCTGGCGTTTCCTGCGTTTGCACTAGACCCCGGCGAGGGGCTCCCCAAAGGTGTCGACATCAGTGTCCACGCCTTGACCAAATACCCATCAGGCGGTGCTGATGTGCTGATGGGCGCGGTGGTGACCCGCGACGAGACGCTGCACCTGCAAATCAAATTGGCGCACATGCGACTGGGTTTGGGCGTGGGAGCCAACGATGCCGAAGCCGTGCTGCGCGGCTTGCCCAGCTTGCCCTTGCGCTATGCCGCGCACGATGCAGCCACACGGCAAATTGCCCAGTGGTTGAGCCAGCGCCCCGAGTTCTCTGCGGTATTGCATCCAGCCTTGCCCAACTCGCCTGGGCACGCCTACTGGCAAGAAACCTGTGTGGCCGCCGGCGGCTTGGTCTCGGTGGTGTTTGACGAGCGTTACACCAGCGCCCAGATCGATGCCTTTGTTGACGCCTTGAAGCTGTTCAAAATCGGCTATTCCTGGGGCGGGCCCGTCAGTTTGGCGGTGCCCTACAAACTCAGCGCCATGCGGACGATGGACGCCTCGCTCAAAGGTAATCTGGTTCGCTTCTGTATTGGCCTGGAGCGTCCAGAGGACTTGATGGCCGACCTAGATCAGGCGCTGAAAAGCTTAGTCCTTCGGCCCTGATGAGACCTTGTGTCGCATCAGGCGACCTTTCTCTCTTTCCCATTCGCGTTCTTTGACGGTGTTGCGCTTGTCGTGCTCGGCCTTGCCCTTGGCCAGCGCAATCTCGGCCTTCACGTAGCCGCCTTTGTAATGCAGGTTCAAGGGGACGAGGGTGTAGCCTTTTTGCTCGGTTTTACCGATCAAACGACGAATTTGCTGGCGGTGCATCAGCAACTTTTTGATGCGGTCCGCCTCGGGCTTCACGTGTGTGGAGGCAGAGCGCAGCGCATTGATGCGCAGTCCAATCAGGAACAACTCGCCCTCTTTGATCACCACATAGCCATCGGTCAGCTGCACTTGCCCCTCGCGAATGGCCTTGACCTCCCATCCCTCCAGCACCAAGCCCGCCTCAAAGCGTTCCTCGATGTGGTAATTGAAATGGGCCTTGCGGTTTTCTGCGATGCTCATGTTGTTCTTTGTGGCAGACGGCACGGTTGAAATGGCTGCGTGCTCTTTAAAATACCGTCATTCTATGAAGCACGTTCAAAAGTCTGTCTTGCTCTGGTACTCACCCCGCGAAATGTATGCGCTGGTGACCGGATTTCAAGACTATCCCAAATTCCTGCCCTGGTGCGATCGCGCCGAGGTCATTGAAACGCACCCCGATGGCGTGACTGCGCGCATTCATCTGGGCATTGCCGGGGTCAAGCACGCGTTCACGACACGGAATCTGAACGTGGACAGCGACAGCGTCATCATGAATTTGGTCGACGGCCCATTCTCTCACCTGGAAGGCACCTGGCGCTTTGTGCCTCTGCAAAAGCCCGGGCAGGGTGGTGCCACGACATCACCCGCTGACTCGCCTGCCTGCAAGGTCGAGTTTTCGCTGAAGTACGCGTTTTCCAGTCGGCCACTCGAAATGGTCGTGAGCCCCGTGTTTGATCGCATCGCCAACACCTTTGTCGATGCCTTCGTGAAGCGAGCCGAGCAGGTCTATGGCCCCCGCTGAGATTCAAGTGGAGGTGGCCGTCGGCATGGCACCCCGTCAAGTCGAACGCCGCCCCGTTACCTTGGCGTTGGGTGCCACCGTGAAAGATGCGTTGCTGGCCAGCGGGGTGATGAGTCTGGAAGGCGGCCCTGATTGGAATACCTTGGCCTCAGGCCAATGGTTTGTGGGCATCTGGGGGCGTCGAACCGAGTTGGATCATGTTCTGCGCGAGCGTGATCGCGTGGAGTTGTACCGCGGTTTGAATGTCGACCCCAAAGAGGCGCGCCGCCTGCGTTATCGAGCTCAGGGCGAAAAGCTGCCCAAGGGGATTCAGCGCTCGAGTAAGAAAAGCTGAGAATTCCGACGAGATCACTCATATAAAAAAGGCCACCGCCTATGTGGCGATGGCCCTACCTAGCTAAAGCAAAAAATCAAACCCAGTTTGCCGCAATGACTGGATTCAACGTGCTTTGGTAGTTAGCTGGCAGAGTGGTCTGACCAGCAGCGGGTGCCGCGAACTGCGCCATGGCGTCGACAAGCTTCTGAACATTTCCAGAGGTTAGAGTCTTACCGTCAGACAGCTTCATCGATTCGATCTGGTTTGCAGATGACGAATACCAGCTGTTGATAACAAAGCTGTCTGCTGTACCAATCACAGACACCTCCAGGTTTGTTCCAACCCGACGGAACCACAACTGATCAGCTGATACCCCACTCAAGACACTCAGTTGATCTGTGCCACCTGCGTCGGTGAGTGTGTCGGCGCCTTCTCCTCGGCCCCACACATACGTGTCATTGGATGCGCTCACAGACGAAGTCAAAGTGTCATTGCCTTGACCACCCTTGTATGTGTCATTGCCACCACCACCTGTCAGGGTGTTGTTGCCACTGTTGCCTGTCAGCAAATTGCTCAACGTATTTCCAGTTGCATTGATGGCCGATGACCCTGTAAGGGTAATGTTCTCTAGGTTTGCGCCCAGAGTCCAGGTGATCGCGCTTTGAACCGTGTCGATGCCTTCGTTTGCATTCTCTGTGATCTTGTCTGATGCGTTATCCACGAAGTAAGTATCGTTACCAGTGCCACCAATCATGGAATCGGCGCCAGCTCCGCCCTCAAGTGAGTCGTTGCCTGCGCCACCTGTGAGTTTGTTCACCGCGCTGTTGCCGATCAGCCAATTGTCGAGGGTGTTACCAGTGCCATTGATTGCCGAGGTACCAGTCAGTGTCAGATGCTCGATATTGGTACCCAGTGTCCATGTCACGGAGCTCTGAACGAGATCCATACCTTCACCCGCGTTTTCGGTGATCTTGTCTGATGTGTTGTCGACAAAATAAACGTCATCTCCAGCCCCACCAATCAACGAGTCAGCTCCGGCTCCGCCGTTCAACGTATCGTTACCTGCCCCGCCATTGAGGGTATTGACAGCGCTGTTGCCGGTGAGGACGTTGTTCAACCCGTTACCGGTACCATTGATCGCGGTCGTGCCAGTTAACGTCAGATTTTCAACGTTGCTGTACGTGGCCAAGGAATAAGTGACAGACGATTGAACGGTGTCTAAGCCTTCGCTACTGAGTTCGGTGACAACGTCTGCAGTGTTGTCGACGATGTAGCTGTCGTCGCCAATGCCGCCGACCAAAGTGTCAGCACCGGTGCCACCGTTCAATGTGTCATTGCCAGCGCCACCGTTAAGCGTGTTGGCCGCGGAGTTGCCTGTCAACGTATTCGCGAGTTCGTTACCTGTGGCGCTTATCGCGGACGTACCAGATAGCGTCAGGTTCTCAACGTTGGCACTAAGTGTGAAGCTCACTGAGCTTGTCACCAAGTCTGTGCCTTCGCCGGCAGCTTCTGTCACGACATCAAGCGAATTGTCAACGACATATGAGTCGTTTCCAGCTCCGCCCACCATCGTGTCGGCTCCAACTCCCCCGTCGATAACGTTCGCTGCGCTGTTGCCCATCAATCGATTATTCAGTGTATTGCCGGTTGCATTCACTGCTGACGTGCCAAGCAACGTTAGGTTTTCAACGTTGTTGATCGCAGCCAGGCTGAATGTGATCGCGCTTTGAACCGTATCGATGCCTTCATTAATGGCCTCTGTGATCACGTCGGTCGTAACGTCGACGATGTAGGTATCGTCACCTGTACCGCCAACCATGGTGTCATTGCCCGCACCACCAGACAGCGTGTCATTGCCCGCACCACCTGACAGCGTGTTTGCTGCGCTGTTACCTGTCAGCAAATTATTGGCCGTATTACCGGTTGCGTTCGCTGTTGCAGTCCCGGTGAGCGTCAGATTTTCGATGTTGGCATCAGAGGCGATCGAGTAAGTCACAGACGATTGAACGGCATCTATACCGCCACCAACAGCCTCCTCAATCAAGTCAAGCGAGGAGTCAACTACATAAGTGTCGTCGCCCGCACCACCAACCATGGTGTCGTTACCGGTCCCACCATTGATGAGGTTGTTTCCGGCATTGCCCTCTATGCGGTTGTTGCTTGCGTTGCCCGTCCCACCGAGATTCGCTGTGCCTGTTAATGTCAAGGATTCTACGTTCGCGCCCAGCGTATACGTGCTAGATGAGAAGACGACATCATTGCCTTGGCCGCTGCTCTCCGTAATCACGTCAGCACTGCTGTCCACAAAATAGACGTCATCGCCAGTGCCTCCGACCAAGGTGTCAGTGCCAGCTCCCCCATCCAATGTGTCGTTGCCCCCATTGCCGGTGAGCGTGTTATTGCCAATATTTCCGGTAAGGTTGTTCGCATCGCCGTTTCCGGTGCCGCTGATGTTTGCAGTACCGAGCAAGTAGAGCGATTCGATGTTTGACGAGAGTGTGTAGCTTGCGGTCGCTTCTACGACATCGAATCCTTCTCCTACGTTTTCGATGATCCGATCGCTTCCACTATCGACAATGTATTTGTCGTTGCCTGTGCCACCGGACATGGTGTCGACTCCGGCGCCGCCATCCAATAAGTCATCGCCAAAGTCTCCTCCTGTTAAGGAGTCATTGCCGCCTAGGCCAAAAATGCTGTCGTTCGTGTCACTTCCAATCAGCGTGTCAGAGGCACTTGTTCCTGTTAGTTTCTGCGTCAACTCACGAATCTTGTCTGCGCTCCAGTTCGTGCCATCAGCAAAAACCACTCGTTCGATGTCGCGTGAGCCTGGTTCACCAGAATCTTCATAAGATTCAAAGAATCCATATACGTAAAGAACATCGTTGGGCGAGTCAAGGAGGGTGAAGGTGACGCAGGTTCCATCCCGATTTACGACCAAATTTGACGGAGAAATTCCGTTACCGAAAACGACAGAATCTGCTCCGCCTGCATCTTCATTAATCCAGACCTCTCCGTCGCCGCGCTCGTAGCGGTAAGTGTCGTTGCCGGCTTGCCCGTGAAGGCTTCCGCCTCCTGGTCCAGCCGTGAGTACGTCATCACCGGAGGCTCCCCACAGGTTGTCGTATCCATCCCCGCCGTTCAGTGTGTCATGACCATCAGCCCCATAAATTTGGTCGTCTCCACCCAGGCCTGATAACGCGTCCCCACCCGCTGTGCCGATAAGTACATCGGATGCGTCTGAGCTGTCGTTCGAATTGCCGTTTGCAACCCTTTGCGCAATGGCATCACCGTATAAATATGTGCCGTCAAATAGCTTAATGCCATAGAGGCGGTTCGATAAATTTGACGAAGTTTCATCGGAATAGAAGCCCATCCAAGTAATCGAGTCAGAGCTGTTGGCAAGGCCCACGACTAGGGAGTCATTTTCTCGTGTGAAAACTAGGTCAGAGATTGATGTGCTGTTGTTCAGTGATATGTAGCCGGTGGCGCCAGCATTGCCATAACCATAAACGATATCTTTTCCGCTTCCATAACCGAATACGACATCTAATCGTGATGATGAAGTGGAGTTGCCTGTGTAGATTGAATCATCCCCGGCGCCTCCATCAATTGTGTCAGCGCTGTATTGAGTCATGAAGCTTTCGCTGACAGAGTAAATGGTGTCATTCCCGGCACCTCCAAGCAGAACATCCGAGTCTACCTGGTAGAGACGGAGTTCGCCTGTGTTTGGGTCATATAAACGATCAGGTCCATCGATAATTAAATCGTCCCCGTCCCCACCATCAATTATATTGTTTTCTCGGTTGCCAATTAGCTTATCGTTCGTGCTTGCGCCCGATATGCTTGAAGTTCCCATGCTGTCGTCTAAGCCCAGTGCTTCTATGTTCTGATAGTTTGAAATTGAATAGCTTCCTGTTATCCCGGTGGCAATTATCAATGTGTCATAGCCGCTATTTTCTGACTCGATATATGTGTCTCCAGCTCCAATGCGGTAGGTGTCGTCCCCTAAGCCCCCTGCAAGGGTGTTGCTTGCGCTATTCAAATAGCCATCCAATGAGTTTGACTTCTTGTTTCCGAAGCCGTTGATTTTCGCTGTTCCTGTCAGCACCAGGTTGTCGAATCTGTCATCTAGAGTGAACTCAATTGATGATTCAATGGTGTCTACATCACTGTTGCCAAATCCATCAACAATAACGTCGCCAATGTTGTCGATGACGAAAGTGGGCTCCATGTCGTTTCGTGTGGAAAGCAACACTGTCACTGGGGCATCGCCGGCGCGAACGGGCTGGCCGGCAGG
>JBKBIO010000026.1:0-29211 GCA_046299355.1 Aquabacterium sp. | reverse complement strand
GCCTTACCAACGTTGGCGTCAGCTTGGGTGTAACCCAGGCGAGCACCGATGGAGTCAGCAACGGTCGACACGAAGGCGGTCTTGTTCAGAACGTCGATGGTCTGAACGAACATGCCCTTGATGCTGATGTTGTTGAACGAAACAGAACCACCGTTGGTGTCGGTGTCGGTCCAGGTGAAGGCGCCGATGTTGATGTTCAGGTCACCGCCGATGGTCACACCGTCTTGACCAGTCACTTGGCTCAGGTCGGCGTCTTCGATAGCGGTCATAGCTTGAGCAGACAGAGCTGCGGACAGAGCCAGGGCAACAGCGGAAATCTTGAACATGAGGTACTCCAGAAATGTTGTGTGAAACGTGTTTGCTTGTCTCGCCGCTCGCTTCAGCTGTTGTTTGATTTCGCTGTGTCGTTTCGGCGTGAGTGAATCTTCACGCATTCGCCCCCATTTATGCTGTCTTTGCAGGCCAAGCACTTGGCCTTCAAAACCACCCACATGCCGGGTGATGCCAACCCTTAATGCATAGCCCTAAGGAGAAGAACCCCTAAGGGCAAACCAACCCAAACATCGTCTGTAGCCGAGTCCATGCACTGGACAATTAAAAATGAGCACGCCACAATACTGTATATGCATACAGTATCATTGTTTACCAACAAGACACTCCCTGAGGAGATTCGTTCAACGCTCTGGACGGGTGCTTCCTTAGGCCAGGCTCACACGCTACATATCTCCAGTGGTCATCCTGCACTGGATGCCCAATTACCTGGCGAGGGGTGGCCAACCCAAACATTGATAGAAGTGTTACCTGATCATGGCAACTTAGGTGGTGTACAGATTTTCTTGCCGGTCGCAAAAAAAATGATTCGGCAAGGAGGCTCTGTGATTTTGATCAGCCCTCGCCAGGTTCCCTATCTCCCATCCTGGATGCGCGACGGCATTCCACCTGACCGACTGATCTGGATTCAAGCGCAAACACAAGCAGATCGCCTGTGGGCGACTCAAAAAGCGCTGCAAGCACGCGCCTTGACGCTGATTGCCTGCTGGCTCCCTCAAGCGCGGCCAGATCACATGCGCCGCTTGCAGGGCTATGCGAAACAGCATCCAGGTTTGTTGTTTGCTATCAGACCCTACGAGTCCCGACAAGAACCTTCAGCTGCGCCACTACGCATTGCAGTAAGCCGCTCTATGCATTCGCTGGGGCTCGACGTTCAAATCCTCAAACGTCGGGGCCTGCCTCTCCATGACCCCGTGCATTTGCCACCTCACCAAACCGATTTGGCTCATTTAGTACGCCCTGTTGACCATGCCGCACTGGATCGCCTTGATACCGGGCTCTCACGCACACGCGAACTCGCACTGCAATGAAGCCCCCATCCTGGATGCACACCATCTAGGGTGGTGGTGCCTGCAGTTCACGCCTCGCGTGGCGCTCCTGGATGATGGTGTCGTCGCTGAACTGGAAGCCAGCCATCGACTTTTTGGTGGCGAAGCGTGTTTGGTGCAACGCATCGAGAACGAATCACGCCAACTGGGTTGCCTGGCTGTTGCAGATGGCCAGACCGCAGCCGCCGCGATGGCTTTGGCACGATGCCCAGGTAGAGCTTTGCTCGATTTGCCGCTCCACGCGATCCCAGCCTTGCGACCGCACGAGGCCACGCTCGCGCGCGTGGGATGTCGAACGCTTCGAGATGTACGTGCCCTCCCCCGCTCCGGTCTGAGCCGTCGATTTGGTGCGGGCTTGATCCGTGCGCTGGATGAGTTAGATGGCACACAGGCGCAGGCGTTTGATTGGCTGACGCTGCCTGCGGTCTTTGAGTCCAGACTGGAATTACCAGGCCGGGTCGACTCTGCAGAACAATTAGGGGCTGGCGCCAGCATCCTTCTTCACAGACTCTGCGCTTGGCTGGCGGGACGACGCGCGGGCGTACATGGCTGGACGCTGACGTGGCGTCATGATTTTTTCCGCCAGCGCAACGTCAGCAGTCAAGGCGAATGCACTGTGAGGCTGGGCTCCCCCAGTCGAGATGCGAGGCGACTCACGCAACTGATGCAGGAACACCTGCAACGCATCGAACTAGCAGGCCCTGTCGACGAGTTGTTGCTGCACGCACACGATATCTCGGTCATCAACGACAACAGCCACACCTTGTTTCCCGAAATCAGCGGTGAAACCTTGTCTGCACAGCCAGATGCATTGCGCACGCCAGCGGCTCAAAAAGCGCAGCAGGAAGCCTTGATTCAGTTGGTGGAGCGCCTGAGTGCCAGGCTCGGCCCCGAGCGTGTGCAACAAGGTCGACTGGTCGAAGATCATCGTCCCGAACAGGCCCAAGCTTGGTTTGCTGCAGCACAAGCCCAAACAGCCTCCGCCTCGGGGCCAAGTCGCTGGGATGACCTGCCTCTGCCAACCTGGCTGCTGGCGCAACCTCAGGCCTTGAGCCTGGTGCGTGTCGGCCCTCTCCAGCAAGAAATGCCTTTCTATCAAGGCCGACTCCAATTGCTGGCAGGCCCACACCGGATCGAAGCAGGCTGGTGGGATGGCACACCTGCGGCTCGGGATTACTACATCGCACGCAGCGAACGTGCGGGGCTGCTGTGGATTTTCAAAGATCGATCCCCTTCTGCCGCCAGCGGTAGCCCCTGGTATCTGCATGGCTTGTTTGCTTGAGCCGTCGACCGAAGTCGCTACCCATCATGAAGCCCAGTCCTGTTGTCCGGCCCACCCAGCAGCTCCCCGACTACACCGAGTTGCATTGCATCTCGAATTTCAGCTTTTTGCGTGGCGCATCACACCCAGAAGAATTGATCAACCGAGCCATCGATCTGGGCTACAAGGGCTTGGCCATCACCGATGAATGCTCGGTGGCTGGCGTGGTTCGCGCGCACCAAGCTTGGCAAGACAGCCTACTGGAACGCGCTGCAGATGACTTCAAACTGATCATCGGCAGCGAATTTCTGGTCCATGACAACACGCCCTTCAAGCTGGTGGTGCTGGCCTGTAACCGCAACGGCTATGGTCACCTGTGTGAATTCATCACCCGTTTGCGTCGAGGTGTGGAAGGCAAAGGGCAAGTGCCGCTGACACGCCATGGGCTGCAAACCCACGCCCTGCCTGATTGCCTCTTTCTGTTCATTCCTGACCGAGCCGCAATTCGGTCTCGCAGCCAGCAGTGGGGTCCAGATCGGGCCGACATGGTCTGGTCGACCGCACGACAACAAGCCGACTGGCTTCACGCACTGTATCCAGGTCGATGCTGGCTGGCCGTGGAGTTGCTACAAGCCATGGACGATGCCTGGTGGTTGCAAGGCATGCGGCTGATCAGCCAGCAAACACAGATGCCACTGGTGGCAGCAGGCGATGTTCACATGCATCGACGCTCTCGCAAGCCGCTTCAGGATGTGCTGAGCGCCGTACGCTGCGGGACACCTGTGGCACAAGCCGGCATGGCCCTGCAAGGACATGCTGAGCGGCACCTGCGCAGCCGCCTTCGTCTGGCGCAGAAATACCCGGCCGACTTGCTGGTTGCGACCCAAGACATCGCCTCGCGCTGCCACTTCTCTTTGAGCGAACTGCGTTACGAATATCCTGAGGAAGTTGTTCCGCCTGAGCAAACACCCACGAGCCACCTGGCCAATCTGACCTATGAAGGAACGCGTCACCGCTATCCGAAAGGTCTGCCCGATGCGGTTCGACATCAGATCGAACACGAACTGCAATTGATCCGAGAGTTGGGCTACGAGAAGTACTTCCTGACCGTGCACGATATTGTGCGCTTTGCGCGCTCGCAAGGCATCCTGTGCCAAGGACGCGGCAGCGCGGCCAACTCGGCGGTGTGCTATTGCCTGGGCATCACCGAGGTTGATCCTGCTCGCGCCACAGTGCTGTTTGAGCGTTTCATTTCCAAAGAGCGCAATGAACCGCCCGACATTGATGTGGACTTCGAGCACGAACGTCGCGAAGAGGTCATCCAATACCTCTACAACAAATATGGCCGAGACCGCACCGCCCTCACGGCCACGGTCATCTCTTATCGAACACGCAGTGCCCTGCGCGATGTGGGCAAAGCCTTGGGCCTACAGGATGACTTGATTGAGAGCGTCGCACGCCATCATCAATGGTGGGACGGCCAAGGCATCCGCACCGAGCGTCTGCAAGAACTGGGGATCGACCCTCAAACGCGCGTCATTCAGCAATGGCAAGAACTGAGTCGAACCCTGATGGGCTTCCCTCGACACCTGAGCCAGCACACCGGCGGCTTTGTGATTGCCAAGGGGGCCTTGTGCCGCATGGTGCCCATTGAAAACGCTACCATGCTTGACCGCAGTGTGATCCAGTGGGACAAAGATGACCTGGATGCGCTGGGCTTGCTCAAGGTCGATGTGCTGGCACTGGGCATGCTGAGCGCCTTGAAGCGATCCCTGCATTTCATCAGCCAACTTCGAGGGCGACCTTTTGAGTTGCAAGACATCCCAGCCGAGGACCCCGCCACCTACGACATGATCTGTGCGGCCGACACCGTTGGCGTCTTCCAGATTGAAAGCCGCGCGCAGATGAGCATGCTGCCCCGACTGCAGCCACGTCAGTTTTATGACTTGGTGGTGGAAGTGGCCATCGTGCGCCCTGGTCCCATACAAGGTGGCATGGTTCACCCCTATTTGCGCCGACGGGAAGCACAACGCGAGCACCCTGACCAAGACGTCTCGGGTACGTTCCCGGCCTTGCAGGCCGCATTGGGTCGAACCTTGGGCATCCCGATTTTTCAGGAACAAGTGATGCAAATCGCCGTGATTGCGGCCGGCTTCAGCCCCGGTGAGGCGGATGCCTTGCGACGCTCGATGGCGGCATGGCGTCGCAAAGGAGGGGTCGACAAATTTGAACAGCGCCTCAAGATGGGGATGAAAGCACGCGGCTACCCAGAGAGCTTTGCCGACCAGATCTTTGAGCAGATGAAAGGGTTTGGCTCTTACGGCTTCCCCGAGTCACACGCCGCGAGTTTCGCCATCTTGGTTTACTGCAGTGCCTGGATCAAATGCCACTACCCCGCCGTGTTTCTAGCCAGTCTGATCAACTCACAACCCTTGGGCTTTTATTCACCCAGCCAGTTGGTGCAAGACGCCAAGCGACATGGCATTGAAGTGAGGCCCCCCGATGTGTCTTTCAGCCACGTCGATTGCACCTTGGAGCCCGCCACGGCCAACCGCCCCCGACATCAGGATGGCGCATGGGCCGTGCGTTTGGGCCTGCGCTTGGTCTCTGGCTTGTCGCACTCAGCCATGACTCGGATTGTTCAAGCCCGAACAGAGGGCGGCGGTTTTACCCAAACCGAGGACCTGGCCCTGCGAGCCCAGTTGGAACAAAGCGAGGTGCGCGCCTTGGCCGCCGCCGATGCCTTGATGAGCCTGGCTGGCCACCGCCGCCAACAGGTTTGGGACAGCAGCGCCTTGCATCGTGCCCCTGAGCTACTCAGGGAGGCACCAGTGAACGAGCCCAGCTTGCTGCTGCCTCAAGCCCCAGAAGGCGAAGAGATTGTGTTCGACTACGCCTCGCTGGGGCTGACCTTGCGACGACACCCCTTGGCCTTGCTTCGCCCTTATCTCAGTGAACAACGCTTGGTCACAGCACAAACCTTGGCCACGTATCCAGACCGGCGCCTGGCCCGTGCGTGCGGCATCGTGACCGTGCGACAGCAACCGGGTACGGCTGGCGGGGTGGTGTTCGTGACCTTAGAAGACGAAACCGGTACGGTCAATGTGATCGTCTGGAAAAGCCTGCGCGACAAACAACGCAGCGTCTTACTGCAATCGCGCTTGATGGCGGTTTACGGTGTCTGGCAAAAGCACAACAACGTGAGCCATTTGATTGCCCATCACTTGAAGGACCTGACTCCGCTCTTGGGCCGACTGGGCACCCACAGCCGAGACTTTCATTGAGATGTTGGCAATACGTGCGCCACGTGTGAAATTGCCTATAGATCGGAAGGTTGCAGATCGTTACCTCAAAGAGCCCCCGCCCCCAAGCGCAATCGCCGGCTGATTTTCTAGAATGGCCAAAAAGAACTGGGGCTGAAACGATATGTCGACACGACGCGACCTCATACCACGCATGATGTTGAGCGTCATGGCTTGCGTCACGGCGCTCTTACTGGCCGCTTGCGGCGGTGGCAATTCTGCGCCCACAGGGGATACCCAAAACCAGACGGCACAGATCCCCCCAGAGACGAACTCCCCCATCTCAGGCGATTCGGACCCTGACGCCTGGCCACCAGCCACCACCACGTCACCCGCCAACACTTGCTCCACAGCCCTGACCGGCGCAAGACAAACCTATCACGTGGGCCCGGGACGGGCCTACACAGAGTTGACCGATGTGCCATGGCTATCATTGCAGGCCGGTGATGTCGTCAACATTTACCATCGCAACACACCGTACAGAACCAAGATTGGTCTTCGCGCCCAAGGCACCAGCAACGCGCCAGTGATCATCAACGGGGTCACTGACGCCAATTGCAATCGCCCAGAAATATCTGGCACGAACGCGCACACCGCGACCGATGCTCGCAACACTGGGTTTGGTACGATTTTCGAGACATCATTCTTGATCGCCATTCACCGTGGAGCCAACGACGCCTGGGACACCTACACCCCCAAGCACATCCGCATTCAAAACCTGAAACTGACGGGTGCCAAATATGGTCAGGCCTTTACCGGTGCGAGTGGCGCGTCGCGAACCTATGAGCACTTTGCAGCCGCCATCTATGCCGTGCGAGTTCACCACCTGACCGTCGAGAACTGTGAGATCACTGGCAACAGCCTTGGCGTCTTCACCAACACCAAAGGCACATCGGCAGACGACTACAGCGCTAATGTGATCATTCGGCGCAATCACATTTACGACAATGGCAACCCAGGCCGGCAAACTGAACACAACCTGTATGTTCAGGCCAGACGTGTCCTCTATGAGGGCAATGACATCGGCCAAGCTTTTAGCGGCTCGTCTCTGAAAGATCGAAGCAGCGGCACAGTGATCCGATACAACCGAATTCTGGCCAGCGCACGCGCATTGGATCTGGTTGAGTCTGAAGAAGAATACTTCAGCAACGTCAAAACCGACCCGCTCTACCACCACGCTTGGGTCTACGGCAATATCATCATCAACGATCACCAGGCCCCTGCGGGCTATGCCGTCAACATGGTTCACTGGGGGTTTGACAACAGCCAAGCCAACGCGAGAACGGGCACGCTTTTCTATTACGGCAACACATTGATCAACAACGTGCCGCAAAACCTGTTTTGGTACGTCTCGCCTTTTCAGATTGGGCAAGATGGACTCGCCGCCGCCAGCACCACGGTCGAGGCCGCATCCAACATTTTTTGGCAACAAAGCACATCTGAGTGGCGTTTCCTGAGCGCGCCAGCTGGGGTCCTGCAATTCAAGGGCACAAACTATGTCCCCACAGGCTGGTATCCAACCAACCCCACCACCACGGCTGATGTGCGCACCCAGGGCGCCACATTGATCACAGGCACCCTGCCCCAACTTGGCAGCGACCACACACCGCAAGCGGGCTCCCCCGTTTTGAACAGAGGGGGCGTCGGCCCGTCCTTCACGCCCAGCGGCGCCAGCAGTCAAAACTTGCTACTCACCCACCAATACAAACAAGGTCGAGGCATCGTCCCTCGCAATACCCAGGGTGGCAGCCCCGATTTGGGCGCGATCGAGGGGCTTTGATCGCACCGTTCGAACCGTGCCAGCAATGAATCGAATTGTTCAAACCATGTCAGAGGACAGCCGAGACTTCCATTGATATGCTTACAACATGAGCGACACTGGTATCACCATAGGAGCAGCTTCAAAGGCCACAGGCGTATCTGCCAAAGCCATTCGTCAATACGAAGCACTCGAACTGATCCCGCCCGTCGTTCGCCGGGGCACCTACAGGCTGTATCAGCCCACGCATATTCAAGCCATCTCACTGATACGCCAAGCCCAAATGCTGGGCTTCACCTTGGCAGAACTCAAACAATTGGGGAAAGACGATTGCACCCCAGATTGGCCTCGCTTCCTGCAACACATCGACCTCAAGCGTCAAGCCATCCGCAAGCAAATGGATGCGCTCAAAGCCAAAGATCAAGCCCTGAACGCGCTACGTCAAAACCTTGAAGGCTGGATCGACATCGACATGAGTTGCGACGACATCGCACAACATCTCCAATCCAAAGCGCCGACATCCTCTTGACTCTGCCCCCGGGGGCAAGCTTTATCGTTCTCTCAGACACAGAGAGGAAAGCGATGAGTCAACGCATCTTGATCATTCAAGCACACCCGGGAACTGAACGTTTTGGCCACGCGCTGTCCCAAGCCTATGCGGAAGGCGCCCAACAAACCGGCCATGAAGTTCGACTTCTGCCGCTCAATACCCTGTCTTTTGACCCATTGCTAAGACAAGGCTACGCACAAGAGCAGCCCCTGGAGCCGGATCTACAAAGAGCTCAAGCAGACATCCTGTGGGCGCAAGAAGTGGTGTGGGTCTTTCCGATATGGTGGGGCGGAATGCCAGCGCTGCTCAAAGGCTTTCTCGATCGGACTTTGCAACCGGGTTTCGCCTTTCGCTATGAACCCGGCGGCAAAGGTTTGCAAGCCTTACTCAAAGGGCGAACGGCTAAAGCCATCATCACGATGGACACGCCCCGTTGGATCGATCGATGGATCTATGGCTCGCCAGCGTTGAGGCAACTCAAACTGCCCATTCTCCGCTTCTGTGGCATCAAGCTGACCCACACGATGTACTGCGCGCCCATCATTCAATCGACACCCGAGCAGCGAGCCAAATGGTTGGCGTCTGTCAAACAACTGGCGAAGCAGTCATGAATCTCAGCGCCTCAGCCATCGAAAGCAACGATGGACGCCGATCAGGCGCATCACTAAGGCAACGATCACGCCAATCAGACAAGGCCTTGTGCACGCCAAGCTGTGCCGGTAAGGCATGACATCGATCAAGCAATTCTTTCAACAAACAACCGATCGCCCTCACGTCAAGCGCGGCCAGACTTGCAGCCAGCTTCGCGTTTGCGGGGTCAAACAGGGAGGCGGCACCAAAGTCCCCCATCAACACGCGACCACGCCCATCGTGCAACAAGTTATGTGCGTACAAATCGCCATGCATCACCCCTCGCTCATG
Source organism: Aquabacterium sp. (assembly GCA_046299355.1). Taxonomy (GTDB): domain Bacteria; phylum Pseudomonadota; class Gammaproteobacteria; order Burkholderiales; family Burkholderiaceae_C; genus Aquabacterium. The sequence continues at coordinate 20,039 of JBKBIO010000026.1, read as the reverse complement.
CATGTGCATGGTGGCGTCGACCACACCCAGCACCAGCCCGATCACCTCGCTCAAGGAGAACCGCGCAGAATCCGCGTAGACATCTCGCGTACAGGATTCAAAGCTCGGTGGGCCTGCCAGATTCTTGTAGTGTGGGTCCAATAAACGCATCACCAGTACCGAGACCCGATCGGGATGATCAGGAACGAGGCCTAGCACCTCCGTCAAATGAGGATGCTGCCCCACGCGCAAAGCGGCTGCCATTTCTGACTGCGGCAAACCATCGCTGGTGACATGCGACTTGAACACTTTGACCGCCACAGGCATGTCGCTACCGTCATCCGTTCGCCAACTCGCACGATAGATCAAACCAGAAGCGCCCTGCCCCAGCAACTCATGCAGCGTCAGACTAGACCAGGGAATGCTCGGGACGTCGCTGTGTTGCATGGCCAAGCACTCTCGATCTGCATTCAGCGAGTTACCTGCGACGGCCAACCAAGTCAGTTTGGGCATGTCAAAAAGCCAATCCGGCAAGGCGGAAAAGCGGTTCGCTGAAATCCGCAACAACTCCAATCGGTGGCAATGTTGCAGACTGTCGGGCAAACCTTGCAAATGATTGCCAGCCAACATCAACTTTTGCAGCAGTGGTCGTTCGCCCAAGGCGTCAGGCAGCCTGGTCAACTGGTTGTCGGTCAAGATCAACCAGCGCAACGCTGGAGGCAAAGCCTCAGCGGAGACCTCTTCAATCTGGTTGGCCTTGAAGCCGACCATGCTGAGGTTCGGGCAACGACCCAAGACTGTCGGCAAGGACTTGAATGGATTGTCCGAACAAAACAGAATCTTCAGTTTCTGCAATGAGGCGAACTCGTCTGGCAAGCTGGTCAACTGATTGCCAGACAAGTCCAATACTTCCAATGTGTCGGCAAACTTCAGGAGCTCTTTGGGGAAGACATCCAAGTTGGCAGACAACTTGATATGCCGAGCGCCCAAAAGGGTATCGCCACGCAATTGTTCTAATGTCACCATACTCATCCTGACGCCCTACGCCCCTACTGATACCAAAGATGTTCTACCGACGCCTTGCCATTGTCGCGACCTTGTTGGCACTTTTTCTAACGGTGTTTGCGCTGGGCATGCAATCTGGCGCGCGACAGGATCAGGCCTTCCACTTCTTTCGCGCGGTAAAGCAGTTTTGGCTCCCCCCCAAACCAGCACCCGAACGCTTGTATCGATTGAATGAATGGGCGCAACTCATTGAGTATCGCGACAAACAGGTGGTCCCCCGCCCTCCGCTCACACCGGAGACTTGGGTCATCTTCACTTTCGGCCAAAGCAACTCAGCCAACCATGGCGGCGAGCGCTTCATTCAAAGCTCCGACAAGCTGCTGAATTTCTGGGATGGGCAGTTCTACGTGGCAAGCGATCCACTGCTAGGCGCGACGGGTTTTGCGGGCAGCATATGGACACACATGGGGCAGCAACTGATTCAACAGGGAATGACCGATCAGGTAATCCTCTTGTCAGCCGGCGTCGGCCTCACCCAAGTCAGCGATTGGCAACCACAAGGCAAGCTCCACGCCATGTTGATACAACGCCTGCAAGAAGCCCAAGGGCACGGCCTGACCATCACGCACTTCCTGTGGCACCAGGGTGAGAGTGACCACGGTACGCCGCCAGAGGCCTACCAACAAGGACTCCAGCAAGTGATTGATACCACCCAGCGCTATTTCCCCAAGTCCAAATTTGTGGTGGCACAGACATCGATGTGCCAGGAAAGAGCATCAGATCCAGCCCTGATACAAGCCCAGCAGGCGGTGACACGTCGCCCAGGTGTCTATCTGGGGCCCAACACCGACAGCATCTCTCGTGCAGATCGGTATGACGACTGCCATTTCTCAGGCCGGGGACTGAGCCGAGCCGCTCAAGGCTGGGTAGACGCCCTTGCAGCCGCAGAAAAACAAAAAGCCCAACCCCGGTAAGGTGGGATTGGGCTTGACGCTGATTGGCTGTTGTGAGCGGCCGCTGGTCTGTTGATCCAGACCGACTACCGCAGCTCGCAGCAAGGGATCACTCCCACTCGATGGTGGCAGGCGGCTTGGAGCTCACGTCATACGTGACACGGTTGATGCCGCGCACTTCATTGATGATGCGACCCGAGGTGCGCTTGAGCATGCTGTAAGGCAACTCAGCCCAGTCGGCGGTCATGAAGTCAGACGTTTGCACGGCACGCAGGGCCACAACGTAGTCGTAGGTACGGCCATCGCCCATCACGCCCACGCTCTTGACCGGCAGGAACACCGTGAAGGCCTGCGAAGTCAGGTCATACCAGCTCTTGCCGGTGGCGGGGTCGATGGTGTTGCGCAACTCTTCAATGAAGATGGCATCGGCGCGACGCAGCAGGTCGGCGTATTCCTTCTTCACTTCGCCCAGGATGCGCACGCCCAGGCCAGGACCTGGGAACGGATGGCGATAAACCATCTCATGCGGCAAGCCCAGGGCCACGCCCAGCTCGCGCACTTCGTCCTTGAACAGCTCGCGCAACGGCTCCAACAGCTTCAGGCCCAGTTGCTCAGGCAAGCCGCCCACGTTATGGTGGCTCTTGATGGTGGTGGCCTTCTTGGTCTTGGTGCCGCCAGACTCCACCACGTCGGGGTAGATGGTGCCTTGCGCCAGGAAGGTCGCGCCCTTGTGGCCTTGACCGCTGGCTTTGAGCTTCTCGGCTTCGGCCTTGAACACGTCCACAAACAGGCCGCCAATGATCTTGCGCTTGCGCTCGGGGTCGGTCACGCCAGCCAATTGGCCGAGGAACAGCTCAGAGGCATCCACGCGGATGACCTTCGCGTGCAGCTTGCCTTCGAACATGTCCATGACCATGTCGCCTTCGTTCAGGCGCAACAAACCGTGATCCACGAACACACAGGTCAGCTGATCGCCAATGGCGCGGTGAATCAGGGCCGCAGCCACCGACGAGTCCACACCACCCGACAGGCCCAGGATGACTTCTTCGTCCCCCACTTGCTCGCGGATCTTGGCCACCGCTTCTTCAATGTAGTTGCCCATGATCCAGTCGCCCTGGCAGCCAGCGATCTCGCGCACGAAGCGGTTGAGCATGGCTTGGCCTTGCACTGTGTGCGTCACCTCAGGGTGGAACTGCACCGCGTAGTAGCCCTTCTCTTCGTTGGCCATGCCAGCGATCGGGCAGCTGGGGGTGGAGGCCATCAGCTTGAAGCCCTCAGGCAGCTTGGTGACCTTGTCGCCGTGGCTCATCCACACCTTCAGCATGCCGTGACCTTCGGCGGTGGTGAAGTCGGCGATGCCATCAAGCAGCTTGGTGTGACCATGGGCACGCACTTCGGCGTAACCAAACTCGCGGGTGTCAGACCAGCTCACTTCGCCGCCCAATTGAACAGCCATGGTCTGCATGCCGTAGCAAATGCCCAGCACAGGCACGCCCAGATCCCACACAGCTTGCGGAGCCCGCAGTTGGTGGTCTTCGTAGGTCGACGCGTGGCTACCCGACAGGATGATGCCCTTGGGGTTGAACGACTTGATGAAGTCGTCAGACACGTCGTTGGGGTGAATTTCGCAATAGACCTGCGCTTCGCGCACACGACGTGCGATCAGCTGCGTGACCTGAGAGCCGAAGTCGAGGATGAGGATCTTGTCATGCATGATGGAATCAGCTCCAGAAGATCAAGCCACGGCACGACGCCGTTGCTGGAAGTAGGAAATACCAATGAAAGCAGCGATGGCCTGTAGGCCCGCGCAGAGATAAAACGGTGCGCCAATGCGCCAGTCACCGGCACCATAGTGCGACACAGCGGCCAGCACCGGCGCCCCCATCAAGGGCCCCAACACCGCGGCCACACTGTTGATGGAAGAAATGGCACCCATGGTTTCACCCTGGCGGTTGGACTCCACCGAATTGGACACCACGCTTTGAATGGCTGGGTTGACGGTGTAGCCGAACAAATTGGCGACGATCACGGCGTACATCATCCAACCGGCTGGCACAGCGCCATACGCCGCGAAGGCCAAGGTGGACGAGATCAAACCGATCGTCACCAACTGGTGCATGGGCATGGTCTTCTGCAATTGGCGCAGCAGGCCGCCTTGCACAATCACTGCCATCACACCCACGGCAAACAGCGACAAGCCGTTGTCCTTCGGCGACCAACCGAATTTGAACTCGGTGTAGAGCATCCAGCTGGTGTGCAGAATGAATTGCGCGAGCGTTGACAAACCGATCACCCAAAGCAAGGGCTCCAAGCCGTTGAGCTGACGCAACCGAGCCAATGTCGCCAGCGGATGCGCTTGGGTTAACTTGAAAGGCCTGCGACGATCTGCAGGCAAGGACTCGGGCAAAACCAGCCAACCATAGATGGCGTTGAGCAGGGTCAGTGTGCCAGCCAAAAAGAAGGGCCAGTGCACATCGTGATCACCCAACAAGCCACCGGTGATCGGGCCCAGGATGAAGCCCATGCCAAACATTGCACCCAACATGCCATAGTGGCGGGCTCGATCTTTGGGCTGCGTGATGTCGGCCACGTAGGCATTGGCCACGGCCACATTGGCGCACAAGATGCCACCGATGACGCGTACAGTCAGCAGCATCCAGAATTCAGTGGCCAGTGCAGTGGCAAAAAAATTGACCGACATGCCCAGCAGCCCCAACAACAGGATGGGACGACGGCCATATCGGTCGGAGAGCGCGCCCAGAATCGGCGCACTGATGAATTGGGCCAGCGCAAACGCGACCTGCACGGCGCCATAGGCGAGCGAGGTACTGACCCCGGAGTCCATGAACCCGCCCACCAACTTGGGCAAGACGGGTGAGATGATGCCGATCGACATCATGTCGAGCAGCACCGTCACCATGATGAAAGGCATGGCCGCCTGGCGGCCGGGGGACTTGCTCATTCGCGCAACCTGGCCACACAACCCAGGAGGCAATGCCCTTTCGGGCATCACTCCATGCGGTAGTTCGGGGCTTCCTTGGTGATTTGCACGTCGTGGACGTGGCTCTCGCGGATACCCGCAGCCGTGATCTCGACGAACTCGGCCTTGTTGCGCATGTCCTCAATGGTGGCGCAACCGCAGTAACCCATCGACGCCTTCAAGCCACCGGCCATCTGATACAGGATGGTCAAGACGGAGCCCTTGTAAGGCACACGACCTTCAATACCCTCTGGCACCAACTTGTCAGCATTGGGGTTGGTGGTCTCGTCGTTTTCCTGGAAGTAACGATCGGCCGAACCCGCCTTCATGGCGCCGATCGAGCCCATGCCGCGATAGCTCTTGTAGCTACGGCCTTGGTACAGGATGACTTCGCCAGGGGCTTCTTCGGTACCGGCAAACATGCCGCCCATCATCACAGCGCTGGCGCCTGCGGCGATCGCCTTGGCGATGTCGCCAGAGTAGCGAATACCGCCGTCAGCGATCAGTGGCACGCCAGTGCCTTGCAAGGCAGTCGCGACGTTGTCGATGGCGGTGATCTGAGGCACGCCCACACCAGCAATGATGCGAGTGGTGCAGATGGAACCTGGGCCGATACCGACCTTGACACCATCAGCGCCGGCTTCCACCAGCGCCAGCGCAGCCGCGCCGGTGGCGATGTTGCCGCCGATCACGTCCACGTGAGGGAAGTTTTGCTTGACCCAGCGCACGCGCTCGATCACGCCGTGGCTGTGGCCGTGAGCGGTGTCCACGATCAGGGCATCGACACCGGCCTTGACCAGCAGCTCGACGCGCTCTTCGGTCCCCTCGCCCACGCCAACTGCCGCGCCCACACGCAGCTTGCCTTGAGGGTCACGCGCAGCGTTGGGGAAATTGGTTTGCTTGGTGATGTCCTTGACGGTCATCAGCCCCTTGAGTTCGTTGGCGTCATTGACGACGACCACGCGCTCCAGCTTGTGATGGTGCATCAAGGCCTTGGCTTCTGCGGGAGAAGCGCCATCCTTGACGGTAATCAAACGCTCACGGGGCGTCATGATCTCGCGCACGGGGGCATCCAGGCGGGTTTCGAAGCGCAGGTCACGACCTGTGACAATGCCAACCACCTTGCCATCGTCGACCACGGGGAAGCCGGAAATGCCGTGCTGTTTGGACAGCTCGATCACGTCACGGACCTTGACGCCCGAAGAAATGGTGATCGGGTCACGCAGCACGCCCGACTCATAGCGCTTCACGCGAGCGACTTCAGCCGCTTGCTGCTTCGCAGTCAGGTTTTTGTGGATGATCCCGATGCCGCCTTCCTGAGCGATTGCAATCGCCAGACGGGCTTCCGTGACGGTGTCCATGGCAGCGGACACCAGCGGCAGATTCAGTTGAATGTTGCGGGACAGACGGGTGGCCAGCGAAGTGTCACGAGGCAACACTTGAGAGTACGCGGGCACCAACAACACGTCATCAAACGTGAGGGCTTTACCAAGCAGGCGCATGAACAGGGCTCCAGACGCAAAAGCGGATTATACGCATAGGAATGCCCCTAGGTAAAACCGCTGAGATGCGTGGCAGATTGAACATATTCTTCACGACCGCCAAAAATTGCCAGAGATACACTGCACAGCATGAAAAAAGCCGCTTTCTTGCACTCTGTCGTGGTGACGCCGCTGATCTGCGGCGCCGCATTGCTGCTTGCCTCTGCGCCTGCTGCCGCAGGTATGCAATGGAAGTGGAAAGACGCTTCTGGGGCGATTCAGTACAGTGACCGCCCCCCTCCCCCCGGCGTGTCAGACAAAGACATCTTGAGCCGCCCACCGGCAGCCCGGGCCGCCGCCAAGGCGGCAGCAGCCGAAGCCACCACAGCCGCCAGCGCAGCTGCGTCGGCCCCTGCGGTGAAAACCGTCGACCCTGAACTCGAAGCCAAACGCAAGAAGGCGGACGAAGAGAAAAAAGCCCAGCAAAAGGCTGAAGAAGAAAAGGCCGCCAAAAACCGCGCAGACAACTGCCAGCGAGCCCGTTCGTACCAACGCACTTTGAATGACGGCATTCGCATCTCGCGAACCAACGCCAATGGCGAACGCGAAATCTTGGACGACAAGGGACGAGCAGAAGAAATGCGACAAGTCGAAGAGACCATTCGCAACAACTGCAAGTGAGTTGATGGACCCAAGAAAAAGCCCGCTGCATCGCGGGCTTTTTTTACGCGCGGCTTAACAGTTTTGCCACTCGCAATCTGCCAAATTCTCACTCCCCTCAATTAAGGAGGCTAGGCGCCAAGTTCTCATCTGAACCCCTTTAATGAGGGAGATACAGTCGCACACAAAATCAGGGCAAATACCTAAACTCCACAGTTCTTTACAAAGGCTTGCAGTTCAGGGAGTCCGATGCGTAGTACCCAGCCAGCTCATTCAGAAAATGAGCCGCCAGAAGCACCAGCGCCAACGTCGGCCCCAACGAAGCAGAGCATCAATAACGCCTTGGCCGGGCTTGCGCTAATCGCTCGCTTGCACCATGTCGCAGCAGACCCCGATACGCTGGTACACCAGTTAGGGTTGACTCCATCAGACGACGCGCACCCCGACACACTATTGCTTGCAGCAAAGCAGCTGGGGCTCAAGGCCAAGTTGACGAAGACGTCAATTGATCGCCTCACACTCACGCCTTTGCCAGCACTCGCCATCCTCTCCGATGGTCAAGTTGTCATGCTGGCCCAGTGCGACGGCAAGCGTGTGCTGCTGCAATCGTTTTACGGCAGCAATACCCCCCCAACCATTGAACCCGTGGAAGTCTTTGCATCCAAATGGACTGGGCAATTGATTCTGATCACAAGTCGAGCCAGTTTGGCTGGGGAACTCGCCAAATTTGACTTCACTTGGTTCATTCCAAGCATTGTTAAGTACCGCAAGCTGCTGAGCGAAGTCCTCGTCGTCTCTCTTTTCCTCCAGCTCTTTGCACTCGTCTCACCCTTGTTCTTCCAGGTTGTGATGGACAAGGTTTTGGTTCACAGAGGCGTCACCACACTCGATGTCCTGGTTATTGGCCTATTGGTCGTGGTTGTATTCGAGAGTGTTCTCACAATGCTACGCGGCTATGTGTTCAGTCACACAACCAGCCGTATTGATGTGGAACTTGGCGCACGGCTGTTCAAACATCTGCTGAACCTGCCACTTGCGTACTTTCAAGCACGTCGAGTCGGTGACTCCGTCGCCCGCGTACGCGAGCTAGAAAACATTCGCAGTTTCCTTACCGGCAATGCCATCACATTGATCCTCGACCTGGTCTTCTCGGTCGTCTTTGTGGGCATCATGTTTGTCTACAGCACGCCTCTGACACTCATCGTTTTACTAAGCATGCCGCTCTATGTGGCACTCAGCCTGGTTGTCATTCCCATACTACGAGGACGACTGAACGAAAAGTTCGCACGTAGTGCCGAGAATCAATCGCTGCTGGTTGAGACGATCACCGGCATCCAAACAGTGAAAGCAGCATCGCTAGAGCCTCAGATGTCACGCCGCTGGGACAACCAATTGGCGGCCTATGTTTCAGCGTCCTTTAAGACTCAAACACTGTCACAGCAAGCCAATGAAACGGTCAATCTGATTAGCAAAGTCATCAACGCCGTCACCCTTTGGTACGGCGCCCATTTGGTGATGGACCAAACCCTCTCCGTTGGGCAGTTTGTCGCATTCAATATGTTTGCTCAGCGCGTGACGCAACCCATCATGCGCATGGCACAAATGTGGACCGACTTCCAACAAACAGGCATCTCCATGCAACGGCTGGGAGACATCCTCAACACGCAAACAGAGGTCCCCCCCAGCGCTGCAGCGCAACTTCCCGAACTGAAAGGTCGCATCAGCCTAGACGGGGTCACGTTCCGCTATCGCCCAGAAGCACCACCAGTCCTGCAAAACGTCAGCCTCGATATCAAGCCGGGGGAAGTGATTGGCGTGGTCGGACGTTCTGGCTCTGGGAAAAGCACACTGACGAAGCTTGTTCAACGCCTGTACACCCCAGACCAAGGCCGCGTGCTGGTTGACGGCATTGACATCAGCTTGATCGATGCGGCTCAACTGCGTAGGCAAGTAGGCGTGGTTCTTCAAGAGAACTTCCTATTCAACAGAAGTGTGCGCGAGAACATCGCCATCGCCGACCCAGCAGCGCCCATTGAAGCAATCATTCGCGTGGCTCAACTAGCAGGCGCACACGACTTCATTAGCGAACTACCAGAGGGTTACGACACCATCGTTGGCGAACAAGGCGCAGGCCTCTCTGGTGGCCAACGCCAGCGTATAGCCATCGCACGCGCGCTGTTCAGCAACCCCAGGGTCCTTATTTTTGACGAAGCAACCAGTGCGCTCGACTACGAAAGTGAAGCCGTCATTGCACGCAATATGGCCTCGATCTGTCAAGGTCGAACCGTCATCATCATCGCCCACAGGTTGAGCGCTGTGCGCAACGCCCATCGAATTGTGTCGATGGACAAGGGCCAGATCGTAGAAGTGGGTCCGCACGATGAGCTGCTCACCAAACCGCACGGGTTGTATAGCTATCTCTGGCGCATGCAACACGGTCAGCCAGGAGCTCAAGCATGAAATCGGCAGACATGAAGCACCCGTTCGCCGAGCTGCTGGATCGCTATCGCACCATTTTCAAAGCCGCCTGGGAAGTCAGACATGAATTGGCTGGCCCCAAACGCCTGGCTGACGAAACTGCCTTTTTGCCTGCGGCCTTGAGTCTTCAGCAAACGCCAGTTCATCCATCTCCCATGCGCGCGGCATGGGTCATCATGGCGCTCTTCATGCTTGCTCTGATCTGGAGCATCTTCGGGAGTGTGGACATTGTTGCCGTCGCCCAGGGCCGGATTGTGGTCAGCGACAGAACCAAGGTCATACAACCCTTGGAGAGCTCTGTTGTCAAGGCCATTCACGTCAAAGATGGCGATCGCGTCAAAGCGGGCCAACTGCTGATTGAGTTGGATTCCACTTCCACGCAGGCTGACGCGAATAGAGTGTCTCAAGAGCAAACATCTGCCAAAGGCAACACGATCCGCTTCAAAACGCTGCTGAAAGCCATGTCGGGCAAGTCTCTAAAAATGCCTAGCCTGAATGAGCTTCCTGAGTCCGAGCAACGCACGGTCATCGCTCAGACACAAGCGGATTGGGCTGACATTCAAAACAAGCGTGCGAAGTTCAACGCAGAGATCGAACTACGCCGAGCCGAAGTCGCAACCATCAAGCAACAAGTGGCCAAACTTGAGGCCACATTGCCCATCGCCAGGCAGCGAGAGCAAGACTATCTAGCCCTAAGCAAAGATGGTTTTGTCGCGCACCATGTAGGCCAGGATCGTACGCGTGAGCGCATCGAGCTGGAAAAAGACCTCGACACCCAAAACGCACGTTTGGCAGAAGCCAGAGCTTCCCGCGAGGAAAGCAAACAAGCCCTGGCCGCTTATGAGGCGGAAACCCTAAAGATGCTTCAAGAAAAGCTCGCAGAGTCGGAACTCAGAAAAGGCCAAACCGGCGAAGAAGCAATCAAGGCCAACATGCGCCAAGCCCTGACCAAGTTGACGGCTCCAGTATCCGGCACGGTGCAACAACTGGCGGTACACACCACCGGCGGCGTCGTCACACCCGCCCAAGTTTTGCTGGTGGTGGTGCCTGACGAAGCGCAGGTCACAGCCGAAGTGCAGATCGAAAACAAAGACATCGGCTTTGTACGCGAAGGCCTGGAAGCAGAAATCAAGCTAGACGCCTTCCCATACACCCGCTATGGAACCATTCCGGCCAAGTTGACCGTGGTCGCTGCGGATGCCGTGACACGCCAAGGCGTCACACCGCAAGACCCGCAAACGGGCGCCCCGCTCACAGCGGACAAGGCCAATGCAGCCGCAGCGACATTCCCGGCCACGTTGCAGCTCAGCCAGACCATGCTCAACGTGGAAGGCAAAAAGGTGCGCCTGACACCCGGCATGACCCTCACCGCTGAGGTCAAAACCGGCAAGCGTAGAGTCATCGATTACTTGCTCAGCCCCATCGCCGAGCACGCGCAAGAAAGCTTGAGGGAGCGTTGACACCACATGCGCATTTTGATCATTCATCAAAACTTTCCGGGGCAGTTCAAGCATCTTGCGAAAGCATGGTCTAAACAACCAGGCTTGAAGGTGCTGGGCATGGGCCGAGAAAGTGCCCCCGGCCTGCCCGACGTGCCATGGATACGCTACAAGCTCCATCGGCAAGTGGCGAAGGGCCAGCACCATTACCTTCGCCAAATGGAACACGCAGTACTGCATGGCCAAGCGGTGGCCCGCGCTCTGCTAACGTTGAAGAAAAAAGGCTTCACGCCTGACGTGATCTTGGCTCACCCTGGATGGGGAGAGACCTTGTTCGTGAAAGACGTTTTCCCTGATGTCAGGCTGATTCACTTCTGCGAGTGGTTCTACGGCCAACCGGGTTCTGATGTTGACTTCGACCCAGAGTTTCCAACCAGCTTCGACACCAAAGCAAAGCTACGCAGCTGGAATGCACTGCATCTCCAGAACTTGGAGAATTGCGACGCCGCCGTCACCCCAACGCGTTGGCAATGGCAGCAGCACCCGGTTGCCTACCGCGACAAGATCACCATTGCCCATGAGGGCATTGATACCGCGAACTTGGGCCCCAACCCCAGCGCAGCCATCCAAACGCCCAACGGGCAAGTCTTGAAAGCGGGAGACCCGGTTATCACCTACGTCGCGCGCAACCTTGAACCTTACAGAGGATTTCATGTCTTCATGCGTGCACTTGAGAAGATTCAACAAGAACACAAGCAATGCCACGCTGTCATCGTTGGCGGAGACGATGTCAGCTATGGCAGCCGCCCCTCAGATGCCCCGAACTGGCGGGAGAAGATGCTTCGCGAGGTCAAGCTCGACCCAACGCGAACACACTTCCTGGGCAAGGTGCCTTATGACACCTATAAATCAGTACTGCAAGTTTCTGCGACGCATATGTACCTGAGCTACCCCTTTGTGTTGAGCTGGTCCATGCTCGAAGCCATGGCATCAGGATGCCTGATTGTAGGAAGCAATACCGAACCTGTCCGCGAAGTACTGGCGCCCCATGAACTTGGCCTAATCGCTGACTTTTTCGACCAACCTTCGTTAGTACAACAGGCCCTTCGGGCGCTTGACAAAAACAATCATCTTGATTCACTTCGGGTTGATGCGATGAACTCGATAAATCAATCGTACAACCTCAATAGAGGCAAAGAAAAATACAACGCACTCTTGACCAAGAGATAACTTTCTCGCAAATAAATTCAGCATGAAAACCAGATATTTATTAATTATGGTCATTTGTTGTGCTGCTATGAGCGCGTGCAAAGAGCAGCACAACGCCGCATGCACACCAAATAAAAAGCAAATATATGAAATTACAGAAAACGTTGCAGCACATCCACCAAAAGACGCCTTTCTACACTTCACCTCCACCTGCGACAAACTCGCAAGCGTAGATCTCACCTACAGGTGGAACGGGAGCAATTTCGAAAAGAAATACGCCTCATCTGTATTAATCATTTCAAGAACCACTCCAATCATCCGCCCCACCCAAAATACCTCACCCGAACCAACACAACGGATAATGCACAAATATTTACCCATCGATCTGATCTTTAATGAAGAAAGAAGCGGTATAAAAAGCATGCAGACAATTTCCAGAATGGAGGTTCGCGGGAAATTCAATAAGATCACCAGCGAACCATATACAGTTATTTGCGACTTCGACGACAAGAGCTCAAAAGACGCAGCGGAGTGGCAACTCGCCGATTACGGATCAGCCAGATGCTCAGGACCCATAATTACCGAAAAGGGTGGCCACATATTTCAATCGGCGATTTATGTGAAAAGAGAATCAGTACAGGACTTACCCGCAATATACACAAAAGCGGAAGAATTGCTTGAATCAATATATCAGGAAACAAAATGAGCTACTCATTCAATGAATTAGAAATGAATAGAATTCAGTCGGCAGCAGCCTTATGCTCTGGCGGCGGAAAAATTTTGCTTGACGAAGGAAATTGGGTCCCGCTTTATACAGAGCTTAGCAAATTACTTCAAGAGAAAATGGAGAGCGGGACTCTCAACAGCGAAGACTACAAGAATGCGCATAACGCTAAGCTATGGCTAGACGTCGCAATTGGCGCAAATGGCAAAACAGGCATGCACAATGCTTTTATTCGAACTTATACACAACGCCAAGGAAAGCTTCGAACTGGCACAAACTTCTCCGAAAAGAAAATGCAACTTGCCTCGAACGGCGTAGCATTTAATTTATACAAAGACCTAATAAAATATAAATACATCCCTTCAATCACAGACATTGCGAAGGCAGATGCAAGCTCTATTGGAGAAAACCTCTTTGGTGACATCTTAGACCCAAGCGACACCGCAGTCTTATTAAACTCAGCTTGGGCCGGCACAATTGGCTTCAATTTATTAGGTGGCGCGACACCATTTGAAACATGGCGTCTTCTATCTGGCGGCGGAGATGAGGGCGCAACTGCCAGCTTAAACAGCTTAATGGATATCCGAGACCTACTCTTTGCAGCGGACTCCTATACTGAAGCACTCAAGGCCGCCTACATTCAAGGCGGCAAAGATGTTCTAAATACAATTGCTGAGTTTGCCATCAGATCCGCAGATCCTGCGATAGGGCCTGAGGCTTTTGCCGCCGCAATTCAACCGCTAGTGGCGCAGTTGAACATTATGGTATCAAGCGGAGATTTGACCGGCTGCCTAATTTTAGTAACCAAAAATACACCAAAAGTCAGAGAATTCTTCGAGCTATATAAAAAGTTCTCGAAAGAGGAAATTCTCGACATGCTCAGAGGGGCGATACAAGGCAAAACGCTTATCGGGAACACCACTCCTGAAAACTATGATGACGTCGCCTACAATTTCTTCAACAGTTTAAGCGTAGAGAAACTCAACTCCACTTCTGCCAGATTACTACCTGCAGATAAAAGCGCTTTGATTGAAGCCGCAAAATCTGATACCAACATACGTGTCGCACTTGGTTCACTTTCTTACATTGCGATCCAAACGGAAGAAGGCGTACGGGAAAAATTTTCACTATATAACGATATGACTGGTGAAGGTCATATTACGGAAGAGTGGATTAGAGACCGCGTCGAAATGCTCTCCTCCTTAGGGGATTCGCCAACTGATTCATACTACCTAGATCAATCTTCCAATACCACTACTGGGTCTGGAGAGGATACCCGTTCTGTGATTTTTGGATCTGAGAATGGCGATACACAGAACGGAGGCTCAGGACAGGACAAATTATACGGGGGAATGGGAAATGACACTCAAACCGGCGGCCAAGGAAATGACTACCTAGAGGGGGGGGATGGTGACGACAGTTTGATGGGCGGCCTAGATGCAGACACTTTAATTGGTGGAAATGGTAGCGATGTACTCCGGGGCGAAGAAGGCAACGACCTGCTGAACGGTGGGTCCGGAAACGACGTATACAAATTTTACGGTTCTTTCGGTTCTGACTTGATTATCGACTCGAGCGGAAACGACTCCCTAGAGGTTCAGGGTTTTATATACGGGTTACCCGTAGGAAAAAAAATCAAATCAGGCACGGGGAACACATATCAAAGCGATGATGGCCAAGTCACATATTTTTTGCTGCAGACTGGCCCGATAACTGATCTGGTAATTAGTTTTGAAGGAAAACCAGAAAAGATACGGATCAGAAATTTTGACAGCCAAACTCGAAACTTTGGAATCACTTTAGAGGACACAACTCCGGTTGAGCCACCAGTCAACCATGTATTTACTGGCGATTTTATTAAGAGCAACCCGAGTGGAGACAAGTATCTATTAACTGACGATAGAAAGAACTATGTTTCGGCCGGGCAACAGGAGAGCGCCCAAGACGTTATCAACGGAACCGACGATAAGGACAGCATCTTTGGGCTCGGTGGAAATGATGGGCTTTTCGGTGGCGATGGCGCTGATTTCATTGATGGAGGGGAAGGATCTGATTTAATTCTGGGTGGGACCGGCCAAGATACTGTTGTCGGGAATGCCGGACACGACTTCATTTTCGGCAGCGCAACCCGAGGGTTTTCACTAAAAACAGATCCAGACTCGCCTCCACCAACAGCTACCGGACTTGAGCTTGCTCGAGGATTTAATTGGGTTGCATATAACCCACCCGGGGTTGACGAAAGAGGTACCGATGCCATTGTGATTGCCGGAGCAAACACGTGGGCACTTAATGACGCAGGATTCGTAGAGTCCACAGGGAACTTCATTGATGGGGGCACTGGCGAAGACTATATTGCTGCGGGTACAGGCAAAGACACTGTTTACGGAGGAGCAGATAACGACTCCATTTGGGGCATGGGGTTTGGTGACGTCGTGTTCGGCGACGATGGCAATGATCAAATTCGCGGCGATGGCTCAACCATTGACTACATACAGTACACACCTGCAGAGTTTCACGGCGACGACATCCTAGACGGAGGATCTGGTAACGATACGGTAGTCGGGCAAGGTGGCGCAGATGAAATCTATGGCGGTACAGGTGACGATGTATTGCTTGGCGACGATGACCAATTCGATTCGACACCAGCATCGGTGCATGACAAAGATAACGTCTACGGTGGGGAGGGCAATGACCAATTGTTTGGTGGCGGAGCAGACGATCAGCTTTTCGGCGGCACCGGTAACGACAGCCTTTGGGGTGATGACGATGACGACCTGTCAGACTCCCTTAAGGGTAATGACCTTCTGGATGGCGAAGAAGGCGATGACCAGTTGATTGGCGGCGCCGGCAACGACACTGTTATTGGCGGCGCGGGCAAAGACAAAATGTGGGGCGACTTCAACGCCGCGCGCTACGAGAATAGTATTGCAACGGGCAATGACCATCTGCGTGGTGACGCGGGTGACGACACGGTCATCGGCGGCGCGGGCAACGATATGTTGTTTGGAGGCGCGGACAATGATTTGCTGATTGGCGACGATGGGCTTGCCGCCCCCAACACGGTAGGTAACGACACCCTACACGGTGAAGCCGGGAACGATACCCTTGAGGGTTGGGCAGGTGATGATCTCCTGGACGGCGGCGTAGGCAAGGATCACTTGTATGGCGATGCTGGCACTGATTCATTAACCGGGGGCTCTGGCGACGACTTTTTGTATGGCGAGGACGGAGACGACTCCTTAATAGGGGGTGAAGGTACCGACGGCTTGGAAGGCGGATCGGGCAACGACACTTATATCCTGAATGCCGGAGACTCTCCAATTTCTACTCTTGGCCTCGCTGAAGGCCTCACAGACACGTCGGGGAAAAATAAGGTTGTATTCGGTTCGGGCGTGAACCTGTCTGGCGTCACAACCGGATTCACATCTGAGGGCCATCTATACATTCAATACACACAGAGCGACCTGCTGTTGGTGGTGGGTGCTACAAAGCAAACGCTCCGTTTCGAATTCCAAACAACTGGAGAAACACTTAGCGCGGCACAACTCATTAGTAGAACAAATGCCGATACAGTCCAAATGACTGACAGTAACGGTCAGAGGCAAACGTATGGCTCGAGTTCGTCGAACACCATTCTCGCCCGTTCCACTGACCTCGCTTATGGCGGCCAGGGCTCCGACCTAATCATCGGCTCGGAATCAGGAATCAACGTTCTGTACTCCAAGGGCGATGGCGAGGACAGGATTCAGGCCATAAAGGACAGTTCAGGAGTCAATCTAAATCGACTCGCATTTGATCAAGGCGTCAATGCAAGCGACCTGACTTGGTCGATCAAAGACAACACGCTGCGTTTGAGTTTGATAAACAACAATCCTGCTGACGCAATTGTTATTGACGGATTTGATCCGGCAAACGCTGTCACATCCTTGGCTATCGATCAATTCTTGTTCTCCGACGGGAATGTTCTAACCGCAGCGCAGTTGCTTTCAAAGGGAACGAAGTCCTTCGGTACTACAGCTGCTGACATCCAGCAGGGTTCTATTGGCAACGACACCTTCGTCGGCAGTGGTGGGGACGACACTTTGAAGGGGTGGCAGGGAAGCGATACGTACGCATGGAGTACAGATTTAGGGGATGACGTCATTGATGACGGAGCCACTTCAGCTGTCGACATCGATGTGATAAACGCATCCGAAGAAATTCGCCCTGAGGACGTCGCACTCAACCAATTTGGCAATGATCTATTGATCCGCTCAAGGTTGGGCGGCGGAACGATCAGAGTCGTAGGTCAATTCAGCGGTACAGGTATTGAGCAACTGACCTTTGCTAATGGAGTCAGTTGGGATGCCACGTACATCTCGACCCACCTGACCAACGAATTGACGGAATCGGCAGATAACTATTCTGGCAACGCGTCCGATAACGTCATCAATGCGCGCGGTGGGAATGACATGGTCAGAGGCAACGATGGCAATGACTACATTGAGGGCGGCGCAGGAAATGATTCATTATTCGGCAATAACCAGAATGACACGCTCATTGGTGGGCTGGGCACCGACTCATTAAACGGTGGCACAGGCGACGATGTGCTTGACGGGCGAAGTGATTCAGCTGCTGACACCCTTGTCGGCGGTGCTGGGTCAGACACATACCTCTTTGGAAGAGGTGGCGGTATTGACATTACAGATGAGACAGGTGCAACGACCTCGGACGTTGACGTCCTCAAGTTCGACAGTACTGTCAAGCCAGGTGATTTGATCGTTTCCTACAACGGGGGAGCGTTCAAGTTCAGTATCGCAGGTACCACGGATGCGATTTGGGCAAGGATGTCTATGCCAGAGCGCACTGATCTAACTGGCATCAAGCGAATCGAGTTCGAATCGGGTGGCACTTGGTCTATATCTGATGTCAGGGCTAGAGTCATCGCAAATGCAAGTACCCCGGGGAATGACAGTTTCAATGCATTTGATTCGGACGACGTCATAGATGTCAGAGCTGGGAATGACGGCGTTTATGCCCTTGGCGGAAATGACTACGTGGATGGGGGCGCCGGGAACGACACACTGATGGGTGACAGCGGGAATGACACACTCATAGGCGGCGCAGGGACCGACACTTTGTACGGCGGCGATGGAAACGACGAGCTGATTGACGGCGAAAATCTGTGGGGTGGCAAAGGCAATGACACTTATCGCATTACAAGTTCGACTGAACACCGTGTTATTTACGAGGATGCTGACGTACCAGAAAACGTCGACGTGTTGTATCTGCCCTTTGCCTCAACGGTTACCTCAGTAGCTAGAAGCTACAACAAGGGCACCTATGGATCAGATAACGTCGTCTTTTATGAGATCGGAGCAGGTAATGGATCCTCCGTGACCATCGATAAGTTCTTGTTCTCTCCTAGCGCAGACAACAAGGTTGAACTGATTCGGTTTACAGACGGAGTTGAATGGACCATCAATGACGTTTTACAGCGTGATGGATGCTCGCCTGCAACAACGGGATCTGATTCGATACTTGGACACCGTTGGGATGAGTCGTTTGATGGGTTGGACGGCAATGACCTGATCAACGGAGAAAGAGGCAATGACACAGTTTTCGGCGGCGCTGGGAACGACACCCTTTACGGAGGTCTCGGCTCTGACTATCTGAGCGGTGGCACTGGCAACGACACCATCTATGGCGACGATGGCGACGACACGTACCTACTTAGTTCAAATGGTTCACATGACACCATCTACATGGGTAATGGTCAAGATCAAATTAGATTTGATACAGGAATAAAACCGGAGGATGTATCACTCTTTAAGAACGGAAACGACTTAATTGTGTGCATCAACCAAGAACGAAATCAGTCTACGTTTATCAACTATTTCGGAGGAAGCACGCAACTCGGGGGCGCCATTTTTGAAGGGGGGCAGATCTGGACAGCTACAGATATTAGCTCTCGCATTGTCAGAGGCACTCAAAACACAATAACAGGAACATCTGGCAATGACACCTTCGAGGTCGACAGTACAGATGATGTGATCAGCGAGGGGACATCAAACGGCACCGACCTTGTCATGAGTTCAGTGAGCTTCTCTCTGCAGGCCAATATTGAGAACCTCCAACTAACCGGATACCTCGATACCTATGGTGGCGGCAATGACTTAAACAATCAAATTGTTGGGAACGCTGGAAACAATCGCATCTCAGGCGCCAGTGGCTCTGACACCCTAATAGGAGGTCAAGGTGACGACACCTATTGGGTGAGCAGCAGCCCACTCATGGTTTCCGAAGCACCAAGTGACGACCTCATTATTGAGTCAGAGAATGCTGGCACGGACACTGTAATTACTAGCACATATCACTACACACTTGACGCCAATGTTGAGAACCTCATCACCGAGTCTTGGACAAACAGCTACTCACTTGTGAGAGGTTATGGAACAAGCCGCACATACCCTATCCCCAGACGCCTAACCGGCAATGCTTTAGATAATGTTATTGATAGCCGTAAATGGGATGCAAGTGCCCGTATTGATGGCGGACTTGGTGCCGACACGATGTATGGCACACGATACAACGACACTTTCGGGCTCTTCGTCATTTCGTGTGGAACCCAACAGTCACAATGACTCCTGGTCGTCGAGCCCGGTGGGCATGTGTGCAGGCCGCTGGCCGGCCTGTGCACATGTCCACGAGGCGTGTTTGATCAGGAGGATGAGTCCATGGGCATTGCCGTAGAAGCTCTGTTCACCAGCGCGCTGGGCTTGCAGCCGCCGTGGGTCGTCGATGACGTCAGGCTCGACACCGCCAAGCGGCGTATCGACTTCGAGATCGGCTGCCACACCAGCAGGCTCGCCTGCCCGGCATGCGGTGCGGCCACGCAACCGGTGCACGACCGGCTGCGCCGATCCTGGCGGCACCTGGACTTCTTCCAGTTCGAGGCCTGGCTGCACTGCGACGTGCCGCGCGTGGCCTGCGGTGCCTGCGGCAAGACCACGCAGGTGGCCGTGCCCTGGGCGCGTCCGGGCTCGGGCTTCACCGCGGCGTTCGAAGCGCTGGCGCTGACCTTGTGCCTGGACCTGCCGGTGCGCCAGGCCGCCGAGTTGCTGCGCTGCAAGGACAAGCGGCTGTGGCGGC
>JBKBIO010000025.1:0-32707 GCA_046299355.1 Aquabacterium sp. | reverse complement strand
AACGATCAGATTCGCGCTCGCCACTTCATAAACAACAAACCCCGCCTGAAAAGACGGGGTTTGTCAGCGATCTGAGGCTCCCCATGGGGAGCCTTTTCTTTTGGTCTCAGCCCAAACGATAGGCCAGCGCGGTGACTTAGACCGAAGCGGATGCCCGTGCCTTGCGACGAGCGGCAGCTGCGACAACGGCCAAGCCAGCCACCATCAGCGCATAGGTCTCTGGCTCAGGCACAGCAGCAGCAAATGCTTGTCCCAGCACGCGGTGTGCGGCAGCGGTCGGGTGCACGCCGTCCCAGAACAGGTAGTCGTCAGGGTTGGCGCACAGGGTGCCAGCTGCAGCATTCAGGCAAGGAGCGGTGGTGTTCTTGCCTTGGCTGTTCATCAACGTAATCTGGCTCATCAAGAAGCTTGGGGTGTCAAACGTCTTGATTTGGATGCCAGCCAGGTTGCTGCGCAGGGTGTCAAAACCGGCCATCAACAAACCGTTGTAGATCGCAGTTTGACCCGTTGCCACCGTCGCGAAGCCGGGGTTGGCGGCATCGACGGCCAAGGCCGAGGGGGTCACGCCCAAGTTGGGCATCAGGGGTACGAAGAAATCGCGCGCGCCGATGTTGTACAGCGATTGAATGTTGTTGAGCAGGTTGGTCGAGGCATTGAAGGCCGTCGACGGATTCAGCATGTTGCTGCCAGCGAAGAAATCATTGGGGCCAGCCCAGACCACGTACAGCGCGGAAGCGTCTGCATTGCCGCCCGTCATGCCGGTGTACATGGCAACTTGAGACGCCACACCCGTGCCGTTCAGCATGGCGCCTGCCACGTTGCCCGTGCCTGTTTGCGCGCCACCGTAGGCGAAGTCCACCAGGCTCAGACCCAATTGAGCGGACATGACTTCCACGGCCACAGGGCCGTTGGAGAAGCGGCCGTTGAAATACGGTGCACCGGGTTGGCCGGTCAAAGCCAGGAGGTTGCCGTTGTCAGACAAGCTGTCACCGAAGGTGATGACCTTCGAGTAGCTGGCGTTGGCGGGGGCGGCCAAGCTGGCGGCCATCAAGCCAGCCAGCAGGGGAAATACATACTTGTTCACGTTGCTCGTCCTTTTGTTGTCGAAAAGGGTGTCTTGACGACACGCCGATACGTGGTTGTACCGGTCGATGTACAACGTGTTACATGGGGTAAGCACGAAGCCTCGTATTTAAGGACAGATGTCACCCCGATTCGCGGGGGGTGGGGAATTTTATTGGCTGAAAATCTGGGCTTCTGTGACCACGGCAAGCAGCGGTTGGTCGTGCGGTTGGGCACGCAATTGGGTGTCGCTCAACTGATTGTGTTGCCAGGCCACACCGATGGCCGTCACCCCCGGATGCTGTGCCATGAAACGGTCGAAATAGCCGCCGCCGTAACCCAATCGGTAGCCCGATGGCGTGAAGGCCAAGCAAGGCACCAGGATGACTTCCGGCACCACGGGTTTGCCTTGGGTACTCGGAATCCGGCATTCGTCGACGGCATCGGGCGCTTGACCTTGCCAAAGCCGGTAATGCATCTCGATGGGTTGCTTGCGCGCAAATGGCAACGCCAGTTGCAGGCCTGTTTCCTGGGCCAATGCCAGGGCCAGATCCCTTGGGTTAAATTCACCTTTCATAGGCCAATAAATGCCCAGGCACATCGGCTCTAATTGGGACAAGACCGTTTTGAGACGCGTTTCAAGGGCCAATTGCGCCGACGCGGCTTCCGGGCTGGTGGACCAGGCCTTCCTTGTGCTCAGTTGTTCCTGACGCAGGAGGGTGCGGTCTGTGCTGGGGGTGTCGGGCATGGCGATAACAAGGCAAGCAATTGATCAAGACAGATAAGTATGCAGTGACAAGAGGGTTGGCGCGTCTGACCCTGTCTCTGACGTTGGTGTGTGGGGTATTTGCGCCGTCTGCCGATGCGCTGGCGCAAGGCGGCGGCGACGTCACTTTTCAAGATGCCCGTGAAGCGTGGCGCAACCGAGATCGTGCGCGTTTGAATGCCGCGCGTGACGCTTTGGTGGCGATGCAGCACCCCTTGGCCCCGTGGGCGGACTATTGGGCCACCCAGGTGCGTCTGACCGAGTTGGGGCGCACCGAGGCCGATGAGTTCATGGCCAGGTGGCCGGACGCTTATGTGGTCGACCGATTCCGCAACGACTGGTTGCTGGAGTTGGGGCATCGCGGCGATTGGGCTACCTTCTTGCGTGTGCAGCCCACGTTCAAGATGAATGACGACCGTGATGTGGTCTGTTGGGGCATCCTTGCTCGGCATCAGTTAGGCATGGCGCCCGAAGGTCCGGGGGACATGCGTGAGCGCGCGCGCTCGGCCTGGTGGGCGCAGCGTGAGGCGGACAAAGCCTGCGATAGCATGGCCCAAACCCTGTGGAATGCGGGTGTGTTGAAGCCGGAGGATGTCTGGCGCAAATTGCGTTTGGCCGTGGAAGCGGATCGCAGCGCCGTGGTTCAGCAAAGTAGCAAGCTGTTTGGCGACGCGGTGGCGCAAGCCGTGTCTCGATTGATGACCCAGCCCCAAGCCTTTTTGATGCCTGCAGACGCGGGCGCCTCCGGGGCATTCTCAGGCAAGGATGCAGGGCAGCGCCCTGCCTCCATTGGACCTGCGCCTGGCAAGAGCAAAGACAAGAAAGCCAAGAAGTCGGCCAAGTCCAAGCGACCACAGGTGGCGCCGATTCCCATGGCCATTCCGGCGGACGAACAGGGTGGGGTGAACTTGTTGGCTTTCATTCGCTGGGCCAACATCGATCCTTTGGCTGCCGCGCAAGCGATGGCTGACCCCGCCGCACGCGCACGCTGGCGTTGGAATGCCGAAGAAACCGCCTGGGCCTGGGCGCAATTGGGCCGGGCTTCTGCCTGGCGCCTGTCTAACGAAGCCGTGGTGTATTTCGAGCGCGCCTTGGCCGACCGCAGCTTGGCCAACGTCAGCACCCTGACGGTCACGCCACGTTCGCTGGCGAACTGGTCGCCGGAGACCCTGGCTTGGATGGCACGCTCCGCCGTGCGAGCGGCTGCAGCGGGTGATGCCAGCAAGTGGACCCTGGTCGAACAGGCCATCGATGCCATGGGGCCTGATCAGATGGTGGATGCGGCCTGGACCTACTGGCGCGCGCGTGCCTGGTTGGCCAAAGCAGGCCCTGGCGCACAGGACCCGTGGCGTCAAAAGGCACGGGAAGCCTTGGGGCGCATCGCCAACCCCTTGCACTTCTATGGACAGTTGGCGCACGAGGAGTTGCATGGCGCGCCCGCACGTGCACCCGCACGCCCGATGGCGCTGTCGGATGCAGAACTCGATCAGGCGCGAGCCATGCCAGGCGTGGTGCGTGCATTGAAGCTCTTTGAATTGGGCTGGCGCAGTGAAGCGGTGAAGGAGTGGAACTTCACCATGGGTTACGGCAAGCCGGGCGGTCTGACCGATCGCGATCTGTTGGCCGCGGCAGCCATTGCCTGTGAACGCGAAATCTGGGATCGCTGCATCAACACCAGCGACCGAACCCGTCTCGAAATTGATCTGACACAGCGCTACCCCATGCCCTTCAGGCACGATGGCTTGGCGGCCGCGCAAGAAGTGGGGTTGGACCCGGCCTATATGTATGGACTGATGCGGCAAGAATCGCGCTTCATCGTGAATGCGCGCTCCTCCGTGGGGGCGTCCGGCTTGATGCAAGTGATGCCCGCTACGGCAGCCTGGACTGCACGCAAACTGGGCATTCCCTATACGCAGGACCTGATCACTGATCGCATGACCAATTTGCGCATTGGCGCCGGCTACCTCAAGCTGGTCCTCGATGATTTGGGTGGCTCTCAAGCCATGGCGGCAGCGGCTTACAACGCTGGCCCCTCGCGCCCGCGTCGCTGGCGAGAAGGCGCGCGGTTGGATGCTGCGGCCTGGGTGGAGAACATTCCGTTCACCGAAACCCGTGATTACGTGAAAAAAGTGCTGGGTAACGCCGTGGTCTATGCCCATTTGATCGATGGGGTTCCCATGAGTGTGCGAAAACGTCTGGGTCAGACCATCGGGCCGCGCGCCACAACGGCACCGCAACCCGACATGGATCTGCCTTGATCATCACAAGGAGCACAACATGAAACGCATCGTCGTACTGGGTGGGTCGGGCTTTGTGGGTACCAGCGTGTGTGAGCAACTGGTGCGGCATCCCGGTATGGGCGGTGTCCATGTGGTGGTGCCCAGTCGACGGCGCGAGCAGGCCAAGCACCTGCTGCCGCTGCCCAATGTGCATGTGCTCCAAGCCTCTGTGCATCGCGATGAGGACCTGCGTCTGGCCCTGAAAGGGGCCGATGTGGTCATCAATCTGATTGCCATCCTGCATGGCTCGGCCGCCGAGTTCCGAGCGGCCCATGTCGAGTTGGCGCAGCGCATCGTGGCGGCCTGCCGTGCGGAGGGTGTGACCCGCGTCATCCATGTCAGCGCCTTGGGGGTGCCGGATGATTCGGCGCAGGCGCCGTCGAACTATTTGCGCAGCAAGGCAGAGGCCGAGGGCGTTTGGCGCGCCTCGGGTCTCGACGTGACCATACTGCGCCCCAGCGTCATCTTTGGTGAGCGTGATCGATTCCTGAACCTGTTTGCACAGTTGCAGGCGGTGTTGCCTGTGGTCGCCTTGGCGGGCGCGGACGCGCGGTTTCAGCCGGTATGGGTTGAAGATGTGGCGCGCGCCGTGGTGCATGCCGTGCTGCACCCCTCGACAGCCGGGCAAACGGTGGAATGCGCCGGCCCGGACGTGCTGACCCTGGCTGATTTGGTCCGCTTGGCGGGGCGCTGGAGTGGCCACGCCCGGCCCGTGCTGCCGGTGCCCTTGGCCGTGGGGCGCTTGCAGGCGATGGCGATGGCGTGTTTGCCAGGCGAGCCTCTCATGTCCCAAGACAACCTGGACTCGATGCAGGTGCCCAATGTGGCCACCGGCCGTTACCCAGCGCTCAGCGCCTGGGGTATCGCGCCCAAGGCCTTGGCGGAGATCGGGCCCAGCTACCTGGGGCGTCCGCAAACCTGGGCCGATCGCTTGGATGCTTGGCGTGCTCAAGCCCGGCGTTGAATACCGGATTCAAGTGACCAAAGAAAACGGCCCCGAGTGGGGCCGTTGTTTTGTCTGGGATCGAAACCCGATCAGGCTGCCGACAACAGCATGGCGGTGTCAAACGCGCTGCTCATGGGGGGCAGATTCATGATCATGGGTTGAGGCGCGTTCTTGGCGACCTTCACAGGCTTGGCTGCGGGGTCGTTTTGAGCCACATCGGCCTTGTCCCAGTTGCCAGCGGACTCTTTGCCCGACACGGCCATGGAATAGAACACGCGGAAGGCAATCTTGCGCTCGCCCCAGAAATCAGCCGCATCGCGGAAGGCGTCGAGCAACTGCTCGCGCGATTCGCGATCCAGCACGGTGCCGCCGGGGATCAACTCCACGACGACCACGAAGCCAGGCTGCGGGCCGGACTTGTGCACGAGGTCGGTCATGCAGTCGTACAGGGCGTCGAGGTTCTTGCCGAAGTGGTCAGGAAACAGGAAGTCGCGGGCGATGATGTCCAGCACATCCTGCTTGTCCTTGGCTTCGCCAAGGCTGGTGTAGAGGAAGTGCTGGCCAGCTGCTTGGGCCGCCTGTTGCAAGTCTTCCGGGCGATAAGCGCGGATGGATTGAACGATGTTGGGTCGAACGGATTGCAACAACATGATCGCTTGAGGCCAGGTCAGTATCGAGGTCGATACCCACCACGGCAAAGTAGAGGGTCAAGGAAAGAACAAGAAAAGAGCGAGGTCAGATCTGAGATCGTTTCAACGCCGAGGATCGATTTGTTCGAAGCTGTTGTAGTGATCCTTGGTGAAGTAACAGGTTTCAGGTCTTTGAACTTCTTTACCTCCGCACACCAAGCGCCTGGGACCTCGGTCCCGGATGCCCGGCGTACGCACGGTATATTCACGATAGAAGCCGCGAGGCTGACGGGGCAGGATCCTTTCCCGGTTGCCAAAAACGGTGCCGTCTTTGTCATAAGGGAACGGGCCGCCGCTGTGGATCAGTTGGTGAACCTTCCTGGCCTGAACGGGCAGACTGGAAAGCGGAACGATCGACAGCTGGGTCTGCTGTGACTCGGGTTCTGGATGGCGCTTGGCCCATGCATCGCCAGTGATTCCTACCGCCGTTACGCCCAACATCAGGGCGCAGAGCGCGTGCATCAGCTTTTGACGGCTTTGTGATGCAGCCCTCTTGGGCGTCAGCAGGGTCACCATGATGCTGTGTGTCCAGCCTAAATCGGTCAGCAATGCAACGTTCGTGAAAGCCGTGATGCTACCGAAATCCCCCAAAAAGCTCAAGGCCTCGGGGCGCGAAATAGGTCGCGTCCGAGGCCTTTTGCTGGGGGGTTGACAGTTTATGTTTTAATGGAAGGTTCCGCTTAACGCACCGCGTTGGCGTCTGCCACCGTCATGGCGGTCATGTTCACAATGCGTCGAACCGTGGCCGATGGCGTCAGGATGCACACCGGTTTGGCGGCACCCAAGAGCACGGGGCCCAGGGCAATGTTGTTGCCCGCCGAGACCTTCAACAGGTTGTAAGAGATGTTGGCGGCATCGATATTCGGACACACCAAGAGGTTGGCCTCGCCCGTCAGGCTGCTGCGTGGCATCAGTTGCTGGCGGTAGGGTTCGTCCAAGGCGGTGTCGCCGTGCATTTCGCCGTCGATCTCCAGCCAGGGGGCACGCTCCTGGATCAGCGCCAGGGCCTCACGCATCTTCACGGCCGAGGGCTGATTGCTCGATCCGAAATTCGAGTGCGACAGCAAGGCGGCTTTCGGACGCTGACCAAAGCGCATCATTTCTTCGGCGGCCATCACCGTGATCTCGGCCAATTGCTCGGCCGTGGGGTCGTAGTTGATGTGGGTGTCGAGGATGTTGACCGTGCGGCCCGGCAGGATCAGGCCGGTCATGGCGGCATAGGTTTTCACGCCAGAGCGCTTGCCAATCACCTGGTCGATATAGTGCAGGTGCAGGGCGGTGGAGCCCCAGGTGCCGCAAATCAGGCCATCGACTTCGCCCTTGTGCAGCAGCATGGAGCCGATCAGGGTCAGGCGACGGCGCATTTCGATCTTGGCCATCTGCTCGGTCACGCCCTTGCGGTCGGCCAGGCGGTGATAGGTCTGCCAGTAATCGCGATAGCGGGGGTCGTTTTCGGTGCTGACGATGTCGTAGTCGACCCCGGCCTTCAGGCGCAGGCCAAAACGTTCCACGCGCTGCTCGATCACTTCGGCGCGGCCGATCAGGGTCGGGCGGGCCAGGTTTTCGTCCACCACGATCTGGGCGGCGCGCAGCACGCCTTCGTTTTCACCTTCTGCGTAAGCGATGCGCTTGTTCTTCGCACGCTTGGCCACGCTGAAGATAGGCTTCATGGTGTGGCCCGAGGCGTAGACAAAGCTTTGCAGCTTTTCGGTATACGCAGCGTAGTCGGTCAAGGGGCGCTGAGCCACGCCAGACTCTTCGGCGGCCTTGGCCACGGCGGGCGCGATCTTGATCATCAAGCGCGGGTCGAAGGGCTTGGGGATCAGGTATTCCGGACCGAAGCTCAGCGTGGCGCCGACGTAAGCGGCGGCCACCACGTCACTTTGTTCGGCTTGGGCCAGCTCCGCAATGGCATGCACCGCCGCGATTTCCATCTCATCGGTGATGGTGGTGGCCCCGGAGTCGAGTGCGCCCCGGAAGATGTAGGGGAAGCACAGGACGTTGTTGACCTGGTTGGGGTAATCCGTGCGACCGGTGGCCATGATGGCGTCATCGCGAATGGCTTTGACTTCTTCGGGCAGGATTTCCGGGGTGGGGTTGGCCAGCGCGAAGATGATGGGGTTGGCGGCCATTTTGGCCACCATGTCGGCCTTGAGCACGCCGCCAGCAGACAGCCCCAGGAAGATGTCGGCGCCTTCGATGACTTCGGCGAGCTTGCGCTGATCGGTTTTTTGCGCAAATTGGGCCTTGTCGGGGTCCATCAACTCGACACGGCCTTCGTAGACGACGCCTGCCAAGTCGGTGACCCAGATGTTTTCGCGTGGCACGCCCAGCTTGACCAGCAACTGCAGGCAGGCCAGGGCGGCCGCACCGGCGCCCGAGGTCACCAGCTTGACCTTTTTGATGTCCTTGCCGACCACTTTGAGGCCGTTGAGCATGGCCGCACCCACCACGATGGCGGTACCGTGCTGATCGTCGTGGAAGACCGGAATCTTCATGCGCTCGCGCAGCTGACGCTCGACGTAGAAGCAGTCGGGGGCTTTGATGTCTTCCAGATTGATGCCACCAAAGGTGGGCTCCAGGCTGGCAATGATGTCGACCAGCTTGTCGGGGTCCTTCTCGTTGATCTCGATGTCGAACACATCGATGTCAGAGAACTTCTTGAACAGGACCGCTTTGCCTTCCATCACTGGCTTGGCGGCCAGCGGGCCGATGTCGCCCAAGCCCAGCACGGCGGTGCCGTTGGTGATCACGGCCACCAAGTTGCCGCGGCTGGTGTACTTGAAGGCGGCAGCCGGGTTCTCAACAATTTCTTCGCAGGGCGCCGCCACACCAGGGGAATAAGCCAGGGCCAAGTCGCGCTGGTTGGTGAGCTGTTTGGTGGCGCTGATGGCCAGTTTGCCGGGGGTGGGACGTTCGTGGTACTCAAGCGCCGCTTTTTTCAATTCGGCGCGCTTTTGTTCGGGGGTCGTCATCGGGGTGCCCTTAGTGCCTGAGCCTTCATTTTAGAAACTTCCCCAACGGTGGGGTCGGGCTCAGGATAGATTTATCTGATCACCTCGATATTGTCGGTCAAACGCTTTCGCCATGAAAAAAGCCTGACGAATCAGGCTTGGGGGTTGGCAGGCGCGCTACGCGGCGCCGGGTTCAGAAGGTGCCGCTGAACTGAAGCACGGCGGACGCTTCCCGGTCTTTGGCGTAGGCCCCCGACAGTTGTACGCCAAACAAACTGAGGCCCGCCGTGATGGCGCCGTAGTTACTCTTGAGGTCGTTGCGATAGCCTAGCCGGAACTTGGCGACGTTCCAGCCGTTCAACTCGCCCCCCACGGCCCAGATCTGAGATTGCTCCTGGCCTTGTCCAACCACCGTGTTGGCGGTGACATCGAGGTCAGAGGTCAATGTGTAGAAGCTGCCTTGGTAGGCCGCGCCCACGCGCAATTGAGGTGAAACTTTGACCTCTTGCGTCGGGATCATGGTCTTGTAGGTGCGAGGGATCAGGTTGCGCACGACGGCACCCACACGCAGGTTTTGCCAGCGTCCTTCGGTGAACTGCTTCGCCACACCGACGTCGATGTTGAATCCGGTGGCGGTTTTTTTGTTTTCGCTGAATTCGATCTCGTTGGTGTCGACATCGGCTTCGAACGCCACCGTGGCCACTTGTTGAATCTTGGGGGTGATGCCCAGCATGAATTGCTGTTCGCCCAGGGTGATCTGCCGGGCGATCGAGACGCCGATGTCCGTGACGGCAGCGCCCAGCACGTGCACGCGAGAAGTGGGTTTGCGGTTGTCGCCACCCAAGACCACTTCGCCACCAGCAATCACCTCAGAGGCCTCCGGGCCATTGAGGTTGCCGTTGGCGGCAATGATTTCACTGGTGGCGTTGACGACCTTGGTGACCAGCGTGTCGATGGTGTTCAGGTCGCTGCTGGTCACATCGGTGGTGGCGCGTCCGAAAAACTCGGTCGATAGGCTGAAGGCGACCTTGTTGTCCCATTTTGGGACCGCAATGGCAAACGTGCCGCCGGCGCCCACCTGGAAGGTCTTGGCATTCACGCTCTGCAGATCGGTCAGCAACAAATCAGAGGCGGTTTGCAGGGCGTTGGCTGCGGCATTGAGGGCATTTTGTGCGTTGGGGTCGCTTGTCGCGTTCAAATAGGCCGACAGGGCGCCGTTATATGTGGTGGCGGCGTTGTTGAAACCCTGCAACGACTGGTTGTCGTTGAACTTCTGCATCTTGTCGACGGCGCCTTCGCTGCCGGATACCGACGCCCCGAGCGCTGGTGCAATGAATGAGAAGCGGTTGCTGTTGCTCGACACGGCCAGCAATGCCGGGTTGTACAAAGTGGCGGCAGCGTACTCGGATGACGCGACCCCCGCGCCTCCCATGGCGAAGCCGCGAGCTTCAAAGGGCGAGAAGGGGGCGGCGCCAACCATGGAGGGAGCCAGCAAAATGGCCAGGGCCGAGCCGATCAGGGTGCGTTGCATCATGTCGAGATTCCTCTGCGTGGGGAGGGGGAACGGGTAGATTGCCACTCTACGGTGAACGCAGACCGTTGCGCAGCGGGAAAAGGCCGGCAGAAATCGGTGTATTGGTGGCTTTGGCCCTGCGGGTCCCCCTCAGGCGATCACAACACTTCTGACATGGCGCGCAGCAAGGCGTCCACGGAAACCGGCTTGTGCAGCAGGGTCAGGCCAGCCTCTTGCGCCTCCTGGAGTCGATGGCCGGCGGTGTCGCCACTGACCAGCAGGGCAGGCAAGTCCGGCCAGCGCTGGCGCAACTTGCGAATGGCCTTGATGCCGCTTTCCGCGCCACGAAGGCGGAAGTCGGCCAAGACCAAATCGGGGCGCTCTTGGTTGACGAGGCTCATGGCCTCATCGGTGGTCTCGGCGACACTCACGCGACAACCGTGTGCGGTCAACAAGGTCTGCATGGCCATCAAGATCGCGGGTTCATCATCCAGCACCAGCACGTGACATGCGGGCAGGTCAGCGCCTGTCGGGGCCGTCATTGGGGCCGCATCCATGGGCGCCTCGCAGGTGTTCAAGCGCAAGGTCATGCGTGTGCCCACCCCTTCTTCTGACGCGATGGACAGAGGCATCTGCAAGAGCGCCGTCAGTCGTTTCACGATAGACAAGCCTAGTCCGAGCCCGCGGCTTCGGTCTCTTTCGGGGTTGCCGATTTGATAAAACTCCTCAAACACGCGCTCTTGCTCGGAACTTGGAATGCCGCGTCCGGTGTCCTGAATGATCAGATCGATGTTTCCGGGCGCCCGCGCCGACAGCTTGAGCCAGACGGTGCCCGCGTCGCAATACTTGATGGCGTTGTCGAGCAAATTGCTGACGATGCGGTCCAGGTGAAGCGGATCAGTTCGCACAAAACAAGCATTCGCCAACGAGGGGTCGATCTCGGTGTCCATTCGCAGTTGCTTTTGTTGGGCTTGAGGTTGGAACGCCTGTCGCCATTGATCGATCCAAGGCAGGAGGTTGAAGCTCTGCGTCTGTGTTTGAACCACGCCCGCATCGAGCTTGGAGATGTCCAACAAGGTGGACAACTGCTCTCTCAAGACACGCAGGGCCGCATCCATGTGGGACACGATCCCCCGAGCCTGTGGCGGGAGGCCTTGGTTGTCGAGCGCGGCACAAAAGAGTGTCAAGGTATGCAGGGGTTGCCGCAAATCGTGGCTGGCGGACGCCAGAAAGCGGGTTTTGGCCGCATTGGCTTGCTCTGCTTGCTTGAGTGCTTCGCGCAGTTGGCGGTTCATGCGCCACTGCTTGATCTGCATCTTGATCGAGCGATTCAGGGCGCCGTAGGCACCCTTGGCCAAGGAGCTCAAGATGCCCTGATAGGCCACCAGGAAGGTGGCCATGGCCAGGCCAATCCAGCTACTCGATGCGGTCAATGGCACCCAGGCCCAGCCCAGTGCCAGCCCTAACATGGTGGGCAAGGCAAAAGCGTGGAAGATGCGGGGATGGCCGGATGTCGTGCCGACTGCGCCGGTGGTGATGCCTGCCAAGAGCAGGGACAGGACCGAACGTTGCCCGTCGTTCAGATACGGAAAGAAGCCAACGGCCAAGGCGTGGCACACGCCATTGATGCCACTTAAGAGCACGGCGATCTGCATGCGTTCGGGCATGGGGCGCTTGGATTCCGGCAAGTGGCGCAGCACGCGCCAACGGATGGCTTGAACCAGCCAGATCGACAAGGTCCAGCTCAGCAGGGCCCAAGCTGGCGCGGTGCCCCATCCCATGATGCACACCACCAATGCCGCTGCCCCGACGGGCCAAGGCACTTTGCTGACTTGATGGGCCAGCAAATGCAAGATCTGAAGATCAACCGACAGGTGTTTGGGTCCGTCAGCGTCGGTCGGTTCTGGTGGGCGTTGTGGCATGGCGCGGGCGTACACGCAGACTCATCAAGCCCACAGTGTGCCTTGAACGGCTCATTTACTGGGGGCCGGGCGCCTGCAAATCATTGAACAGTTCGAGCTCATGCGCACGGTACATGGCTTGCGCTCGGTTGTTCACCCCGAGCAGTTGGTACACCGTCCACAAATGGGCTTTCACGGTGCCTTCGGCGATGCCAATGTCTCGGGCAATCACCTTGTTGGGCTTGCCTTGCAGCATCCCACGCAGCACCGCCAACTGGCGCGGGCTGAGTTGGCTGGTCAGGGGGTGGCCGGCGCCTTTGCCCGACAACTGGCCTTTCAAGGCCTGAGGGGGCAGGTAAATGCCATGCGCCATCACCAGTTGGATGGCCTGACGGGTCACGGCCACGTCAGTGCTCTTGGGAATGAAGCCGCTGGCGCCTTCCTGAATCACGTCCGAAATGACTTTGGGGTCGTCGTCGCCGGATATCACCACAATTGGAGTGTCAGGAAAGGTGAACTTCATTCTGCGGAGTCCGTCCAGGCCTTCCACATAGGGCAGGCTCAAATCCAGCAGAATCAAGGTGTAGACGGTATCGCGCCGCGCGAGTGCGCCATCCAGGTGGCCCACTTGATCGATTTGGGCGTGGGGGTACATTCCGACGATGAGTGCGCTCAGGCCTTCTCGGAACAAGGGGTGGTCATCCACCAGCAAAACAGACAAACGATCGGTCATCAGCTTAGGCAGTGCTGCACTTGTACTTGGCAGCTTGCCAAGAGTGTAAGGTGCCATCGCCGAAAATAGGCACAGTGTCTTTGGGGATGGCGGACGACTTTGTTTCGAATGTCCGAAATCCCGTGCGCCCCATCTGGTGAGATGATTGCCCCATATGAGCCTTGGTGAATTTGATCTGATTGAACGCTTTTTCTGGCGCCCGGCGGGCGTTGGGCCGCGTCGTGCTGTGGTCGGCAATGGCGATGACTGTGCCGTCTTGGCCTTTGCGCCCGGTATGCAGATGGCGGTGTCGACCGATACCTTGGTCGAGGGGCGTCACTTTCTATCGACCGTCGACCCGGTGCGCCTGGGGCACAAAGCCTTGGCGGTGAATCTGTCGGATCTGGCAGCCTGTGGGGCCAAGCCCTTGGCGTTCACGCTCGCTTTGACCTTGCCGCGTGTCCAGGCCGACTGGTTGGAGGGCTTTGCGCAAGGCCTGCTGGCATTGGCCGATGCGCACGATTGTGAATTGATCGGTGGGGATACCACCGCAGGACCCTTGGCCATCGGCATCACGGTGATGGGGGAGGTGCCTGCTGGGCAAGCCTTGCTGCGACACGGGGCGCAGGTCGGCGACGACATCTGGGTCAGCGGCTTGCCGGGGGAGGCTCGTTTGGCCTTGGAGGCTTTTCGGGGCACCTTGCATCCAGGCCTGAGCGCGACCGAGTTCGACGCGGCCAGGCTGGCCATGGAAATGCCCACACCGCGTGTGGCCTTGGGGCAAGGGCTGCGAGGCTTGGCACACAGCGCGATCGATGTCTCAGATGGTTTGTTGGGCGATTTGGGACATATTCTTCGCCGCAGTCGCGTGGGTGCTTGCCTGGATCTGGATCAATTGCCGATCAGCCCCTTGTTGGCCCCACGCTCTCGCGAACAGCAGTGGGACATGGTTCTGGCTGGAGGCGATGACTACGAACTGGTGTTCACCGCGCCGCCAGCCAAGCGCGAGGCTGTGCATACGCTGGAGACGCAGTTGGGTTTGATCTTGACTCGGATTGGCCGAGTCGAGGCTGAGCCCGGCGTGCGCTTGTTGCACGGTGGTCAAGCCATGGCGAATCGCTGGCAGTCTTTTGATCACTTCAAGGAGGGCACATGAGCGTGTACCGCTACGACGTGGAAGATGCCCACGAGGTGCAAGCCCCGCGTCGCGCCAATGCGCGGCTGCTTTGGAGTCACCCCGCGCACTTCATCGCCTTTGGCGCTGGCAGCGGCCTGAGCCCGGTGATGCCTGGTACTGTCGGTACCTTGTGGGGGTGGGCCAGCTTTGCGGTCATTCAGGCCAAGATCGGCTTTGGCCCCGACGCAGACATGGCTTGGGCCGGGCTGTTGATCGTGTCGTGGTTCATCGGCTGGTGGGCATGCACGCACACGGCACGCAGTCTCAATGTGTCCGACCCTGGCTCGGTCGTGTGGGATGAAATCTGGGCGATTTGGCTGGTGCTTTGGATCGTGACGCCCATGGATTGGGTGGGGCAGTTGGTGGCGGTGTTGGGCTTTCGCGCGTTTGACATGGTCAAGCCCGGGCCGGTGCGCTGGGCTGATCAGTTGTTCAAACTGCAGCCGGGGCAGCGCATCGGGTGGCGGCAAGGGCTGGGCATCATGTTTGATGACTTGGTGGCGGCCGTGTGCACCCTGTTTGTGTTGGCGGCGGCCATTGCCCTGCGCCACGGTGGTCTGAGTGTGAGCCTGTTGCCATGAGCGATCACACCGCCGCCTTGACCCTCGCGCAGGCCTTGGCGCAAGCCCTGTTGGCCCGGGGCTGGCGTTTGGCCACGGCCGAGTCCTGCACGGGCGGCTTGATTTCAGCCACCTGTACCGACTTGTCTGGCTCCAGCGCCTGGTTCGATCGTGGGTTTGTCACCTACAGCAACGAGGCCAAACAAGACAGCTTGGGTGTGCCGGCCGAGCTGATACAAACGCATGGCGCGGTCAGTGAGCCGGTGGCACGTGCCATGGTGCAAGGGGCTCTGCGCCACGCCCTGGCTGATGTGGCGGTGGCCGTGACGGGTGTGGCGGGGCCTTCTGGTGGCTCGCCAGACAAACCTGTGGGCACCGTCTGGTTAGCTTGGGGGCGGCGTGATGGTGATGTGCACGCCGAGCGGCACTGGTTTCCGGGCGACCGCAGTCAGGTACGGCAAGCCACCGTCGAGCAGGCCCTGCGTGGCTTGTTGCAACTGCTGACGCAGGCGGATCAAGCGCCGGGTGGCGCAGGCGGTTGAGGCCACTTGGGGCTGGGGAACAGGCGCTCCAAAGCGGCGTCAATGATCAGGCCCCACAGGCTATAGAGCACAGACCCTAGCAGGGCATCGGTGAAGCTGGCCACTTGAAAGCCGTCCAGCAAGCCGGAGGCCATCTGAAAGGTCAACGCATTGACCACAAACAGGAACAGGCCCAGCGTGAGCACCGTCACCGGCAGGGTCAGCAGAATCAGCAGCGGGCGCACAAAGGCGTTGAGCAAACCAATGACCACGGCCGTCCACATGGCTGCGCCAAAGCTCTTGACGTGGATGCCGCTGTCCCATTGGGTGATCAACATCAGGGCGGCCGCCAGCAGCAGCCAACGCAAAATCAGTTTCATGCGGAAATCATAGCGAAGGTGACGTCACGGGTGTGCTTGACGCACACGCATGCAACCCTCAGGCGAAGAGTGGTCGGCGTCTATCCCCCAAAGTGTGGGTCTACCACCCACTTTGGTGTGTGTTTCCCGCGATGCGCCCATTGATTTTGCAATGTGGATGTGGTGTGTTTTTTTGACAAGACACAGAAAATTCACACACATTTCACGACAGATCGTGCAAACTTCACACTTAAATAGGTGGGGTATTAACCCCTAGGGAGTGAAGTCGTGAAAAACATCACAACGACAAATGTGCAAGGGAAACCGGCTGGCCGGTCTGCATCGCGCCCCATCCTGGTCCATGCGCAAGGCCATGGTGCTGAGCGACTGCCTTTGCCCGAAGTGACTTATGTTGACTGGGCGGAGTGGGAGCGGGTGTCGATCCTGGCTCGCATCGGCATCGATCTGGGCGTGTCGCACCAGACTGCGCGCTGAGGCGCTTTCAACGTTTAGTCAGGGCTGGCTGCCCATCGCTGACTGCAAGGCGTTCTGTGTGATCTGAACGTCCTTGTCGAATTCGGTCAGGTAGCGCTGACGTTCTTCACTGCTCCATTCAGCGTCTGAGAAGGCGCCTGCGGCATGCATCTGACTGGTGTGCGCCACGCCAACCCAACGCGGCATCATGGCCCGATCAGGGAAACGATCTTCATAGAGTCGGAAGCCTTCGACGTCACGCAAGGTGATCGGGAAGGCGGGCTTCAGATCTCGGATCAGCTTGCCAAACAAGGGTAGCTTGATGTCTTGTGTGCCGGCCGGCACTTCGTCATTGAAGGTCAAGAGCGCAAACGGTTTGCCTGCGGCATCGTAGGCGCGGGCGCTGATCACGTAGCGGCCCGCTTCTTTCACATTCGCCTTCAAATAAAACGCCAGCGAGCCTTGCTCCACCACGTCACGCGCGGTGCCTGCCCAGGTGGCAGGGATTTGCGGCGTGTAGACGATGTCGAAAAAAGTCTGACTCGGCCCGGTGTCGGCGTTGAGTGTCAATTGGATGCGAATGGTGCCCGTCGCGTTGGCGAAGCCCTGCGTGGCAGGCTGAAACCGGGTGCTCAAGATGCGATCGCCGGCGATCAAGTCCCCTTGTGCGCCTTTGTCCTCAAACTGAACGGCCACCGGCGGTGGCGGGTTGGCATCGGGGCTGCTTTGCACGACGTAAGCCACCGCACGGCTCACGCGTAAATCTTGTGGGCGATTTTGGTCGTCGTAGAGGCCCACGGTGAACAAGACGCTTTCTTGTCCACTGACAAAAATCCGTTCCTGGCTCGTTTTCAGGCGAAGCCCGGCTACCGGTTCGCCTGAGCCTGAGCGCAGAGGCTTCTCTTCGCTGACGGGTGCAAAGGGGCGCACTTGGTCAGGGTTCTCGGCGATGGGGCGCGACTCGTGTGGGTACTTCGTGGCGGCGCGATAGCTGTCCAGCCTGTGTTGGGCTTCCCGCAGTTGGGCTTTCAACACCTCGACCTTGCTGTTCTGCGTGTCGTTCTCGTCGGCCTTGGGCAGGGTCTTGCCTGCAGCGGGTGGCGGCAATGCCCCCAAAGCGGCGGCTTGTGCCGGTTTGATGGCATCGCTGTGGGCCGTGTCTTTCAGCAGCCAGACCGTGAGGCCGACCAGTGCAGCCAGGGGTACTCCCAGCCACACCAGTCGACGAGAACGCACACGCCCCCGGATCATTTGGCGTTGTTCACCATGTGTGTGCGCACCAAACCGACCACGCCACCCCAGTTCTTGTTGGTGTAGTGGTCGTAGGCCTCGTTGTCGTCACGGAACACCACGGAGTGGTTGCTCCACTTGGTGGACCCGCCTTGGTTGGCAGCGGTTCCCAAGGTCAGGTCGTCGCAGAGCCAATCGCTCGGGTTGCAAAGGCTGCGGCCCGATGTACCGGAGACGCCGCCTGACGAGTGATAGGCCACGGCTTCGTCATCCTGACCAGGCAAGATGCCGGAGTACAAAGTGCCTTTCGAGCCCGCGTACATATAGAACCAGACGTTGCGTGTGGTGTTGTGGTTGTACATGGCCCGCGCGGTGGTGGTTTTCAGGTCTTGTACCAACGGTTCTGACACGGCCCAGCTGCCAGCGTCGGACAATTCCGACCCGCCGCCCGCACCTGCGGCGATGTCTACGAACTTGATGTTCCAGCCCGTTTGTGTGCCACCCGTGCTGGCGTTGGCGCAGGTGCCGTCTGCGCCCGGTGCGGCGTTCTTGATGTTGCGGGTGGTGCCGCCATAGAGAGACAAGGCGTAGCCGATCATCAGGTTGCCTGCGCTATGTGCCGCCACATAGCACCAGTTGGGGCCGGTGCAAAAGCAATCGAGCGCGTTGCGTACCAAGTGGTTCTTGTCGGCCACGTGGTTGTAGCCATCCCAGTTCACGGCCTTCTTGTTCACCCCAGCCGCAGTGGTGGAGGGGCCCCAGTAGGTGAAGTCGGCATAGTTGCCTTCTGTGCCACCGCCGGTGCGTCCGTTGATCCACAGCGAGTAGTTCGTGGCATAGGACACCGCGGCCACGCTGCCGGCCAATACAGTCAAGCCGGCGAGCACCGAACGCACAGATAAGCGCATAAAACCTCCGGGTAAAAGTACAAAATGGAACAAGTGGCGACAACTATCTGCGCGGAACAGATCACGCCACAACCGGCACTTTCCCTATTGGTGGTCGTTAAACCTGATTTGTTGTAGATGGCAAACAGGGGTTAAGCCGTACCCGTGTGTTAAAATGTTGACCCTTCCAATCCGACCGAATCGCCCGACGTTGCCTGTTCACCCAGGTTGCACTGGACGCCGATGTCCAACCTGAGGAGCCCAACATGGCCAAAGAAGAACTGATTGAAATGCAAGGTAAGGTCGACGAAGTGTTGCCTGACTCGCGCTTTCGGGTCACCTTGGAAAACGGCCACACTTTGGTCGCCTACACCTCGGGCAAGATGAAGAAGAATCACATCCGCATCCTGGCGGGTGATCGCGTGTCTCTGGAACTGTCGCCCTACGACCTGACCAAGGGGCGTATCACCTTCCGCCACATCGAGCGGACCGGTGGCCAAGGCTTCTCGGCGCCTCGCACACCCCGCTGATTTGGTGGGCTGCGCGCTTTAACGCGCGACGCTACACTGCCGGCCAACATACCAATGGGAGTCGGCCGTGTTCAAGTTGTCTGCAAAAAAATGGTCGGTATGCGGGCTAGGGCTCGCCCTGAGCATCAGCGCCTGGGCGCAAACAGCCGCCAAGCCCGCCGCTGAGCCCAAAGAGCCCGAAGATCTCTACCAAGTCGGATTTGCGGCCTACCAAAAAGGCAACTTCGATCTGGCGGTGAAGAAGCTGGAAGACCCAGCCGCCGAAGGCAACCGCGATGCCTTGTACTACTTGGCGGAGTCGGTGTACTTCCACACCAGTCGCAACGGCCACCTGACCCAAGCGTTTAACCTGCACAAACTGGCCGCCAAGGCCAAAGATCCACGATCACTCTTTCGCTTGTCACAGATGATGGCCGTGGGCGTGCCCACTGCCCCCGACATCAACCAAGCTTTGCTGACCTTGCGCCAAGCCGCTGAGGCTGGCTACAAACCGGCCCAATTGGCCGATGCGGCGTTTTACAAGGCGCGGCCCCTGGTTCAGGAAGAGGCCCCGCTGCTGAAACAGTTTGAAGCGGTGATGGACATGGACCCCGCTGCGGCAGGCACCCCGGGGCACGCGTTTGGCGTGGCGCCACAAGCCACCTGTGGCGACGTGATGCAAGCTGCGCTGCTGTCCAAAGTGGCCAACCAGTTGTATGTGGGTTACCTGCGCGAGTTGCTGATGGATTACTACGGCAGCGAACCCGATGGCGTGGTCGTGCGCCCCTACCTGGCCATGTTCTATGCCCACGTGATGGATGCAGATCGGACCTTGTTTTCAACGTGTCAGATCTCAGCCGGCGTCGGCAAGGATGTCAGCACCACCGGGCGCCGGGTGAACCAATATGGCTTGACCGAACTAGTTGCCACCGCTGATGGACAAACCAGCACACGCTGGTTGCTTCCATTCGAGCCCGATGCGTCTGCCTACCGTTTGGGATCAGAAGTGGGGCCGACCGTGTTTGCGCAACAGTCCCAAGCATGGAAGGCTTGTCCCCGCGGCGTGTTGCTGCAAGCTGTGCAAACCGCCAATCAACCTGATTTGAATAAGCAATGTTTGCCGCTTGAATACGGCATGGCAGCTGCGACAGGGCGAAGCCTGAAAGTGTCCTTGCCAGAGATGAAAGGCTTTACACCATCACGGTTTTATCCGGAGTTGGTGGTGATTGGGCAGTTTGGGAAGGTGTTTTATTTGTGGCAGGAGTGAGGCGATATTGATCGATGTGATCGACATCAGTGCCAAGGCTCAAGACCACTGACCCAATAGATGACTACGGCCCAGAATATGGCCGAGATCGCGAGCCACACGAAATCCGGTAGCTCTTTCCACTTCTCGTTCATGGAAGCATCACGCACGAAAGGATCGCCGGGCTCGATTCTGTTGACTGCTTCGATTTCTGCTGGCCACTGCGGGATCTTGCTTGTTTGCATGGCAAACCATCGACCAGGCATGATGGCAATGCCAAACACGGCAGCGATCAACAGTGTGAAAAGATTACCAGTGCCTTCTGCGAACATTCGGTGAAATCCAAACGACACCTTTTCGCGCCGGTCGGCTATTGGCAAGCAAATCTTGGTGCGTTGATAGGCGTCTTCTGGGCCGTCCTCCATGTAACGACGGATGAATTCCCAATGGCGTTTCAAAACTTCTTCGTCACCACGCCCACCCCACAGTCCCAGTGAGAAGGTTTCTTTCACTGTCAAGCCGTCGTCGGACAATACGTGCCCTTGAATCTCCCTGTTGCCTTGGCGTAAGGATCCCAGGCAAAAGAACAGCGAATCCCAGCATGCAGACAGCACGGTCCCATCCAGTCTGAATACATGCACCATGCGCGTTTGCCGGTTGAATCGGGCCGGGTAGTGGGTGTACGCGAAAGATTCTTTGCGGAGTACCGTAACAAACGCCCAAACTGAAAAAAGTGACATCAGGAGCAAAATCAATGCGTATATCCATGGAGGCTGATCTTGTGGATCGTTCCAGTTGATAGCGTCCTGAGTAACCGTATGCGTCCCATAGGCTGATACTCCACCGACGATCAAAAACGCTACAAACGCAAAAAGAGTCATAAACCCTTTCCAAGAAAAGTACTTGTCCACCAACTCCAAGTAAGTCGAATTTAGTTTGATGATGGTGAGTTGATGTGTCGGTTCGATTTGAAGCCGTTCTTTTTGTCTGAGTCGGCCCTCGCGTTCTTGTTCCGTCAACTCACGGTTGACTGGATACTTGCCTGTTAGTCCGGTGTACTCCATTGTTTAACCTGCTGTGGCAACTTTCAATTCTTGCATTTCGTCTTCCAATGTTTTGAATTGCGGGTCTGGCCCCTTGCCCCAGATGCAGCGTTCAAGCCAATCTTGTACTTTGTTGTCTTTGAAGAATTCGATGAGTAAAGCAACGCCAATCGCCAATACAACCAAAATCAAGCCGATCCCTGTTGCCGCTGCTAAGCTGGAGAAACCAAGGAACCAAGCCGCGCCAATACCAAATCCAGCAGAGAACACATAAGCAATGCCGAGGCCGTAACGCTTCTCAGAAAACATTGAGATTGCTTGGTTCACATCCATTGCTGCCATGATCACAGCACCTGCTATGCCAAGGCCTTTGCCGACCCATACTAAAACACGTCCAGTCATGTTTGCGAAGCCTTGGCCTGCTTTGGGCACATATTGGACCAACTTATCTACCCCATTGCCGACAGCTTCAGTGATCGTGCCGATCAATGCCAGGGTGCCAGCTCGCAAGCGATGCTGCGCCTCGCTTTTTTCGTGTTTCATGGCCTTGCCCTCGTCCTCACCCAGCTTGTTGTATGCCTGAAGCTGCAAGGCAGCGACCACAAGAGCAGTGACGTAAGGGACGCTACCTTTGACCACCTTATTGACCGGATTGCGCACTTGGCTTTGCCACTTGTTCATGTTGGCCAATTGCAGCTCTTCGAATTGGGCGCTGGTCTTGATGGCTTGAACCACCCACGCAGATTGTTGGGCACGGGTCAAGTTCGGAGGCATAGATTTCAGGTGATCTGGATCGACCATGACAAGAAACTTCTTGTTCTCAGGTTTGCTGAGATCCATGCCCATCATGCCAAGTCGCTTGAGTTCCATGCGTACGGCGTGCTTGACCTTATTCTCGTTGAGCGGTTGCCCGCTGAGTTTGATGATGTCGCGAATCAATGCGGCTCTGAAGTCTCCGGACTTGCCTGCCACGTCCACCACCGCAAACGTCTTTTGCGTGTAAAGCCCCACCGCTACGAGCCCTGCCCGGACCTTCCCATCTATCGCGGTATTCATGAGTTTGGTTAACGGGCCAAACACCTGGGTCAAAAGTTTGCCTACTGCATCAGCCTTGCCTTGAGCCACAGATTCCGTGGCGGCACCAAACCCGCCCATCAGTGCATCAAAAGGAAAGCCCCGCCAGTCAAGGCTGACCTGCATGGCTTTTTGTATTTCCTCGCGCGTCTT
The DNA here is from genome assembly GCA_046299355.1 of Aquabacterium sp. Classification (GTDB taxonomy): domain Bacteria; phylum Pseudomonadota; class Gammaproteobacteria; order Burkholderiales; family Burkholderiaceae_C; genus Aquabacterium. The sequence continues at coordinate 10,652 of JBKBIO010000025.1, read as the reverse complement.
GTCCAAGTTGAGGGTCATGGCCGAAAGCAAGAGGTTCTTCTTGTCGCTGACGTCGCCTGCCAACCATGTACTGTAGACGTCAAAGCAAGCAGCTTTGTCCTGTGTGCTACCAATACACAGTTGCAGGGTCTTGGGGAAGACGATGCCGCTCTTAGGATCTTTGACGTCGTAGTTGCACTCGAACTGCGCCAGCATGGCCTCGCTCTTCATCCAGCCCGCATGGGCTTGGGCCAGCGGCGCAATGAATTTTTCATCATAGGCCTGAAGCTCCTTGGCATAGGTCGCATTCCAATTTGCCATGGCATTGGCATCGAACTTATCGCGATAGGCGATCCAAGCACGATCGCCAGCAGCCCGTGCTTCAGCCTCAGTCACCGAGCTGAGGCGTTCATATCTTTCTGTTTGTTGCTTCGCGTAGCTTTTGCTGAAAAGGACGCCAAGATCAGGCTGGGCCATCGCGTGAGCGGCGTTTCTCTCAGCCGCCTGCTCCCTATCGACCCGCGCTTGTTCTCTCACGGCCGCTTCAATTTTTTCGATGGCAGCGGACACGGCGAGTTTTCGTTTCCGATCGGGGGCATCGTTGAACAGCTGCAAATTGCGGTTCATGAGTGCATCTAGTTCGGCTGCGATTGCTGCGGGGTCCTCTAGGGCCACAGCAAACCCTTTGCCTGGCGCCAGATTTTCGGATTCCCGAATCAGTCGATTCAACTGATCCATTCGTGGATCAACTTCGAAAGGCCCCCAGCCCAAACTCTTTTGAAGCGAGGCTTTGTCTTGGTGATATTCCGCGATCAATTTACCTGAGGTGTGAATGCCGGTGACGTGGGCCGCGTCTGCGCTGGCCGCAAACGCCTTGACGTCAACACAGCGCATGTGCTTTTTGCGGTAGGCCTCGCTCTCGTGGCGATCCATCACCTCCTTGGTCCATTGAACATCGCTGAACCCAAGCCACACCTTTGTCGCGTTCTTTGCGTCGGGGATGGTGATGCAACTCGCCACGGCCCGATGCCCTTGGTCTGGGCAATCGAACGGCTTCTTTGGCGTAATGGGAATGACCCCGGGTGTGCTGGTGATTTTGAAGAATAGTGACTGAGGCGTCACAAAGTATGCGTCCCAACGTTTGCGAGCCTCGTCGTAAACATAGAGATAGCCTGAGCGCAGCAATCGACGCGTGTAGTAGGCTGCACCGTCAGGAAGTGGGATCGACGGTCCCGAGGCTCGAGGCAGAGAAGCTCCGGCTGGCGCAACTGCGTACCGTATCGGCAGGATCGGCACTCCCCGCTTGTCACAGAACTCGCATTTCTTTGTGGCGTTGCTCATGTGGTCGCCTCTCCTGTCACATTTAATGTCTGGCTAATGTTTCGCCAATAAATTTCGTTGTTTGCCAGCAATTCGTCGAAGGCACTTGGGTCGTCTGCCACGCGGGCCAGGATTTTCTGCACCTGCGGGTGTTCATCAAACTGGCTGTGCACCCTCAGGCCAAGTAGACAAAATTCAACCTGATCGGCCATGCTGGATATGTGATGCCGCTGAATTGCGCGCTCCGCCAGTTGATCTGCCTTCACGCTGGTGCAGTGCATTGCGTCCATGGTCTCCACCTCAGACTGCATGCGGGCGAGTACGCGATTGACGATCCCAATTCGCTCCAAGGCTGACCAACTGCGTGCATCAAAGCGGTTTCCAACTTCGCGGACTCCGGTGTTTTCTTGAGTAAACCAGTGCCCGTCAAAAAAGAAAGTCCAACGTTGAGATGGGCCCATGAGGCTATTTAATTGAGCGTCACTTAAAACTCGGTTCAGTTGAATCCAAACCCTAGCGTCGTGAATTCGCAGCCACGCCCTTTCTCCGCCAATGCTCTGCGCAATTTGTGCTCGGCCTAGATGTGCAGCCATTGTTGAGGGCTGCACATCACTTCTAAGCAGCACCATCGCCGAAGGAGCACGATCAGATGGATCGATGCAGGCGCCCAATAAGTTACTTCGACTATCTGGAGTCAACTCATTGAGATCAATCAGTTTGGGAAGTAGTTCATCACTGTCACGCAGAGCTTCAGTCGCCGTTGAAAGAGGTCGACATTCGCTCGGAATCTGTTCAAGCGCTTCGGCGGAAACCAGCGCAAACCGATGTTCACGAAGCAGTCTGTGCAACTGCCCTTGAGGGACACATCTGAACTTCATCACAGTTTGACCAGCGCATCGCCGCCGTTGGCTGCGCCACCAGCTCGGAACTCACAAACTTTCAAAGCACCTGGCTTTTTCAGGCTCAAGGAACCCGAAGCACTGCTTCCCCCCGCCAACTCCTTCATAGAAGCCTTGAAACTCGCCGCGCCGCTTGTCCCAATCTCAATATCCCCACCATTGATCTTGATGTAGCCACCGCTGCCGTTGAGCATGAGGCTGCTGGGGGCGCTGATGGTGATGTTGGCGGTGGTGCTTTGGATGTCGATGGCTTTGGCGGCGGTGACGGTGATGCCGCCGCTTTGCGCCTGAGTGTTCACGTTGCCGCTGGCTGCATGCAGCTTCATGCCTGTGTCTTGCACGGGATGTTTGCTGTCTTTGGCTTCGCCGCGGGTGAAGAGGCTGATGCCGTCTTTCACGGCCCAGGCGGTGTGGCGTTGGCTGAGCAGGTTGGCGTCGGTCGCGGTGCTGATGGCGGCTTGGCCGCCTGCGCTGACCACGGTGTGAGCGGGCGTGTGGCTGGTGATGGCGCCTGGGGCGCTGGCGATCAGGTCGGGTCTGTCCAGCGTGGGAATGTGGTGCTCACCTTGCTTCGCGGTGCCTTGCAGGCTGCTGATGGTCTCGCCTAAAGCGCCCATCACGGGCAATTTCTCTGGGGCGGCTTCCTTGGGCAGCTTGGCCAGGTGCGTTTGGGCGTTGGCGGCCAAGGTTTGCACCAGCTCGGCGTGGCTTTGCAGTTGGCTTTGGGCTTCGCGGGTGTCGGTGGGTTTACCTTGGCTGCCTTGTGTACCACCACGGCGGGCATGGCTGCTGATGTGCAGGCCGGACGCGGCACGCACGGCGCCGTGTGCTTGGGTGTGCAGCTCCAAGCCTAGGCCACGTGGGGCGAGGCGTTGGTTGTCATGCTGTTGCAGCAGGTGGCCCATTTGTAGCCAGGTCTGGTGCTGGGTGGTGTGGGCTAGCACACGGCCTTGGGATGGGGTGTTGTCCATCACCAATTGGTTGAAGCCGCCGCTACCGCTTTGGCTGGCGTCCAAAGATTGGGTTTTGATGCCAGCCAAGGTGGCGTTGTGGGCATGCCCCTCGTGTGAGCCGGCTTGTGCATCACCAGGGAACCAGGCCGGGGCGTTGGCGCCCGAGACTTGATTGCCTTGTGCATTGGCTGTGCCCTGGCCGTTGTAGGTGGCGCCGACCACGATGGGGCGGTCGATGTCGCCTTCCACAAAGGCCACGACCACTTCCTGCCCCACGCGAGGGATAAAAGCACCGCCCCAGTTGGCGCCCGCCCAGGCTTGTGCCACGCGCACCCAAGTGCCAGCGGTGGCATCAGCGCTGAGGTTGTTGCGCACGCGATGGGTGACGGACAGCACCACGAATTGGCCGTCTGCTTGCCGATCAGCATGCTCATGCTGCATGATGCCGCCCCCGGCATGGTATTCGCCGGGAGCATGCATTTTCTCAAGAGGCCTTACTTCTTGACGGGGGCATCGATCGGGTCAAGCCATGGGGTGCCGCTGATTTCAGGTTGTGCTTCCAGTAGCGTGACCTTGGCCTCGACCTTGGATGCGACGCTACGCACAGTGTCCAAGAAAGTCTTTTCAGTCCATTCTTCAGGGGTGCCAACCATCGCATTAGCCAGGTCGCGGCTGACTTGGAACAAGCCACCCTCTTGCTTGACAAACACGGCATACATGTCGAGGTGGTAGCCTTCCTTGTACTGGAACAAGCAAACCGTCAGGTTGAGCTTGTTGCTGCCGGCGATGTCGCGCACGGCTTTTGCACTCCACGCAGCACCATCACACGTCGCCATTTGCATGCCGAGCGATCCAGCGCCACCAGCCAACATGGCGAATTTGGTGCCTTCAAATGGGTTCACGATGGTAAAGCGACCGGGCGTGTCAGGCAAAGTCGCACTCTTGGGAATGGGCGTGGCTTCTTGAGCGTTGTTGACATTGCGGCCCAAGCCATCGCTGGCCGCTTTGATCACGCTTTGTTTGGACGCAGTCGTCTTGATGTCAAAGATACGGTAGTACTCAACCGTCTTGGTTTTTTCAGCGAGGTAGTTGTTGGTGGTGCCGCAGGCGGTCAAGGATAGGACGGCTGCAATGCTGATGAGATGCTTCATGAGAGTTCCTTCTGTTTTAAATGAGTGTGAGGCTGCTGAAGGTGATTCAGCTTTGATTGGAACTGGCGCTTAGTTGCTCGATAAGAAGTAATGCCAGATGCCCCATGTCCACAGTCCCGCTCCTGAGAGCATGCAAGCCAAGTAGTACGCTTTCTCCCATGAAGCGAAAATGGCCTGTTGGGCTGGGATGAGGGTGATGCCGGGAATAGGAGCGGCCGTTTCAGATTTCTGCTCTGGCGGGAACTGCATCTCCTGGCTGCTCCATTCGGCGATGACCTTGCCGATGACAAAGGGGAAGGCGACCGCCAAGCCTGCAGCAAGCAAGCCGTAAAACAGGGCGATCAATGGCCATGGCCATCGCGGCAAACCATCGTCACCGACGTCAATCAGATATGTGATGAAGCTGTGTTTGCAGGCTTCAAAGAAGTTGAGTTTGCCGCCTGGGACAAGTTTGATGGTGTTGGACAAGGCGGAGTCTTCGTGCGCCATGTATCGACGTAGAAACTCAAAGATCGATTCGGCTTGCTCTATTGTAGGAATCATGGCCATAAGCAGAACAGATCGCTCGTATTCACCGTGCGGATTGCGTTGCACTGCGCGCAGATGAAATGCTTGTGCGCCAGTCGCACTCATGATGACGCGCTCAATGGCGAAGTCACAGTCTTGCCAGTTCCATCTCAGAAGCGCGAGTTCCTTGGGGCTTTTCCCATTTTTTGTGGGGTCTGCTGCAAGAAAGTATCCTTTTTTTCGATTAAGTAGAACGAGATTCTCTGCTATTCGTCGAATGTCGAAGGACGCGAATAAGATGCAAGCTCCCAAAGAGAATATTCCCATGCCAATGCTGAAATAAACTGTCCCAATGCGGTGAGGGATATCGATGCTTTGATATGCCAGCCAAGCGAAAAACAATGGTCCAGGCAGAAATAGTAGCGCCATGAAAATGCCGAGACCCCGACTGGCACGAGCGCCTACGGCCAAGACTGCTTGATGAGAGTCTATGGAAACAAGCGAGGCGAATTCTCCGGGCACATCAATGCCTGTTGCCCCTTTTGCGATGTATCTCAAGGGGCCGATCCCACGTAGCGTATCGACCCAAGGGAGGCTATCTTCTGGAGGGACATTAGGCTGAACTTGATTCATCTTGCGGGTGTGTGAGTCATTTCGTGGCCACTTGGGCTGGGGAGTACCCAATCGCCATCGGTCTGTGGAATTGGTCTGTACTTGACATTAACGCGGATAGTCTTGATCGCGTGTTTTGCTGTTCGTAGGATCGCTCCGGTCTTGGGGTCTCTCCATCCTGCAGGACTGAACTGCCCTACAACGGTAATACGAAGGCTGGAGCCCAGCTCAGTTTTCTGGTGACTTTCGAACGCTGAGATCGCGCCCATGCTATTAGGGCGTATCGTCGTTGCAATGCTTGACGTCAGCGCGCCAGACTTTAGCGTTAATTTGCCGAAAACCGGATGTACTTTTCCCTCTGCGTCGACAACATCAAGGGCGTATTCGATTTGTGATTGGGCATCTAGTGCTGCGGCAGTGATGCGTATAACGGCGCTATGTTTGCCCATCAGGGTCGTACCGCTGGCTTCAACTTCTAAGGGTAACTGAAAGAGGTTGTTGTAGCTCTCGACTTCAGTTGCGGGGTCATATTTGGAGGGAGCGGTGCCAGCGATGCTTTGCTTCAGCCACGCCTCAATCGGGTCGTCTGTTGTTTCAGCTGCCTTGTAGGCAAGGTACACCCCAATTGCAACTGCCCCCACAGTCAGAATCGCCCAGCCAGCTGGGCCAATACCTAGAAGCGTACCTCCGACCAATGAACTGCCGCCTGCTGCTGCCCCACTGGCCGTGAGGGCGCCAAGCCCTCCCGTCACAGAACCTACCATGCTCACAGCACTCAAGCCGTATGTCCAGTTGGCTGCATCGAGATCACCGGCGTCAGAAAGTGATGCTGCTTTCATCCCAGAAGCAAGGGCCATAGCTAACCCAGATACCCCCCCCAACAGCCCACCAACCGCTGCCGCGCCTCGTACAAAGCCGGCCATGCGGGGCGCGGTCTTAGCCAAGTCAACGCCCCGGATGTGAGAGGTCAATTGGATACTCGCCGCAGTGATCTCCGATGCGGCCCCCATCATTCCTGCAAGGGCGGCAAAGTAACTGGCAGTTAGCTCGATTCCTTTGTCGGCGCTGCCGCCACCTTGTAGATCTTTGCTCACTTGGTTGAAACTGAGCACCTGAAAGCACAACACGCCACTCGCTAGCACTGCATTTGCCCCGCCTTCTCGAAGCACCCCCCCGAGCCGACGCCAAACACTTTTTCCAGAAACGGTGGTGCTTGGAATAGAGGGTGCGGGCGTAGCTGTGGGGCGCGAGGATGGGACTGTGGTCGGTTCTCCGACATTGATCCAGCCAGATTTTTTCCAAATCTGCAAGACGACAAAACGTGTTTGTACGATGGCAATGCCACCTTTTGCAGCGAGTACATCTGTTGCTTCAAGCAAGTTATAGCGCCAACTTGTTGTTGTCCCTTTGCGCACAGTCTGTACTTTCGCACCAGCCGGAGCACCCCAGCCGGCGACTTTCGCATCAATCGCGGCTTGTTGCGGCGTGACACTATGACGCATCGGGGCAACGCGAAGTCCTGACCACAATGCTGTGATCAGGATGGCTCTAGCCCCAGCCTTTCCCATGGAGGACACAGCGGGGTCGAGGCAAGATGCGATCACGTGCAACAGCTTTGCCACAGCTGCTCCGATAGGATCTTTGCTGCCGTCTCGCAATCGCATCAATAACGCGCCTTCCTCTTTAGAAAGGCTTTTCTCGAACTCGTCTGCGCCACCCCAGAAGTTTTTGAGCGTATCTAGCCCGGCTGGCATGAGGTCTTTGACGTCACCTAAGCGGGTGAGCAGACCCTTGTGGTTGCCTGAAAGGGCCTGCCACAAGATATTGCCCTCGTCTTTGATGTCACCTTGAATCCAGGACTGGATCAAACTCCGCTCAGCTGTTTGGGTTCCAGCACCATGGAGGCAGGCGGCGCCAGCAACGGCGGCTCCCATCCCTTCGCATAGGTTTGCTGCGTCGAAGTCATGAGCAAAAAGCGAGCAAAGCCCCGGGCGTTGCATCCATTTGGCCCAATCATCTCCCATGGCATTCAGTCGAGCGTCAATCGGCTTGAGCTTTTTGTCCCGCTCTTTGAACTTGTTATCTATTTCAGCCTGTTTGTAGGCCTTGCTGTAAAGCTCGTTCCAGCGCTTGATCTCACCTTGCTTTTCGCATTGCTGTTTAAAGCCTGCGGCTGCGCGATGGACGAAGTCGTATCGCAGATATTCTTTGATGACCGCCGAGCGTTCAACCTGCGCTGCGTTTCTGGCCGCATTGAGCGCTTGGGCAACGCCTAAGTCATCTGGCAAAACGATGACGGCCCCCGTCTTTCCTGCTGTGTTTGTAGAAATCTTCGCCATCGCTTGTGCGAGCTGCGCTGATTGATCTCCGCGTGCCTGGATCGGCTCCAATGAATAGCCGTTGATGGCATCTCTTGTGGGTTGACTTGCGTAGTCAGCAACCACTTGTCCAATGTTCGGACTCATTGGTACGCCAAATTGAACGGCGTTTTTGGCTTTGCTCCCAGTTCCTAAGGAACCGTTTGCTGCGGCCATGACATCCAGTTTTGTCATGCGCTTGTTGCGACACCCGTCCTTGTTGGCTGCGTAAGCTTTGAGCACATCTGCGGTCCACCGATGTCGGCTGAAGGCAAGCCAGACGCTGGCATGTTTGGACGGGTCAACTGCAATGACCTGCGCCGGAATATTGTCACCAGAGCGTTTGCATTGCTCTGACATGGGCTTTTGGTCGCTAGGAGAAGCCGGGCAGGCGCTAAGCGACGGTGCCAGTCTTAGCAGTCCCTCTCGGTCAACGACATAGATGTCCCAACTGAGATCGGGCTTCATGACGTAGAGATACCCGGAAGGCAATGTTCGTAACACCATCCAATGGGACTTCAGATCATCGGTGATGTAGTGTGAATCAAGCGCCTTCAGTTCTGCGGTTGTCCCGCGCAGCGCCGCAGGCACTGGCATCGCTACAACCGGCAGAATCGCGAGCCCGACTTTGTTGCAGTCCTTGCATCCGTTACTCGGTCGCGCCGCATTGCCATTCAAAGCGGCCGATTGCATGGCTTGATTGGTTGAAGGGCGTTGAGTAGTTGCCGTTGTCATGCTTTAAGCCTCACCTATTATTTTTTTTCGAGATTCGAGTTAGCGCTTCTTAACTCATCCCAGAATGAATCATCAAATTTCCCAAGAGCAGATAAAACGCTTTGGCTATTCGCGTGCGCTTGATTGAGGGCACTCTTTACACCCTCGTGATCAAAGAAGCGTGGATGGCTGGTCAGCCCGCATGCGACGAAAACTTGTGCGTCTTGCTCGGTTTCAAAGCCAAAAGAGTGGCAAGCTTTTATCAAGCAATCAATTTGTGCTGCCGTCTCCTGTGTAGGCGAGACGTTCCATTCCCTGGCTTGAGATAACGCTAAATTGATTGAACGAATACGAGCTAAAGCTGCCCACTGCGTCACCGTGTATTTGACGGGGGCTTCACTAGATAGAGTATTTGACCGACTTATCTGATGCAGTGCGTCGCTAATCTGTCGAAGTTCATTGCACATGTCTAGCGCTAGCCAACAGCCGAGATTTGCTCTCAGTGTGGTCCACATGCTTGGTTCCATCGCCCGAGGTAGATGCCACATTACCCTGGGGTCCCAATACCGAAACGGTCTCGACACGCCTTCAGGGTTCCGAATTAAGCCTGCTTTGGCGAGACGGGCGGCAAGAGCATGAGGCTGCCTTTCGCCCACTATCCAAGCGCAGACATGTCGAGGCGACGAAAGCGGGCTAGGGGTCGCGAATGCTTCCTCTAGACCATAACGCAGTGTCAACTCGATGGCCTTTTCGGCTTCCAGTTCGGACTCTGCGTGCAACAGGTAAGGTCGTGACTCAGGCGCTATATCGCTGTGTTGGATAGGGATATCGATACGCCGCAATAAGCCGCTCCGAAGTGTTTGCTGAATGACTGGTGCAGCACCTACTGCGTCGCCCAATGTTGGATCGACAAAGATCGACAATGAACAATCGCTGTCTTTTGGTAGATGTGCGCGCAGGTATCTGACTGCGGCATCAAGTCTTAGGTCAACCGTCATTGGGAATGGAGCTGCTGATGAATGTCTGGCGGCCTTACACGGCTGCGCCAACGGTTGCGGCTTCTTGCATAGCTTTGGCGCAACCTTTCAAATTACTTGCTTTCTTTAGCTCTGGTGCAGATCCTGAAGCAGACGATCCCCCCGCCAACTCCTTCATAGAAGCTTTGAAACTCGCGGCCCCCGAGGTCCCAATCTCAATATCCCCCCCATTGATCTTGATGTAGCCACCGCTGCCGTTGAGCATGAGGCTGCTGGGGGCGCTGATGGTGATGTTGGCGGTGGTGCTTTGGATGTCGATGGCTTTGGCTGCGGTGACGGTGATGCCGCCGCTTTGTGCTTGGGTATTCACATTGCCGCTGGCGGCATGCAGCTTCATGCCCGTATCTTGCACAGGGTGCTTGCTGTCTTTGGCTTCGCCGCGGGTGAAGAGGCTGATGCCGTCTTTCACGGCCCAGGCGGCGTGGCGTTGGCTGAGCAGGTTGGCGTCAGTCGCGGTGCTGATGGCGGCTTGGCCGCCTGCGCTGACCACGGTGTGAGCAGGCGTGTGGCTGGTGATGGCGCCTGGGGCGCTGGCGATCAGGTCGGGCCTGTCCAGCGTGGGAATGTGGTGCTCACCTTGCTTCGCGGTGCCTTGCAGGCTGCTGATGGTCTCGCCTAAAGCGCCCATCACGGGCAATTTCTCTGGGGCGGCTTCCTTGGGCAGCTTGGCCAGGTGCGTTTGGGCGTTGGCGGCCAAGGTTTGCACCAGCTCGGCGTGGCTTTGCAGTTGGCTTTGGGCTTCGCGGGTGTCGGTGGGTTTACCTTGGCTGCCTTGTGTACCACCACGGCGGGCATGGCTGCTGATGTGCAGGCCGGACGCGGCACGCACGGCGCCGTGTGCTTGGGTGTGCAGCTCCAAGCCTAGGCCACGTGGGGCGAGGCGTTGGTTGTCATGCTGTTGCAGCAGGTGGCCCATTTGTAGCCAGGTCTGGTGCTGGGTGGTGTGGGCTAGCACACGGCCTTGGGATGGGGTGTTGTCCATCACCAATTGGTTGAAGCCGCCGCTACCGCTTTGGCTGGCGTCCAAAGATTGGGTTTTGATGCCAGCCAAGGTGGCGTTGTGGGCATGCCCCTCGTGTGAGCCGGCTTGTGCATCACCAGGGAACCAGGCCGGGGCGTTGGC
>JBKBIO010000024.1:0-34717 GCA_046299355.1 Aquabacterium sp. | reverse complement strand
TTGATCAGTTCGATGAGCTCTTCCATATTTTGTGGCGCGCCATGTCGGCCGACTGATCTACCACTCAACGCGGCCCAGCCAACTCCACTCGATTCCGCCCCAAGCGCTTGGCCTGCAATAAGGCCGCATCCGCCGCTTCGGTCAAGCTGGCGGCGGTGTCGATGACAGGATAGGCCGCCACGCCTGCGCTGAAAGTGGCATGCAAAGCGCCACCTGGATGAGCGTGAGGCAACGCCCCAAAATCAGACCGAATGCGGTCGATCACGGCACGCGCCTGGTCCACGGTCACGCCCGGCAGCGCCACCATGAACTCTTCGCCACCATACCGGCCAATCAAATCGCTCGACCGCAGACGCCCCTTGAGCAACCAGGCCAAGGCGCGGATGACCTGATCCCCCACCGGGTGACCGAAGCTGTCATTGATACCCTTGAAGTGATCGATGTCGATCATGGCCACCGTAAGCGAACCAACCGGCGCCACTTGACGAATCAGTGCATCCAGCCTTGATTTTGCCGCCGTGTGGTTGAGCAAACCGGTCAAGCCATCCAGCTTGGTCGATCGCAATGTTTCACGGAAGCGCTCCACCTTGGTCTTGACCACAGCAGCCAGCAACACCGGGTTGAATGGCTTGGTGAGGAACTGATCGCCACCCAAGCGCAAAGCCTCCACCTGCATGCCGATGTCCGTCGAACCCGACAGGTACACAATCGGCAAAGCCGCGTACTCAGACATTTGGCGCAAGACCCGCGTGGCCTCGATGCCGTTGAAGCGCGGCATCTGCATGTCCATCAAAATCAGGTCAGGACGGTATTCCTCCAGAGCATCTAGCAGCGTGCCCGGATCGCGAATGGCCTGGCTGTCGATGCCGTGCTGCGCCAAGGTGCGCTGGATCATGGCGACAGCCACGCGGGAGTCTTCCACGACCAGGACTCTGTATTTTTCCTGCTCGGCGTGCTGCACCAAATCCAGGATGCGATCCAGCACGCGTGAGGCCTGCTCGTCGGCCGGGATGGCCACATCCACCCCTGCGCGCATCAGCGCGACCACCGGCTCGATGGCCGAAGGTGCTCCCAGATAGAACAACTGACTGGCCGGACAGCGGGCGCGAACACAAGCAATCCGCTCAAAGTACTCTGCTGGTGGGTTGGCTTCGCCGGGCACAAACAACACCGCCAAGGGCATATCGCCTTCAGGACCATCTTGTCCCCAGGCCATTTCAGACACGCCAAAGCCAAAGTAGCGAAGCTGCCCACACAGCGCATCGACCAGCTCTTGCCGACCTGGACAACTCATCACCCAGACCGAACGCGGCTTGATCCACTCCACCTCGACCGTGGCCTCGTCCGGCTCCTCAGAGCGACGCTCCGCCGTCTGGGGACGCGACATGGCCACAGCACCCAAGAGTGCGTCGATTTGCCGCTGCAAGGCGGCCCGATCTTGCTCCGCAATCGGGTGAGACTCGGGCTTGCTCAAATGAGTCAGCGCGAGATTCTCCAAGCCCTCGCACATGCGGACCAAACCGGGCAGACGCATCCGGTTGAAGTGCTCCGCCAAACTGTTGAGCGCCACCGCGAACTCGATGAACTGCTCGAACTGCCCCTCGAAAACGTACAAGTCCCAGCGCGTGCGCAGGACAAACAGTCGGTCTTCAATCGAATGGGGCGAAGCAGCGGTCATGTAGTCACAAAAGGGTCAGGCCATTATCAAAGCGCCCAACCAAAAGCGTTCTGTGGACATCGGCAACCATGCGCAATCCTTGCAACTTTTTCTAAGTGCGCGGACCGCTCAACCCACAAAAGCGTGACAAAACCCACAAGCGCAAGCCGTCAAACGGCGGCGCTGCCCTGATCTCGCATGCGTTCAAACGCGTGCTCCACCGCCGCGACCAGGTCCTGACTCGGTTGAGACAACGCGGCCTGCATGCGCGCCCGCAAGCCCGCCCGCACGGCCGCCAACCCCGTCAGGTCATTCGCCCAATCGCGGGCCAGTTGGACATACGCCTCAGGCGTGGCCGCAACAAAGCCATCCAGCCCCGCATAGGCCAAGGAACTCACGCCCAGGCGGGCAGCTGGGCGGTCTCCCGCCAGGGTGATCACAGGCACCCCCATCCACAAGCCCAGCATGGTGGTGGTGCCACCATTCCAAGGGAAGGGATCCAAACTCACATCAATCTCTTGGTGCAAGGCCAGATAGTCCTGAGACGACATCCGCGGCTTCAAAGTGATGCGCTCCGCCTCAACGCCATGCGCTTCGAAAGTACGCAGCACCCAGTCGTTCCAAGTGGGTTCATTGGCATTGCCAATCACCAATTCAGATCCAGGCACCGCCAGCAACACCTGGGCCCACAAAGCCAGCACAACCTCGTTGAGCTTGGCCGTGTTGTTGAGGCAGGCGAACGTCACATGTCCACGGCGTACGGCAGGCAACGCCCCTACATCGGGTGCCGCATCGGGCGGCGCGAAATACGAATAGGTCGGCAAACGCACCAGGCGCTCGGTATAAAAGCCCTCGGTCAACCCTTCGGGGTCCAGGCAAGCATCCGTCAAGCGGTAATCCATGCTGTGCAAACCGGTGGTGCCCGGATAGCCTAGCCAGGTCACCTGGATCGGGGCTGGCTTGAGCGCAAAGGTCCGCAAACGATGCCCGGCCGTGTGTCCTGACAAATCAACCAGAATGTCGATGCCATCGGCATGGATGCGCTGAGCCAAGGCTTCATCCGTCAGATGCGCCACCTCATGCCAATGCTCAACCCCGGCCCGGATTCGCATCGTCACGTCGTCTTGAAACGCATTGGAGTAATAAGCGTGCACCTCGAAACGAGCACGGTCATGGCGGGTCATCACAGGCTCGATGAAACTCGCCACCGAATGCCGCCTCAGGTCAGGTGACACATACGCCACACGCAAGCGTCGCCCCGCCGGCTGCCAACCGTCGTGCCCATAGCGCTTGGGCTGCAAGGGCTGCTCAAACCGCTCAGCGAACTGCTGGTGTCGCGCAAAGAGATCTGCCGCCGACAAGGTGGGGTCATACTGAGACGCCAGCAACCAATTACTGAATGCCTGCGCGTCTTGGGGCGCATGCTTCGACGCTTGTTCAAACGCGGCCAAGGCCTCCGGCAGTCGGCTCAATCTCTGTAGCGCCAAACCCATTTTGGAATAGACGGCGCCCAACTGAGGCTGCCATTCACGGGCACGCTCAAACACCGCCAATGCATCGGCATAGCGAGACTGTTGGCGCATGACATCGCCCAAGTTACACAGGGCCTCCACAAACGCTGGCTTCAAGCGAACCGCGCGGTCATAAGCGTTGCAGGCATCACTCAATCGGCCCGCGTCACGCAAGGCATTGCCGAGGTTGAACCAAGCCTCGACCAGATCCGGCTGCAGACTCACCGCGCTTTGGTAGTGCGCAATGGCGACATCGAATCGTCTCAGGCCATGCGCAATGCCCGCCGCGGTGAATTGAATGCGCGGGTTCTTCGGATCTAACTTGCACGCCAACTGGATGGCCGCTTCGCAAGCGGGCCACTGTTGCGTGGCCTGATAAACCGCGGCCAAGACATGCTGCACATCTGCATTCTTGGGGGCCATCTTGGCCGCCGCCTTCAGCACCACCTCGGCTTCGGCATACCGGCCGCGCTGAAAGGCCTGCACGCCGGCTTGGTATTGCTGCGCCAATGACAGCACCGGCGCTCGCACCGCCCCAGCGGTCGCCATACCCGGTTTATCGATGCAGCACTGTTTGAATTTCTTGCCGCTGCCACAAGGGCAAGGATCATTGCGTGCGATTTTGGACATGCCGCCATTATGGACAAGGCCATGCGCGTGACACGCCTCGCCAAACAGACCGGAGGGTTAGCACCAAGTAAAAAGCCGGGCGCATGGCCCGGCTTCTAGCAGGAAGAGACGAGGTCTTTACTCCACGGCCTTGACCATGTCCTCGACCACCTTCTTGGCGTCACCGAACACCATCATGGTCTTGTCCATGTAGAACAGTTCGTTGTCCAGGCCAGCATAACCAGAGGCCATGGAACGCTTGTTCACGATCACGGTCTTGGCCTTGTAGGCTTCCAGGATCGGCATGCCATAAATCGGGCTGCCCTTCACGTGCGCAGCGGGGTTCACCACGTCGTTGGCGCCCAGAATGATGGCCACATCCGCCTGACCGAACTCGGCGTTGATGTCTTCCATCTCGTGCACCTGGTCGTAAGGCACTTCGGCTTCGGCCAACAACACGTTCATGTGACCAGGCATGCGACCGGCCACAGGGTGAATCGCGTATTTCACGTTCACGCCCTTTTCGGTCAACTTGGCAGCCAGTTCCTTCACGGCGTGCTGAGCGCGCGCCACAGCCAGACCGTAGCCCGGCACGATGATCACGGACTCGGCGTTGCCCAGAATGAAGGCGGCATCGTCAGCGGAACCGCTCTTGACCGAGCGCTGCTGTTGTGCGCCACCGGCAGCGGCCGCACCGGCATCACCACCAAAGCCACCCAAGATCACGTTGAAGAACGAGCGGTTCATCGCCTTACACATGATGTAAGACAGGATGGCACCGGACGAACCCACCAGCGAACCGGCAATGATCAGCATCGGGTTGTTCAGCGAGAAGCCAATGCCTGCAGCCGCCCAACCGGAGTAACTGTTCAGCATCGACACCACCACGGGCATGTCAGCACCGCCAATGGGGATGATGATCAATACACCCAGGATGAAGCTCAGCGCGATCAAGGCCACGAAGAGGTCCATGCGCTGCGTGGCCATGAAAGTGCCGATCAGCGCGATCAAGACCAGACCCAGGACCAGGTTCAGCATGTGCTGACCCTTGAAGATCACGGGCGCGCCTTGGAACAAGCGGAACTTGTACTTGCCGCTCAGCTTGCCGAAGGCAATGACCGAACCGGAGAAGGTGATGGCACCAATGGCCGCACCCAAAGACAACTCCAACAAGTTGCCCACGGGGATCTGCGCCATGGATCCGTCCAGCGGCTTGGCCACGATCTGGAAGGCATAAGGCTCGGCCACCACAGCCACGGCGATGAACACCGCCGCCAAGCCGATCATGCTGTGCATGAAGGCGACCAGTTCAGGCATCTTGGTCATCTCGACGCGCTTGGCCATCACAGCCCCGGCGCCGCCACCAATCACCAGACCGGCCAGCACGTAGCCAATGCCCTCAACAAAGTTGAGTTGCAGGGCTTGCACCTGACCGTGGATCAAACCAATGGTGGTCAACACGGCAATGGTCATGCCGGTCATACCAAACACGTTGCCGCGAATCGATGTGGTGGGGTGGCTCAGGCCCTTCAAGGCCTGAATGAAGAACACCGAGGCCACCAAGTACAGCAGTGCAATCAGGTTCATGCTCATTTACTTGGCCCCCGCCTTCTTGTCCTTCTTCTTGAACATTTCCAGCATGCGGCGTGTCACGAGGAAGCCCCCGAACACGTTGACCGCAGCCAGTGCCACAGCGAGCACACCCATGATCTTGCCCAGAGGCGTCACGGTCAGGGCGGCAGCCAGCATGGCCCCCACGATCACAATAGCCGACACGGCATTGGTCACAGCCATCAAAGGCGTATGCAAAGCAGGGGTCACGTTCCAGACCACGTGATAGCCCACATAGATGGCCAGCACGAAAATGGTCAGGTTGATGACGACGTGGGAAATGGCTTCCATCGCGTTGTCTCCTGGTGAGATTGAATTAATCGAACTTACGGACTTCTTTGATCGCGTTGCGCTCGTCCAGCAGCACCACCTTGGGCTTGTAGCTGGAGACTTCGGCATCGGTCATGGGCGCATAGGTACAGATGATCAACAGATCACCGACGTGCGCTTTACGCGCGGCCGCGCCGTTGAGAGAAATCACGCCCGACCCACGAGGGGCTTTGATCACATAGGTCGAAAAGCGCTCGCCGTTGTTGATGTTGTAGAGCTCGATGTATTCGAACTCTTTCATATCCGCCGCTTCGAGCAGGTCTTCATCGATGCCGCAAGAACCTTCGTAGTTCAGGTCGGCTTCAGTCACGGTGGCGCGGTGCAGCTTGGCACGCAGCATGACGCGTTGCATATCTCAATTACTCCTTGCAGGACCGATGCTGGTGCTTAGGCACGCAGCAATTGGCCGTCACGACACATCAAGCACGCCTTGACGATGTCGTCTTCCAGGTCAACGTGGAATTGACCTTCCTTGTTGATGACCAACTTCAGGAAGTCGATCACGTTGCGTGCGTACAGCGCCGAAGCATCAGCAGCCACCAGCGCGGGCAGATTGGTTTCACCCACCAAGGTGACGCCGTGCTTGACCACCGTCTTGCCGGCTTCGGTCAAGGGGCAGTTGCCGCCTTGTGCCGCAGCCAAGTCGACGATGACGGAACCGGGCTTCATGGCCTTGACCATGTCTTCCGACACCAGTACTGGCGCCGCGCGACCGGGGATCAAAGCGGTGGTGATGACGATGTCGGCTTGCGCCACACGCTTGGCCACTTCCACCTTTTGACGGTCCAGCCACGACTGGGGCATGGGGCGGGCATAACCGCCCACGCCTTCAGCCGCTTCTTTTTCTTCAGCGGTTTCGTAGGGCACATCGATGAACTTGGCACCCAGCGATTCCACTTGCTCCTTCACAGAAGGACGCACGTCAGACGCTTCAATCACAGCACCCAGACGCTTGGCCGTCGCAATGGCTTGCAAACCGGCCACGCCCACACCCAGGATGACAACACGAGCGGCCTTGACGGTGCCGGCAGCTGTCATCAGCATGGGGAAGATGCGTTGGTACTTGTCAGCTGCAATCATCACGGCCTTGTAGCCGGCCAGGTTGGCCTGCGACGACAGCACGTCCATGCTTTGCGCACGGGTCGTACGGGGTGCGGCTTCCAAAGCAAAAGCGGTCAACTTGGCATCGGTCAGGGCTTGCAGGCCTTCCTTGTCGAAAGGATTGAGCATGCCCACCAGCACGGCGCCGGGCTTCATTTGAGCGCGTTCGTCCGCATTGGGCGAGCGCACCTTCAGCACCATCTCGGCGCCCAAGGCACCGGCGGCGTCGGTGATCTCAGCACCGGCGGCCACGTAAGCCTCATCGGTCACGCTGGCAGCCACGCCGGCGCCAGACTGCACACGCAGGGTGTGGCCTTGAGCCTTCAATTTCTTGACAGTCTCCGGTGTCACGGCCACGCGGGTCTCACCCGCGAAGGTCTCCATGGGTATGCCAATGAGCATACGGGTCTCCTATGTATGACGAAGTCAATGTCAGCGTTACCAAACGCGCCAGCATACACAACATTCCAGGGTTTTCCGCCGTATGGCGTGCGTCAAATGGCCTTCAACATGCCTTCCCCCTCAATCTGAGGTTCGAGATTGTCAAAATTTGCCACTTTCAGGGCTGTCCGCAATCCCTACCCCCCAAACTTGGTAAACGCCAATGCATTTGTCATACCAATGGCGGATAATGACGGCCTCATGAAGTCAGCCGAACAGACTGTGGAACTCTTGGCCCCCGTGCCTCAGCCCATCGCCCCCGCCGCGACCGGCAAGGTGCGCTGGAAGCCGAATGTGACCGTCGCCGCTTTGATCGAGCGCGATGGCAAGTTTCTATTGGTCGAAGAGGACACCTCTGACGGCATCTTGTTGAACAACCCTGCCGGCCACCTGGACCCGGGCGAGTCGCCGCTGCAAGCCGTGATTCGCGAGACTCTGGAAGAAACGGCCTGCCAGTTTCAACCCGAGAGCTTCGTGGGCATGTTCATGTCGCGATTCCGTCGCACCCGCAACGGCGAGGACACCACTTACCTGCGTTTGGCCTTCCACGGCACCGTGTCTGAGGCCGATCCTTCGCTTGAGCTCGACGAGGGCATCTTGCGCACGGTCTGGATGACCGCTGACGAAATCCGCTCGCAACCACATCGCATGCGCAGCCCCCTGGTCATCGAGTGCATCGAAGCCTACTTGGCCGGCGAGCGCTACCCCTTGTCCATCTTGAATGTCCACGACAGCGTGTTTTCTGCACCCGCTGTCATCCAGCGCACCTGATGTCAGCCAAACACCGTGTCGTCGTCGGCCTCAGTGGCGGGGTCGACTCTGCTGTGACCGCTTGGTTGCTCAAGCAGCAGGGCCACGAAGTCATCGGCATCTTCATGAAGAACTGGGAAGATGACGACGACAGCGAATACTGCTCCAGCCGTCAAGACTTTCTGGATGCGGCCTCGGTGGCCGATGTGATCGGCATCGAGATTGAGCACGTGAACTTCGCCGCCGACTACAAAGACCGCGTGTTTGCCGAGTTTCTGCGCGAATACCAGGCTGGCCGCACACCGAACCCCGACGTGCTGTGCAACGCCGAAATCAAGTTCAAGGCGTTTCTGGACCACGCCATGCGCTTGGGCGCTGAGAAGATCGCCACTGGGCACTATGCGCGGGTACGCTCGGTAGCCGATGCCCGTTTTGAGGGCGGCTTGCGCTATGAACTGCTCAAGGGGCTGGATCCGCTCAAGGACCAAAGCTATTTCCTGCACCGCCTGAATCAGGCCCAGCTGAGCAAAACGATGTTCCCGGTGGGCGAATTGCCCAAGACCGAGGTGCGCCGCATTGCTGCCGAAATTCAACTGCCCAACGCCAAGAAGAAGGACTCGACCGGCATTTGCTTCATCGGTGAACGCCCCTTCCGCGAGTTCCTGAATCGGTATCTGGCCAATGAACCCGGCCCCATCAAGGACGACCGGGGCCGAAAGCTGGGCGAACACGTGGGCTTGAGCTTCTACACGCTGGGTCAACGCAAGGGCATTGGCATCGGTGGCGTGAAAGAAAAAGGCACGCCACGCGGGGGCGGTGAGCACGAGCCGTGGTTCGTGGCACGCAAAGACATGACCACCAATACGCTTTACGTGGTGCAAGGTCACGATCACCCCTGGCTGCTGCAGCACACCCTGGTCGCCGATGACTTGAGTTGGGTGGACGGCTTGGGCCCGACACCCGAAAGCGTGGGCGTGGGCGCCAAAACACGCTATCGCCAGGCCGATGCCGCCTGCGCCGTGACCGCAGCCAATGCGGGCACGATTGCCTTGCACTTCCCCCAGGCGCAGTGGGCTGTGACCCCGGGCCAGTCGGCCGTACTGTACCAAGGCGATGTCTGCTTGGGTGGCGGCGTGATTCACAGCGCGGCATGAGTGCCCCGCCCTCGGGCCAGCTGCCATCGCTTCCGCTCTCCGCCAGCGATGCGCCCATCGTCATCCTCGATACCAACGCGCTGCTCGACTGGCGCGTGTTCAAGGACCCTGCCGCCGCGCCGATCGTGGCAGGCATTCTGGCGGGCCAACTGCGTTGGATCGCCTGCCCCTCGATGGAACAAGAGTGGCATCAGGTTTGGCCCCGCAGCTACCTGAAAGCCTGGCAACCGGAACCCCAGCTGACTTTGACGGTGTTCCAGCACGCCGAATTTGTGGCCGAACCACCCAAGGGCCCTTTGCGCTGCAAAGACCCCGACGACCAGGTTTTCATCGACTTGGCCCTGCATGTGGGAGCGAAATGGCTGCTCTCCAAGGACGCGGCGCTGTTGAAACTGGCCAAACGCGCCAGATTACGCGGCACAGAGATCGTGACCCTGCCACAATGGACACCTGTTCCGTAATGTTTGGCAATCCGTCTCGACCCTATGTCTGACTTGTCTCGTCGTGCGGCCCTGCGTTGGTGCGGGCTGGCTGTGCTGTCTTCATTGGCAGCCTGCGCATCCATTTTGGGCCCTCGAACCGTGGTGATCACGAAAGAAGAGCTGACCGACAAAATCGCCAAGCCCTTCCCGCTCACCAACCGCATCATGGATTTGCTGGACGTGAAGGCGCAAGCCCCGCGTCTGCAATTCAAACCAGAGGACAACCGCGTCGGCACCGAGTTTGACCTCAGTGCCACCGACACCTTGTTCAAAAAGACCTATCAAGGCAAAGTGGGGGTGAGTTTTGGTCTTCGGTTTGAACCCAAAGACCTGACCTTGCGCTTGACACGCGTGACGGTGGATCAGATCAGCCTGGCTGGCTTGCCAGCAGGGATGCAGCGCTATCTGACCAAATTGGGCGCCTGGATTGCCGAAGATCGATTGCAGGATTTCCCGGTTCACCAATTCAAGCCAGAGGATTTGCGCACCGCAGATCGCCTGGGCTACGAGGTGGGCACCATCCAGGTCACCGACAAAGGCCTGGAGGTGAAACTCAACCCCAAGAAGTCCTGAACCGGGCATCCTCCCTTTAGCGAGAGTTTCTATGAGCAAGAGTTTGTTTACGGCTGATCCCAACGCCGCCGACGCCTTCAAATGGGTCGACCACTTCGTGGCCACGATCCCTTACGCGCAAGCCTCGGGCATGCTGGTCACGCACCTGGAAAAAGGTCGCGCCAGCCTGATGGTGCCCGCACGCCCCACCTGGAGCGGCGACACCGAACGCAATCGCATCCACACCGGCTGCTTGAGCGTGTTGGCCGACACCACCTGCGGCATTGCCGTCGGCACCGCGCTCGACAAGCTCGAACCGTTCGCCACGCTCGACTTGCGCATGGACTACCTGCGCTCGGCCGACGCCAGCAAGAACCTGATCTGCGACGCGCATTGCTACCGCTTGTCGCGCAGCGTGGCTTTTGTTCGCGGTGAACTGCGCCAACCAGGCAGCGACGAGATCGTGGCCGTGGCCAATGCGACCTTCATGTTGGCCACGGCCAATTCGCGGCGCAAAGACATGGAGCCCGGCGCCGAGGCCGCTCCCACCAGTGCAAACAAGCCGATCGTCGCGCCGCCCCCCATCCACGTCGTGTCGATGGAGGCCATTGCGGAAGCCGCCAAGTCTCAAAAGCCCGCCATCCCTGAAGGTCGTTCGCCGTATGTGGATTTCCTGGGGGTGATGCAGCACCCGCAAGTCAATGCTGGCCCCATCTTCCGCATGCCGTTCAAGCATGACCTGATTGGCAACCCGATGCTGCCCGCCTTGCATGGCGGCGTGCTCGCGGGCTTCGCTGAAACGGCGATGATCATGCACGTGGTGGCCACCAACCCACATCTGGAACGCACCATCCCTAAGGCGATTGATTTTTCGATCGACTACCTGCGTTCGGCCAAACCGATTGACACCTATGCCCAAGGCATCACCGTGCGACAAGGCAACCGGGTGTCATTGGTTCAGGTGAACGTGTGGCAAGACGATCCGACCCGGCCCGTGGCCTCGACGCGCGGCCACATCCTGATGCCTCAGTGAGCGCTCATTGCCCTGCCATCTTGGCCGTGATGAGCCCATTGAGCCAATCAGGCGTTAACTTGGAAGCCAGGTAGAACAGGTGCGTTTGCCAGCCGACGGGTGAATGCACCGGCAAGCACCGCGGTGACGCGGGCTCGGCCAAACGCCAAACCTGACGCGCCACATCGTCGGCCGTCAGGCGGACACCCAAGGTTTGCACCGTTTTCAATTTGGCCACTTCATCGCGCACCATGGCAGTGTTCACAAACAGCGGCAGCACATCCATGACACGCACGCCGTGGCGCGCCCATTCGATGTCCAAAGCCTCGGTCAAACTGCGAACCGCGGCCTTGGATGCCGAGTAGGTGCTCAACAAGGGCTGGCCGTACAAGGCAGATGCCGAACACAAGTTGATGGCCCGCGCACCCGGGGTCTGCTTCAGATATGGCAGGGCCACGTGGCAGCCGTTGACAACCCCCTTGACATTGATGTCAATGAGCCAGTGATGTCGAGCCAAAGGTGTATCGGCAAACGGTGCAGTCAAAGCCACCCCTGCATTGTTGAGCAACACGTCCAAGCGGCCTGTATGCCTCACAAACGACGCCATGGCTTGCGACCATTGCGCGGCATCGGCCACATCGAGTCGCCCACACACGGCGCGATCTGATCCGAACTGCTCAACCAAAGACTGCCGGAGTTGCTCAATGCCAGCCTCATCCACATCGTAGAGGCCCACCACCCAGCCTTCACGCGCAAAGCGCTCGGCCACAGCACGACCGATGCCTGCCGCAGCACCCGTGATGAAAATGCTTCGACGATGACCGACCATGCGCACGCTCCTGTGTGTATCCAGGCAGCTTAGGAAGGCCGGTCCCTGTCGTCTAGCGGGGTGGCCCCTGAATGTGGCCGACTGGCCCCGGTTTTACAGGACGTGCTGTGCGGCGTTTCGGACAACGCTGGCGCAAGGTGGTCAAGCCACCTGTCGAGCGTCTGCCTCAGCTTGTTGGGGACGATTGGCCATGACCATCCAAGTGGTCACCGCATCACGTTGGGCCGGCGTGTAATGCAAGCCCAGCTTGCTGCGACGCCACAGTACATCCTCACCCGTCAAAGCCCACTCGTGATCACGCAAGTAGCGCAACTCGCACTCGAACAATCCAGGGGCCACTTCTTGGCCCAAGTCAGCCATGTTTTTGGCCTGACCCAACACGGTGAGGACACGGCTGCCATACGAGCGCACCCACCGCTTGAGCATCGCGACAGGCAACCAGGGATGACGCTGTTTCATCACCTGCAGCAATTCGTTGATGTCTTGCTCGGGGTGAACGCGGTTCGCGACCAAACCTTGCAGATCACCACCCGGCAAGATGGCAGCGTCCGTCCAATGCGGACGGGTGTCCTGAAGCAAGGCGCCGACCTTGTCTGCGGCCTCTTCAGACAGCAAGCGGAAGGTGGTGAGCTTGCCACCCCACACGGTCAGCCAAGGGGCCGGTACGGTGTGGGATTGCACCTTGTAGTCACGCGTGACGGCTGCTGCATTGCCGCTTTCATCGTCCAACAGAGGACGCACACCGGAGAAGGTCCACACCACATCTTGCGGCTTGACGGGCTCCTTCAAGTAGCGGCTGGCCTGCTCACACAGGTAGTTGATTTCATCTTGATCGATGACCGCTTTGCCTGGCGCGCCTTTGTGCTCAACATCGGTGGTGCCGATCAGTGTGAAGTCGTCTTGGTACGGAATCGCAAAGATGATGCGGCGGTCTTGGCCTTGGAAGATATAAGCATGATCGTGGGTGAACTTGCGCGGCACCACAATGTGGCTGCCCTTCACCAAACGCAGTTTTTCGTTGTGCGCCCGGCCCGCTTGCTTGTTGGACACGCCCATGCTGTCTTGCAACACACGCTCAGCCCAGGGGCCCGCCGCATTGACCACCGCTTTGGCACGTACGCGGTGACGGGTCAACTCCACATCAGTGAAAGGATCGCGCTGCACCAGCTCGGCCAACCAGCCGCCCTCGAATGGCACCACGCGTTCGCAGCGGGTGCGTGTCATGACAGTGGCGCCACGCTCGGTGGCGTCTTGCGCGCACAGGGTCACCAGTCGCGCATCGTCCACCCAACCATCGGAGTAGATGAAACCTTTGGTCCAGTGAGATGCCAGGGGCGCGCCCAACGCATGCCCCTTGAACTTGATCGATTTGCAACCAGGCAAGAACTCCCGGCGCGCCAGGTTGTCGTAGAACCACAAGCCCAGGCGAATCATCCAAGCTGGACGCATGGACGCGTCATGGGGCAGCACAAAACGCAGGGGCCACATGATGTGAGGGGCGGACCGCAGCAAGCGCTCACGCTCAGCCAGGGCCTTGCGCACCAAGCCAAACTCGCCGTATTCCAGATAGCGCAAACCGCCGTGAATCAACTTGGTCGATGCCGACGAAGTGTGGCTGGCCAGGTCGTCTTGTTCGCAAAGCAACACCTTCCAACCGCGCCCCGCCAAATCACGCGCTGTGCCCACGCCATTGATGCCGCCGCCGATCACCAGAACGTCGCAAACACGCTCGACCGGCTCAGCAGTTTGACCAGATTGAAGGGAAGACACGTCCGATTTCACCACAACACCCCAAGATTTCATCCAACGACAACAGAAGCGAACACAAAGTCACGCGATTCATGGCGCGATCTTATTCGTTTTTGTTGTTATTTGCGCATAGAATTTGCGCTAGGCTCCCCGATTGAGTGAAAAAAGTCTGAATCGGAGCTCCGTTTTGTCACACCCATCAACATCCTGGTCGCCCAATCCCCGTCAAGTGGCCCTTCTCGAAGAAGTGCGCGCACGAGGTGCGGTCTCGGTTGAACGCTTGGCATCACGTCTGAATGTCACCATGCAGACCGTGCGCCGAGATGTCCAACGCCTGGCCGAAGCTGGCATGTTGTTGCGTTTTCATGGCGGGGTGAGCCTGCCGCGCCAAGCCCCTGCCGTGTCGGCCTGGAAAGAACGCCAGGCCCTCAAGGCCGATGCCAAAGCGCGCATCGCCCGATCCGTGGCTGCTGCCATTCCTGATGGCGCAACCTTGATGATGGGCGTGGGCACCACGGTGGAAGCCGTGGCGCGCGAACTCCTGAACAAGCCCGGTCTGACCGTGATCACCTACAACCTGCACGTTGCCACACTGCTGAGCGAACATACCGACTGCCGCGTCCACGTGGCAGGCGGTATCCTGCGCGGCCGCGACAACGCCCTGGAAGGCGACAGTGCGGTGCAATTCCTCAAGCAGTACAAGGTGGACATCGGCATCATCAGCGCACTGGGCATCGATCCCGACGGCACCATCCGCGACCGCGATCACCGTGATCGCCCCGTGATTGAGGCCGTGCACGAACAAGCACGTGAAAGCTGGCTGGTGGCCGACTCCAGCAAGTTCAACCAACAAGCGCTCGCTGAAGTCACCAGCTTGCACAAGATGGATCGCGTGTTCACCGAAGCGCTGCCCCCGCAGCACATCACTCAACTCCTGCACGAGGCCCAAGTGGCCTTGACCATCGCACCTTGACACCATGGCATTGATTCTTGCGCTCGACCAAGGCACCTCCAGCTCACGCAGCATCGTTTTCGACGAACAGGGACAGATCCTGGCGTCGGCGCAGCAAGAAATCCGCCAACACTACCCACAGCCCGGCTGGGTCGAGCACGACCCGCTCGAGCTGTGGCAAACCCAACGCGACACCGCCGCACTGACCCTGGCCCAATTGGCCGCCCAAGGCCGCAGCGTGTCGGAGTTGCGCGGCATTGGCATCACCAACCAACGCGAAACCACCGTGCTTTGGCGCCGCGACACCGGTCAGCCCGTGGCACGCGCCATCGTTTGGCAAGACCGCCGCACCGAGCCTCAGTGCCTGAAATGGCGCGAACAAGGGCTGGCTGACACCATCCGCGCCAAGACCGGCTTGGTCATTGACCCCTACTTCTCGGGCAGCAAGCTGCAATGGCTGTTGGACAACGTGGAAGGCGCACGCGCAGCCGCTGAACGTGGTGAGCTGGCCTTCGGCACGGTGGACTGTTGGCTGCTTTGGAACTTGACGGGTGGCCGCGTGCATGCCACCGATGTCAGCAACGCCTCACGCACCATGCTGTTCAACATCCACACCAACGACTGGGATGATGAACTGCTTGCGCTGATGAACATCCCGCGCAGTGTGTTGCCATCGGTGTGCCCCTCCAGCCACCTGTATGGCGAAGCCCTCAGTACGGTCTGGGGTGACAGCGCACCCGCCGGCATCCCGGCCCTGCCCGTCGGAGGCATCGCGGGCGACCAACAGTCAGCCCTGTTCGGGCAAGCAGGCTTTGAAGCCGGCTTGGCCAAAAACACCTACGGCACGGGCTGCTTCATGCTGGTTCACACCGGCAGCGCCGCACAACCCTCCGCCAATGGCTTGCTGACCACCTCGGCCGCGCAATTGCAAGGCCACAAAGCCTACGCCCTGGAAGGCAGCGTGTTCATTGGTGGCGCCGTGGTGCAGTGGTTGCGCGATGGTCTACAAGCCATCAAGGCGGCCAGCGAAGTACAAGCCCTGGCCGAAAGCGTGCCCGATGCAGGCGGCGTGATGTTTGTGCCCGCCTTCACCGGCTTAGGCGCGCCCTACTGGCAAAGCGATGCACGCGGCGCCATCGTGGGTCTGACACGCGGTAGCACCGTGGCACACATTGCGCGCGCCGCCCTCGAATCCATCGCCTTTCAAAGCGCAGCGTTGTTGCAGGCCATGAGCCGCGACGCCGTGGCCGCAGGCGGACGCCCTGTGAGCGAACTTCGCGTCGATGGTGGCGCTTGCGTCAACAACCTGCTGATGCAATTCCAGGCCGACTTGCTGGGCATTCCAGTGGTTCGCCCCAAGGTGGTCGAAACCACCGCACTGGGCGCGGCTTATCTGGCCGGCTTGGCCACCGGCGTTTATGCCAACACCCAGGCTATCGCTCGCTTGTGGCAAGCAGAGCGCACGTTCTACCCCACCCTGTCGTCTGATCGGGCGCAAACCTTGATGGCCGATTGGGAACGTGCCGTGCGTCAGGCGTGTACACACTGACACGCCCGGCAGACACATCCGCAAGCAAACGCAACCAGGGGCGAATCCATGCGCACATATGGATTGCCCAGTCTTGACGAATCACGTCATTTCTAGATGTGCAAGCAAGTTGACGCAAGATCGCCCCGCGTCAACGTGTCTTGTCCGTTTTCCACCATGACAAGCATTCCTGCACAGCTGAGCATTTAACGACTTTCAACAAAAGCCCGGCCATCGGGTGTCACCTAGGAGTTGTTACATGTCGTTCAGCACGCTGTCTCTTCGCTCGTTCACCGTTGCCGCCGCTTTGACCGCCGCCGCCGCATCTGCATCGGCCCTGACTATCCCCACGCAGTCCATCCAAGCAAACTCGATCCAGTCCTTCTCTGAAGATGCACTGACCCAGTTCGCACTGTTTGACATCACTGTGACCCCCCTGGGCAACGCCACACCAGCCAACACGGTTGGCTCCGCCTTCAACCTGCCCGTTACCAGCATCTCCATCAGCTCCAGCCTGAAAATCGCTTCTGGCGCTGCCGTGGGTTCTGCCCTCGAACTGGCCCGCATCTACCGCGGCAACAAGGTCGGCGTGACCTTGGCTAACTTCAAGATCAACTTCGAAACCAGCCAAGTCCTGGCCGACGTCACCCCCATCGGCGGCACCACCGTGGCCCAGATGCCCATCTACACCTTCAACGTGGCTCAACAGCTGTCCTTGAAGTACAAGTTCCCTCTGACCGTCACCGGTACTGAAGTGCTGGACAAGCTGTTCCTGACACCCGAAGCCCTGCCCGTGATCGTCAAGTCTTTGGCTCTGCCCGCCTTTGCTGAGCCTCTGGCCAAAGAAACCGACTTCGGCAAGATCACTGTGGACGTCAAGCTGGGTCTGCGCAAAGCCGTCTCTACCCAACCTTACGTGCCTGCCAACTGATTGGCCCCAAAGGGAATCCTGCGCGACAACGCATGGATTTCCCTAGCGTAACGCGCCCAGGTTGCGTCACATCACGCCCCATTTTGGCGGGACATATTCCCCCGCCCAATGGGGCACCCCTCGTTCAAGGGTCGCTGTTTGCATGCCGGACATGAACCATAGAGTCACAAGTAACGCGGCCTGTGTCACGGGCCACAACCAGGAGACTCGAATGAGCATGCTGTCCTTCCGTTCCTTCACTGTCGCTGCCGCCATGGCCACCGCTGCTGCATCCGCCAGCGCGCTGACCATCCCCACCGATTTCATTCAAGCGAACTCGATTCAAAGCTTCTCTGATGACGCTTTGACTCAGTACGACCTGTTTGCCATCACAGTGACCCCGATGGGCAACGCCACCCCCACAGGTACACCGGGCGCCTACAACCTGCCCGTGACCCAGATTTCCATCAACTCCAGCCTGAAGATCTCCTCCGGCGCGGCAGTGGGCTCCGCCTTGGAAATCGCACGCACTTTCCGCGGCGCGAAGGTTGGCGTCACCCTGGCCAATTTCAAGATCGACTTCATCAACCACAAGGTGCTGGCTGACTTCACCCCCATCGGCGGCGTGACCGTGCCCCAAATGGCGGTGTACTCCTTCAATGAAGCCCAAAAGCTGACTCTGAAGTACAAGTTCCCCCTGTCGGTCACCGGCACTCAAATCCTCGACAAGTTGTTCTTGGAGCCCGCCGCCATCCCTGCCCTGGCAACAGCCTTGAAATTGCCAGCATTCGCGCCCGAACTGATGAAGGACACCGATTTCGGCAAGATCAACATCATCGTGAAGGCCGGACTGCGCACCCCCGTGTCCAAGGCACCATACGTTCCTGCCAACTGATCGTCGGGGCGCAGGATGCCCCCGATATTCAGGAGTCCGGTTGGCCTGAGGGCATGCAAACCCTCAACGCAGCCGGACTTTTTCTTTGTATAAACACATTCAGCCGTATTCACCCCACGCCATGATCACCTACGAAAACAAAGCTTTCTGGCAACGTCCTTTGTTCCTCGCTGCTGTCGCTGGCGTCGTGGCGGCCGGTGCAGCTTGGTGGTTCACTCGCACGCCCGATGTGTCGACACCTGAAGCCGCCACGGCCAAAGCCCCATCTTCAAGCTGGATCACCCCAGGGTCCACCCCCGCAGCCCAACCAGAAGCTTTCAACCAATCTGCCCTGTTGGCCGAAGGCCGTCCGGCTGACATGCCCGAAGCCGATTGGAATGCGCTCAAAAGCGTGTTGAGCAAACAAATGCCCAACGCCGAGGCGGAAGCCGCACGCGTGGTCGATTACCTGCGTTATCAAAAGCGCTTCGAGTATTGGCAAACCACGGAAGGCAGCAAGAGCCCGAAAGAGCGCGCAGCTCTGGCTGAGGCCCTGCTGCAAGAAGTGCCCGCCCGACTGGCCAAAGGCGAGTTCACAGCCGGCGAAGCGCTGCTGATGAACACGGTGCTCATTTCCGAGAGTGAGCCCAACGAAAAGATTCGCCTCGAACGTATCGCTGAGATGCAGCAACAACTGTTGAAGTTGGGCCCGCCTCAGGACAATGAAAAACTGATTCGTGAAGCCGAACGCGCCACCGAGCAAAAACGCCTGATCGCCACCACGTTCGCCGAATGGCAAACACGCCCCGACGCCACCCGCACGCCTGCGGCGCTGGAGTCGGCCATGGCCGATGCGCAACGCGCATTCAATGCAGGCATCACCGAGTGATGACCCAACTCACATGATGGATTTCGGGGGCTGATTGCAAAATCAAGCCCCCATTTCTTTTTCGAAAGCCCCGACATGAAGCTGTTCCTGAAACCTGGCGCCTGTTCACTGTCTCCCCACATCATCCTAGAAGAGGCGGGCTTGAGCTACGAAACCGAAGTGGTGGACCTGGCCAAAAAGGTGACCGCCAGCGGAGCGG
This sequence comes from Aquabacterium sp., assembly GCA_046299355.1. Classification (GTDB taxonomy): domain Bacteria; phylum Pseudomonadota; class Gammaproteobacteria; order Burkholderiales; family Burkholderiaceae_C; genus Aquabacterium. The sequence continues at coordinate 15,577 of JBKBIO010000024.1, read as the reverse complement.
ACTACCTGGCCATCAACCCCAAGGGCTACGTCCCCGCTTTGCAACTGGACAGCGGCGAAGTCCTCACCGAAGGCCCTGCCATCGTCCAATATCTGGCCGACCTGGTGCCGGCCAAGAACCTGGCGCCTGCCAACGGCACCCTGGCCCGCTACCAACTGCAAAGCTGGTTGACCTTCATCGGCACCGAAATTCACAAGAACTACAGCCCCTTTTTCAATCCTGCCGCCCCCGCAGAGATGAAAGCCATCGCTCGCGCCAACCTGGAGCGCCGACTGGCCTACGTCAATGAGCAACTGGCTGGCCAGGACTACTTGATGGGCACCTTCAGCGTGGCCGATGCCTATTTGTTCACCGTGGTGAATTGGTCGCGATTCGTCAAATTGGATGTGGCGACTTGGCCGAACCTGGCGGCCTTCATGGCGCGTGTGGCAGCGCGCCCGGCCGTGCAAGCCGCCCTGAAAGCAGAAGGACTGGCCTGATTCACCAGGTGTGGGCCCATCCCGGGGCTGCACCTTTCTATAATCGAGGATTCCACCTTTTCCACAGGCTGGAGCTTTCTCTGGGCGCTACATGATGGTGCCTGAGGGGCTGCCAGCCTGCATTCGTCTTTGCGGTGACCCCTTCATGAGCGCTACTCAAGAGAACCAGACCTACGACCCACGTGCCGTGGAGGCCCGTGCCCAGCAGCACTGGAACGACAAGGACGCCTACCGCGTCACCGAATCCAAGGACAAGAAGGCCTTCTACGCCTGCTCCATGCTGCCCTACCCCTCGGGCAAGCTGCACATGGGCCACGTGCGCAACTACACGATCAACGACATGTTGACCCGTTACCTGCGCATGAACGGCCACAACGTGCTCATGCCCATGGGCTGGGATGCGTTCGGCCTGCCGGCTGAAAACGCGGCCTTGAAAAACAAGGTGCCGCCCGCCGCCTGGACCTACGACAACATCGCTTACATGAAGAAGCAGATGAAGGCGATGGGCTTGGCGATCGACTGGTCGCGCGAAATTGCCACCTGCCAGCCCGAGTACTACAAGTGGAACCAGTGGCTGTTCATCAAGATGCTGGAAGCGGGCATCTGCGAGCGCCGCACGCAGACAGTCAACTGGGACCCAGTCGACCAGACCGTGCTGGCCAACGAACAGGTGATCGACGGCCGCGGCTGGCGCTCAGGTGCCCTCGTGGAAAAGCGCGAGATTCCTGGCTACTACCTGAACATCACCAAGTACGCCGATGAGCTGCTGGGTGCCGTGGCCAACCCTGAAGACAAGAATTACCTGAGCGGCTGGCCCGAGCGCGTGCGTCTGATGCAGGAAAACTGGATCGGCAAGTCTGAGGGCGTGCGCTTCGCGTTTGCGCATGACATCACCGGCGCCGATGGTCAGAAGATCAACAACGGTCAGCTGTGGGTCTTCACCACCCGCGCCGACACCATCATGGGCGTGACCTTCTGCGCCGTGGCCGCCGAGCACCCGCTGGCCGTTCACGCAGCAGCCAGCCAGCCCGAGGTGCAAGCCTTCATTGAAGAATGCAAGAAGGGCGGCACCACCGAGGCCGAACTGGCCACGCAAGAAAAGAAAGGTGTGCCCACAGGCCTGTTCGTCACCCACCCCATCACCGGCCAACAGGTCGAAGTCTGGGTCGGCAACTATGTGCTGATGTCCTATGGCGACGGCGCCGTGATGGGCGTGCCTGCGCACGACGAGCGTGATTTCGCCTTTGCCAAGAAGTACGGCATTGAGATCAAACAGGTCATCGCCGTGGAAGGCGAAACCTTCAGCGCCGACGCTTGGGCCGAGTGGTACGGGGACAAGCAAAAGGGTGTGTGCGTCAACTCGGATGCGCTCAACGGCCTGGGCTACAAAGACGCCGTCAACAAGGTCGCCGAGATCCTGATCGCCAAAGGTATTGGCGAGAAGAAGACCACCTGGCGCCTGCGCGACTGGGGCATCAGCCGCCAGCGCTACTGGGGCACCCCCATCCCGATCATCCACTGTGACAGCTGCGGCCCCGTGCCAGTGCCTGAAAAGGACCTGCCCGTGCGTCTGCCCGAAGACGTGGTGCCCGATGGCAGCGGCAACCCACTGAAATCGCGCCCTGACTTCCTGAACGTGGGCTGCCCCAAGTGCGGCAAGCCCGCCCAGCGCGAAACCGACACGATGGACACCTTCGTGGACTCGAGCTGGTACTTCCTGCGCTACACCTGCGCCGACAATGCCAACGCCATGGTCGACGAGCGCACCAACTACTGGATGGGCGCGGCCAATGCCGAAGGCAACCGCGGCATGGACCAGTACATCGGCGGCATCGAACACGCCATCCTGCACTTGCTGTACGCCCGTTTCTGGACCAAGGTCATGCGTGACCTGGGCCTGGTCAAGGTGGACGAGCCCTTCAAGAAGCTGCTGACCCAAGGCATGGTGCTCAACCACATCTACTCGCGTCGCACCGCACAAGGCGGCATCGAGTACTTCTGGCCGCACGAAGTCGAAAACACCTTCGACGCCAACGGCAAGATCAACGGCGCCAAGCTCAAGAGCGATGGCAGTGCGGTGGACTACGGCGGCGTGGGCACCATGTCCAAGTCCAAGAACAATGGCGTCGACCCGCAAGAGCTGATTGACACCATGGGTGCAGACACGGCCCGCCTGTTCACCATGTTCGCCTCGCCGCCCGAGCAAACGCTGGAGTGGAACGACGCCGGCGTGGAAGGCGCGCACCGCTTCGTGAAGCGCGTGTGGAACTTCGGTGCCCGCAACCTGAACGCCCTGAAAGACGCCGGTGCCGTGGTGCAAGCCGAGTTGAGCGCCGAAGCCAAAGCCCTGCGCCGCGAGGTGTATATGGTGCTCAAGCAAGTGTCGTACGACTACGAGCGCATGCAATACAACACCGTGGCCTCGGGCTGCATGAAGTTGCTCAATGCACTCGAAGCCCACAAGGGCAGCACACCCGCTGACTTGGCTGTGCTGCGCGAAGGCTTTGGCATCTTGCTGCGCTGCCTGTACCCCGCCTGCCCTCACCTGACCCACGTGCTGTGGGAAGACCTGGGGCTGGCAGCCAAGGAAGGCGGCGACCTGCTCGACGCACCCTGGCCCTCCGTGGTGGAAGAGGCCTTGGTGCAAGACGAGATCGAGTTGATGCTGCAAGTCAACGGCAAACTGCGTGGCTCGATCAAGGTCAGTCCTAATGCCGACAAGGCCACCATCGAAGCCGCGGCACTGGCCAGCGACGACTTCGTCAAGTTTGCCGAAGGCAAGCCTGCCAAAAAGGTCATCGTGGTGCCAGGTCGTTTGGTCAACGTGGTGGTTTGATCATGGCCATCATGCGTGGAAGGCGTTTGGTCACCCTCGTTGTCATGGCATCCATGGGCCTGACCGCCTGTGGTTTTCAATTGCGCGCCACGCCACGCATGAGCTTCAAAACCATCCAGTTGACCGGCTTTGCGAGCAACTCGCCGCTGGCTTCAGAGTTGGCTCGTGCCATCGAAAACACCGGCGTGGATGTGGTCGACAGCAGCCTGGAGGCCACCCGCGCGGCCTCCAGCGCCACCGTTCCGGCCACCCACCTGGTTCTGGAAGCGCTGAGAGACAACCGTGACCAGGTGGTGGCCTCCACCACGGCTTATGGCCAGGTGCGCGACATGCAGGCACGCACCCAGTTCCGCTATCGCATTCTGCGGGGCGATGGCAGCGAGTTGATGCCGCCCACCAGTCTGGAGTTGGCCAACACCCTCACCTTCAACGAAAAAGATGCTTTGGCGAAGGCCGACGAAACCGACGGTCTACAGCGCGCCATGCAAACCGACATCGTTCAACAGGTGATTCGCCGGCTGTCGGCCATCCGAGCAGAACAACTGCCCGCGCCGCCCGCCGCCGCCAAACCAACTGTGACCGCCAGCAGCCAAGTCGCCCCCTGATCCATGCAACTCAAACTGGATCAACTCGCCTCACACCTGCAAAAAGCGGGCAGCACCCTCAAACCCATCTACACCTTGTATGGGGACGAGGCCCTGCTCGCACAGGAGGCGACCGATGCCATTCGCGCCGCGGCGCGAGCTGCCGGCTATACCGAACGCCAGGTCCACACCGTCAGTGGTGCGCATTTCGACTGGAGCAGCCTGCTGGGCGCCGCCAGTGAGATGTCTCTGTTTGGCGACCGCCAGATCATCGAAATCCGCATCCCTTCTGGCAAACCGGGCAAAGAAGGCTCGGCCGCTTTGCAGCAGTACTGCGAAGCCGCTTCGGGCAACGATGGCCTGATCACCTTGGTCACGCTGCCTCGCCTCGACAAAACCCAACAAAGCAGCGCCTGGTTCACCGCATTAGACGGTTGCGGCGTCACCCTGCGTTGCGACCCCATTGAGCGCCACCAGCTGCCACTTTGGATCGCTCAGCGGCTGGCGGCCCAGGGTCAGCAAGTCGAGCCTGGCGAAGCAGGCCAGCGCACCTTGGCGTTCTTTGCCGATCGCGTCGAGGGCAACTTGCTGGCCGCGCATCAGGAAATCCTGAAACTCGGCCTCCTGCACCCGCCCGGCACGCTCACCATCGAACAGATTGAGGAGGCGGTGGTCGACGTGGCCCGCTTCAATGTGTTCAAACTGAGTGAAGCTGTCCTATCGGGTCAGATTGAGCGCACCCTGCGCATGATCGATGGCCTGCAAGCCGAAGGCGAAGCGGCTGTGTTAGTGCATTGGGCGCTCACCGAAGACATCCTGGGCCTGCATCGCGCCCGATTGGCCCTCGATGGCGGCAAACCGCTGCCCATCGTGCTGCGTGAACAACGCGTCTGGGGCCCACGCGAACGACTTTACGAACGCGTCTTGCCGCGAACGAAAACGGCAGCCCTCATCCGTTTGACGGTTGCCGCCAGCACGGTCGACGGCATCGTCAAAGGCTTGCGCCACCCTGAGTGGCCGCAAGACCCCTGGGAAGCCCTGCGCCGCTTGGCCCAGCAACTCGCAGAAGTCGCTCAAGGCTGAAAACCCCAGCTGTCGTGCATTAGCGCACGAATTGAGGGCCTTTCGCAGGCCTCATGCCCCAAGTACAGCCATCAAGGCTTGGGTACCTTTGTCGATATCCCAATGACCTGAATGAGCGCTTGGATATCAAAGGCATGAGTATGGAAGCCATCGACGCAAAAACCTACACCACCTCCTCTCGCAAGGACTGGTACGACGCATCGATTCTGGCCACGGAAGACCAGACCCTGCCCTCCACCCGCATCGATTGGCTTTCTCAAGCCATGAAAATCTGGGTAGAAGACGACGAGACGTCCACCCGCACCCTGCCCGCCGTGGCACTCAATGCCTAAGGCACTTTTCAGGACGGGTATCTTTCACCTATGCAATGGCCTCAGTTCAACCCCCGTCGGCTCCAAGCCCGGATCGTGGTGGTGTACCTGAGCCTGCTGCTCATTGTTCAAGCCATCAGTTACTGGTTCATCCAAGAAAGCCTGACCGAAAACGCCCGCGCGTCGATTCACAGCGAACTGACCAACGGGCAAAAAGTGTTCAAGCGCCTGCTTGAGCAAAAGAACCAGAATCTCGAACAAGCCACCCGCGTCTTGGCCTCGGACTACGGCTTCCGCTCTGCCGTGGCTTCTGGCGATCAGGGCACCATCGAGTCGGCCCTGGCCAATCACGGTGAACGCATCAATGCCAACGTGGCGATCTTCACCGATGCGCAGTTCCAGCTAAAAGCTTCGGCTTCAGGCAAACAATCGGATGGCATGCTCAAGGCGGTCCAATCCTTTGCCGAACAACGCCATACCAATGGCCAGCATCAAGCCCATCAGGTTGAGCTGATTGACGGCCAACCCTACCAAATCGTTGCCGTGCCCGTTCGTGCGCCACAAATCATTGGCTGGGTCGGCATGGGCTTCAAAGTCAGCGAGCAATTGCTCAAAGACCTCAAAGACCTGTCTGGCCTGGAAGTCGCCCTGCTGGTTCAACAACCCGGCGTAGGCTGGCAAGTCACCTCATCCACACTCGCGGCCAACAAGGTCCAAGACCTGCGCGAAGGTTTGCCAACACAATCACTGGCCGAAGACGTCAAGTTGCAGCTCCTCGTCCAGCAAGAGGAATACAGCGCAGAGCCCATGCCCCTGCCCGACAGCCACAGCGCGTCGGCGGTCACAGCCCTGCTGATGCAGTCGGTTGCCAAGTCGACAGCCCCCTACAAGCAGCTCAAGCTGAATCTGCTCATCCTCACCGGCCTCGGCGTGCTGGTGTTTGCCATTGGCAGCTTCATCACCGCCAAACGCATCACCACGCCCTTGCGGGTGCTGAACGCATCGGCACGACGCCTGGAGCATGGTGACTATGGTGCGCGTGTCCACGTGGCATCCAAAGATGAAATCGGCGAACTGGCGCAATCGTTTGAAACCATGCGTCAGGCCATCCAGGCCCGCGAAGGCGAAATCCGACGGCTAGCCTACCAAGACGCCTTGACCGACCTGCCCAACCGTGAGCAGTTCCGCAGTGATCTCCGCCAACAAATCCAGCGCGCACGCGAAGAAGCCATTCCTTGCACCATCTTGCTGATGGACCTGGACCGCTTCAAACACGTCAACGACGTGCTGGGCCATCGATTTGGCGACCGCTTGTTGAGGTCGGTTTCGGAGCGTCTGCGCAAAGAGGCTTTGGACCCGGAAGACGTACTGGCTCGTCTCAGCGGAGACGAATTTGCCATTCTGCTACCCGGCACCAGCCCGCATGCCGCCACCTTGTTGGCGCGCCGCATTTTGCAAACCTTTGAGCGCCCCTTCACGCTCGATGATCACACCGTGGACCTCAGCGCAGGCATCGGCATCGCCTGTAGCCCAGAGCATGGCGTGGATGTTGATGTGCTGATGAGCCGCGCGGAAATGGCCATGTATGCGGCCAAACAGGGGCAATCTGGCTGCGTGACCTACCACTCGGGCCTCGACAGCAGCAGCGAAGAGTCCCTGACCTTGATCAGTGAACTGCGCACCGCCATCGATCGCGATGAACTGCGCGTGTACCTGCAACCCAAGGTCGACCTCAAAACCCAACGTGTGGTGGGGGCCGAAGCCTTGGTGCGCTGGCAGCATCCCACACGTGGCATGGTTCCACCGATGAAGTTCATTCCGTTTGCGGAACAAACGGGCTTCATCCGTTTGATCACCCTGTGGATGATCGATCAAGTGGCCCGGCAATGCAGCCAACTGCACGCATTGGGGCTGGACTATCGCATCTCGGTGAACTTGTCGACGCGAGATCTGATGGACCAGGACCTGCCCGGCAAGATCGAGCACATCCTCAGCGAACACAGCACGGCCTCTCGCAGCTTGGTGCTTGAGATCACCGAAAGCGCGATCATGGACGACCCGCAGCGCGCCTTGCAAACCCTCAACCGCTTGCATGATATGGGCCTGAAACTGTCCATTGACGATTTCGGAACCGGCTACTCCTCACTGGCCTATCTGAAACGCTTGCCAGTGGACGAACTCAAGATCGACCGCTCGTTCGTGATGAACATGGAAAGCGATGTGCAAGACGCAAAAATCGTGCACTCCACCATTGATCTGGCTCACAACCTGGGCCTCAGTGTGGTCGCCGAAGGCATTGAAAACGCGCAGACACTCAAACTGCTGGCCACGCTGAAGTGCGATGAAGCGCAAGGCTATTTCATCGCCAAACCCATGCCCACGGAAGACTTTGCTTTGTGGGCGCAGCAATGGCAGCCGCCTCAGGAACCGGAAAAGGCTGGACAGGACTCCGCCTTCGCGGAAATCGCCTGAACCTTTGGGCTAGCCCGCCAACGCCGCCGCCAAAGCCTCGAAAGCGACCAACTGGTCCAAAGGCAATGCGCCTGACAACTTCAGGTCGCCAGAAGCCGCACGCTGCGCCTGCACTTCCACCAATCGGGTGGCATCGGCCAAGCGAGGCAACACAGGCCCGGCAAACAAGACCCGGCCCTGTTGGGCCACCATCAAGGTCGGAAAGGTTTCGACGTCGATGTCGCCAACCAAGTCTGCCTCGTCTTCAATGTCGATCCACCGGTAGCGATGCCCGGGATGCGCAGCTTGCAACTGTTTGAACACCTCCGTGTACTCACGGCAGGTGCCACACCATTGGGCGCACAAGCAAACGATATCCAACTCAGTAGAAGACATGAGTCCATTGTCGCTCAATGATGCCCTACAGTCAGGCCATGTCACTGTTCAAATTCTTCAAGTCGCGCGGCGCCGCCCAAACAGACACACCCGCAGACACCGCACCCCAGGCACCAGCCCCTGCGCTGACGCCGACGCCCCCCGCGCCCAAGCCAGCCGCCAGCAGCGTGCCGCAGGTCGGCATCCGCATGAACATGTCATACGGCAGCACCCAGATGAACTGGGGCATGCCGATGTCGGCCGCCGCGCCAGCTCCGCAGCAGCCCCCCACACCCGCGCAACTGTTTGAACAAGCCCAGGCCCTGCACAAACAAGGTCAGCTGCAGTCTGCCCTACCTCTGTACCAGCAGCTGCTCCAACAAGAGCCCCAGCACGCGCATGCGCTGCACTATCTGGGCTTGCTGCTGGTACAAGCAGGCCAAACTGAGGCAGGCATCCAGCACATTCGCCAATCTCTGGCTGTAGACCCCCAGCAATTTGCCGCCTGGGGCAACTTGGCCGGCGCCTTGCAAGAGCTGAAACAACTGCCAGCGGCCATCGAGGCCCTACAGCAGGCCCTCGCCCTGAAGCCTGACTCCGCCGCACTGTGGAACAACCAAGGCAACTTGCTGCTGGAATGCCAGCGCCACGAAGAGGCCGCCCACAGCTACCGCCAAGCGCTGGCTTTGCAAGCTGACCTGAGCTCGGCCGCCAACCACCTGGGTATCGCCTTGTGCGCCTTGAATCGGTATGAAGATGCGCTGGCCGCAGCCGATCAAGCCCTGCGCCATGCGCCTTCGCTGGCCGACGCACATGACACACGCGGCAATGCCCTGCGCCACCTCGGTCGACGTGAAGAAGCACTCGCAGCCTACGCCCAAGCCATCGCCCTGGCGCCCCAACAACTCAGCTACCTGGCCAACCGCTGTAGCGTGCTGGAAGATCTGGATCACTACGAAGCCGCCTTGGCGGACCTGCGCGAAATCCAAAGCCGTGACCCGCAATTCAAATGCATCAAAGGCCGCCTTCTCCACGCCCAACGCCGCTGCCTGGACTGGGCCGGCATCCGCGAGTTGACCCAATCGGTGGTTGACCAGACCTTGGCTGGCCGCATCAGCGACTCACCCCTGAACATGCTGGCGGTATCGGATGACCCAGCCGTTCAACTGGCCTGTGCCCAACAAGCTCTGGCCGACGCAAACACCGTGACGCGCGCGCCTTTGCCTCGTCGCGCACGCCAGAACGGTGACAAGATCCGGATTGCCTACGTGTCCGGCGATCTGCGTGAGCATGCCGTGTCATATCTGATGGCTGGCGTGTTTGAAGCGCACGACCGCCAACGCTTCGAGATCACCGCCATCTCGCTCAAGCCTGCGGAGCACAGCCCCATGGGGCAACGCGTCCAAGCCGCATTCGACAGCTTCTTGGACGTGAGCCAATGGCGAGATGACCAAATCGTCGAGCACATGCGCCAGCACGGCTACGACATCGCCATCGACCTGATGGGCCTGACCTTTGGCGCTCGACCAGGCATCTGGGCGCAAGGCATCGCGCCGATCCAAGTCAACTACCTAGGCTACCCAGGCACTACCGGCGCGCCTTACATGGATGTCATCCTCGCGGATGAGTTCGTGATCCCGCCAGACTTGCAGAAGCACTACAGCGAACAAGTGGTCTATTTGCCCGATTGTTATCAAGCCAATGACCGGCAACGTCCGCTACCCGCACACAAACCCGCACGCAGCACCTTGGGCTTGCCAGACGACGCCTTTGTCTACTGCGCATTCAACAACTTCTACAAGATCAGCCCCGAGCAGTTCGACAGCTGGGCCCGCATCCTGCATGCCGTGCCCGGCAGCGTGCTTTGGTTGGTCGATGACCAAGACGTCGCTCGCCGTCACGCACAGCAAGAAATCCATGCGCGCGGCGTTGACCCCGCTCGCTTGATCTTTGCTGCCCGCGTGCCCTATGCCGAACACCTGGCACGCCTGCAACAAGCCGACCTGTTCCTCGACACCCTGCCCTTCAATGCAGGCACCACCGCCAGCGATGCGCTGTGGTCAGGCCTCCCCCTCATCACTCGTCCGGGTCAGGCCTTTGCCTCACGCATGGCAGGTAGCCTGCTGCGTGCCGCCGGACTCCCTGAGTTGATCACCGAGAGTGAGGCCGACTACGAAGCCTTGGCCATTGAGTTGGCCCATCACCCCGCACGCCTGCAGGCCCTGCGCGCTCGCTTGCAGTCTCAACGCATGGACTGCGTGCTTTTTGACACCGAACGATTCACAAGGCAGCTGGAACTGACCTATGAGCGCCTATTGGTGTCCGGCTAGACCCAAGGGTCTACCCGAATCCTCACGAAACTTACAAATGGTGGCAAGCAGCTTGAGCCAAAATAACGGACTTCATTCAGCGCGTTGAGGATTAGGACTGCAGTCATGCCCGTGATCGTGGTGGCCAACCCCAAAGGCGGCGTGGGCAAGTCCACGCTGTCAAGCAACATTGCTGGCTATCTGGCCCGCAAGGGGCACACCGTCATGCTCGGCGACATCGACCGTCAGCAGTCCTCACGCAATTGGCTCCGACAACGCCCAGGCGACATGCCCCGCATTCTCAGCTGGGAAATCGACGCCGAAAACGTGTCCCGCCCGCCACGCGGCGCCACCCACGTGGTGCTCGACACGCCTGCAGGCCTGCACGGCAAAAAGCTCGCCCGCGTGCTGCAGCAAGCCGACAAAGTGCTGGTGCCCCTGCAAGCCAGCATGTTCGACATCAACCCGACCATCGAGTTCATCAAAGAAGTCGGTAGCCTTCACCACGAGGGCAGACTTGAACTGGCCGTCGTGGGCAACCGCGTGCGAGACAACACCACAGCCGCCGACCGCCTCAAAGAGTTCCTCGACACGCTGGATGTGCCCGCACTGACCATTCTGCGAGACACGCAAAACTACGTGCACCTGTCGGCCCATGGCTTGACCCTTTGGGACGTGATGCCCCATCAAGTCTCCAAAGACTTGGAAGAGTGGGCCCCGATTTTGAATTGGTTGAAGGTTTGACGGCCACGCTTAGTTGCTGCGGAGCGTTGCAACGAGCAAGTCATCTCGCATTAATTGCGCGACGATCTCAGCCTGCAAACGATCGCGACGTCGCTTACCCGCAGGCCGGGTTGGAAGTTCGGCCATCCACAACTTGAAGTCAACAAAGACCTGCGGCGACACCGTGCGCATCAGCGCCATCCTGCCCGTGGTCGACACCACCACTTGCTCAAACAAGGGTTGATTCAAGAACGCTTGCGCTCTTTGCGCTTGCACAGGCCACAAATCGGCCTCGTTCTCGCTGAATCGAAACGGATGCGGATTGTCGGCCACAGCCTCGCGTCGCAAGAAGTCGACCATGAAACCCTTGTCATTGATCGCAGACTCTAATTGTCCCTCCATGCGCGTGAAGGTCTTGTCTGCGCGCTGCAGAATATCCAAGATAGAACTGTCGAGTCGCTTGATGACACTCACAAACTGGACACGCTTGCGAGCATCCCATAACAAATCGACGTCTTGCGTCGCCAAGGCACCAGCCTGAATGCGCACAGCCGCGGCCGCCTCGTAGGCATACAAGGCATGCGTCCCCACCACAGTGAAGTGCTCTGCCAGCCCCGCTGTATCCAGCGCATTGAGTACAGCGACAACCACATCCGGCACCCGCCCAACCCGTTGTGCCTTGTTCAATCGCTCGGCTTTGCGCAGGCTTTCCTTCAGCGCAGTAAAGCGCTCCTCCGCCACACGTTTGCCTTGGACAAAGGCATTGAGAATGGCCTCTGCCTCCTCATTGCGACGGCCCAAGCGTTGCTGCCGGTTATCGGGTGAGGTCTTCACCAAATATTCGTACGCGCCTTCGCGTTTGAAATACATCCCGCCCGCGAACTTGGATGCAGCCTCACGGCTGCGACGCCACTCATGATAGGTCGCCACCGAGTCAATCGACTGCCTGACCGCGTCTTCTGGAAGTTCTGTGTAACGCATCACCGTGCAAATCTAATTTTTTGCATTTATACGGTGAATTACGCTTTTGCACTACCCCTCTGAGGAGCGAAAAGCCAATCGCTGCGCCCGATACGCCTCACACGCCTGCCCATACGCGGCAAAGATCCGGCGCGAGACCGGATTGCTCGCGGCCAGCCACTCCGGGTGCCATTGCAAGCACAGGTTGAATCCCGGCCCTTCGAAGGTAAAGGCTTCGATGACCCCATCGGGTGCCAAGGCCTCCACCTTCAAGCCCGGCGCCAAGCGGTTCACTCCTTGGCCGTGCAAGCTGTTGACCATGAATTGGTGTCCCTTGAGCACCGACTCATCCAGCCCCGCCATGATCTGGTCTAACAGGCCTCCCGGCACCATCTGCACCGGGTGCGCCAAGCCGTATTCTTCCTCCACCGGTTTGCTGCCATCGCCACGGTGATCCATCAGACCAGGCTGTTGGTGCACCGCTTGGTGCAACGTCCCGCCCAGGGCCACGTTCACCTCCTGAAAACCTCGGCAAATGCCCAACAAGGGCATGCCTTTTTCCAGGGCCTGGCGAATCATCGGCAGGGTGAAGTTATCCCGATCAGGGTCCAGCGGCAAGCTGGGGTCGAGCACGTTTTCCCCAAAATGACTCGGGTGCACGTTCGATGGGGACCCGGTCAGCAACACCCCATCAGCCAGCGCCAACAAAGTGGGAATTTCGTCCGGCAACGCACCCGGAATCACCAGGGGCACGGCACCCGCCAAACGGATGGCCTCGACATACTTCTTGCCCGCAACATGAAACGGATGACGCCCCAGCACACGCTGGCATGCAGGCAACAAAACCACGGGCGGACGCACAGCTGAATCGTTCTTCATGGCATTCATGTCACGGGTGATGCAACCAGTGTGCCAAAGCGGTGGCACACGTCAATCCGGGCGTGGCGTCGCCGCCATAAACATTTCCTTGCAACTTGATGCGTTTTGAGTGCCCCCATGCGGGGGGACTGCATCAAGGGCAGACACGGTTTTGCGATACCGTTCCACATTCACCGCCAGACCGCCAAAGATGTCTGGCTACAAAGAATTCAGGGACCTCGGATGACCGACCTTTCCAGCATCAAGGCCGCGTTGCAAAACGCTGCCCGCAAACTGCTTGACGGCTTGCTGGCCGAACTCAGCTCGCTCGGCCCCAACCAGCACACCCGCATGCTGCGCCTGCACACCCCACTGGGGCTGGATGTGCTGTTGGCAGAAAAAGCAGAGATCACGGAGCACATCGGCCCACAACATGCCAACGTTGCCAAAGCGGGCTTCGCCGTCGATCTGCTGGCGCTCAGCACCCGTGCCGACATCGCACCGCTCGACCTCATCGGCCAACCCGTTTTGCTGGAGCTGCTCACCGCCCACAGCCGTGACGACCTGCGCCCCTTCCATGGCCACGTCACCGCCATGCAATTGCTGGGCAGCGACGGCGGTTATGCCCGCTACCGCCTCACCATTGAGCCCTGGACCACCTTCCTGACCCACCGGCACGATGCCTATGTGTTCCACGACATGAGCGTCATCGACATCACCGAATCGGTGTTTGCCGACTACGCCGCCCAAGGCGCCTTGGTGCCCCAATGGCGTTGGGAGCTGGCCGACAAAACGGTCTACGCCAAACGCTCGCAGTGCGTGCAGTTTGATGAAAGCGATTGGGACTTCCTGCAGCGCCTGTGGGCCGAAGAAGGCCTGTTTGCCTGGTTCGACCACCAAGGTAACCCAGGCGACACCCAGACCCTGGGCGCCCACACCCTGGTGCTGGCCGACCACAACGGCGCTTTCCAGACCAACGCCCAAGCGCAGGTTCGCTACACCCAAAGCGGCATGGCCTTGAAGGAAGACAGCCTGACCCAATGGCACAGCCTGCGCCGCGTGGCCCCCACTGCACTGCACACCGCCAGTTGGGACTACCGCATGGTCGACAGCCAACGCGCCAGCGCAGAGGCAGACGCAGCCCACGACCAGCCCATGCCGCTGGCCTACATCGACCAGCCTGGCGCCTATGCTTACGAAACAGCTGAGCAAGTGGCCCGCCTGGCCGAAGTCCAACTGCAAGCCCTGTCGAACCAACGCAAGCAGTTCATGGGCAAAGGCACCGTGCGCACCATGGCACCGGGCACCACGTTTGAGCTGTCTGACCACGACGAGTTCTTGCACGCACCCAGCAGCTTGAACGAAGCCTTGAGCATGGCCTTCAACAAACTGGGTGGCCTGGCGAACAAACACGGCCTGGGCGGCCTCAGCAACGCCATCAACAAGTTCGCCCCCGGCTCGGATGCGGGCGCAGACGGCCAATTCGTGGTGCTGTCCGTCACCCATCGCGTGCGCAACAACCTCAGCGCTGATGCACAAGCTGGCCTGATGCACCTGTTGGGCCCCGGCAAACTGCTGGCCGATGACCATGACGAGCAAGGCGATCACGGCCGCCGTCTGGCCAACGAGAGCACAGAACCGGTCTACGAATGCCGCCTCACCGCGCAACGCGCCAATGTGCCCGTGCGCATGCTCGCACGCAGCAAGCCCACCGTTCACGGCACCCAGACCGCCATCGTGGTGGGCCACTGCGGTGAGCCTGTCCACACCGACCGCGACGGACGCATCAAAGTGCAGTTCCACTGGCAGCGTGGCGCGCAAAGCAGCCATCGCCTGAACCACCCCAGCGCCGATGCCAACAACGCCCCTGGCGATGCCACCGCGGGCACGTGGGTGCGCGTGGCACAAGCTTGGGCGGGTGCCAACTGGGGCGCTGCTTTTATCCCTCGCGTGGGGCAGGAAGTGGTCGTGGCCTTTGTGGAAGGCGACATCGACCGCCCCATCGTGGTCGGCGCCACCTACAACGGCCAGGGCGCTGCCAATGCACAAGGCAATCAAGTCTCAGGCGCCAACGCCCCGGCCTGGTTCCCTGGTGATGCACAAGCCGGCTCACACGAGGGGCATGCCCACAACGCCACCTTGGCCGGCATCAAAACCCAATCTTTAGACGCCAGCCAAAGCGGTAGCGGCGGCTTCAACCAATTGGTGATGGACAACACCCCATCCCAAGGCCGTGTGCTGGCCCACACCACCCAGCACCAGACCTGGCTGCAAATGGGCCACCTGCTGCAACAGCATGACAACCAACGCCTCGCCCCGCGTGGCCTGGGCTTGGAGTTGCACACCCAAGCCCACGGCGCCGTGCGTGCCGCGTCCGGCCTGCACATCAGCAGCCATGCCCGCCGTGGTGGCACACAAGGCAGCCAAGGCAAACCCACCGACACGCGCGAGGCCCAAAGCCAACTGCAAAGCCACGCCGAACTGGTGCAAACCTTGGCCGCCAACGCCCAAACGCACCTGGCCAAGCTGCCCAACGAGGCCGCCCCAGAGAAATTGCCCGTGATGAGCGCGCTCGGCGAGACCATCAGCAGCCTGAAAGGCACCGCGC
>JBKBIO010000023.1:0-35634 GCA_046299355.1 Aquabacterium sp. | reverse complement strand
ATGGTGCCGACGGGGTCGATGACATAGATCTGGCCGACCTGAAAGTCGGTCACCATCTCACGAAGGTGATGGCTGACGCGCCGGACGTCGTCTCTGACGGCGAGGGCTTTGCCCAACTCGATGCGCTCAGGTTCAGGCAGGGTGCTGGACCACTCGATGCGCATGCTGCCCAGGAATTGGGTCACAGTGTTTTGTCGACCCAGTGCGCGAGACAGGGCACTGAGTTGGCGAAAGTTCTGCTCCAGTGAGTCATGCACGCTGTTGAGGCGAAGTTGCGCCTCTTCCAACTGCACGTGTCGATGCGTCTCGATTTGGTGTCGAGTCAAAACTGCGCCAGCGACCAATATGAACGCAGTCCAAACCCATGTTTGGCGGTTTGCCAAACTTTTGACCAATGACGGCGTCTTTTTAGTATTCGCGTCTGCCATGGTAGCCCTCATCCTGATGAAGGGCAGTTTGCACAAAATGGTGCACGAGGCCTAGAGGTTTGTCCCTCTGCCTGGGCAGGTTATTCCCGGTTTTTTAGCCCTTGAGCAGGGCGGCGGACGCGCGGTTCAACTCTTTCGGACGGCCGGACAGCAGCAAGGTGTCCCCCTCCAGCAGCACCAGGTCTTCTGTGGGCTCGATCACGGCACCCTTGGCCCGCCGGACTGACACCACGGTCACACCCAGGTCGAGCGAGTGGATCAGGTTGCCGAGCACTTGGCCAACAGAGGCTGAGTCGGATGTGAGGGTGATGGATGACAGGCGCTGTAGTTCCAGCTCGTCGACGCTGTCGTCATCGGCGCCGTGGAAGTAACCGCGCAACAAGCCGTAGCGGGCGGCACGTTGGTCTTGTACCAGCCGGATCACGCGCCGGATTGGCACGCCGACCAGCGCCAGCGCTTGAGACGCGAGCATCAGGGATCCCTCGATAGCCTCGGGCACCACCACGGTGGCCCCTGCGGCTTGGAGCTCGTCAAGGTTGGCGTCGTCAATCGTGCGCACGACCACGGGCACATGCGGTGCGGTCTGGCGAACCTGGCGCAAAATCTTTTTGGCAGAGGCCGTGTTGGGGTAGGTCACCACCACGGCGGCGGCACGGCTCAAGCCGGCGGCACTGAGGCTGAGCATCTTGCTGGCGTCGCCAAACACCACGTTCTGGCCAGCGGCTGCGGCTTGGTGCACGCGGTCGGGGTCCAGGTCGAGGGCCATGTAGGGAATGCCTTCTTTGTCCAGCAAACGTGCGAGGTTCTGGCCGCTACGACCGTAGCCACAGATCAGGACGTGTTTGTCATTGTTGATGGCCTTGGTGGCGATGCGGGTCATGGCCAGCGATTGCATCATCCAGTCGGTGGAGGAGATGCGCATCACGATGCGGTTGCTGTACATGATGATCATGGGCGTGAACAACATGGACAAGACCATGGCCGCCAGCAGTGGGCTTTGCACGCCCATGGGCAGCAGCTTGTTCTCAAAGGCCAGCGACAAGAGCACGAAGCCGAATTCACCAGCTTGGGCCAGGTACAAGCCCGTGCGCAGCGCCACGCCGGTGGTTGCCCCAAAGGCTTTGGCGAGTGAGGCGATCAGGCCGAGTTTGAACAACACCGGCAAGGTGGTCAGGGTGAGGACCAGCGCCCATTGATCAACCAGGCTGTGCCAGTCCAGTTTCATCCCGATGGTGATGAAGAACAGCCCTAAGAGCACGTCGTGGAAGGGCCGGATGTCGGTTTCCACTTGCGGCTTGTATTCGGTTTCAGCAATCAGCATGCCGGCGATGAAGGCGCCCAGTGCGAGCGAGAGACCGAAGTGTTCGGTGAGCGCAGCCAGACCCAGGGTGACAAACAAAAGGTTGAGCATGAACAGCTCTTCGCTCTTGCGGCGCGCCACCAGCGTGAACCAGGCGTGCATGATTTGTTGTCCACCCACCAACAGCACGGCCAGCAGGACCCCGGCCTTCAACGCGGCGATGCCCAAGGTGCGAGTCAGTTCGCTGGCGCTGTCTCCCAAGGCCGGAATCAATACCAGCAATGGCACCACTGCCAAATCCTGGAAGAGCAGGATGCCCATGACACGGCGACCGTGTTCGGATTCGAGTTCCAGCCGCTCGGCCATCATCTTGCCCACGATGGCGGTGCTGCTCATGGCCAGCGCGCCGCCCAGCGCCACGGCGCTTTGCCAGTTGAGGCCCCAACCCAATAGGCCGCCCTCGTGCCCGAGCCAAGCCAAGCCGGCGCCCAAGGCGAGGTGACCGACCAGGGTGGCGAGTATCGTCAAGCCGACCTGGCTGAAGCCCAGGCCGAAGACCAGGGATTTCATGCTCTTGAGTTTGGGGAGGTTGAACTCCAGCCCGATGACAAACATCAGGAAGACCACCCCGAATTCGGCCAGGTAGCGCACACCCGCCGAGTCTTTGGCCAAGGCCAGGGCATTGGGCCCGATCACCACGCCCACGGCCAAGTAACCCAGCATGGGTGGCAGACGCAACAAACGGCAAACCACCACACCAATCACGGCTGCAAACAAGTAAAGAAGGGTGAGGTCGAGCGTAGTGGCCATGTTGTCCCTAGAATCCCCTGATCGTACTCGCCAGAGACACAGGTTTGAAGAAGATGGTTGCAACGACAACAACACCCGCGCTGAACTGGGACCCCGCCACCGTGGTGGCCCTGGGGGCCCAGGCCCTGGACATTGAGGCGCAGGCCTTGCTGGGTTTGAAGGCCCGTTTGCAAGGCGCCAGCGGGGAGGCTTTTGCCCGTGCGGTGCAGATCGTGTTGGGGTGCAAAGGGCGCCTGGTGGTGATGGGCATGGGTAAGAGTGGCCACGTGGGGCGCAAGATTGCCGCCACCATGGCCTCCACCGGCACGCCTGCGATGTTTGTGCACCCGGCCGAAGCTCACCATGGCGATTTGGGGATGGTGACGCCGGGTGATGTGGTGCTGGCCATATCTAACTCCGGTGAAAGTGAAGAACTGACGGCCTTGTTGCCGGTCCTCAAGCGCCAGGGCGTGCCTTTGTTGGCGATGACCGGACGCCCCGGTTCCGCTTTGGCCCGCCATGCCGATGTGGTGCTGGACAGTGCGGTCGAGCAAGAAGCTTGCCCTCTGAACTTGGCCCCTACCGCGTCCACCACCACCCAGATGGCTTTGGGCGACGCCTTGGCCGTGGCGCTGTTGGAGTTGCGTGGTTTCAAAGCCGAAGACTTTGCCCGCTCGCACCCCGGTGGATCCTTGGGCCGCAAGTTGTTGACGCATTTGCGCGATGTGATGCGAGCCGGTGACGCCGTGCCTCGCGTGGCACCGGACGCCTCTTTCGGTGAGCTGATGCGTGAAATGAGTGCCAAAGGCTTGGGCGCGGCAGCGGTGGTCGACGCGGCAGGCCGGGTCTTGGGCGTGTTCACCGACGGTGACTTGCGTCGCAAGATCGAAGCCGGTGTCGATTTGCGCACCTTGACGGCGGCCGAGCTGATGACCGCTGGCCCCCGCACCATCCGCGATGAGGTGCTGGCGGCCGAAGCGGTGTCCTTGATGGAAACCCATCGCATCAACGTGCTCTTGGTGGTGGACGCCGACGGTGTGTTGGTGGGCGCGGTCAACACCAACGACCTGATGCGTGCGAAGGTGATCTGACATGCGCACCATCCAAGCCACGCTGCAGTTTGATGCAGCCTTGAAACCCAAAGCGTCTGGCATCAAGGCCGCCATTTTTGATGTCGACGGCGTGTTGACCGATGGCACGCTGTTCATCAGCGAAGCGGGTGAAACACTCAAGGCCTTCAATGCGTTGGACGGTCATGGGCTCAAGTTGTTGGCCCAGGGCGGGATCACGCCGATTGTGATCACCGGCCGGGATTCACCTTCTGTGCGGCGTCGCTTGAAAGACTTGGGCGTGACCCATGCGGTGTTTGGCGCCCATGACAAGCTGGCTGCGGCAGGACCCTTGCTCGCCGAGTTGGGTGTGACGTGGGACGCGTTGGCGGTGATGGGCGATGATTGGCCTGATTTGCCTTTGTTGGCCCGTTGCGGCATGGCCTTGGTGCCAGCCAATGCGCATGCCGAAGTCAAGGCCATCGCTGACTACGTGAGCCCTTTGAAGGGCGGCCAGGGTTTTGCGCGCGAGTGCTGTGATCTGCTGCTGTGGGCCACGGATCGCTATGCGGCTTTGTTGCAAGGGCATTTGGAGACACTGGACACCAATGTCCACGATGGTCCGAAGGCAGGTCGGGCATGACGCTGTTTGAGCGGGCCGTTGCGCAATTTCAAGTCAATTTGCCCTTGCTGTTGGCCGCGGGGTTGGCTGGCTTCAGTTGGTGGTTGGTGCAGTCCACGCCGAAAGAGGTGACCCAACCGAGACCGGCTAGGGTGTCTACCCAGGCCGATTACGAGCTTTTTGGTGCCACTGTGGCTCATTTTGACCATCAGGGCCGCTTGCAGGCGGTGATTGATGGTGAGGCCATGCGGCACTATCCGGTCAATGATGAGATCAAGATTGATCGGATGGTGTTGTCTGCCCGAGATCCGAAAGGACAAGGCCTACATGCGGTGGCCAACGCGGGTTACGCCAACCAGATGGCTCGGGAGGTGTTGATCTCTGGCGGGGCCAAGATTGTTGCTACACCTGCGCCCTCGACTTCTGGAAGCAAAACGGGGCCGATCAGGTTGCTCGGAGAGTCGTTCCATATCAATACCCAGACGCATGTCTTGATGACGGATCAGCCTGTCACGGTGCTGAGTGATGTGTCCAAGATCGATGCGCAGGGACTTCGTCATGATCAGCGTACGGGTGTCACGGAGCTCAAAGGACGCGTGCTGGGTGAGTACAGCGAAATGAGGCAACCTTGACGCGGCTCGTTTTCATCACAGGCGCTTCCAGCGGGATCGGTCTGGCCTTGGCCGCACGCTATGTCCAGGCGGGGTGGCGTGTCGCCATGGTGGCGCGCAGGCGGGATGTGATGCAGCAATGGGCTCAATCCTTGGCCTTGTCCGCCGATCGGGTGGCGCTCTACGAGGCCGATGTGCGTGACGCTGCAGCCATGGCCGATGTGGCGGCGCAATGCTTGGCTGAACAGGGCTTGCCAGATGTGGTGATTGCCAACGCCGGGATCAGTGTGGGGATCGACCTGAGTTACACGGAAGATCTGGCCGTGTTGCGCGACTTGCTTGACACGAATGTCATGGGTGTGGCCCACACCTTTCAGCCCTTTCTCTCGGCCATGAAGGCGCGAGGCTCTGGCACCTTGGTGGGTGTGGCCAGTGTGGCCTCGGTGCGCGGCTTACCCGGGCATGCCGGCTATTGCGCGGCCAAGGGTGCGGTGGTGCAGATGTGTGAAACCTTGCGGGGGGAACTCAAGCCGCATGGCGTCTCTGTGGTGACGCTGGCGCCTGGTTACATCGATACACCCCTGACCCGTGACAACGATTACCCCATGCCGTTTTTGATGCAACCAGACGCGTTTGCTGATCAGGCTTTCAAAGCGATCACTGCGCGCGTGGCTTGGGCTGTGATCCCTTGGCAGATGGGGGTGGTCGCCAGCGTGCTGAAGTTCATGCCACGCTGGCTATTTGATGCCTTGATTGGCGCGCAGAAGCATCGCAAGAAGCGGCGCAGCCAAGGGTAGCGGCGCCGTAGGGGCTGAACGAACGGCTGCACAAACGGTCAGTGATGACCTTTGCCGTGACCCTTCCCATGTCCTTTGCCAGGGTGATCGTCGTGATGATCATGGTGGTCGTGGCGATGTTCTTCTCGGTGCTCCCGCCATTGCGCACGGCCATCGTCGCGAACGAAGTAAACCGGTTGTGCGCAGGCGTTGTAGCGTCCACAGTAGCGGCTCCATTTCTTGCGATGTCCGGGGGGCACGCGCATGTAGACGGGCTGCACCACATGGGTATGGCGACGCTGGATGATGACGGGCTCCGCGTAGATCACGGGCGGCGGTTGATGCCCGATGTCGACCCGGCCGTAAAAGCCAGGTTGGTTGACCGACACACTGACACCCACATCGGTGGCGGACCACGCGCTGGATAAGACCGCAAAGCTGCCTGCGATGGAGAAGCACAGGAGGGAGAGGAGCTTGTTCATACGGATTCCTTTTTGGCCTTCCAGAAAAAACAAAAGGCAATGCATTAACGCATTGCCTTGTGGGGTCGATGACGTAACGTAATGTGATATGCGCTACATCATCTTATCCGGAGTGGATCAGTAACCGCCGCCGTAGCCGCCGTCACCACCACGGCCACCGCCGTAGCCGCCACCGCCTTCACGACGGCCACCACCGTAGCCACCGCCGCCGCCTTCACGACGACCACCGCCGTAGCCACCACCGCCGCCTTCGCGACGGCCACCGCCGAAGCCGCCGCCGCCACCACCGCCGTTGCCACCACCGTAGGGGCTACGGAAGCCAGCAGGACGCTCTTCA
This sequence comes from Aquabacterium sp., assembly GCA_046299355.1. Classification (GTDB taxonomy): domain Bacteria; phylum Pseudomonadota; class Gammaproteobacteria; order Burkholderiales; family Burkholderiaceae_C; genus Aquabacterium. The sequence continues at coordinate 29,240 of JBKBIO010000023.1, read as the reverse complement.
CGAGGACGAGCTTCGTTGACGACCACAGCGCGGCCGGCAACGGGTTGGCCGTTCAGGCCGTTGATCGCAGCTTGAGCTTCTGCATCAGAGCCCATTTCCACGAAGCCGAAGCCCTTGGAACGGCCAGTTTCACGGTCCATCATGACCTTGGCAGAAGACACAGCGCCGAACTGAGAGAAAGCGTCATTCAGATCCTGATCGCGCACGCTGTAGGCCAGATTGCCTACGTACAGTTTGTTGCCCACGAGAGAGCCCCTTTCACTAACAAAGTAACCATGCGGAGCTTCTACCCATCAGGACCTATTCCAACGACGGTGCCGCTTCCAGACACAGACCAGATCATTATGGGTGAACAAATCACATTGGGCTAGCTTTTTCAACCCTTATTTGTGCGCGAATGTCAACCTTCTGTGCGGCTTGTTGTGTCTGCTCGTCAAATTCATGTCCGGGCTTGCCCCTATGATCGGGTAGGAATCTAAAGATTGACGGGGCAAAGATTGCCCTCATGGCGGGTCTATGAATCAAGATCGTTTTGACTGGTGGCGGGCGCTGGCCCAAGTGGTGGGCAGCATCGAGGCCGTGCGCGATTGGCGGGCCATGTATGTCTTGCTGATGTCGTTTGCCGGGGCTGGGTTGGCCTTGGGGATGACGCGCTCGTCCTTGAACCAGGGCTTGATCACCTGGGCCATCGGCCAAGGCGCCTTGGCTTTGTTCATCGCCTTTTATGGCAGCCAGGCGGCGGGCTTGTTGTTGATGGATCGCACCATGGGGCGCCCCGCGCGTGAGGTGGCCGATGCCGTGCACGATTCGCTGGGGGTGTCCCACCGCGTGTTGGTGGCGCTGTTGGTGATGGTGTTGGCCGGGGGCGTTTTGGGCGCGGCCATTGCTGGTGTGTTCTGGATTTGTGGCTTGCCCGTCATCGGCCCGTGGTTGTATGCCTTTGCTTTGCCCGCCACGGTGTTGGTCTTGGGTGGCATGCTGTTGGCGGGTGGCGCGGTGGTGGGGCCATTGACGGGGCCGATCGTGTGGGCGGGGGCCACGTCCCGCCAGACCGTGGTTCAGTTGCTGCATTTGTTGCGGCGCCATTTGTTGCATGCCGTGGCCATGATGGCGGGGCTGAGCGCGGTCACAGCTCTGGTGGGGGCGGGTGTGAGTTTGGTGGTGCTGGTGGCCGGTCGAGTGATGGCGGAGTTGTCCAGCTTGATTCTGGGCGTGACGGTGCCCCCTGAGATCTTGATGGCCGGTCTGCTGGGGCACACCGTTTATGCGGTGGATTTGCGGGTGGTGTCCAAGGACGCTTTGCCCTATATCTCGGCTGCCAATGTGGGCGGTGGGGTGGTGTTTGGATTGGCTTTGGTGATGCCCACTTTGGTCTATTTGCGTGGGGTGTGCGAGATTTATGTGCTGCTGCTCAAGCGGGCGGCGGCGCAGTCCACGTCTGGCTTACGTCGGCTTGGCGAGGGTGATCTGGCATGAGCAAGCGCCCGAATGATTCTGTGTCCGAGGGGGCGTGCCCTTGTGGTCGGGGCCGCCCTTATGCGCAGTGCTGCGGTCTGTACCACGCCGGGCCTTTGGCTGGGCAGGCGCCTGATCCCGAGTCTTTGATGCGCAGCCGTTACAGCGCATTTGTGCTGGACCTGCGGCCGTATTTGCTGGAGACGTGGCACGCGTCGACGCGGCCCGCTGAGTTGGAGCCGCCCGAGCCGGGTTTGAAGTGGCTGGGCCTGGAGGTCAAGCGGGCGGGCGTGTTGTCCGACGGCCGGGGCGAGGTCGAGTTTGTGGCGCGGAGCAAGTGGGGCGGCAAGGCGCACCGCTTGCATGAGCACAGTGAGTTCGTTTTGGAAGACGGGCGCTGGTATTACACGCGCGCACTCAACGCGCTTTGACGTTCAGCGGCGGGGCCAATCGGACGCGTCTGCGTTGAAGCCGGTGTCGATTTCCAGCTTGGTCAACCAGCGCATGGCTTGTTCGCGGCTGTCGCCGCACATGTCCGGCTCGGGTTGCAGGGAGCTGCACACGGCAGGCCGTTCAGGATGGCCAAACAGTTTGCAGCGCAAGGCCTCATCCAAGTGAGGGCATGGCATGCCGGCGGGTTTGCCATGCGGCAAGCCGGGCATGGGCGAGGTGATGGAGGGCGCGGTGCAGCAAGCTGCGCAGCCGGGGCGACAATTCATGGCATGCATTGTGCCTGCCTCTGCGTCGTGACAGAGGAGGGGGGCTCCCTGAGTTGGTGAGGGCATCTTAGATCGTGAGATTTTTGGCGCCCATCCCTCGTTTGTTGCGTGGCTGCGGGCGGCACATTGCAACCCCGATTGACACCGGGATGACCCTGAATCTGTAAAATGGCGGGTTGCTCAAAAAATAGGCAAGAGCCATGCTTTATCCCCAAGAATTTGATGTGATCGTGGTCGGTGGTGGCCATGCTGGCACGGAGGCCGCGCTGGCGGCTGCGCGCATGGGCTGCGCGACCCTGCTGTTGACCCACAACATCGAGACTTTGGGGCAGATGAGTTGCAACCCATCGATCGGTGGCATTGGTAAAGGTCACCTGGTCAAAGAGGTGGATGCCTTGGGCGGCGCGATGGCGCAGGCCACCGATGAGGGCGGCATCCAGTTTCGCATTCTGAATTCCAGCAAGGGGCCTGCCGTGCGTGCCACCCGCGCCCAGGCGGACCGCATTTTGTACAAGGCGGCGATTCGTCAGCGTCTGGAGAACCAGCCCAATCTGTGGTTGTTCCAGCAGGCAGTGGATGACCTGATGGTGGAAGGCGATCGCGTGGTGGGGGCGGTCACGCAGGTGGGCATTCGGTTCCGCGCGCGCACGGTGGTGTTGACGGCCGGCACCTTCCTGGACGGTCGCATCCACGTGGGCTTGCAGAACTACAGCGCGGGACGCGCGGGGGATCCGCCCGCCGTGTCTTTGTCGGGCCGCTTGAAAGAACTGAAGCTGCCACAAGGGCGCTTGAAAACGGGCACGCCACCACGCATTGATGGGCGCAGCATCGATTTCAGCAAGTTGGCCGAACAGCCTGGAGATGGCGTGGGGCTGGTGGGGCGTTGGGGGGCTTCGGCCGAAACCACGCCCGACGTGCCGGTGTTCAGCTTCTTGGGGTCCTACAAGCAACACCCGCGGCAGTTGCCTTGCTGGATCACCCACACCAACCAGCAGACGCACGACATCATTCGCTCCGGCTTTGACCGCAGCCCCATGTTCACGGGCGTGATTGAAGGGGTGGGGCCACGCTATTGCCCCTCGATCGAAGACAAGATCAATCGGTTTGCTGACAAGGATGCCCACCAGATCTTTTTGGAACCCGAGGGCCTGACGACCAATGAGTTCTACCCCAATGGCATCAGCACTTCGCTGCCTTTTGACATCCAACTCAATGCCTTGCGCACGATGCCGGGTTTGGAGAATGCCTACATCTTGCGTCCCGGTTACGCCATCGAATACGACTACTTTGATCCGCGCGAGTTGAAGTCCACCTTCGAGACCAAGGCGATTCAAGGCTTGTTCTTCGCCGGCCAGATCAACGGCACCACGGGGTACGAAGAGGCGGCCGCCCAAGGTTTGTTCGCCGGTTTGAACGCGGCACTGCAAGCTCAAGGGCGCGAGGCCTGGGTGCCTCGCCGCGATCAGGCTTATCTGGGTGTGTTGGTCGATGACCTGATCACCAAGGGTGTGACCGAGCCCTATCGCATGTTCACCAGCCGCGCCGAGTTCCGTTTGCAACTGCGCGAAGACAATGCCGACATGCGTCTGACAGAAATCGGCCGCGAGTTGGGGTTGGTGGATGATGTCCGCTGGGATGCTTTCAATCGCAAGCGCGACGCTGTTTCACGTGAAACAGAACGCCTGAAGGCAACCTGGGTGCGGCCGGCAACATTGCCTGCAGCCGATGCGGAGCGTTTGGTCGGCAAGGCCCTGGAGCGTGAGTATTGCTTGGCAGACTTGTTGCGCCGCCCAGGTGTCAGCTATGACACCTTGAGCGAGGTGGCAACTGTGGCCGCGGAGAACCAAGCCAAGCTGTGGGCCGAGGCCGGCAAAACGGCATCCACTGAAGGGGTTGTTTCACGTGAAACAGTGTCGCGCACGAGCTTGCGGTCGGAGCTGGGTGAGACCTTGGCTGACGCCGTGATCGAGCAGGTGGAGATCAGCGTGAAGTACGCTGGCTACATCAGTAAGCAGAATGACGAGGTAGAGCGCGCCGCCTATTACGAGAATCTGAAGCTGCCCACAGAGTTGGATTACATGCAGGTGTCTGCTTTGAGTTTTGAGGCGCGCCAGAAGCTGAGCAAGCATCGCCCCGAAACCTTGGGACAAGCGTCGCGGATCTCGGGCATCACCCCGGCAGCCATTTCTTTGCTGTTGATCCATCTGAAGAAGGGGCGTTTCAAGGGCTTCGATGCCCGCGATGAGAACCCCAGCGAACAGGCTGCCTGATTGGCCGGCCGGAAGACAAGAACATGTCCGTGACGAAATCGGGGTCGAGTGGCCCCAAGCATCATCCTCAATGGTCTGCCGCGCAGTGGTTGGATGCCATGGCGCCGTATCTGGCTGAGTTGGGTTTGACAGAGCTGAGTGAGGCGCAACGCGAGCGCTTGGCAGCCTATATGCAGATGCTCCAGCAGTGGAACACCACCTACAACCTGACCGCGCTGCGTGATCCGCAGGATATGCTGAGCCACCATCTGGCCGACTGTTTGACGGTGTTGTCGCCCTTGGCGCGACACTTGGCGGATGCCAAATTGGCTCAGCCTCGTTTGTTGGATGTGGGCAGTGGTGGCGGTTTGCCTGGGGTGGTGCTGGCCATTGCGCGCCCGGATGTCTCTGTGACCTGTGTGGACACAGTGGGCAAGAAGGCGGCGTTTATCCGTCAGGTGGCAGCGCAATTGAAACTGCCCAACCTCAAGGCGGAGCATGCGCGGGTTGAACAACTCAAAGGTCAGTACGACCTGATCACGTCCCGGGCCTTTGCCTCGCTCGAGGACTTCGTGTCATTGACCCGAGGTTTGATGGCGCCGCATTCGGTGTGGATGGCGATGAAGGGAAAATCGCCCGATGAAGAGCGGGCGGCTTTGCCTGCGGATGTGGATGTGTTTCACGTGGAACAACTGCAGGTGCCAAGGCTGGATGCCGAGCGTTGCATTGTTTGGATGCGGTTGCGGTCTTGATGGCTGGTTTGGGCTTTGGTCCAAGGGAAGGGGCTCGCTTTGGGTGAGCCCCTTTTTGTTTGGCTAGGCGCTTGCGGGGAGGCTGGGGGCCTTGCGTGCAGAGGGGGTGCGGGCCAGGTGAACGGGGGTAGTTGGGCGCTGACCTCACTCGCGGAGCGCGACCGAGTTGGTCGAAGGCTCGCCTTGTGAACGCGAGCCAAGTGGTTCACCAATCAGGACGCCGCGAATCAGGTCGTTGCCCATCTACCCCCATTCACCTGGCTAGGTCGGTTTGGGCGTGCGGGCTGCCAGGTGGGGGAGCGCCGCTGGGCTCATCAAGTTTGGGGTGGGTTCTGTTTTGCGCGTGAGGTAACGGCTCTGCGGTGTGGGTGTGTGGGGCGGGTGCGAAGGCAGCATTCACGGCGTCCTGGCCGGATCACCACTTGAACAGCGTTCAGGCAAATGCGTTCGCATTGCACGGTGGTGCCCCGTGAGCAGCTGCCGGGAGCAGACGCCCCACACACCCACGCTGTCGCTCAGCCCGTCCCACCAACACCAATTGAGCCCGCCCGCTGTTTCACGTGAAACACCAACCCCGCGGTCTAAACCACCAAGAAAAAACCGCCCACCACCGAAGTGATGAGCGGCCAAGGTCGTGCAGATTTTCTTGGAGTTATGTATCAGTGTGCTTGACGACGACGCGCAAACGCACCCAGCGCGGCCAAACCGGCCAGCACCAGCGCGTAGCTCTCGGGCTCTGGCACTGCGGTCGTCAGGTGGAAGGCAGTGGTCGTGTTGGTCACTTCATTGGACAAGCCCAGGTAATACTCGTTGCCAATCCGGAAGCCCTTCAAGCCTTCGGGCGATACGCTGCCCTCGGCCACCAACATGCGCAAGAAGCTCACCTGCGTGGGATCGGTGATGTCAAATGCGGCCACGGCTGCTTTGGTGGTGCGCTCCAGACCCACGAAAGCGATGGTGCGGCCATTGATCTCCATGATCTCAATGCCTTCAGGCTCCACGCCCTTGTCACGGCTGCGGCCGTCATCGTAGATACCCAGAGCAATCGCTTCGCGGTCCAGGATCTCGCCGCTGTCGTAAACCAGATTGCCGTCCACATCGCGAATCGAGAAGGAGCGGGCGCCGGCTGTGAACAGGCTGCCTGGTGTCGAGTCTGCTGCCGACACGCGCAGGTTCGACATCAAGGTGCCGCTCAATGCGGGGTTCACAGTGGCCGCGGTCACACGGTCGGCGTCGTCTTCACGGAAATCGCCTTCATTGGCCATGACCAAGAAAGTCTGGCCGTTGTGTTCGTAGCTGGCGATGCCGTCGGGCATGTACAAGCCCTTCGCGTTCACGGAGGTCAGGCCGATGCTGCCGTCATTCTTGGGGTCGATGCGATTGCCTGCTGCGCTGAAATCCTTGGCGCCCAATCCGGTCACTTTGTCAAACTGACCGGTGGCAATGTCCAGCACGCCCATGCCATTGGCTTCTTGCAGGGTCACGTAAGCCTTGGTGCCTGCTGCATTCACAGCGATGTACTCAGGCTCGAAGTCCATGCCTGTGTTGGTGCGAAGGTTGCTGCCTGTGCGCAGTGCCGTGTTCAGGTTACCCGATGTGGTCACCACGCCGGTACCCAGGTTGATGATGCTGACGCTGCCTGCTGGGTCCAGTGCGTTGGTGCCGTAAGTGCGTGGGAACACGCCAGCTGCAGAGGTCAGGGTGCCATAGTGGCTGTTGGCCGCGCTGATGCCAGCCATGCTCACGTTATTGGGTGTGGCCTCATTGGCCACCAGAATCTTGCTGCCGTCTTTCGTGAAGGTCAGCATGTCGGGCAGGGCGCCCACGGTGTACGAGCCGGTCAGGCTGCGTGTGGCAGTGTTGTAGGTTTGGACCAAGCCGGGCAGTTCGCGGTTGGTTTTATTCTCAATCGCCAGGGCGGCCACACCACCGTGAATCGACACACTGTTGACGCTACCGAACGCGCTGATGTCCAGGCGTTGGACCAGTGTGCCGGAGGTGGCGTTGAGAATATCGATGCCGCTCACGCCAGAGACCCACAACTCGTTGCGGGCGGCGTCAAAACTCAGGATCTCAGACAGATAGCTGTTGGCGCCGCTGTGCTGGTAGGTCCAGGCTTGGGTGGCGCCGTCCAACAGACCGGCTTGGGCGGTCGTGCCCAAAGAGGCGAGGGTGGCGGCGATGGCCGCGGACAAAAGAGACTTCTTCATGTTTGATACTTCCCGTGAAACGACCTCGCATCTGCGCGAGCCATCCCGACAGCGTGATCAAATCATGTGAAACGGCGGTGACAGTTCAGCGACAACTGTTTGACACCGTGGGTCTCTATCCGTTGGCAGGCTCAGCGGGCCTGATCCACCAGTCGCTCCATCTCTTCAGTGATGGCACCCATACGTGCTGCCACGACACCAAACTCTGGCCCTTGTTGCCCCGCCCTGAATGCGGCCACCTGCGCGTTGAACGCGACCACTTTGGCCTCGCGTGCAACCAACTGCAGTCGATCCATCAAGTCCCGATGACGCGCCCGATCTTGCTTGGTGCGGTGTGAGGCCTCCGCCTCGTGGGCTTGGGTGAGTTCATTGAGCAACTGCAAAATCGGGTTGGCTTCGGCCACCAGGTTCTGTAAGACATCGGTGATGCCGTGCTGACGCCGACTCAGTCCATCGAGCACTTGTTGGGCCAGGCCCAGAAAGCCCTTGATACGGGCATCCGCCTGCTGGGCGCCAAAGTAGACCTGCTTCAATGACTCACTGTAGGCGCCGGGCCATTCGTCGCCGCCATGGGCCAGCCGTTGATGACTCTCGCGCATCGTCGACAGGGTTTCTCGCAGCGTGTTCAAGGCTTGCGCATCGTCTTGGGCCGCCAGTACCGCATTCAAGACCAGTCGTTGCGACAGCATCCGCTGTCGGCCCGCCAAATTGATCAGCGCCGACAACTTTTCACCATCTGGATGCATGGCCCGGGAGGCGTGGTGCACCGAGTTGGACAAGGACTGTGACAAATGTCTCGATACTGCGGTCATGGTCGGTAAGGAATGAATCCTGAAAATGCATGCCACAGCTTGGAATGCAATCGCTATGCCACAGCCAGCGGTGATAATGCACACCATGCCGCACATCTTCTGCATCGCCAATCAAAAGGGTGGGGTGGGCAAGACCACCACGACTGTCAACCTGGCCGCTGGCCTGGCCAAGATCGGTCAGCGCGTGCTTATCATCGACCTGGATCCCCAAGGCAACGCCACCATGGGCTCAGGCGTGGACAAGCGCACCCTGGAGATGTCTGTCTACGATGTGTTGCTGGAACAGGCCACGATTGCCCAAGCCCGCGCACGCAGCGAGAAGGCGGGCTATGACGTGCTGGGTGCGAATCGCGAATTGGCTGGCGCCGAGATTGAACTCGTCAACCTCGAGCGGCGTGATCGCCGATTGAAAACCGCCATCGAAGCGGCCGCGGCCGATTACGACTTTGTCCTGATCGACTGCCCGCCTTCCTTGAGCTTGCTCACCCTCAATGGCCTGACCTGTGCCCATGGCGTGATCGTGCCCATGCAGTGCGAATACTTCGCCCTGGAAGGCCTCACCGACTTGGTCAACACCGTCAAGCAAGTGCATGCCAACCTGAACCGTGAGCTGCAACTGATTGGTTTGTTGCGCGTCATGTATGACCCTCGCATCACCTTGCAACAGCAAGTGAGCGAGCAACTGAAGGCGCACTTCGGGGACAAGGTGTTTGACACCGTCATCCCGCGCAATGTGCGTTTGGCCGAAGCACCGAGCTATGGTTTGCCGGGCGTGGTGTTTGACCCGAGCAGCAAGGGCGCCCAATCGTTCGTGTCGTTTGCGGCGGAACTGGTCGAGCGTGTGGCCCGCGAAAAGGGCCAATCCAAACGCCCGCTCTGACCGGGCACCAGCCAGCTCAAGCGGCGGGTTGAACGGCAGGCATCGATACGGGTTGCAGCAACTGATCCAGGCAGCGCAGCAGGGCCAGTACATCGAGGGGTTTGGTCAGGTAGTCGACAAAGCCTAAACGCTGTGCCGATTGAATGGTTTCAGGCATCGAATCAGCGGACAGTGCCACGCGTGTGATGCTTTGCGTACGGGGATCGCTGTCGAGGGTCTGCATCAACTCCAGGCCCGACATGTCGCCCAAGTCCATGTCCACCAACATCACATCGGGGCGCTGTGCACGGGCTTTGGCCAATGCGCTTTGGCCGTTGGCGGCCACGACCAATTCCCATTGCGGGCGCAGTTTGAAGACCTGCTCCACCAGCAAGACGTTGATCTCATTGTCTTCGGCGTACAGGACCCGAATGGGCTCTGCTGACGGAGATTCATGTCCGTCTGGCAGGACATCGCGCAGGCGCAAGGCCGGCATGGCGGGCGGGGTGCTGGGCGCGGTCGGCGCAGGGGCGGGCACCGGATCAATGCGGATGTCGGTGTTCGACACCATGGTAGCCACCGGCGTGGGCACGTCGACCTGGGGCTGATCGGACTGCCCCAGCGCTTGCTGCTGCTCGGTCACGTCGATCGTGTAGCCGTACCAGGACGTGCTGCCATCGGGCAGGCTTTGCGCCACAGCTTCACCCGACAACCAACGGACGCCATGATGCGGTGTGATGACCCGATAGGTGTATTGCAGCGGCTGATTGGGTTGCTCCAACGAGGCGCTGACCCACTGCGTCACTTGCTGCAGGTCATCGGGGTGCACACGCTTGTAGTGGGTGGTCCAGTTCAAGCGGGTGGCCGCCGGATCGATCTCATAGAGTTGTGCGGCTGCGCTGCTGGCGTAGAGCAATTGGGGCTCGCCGTGCAGGGGCAGCAAGACTTTGTAGATGGCGCCAGGGATGTGGTCCAGGCTGCGCAGCAGGGCATCGCGCTCGCGCAGGCTGCGTTCAATGTGCTTGCGGGTCGTGATGTCGTGAAAGATCATCATGGCCTGGCAGGCCTGCCCCGTTTGGTCGCGCAGCATCGACACATGCGCTTCCACCCACATGATGTGGCCGGTCTGCTTGAGCAGGCGCAACTCCAATTTGAAGTGCGGCAAGTGACCGGTCTGCAAGCTGCGCCAGTGTTCGAGCTCGGTGGCCAGATCACCTGGGTGGGTCAGGCTGTGGCTGCGCGTGCCAATGAGCGCTTCGCGGGCATAACCCAGCAATTGGCAGGCTTTGCTGTTGATGGCTTCAATGTCGCCGTCGGGTGTCATCAGCAATTGGCCGCAGGCGCTTTGCTCGAAAACGGCTTCCCACAGCGCGGCGGACTGAGCCATAGCATCCGGAGAAGCCCGAAAGGCCTCGACAGTCTGATCTGCGAGTGAAGACGACTTTCCGGGCATGGTGCCAAACCTCAGCACTTGACTCATGAAGACATTATTGCAATTTGCAACAATTATGCCGACCCTTCGAGCCACTAGGATAGGGGGCATGAGAACCCGTAGATCCCGTTTATCGACGCTCGTTTTGCTGCCGGGGTGGCATGATTCTGGCACCAATCATTGGCAAACCTTGTGGCCCCAAGTGCACCAATCGGATCATGGGGCGTGGATTCGGGTTGATCAGGACGACTGGGAGTGGCCTCGCCGAGGCGATTGGATGATGCGCTTGGATGAAACCCTCTTGGCGCACAGCGAATTGACCGATCAGCCGGCTGTGCTGGTCGCCCACAGTTTGGGCTGCCATTTGGTGGCTGCTTGGGCGACCCATTCACGTCACATCGACCGCGTGTGTGGCGCTTGGCTGGTGGCGCCACCTGATCTGGATGCCCCCGAGCGACTGGACACCTTGCCGCCGCAACTGCATGGCTGGATCAAGGTGCCCCGACTGCGCTTGCCGTTTGATGCCTGTGTGCTGGCCTCCAGCACCGACAGCTACAGCAGCTTGGCGCGTGCCGAGCGTTTGGCCCAGGATTGGGGCGCTTCGTTTGTGGATCTGGGGCCCCAAGGTCATGTGAATGAGGATTCCGGACACGGACCCTGGCCAGAAGGTTGGTCTTTGCTGCAAGATTGGCTGCAGACATAGACGACAATCGCAAGCTATGGCGACCAAGAAATCCAAAGGCCTGGGAATGGGCCTGGAGGCCCTGCTGGGCCCCAAAGTGACGGACAACCCTGCACCCGCTGCGTCGGATGGGGCTCCTACCACCCTGCGTCTGGACCTGATGCAGGCCGGCAAGTATCAGCCGCGCACCCGCATGGACGAGGGCTCTCTGTACGAGTTGGCCGAGTCCATCCGTGCCCAGGGCATCATGCAGCCGATCCTGGTGCGCCCCATTGGCGAGGGCCGATACGAAATCATCGCGGGTGAACGCCGTTCGCGTGCGGCCAAGCTGGCCGGTCTGAGCGAAGTGCCTGTGTTGGTCAAAGACGTGCCGGACGACGCCGCGGCGGCCATGGCCTTGATCGAAAACATCCAGCGTGAAGACCTCAATCCGCTGGAAGAGGCGCAAGGTCTGCAAAGGCTGACCCAAGAGTTTGGCCTGACCCATGAGCAAGCGGCGCAAGCCGTGGGCCGCTCACGCAGTGCCGCCTCTAACCTGTTGCGCTTGTTGAATTTGGCCGAGCCCGTGCAAGGCATGCTGATGGCTGGCGATATCGACATGGGCCATGCCCGTGCGCTGTTGGGTTTGGACAAAGCTCAGCAGATCACCAGTGCGCATGAAATCGTGGCGCGCAAGCTGAACGTGCGCGAAGCTGAAAAGCTCGTGGCCAAAGTGCAGGGCGCGGGTCGCCAGACTCCGTTGTTGCGCGTCAAGCAAGACAAGTCCCGCGATGTATTGCGCCTGGAAGAAGAGTTGTCAGACCTGTTGACCGCTCAGGTGGAGATCAACGTCAAGCGCAAGACCAAGCGGGGCGAACAAGGTGAGATCACCATTCAGTTCGGCAGTCTCGATGAACTCAATGGCTTGATCGACAAGATCCGCGGCCCCCAAGATTAAGCTCATAGGTTGACACGCGTGTTGAGCTTGCCCTGGCCTTTGCCCGCTTTGCTCACTTGGGCGGCGGCCTGGGGCTTGGCGTGGAGCTTGCAACAGGCGCAAGCACCGCTGTGGAGCGTGGCACTCTTGCCTACTGCCATGGCGGCGCTGCTGTCTTTGTGGCCCGCCATTGCGGCCACCACCTGGCGACGTGTGTTTGTGGCGGCAGGCTTTCCGCTGTCGGTGTTGGCCATGGGGCAGGGCGCTGGTTTGCCGGCATGGGCCTGGTTGGCGCCCTTGGCCTTGTTGTTGTTGGCCTATCCCATGCGCTCTTGGCGCGACGCACCGGTGTTTCCCACGCCGCTGGGGGCGCTGGATGATTTGCCCCGGCATGTCCCTTTGGCTGCTGGCGTTCGCATTCTGGACGCGGGTTGCGGCATGGGTGACGGCTTGCTCGCCTTGCGTTCCGCCTATCCGCAGGCCCAGTTCAGTGGGGTCGAGTGGAGTTGGATGTGGTGGGCGGTGTGCAAGCTGCGCTGCCCTTGGGCCCAGGTGCGGCGGGGTGACATGTGGGCCGATGACTGGTCACAGTTTGATCTGGTCTACTTGTTTCAACGCCCTGAAACCATGCCGCGCGCGTGGGCCAAAGCGGTGGACACGATGAAGCCGGGTGCCTGGCTGGTCAGTCTCGAATTCATGGCCGTGGGCCCCCAAGGCCAAGCCATCCAGCCGCGTGCGCACTTCACTTTGCCGGGCGGCCGGCCGATATGGGTGTATTGCCCTCGTCCCGTGCAGGCTGCGGCCCACACGTCTACACTTCGGGCTTGATCCATAGAAAGAGTTCATGTCTTTGACGCCCACGAAGGCTGAGGCGGCTGCGCTGCCCTTCAGCACCGATGATTTCCGATCCGCTTCGGGCCAATTTGCCACCGGGGTCACCATCGTGACCGCACGGGATGCGCAAGGGCAACTGGTCGGGTTGACGGCCAACTCTTTCAGCTCCGTCTCGCTTGAGCCTCCCCTGGTCTTGTGGTGCTTGTCATCGCGCTCCAGCGCCTTGGCGGGTTTTCGTTCGGCCACCCATTACGCCATCAACGTGCTGGCCGCCGATCAACGCTTGCTGGCCGAGCGCTTTGCGCGCAAAGGCATTGACCGTTTTGAAGGCACACCTTGGCGCCCCGGTTTGACCGGCGCGCCCCTGATCGATGGCGCCGTGGCGGTGTTTGAGTGTTCGCACCATCAAATGACGGAAGCGGGCGATCACATCGTCTTGATTGGCCGCGTCGAGCATGTGCAACGCCGCTTGGGTGCTCGCCCCTTGATCTTCCACGGCAGCCGCTTCTTCTCTGATCTGGCCTGATCCCGCCCGTTCAGATCATGGCGCCCACCCCGGCTGTGTCAGGGCGTTTGCGGCGAGGGCACTGAATCAATCAACACAGAGCGATCCCGTCCTTGGGCTTTGGCCTGATACAAGGCGCGGTCAGCCCGCTCCAGTGTTTCACGCAAGGCTTCGCCTTCGGGATGGCAGGTCACGCCCGCCGAGAACGTGATGGGGTGATCGGCCAGGGTCGGCAGGGCCTGCAGTTGCGCCCGTATGCGGTCCAAAGCCTGTAGCACTTGGTCGTGGCTCATGCCGTGTCCTGGCATCATCAACAGAAACTCTTCACCGCCCCAGCGGGCCAATACATCGGTTTGACGCAGCACGCTGACGGCGGCCAAGGCAAAGTCTTTCAGCACGGCATCACCCACATGATGGCCGTAATGGTCGTTGATGTGTTTGAAGTGATCCAAGTCGATCAAGGCCAGGCAAAAACCTTCGCTGGATCGGGCCTGACGCTCTTGTTGCAAGTCGAGCAACTGCATCATGTGTCGGCGGTTGACCAGTCCGGTCATGTCATCGCGGATGGCCACTTCTTGCAGCATCGACAAGGCTTGCCGCAGTTCATGCTTCTGCTTGTTCATGCGCCGCCGGATGCTGGCCACGTAATAGGCCACCGCCGAGATGGCCGGCATGATGAGGGCGGCCAGCATGAAGCGCAACAGGGCTTCTCGGCCATCGTTTTCGCCGGGCATCCAGTGCACCATGGCCAAGACGACGCTGCCCAATCCAAAAATGGTCAACAGGCCGACGATCAACACTTGCCGAGGGGGCAAGGTGAAGACGCCAAAGATCAACAACAGTGAAAACAAAGGCATCACGCCTTCGCGGACCGGGCCCGCAATCACATAGGCCGACAGGGCAGCCACCACGGCAAACAGGGATTGGGGAAAGTCCATGCTGGGATTCACCAGTCGCTTCGACCAGCCACTGCGCACCAGCATGTAGAAGGTGATCACGCCGCCCCACACATAGGTCAACAGGGCATAAGTGTGTAGTGGGTGGGTCAGCCCCATCGACGCGGCAGTGAGAATAACCGCCGTCCCCGCGGCATAGCCGTAGATGGCGATCCAGCTGTAAATCAGTCGGGACCGAATCTGTGGGTCGCGACTGATTAACAGGTCAACGAGGGAGGAAAACCAGCCGGCGTTCATGGGCGAGGCTTGTCCTCCGGCGTGTCGGCCAACACGATGCGATTGCGACCTTGCTTCTTGGCCTGATACAGCGCCCCATCCGCACGTTCGATGCAGTCGTGCAGTCGCTCGCCCTCTTCGTAGCCCGTGAGGCCGGCTGAGAAGGTGATCACGATCTCGGGATGCTCAGGCAGCAGCGGGGCTTGTGACAACGCTGCGCGGGTGCGCTCCAGCGCGACCTTGGCCAGTTCGGCATGGGTGTCGTTGATGAGCAGCAGGAACTCTTCGCCACCCCAACGCGCCAGGATGTCGGTCTCGCGCAGGGTGCTTTCGATCACTTGGGCAAACCGCTGCAACACGTCGTCACCCACGTTGTGACCGTAGGTGTCGTTGATGCGCTTGAAGTGATCGATGTCCAACAAGGCCAGATGGAACTGGTGGTGGCCCGACCGATCCAGCCGTTTCTGATGCTGATTGAGCACCTCCAGCATGTGGCGTCGGTTGAACAAGCCTGTGAGCTCATCGCGCGTGGCCAGAACCTGAATGCGGGTGAGGGCATGGGCCAACTCGTTCTTTTGCGACTCCAGCTTGTGATGCAAGGTGTTGAGCTGAGCGGCCAAACTGGTGATGGTCGGCATGATGGACGCCATCAAAATGAAGTGCGCGATTTCCAGTGACAAGGGGTAGTGCACGGGGTCGGTGGCCGACTTGTAGACCATGGTGGCAGCCAAGGCCACCACAGTGACGGCGCCGATGATCTTGGCCGTTTTCGATTGCAGGGCAAAGATGCCAAAGATCATGATCAGGGCCAGCAGGATCAAGGTCGAGCCATGCAGGGGCCCGGTCACGGCGTAGGCCATCATCCCGATCACCAATCCGGAAAGCACTTGCGGTAAGGTCAACGAGGGGTCGGCAAACCGGCGGTTGTAGCCACTGCGCAGCACCGCATACCAAAACAGCAAGTTGATGCAACCGGCCGTGGCGATCAACAAGGCATTCTGGGGCGACATCATGCCGGCCCAAGTCGCATAGGCCATGATGCCCACACAGGCCAGATAGGCGTACGCAGCCATCAGCGAACGCATGATGCGAATGCGTTGCTTGGGGTCGGTACTGAGTACCCAATCAGACAGTTGTAACAGTGGACGTTTGGACATGGTTGATCGCGATGCGAGGCATCGTGATGGGGTTTCGGCCAATTTCGTCCACTCTTGAGCCGTTCAAAATAATTGAACAGAGCGGTCAAGTCCGTACAACCTGTCTGGGGACAGAATCCCTTAATCTTTCAACCAATGAAACCGGAGACACCCATGGATCGAACGACCGAACCCCGATACACCTCGATGGCGATCGTCTTGCACTGGGCCTTGGCTCTGGCCATCCTGTCCGCATTCTCGGTAGGGGTGTATCTGGACGATCAGCCTTTTTCTCCGGCCAAACTCAAGCTCATCAATTGGCACAAGTGGGCCGGGGTGGCGATCCTGTTCTTGTCGGTGTTGCGTCTGGTGTGGCGCATCACGCACCGCCCCCCTGTCTTGCCCGGGCGGATTCAGCAACTCATGCCACGCTGGCAGCACCTCGCCCATCACGGCACCCATCACTTGATGTATCTGCTGTTTTTGGCGGTGCCACTGTTGGGGTGGGCCTATAGCTCGGCCAAAGGTTTCCCCATCGTGTGGTTTGGCGTGCTGCCGCTGCCTGATTGGGTGGCCCCCAATCCGGATCTGGCCGAGGTCCTGAAAGAAGCGCACGGCTTGGCCGCCTTCGCCCTGATCGGCCTGGTGGTCTTGCATGTGGGGGCCGTCATCAAGCACCAGTTCATCGACAAAGATGGTTTGCTGGATCGCATGCGCTTCAAGCGTTGAAGCCGCCGGACCTCGCCCGAGTATGCCCAACGGAGATCACAGATGAAATTGACCCAACACATCTTGGCCCCTGCCGTGGCCGCCGCCTTGACTGTGGCTGCAGCGTGGGCCCCGGTACAGGCGCAGACCTTGGTGCCTGCCCAAAGTGAAGTCAGCTTTGTGGCCAAACAATTGGGCGTGCCGCTGCAGGGGCGCTTCAAGAGCTTTGGTTCGCAGATGAACTTCGACCCCAAGCAGCCCCAGGCGGGGTCGGTGGCGTTTCAAATTGATCTGGGCAGCGTGTCCATCAACCCCGAAACCAATGCCGAGTTGCTGAAGCCCGAGTGGTTCAACACGGCCAAGTTTCCCAAGGCGACCTTCCAGTCCACGGCCATCAAGGGCTTGGGCGGCGGCAAGTTTGAGGTGGTTGGCAAACTGGCCATCAAGGGCGCGAGCCGTGATCTGGTGGTGCCTGTGCAGTTGACCTCGGCGGCCGGCCTGACCACCGCCACGGGGGCATTCAACCTCAAACGACTCGATTTCAAGATTGGCGACGGTGACTGGGCAGACCCATCTGTCGTGGCCAATGACGTGCAAGTCAAGTTCAAGCTGGTGATGCAGGGCATGGCGCCCCTGTGATCGCGGCCTAGCTTGGTTGTTTTCCCGTTTCTCATCGCCCGACCACGGGTGCTTTTCACTCTGACAGGAGTTCCGACATGAACCGTGCTTTCTCTACTTTGGTGCTGGCTGCTGCAACCCTGGCTGCGGGCGCTGTGTCTGCCGCCCCGAGCACCTATGTGATCGATCCCACCCACACCTTCGTGACCTTTGAGGCCAAGCACTTTGGCACCTCCACCAACCGGGGCCGCTTCGACAAGAAAAGCGGTCAGGTGACCCTGGACCGTGCCGCGAAAAAGGGCTCGGTGGACATCACCATCGACATGGCCTCCATCAACACCGGCACTGCCGCGTTTGATGGCCACCTCAAGAGCAAAGACTTCTTCCAGGTTGAAACGCACCCAAGCGCCCGCTTCGTGGGCGACAAGTTCACCTTCAAGGGCGACAAGCTGACCAGCGTGGCAGGTACCTTGACCATGCTGGGCCAGTCGCAACCCGTGACCTTGACGCTGGCTGATTTCAATTGCTACAACAACCCACGCTTGGACAACCGCGAGGTGTGCGGCGGTGATGCCGAGACCACCATCAAGCGCAGCGCTTTTGGCATGAACTACGGCCTGCCCTTCATTCCCGATGACATCAAGCTGGTCATCCAGGTCGAAGCCATCAAGCAGTGAGTCGGGCGCAGCCTGAGATGTGAAAAGGGGCCCGCGGGCCCCTTTTGTCATGCTGGCAAGGATTGATCCTGCGGCAAATTCAATCGTTCCACCACGCGTTCGGTGGCCATCTTGAACGAGTCAAAGTGCAGACCCATGCCATCGGCCAAGGGCCGAAGCTCCGCCCAGACCTCGTCTGGGTGATCAAAGGTATCGGGATTCAGCAGCAGGCCATCCACGGCGGCGGCCACGGCCAGCAAGCGTTGCACGGCGGGGCGCTCTTGGGGCCATTGGCTGGCACTGTGCGGACGTGCGCGCACGCCGTCGGAGATGTCTTTCGACAAGCCCCAAGCCTGGCACATGGCGGCACCCAGCGCCGAATGGCTCACGCCAAAAGCTTCGATCTCGGCAGCGCAGAGCAGGGCTTCGTCGGGATACTCCTTGCCCAAGGCTTCGTAGCGTTGGCGGTCATGCGCAATCAAGACGGCACGGCCGCTTTCCGCGAACAGGCCCAGGGTGTGGGCATGCCAGGGGTCGATGTCGATCTGACGGGCAATGCGGCTCATGGCCAGGCCTCGTACGCCAGCCCGGTCCCAGATGTCTTGCATCAATTGGCTGGGGGGAAAGGCGCCACGCAGGCCAATTTCGTAGGTCAGGCCGGCCACTTGGGCCATGCCCAGGTAGCGAATGCCATCGTGGACGGTCTCCACGCGTTTGAGCAAGCCAAACAGGGCCGAATTCACCGTGCGCACGATGGCAGCGGACAAGGCCATGTCGGTCTCGATCAAGGAGGCCATCTGATCAATGGACGCTTCCTCATCAGCCATCAACAAGGACAGCTTGACCAGTGTCTGCGGGCAGGCAGGCAGGTCGATATTGAGGTTACGCAGTTGGGGGGCAATGCTCATGGAAGGGGTACCCAGAATCTGTCGTATTCAGTCTAGGTGCCCCCGGCTTTTCGGCAAAGCCCGAACAGTGCGGCAAATTGCCGCTTAAATTGGCGGCCCGGTATGCAATCGTTGGTTTGGTAACCAATCAATTCAAAAGGGCATCCCACCGGGCGCTGCGGCGGGTGTAGCTGGGCAGCCCCTTCTGGCGACGGAACTCGCTGGGGGCCATGCCATTCCAGCGGCGGAAGGCTTCGATGAAGGTCGTCACGTCGGCATAACCCAGACGCTCGGCGATTTCACCGTGGGTCAGGTTGGCTTGGGTCATCAGTTCTTCAGCCAGGGTGGAGCGCACTTCTTCCAGCAGGTCGCGGAAGGTGGCGCCTTCGGCCGTGAGGTGACGACGCAAGGTGCGCGAGGTCATGTTCATCTCGGCGGCGATTTCTTCCATGTCTGGAATGTGGCCCGGCGTTTGCAGCAAACGGTCTCGAACCTTTCCCGCCACGCCGGTGCGATGATGACGCGCATCCACCAGGTCGCGACACATCTGGCCGTATTGGCGCAGGGTGTTTTCCAAGGTCAGGTTCAGGGGGCGCGACAGCACTTCCGCACTGAAGGAAGCCGAGTCCTGTTGCTGGCCAAATTTGGGTTCCACACCAAAGTTGTCCACATAGGCCTGGATCACCTCAGGGGCCGGGCTCTCGCGTCGCATCTGCACTTCGATATACGGCAGCGTCACGCCGCTGACATCGCGTTGCACTTTCAGCATGCAAGCGCGGTCGCGGTCCAGCGCAAACTGCCGAATGTCAGCGGGCAGGTGATCGGTGTCGAACATTGACACGATCTTGTCGCCGATTTTTTCGGTGCGGTGTTTGGTCAGCAAGATGTATTGGCTGACCATGCGGATCGCCACATTGATGGCGCTGCCCCAATTCGGGCTGCCCACCACGGCATAGCCCCACAAACCGTATTGAGGCAATTGGTAGCGGTTGCCGGCGATCAGCCCCAGTGTCTGGATGGCTGGCAAAGCCTGCTGCAGGTTTCGGATGAGTTGAATTTCTTGCTGCAGGCTGATGGCGGTGCCATCGTCTTGCAGCGCGATGTCGGTCAAGCCGGTGGACGCGAGCAGGGTGCTCATGTCCACCCCTTGTTCTGTGCCGATTTGAGTCAGGATGCGTGCGGTGATGACGCCGCGACGTGCCTCTGAGTTGCCATTCTTACTGCTGAAATTGCTGCTCATGACCGGGACTGCTTTGGTGGATGTAACAAAGACCTGTCCCATTATGTGTGGCGTGATTGTTAAATGGCATGACATCCCCCGCCAGGGCGACTTCAGTTTAGTCGCCTAAACTTTCGTCTTTCCGGACAAGTACCAAGCCCTTCAAATACTCCCCTTCTGGGAAGGTGACGGTGGTTGGGTGGTCCGGTGTCGCTTCCAAGCGTCGCAAGATGTAAGCGTTCACTTGCGCGTCCATGCCCGCCCCAGCGACGATCTTGTGGAACAGCTCACCGCCAATGCCGCCCGAGCAAGAGAAGGTCAGCAACAAACCACCGGGGTTTAGCAGCTTGAAGGCCAGTCGGTTGATGTCTTTGTAGGCGCGGCTGGCGCGGTCAGCGTGTGCGGCGCTGGGGGCGAACTTGGGCGGGTCCAGCACGATGGCGTCAAAGGTGCGCCCTTCTTTGATGAAGCGGCGCAGGGTGCCATTCACGTCGGCGTCCAAGGCGGTGTGAGCGCTTGCTTCGTAGCCGTTCAGCGTCACATGGGCGCTGGCTCGGGCCAAGGCCGGGCCAGACGAGTCCACACTGGTGACATCGGTGGCACCGCCTTCGAGGGCCGCCACACTGAAGCCGCCGGTATAGCTGTAGCAGTTCAACACGGTCTTGCAATTGAACTGTTTGACCAGTTTGGCAAACAGGCCGCGGTTGTCACGCTGGTCGAGGTAGTAACCGGTCTTGTGGCCTTCCGCCACGTCCAGCGTCAGCTTCCAGCCATTTTCATGAATGGTGACTTCGGTGGCGCGGCGGCTGCCGTCGGCGGTGTCTGGGTGGCGCAGCCAACCGGTCACGGGTGCCAGGCCCTCTAAACCACGCACGCCCGAGTCGGATCGTTCGTAGATGTAGGGACAGCCGGTAGCCGCGACCAAGGCGTCGGCGATGGCGTCTTTCCAGCGCTCGGTGCCGGCACTCAAGAACTGGGCGCTGAGGATGTCGTCATACTGGTCCACGATCAGGCCAGGCAGGCCGTCGGCTTCGCCGTGGATCAGGCGGATGCCATTGCTGTCGATGCCCAAACGGCGGCGCAGGGCCACCGCCTGTTGCACTTTGCGGGCGAAAAAGGCCGCGTCGATGCGTTCTTCTTCGTGGAAGCTCCAGGCGCGCACACGAATCTGCGAGCTGGGGCTGAAGGCCGCCCAGGCCAGAAACTTGCCATCGTGCGACTGCACGCGCACGGTTTCGCCTTGATCAGCGCCACCCTTGGCGACGCTGCCTTGGAACACCCAAGGGTGTTGGCGCAGCAGGGAGCGTTCTTTGCCTTCGCGGAGGGTGATGACTTTCATGGCGGGACTCGTGGCCTGTGAATCAGGCATTAAAGGGCGGGGATGCAAAACCCGCCATTGTCCAACACCCCAGCAGGTTTAGGTGGTTCAGGCGGGGGCGCGAACGCTCAGGCTGCGCTCAAGCGCCACAAAGACGTGATCTCTGCCGCGCGGGCGCGGTGCAGCGGGTCACTCGGGTCGGTGGCTTTGGGATGTTTGGGGCGCGCATCCAGGCGACCCACCACCTTCAGCCCGGCATCGGTGATCCATTGCAGCAATTGCTCACGCGACCGCAAGCCCAAGTGTTCGGCCAGATCCGAGATGATCAGCCAGCCCTCGCCCCCAGGGCGAAGGTGTGCAGTCAAGCCAGACAAGAAGCCGCGCAGCATGGCACTGTCGGGGTCATACACCGCGTACTCCACGGGCGAGGTGGGTCGGGCGGGCACCCAGGGTGGGTTGCACACCACCAGTGCGGCTTGTCCTTCGGGGAAGAGGTCTACCTTTTGCAGAGCAACTTGATCCTGCAGTTGCAGGCGGGTCAGGTTGTCTTGGGCGCAGGCCAGGGCGCGGTCGGATTGATCGGTGCCTACCACGCGAGCCACGCCCCGACGCGCCAGGACGGCGGCCAGCACGCCGGTGCCCGTACCAATGTCAAAAGCGAGATCGGCATGGGCAGGCAGCGGGGCTTGGGCGACCAGATCGATGTATTCGCCACGCAGTGGCGAGAACACACCATAGTGGGTGTGGATGTTCGCCTTCAATGCCGGAATGGCGACGCCCTTCTTGCGCCATTCATGGGCGCCGATCACGCCCAGCAACTCACGCAGTGAGGTGACATAAGGCTCGGTGCCAGGGCCATAAGCTTCGAGGCAGGCTTGGCGCGCATCGGGTGCGCGGCGCAAGGGAATGCTGTGGTCGGCGTTGAAGGGAATCAACACCATGCCCAAAATCTGCGCACGTCGGCCTTGCTGCTGGCGATGTTGGTGAAAAGCCTGGGCCGCCGGTGTCAAACTGCCTGTTGCAGAGGGTGCCCTTGCAGGTTTGCGTTTGGCGCTGGTGCGATCCAAGCGGCGCGTCAGCGCTTGCAGCAGGTGTTTGGCGTTTTGAAAGTCGCCCTGCCACAGCAAGGCCGTGCCTTCGCTGGCCAGTCGATACGCTTCGTCTGCCGATGTGCGGTCGTCCGCCAGCACCACCCGTTTGTAGGGCGGGAGGGCGGCTTCGGAGCGCCACAGCGCATCGTGTGAGGTGTCAGCGTCTGACCAGTGAAGGCGGGGCGGGGTGTTCATGTGGCGGCCAGTGTAGCCGCCCCCTCATTCATCCGGATCGTTCAGCGCCGTTGGCGTGACGGGGGCGCTTGTGTCTCGGGGTTTGGCCCTCGGATGCGCCGCGTCATACACCTTGGCCAGGTGTTGAAAGTCCAGCTTGGTGTAAACCTGCGTGGTGGTGATGTGGGCGTGGCCCAGGAGTTCTTGCACGGCACGCAAGTCCCCACTGGATTGCAGCAAATGGCTGGCAAAGCTGTGCCGCAGCATGTGAGGGTGTACATGCGTAGGAAGCCCGGCCTGTTGCCCGATTTGTTTGAGCCGGTTGCGCAATTGCATGGGCGTGAGCCGTTGCCCCAGTCGGCTGATGAACAGGGCTGGGTCGGTTGTGGGTTTGAGTTGTTCACGGACGGCGGTCCACCTGTGCAGGGCACTCATGGCGGCTTGGCCGATGGGGACCATGCGCCGCTTCTGCCCTTTGCCCAGCACGTGGGCTTCGGCGCTTTGCCAATCAATCCAACCCGCCGAGGTGGGCGAGGCATGCAGGTCCAAGCCCAGCAATTCAGCGCTGCGCAGGCCGCTGCTGTAGAGCAACTCGATCATGGCCTGATCGCGCGCATGCAGCCAAGGGGCTTCGGCTTCGTCGCGTTTGGAGCGTGCCGGTGTGTCCAAAGCAGGGGCTTCGGCCAGCGCCACCGCCTGGTCCACGGCCAAGGCCTTGGGCAGGGGTTTCGCGCCTTTGGGCGCTTTGATGCCATCGGCCGGGTTCAGGGCGGCCAAGCCCTCTTTGCCCATCCAGCGCCACAGGCTGCGCCAGGCGGCCAACGTGATGGCGATGCTGCGAGAACCCAGCCCTTGCGCATGCAAGCGCGCCACCCAGCCCCGTACATGATGGGGACGCACATCCGCCAGCGCCACCGCTTCTTTGTCGCAAAAGGCTTGTAGTCGTTGGTAGGCGTCCGCGTACATCGCTACGGTGCGCTCCGCCAAGCGCTTGTGCACGGTCAGATATTCGAGATGTTGGTCAACGAGGGGACCCAGGTTTCGCGACGACATGGCCTCATTGTGGGGGGATTCCAGCGCAAGGCCAAGGTCGGTGCGGCTGCTGCCATTGCGTTTGCACCACAGTGGTGCAAGCTACTCATTGCTGGGCTGGCACAGACGTTGCGTACATCCATCGCATAAGGAGGCAGCCTCGTTTGGTTGTCTGTCGAAAGGGTTGCTAGGGTTCCGATGCCGTGCAGTGGTCGCCACACGCAGCGTGACTGGTCCGAGAGCAACCGGCCTCAAACACCCTCGACGGTGTTCAGGCTCCACGGCGGGACAAAAGCCCGGGAGGAACACTTCGAGACGAGGTGGCCTCCTGGAATTTTTGTCCCACTCATGCCTGGAGTCCGTGATGTCGAAAGCCTTCCTGTCTCGTCTGTCTTCTTGTGTCGTGGCGGGTGCCATGGCTGCTTCTGCCTTGTTCGTCGCTGCGCCAGCGCATGCCGAAGTCAAGGTCGGCGTGTCCGACTGGCCGGGCTGGGTGGCTTGGTACGTGGCCGAGCAAAAAGGCTTCTTCAAGAAGCATGGCGCTGATGTGAAGCTCGTCTGGTTTGCCAACTACACCGACTCGATCTCCGCCTTGTCGGCAGGGCAGCTCGATGCCAACTCGCAAACCTGGTCTGACACCATGGGTCCCTTGGCCAAGGGCATTCCCATCAAGACCATTTTGGTGAATGACAACTCGGCGGGCAATGACGCCTTGGTCGCAGGCCCCAAGATCAAGCGCTTTGCTGATTTGAAGGGCAAGACCATCGCCCTGGAAGAGTTCAGCGTGTCGCACTTCGTGTTGGTCAATGCCTTGGCCAAGAACGGCATGAAGGTGTCAGACGTGAAGATCGTGAACCTGGCCGCTGGTGATGCGGCTGCAGCCTTCATGAGTGGCCGGGTCGACGCCGCTGTGGTGTGGAACCCTTGGATCCATCAAATTGAGAGCAGCGGCAAGGGCAAGGCCTTGTTCACCTCCAAAGACCTGCCGGGTTTGATTCCTGACTTGTTGGTGGCGCAGGAGAAGGCCATCAAGACCAAGCGCAAGGACTTGGTCGGCATGATCAAGGCTTGGTTTGACACGGTCGCTTTCATCCAAAGCAAGCCCGATGAGGCCGCGGCCATCATGAGCAAGATCGTCAGCCTCAAGCCTGAGGAGTACAAGGTCTTCTTGCCTGGAACCCGCTTCTTTGATGCCAAGTTGAACCAAGAGGCCATGGGTCCAGCCACCCAGCCCTTGTCGCTGTTGGGTGTGGCCCCCACCGTGGTGCGCTTCCTGACGGACAACAAGCTCATCGAAGGCACCCCCGATGTGAGCAAAGGCATCGATGCCAGCTTGCTGGCCGACGCTTTGAAGAAGTGATCGTTTGACGTCGCGATCACGCGAAGGACCTCAGCATGAGCGAGAACACCTCCTCCACCCGGGGCGCTGCGGCACCCAAGGGACCAGGCCTGTGGACAGTGCGCGGCAGCATTCCGCGCCACGTCTACTGGGTGCTGGCCTTGATCGGCTTGCTGGCGCCGCTGGTGGGTTGGTGGCTCGCCACCAGCGTCAGTGGTGCCGATTCCGTTTTCCTTCCCTCGCCTGGGAAGGTGTGGGAACGTACCCATGACTGGTGGACGGAAGGCGGCTTGGGAGGCGACATCGCCATCTCGATCTACCGGGTGGTGGGCGGCTTTGCTTTGTCGGCCGCGATTGCCTTGCCACTGGGCTTGATGATCGGCTCCTTCCGCGCGGTGCAGGCCCTGCTGGAGCCGCTCACCGACTTCATTCGCTACATGCCCGCGGTGGCCTTCATTCCTTTGGTCATGTTGTGGGTGGGCATTGAGGAGTCTTCCAAGATCGCCATCATCTTCATTGGCACCTTCTTCCAGATGGTGTTGATGGTGGCCGAAGACGTTCGGCGCGTGCCACTGGCCCAGATCGAAGCGGCACAGACCATGGGCGCCACCCGCACCGAGTTGATCGAAAAAGTCATCTTCCCATCGGCCAAGCCGGCCTTGCTGGACACCTTGCGCGTGACCATGGGCTGGGCCTGGACCTATCTGGTCGTGGCCGAACTGGTGGCTGCCAACAGTGGTTTGGGCTATGCCATCTTGAAGGCGCAGCGCTTCTTGCAAACCGACAAGATCTTCGCCGGCATCATCCTCATCGGCTTGATTGGTTTGATCACTGATCAGCTGTTCCGCCTGGCGCACCGCAAAGCTTTTCCTTGGCTGTACCTGAAAGGCTGAACATGAACAAGATCGACGTTCGCCATGTGTTCAAGCGCTTTGAGGGCGCAGCCACCGATGCCTTGCAGGATGTGAGCTTGAGCATCGCACCCAATGAGTTTGTGACCTTTGTGGGCGCATCGGGCTGCGGCAAGTCCACCCTGTTGCGCACCATTGGGGGCCTGGAGCACCACACTGCGGGTGAGTTGCTGGTCAACGGTCAGCCCATTGCCGGGCCGGGGCCAGACCGCGCCATGGTGTTCCAGCATTACAGCCTTTACCCATGGATGAGCGTGCGCGACAACATCAAGTTCTGTCGCCAGCTGCAGGTCCATACGAAAGATCGCAGCAGCGCCGATGTGGAGGCCGCCTCTGGCCGCGCAGATGCTTTGCTGCGCCTGATGGGCTTGAGTCAAGCGGCTGACGCCTGGCCCAACCAATTGTCTGGCGGCATGCAGCAGCGTGTGGCCATTGCCCGTGCGCTGATGGGCCGCCCCGACATCTTGTTGATGGACGAGCCCTTTGGAGCCTTGGATGCGCAAACACGCGAAGTGATGCATGACCTCATTCGCCATGTGCACCGCCTGGAAAAGTCGACCATCGTGTTCGTGACGCACGATGTGGAAGAGGCCATTTACCTGGGGCAGCGCATCGTGTTGATGGCACCTCGCCCTGGTCGCATCGACACCATCTACGACGTACCCCTGCCTGCCGAGCGCACGCAGGACATGAAACACGCACCTGAGTTTCTGAGCCTGAAGCGAACCATTCTGGATCGCATCCGTGAGACCTCGGGCATGAAGACCGATCTGGACCTGTTGGACCAGTTGTCACGCACCGCACAAGTTTGAGTCGATTTTGAGCCCATTGGCGTTCCTGCGAACCCCAGAAAGCACCCACCATGTCAGAGCACACGTTGGACAACCCCCCCGTCAATCAACCCGTTGACGCCATCGCGCATTGGAAGCGCTTTGCCCCCGATCTGCCCGCTGAGCAAGTCGTCTTCAGTGAAGTGGTGCCCGGTGGTGGCCATTGGAGCTGGCGCCTGAGCCGAGGCATGGCCTTGCGCTTTGTGGCCCTGGATGCCGGTGCCAATTGCTCGGTGGTGCTGTATGCCGCGCATGACAAGCTCGAGCGCTACAACATGCCCGACTCGCTCAAGGCGCAACACACGGCACACTATGAGCGCGGCCATGTCTTGATGAGTGACATGGGCCGCTCGATGGCCTCGTTCACGCAAGACACCTTGGGTTGGCATGACCCCCTGGGCGCTTTGCTGGACAACCGCCGCATGCACGCCCGTTATGGCGAGCAACGGTTCGAGTCGCATCGCAACGCCATGTACCGCAGTGGCCGCGATGGCTTGCTGATCGAGATCGGCAAACACGGCCTGAGCTCACGCGACCTGATCGCACCGGTCAACCTGTTCAGCAAGGTCAGTGTGGATGAAGCCGGGCGCTTCCACTTCCATGCCGACCACTGCCAGCCTGGTGCCATGGTGGAGCTGCGGCTGGACATGGATGTGATCGTGGCCATCTCGACCGCCCCGCATGCGCTCGACCCGCGCCCCACTTATGCCCCAGGCAAGGTCGGCATCGCGGCCTGGCGTTCCGGCCCTGCGCCCGCAGACGACTTCTGCCGACACTTCCGCCCCGAATGCGCCCGCGCCCATCACAACAGCGACATCCTGGCTTTGTGCTGAAGAGACTGCATCATGAATCAGACCCTGACCGCTGACCCCGCACTGGCCACGCTGAAGGCCAGCCCACTCGATCCGGCCCAAGCCACTCTGCGCCACCGACAGCCCGCCGGCGAGCCCTGGCTGACGGAAATCAAAGCGGGCCAAACGGTCCGCATCGTCGACCTGGAAGGCAATCAGGCGGTCGACATCATCTTCTACAACCGTCATGAGGTGGGCGAGCACTACAGCGCCACCGACACCATGTTGAACCAAGGCGGCATCTACCTGAGCACGGGCTCGGTGTTGCTGAGCAACGAAGGCCGCCCCATGCTCACCATCGTGGCCGACACCTGTGGCCGGCATGACACCCTGGGTGGCGCCTGTGCCTCCGAGAGCAACACCGTGCGCTATGCCCTGCAAAAGAAGTTCATGCACTCCTGCCGCGACAACTACCTGCTGGCCATGGCCCAGGTGGACGCGGGCTTGAGCAAACGCGACTTGGTGCCCAACGTCAACTTCTTCATGAACGTGCCTGTCACCCCCGAGGGGGGCTTGAAGTTTGACGACGGCGTGTCGGCACCCGGCAAGTATGTGGAGTTTCGCGCTGAGATGGATTTGTGGATGCTGGTGTCGAACTGCCCGCAATTGAACAACCCTTGCAATGCCTACAACCCCACGCCAGTGGAGTTCGTGGTGTGGGATGCCTGCCATGTTTGACAAGGTTCTGATTGCGAACCGCGGCGCCATTGCCTGCCGCATCATCCGCACGCTCAAGAAACTGGGTATTCGCAGTGTGGCCATCTACTCTGAGGCCGATGCCGCCTCACGCCATGTGCGCGAAGCCGACGAGGCCTATTGCGTGGGCCCCGCGCTGGCGGCAGACAGCTACCTCAAGCAAGACACCATCTTGGCCATTGCCAAGCAGTGTGGCGCACAAGGCATTCACCCAGGCTACGGCTTCCTGTCGGAAAACGCCGGCTTTGCCCAGGCTTGCGAGGACGCGGGCATCGCCTTCATCGGCCCTGCCGCCTCACACATGCGGGCTTTTGGCCTGAAACACACCGCGCGCGAATTGGCCGAGCGTTGCGAGGTGCCCTTGCTACCGGGCAGCGGCTTGTTGACCGATGTGCAGCACGCACAGCAAGAGGCCGCCCGCATTGGCTACCCGGTCATGCTCAAGAGCACGGCCGGTGGCGGGGGCATTGGCATGCGCCTGGTGCGAAACGATGCAGAGCTGGCCGAAGCCTTCGCGTCGGTGCAGCGTCTGGCCAGCGCCAACTTCAAAGACGCCGGTCTGTTTCTGGAAAAGTTTGTGGAACAGGCGCGCCACATCGAGGTACAGGTGTTCGGTGATGGCCAAGGCCAGGTCATCGCCCTGGGGGAGCGTGATTGCTCTGTGCAACGGCGCAATCAGAAGGTCATTGAAGAAACCCCCGCGCCCGGTTTGTCAGACGCACAGCGCACCACTTTGCACGCCACGGCGGTGCGCCTGGCCCAAGCGGTGAACTACCGCAGTGCCGGCACGGTGGAGTTTGTGTACGACGCGCAAACCGGCGCCTTTTACTTCCTGGAGGTCAACACACGCTTGCAGGTGGAGCACGGTGTGACCGAACAAGTCAGCGGCGTCGATCTGGTGGCCTGGATGGTGCTGCTGGCCAGCGGCGATCTGCCTCCCTTGGCCGGCCTGCAACCCCAACTCGAAGGCGCGTCGATTCAAGTGCGCCTGTATGCCGAAGACCCTGCGCGGCAGTTCCAGCCCAGCACCGGGGTCTTGACCGAAGTGGTGTTTCCCGCCGATGCCCGTGTCGACACCTGGGTGGAACGCGGCACCGAGGTGCCCGCCTATTACGACCCCATGCTGGCCAAGATCATCGTCACCGCCAGCAATCGCGCGCAGGCCTTGGCCAAACTC
>JBKBIO010000022.1:0-40269 GCA_046299355.1 Aquabacterium sp. | reverse complement strand
CACCTGCCGGCCAGCCCGTTCGCGCCGGCGATGCCCCAGTGACAGTGTTGCTTTCCACACGAAACGACATGGAGCCCTTATTAACCTCAACCAGACCGGCAGAGAATATTTTTAGCAACCCACCGATTGCATCAAATATTCCACCGATGACCGCAAACAAGGTTTTGAAAAACGTCAGCATTAAAAATCTTTCGTTAAGAAATTAGTCCAATTACATCTCTTAATGGGGCACCCAGTTTTAAAGAGAACGAGCCTTTCCCTCACATCAATGGCAATCAACGTCTCCCCCCTCTCCGAGCCATAAAGCCAATTGACCTGGCACCGATTTCAGATCACGCAGATCTACAGTTGCGATCCTGACTTCTCGCTCAGCATCGCTCCTAAGTCGATAGACCGCCGCCAAGCCAGCTTGTCGATCTAGCTCGCCGTGAAATGGATAGAGAAGTGTGACGTGGGGGGATTTATAGACGCCAGCATAAGCAGCCATCTGATACATGTCGGCCTGCGACACACCAGCGTGGCTCTTGGCTTCGTCCAGTCGCTTCCATTTCGTATCAATGATTCCCAAGATGGCTTGGTCAGATGAGAACAAAGCAATATCAGGGCGCAATTCAAACCTTGGAAGCCCATCCTCGTCTAATGCCAGGTGATTTCTTGGCCCTTGCAGGACAACTCTGATGCCCTGGCGATGCGCAACATCCTTCACCACTTGCGCGATGTAGCTCTCAAAGAGCTCATTCATGTCAAACAACAGGGCAAACTGCTTTTCAGGGCCACTCACCACGTCGGGCGATGATTGCTGCAGGAACAGCCGCGCCATCTTGATCAATGGCGTGTAACGCTTAGTCAGCCGATCCGCCTCGGGCAACCGTTGAGCCAGCAGCGCTTGCTTGCCCACAACGGACACGTCGTCAAAGCAGACGAGCAGCTCTTGCACTGAACGTGCCGTCGCCGTTGCCAGTGGCAGTTGCGCCAGCAGCAACAAGGCAGCTTTTAGGGTTTGGTTCAGCAGGTGATCTGAAGTGAACTCTTCGTAGGTGCAATGCAAACGATCGGGGCGCGCCGCATTGAGCGCGATTTGTTGGCTGATATTCAGCCTGCCACGCAACATGCCAAGCTGCTCAGTGCGTGCCTCATAGCGATGAACCAAGCCCGCGTGTACGGCCCGCCAAAGCTCGTGGCAAAACAGTCGGACCATCACGTCCAGCAGGTGCGGTGCATTGGCACCTGTACTCGCTCTACCAGACTCGTAAAGCGGTAACCCATACGCTTTGTGGATCATTCCAGCGAGGTTGGATCGGACATCGGCAGCCCCTTGGATCTTGGGCAGGATTTCAATTTGATGATCACCTAGGGGCAAAACACCCACGATGTTTTGCGCGATCAATGCGCCCTTCGGCCCATGTTTGAACAAGGCGGCCTTCGTCCTCGCTTTGTAGCGATCGGCATAAGCCTCCAAACGAGCCATTTGCGCAGCGGTCAAGGTGCGGCGCTCGGGGTCAAACCCATCTCCGACCCGAATGGCCTCGTATTCCAGAACCTGAAGAACCGCCAACGTCAGGTCCCCGCGTAGATGCGCTGGAATGCAGCCACAGAAAATTCGTCTGGGTTGACGCGATAGATGGACTTGGTATCCAGATCGTAGTCATCCACATCGGCGATTCGGATGGCTGGCGCCTTGCGAATGAAGTCCCCACCCTCTGTGTCGGCAAGCACCTGTCTGATCTTCTGCCAACTCTCATGGAAGTATTCCTGCAGCAGCGGAATCAGCTTCTTGCGGAAGACTCGCTCCAGATCACTCCTGTTCTTCACCTTCAGGAAGTAAGCGTGACCGATGGCGTGATCGCGGTCATAGAGGACCTCGATGCGCTGATTGATGACCGTGAGCATTTTTGCCAGATCAATCGAATCTTCTTCGATGCTGCCGAGCAGCTCCGGCTCAGGTATCAACTCTTCGAACTCAAATCGGCGGCGCAGTGCCGTATCCAATAGTGCGATGGACCGGTCAGCGGTGTTCATCGTACCGATGATGTGCAGATTTCCAGGCACACAGAAGTCTTCGCCCGAATAGGGCAGCTTGACGGTCACCGGATGGGATTGCCCTTCACGCTTGTCGGGTTCGATCAAGGTAATGAGTTCACCAAACACTTTCGAGATGTTGGCGCGATTGATTTCGTCGATGATCAAGACATGAGCTTCGTCTTGATGCGCTCCGGGTGCGCCTTGAACCCATTCTTCCAGCACTTCAAAGTTCACAAACTGGTGGTTCAACCTGTACAAGCTGGCCATGGTGAGCTCCTTTTCATAGAGCTCTGAGGCGGGTTTGTTGGGTTCGTAAATGCCAACCCAGCGAACTTTGCGCATTTGCTGAAAGGGTGCGTCTTCAGCGTATTCGTATTCGCCGACAACCTCAGCAATGGCACGCACCCTTTTATTGCCGTAGGTGACGACGATCAGGTCGCCACTTTGCATTTCGTTCTTGAAGATGTTGACGAAGGAAATCATGGAGTCGATCTTCTCGACGCTCGGATTGGTGTTCTGAATCTGCTGGCTGATCTCAGACTTGCTGCCACAACCCGTGAAGTCAATATCACCGCCCCAGCCCAGCAAGACGCATTCGTTTTGCACACAGTAGTCAAAAACGACGCGCCCCTCTTCGCTCCAGGTCTTGCCCAGAGACATCTTGAAGACTTGACGTTCTTTCAGTGGCTTGCCGGACAGGCCTGGTCGAACGCTCTTTTGAATGCGCGCACGCTCGCAAGCTGACTTGAATACGCCAGATTTCACTCTGTAGGTGATCTGCCCTTCTTCTGTGACCGGGCGAATCCCTTCTACGAACTCTTCGTAGCCAAAGGCCTGATGAAAAGTGACAAAGGAGATTCGGCCCGATTGACGGACCACTTCATACCGCGCAAGCGCAGCCTCAAACGATCCATCGCCAGGCAAACCGCCATCGCACAACTGAACCGCTCTGGTGACGGTCGCGTGCGTCTTACCTGTACCGGGTGGGCCGTAGAGGATGATGTTGGAGGGCGCTTGTGTTTGATCAGCAACCTGGAGAGGATTTGAAATCATCGAGTTCTCTGCGGTGGAAATGACGGATACAGGCAAAGGGGTGTTGGTATACCAACTAAGGAGCGCCTTGAGTCCGTCAAGGCTTTGTACGGTTGCGGCGAATTGCTTACCTGATTCCAGCGAGCTGTCCCCCTGCGCAAGCCGCCCACCGTTGTTTACAGCGCCATATATAGGGGTGACATCTGTCAAGTTACTTGGCACCGATGCGGAAAGGTAAACACGAGTCACGGGCAGCGTGAAAGTACCTGAGGCCTTATCCCGGTCACCAACCTTGATGGCAAATTGCTTGCCTTCTTCTCCAGGCAGCGCGAAAAGCTGTACCTTGGATCGATACCGCCCCCTCTTGCTATCAAGTGAACGCAAGCCGAACGTTTCAGTGGCCACGTCATGCAGCCAGTCAATGGCTTCTTGTACGGAAAGACCTGTCATGAGTTAATCAATGCTTCTATTGCGCTGTTGTCTTGTAGAGGCAAAAAGCCAATTCAATTTGAGACTAGACCTCTACAGGCTCATCGGATGAGCCGGACATGTTTAAGGACTCAGAAAGCGCCCTCTCTGCCGCATCGGTCATCACCATCTCCAAATGCATACCCGCCCGGGTCATGCCCACAAACAGCATGTTGCGCCTGATGGTGTCCAGCTCGCTGAAGTCAATTTCAGTCAACACAATGGCGGGGCAGGCTTGGCCCTTGAAGCGGCGCAGGGTGTCAATGCGGAGGCTGCCGTCTGACCAGATGGGCTGGCCGCTTGCGTCGTAATCACCCGTGAAGCGGGCCAGGCGCCAGTCAGCCAGTTGTTCTAAGCCCATCAATGCGGACTTTTCCCGACCGCGCCAGCACAGCACGGTGATGTCCGACATATCAAACCCTTGGTCAATGCAGCGCTGCACGGCCTGGGCGGTTTGCTTGATCAGGTTGCTGCCATCGGCCTTGTAGTGATGAATCTCCGGCACTGTGCCTTCAAAGGGGCTGCAGGCTTGCACGGGCTCATCGGTCAAACGCAAGGCATTGATCGTGGCCACGATTTTCTGGGGGCTGCGGTAGTTCTCGTTGGAGCGCACCACCACGGCCTCGGGGATGTCCATGGCTTCACGATCCGGGTAAAGTGATTGGGAGGGGTCGTCCAGCAGGTAGATGCGGCCCGTGTCATGCACCCGACCAATGAGGGGCGCCACCCATTCGGCCTGCATGTCTTGCAATTCGTCAATGATCAACACATCCAGATCGGGCTGGGCCTGAATGAGTTGCTCGATATATTGGCTCGCCAATTGCGCAAAGTCAGGCACGCCTTGGGGCTTGCCTGCGGCCTGCCAGCACAGCTGATGAAAACTGGCCACTTGCACACCGGGTGGGGCAATGTCTTGCAAGCGGTCGGACAGAGGTCGGTTGAAACACACATAGGCCGCCTTGAGGCCAGCGGCACGTGCGTCTCGCAGCACGCGCAGGGCCAACTGAGTTTTGCCGGAGCCGGCTGTGGCCGTAACCCGAATGACGCCAGATGGCGCATGGATACGGGGCACCCAGGTGGCCAGACCGCCAGAGATGGCGGCAACGTGTCGCTTCAAGGTGCCAGACAGCGCGGTGACATCGGTTTCTTGCTGCAGGCGGTTGTGCAGGAAGGCCGCTACGCGATCGTGGTCATCGCTTTGCATGCCAGGGCCGAGTTTGCGCTGAATGAAGCCGGGCAGGTCCTCGCAATCCACGGCATCAGCCATGCGCTCGCGCGGGAAGCTCACGCTGCCCTCGTCTGCCAGGCGTTGATGCGGCAGCGCCAGAAAGTGCTGCAGGCGCACATTCAGCCGCTCTTGCTTGATGCGGTGCTGGATGGAGTTGAACTGCCAACGGCTTTGTTGCAGCACGTCTTTGGGGCCGTCGGCATAGGTTTTGAGCATTCTGTCGCCGTCAAGGCGCACCTCGCCCGCCTTGATCTCCAGCACAGCAATGTCGCCGGCCTGGTTGAGCACGACCACATCGAGCTCGCCATGGTGGTCTCGGGCTTGTTGGGCAATGGTCCAGTCCAGCCCATGGAACACTTCATAGGTGTTGGGCAAGCCTTCAACCAGCTTGGTCAGCAACTCGCGTTCAACATAGCCACCCGCATGGGTGGGGCGCATGGCATCGAGCGGCGGAAATACTTTGGCCATGATGCTGCCTCAACGGTCTTTGTATTGGGTTGCCGCTTGGCGCAACTTGTCGATCAGGGCTAGGCGAAGGTCTTGCGGTTCCACCAGCTCCACATCGGGCCCAAACCGCATCACATCCATCAACAGCTCGGTCTGGTCCACAAAGGGCAGCTTCATTTGCAAGCGACCGTCTTCCAGAGGAGTCACCTCTTGCTGCGGGTGCCACTCTTCTTTCGCCACCCATTGGGCCGCATCGGCCGTGAACAGCAGCGTGGCCCACTTCACCTTGTTGCCGGCAAAGATGCCGTAACCGCCATCGAGCTCTTGCTCGACCCGCTTGAGCGAGACGTCTTTGGCTTTGGTCTCCAAAGCTTGGGCGGCCTGCACCGCGTCAAGCGCAAAGCGCCGCATGTCGTCGGACTTGTGACACCAGGCATCCAAGTACCAGGTATTGCGGTAGTGGATGAGCCGCAGGGGCGACAGCTCACGCTCAGACACGGCTTTGCGTGAGCGTGTGTAGTACTGAATCTGAATGCGCTTGCGCTGCAACAGCGCCGTTGCGATCAGCTCAAAGAACTGACTCGGCACCGCGCGCTTGGCCGAGCTCACAATCCGCACACGCCGCATGAGCTCGGAGCTATCCACCTCATGGCTGCCCAAGAGTTGGTGAATGCGGTCCAACAAAGGCGAAACGTGGCGGCTGAGAATGCCATCGGGGTCCAGCCCAGACAAGAGCTGATAGCTCATCAGCAGGGAATAGAGCTCTTTCTGATCGAACCACAGACCCGGCAACTCGTACTTCTGGCCTCGGAACTCGAGGCCAAAGCGGTAGGTCTTGTCATCGCGCTGAAATTCGATGGGCGCACCCAGGCGATCTCGCAAAAATTGCAAATCGCGTTTGAGGGTGGCGGGCGAGACCTCCAGCTCATCAAGCATGTCCTCAAATGTCACCTTTGAGCGGTAACGGATCATCTGCTCGATCTTGTAGATGCGTTCGGTTTTAGTGCCCATCGGTGGAGTTGAATGACATGTTTGGAAAGCTCACTATTTGAGCCTTGGCTGAATATAGTCAATTGACGTGGCGATGAGAAGAAGACAAGTCAATGTTGTCCTCTTTCCTGGGTTCTCCCTTTTGGGGTCTACGCCACATCAACCTTTCAATAAGTAGGAAGCTATGAAGTCTATTCTCATCCCCGCCGCGATTGCGATCGCATCCGTGTCCGCTTTTGCACAACAAAAGCCGGTTGTCTATGTCGAAGCAGGTTATTCATTCGTTAACTATGAAGCGACCGATTCGGGTGACACCTTTAAGTCATCACCCAAAGCCATTCGGCTCATTGGCGGCGCCGAGTTGAATAAGAACGTGGCGGTTGAGCTGATGGTTGGCTTCAACGGCGGTAACGACAGCGTGAGCTACAACGGTGTGGATGTTTCCGCTGTCACCATGAAAATCGATTCGATCTATGGCCTGTATGTGAAGCCAAAGTTCGAAGTGGCGCCAAACTTTGAGCTGTTTGGTCGAATGGGGTACACCCATGCGTCGGCCAAAGTGAGCGCGCCTGGGTATGGCGCAGCCAAAGCCAGCGACAGTGACCTGTCGTACGGCATTGGGGCCACTTTGTATCTGGACCCCAAGTTGTCGATCAATGTCGACTACATGAGCTATTTGGACAAGAGCGATTATTCAGCCAACGGCTTCACGGTTGGCATTGGCCTCAAGTTCTGAGTTCAAATTGAAGGGGCGATGAATCGGTAGGAATTCTGGCTTTGAACTGTCATCAGGGTTCGACATCCGGTGGTTTTTTACAGCTTGGGCCGGTATGGGCGGGCGCTGGTAGACAGCGTGCGGTTTTTTTGAAAGACTGGCCGCCATGTCTGATCCCATCGCCCATGACGACGACATCCACACCTGTGGTCTGCCCCCGCCAGACCGGGTGAACTACCCGCGCACCTTTGAGGCCATGGTGGACTACATGGCCACCAAGCCCGTGCGCGATTGGATGCGCGACGACATCTCGGGGCCGGCGTCTCGGCTGGCCTGGGAGCTGGCCGAGCACGAAGCGGAAGAGACACTGCAGTACGCGTTTTTCTTCGACACCAGCGACATCCACAGCCGCGAAGACTGCCGCCGCATGAGCGCCTTGGAAATCTACCGGGTGCTGTACCCCCGGTCGGTCAGCGGTCTTTGAGCGCGGTTTGCGGGTAAAAAGGCGCACTTTTTGGCCAATCGCGTCAGGCCCGGCTGTGCATACTGAAAGCAGCGCAGCCTGTATGCCCATGCCATGAATGCACACCCAACCATGACGAAAGCAGACCGAGTCGACCAGACCCGGCCGCATAAGCTCGCCATGCCTTTGGATGTGGATGCCGCCAAGGCGCCGACCCTGATCTACCAGTATCTGGACAACGGCGAGTTCGTGGAGGTGCCCGGCACGCGCGACAACCAGACACCCGGGGTGTCAGCCCAAGAGGCACGCAATCGCGAAGCGCATTTCCTGAAAATGGCGCGCGAAGCCTTGAGCAAAAAGTACAACCCCGAGTGGCAACGCGAGTTTGAACACGACCAGGCCATGCGCCGAGCGCAGGAGGCGGCTGAACAAGCCCGCGTCTTCGAAGACCTGGAACGCATGATGTGCAGCGGCTATCACACCAGTGGTTGGCCCTTGCCAGACCGGGTGAACTACGCCCGCACCTTTGAAGCCATGGCCGACTACATGGCCAGCAAGCCCGAACGCGATTGGATGCGCGACGAGATCTCGGACCCCGCCTCGTGCCGGGCCTGGGAGCTGGTGGAGCAAGCCGCTGAAGAACAGCTGCAATACGCGTACTTCTTCGACACCAGCGACATCCACACCCGCGAGCAGGTCAGGCGCCTGAGCGCCATCGAGATCTATCAGGTTCTGTACCCAGGCTAGACCTTGGGGATTCAGTTCAAAGACGAATCAGCCCTCAAACGTTCAGCCATCAGGTCAATGAAGGCGCGCATCTTGGTGGATGCGTGTCGGCCTTCGCGGTGAATGATGTGAATGGGCACTTGGGGACTTTCAAACTCGCTCAACACGATTTTGAGTTTGCCGGCTGCCAGCAAGGGCGCCACTTGGTAGGACATCAAACGGGTCACGCCCAGGCCTTGCACCGCAGCCTCGATGGCGCCGTCGTTACTCGACACGGTCAGGCGCGGTTTGATGCGCACGGCCACAGGCTCGCCCTGGTCCACAAAGCGCCATTCCACACTTTGCGACAGGCTGCTGGCCACAATAACTTGGTGCTGCTTCAGCTCTTGCGGGGTTTGAGGAATCCCGTTTTTCTTCAAGTAGGCGGGCGAGGCGCAGATCACACGGCGCACATGGCCGACCCGCAAGGCACGGTAGCTAGAGTCTGACAGCTCACCAATGCGAATGCCGACGTCCACACCTTCTTCAAGCATGTTGACCACGCGGTCCAAAAACAGAGCCGACACGGTGGTGTCTGGGTAGGTGCGCAGGTATTCAACGATGCCGGGCATGACATACATGCGACCAAACAGCACCGGGGCGGTGATGGTCATGTGGCCACGTGGCTCGGCATTGATGCCCACTGCAGCCTCATCGGCTTCATCAGCAGCGGCAATCACGCGGCGGGCATCGTCCAGATAGCGTTCGCCCGCGTCCGTCGCGCGCACA
Source organism: Aquabacterium sp. (assembly GCA_046299355.1). Classification (GTDB taxonomy): domain Bacteria; phylum Pseudomonadota; class Gammaproteobacteria; order Burkholderiales; family Burkholderiaceae_C; genus Aquabacterium. The sequence continues at coordinate 31,410 of JBKBIO010000022.1, read as the reverse complement.
TAGCGGGTGGTGCGGTTCAGCAGCTTGACACCCAAGCGGTCTTCCAGCGAAGCAATGGCTCGCGTCACAGCCGGAGGGGACATGCCCAAGCGCCTGGCGGCCCCGGCAAAGCTCTCTTCTTCAGCCACGGCCACGAAGACGGTCATCAGGTAAAGCCGGTCCATATCCATTCCTCCTGGCGCAATTATCTATTGCATGGGGCGCTCATTCACATCAGTCGGTGAAATGGAAAGAATCCACTTACCTCAACGATCCCATAGGAGCCTCCTCATGAAATCTCAACTCGTCTTGCAAGCCGCATTGGCCTGCGCCTTAGCTGCCGGTGCCGTGGGTGGTGCCCATGCGGCCGATCCCAGCAAAGAAAAGTGCTTTGGCGTGGCCAAAGCTGGGCAAAACGACTGCGCCAATTTGTCGGGCAGCCATTCGTGTGCCGGGCAGTCCAAGGTCGATATGGACCCTGGTGAGTGGAAGTTGGTGCCCAAGGGCACCTGCACCGAACTGGGTGGCCTGAGCCTGGCCGATGCCAAGGCCCAGTGGGCTGCCAACAAAGCCAAACAGGCCAAGAAGTAAGGGGCCGCAGCATGGATCTTCGGCACGCCGTGGGTGTCGGGCTGCGCTCAGCCCACTTTCAAGAGGCCTTGGGCCGCCGGGCAGACATCGACTTTGTGGAGGTGCATGCTGAGAACTACTTTGCTGAGGGCGGTGCCAGCATCGCCGTGCTGCAAGAGGCGGCCAGGCTCTACCCGATCAGCCTGCATGGCACGGGTGGAGGGCTGGCTTCCAAGATGCCGATTCCGCATTCGCATTTGCGCAAGTTGCGCCACCTGATCGAGATCACGGGCGCGGCCTTGGTGTCTGACCACGTGTCTCAAACCTGGTTCATGCAAGACGGCGCCGTGCGCCATGCGGGCGATTTGCTGCCCATTGCCTTCAATGAAGCATCGTTGGGGCATCTGATGAGCAATGTGGCCCGCGTGCAAGACTTCTTGGGCCGCCAGATCTTGATCGAGAACATCTCGCAGTACCTGCGCTTTGCGCAGTCCGACATGCCCGAGCTGGACTTTCTGGTCAAAGCCTGCGAGCGCACAGGTTGCGCCTTGCTGGTCGACATCAACAACCTCTACGTCAATGCGCTCAATGCGGGCGAGGCCCAGCCTGAATCAGCGGTGGCGCATTGGTTGCAACAGTGCCCGCCGTATCTGGTCAAAGAGCTGCATTTGGCAGGCAGCACCGAACCCGCTTCGGGCCTGGTAATTGACGACCACGCCCGCCCCGTCTCGCCCCCCGTGTGGCGCTTGTACGAACAAGCCATGGCGAGCTTTCCGAGGGCGGCCACCTTGATCGAGTGGGACGAACAGTTGCCCACCTGGGGCCGTTTGGTGGAAGAGGCCCAGCATGCCCGCCGTTTGATCAACCAGGAGGCTGCCTATGAAACGGCTCGTCACACCGCTCGTGCATGACGCCGACGAGGCGCTGCCTGCATCGGTGGCGCAGTTACGGCCGCCCCATGGCCGCACGCCTTATGGCTTGTATGCCTCGGCTCGATTGGCCAATGCCAGCCGGGCGCTGGGCATCTCGTTTCCCACCGTGGTGGCTTTGCTGGGTGATGACACCTTTCAGACCGTGGCCTATCGGTTTGCACAGGCCAGCCCCCACACCCACAGCGATTGGGGGCAGTGGGGTGAGGCTTTCCCAGCGTGGCTGGCTGAGCAAGTGGAGCTGATGGCTTGGCCCTATCTGCCTGACGTGGCCCAACTGGACTGGCTGTGCCACACCAGCGAACGCACCCATGACGACGCACCCCATGTGCAACTGATGACATCGGCGTTTCCGGTGGTGGCCATTTGGTGGGCCCACCACGGCCCCGAAGCCGAACGCGCCGCTTGGATGGCGCAAGCCAAAGAAGCTTTACCCAAAGGGGAGACTTGCCATGTGGTGGTGCATCGCGCGCATTGGCGTGCCACGGCCACGGCGGTCTCTGCTGACTCGTTTTTGTCTCTGTCTTCCGCTCTCAAGGAGCTCACATCATGCTGAAACTCATTCCCTCTTTCTACCGTTTGCAAGATCGCTTGTTGCGCCCCCTGTCGCGCTTGGAGCCTCTGTTGCCCTTGGCCGCCCGCTTGTATGTGGGGCACGCGTTTTGGGCCTCGGCCTTGACCAAGCTGCGCGATTGGGACAGCACACTGTTCCTGTTTCAGGAGGAATACCACGTGCCCCTGTTGCCGCCTGAAGTGGCGGCCTACCTGGGCACAGGGGGTGAGCTGTTCTTGCCCGTCTTGTTGGCACCGGGCTTGATGGGGCGCTTTGCTGCGCTGGGCCTATCGGTGGTCAATGTGGTGGCGGTGTTGAGCTTGGCAGAGATCGAACCCGCTGCGCTGACGCAGCACATCTTCTGGGGCAGTTTGTTGGCTTGGCTGGCGGTGGCCGGCCCGGGCAAGTGGTCTTTGGATCAATGGCTGCTTCGAGACAAGTCATAAGCCATCGGCATCACCTCAAGAGAGGCCCTCGCGTTTGCGAGGGCCTTTTTGCTTTGGGCTCAGGCTTTTCTGACTGTTTGTGGTCGCTTTCTAGTATTCCGATTTTTGAAACAGTCTATTGAATTTTTAGGTTATTCACTTATCAAGTGGAATCGATCAAAGTTCAGTCACTGGCTGCGCTGTTGCAGCAAGACCCAAGCAAAAGGACTGAATCATGAGCCGCATCACCGTTATCGAACAACACACTGCCAACGCCGAACAAAAGGCTTTGCTGGACGCCATTCAAGGTCAACTGGGCATGGTGCCCAACTTCTTGAAGGTGTTCGCCAACTCGCCCGTGGCACTGCAAGCCTTCTTGGGTTTGCATGGCGTGGCCAACGCTGGCAGCCTGACCCCACAAACCCGTGAGCGCATTGCGCTGGCACTGGCCCAGCAAAACTCTTGCGAATACTGCGTGTCGGCCCACACCGCCATTGGCCGCAAGGCTGGCTTGACCGGCGACGAAATCGCCGCTGCCCGTGCAGGCACCAGTGAAGACGCCAAGGCTGCCATCGCTGTCAAGCTGGCACGCAGCCTGGTTGAACACAAGGGCGACATCACCACCGCTGAGCTGATCGAAGCCCGCGAAGCTGGCTACACCGATGCCGACATCGTTGAAATCATCACCCACGTGGGCATGAACCTGTTGACCAACATCCTGGGCAAGGCCAGCCGCGTCGACATCGACTTCCCCAAGGTCTCTCTGTAATCCCCAGCCGTTTTTCTTACCCCGCTTTTCTCACCCCTCAACAAAGGAGCTTTCATCATGACTACCTCTATCTCTCGTCGTGCATTGTTGTCTGCATTGCTTGCATCGTCAGCGCTGTTTGCCGCCCTGCCTCAAACCGCTTTCGCTTATGACGAAGCATCCAACTTCGAATTGAACGTGGACGCCCAAGGCGTGGCCATCAAGGGCCATGACCCAGTGGCTTACTTCAATGCCAACCAACCCACCAAGGGCCAGGCCAAGTTCACAGCCAGCCACCGTGGTGCCACCTACTGGTTTGCATCGGCAGCCAACCGCGACGCCTTCAAGGCCAACCCAGACAAGTTCGCACCTCAGTTCGGCGGCTTCTGCGCCATGGGCGTGGCACTGGACAAGAAGCTGGATGGGGACCCCACCGCTTGGAAGATCGTGGACGGCAAGCTCTACCTGAACGTGAACAAGGACGTTCAGAAGAAGTGGCTGGAAGACGTGCCAGGCAACCTGACCAAGGCCAACGGCAACTGGTCTGGCATCAAGCACAAAGCACCCAACGAACTCTGATTTCGTTGTTCAATCAATCCGCCACTGGAGCTTGACATGAGCCGCGCATACACCGACATCGCCTTCACCACCGCCGTACGCGACATGCAGACCCGCATGGGCAGCCGCGCCAACTACGAGCCGCTGGACTACACCGAAGACCGTCGGGATGTGTTGACGGAGCGTGAAGCCGAGTTCATTGAAGCTCGCGATGGCTTTTACCAAGCCACTGTGAGCGAAACGGGCTGGCCTTATGTGCAGTTCCGTGGCGGACCTGCCGGATTTCTGAAAGTGCTGGATGCCAAGACGATTGGCTTTGCAGACTTTCGGGGCAATGTGCAATACATCAGCGTGGGCAACCTGCAGGGCAACGATCGCATCTCCATCATCTTGATGGACTATGCCAACCGTCGACGCCTGAAACTATTGGGGCGCGTGCGCCTGGTGAGCGAGGCGGAGGACCCAGCACTGGTCGCCAAGTTGGAATTGCCTTCGTACCGCGCTCGTGTCGAGCGTGCGTTCATCATCACCATAGAAGGCTACGACTGGAACTGCCCGCAACACATCACGCCACGCTTCACCGAAGCTGAAGTGCAAGGTGCCGTGCAGCCCTTGCACACCGAAATTGCCGAACTGAAAGAAGCGCTGAAAGCGGCGCAAGCCCGAGCCTCTGCCTCGGCCAACCCTGTGCGTTTGCAAGAGTTGGGTACAGGCCCTTTGTCAGTACGCATCTCGGGCATTCGACAACTGACCCCTCGCGTGCGAGCGTATGAACTGCGCACGCTGGATGGTGGACCGCTGCCTGCGATTCAAGCGGGTGCGCACCTGGATGTGCCTGTGCAATTGGCCTCGGGTGTGATGAGCACGCGCCGCTATTCCATCAGCTCTAACCCCACACGACGCGATGCGTATGAAATCGCCGTTTTGCATGAACCCGAAGGGCAGGGTGGTTCAGCCGCCATCCATGCCACCTTTGATCTGGGCATGGTCTTGCATTGCAGCATGCCCGGCAACGACTTCGCCATTCAAGGCACCGACGCCACATCCAAGGTGATATTGGTGGCGGGCGGCATTGGCATCACGCCCATCAAGTCCATGGCTTTGGAGCTGTTGGCGCAAGGGCGCGATTTCGAGGTGCATTACGCCTACCGCAGCCGCCAGGAAGCGGCCTACCTGGACAGACTAGAACGCCAGATCGGCGCACGCCTGATCTCTTACGACGCATCACAGTCCAACAGGTTAGACCCGAGTGCGCTGCTCCAACAAGTGCCAGCTGGCTCACACGTTTATGTGTGCGGTCCGTCACGCTTGATTGATGCGCTGACCCAAGCCGCCCACACCCAAGGCTTGCGCACCGACCGTGTGCACCATGAGCAATTCAATCTGGACACCAAGCACCAGGGCCACCCGTTTGTGGTGAAGCTGGCCAAGAGCGGTGCTGATGTGTGGGTGTCTGGCAAGGTCAGTGCCTTGCAAGCTTTAGAGAGCGCTGGCTGGCCCGTGCAATCCGGATGCCGAACCGGCAGTTGCGGCAGTTGCGTGGTGAAGGTCAAGGCTGGCGAAGTGATCCACCGTGACAGCTTCCTGAGCGACGAACAGCGAGCACAAGGCCAGATGTGTCTGTGCGTGTCGCGGGCCGCCCAAGGCGAGGTCACACTGGATTTGTAATTGTTCCGTTTTTTGAAATGGTTTATTGATTTGTGAGCGTATTCACTCAATAAACGGAATTACGCACAATGACTTCATCAACGAGGTCACACCATGTCCAACACCCAGTTTGCAACCGAATCGTCTACCGCCAACGGCCTGCCCGGTGAACGCGTCATGCCCCATGCACCTTGGGTTCGTCTGCCGAGCGGCATGGCTTGCATCCCACAGCATTACGTGACCTACCAACACGATTTGGCCTCCTTGACTGAAATCGCCTCCCGAGTTTCTTTTGACGACCACACCCTGGTGTTTGCCTCGCAAGATGACAAGGGCATGTATGTGCAGATCGGCATGATCGGTCGTGAGAACTACGACCGGGGCCCAACGGTACGCCCTCGCAAGCTGGTGTATGGCCGCAAGTGGCGCATTGACGCTGACACGCCCAGCTCGGAGATTGTGCAAACCATTTACCTGGCCATCAAGAAGGCGCGTGAGCACGAAGTGCGTGAATTGCTGACCATCCGCGATGCGCGCAGTGGTGCCACCAGCGCCGCACTGAGCAACCACCAGGACCTGCCCTTGTTGGCGCAAAACCGCGAGTGGCTCACCCGTGCACAGGCTGCAGGTGTGACCGACCAACGCCGCGTGCAACAAGTGCTGTCTGGACTGCGCTTTGCGGAGCGCGCACTGCACGTGACCTCACTGCACTTCTTTGGCAGCCAAGCGTGGGTGGAGGTGGAAGCCGGCCCCCAAGCCGAGGCCCGCGCCCAAGAAGGGGACTTGGCCGAGTTTGCAGACCTGCGTGTGTGCGTTCACTTCGATCCAGCGCAGCCGCATCAATTGATCTATGCCCTGATGGATGCCTTGATTCAGCACAGCGACCGCCACGTAGACGAGACCTTCTGCTTCGACGGCTTTGCCCGTTTCAGCCGCCGAATTGACCCACGCTTGGTGGCGCAGTTGTCGATTGCCTCACGCCCTTATCGTCGCGATCAATCGAACACCACCTTCTACAGCGGCTTCCAGAAGGCCAACTACGACACCGACGCCAGCCGGGCCCCCCAACTGGGACAAGGGGCATTGGCCCGACGCAACCGTCAACTCATTGAAGCCCATGCAAACTTGTTGGGCCACATGCCACGCGGCCTTTGACACGCACCTCCACAGAAAGAACACATCATGTCGACGAACTATGACTATCAATTGTTTGTGATTGGCGGCGGGTCGGGCGGTGTGCGTGCAGCACGCGTGGCATCGAGCTTGGGCGCCAAGGTGGCAATTGCAGAGAAGGACCGTTATGGCGGCACCTGCGTGATCCGTGGTTGCGTACCCAAGAAGTTGCTGGTTTACGCAGCGCAATATGCCGAGCACTTTGCCGACGCACAAGGCTTTGGTTGGACCGTGCCTGAAGCCGCTTTTTCTTGGCCCGACTTGATTGCCGCCAAAGACAAAGAGATCAGCCGACTGAGCGGTTTGTATGAGCGCAATTTGGCCAACTCAGAGGTGACCGTTTTGCATGGAGACGCGCGGGTGGTGGATGCACACACCGTTGAAGTGAACGGCCAGCGCTACACCAGCCAACACATCCTCATCGCCACGGGCGGAAAGGCCTTCCTGCCCACATTGCCTGGCATCGAACACGCCATCACCTCGAACGAAGCGTTTGACCTGCCCGAGTTGCCCCGCCGCGTCTTGATTGTGGGTGGTGGCTACATTGCAGTCGAGTTTGCGGGCATCTTCAATGGCTTGGGCGCACAGACGGTGATCAGTCATCGCGGTGACAAGATCTTGCGTGGCTTTGACGAGGAGGTACGCGACCACCTGCAAGGCGAGTTGCAAAAGAAAGGCCTCACGCTTCGTTTGAATGACTCGGTGGCAGGCATTGCCAAACAAGCCGATGGCAGCTTGGACGTGACCTTCTCAAACAGTGCAGACCTACTGAATGTGGACGTGGTGATGTACGCCACCGGGCGTCGCCCAAACAGTCAAGGCTTAGGCTTGGAAGCGCTGGGCGTTCAGTTTGATGAGGCTGGCGGCATCCAGACCAATGAGTGGGGCACCACCAATGTGCCCAGCATCCATGCCGTGGGCGACGTGACCAACGGTGTGGCCTTGACACCCGTGGCCATTCGCGAGGGGTCGGCGCTGGCGCACACCTTGTTTGGGGCTGGCCCGGTCAACCCCGGCATCTTTTCAGTGACCACTGCCGTGTTCAGTCAACCCTCTGTGGGCACAGTGGGCTTGACCCAAGAACAAGCCTTGGCCCAGTTTGAAAGCCTGGATGTTTACAAAGGCACCTTCCGCAACATGCGTCACACGCTGGCAGGCAATGAAGAACGCACCTTGGTGAAGTTGATTGTGGACACGGCGAGCCAGAAGGTGCTGGGCGCCCACATGGTGGGCAGCGATGCGCCTGAGATCATTCAGGGCTTGGCCATTGCCATTCGCATGGGGGCCACCAAGGCCGACTTTGATGCCACCGTGGCACTGCATCCTTCAGCCGCAGAGGAGTTTGTCACCCTGCGCGACAAGATCACCGTCACGCCCTCAAACAGTGATCGTTGAACCATCGACTTCAAGCAAAGGACTTTGACATGACCACAACGACTGAAGCGCCTCGCCCGCCCTTGCCACCTTTTAGCCGCGAAGATGCGATCAAAAAGGTGCGCATGGCAGAAGACGCCTGGAACACCCGCGACCCCCATCGCGTGGCCATGGCCTATACACCTGACAGCCGCTGGCGCAATCGCGCCGAGTTTCCGCAAGGACGCGAAGAGATCGAAGCGTTCCTCACCCGCAAGTGGGCCAAGGAACACGACTATCGTCTGATCAAAGAAATCTGGGCCTTTGATACGAACCGAATTGCTGTGCGCTTTGCTTATGAATGGCACGACGCATCGGGCCAGTGGTTCCGCTCTTATGGCAATGAGAATTGGGAGTTTGATGCCAACGGTTTCATGGCCATTCGCCACGCCAGCATCAATGATCTGGCCATTCCAGAGAGCGAGCGCAAGTTCCACTGGCCACAAGGGCGGCGCCCTGACAATCACCCAAGCTTGAGTGATCTCGGTCTGTGACGCGGGGTTGTTCGCGTCAAGCTTGTCCGCTGCGGAAGCGGCGGCGCATGCCCACCACACACATCAAACCCGCAGCCATCAAAGCATAGCTAGAGGGTTCTGGCACCGCTGCCACGGTAGAAGGTTCGGCGTAGATGAAGTCATCCATGGCCACCAGGTCCCCATGGGCTTGGCCTAGAACGCCGTTGCTGGATATGGTGGCCAAGCCAGACGTCAGTCGCACACGGCTGATGACGTTGCCGCCATTGGCCACCGCCCCTAAGAAGCTGAAGCCCGCATTGCCACTGACCATCGCATTCTGTTGATAGATCAACGAGCCTTGCGCGTCGAAGAATTCCATCTTGGTTTGACCATAGTCTTCTACGCCTGTGAAGATGACACCAAAGGCACTGGTGGCGGCGACGTCGTTGGTGCCGGCAAAGAAGAAGTGGATGTCAGTGATGTTGCTGTTGACCGCTGTGAAGATGCGTTGGGGGCTGAACGCTTGCAGGGCATCGCTGAAGCCAAACATCGTGGCGGCAGGTTGGCCGGCGTTGGCACTGACCATGAAGCCATCACCCGGCGTAGAAAAGACTGCGCCACGGGGCGAGTTGACGTTGAAGAAGTTGTTGGGCAAGAAGGCGGTGTCGGCCCGAGCATTGGGAACACCATCCCAATTGATTTCTCGGCGCACGCCACCGAAGGAGCCATTGGCCGCGGGGGTGTTGCCACCACCGATGGCATCTCTGAAGTCATTGCGTGCAGCTGTCACGTCGGCGGCAGACGGGCCTGCGGCTTCGAAGGTGGTAAAGGCAGCTGGAGACGCGGCGGTGGCTGCCGCGCTGAGGATGGCCAAAGAAAAACCGATGACCTGCTTTTGGATTTGCTTGTTCATGATGCGTTCTCGTCTGGGTGGTTGAAGGTGTGCTTTGAGTTGGCACACCTTCAGAACGTGAACAAGCGCGGTTTGGATGCAAGGTGCGCAAATTTTTTTGCGCCGATCCGTTTATTTTTTAGGCGGCAGCCAAACCTTGCCACAAAGGCCACGGTACACCCATGCACCCGAAGGTTGGGTGGGTGTGCTGCCTTGGGCCTCAATGGACACAGCCAGCTCGACAGCATCCTTGAACACCGTTTCAGCGGGTTGCGCCAAGGCGAGGCTCACAAAGTGTGAGGCGCTCATGTCGGGCATGGCCGCCACTGCTCGAACTTGCCCCTTGGCATCTATTTGCCAAAGGTAAAGCGTGTGGCCTGATGGCACGGGCACACTGACCTGCTGTTTGATGTCAACCTTCAAGCCATGGCGCAAGCTTGACACCACTAGGCCACCTTGGCCATTGGCGGTGGCCAACACACCCACATAGCTGTCAGGCAACTGAGCTTGGCGTATGGCCACAGGCGCAGAGGTGTCTGCATCGCCTCGTTTCAGGTCGACCAAGCTGGGCACGGCCAGCCCCATGACCAAGCCAGCGGCCCACATACCCGATGGAATCGGCCCAAACCAGCGGGCCCACCATGAGGTGGACTTTGGTTGTTGCGTGGTCGAACTGAACAAGCGCGCTTCAAGTTGACGCCATTGGCCGGCACCCACAGGCATGGGCTTTTGGGCCGCCAATGCTGGCGCCATGGTGTCGTGCCAGGACCAGACGGCTTGTTCGATGTCAGCGCGTTGACGCATCAAGGATTCAAACCGGCGTCGTGCGCGTGGGGGCATGGTGCCCAAGGCGTATTCAGCCGCCAAACGCTCGATGGTGTCGGGGTGTTGATGCCAGTAGGTCTTCATACTGCACCTCCTGTCATGCATTCACGCAGGGCCAGCAAGCTGCGTCTTGTCCAGGCTTTGATGGTGCCCAAAGGGCGTTTCATGCGTTCGGCCAACTCGGCATGGGTCAGGCCTTCCAGGTAGGCCAGCAAGATGGCTTGCCTGGGTTCGGCTTGCAGTTGCTCCAGGCAGTGTTTGAGGCACTGGCTGTCTTGCTCCATGGCGAGTTGCTCAAACAGGCCCGGCGCATCACTGGGGGCATCGTGGGTGTATTCATCGCCATCGTCAGACACCGCATGCATGGACACATCGGTGGGGCGCTTACGTGCATGATCAACGGCTTTGTTGCGGGTGATGACGCACAGCCAGCCCAGATTGCGCGCGGCAGAGGCGTGTGGTTCCAGGGCCTTGTGCCACAACCCTGCAAACACGTCCTGAACCACGTCTTCAGCCAAGGTCTTATCCTGCACCACACGGTAAGCGGTGGCCAGAAGGAGTCCTGCCGTGAGGTCGTACAGTTTTTTGAAGGCATGCCTGTCGCCCAGGGCGACACGTGCCAACAGGGCTTCGACGTCTTGTGCAGGAATCATCTGGCGATGTTAATGGACCAGCCTCTGATTCCAACAGAGACCATGACCAAAGTCAGCTGGCTCAATAGCCGTAGCCGTAGCTCGAGGTAACGGGCGTAGAGCTGGTGACGGGCTTGGCCAAATGCCAAACACCGCCTTTGCCATCGCCATTGCGGTCACCGGGTTTCGCATCGCCAGCGAAGTAGTACAAGGGGCGGCCATTGACAGCCCATTGTTGAACGCCGTTTTGCTCAAATCGGCTGACGCCTGGGATGGCTGGTGCATCGGCACGAGGCTCTGCCACGTAGGCAGGCCAAGCTTGCAGGCAACCACCAGCACAGTTGCTCTTGTTGGCCTGATCCTTGTCGAAGGTGTAGAGCGTGCGGCCTTCGGCATCAGTGAGCACGCCGTCTTTCAGAACCGGCTGCGCCTGGACACTGGCGGTGATCAGGGTGAACAGGGCGATGGCAATGGCGCGAGGTGCAGTGGCAAAGTTCGACATGGTGAGGCTCCGTTGAGAGGTTGAAAGTGGCACAAAAAGGTGCCGCCTGCCTCTAGAACGGAGCAGATGCCGATTTGGATGCAGTCAGATCAAAATATTTTTGCGGGATCACAAACGGAAGGTGCCCACCACGCCTGACAAACGAGTGCCCTGGTCTTTCAAGGACTCCGCAGCAGCCGCAGACTGTTCAACCAGAGCGGCGTTTTGCTGGGTCATTTGATCCAGCTGTGCAATGGCGTGGTTCACCTGCATGATGCCTTCGGACTGCTCTTGCGAGGAGTGAGAGATTTCGGCCACGATGTCCGTCACACGTTGAACCGATGCGACGATTTCATTCATGGTCTGACCTGCATCGGCCACCAAGCGTGCACCACCTTCAACCTTGTCGACCGAGGCACCGATCAGGGTTTTGATTTCCTTTGCCGCAGTGGCACTACGCTGCGCAAGGCTACGCACCTCGCTGGCCACCACCGCAAAACCACGACCTTGTTCACCCGCACGGGCGGCTTCCACCGCTGCGTTCAACGCCAGGATGTTGGTTTGGAAGGCAATGCCGTCGATGACACCAATGATGTCGGAGATCTTTTGCGAGCTGGCATTGATATCGCCCATGGTGGAGACGACTTGGGACACCACTTCGCCGCCACGCTGAGCGACTTCTGTCGCAGACACCGCCAATTGATTGGCCTGGCGCGCGGCATCGGCAGAATGCTTCACCGCATCGGTGAGTTGCATGATGGACGAGGCCGTTTGCTGCAGACTGGATGCGGTTTGTTCGGTGCGCATGCTCAAGTCTTGGCTGCCCACTGCGATCTCGGCACTGGCAGTGTGAATGCTGTTGGTGCTGTCGCGCACTTCACTGACCAGGTCTTGCAAGCGCTGCTGGGTTTTCTGGAGTTCACCCAAGAGGCCTTCGTGCTGGCTGGTAGCCACGCGATAGGTGAGGTCACCATTGGCAATGTGTTGCAGGGCACGGCGAGCATCGGCAGGATCACCACCCAGTTCATTGGCAACCGTCTTCTTCAAAACCAGCAACATGGCGGCAGACACGGCCACGGCAATGGCGGCCACCAGCATGGAAATGGTTTTGGCACGCTGACCAGAGGCCTGTGTTTCTTGGTGGGAGACCGCAGCCATGTCTCGGCTCTTGGCAACGAGATCAAGGAGCTGCGCGCGCAGTTCACGCCATGCAGGGGTCTCTTGTTTCTTCAATACCTCCATGGCGGTGGCTTGGTCAGCTTTGACGGCTTCCAGCACCTGTACCTGCTTGGCGGCCTGCGTGGAGCGCAGCGCTTCGAGGCTGCTGATTGCGGCTTTCAACTCCGTTCCGGCCGCTGCCACTTGAGCCTTGGCATAGGCTTCAGCATACTTCTTTTCAGCCGTTTCAAAGTTTTCGTAGGCTTTCTTGTTGCTGGGGTCCAGCACGACGTTGCGGAGGGCCTGGCCCATCTGCAGACCTTGGGCATACATCTCATTGACCGAATCAGCGGTTGCCTGTTCGGTGCTGATGTAGTGATCGAACTTGTTCTGCGTGCTCATCAAGCCCCACAGCGAAAAGGCCAAGGCCACCAAAAAGAGACTGGCCGGTGCGATGGCGCAAAGGATCAAGCGTCGATTGAAGTTCACGGTCACGCCCTTCTGTGCAGGAATGGATGCAGACGACCAGACCTCCACAAGGAGGCCGGGGGATAAAGGCATCTTCGACAGAAAGGGCGGCGAGCTTGATCAGGTTGGGCGTGAATAACGCACAGAATCAAGCATCAATGTTCGTCGCGCGCAGAGCGTTACTTTCAATGAAATCGCGGCGTGGCTCGACCTCATCACCCATCAACATGGTGAACACACGGTCGGCTTCGATGGCGTCTTCAATCTGCACACGCAGCAGGCGACGCACATTGGGGTCCATGGTGGTTTCCCACAGCTGGGAAGGATTCATTTCACCCAGACCCTTATAGCGTTGGCGGCCCACGCTGTTTTCAGCTTGGGTCATCAACCAGGCCATGGCAGCGCGGAAGTCAGAGACCTTGGCTTCTTTGGCCTTTTCACCTTCGCCACGGCGTACCACAGCGTCTTCGCTCAGCAAGCCCTTGAAGGTGACGCCAGCTTGTGCCAGCGCTTCGTAGTCGGCACCGTGCACGAAGTCAGGGGTGATGATGCTGTACTTGGTGTTGCCGTGGAAGATGCGGCTGATGCGCAGGATGTGCTTGTCGGTACGGGCATCGAACTCGGCTGTGACTTCGGCGTTATGCAGCGCGCCCTTCAAGGCAGTAGCGCTGGCTTCGGCGTCGGCCAAGCTGTCGAGGTTCAGGGTCAAGCCGTTAGCAATGGCGCGCAGGGCTTCGATGTCCATCCAGTTGCCCAGACGTTCGACCACGCTATTGGCCTTGACATAGGCATAAGCCAATTGCTGCAAAGCCTCACCTGTGATGGAAGCTTTGCCTTGACCGGGTTCGACCACAGCGCCGTCGAGGGCCACCTTGGTGAGGTAGTCGTCGAGCGCGTGAGCGTCTTTCAAGTACTGCTCTTGCTTGCCATGCTTGACCTTGTAGAGAGGTGGCTGGGCAATGTAGATGTGACCACGTTCAACCAACTCAGGCATCTGGCGGAAGAAGAAGGTCAACAGCAAGGTACGAATGTGGGCGCCGTCAACGTCCGCGTCAGTCATGATGATGATGCGGTGGTAGCGGAGCTTATCGGGGTTGAAGTCGTCGGTGCCACCGGCCTTGCCGATGCCAGTGCCCAAAGCAGTGATCAGCGTGATGATTTCGTTGCTGGTCAGCAGCTTTTCATAGCGGGCTTTTTCGACGTTCAGGATCTTGCCGCGCAGGGGCAGGATGGCCTGGAACTTACGGTCGCGACCTTGCTTGGCGGAGCCACCGGCGGAGTCACCCTCCACGATGTAGATTTCGCAAAGCGAGGGATCTTTTTCCTGGCAATCAGCCAGCTTGCCGGGCAGGCCCATGCCATCGAGCACGCCTTTACGACGTGTCATTTCGCGGGCCTTGCGAGCGGCTTCGCGCGCACGGGCGGCTTCCACGATCTTGCCGCAGATGATCTTGGCGTCAGAGGGGTTCTCCAACAACCAGTCAGTCAACAGGCGGCTCACGATGTCTTCCACCGGCGCACGCACTTCCGACGACACCAGCTTGTCTTTGGTCTGGCTGCTGAACTTGGGCTCAGGCACCTTGACAGACACCACGCAAGCCAAGCCTTCGCGCATGTCATCACCGCTGACATCGACCTTGGCTTTCTTGGCCAGTTCGTTGTCTTCGATGTACTTGTTGATGACGCGGGTCATGGCCGCGCGCAGACCGGTCAAGTGGGTGCCGCCGTCGCGCTGGGGAATGTTGTTGGTGAAGCAGAGAACGGACTCGTTGAAGCTCTCGTTCCACTGCATGGCCACTTCGACACCGATGTTGGTGCCTTGGTCCGACATCTTGTCGCCGATGGCGTGGAAGATGTTGGGGTGCAGGGTGCGCTTGCCTTTGTTGACGAACTCAACAAAGCCTTTGACGCCGCCGGCGTAAGCGAAGTTGTCTTCCTTGTTGTTGCGTTCGTCGATCAGACGGATCTTGACGCCGTTGTTCAGGAAGCTGAGTTCACGCAAGCGCTTGGCCAGGATGTCGTAGTGATACTCGTTGTTCTCTTTGAAGATTTCGGTATCAGGCAGAAAGTGCACTTCGGTGCCGCGCTTGTCGGTGTCACCGGTGATGCGCATGGGGCTGATTTCGACACCATCACGCACCTCGATGAGGCGGTCTTGCGGCACGCCCTGTTTGAAATCGATCTGGTGAACCTTGCCATCACGGCGCACGGTGAGGCGCAACCACTTCGACAGGCCGTTCACGCAGGACACGCCCACGCCGTGCAGACCGCCCGAGACCTTGTAGCTGTTCTGGTTGAACTTGCCGCCCGCGTGCAGTTCGGTCAGGGCGATTTCAGCAGCCGAGCGCTTGGGCTCGTGCTTGTCGTCCATCTTCACGCCGGTGGGAATGCCACGGCCGTTGTCGACCACGCTGATGGAGTTGTCGGTGTGGATGGTGACGACGATGTCGTCGCAATGACCAGCCAGGGCTTCGTCAATGGAGTTGTCGACCACTTCGAACACGAGGTGGTGCAGACCGGTGCCGTCAGACGTGTCGCCGATGTACATGCCCGGACGCTTGCGAACCGCTTCCAGACCTTCAAGGATCTGGATGCTGCCTTCGCCATAGCCGGTGTCGGCCGGGGCTGCAGGTTGCTGGTCAGGATTTGGCGTCACGTCGCTCATTGATGGGCCCTGGAATGAAAAAAGAGCCCCGACACGGTCGTCAGGGCTCTGGGATTTTAGCCTGTTTCCCAGGGCATCCCTGGGAAGGGGTCCAGTGGCATCAGGCCAGGGTGGCCGGACGTGAACGGCGCGCGACAGCACCGATGCCAACCAGGCCCAAGGCCATGAGGGCGTAGGTGCTGGGTTCGGGAACGGCGGGGATGGCCGAAGCTGAATCGATCACAGAGACATTACTCTGTGAATAGACTTGATAACCAAATTCAACAAATTTCTGCTCATCTGATGTGTTCGAGAAGGTGATCGAAAAGCTCTTTGTTTCCGAAAATAAATCTTGAACAATATGAAGGCCATACCATTCTGTATCGCCGTTGGCTAGCATTAAAAATGTAGCTGAGTTATTCAAATAAGCTTCGTCAATATAATTTTGATCAATGTCTTTAAAATAAATTTACGCGTTTGAATCTACCGCGAAGGACATCGAAGCATCAGCTGCACCGACCTGGTTTTTGACGTCTGCAAGTAGGATGCTATTTGCGTCGATTTGTATGTCAGTTTGTAATTTACCGCTTATCGTAATTGAGGTATTAGGGGAAATAAAAAATGACTCACCCAAAATGTCTAGCGGTCGAACTGAAGCGTAAGCACCGTATAGCAAATTTTCGAAACCGGGGTCAGTTTGAATATATGGACCACTGATGTTCTGCTTGATTCTCTCCAGGTCCATGCTTGCTGATGTCGCAATTGCGTTGGAGTAGCGAGTCGCATAGGTTTCTGGGGAATCGATGGCAGCGATATAGTTGGCAGAAATGTTTCCTAAAAATCCCTCTGCCAAATTCTTACTCTCGATCACAACCGGATCAATTGAGTCAGGTTTTACAAGGTAATTGTTGGAGTAAAGATCAACCTTCAAGGTTTGACCTCTATCGAACAAATTGATTTCACCAGCTAGGCCATCTTCTGGCTTTAAGTCAGCGATGGTAATTGATACGTCGCTCAAAGTGGTTTGACTGGACAGCACATTCTGAGCATGGGCTTGTGAAGCAGCAAAAACAGCAGCGATGACGATGCTACTTTTCATAAAATTTTGGCATTGACTCATTTTTCCTCCACTTATTTCCGAACATCGTAGTGGACAAAATTTCTGATTCAAACCAAATCTGTCGTATTCAACACCCTGGAAAGAAAAATGCCCCTGGCAGAAGCCGAGGGGCATTTTTATTCCATCTGATCGCTGAAAGATCAAATCCGCATCGGCATCACGACGTACTTGAAGCCTTCGATCTCCGGGTTGGTGAACAGGGCCGAGCTGTTGGCATCTTGCAGAGACAGGGTCACCATGTCCTGGCTCATGTTGGCCAGCACGTCCATCAGGTAGCCGACGTTGAAACCAATCTCGAAGCTGTCGCCGCCGTAGTCGATTTCGAGTTCTTCCTTGGCTTCTTCCTGTTCGGCGTTGCTGGAGGCAATGCCCAACACACCGGGTGCGAAGTTCAAACGAACGCCCTTGAACTTCTCGCTGGTCAGGATGGCTGCGCGTTGCAGGGCTGACAGCAAGGTGGTACGACCCAGGGTGATGTGGTGGCGATGGTTCTTGGGGATGACGCGGTTGAAGTCGGGGAACTTGCCTTCGACCAGCTTGGTGACGAATTCCAGACCACCGAAGTTGAACTTGGCTTGGTTGCCGGCAAAGCGCATTTCGATCATTTGCTCTTCGCCACCCTTGCTGTCGTCCTTCAGGAGGCGCTGCAGTTCAAGCACGGTCTTGCGCGGCAGGATGACTTCCTGCTTGGACATGTCGACTTCGAGGTTGGCTTGGGCCAAGGCCAGACGGTGGCCGTCGGTGGCGACCAAAGTCAGGCTGTTGCCTTCAGCGACGAACAAGATGCCGTTGAGGTAGTAACGGATGTCGTGCACCGCCATGGCGAAGTGCACTTGGCTGATCAGGCTCTTGAGCGTTTTCTGAGGAACGCTGAATGCGGGACCGAAGTCAGCCGCTTCTTGAACCAGGGGGAAGTCTTCTGCAGGCAGGGTTTGCAGCGTAAAACGGCTTTTGCCGCCTTGCAGGGTCAGTTTGGACTGGTTGGCTGTCAGGGACACCGTTTGGTCACTGGGCAGGCTTTTGAGGATGTCCATGAGCTTCTTGGCACCCACAGTGACGGCGTAGTCGCCATCGTCACCATCCAGTTGTGCGCTGGTGCGAACCTGGATCTCCAAGTCGCTGGTGGTGAGTTCCACATTGGCACCGGTCTTCTTGATCAGAACGTTAGCCAAGATGGGCAGCGTGTGGCGACGTTCAACAATCCCGCCAACTGATTGCAGGGCGGATAGAACTTTTTCCTGAGCTGCTTTCAACACAATCATTTCATTCTTTCAAATTGGTCGTCGTAGTAGAGGGCGACTTTTTCTGTGCACAACGTTATTTTCTCTTGTTCCATCAACGATTTAGGCTTAGGACAAGCCTGTGGATCGCACACGGTAGCGTTTTGGGGACAACAGACAACAACTTTGAAAAATCAACTGAGCTTGTGGATAACAGGGTGCTTGTCCTTTTTTTATCCACAGACCTGTTGGCTTGACGTGTTGGCACAAGCTGTGGTTGTAACTCAAAAATCGGGTTTTGAAGGCACTCAGCCCTTCAGGGTCTGTTCTAGGACGTGCAACTGTTGATTCAGTTCAGAGTCTTTGCTGCGGTCGCTGGCAATCTTGCGACAGGCGTGCAACACGGTGGTGTGGTCGCGGCCGCCAAAGAGTTCGCCGATCTCGGGCAGGCTCTTTTGGGTCAGTTCTTTGGCCAGGTACATGGCGATCTGACGGGGGCGAGCAATGGAAGCGGGGCGCTTCTTGCTGTACATGTCGGCCACTTTGATTTTGTAGAAGTCAGCCACCGTTTTTTGGATGTTCTCGACGCTGATCTGGCGGTTTTGAATCGACAGCAGGTCTTTCAAGGCCTCGCGGGCGAGGTTGATGGTGATTTCTTTGTGGCTGAACTTGGCAAAGGCCAGCACTTTGCGCAGGGCACCTTCGAGTTCACGCACGTTGGCACGCACGTTCTTGGCCACGAAGAAGGCGACGTCTTCGGGCATGTCGATGCCTTCTTGGGCGGCCTTCTTGATCAGAATGGCCACGCGCATTTCCAGCTCGGGTGGCTCGATGGCCACGGTGAGGCCGGCGTCAAAGCGCGATGTCAAACGTTCATCGATGTTGACCAGACCCT
Source organism: Aquabacterium sp. (assembly GCA_046299355.1). Taxonomy (GTDB): domain Bacteria; phylum Pseudomonadota; class Gammaproteobacteria; order Burkholderiales; family Burkholderiaceae_C; genus Aquabacterium. The sequence continues at coordinate 12,625 of JBKBIO010000022.1, read as the reverse complement.
TGGGATAGGTGTCGCTGGTCATGATGATGTGCGCTTTCTTGGCCAGCAGGGCTTCGAAGGCGTTGAAGAATTCTTCTTGGGTGCGGTCTTTGCCGGCAAAGAACTGCACGTCGTCGATCAGCAGCAGGTCGAGTTGGTGGTACTTGGCCTTGAGCTCATCAAACGTTTTGCGCTGGTAGTTCTTGACCACGTCGCTGATGAATTGTTCAGCGTGCAGGTACAGGATGCGTGCATCGGGCTTGTCGGCCAGCAGGGCATTGCCCACTGCATTCATCAAGTGCGTCTTACCCAGACCGACGCCGCCATAAATGAACAAGGGGTTGTACATCTGGCCAGGGGCACCGGCCACATGCAGCGCAGCGGTGCGAGCCATCTGGTTGGCACGGCCGGGAACGAGGGTGTCAAAGGTCAAAGCGGGGTTCAAACCCATGACCTGGGGGTGACCCCGTTGTGGTGCGGACGCGGGCAAGACCGGTGCGCCTGTGGACAAGTTGTGGGCTTGTTGAGTGGCAGCTTGCACAGCAGCCTGCGCGGCCATGGAGTTGGGAGGCAGCGCGCGCGTGGGCATGACCACGCCCGGACGTGCGACGGCAGCGGTGCGCGGAGCCAAAGACAAGTCCAGCCGAACGGCGGTGCCATTCAGTTCGGTGAGGATGGTTTCCAGGCGTGTGCTGTACTGGGTACGCACCCAATCCAGAATGAAACGATTGGGCACGCGCACGGCCACCTGGGTGCTGCCGTCGACCTCGCTGACCTCTGCGGCGGGCAGGGGGCGAATCCACGTATTGAACTGTTGTTCAGGGAGTTCGGTGGCCAGTTGCTCCAGAGCCTTGGGCCACAAGGTACTGGGATCGACAGGCGAGGAACTGGTCATATCGGCGGCGCTCATGCTGTGAACAAGTGCAGGGCTGGGGGGCGAATTCTAAGCGTGGAAGCGCTGGTTGAAAACAGGTTATCCACAGATTTTTACCCAGCATAAATCGTGCAAGGTTTGCAGGTCTTGTCGTGACCCCATTGACCCGCTCGCAGAAATTTGCTGTAATCGCGGGTTCTTCCGGTTTGTATTTTCCGGATAGCCCCTTCGGCAATTGCATCGGCGGGGTGACATCACAAGATGAAGGATCATCATCATGAAACGCACTTACCAACCTTCCAAGACCCGCCGCGCTCGCACCCATGGTTTCCTGGTTCGCATGAAGACCAAGGGCGGCCGTAAGGTTCTGAACGCTCGTCGCGCCAAGGGCCGCAAGCGTCTGGCTGTCTAATCAGTCATTCTTGACGGTCTGACACGGGGCCTCGCTATGCAGGCCCCGGCTTATTCCTCCTGACTGCTGTGCGTCGCCCAGCCCTGAAAGCAGCTGACTTTCAACAGGCATTGGGTACACGCCCAGTGGCTCGCACGAATCATTTCGTGCTGCATACCCTGTTGCGGCCAGAGGCTTTGCCATTGGCAAATGAGGCTGCAGCCCCAGAGTTATCAACAGACGCGACCGAAGGGGTCGATGTGCCTGTGGATGACTGGCGGCTCGGGGTGGTGTTTCCCAAGCGACTGGCTCGTCGCTCCGTCACTCGGTCATTGCTGAGACATCAGGCTCGTGAAGCCTTGCGTCGTCACGCCCCCGCGGTCCTCGCGTCGGGGCGTTTTGGTGCTGGCGTGTCGGGTTGGGTCATCCGCCTGAAAGCGCCTTTTGATCGCCAACAGTTTCCCAGTGCGGCTTCAGAAGCCCTGAATTTGGCCGTGCGTCAGGAACTCGACGAGTTGTGGACGCGTCTGATCCAGCGAAAGGCTTCTTCATGAGGGCTGTGTTAGGCTGGCTTTCGCGTGCGATCAACCAGTTTCTGATGGGACTGGTGCGTGGCTACCGCTTTTTCCTGAGCCCTTGGCTGGGATCGGCTTGCCGCTTCACACCCACTTGTTCTCAATATGCGCTGCAGGCGCTGGAACGCCATGGCCCCGCTGCGGGTTCGTATCTGGCGGCTCGGCGTCTGCTGCGTTGTCATCCGGCTTGCGCGGGCGGACACGATCCAGTGCCCGAGCAAAAGCCACGTCTGTTTTCGTTTTTGTCTAAACCCTCGTCGGATACACCACGCTCATGAACGATATGCGTCGTACTCTGCTGATATCGGTGTTTGCCTTCTCACTGCTGATGCTGTGGGATGGCTGGTTACGCCACACCGGTCAGCCTTCCATGTTTGCGCCGGCGCCTGTTGCGGCGCCTGCTTCTGCAGCCAGCGCCCCCGCGGGTGTGCCTTCGGCGTCTACCGCATTGGCGGCCAATGCGGCGGCAGCCCCTGCTTCAGCGGCATCTGATGCGGCACCGGCTGTGCCCCATGAGTTGGTGACCATCACCACCGATGTGGTCAAGGCCACCATCGATTCCCATGGCGGCAGCCTGGTGAAGGTGGAGTTGCTCAAGCATCGCAATGAAAGCGGCTCCAGCAATATGTTTGTGTTGAACCAGGATGGTTCGCACAAGTATGTGGCGGACTCGGGTTTGGTGGGGCAATCGGCGGGTGCGGCTTTGCCCAACCATGCGACGGCTTTCACCGTGGTCAGCCAAGAGCGTGAACTGGCCAAGGGTGCTGACGCACTGACCGTGAAGTTGGAATCGGTGCCTGTGAATGGCGTGAAGCTGATCAAGACTTACGTGTTCAAGCGCGGCAACTACGCCATCGACGTGAAGAACGAGGTGGTCAACGCATCGGCCGCTGCCATCAAGCCGCAGCTGTATGTGCAGATTCAGCGCGATGGCACGCACCCCACCACCGAAGGCGCACCTGCCTTCTTGGGTGGCCCTCAGGCTTATACCGGCATGGCTGTGTATAACAACAAGGGCAAGTATCAGAAGGTGGAGTTTGGCCAGATCGAAGAAGGCAAGACCGAGTTCGAGAAGGTGGACACCTCTGGCTGGGTGGCCATGGTTCAGCACTTCTTTGCCACGGCCTGGATTCAAAACGACAACGTGGCCCGCGAGTTCTTCGCCAAGAAGATTTCGACCAATCTGTATGCCACCGGCATGTTGTTTGACCTGGGTGATGTGGCGGCTGGCCAAACCAAGTCGTTTGACACCGTCTTGTTTGTGGGCCCTCAGGAAGAAAACAAGCTGAAGGTCTTGGCCGAAGGCTTGGAGTACACCAAGGACTACGGCTGGACGCACATCATGGCGGCGCCTTTGTTCTGGTTGCTCGACAAGTTGCACAGCATGATTGGCAACTGGGGCTGGGCGATCGTGGCCTTGGTGGTGCTGTTGAAGGCCGCTTTCTACTGGCTGAACGCCAGCGCTTATCGCTCGATGGCGAAGATGAAGGCCTTGAACCCACGCATCCAGACCCTGCGTGAGAACCTGAAGGACAACCCGCAGCAGATGCAGCAGGAAATGCTGAAGATCTACCGCGAGGAAAAGGTCAACCCGATCGGGGGATGCTTGCCGATCCTGATCCAGATCCCCGTGTTCATCGCTTTGTACTCGGTGCTGTCGTCGTCGGTTGAAATCCGCAACGCGCCTTGGGTGGGCTGGATCACCGATCTGTCTGTGAAGGATCCATACTTTGTGCTGCCCGCATTGATGACTGTGTCGACCTTGCTGCAGACCTGGTTGAACCCCACGCCGCCGGACCCCATCCAGGCCAAGATGATGTGGATCATGCCGCTGCTGTTCAGCGTGATGTTCTTCTTCTTCCCTGCAGGCTTGGTGCTGTACTGGTTGACCAACAACATCTTGTCGATTGCCCAGCAGTGGATGATCAACAAGCAGTTGGGTGTTCAGAACTGATCAGCCAATAGGGCATGACCCAAATGAGAAAGCCGCCTGATGACAAGTCAGGCGGCTTTTTTCATGGGCGAGTGAATGATGTGATCAGGGGCTGTAGACCACCTTGACCTGGCCGTCGACATCGGCTTTGTCGAGGAAGCCAATCACGTTGGGATTGGTGGCCAAAAGTTTTTTCATCTGATGGGCGTCGCCCAATTCTTTGGGACCCGTGCCAATGCCGGTGAAGACGAGTCTGGCCCAAATGGAACGCGCTTGCGAGTCCGTTTTGCTCAGTACTTTTTCAAAGAAATCATCCTTGGCAGGACCGCTTGCAATCATGGCGGTCAGGGCCGCGCCACCGCCGTTGGGAAAATCCTTGGCTCGACCAAGATAGAGGTCAGAAATTTGTGCTTTGGTGAGGGATGTGACTGGACTGCGGCTACCAACGACCACGACGACTTCGGCTTGACTGGTGATGGTCACGCTGCAAACGATGGCTGCGGTGACAGCCCGTGTGATGCTGATCAGGTTCATCATGACCCCCTCAGAACAAGAAGTCGAGGTTCAAGGTCAGGCTGTGAACTCGTCCGTCAAACGAGCTCGGAGGAGAGGCCTGGATGGGATAGTCCGCAACGACGTTTTTGCCGTAGGTGGGATAGGCCACGTCGTATTGATCCCATTGAAGCTTTGCAGCGAATTTGGGCGCGAAGTCCCAGCGAACGCCTGCAGTCAGCTGAGTGCGGTTGCCTCGTCCCAGGCCCGCAAGAGAGTTGTTCTGAAATGCAATCGCGTTGTCAAAGCTAGGGTCACTGGCCACCAGTCCGAGGGCACTTTCTTGCACTTGGAACTGGCCAGCACCAACATAAGGCGTCCATTCACTGATGCGACGACCGGCCATGATGTACCAGCCATCCGCTCGGGTGACCAAAGCTGAGTTGCTTGGCCGAAAAGCATATTCAGCCTGGACGATGGTGGTGTCATCGTCGTACAGGACTCCAACGGTTTGAAGGCGTGCATCGATGTCACGCAGCCGGAAGCGATTCGGGACAATGGTGCTGCAATTCGAACAGGCGGGGGATCCTTGTAGCGCTGCAACGGCACCACTTAGGTATGCAGAGTCGATGTCCAAGTTCAGTGCTGTGATGCCGCCGCGAACGGTCCATGGTCCGGTGCTGTACCGAGCTCCGACACCATAGGTGCGTTTGGCTTTGAAGGTACCCAAGGAATTGGAGACCTCGCTTTTGCCCGCCATACCTTCTAGGCCGATGTCAGCGTCGTCGAGCCGATGGGTCCATTTGATATTCGTACCATCGACATTCGTGATGGGGTTGAGCTGGTAGACCGTGTTCATTGGTCTGGCCATGATTTGCGCAAATGCCACATTGCGCGTGTCCGACGTCATGAACACGGGGGCGACGACTCGGCCGAACTTGACGTTGAGGTATTGATGAACGTCCCAACCCAGGTAAGCCCATTCGACGCGGGGCGACATGCTGCCCTTGTAGTCTTGCTTGGAGATGAGTTGGACGACGCCCTTGATGGGGCCGGTGGGATTGACCGTGCCTTGCAGTGCCAAGATGGTGTCGGCATCAAACTGCAATTCACCATCGAGCGAGCCGTCTTTCTGGCGGGGGTCGGCCCTGACGGTGGCGATGGGGTCGTTGGCCTGGAACACGCCCAGCGTTCCAAACCCTTCTACGCGGAAATGATCACCAATGTCGATGGCGTGCGCACTGGCCAGACAAAGGCTGCTGAGAGCCAGGGCAGGAAAGACTGCAGTTTTGTTGACAGACATGAATCTCCCCAAAAGCCGATGGGGAGACCATGTTGCCGATAGAGGCATTTTCCCGTCATTCGGGAAAACGCCCGCACTTTAGGCACGCCAAGGGTGCACTGCTGACCTCAGAGTTGCTTACGACGGCGCAAGATCATGCTTGTGGCCAAAATGCCAGCCATCAACAAAGGCCAGACCGACAGCTCATTGTCGGGTTGCAGACTGACCAACACGGATTGAATGATTTCAGACATGTGAGGCTCCCAAGTTTGTGCATGTTGAAAATTGACCGGTATCCCGATGCAAGATGGATGCCAATCTAAGGGTTTTCCTTGACGAATTTGTGACGGATGGGAGGGACCTTGGCCACGAAGGCTGCGACCGGTGGACAATGCCGGCTGTGTCTGCCCCCGATGTGACTTTGAAGGATCCGTGTGATGGCGTGGAGTGAGCGAACCCAACCGATCGTGGCCATTGCCACGGCCTCTGGCCGGGGTGCCGTGGGGATCGTTCGGGTGTCGGGCAAAGGGCTGCAGCCCCTGATCACTGCCCTGGTGGGGCGAGAACTGCCGCCGCGTCAGGCGGTGTACGGGCCGTTCAAAGATGCCCAGGGCGAAGCGATCGACCACGGTCTGGCTTTGTACTTTCCGGGGCCGCACAGCTACACCGGCGAAGACGTGCTGGAGTTGCAGGGGCATGGCGGCCCCGTGGTGATGCAACTGTTGTTGGCTCGGTGTCTGGAGGCCGCGGCCCACAAGGATGAGCTCACAGGCGAGGCTTGTTTGCCTGGTTTGCGTTTGGCCGAACCCGGTGAATTCACCCAGCGCGCTTTCTTGAACGACAAGATCGACTTGGCTCAGGCCGAAGCGATTGCCGACTTGATTGACGCCAGTACCGAGGCTGCGGCCCGGTCGGCCTCGCGGTCTTTGGGTGGCGTGTTTTCGCGCGAGATTGAGGAGCTGCGTGACCGCATGGTCAACCTCCGGATGTTGGTGGAGGCGACGCTGGATTTTCCGGAAGAGGAGATTGACTTCCTGGAGAAGGCCGATGCGCGTGGCAAATTGAGCCGCATTGCAGTGCAGTTGGACACCGTTTTGGGGCAGGCGCGCCAAGGTGCCTTGCTGCGCGAGGGCCTACAAGTGGTGCTGGCCGGGCAGCCCAATGCGGGCAAGAGCAGTTTGCTCAACGCCTTGGCGGGTGCGGAATTGGCCATCGTGACCCCGATTGCGGGCACCACGCGGGATAAGGTCAGTGAGACCATTCAGATTGAAGGCGTGCCCCTGCACGTGATCGACACCGCTGGTTTGCGGGCGGATCATGAGGCCAGCGACGAGGTGGAGCGAATTGGCATGGCGCGCAGCTGGGAGGCCATTGCCTCGGCCGACGCGGTGCTGTTTTTGCACGACCTGACTCGGGTGGATGAGCCAGTTTATGCCCAGGCCGATGCCGACATCGCGGCCAAACTGCCAACCCATGTGCCTCTGATCCATGTCTACAACAAGGTGGATGCGGCAGCAAGCCAGCCCCTGTCTCCTCCTGTCTCGAGCGGCGCTCGTCAGGAGCAAGCGGTGTCCTTGTCTGCCAAAACGGGTGAGGGTTTGGCGGCGCTGCGTCAGCAGTTGCTGACCTTGGCCGGCTGGCAATCGAGCCAGGAGGGGGTGTTCATCGCCCGTCAACGCCATGTGCAGGCTTTGCGCGAAGCGCGTGAGCACGTGTCTTTGGCACAAGATCACGCCGCTTTGGCCGATGGCGCGTTGGACCTGATGGCGGAAGAGCTTCGTCTGGCGCACAATGCGCTGGGGGCGATCACCGGTGCGTTTTCGTCTGATGACTTATTGGGTGAAATCTTTACGCGTTTCTGCATTGGCAAATAGCCTGGATGCAACACGTTGAGCGAAGCCCGATCTGAATCGATTAAATTGATGAGTTTTCGCGCATTGGCGCGCGATGTTCGAGGCCACGATGCAAGTAACCGAGCTGATTCAGGCAATTCAGACTTTGAATACAGAGGATGCGTTTCGTCCTCGCCTGGACCCGCAGCAATGGCGCACGTTCGGGCAATACCTGACCCGACACGAACTGCGCACGGGTGATCTGCTGGTCAAACAGGGCGATCACGATCGCACCGTGTACTTTTTGGGCCAGGGCTCTTTGCAGGTGTTTGTCACCGGGCTGGCCCCAGGCGCCTCGCGCATTGCCATCTTGCGCCCCGGGGCCATGATCGGTGAACCGGGCTTGTTTGCCGATGGCCCCCGCACCGCCAACGTCGAAGCCATGACGGCCTGCGTGGTGTTTGCCTTGCGCCTGCCGCGCTTTGAAGAGCTGGCCGCGCGCGTACCGGCGATTGCGGTCGAAGTGGTACGAGCCGCTGGTGCGGTGATGGCCGTGCGCATGCGTGCCAACATGCTGCGGCATATCCCGTCGGCCTGATCGCCATGACTTGGTCCACCGGTATCCGTCGTCCGACTGTTCTGGTGGTCGATGATTCTCCTGAGAACATCGAATTGTTGTCCCGGATTTTGGGACAGGACTACCGCATCAAGGTGGCTACGACTGGCGAGAAGGCTTTGCAGATTGCCTACTCGGATGAGCCGCCTGACCTGATCTTGCTCGATATCATGATGCCCGACCTCAGCGGGCATGAGGTGTGCCGTCGCCTGAAGGCCAATCCGGATCGTCGCCGCATCCCCGTGATTTTTGTGACGGCCATGTCCACCATTGAAGACGAGGCTTTGGGCTTGTCTCTGGGGGCGGTGGATTACATCACCAAGCCGATCAGCCCGCCTTTGGTGCAGGCGCGGGTGCGAACCCATCTGGCTTTGTATGACCAAAGCCGAGAACTCGAGCGCATGGTGGCGCAGCGCACGGCCGAACTGGTGGCCACGCGGCAGCAGATCATTCGCCGCTTGGGGCGTGCCGCAGAGTTTCGTGATCATGAAGGCGGCAACCATGTGATTCGCATCAGCCACGTCAGCCGTTTGATTGCACAGCAAGCCGGCCTGGGTCCTGAAACCGTTCAGCTGCTGTTTCAGACGGTGCCTTTGCACGATGTGGGCAAGCTGGCGATTCCAGATCACATCCTGCTCAAGCCGGGCCCATTGACCGATGAAGAGCGTGAGGTGATTCGCCGCCATCCGCAAGCGGGTGCCGACATCATTGGTGAGCATGACAACGAGTTGTTGTCGACCGCGCGCATCATTGCCTTGACGCACCACGAGCGGTGGGACGGAACGGGCTATCCGCAGGGTTTGAAGGGCGAGGCCATTCCGCTGTTTGGCCGCATCGTGGCCATCGCCGACGTGTTTGATGCTTTGGTCAACAAGCGACCCTACAAGGAAGCGATCGCAGTGCAGCAGGCTTTGGCCATCATGACCGAAGAGCGGGGCAAACTGTTTGATCCCCATTTGCTCGACTGCTTCTTCCAGCAGCAGTTTGAAGTTTTGCGGGTGATGGCGCAATACGCCAACGATGCCGCTGTCGGAGCCGACGGCTAAGCCCTTTTCGCCACGACCTCCGGCGTGCGCAAAGTTGCCAAGAGCGCAGCGGCTTGGTCAAAGTCGTATTGAGTCAATGCTTTCTCGAGTTGCTTGACGGTGGGGTGCGTTTTCACGGCTGGCCAGCCCACAAAGATGTCGAGGAGGACGTCCGTGGCCTGGGCTTCGTTGTCATCGACCAAGGCCGCTAAGCGCTGCCAATAGGGCTGCAAGAGCGGATCATGGACAAGTGCCTCGACTTGATCTTGAGAAGGCACATCGTTTTGCAAGATGCGGGTGATGTCAGCTAGCACGCGATCCAGTTCATTCAAAGTGGATTGCAGGGACGAATCAAAGGCTTGACCTTGATGTAAGGCTTGCTCCAGATCATGGCTGGTGCGCAGCAAGTCTTTCGCACCGATGTTGCCTGCCAGACCCTTCAGGGTGTGCACCAGCTGGCTGGCTTGGTCGACGTCTTCTTGTGCGTGTCGGAATTGCTCGCCGAAATCCGCTTGTGTTTTCGCGAAGCCTCGGATCAGGCGCCGATAGAGGTCGAGGTTGTCCATGCACCGCGACAATCCGTCGACCGTATCCAGGGCGGCGCTGATGGGCAGCGGGGCAGGCGCTGGCGTCAGCGGTACATCGATGGGCATGGGGTGCGATGGCACGATCCACTTGGCCATGATGTTGAACATGTCATGCAGATCCAGAGGCTTGGTGATGTGGTCATTCATGCCCGATTGCAGGACGCGATCCCGATCGGCGGCCATGGCGCTGGCGGTCATGGCAATGATAGGCAAGGTGGCCCATTGGGCCTGTGCGCGAATGCGTTGTGTGGCGGTGTAGCCATCCATCACAGGCATTTGACAGTCCATCAACACCCCATCAAAGGGGCCGTCCTGTTCCAACTTCTGAAGGGCTTCTTCGCCATGGTTCGCGGTCACGACTTCGATGCCGGCCCGCTGGAGCAGGTCGCACGCCAACTCCTGGTTCAAGACTTGATCTTCGACCAGGAGCACGCGTGCCCCAGCCAGGCGTCTGCGGGCGTGCTCGATGATGGCGGGGGTATTGCCCGGTGCCGGCGCCGAAACCACTTGGTGACCCAAGGTGTGCGCCAAGGTGTCAAAGAGCGTGGAAGGTGTGACGGGTTTGGTGATGATGCCCGCCAGCCCGATGCCTTGCGAGGCTTTGATGGCTTCTTCGCGCGCGAAGGCGGTCACGAGCAAAACACAGGGCCGATGTTCGGGAGGCAGTTGCAATGCTTTGCGTGCGAAGGTGATGCCGTCCATCCCAGGCATCTTCCAGTCGGTCAGCAGGATGTGATGGGCTTGTCGGGCGCGGTGCGCGTGTTCCATCATGGCCAATGCTTGTTCGCCGCTGCTGGCCACATCGACTTGCAAGCCCAAACGGCGGGCCATTTCTCCCAGTACTTCGCGGGCGGCGGGGTTGTCGTCGACCAGCAAGACCCGCTTGTCGCGCAGCTCGGTGGCGAGCAAGGCGCGTGGGGTGTTGCCTGTGGCCTGCAATCCGAATTGAGCGGTGAAGTGGAAGGTCGAGCCACGGCCGGGCGCACTGTCGACCCAGATCTGGCCATGCATCAACTCGGTGAGTTGTTTGGAGATGGTCAGCCCCAGGCCGGTCCCGCCGTACTGGCGTGTGGTGGAGTTGTCGCCTTGGGTGAAGGGTTGGAAGAGCCGGTCAATTTGGTCGGTGCTCATCCCGATGCCGGTGTCCTTGATCCAGAAGTGCAGGGTCACTTCTTGGGCGTTGAGGCGCTGGACATCACAGCCGATCACGATTTCACCTTGCTGGGTGAACTTGATGGCGTTGTTGCCCAGATTGATCAGGATTTGACCGAGCCGGGTGGGATCGCCAATCAGGGCTGTGGGCATGTCGGGCGGTGCCGTGAACAAGAGCTCCAGCCCCTTTTCTTCCGCTTTCACACCCAGGATGTCGGCCATGTGGCTGACCACGGTTTCGAGTTGGAACTCGGTTTGTTCCAACTCCAGTTTGCCGGATTCAATCTTGGAGACGTCCAGCACATCATTGAGGATTTGCAGCAAATTGCTGGCGGAACGGTGAGCCTTGTCGATGTAGTGGCGCGCCTTGTCGGGCAAACGGTTGTCCAGCAAGGCCAGGTGTGTCATGCCCAGCACGGCGTTCATGGGGGTGCGAATTTCGTGGCTCATGTTGGCCAGAAAACGCGATTTGGCTTGTGCGGCGGCTTCGGCGGCTTGTTGCGCCAGCAGATTGGCTGCTTCGGTTTGTTTGCGGATGCTGATGTCTTGGATGATGGCGCAGACTTGGCGTTGGCCGTTGTGCTCAAAGGGAATGGCCACAACGTCGGCATCAAAGGTCTGGCCGTCAAGGCGTTGATGTATCCAATCAAAGCGGATGGTTTGGCCCGCCTGTATCGATTTCAGAATGACATCGAGTTTGTTGGCCACGTCTGGCGTGGCACCACTCACAGGAGGACTCAGTGGTGGCAAGTTGGGTTGTAGTCCAATCAGATCGCGTTCACTCTTTGCGCCGAATATGGACAGGGCTGCAGGATTGCAGCGGGTGATTTTCAGTTGGTCGTCAAAGAAGATGAAACAGAAGGGGGCATATTCGAACACCGCTTGTGAGCGAGCCGAGACTTCCTTGCGTTCGGTGATGTCCGTCCAGTAGCCGTTGTAGGTGGTACCGCCTTCACCATCCGGCGTGGCGAGGCTTTCACACTGAATCCACAAGTGCCGGCCTGCATGTTGGATGGCAAATTCAACGGCTTTGGTTGGCGGGAGCAGTTCCGGCGTACGGGCTTGGCGCCATGCCCATTGTGGGTCGTCTTGGAGTTGCTCGGCGGTGATACCCAGACGGTCTTCGAGTCCGCCGCCGATGAAGCTGAAATAGCCAGCGCCAGACGCAGGTTGGTGATACCGGAAGACGGTCAAGGGCAGTGCATTGGCGAGGTCTTCCAGTTCGCGTTGCGCATGGCTCAAGGCCCATGCACGTTGCAAGCGTTGTTGTCTCCAACCGATGAAGCCCAAGCCTGACAGCCATGTCAGCAGCAAGCCCCCCATCCATGCGGCGATGAGATTGGCTTCGCCGCGCATCGGAATCAGGGTCCACAGGGTCAGTTGTCCATACTGCAAAGGGTGGGACAAGGCCATGAAAGATTCGGCACCCCTTTGCACCCAGGTCACGGTCTTGTCCTTGACGGACATGGTCTTCATGCTCCAGTTCAAGACCTTTGGTATGGTGCGATAGAGGCTTTGGAAGGTCTGATCGCTGACCTTGGGCAGATTCGGGGTGACGATCCGACCCATCACATCTGCGTGATGGTTGCTCATCAAGACGACGCCTTGCGCATCGCTGACCATCAGTTGATGTTGGGGATCGGAGAACTGGCGCGAAAGGGCTTCCGGCGTTTGTTTGACCACCAGCACGCCATAGGGTTCGTCGGCGGTGCCGATGCGTGCCGAAAAATAGAAACCAGGAATGTTGGTGACGCGGCCGACCAGGAACTGGGTACTGGCTCCGGTTTCCAGTGCCTCCGTGAAGTACTGTCGTGTGCGGCGTGTGCCGCCTAGGTTTTGAATGGGTGTGTCGATCAAACAGTAGGCCACCCAAGTGGCCACGGGGGC
>JBKBIO010000021.1:0-42290 GCA_046299355.1 Aquabacterium sp. | reverse complement strand
CATTGGCTGGCTTGCAACTCGCCAATGCGGTTCGCGATGACATCGTGGCCAATGGCGCTCAGCGCGTGGTGGTCGTCAACCTCGTGGACGTTAGCAAATCGCCGTTTGGATATAGCCAAAGCACGGACACCCAAGCCTTGATCAACGCGATGGTGGTGGCCTTCAATGCGCAGTTGAATGCGGGATTGGCAAGTACCTCGGGCGTCTTGCTGGTCGATGCTTACACCGCCAGCCGTGACCAGGCTGCAGATCCCGCGCAGTATGGGCTCACCAATGCGACGACCCCAGCCTGCGATTTGTCCGCCCCGAGTAACCCATTGCAAAGCTCGCTCACCTGTACCGATTCCAATGTCTTGGCAGGTACGGATGTGTCCAAGTTCCTGTTTGCCGATGCCGTTCACCCCACGCCCTATGGCTATCGCTTGTTGGCGCAATTGGTGGCCCAGAAGATGGCTGCGCGCGGTTGGCTTTGATGCATGAAGGATATGGACATCAACATGACAAAACGAGTAATGAAGGCGATGTATCGGTTCTTGTTTACCACTTGCGCTATGGCGATCGCCGTGGGCGCACATGCGCAAAGCGCAGGCACACGGATGGTGAAAGTGGGCGCCAATCAAATTGCGCCCCAGGTGACCAGCGGTGATTTGTCGGCGCCGAGTGTGGCTGGAAGCAAGGTTGACATTGCGGCGGATACCGAGCCCATTGTGTCCCTGGCCTACATGTACACCGACCAATTTTCGGTCGAAGCTTTTGCCGGGCTGCCGTATGTGCATGACATCCGAGGCGATGGCGCCATGGCCGATGTCGGTCGAATTGGCCAAGTCAAGCAAGTGTCTCCGACTGTGTTCGCCCAATATCGCGCCAATGCGCCCACGGCCCCATTCAGGCCCTATGTGGGGCTCGGGCTGACGCTCGCGCACTTCTATGGTCTGGAAGGATCGGGGACCTTGACTGCGGTCACCAATCCAGGTGGAGAGCCCACCAAACTGAGTTTGGACAGCCGAACCAAGCTGGCTTTGTCGACGCAACTGGGTGCCAGTTTCCGAACGAATCAGCGTTGGTTCTTTGATGTGGCCGTGATCAAAACCTTCATCAGCAACACCGCTCGATTGTCCACAGGCCAGGCCGTTAAGCTGAAGCTCGATCCACTGTCCGTCGGTTTGTCCATGGGCTACGAGTTCCCATAATCAACACGGATGAACAAGGGCTTTCATGTTGGAGACAATCTCCGGCATGACGCATATCTTTGAATCCGCAACGGCAGCGCTGTTGGCGGCGCTGGCCATCCCTCAGGTTGGTCTGGGCGCCGTTTTTCTGATTGCCATGGCGTCGGCAACCTTGTTGCCGATGGGCTCTGAGCCTGCCGTGTTCGCTTTGGTCAAACTGCAGCCCGACATGTTTTGGCCCACTGTGGCTGTAGCGACCTTGGGCAATACCGTGGGTGGCGCGATCAGTTGGTGGATGGGGGCCGGGGCCAAGTCTGCTGTTGAGCATTACCGCCACGAAGCGCATCAGGAAGCCACTGCCTTGCGCTGGCTCCGGCGCTTTGGCCCGAAGGCTTGTCTCTTGTCGTGGCTGCCTGTGGTGGGCGATCCCTTGTGTGCCGTCGCAGGTTGGTTGCGACTGCCGTTTTGGCCCTGCGTCTTTTACATGGCGATCGGCAAGGCCATTCGCTACATCACCATGACCTATGTGCTACTGAAAGCTGCAGATTTTGTCTGGTGAAATGGGTGGGCATCGTCGGGTATGAAAAGCCGTCACCCCTTGCATTTCGTAACTTTTCCCCCCGATTGGCGGTGTCCCTCTTGACGGTTCGCGTCAATAGAATGAACTCCGGTCATGTGATGTGTTGCTTGTCCTTTCATCACACCGAATAAAAACCAGAGATTCAAGCCCGGGGAGGGGTTTCTATCAAACGGGTTCCAGTGTTTGTGCTGGAGCCCGTATTTTTTTGTCGCTTACTTTTTCTCGATGGCCGTGACAGTGAACTGACCATTGACCTTATCGGCCGAGAACTTCACCTTGTCTCCCACCTGTAGGTTTTTCAGCCAGTTGGGGTCGGCCACACGATAGGCCATTTGCATGGCCGGCATGTCCAAGTTCTTGATCTCTCCATGTTTCAAGGTGATCTTGCCGGCATCGGCGTCGATCTTCTTGACCTCACCTTCAACGGTTTGAGCGTGCGCCGTCATGGCCACGCTCAGGGCCAGACCAGACAAAACAGACAAACAACGACGTGTAAAGGTTCGAGACACGATATTTCTCCTGAGTGAGGGCACTCAACCGGGCAGCGATGCTGCTTACAGCTTAGACGCATCAAGCATCTGAATGGTTGACAGGGTGAGCTTGTATGGATGCAGTGTGCCATCAAGCCAGTTGCCACTTAAAATAGCAAGATTGTCCTTTTGCTGAACCTCTGTTGCCGTCATGACTGCTGCCTCTCACACGACCACCTCTGTAGACCACATTGCTCCGCGTGAGAAGGCCGAGATCCTGGCCCAGGCGTTGCCCTACATCCGCAAATTTCACGGCAAAACCATCGTGATCAAGTACGGCGGCAATGCCATGACCGATCCTGAATTGCAGGCGGACTTTGCAGAGGACGTGGTTCTGCTCAAATTGGTGGGCCTCAATCCCGTGGTGGTCCACGGCGGTGGTCCTCAAATCGACGCGGCGCTGAACAAGATCGGCAAAAAGGGCCAGTTCATTCAAGGCATGCGCGTCACCGACGAAGAAACCATGGAAGTGGTGGAGTGGGTGCTGGCCGGCGAAGTGCAACAAGACATCGTGGGCTTGATCAATGCCGCCGGCGGCAAGGCTGTCGGTTTGACCGGTCGTGACGGTGGATTGATCCGTGCCCGCAAACTCAAGTTGCAAGACATTCAAGACCCCAGCAAAGAGCACGATGTCGGCCAAGTGGGTGAGATCGAGTCGATTGACCCCAGCGTGGTCAAAGCCTTGCAAGACGATCAGTTCATTCCCGTCATCAGCCCCATCGGTTTTGGTTCGCAAAACGAGAGCTACAACATCAATGCCGACTTGGTGGCCTCCAAGCTGGCGCAGGTGCTCAAGGCTGAAAAGCTGATGCTGTTGACCAATATTCGAGGTGTGCTCAACAAGGAAGGCGAATTGCTGACCGACCTCACCGCACGCCAAATTGACGAATTGATCGAAGACGGCACCATCAGCGGCGGCATGATCCCCAAGATCGAAGGCGCGATTGATGCAGCCAAGAGCGGTGTCAATGCCGTGCACATTGTGGATGGCCGCGTGCCCCACGCCATGCTGCTGGAGATCCTGACCGAGCAGGCTTACGGCACCATGATCCGTAGCCACTGATCGTCGGCACACGCGTGGCCGAGCCCATTTGGCTATTTGATCTGGACAACACCCTGCACGACGCCAGTCGTGCGGTGTTCTGGCGTTTGAATGGCTCGATGACCGACTACATCGAGCGCCACCTCGGTATGACTCGCCACGAGGCCGACCAACTCCGCGTGCATTACTGGCGTCGTTACGGTGCGACCCTGTTGGGGCTAGAGCGCCACCACGGCGTACGTGCTGCGCACTTTCTGGCCCAGACCCACGTCTTGCCTGAGCTGGAGCGAGATCTGCACATGCCGCCCGCTGATCGCGAGGCCCTGAAGCGTCTGCCTGGCCGCAAGTTCTTGTTGACGAACGCGCCGGCGGACTATGCCAAACGTGTGCTGACCGCGCTCGATTTGGCTTCCTGTTTTGAGGGCGTGATCGCCATCGAAGGCATGCGCGTGTTCGGAGACCTGCGGCCCAAGCCCGATGCCCGCATGCTCAAGGTGGTGCTGGCGCGTCATCGGCTGCCAGCGCATCGATGTGTGTTGGTGGAAGACACCGTGGCCAATCTGAAAAGCGCCCGCCGGCTGGGTTTGCGCACCGTGTGGATGCAGCATTACCTGAAGCACAACCCACACGGCCCCGAAGCGGGGATCAGCCTGCATGGTCGGCCACCCTGGGTGTGTGTCAGAATCAAAAAGCTCAGAGCCTTGCACGCTTGGCGATTGCAGGCGCGCAGCGCATAACCGCACAGGATGGCGTCATGACGGAAGCAGTGAACACAGCCGCAGCAGACACAGAGCAGGCCACCACGCCCCGTAAGCGACCCAAGCCCGGCGAGCGCCGCATCCAGATCCTTCAGGCCTTGGCCACCATGCTGGAACAGCCTCGCGGCGACCGCATCACGACGGCCGCATTGGCAGCACATTTGCAGGTCAGTGAGGCGGCCTTGTATCGGCACTTTGCCAGCAAGGCGCAGATGTACGAAGGCCTGATCGGTTTCATCGAAGAAAGTCTGTTTGGTTTGGCCAATCAAATCCAGGCCAAGGAGCCAGATCCTGCGCAGCAGGTGGCGCGCATCGTCGCCATGGTCTTGCAGTTCGCCGAAAAGAACCGAGGCATGTGCCGCGTCATGGTGGGCGATGCCCTGGTGTCTGAACACGAACGCCTGACTCTGCGCATGAACCAATGTTGGGAGCGCATGGAGTCTTTGCTACGCCAAAGCTACAAGGCCCTGTATGAGTCTCGCAGTGCGGCGGCACCCACGGCCGAGGCCTTGGTGGGTGCTTCCTTGGCCGTCAGTGTGGTGTTGGGGCGTTTGCACCGATTTGCGCGTACCGACTTCAGGCGTGCACCCACGGAGCATCTCGATGGGGTCTTGCAGCAGTTGCTGCGCTGATGCCGTGCGGCCGTTTTACACTGCCGCTCATGTCGACACTTGATCCCGCACTCATTTCGCTGTTGCAACGCGCCGAATCGGTTCTGACCCGGTTGGACGCCTTGCTGCCTTTACACGACGCTGGGGCTGTGGCGCAGCCCGACTGGTCAGCCTCCGTTGCGTTCCGATATCGCAAGCGCAGTGCTGCGGCGTGGGCTTCGGGATGGTTGGAGCCTGTGCGCCATGTGGCTCAGATTCGCTACGAAGACCTGCAAGAGGTTGACACCCAGAAAGAGCGCTTCTCGCGCAATCTGGCTCAGTTCGTGGCGGGCAAAACCGCCAACAATGTCCTGCTATCGGGCGCGCGCGGCACGGGAAAATCATCTTTGGTCAAAGCCGCTTTGCATGCGCACGCTGCTCAGGGCTTGCGCCTGATCGAAGTCGACAAGGCAGACATGATCGATCTGCCCGACTTGATCGAGTGTGTCAGCCAGCGCCCTGAGCGATTCATCATCTTTTGCGATGACCTCAGCTTTGACGAGGGCGAACCTGGCTACAAGGCTTTGAAGTCCATCCTCGATGGCACCGTGTCTGCCAGTGGCGACAATGTGTTGATCATCGCCACTTCCAATCGTCGACATCTGCTGCCTGAGTACCACTCCGACAACAAAACTTACAAGCACACGGCCGATGGCGAGTTGCACCCGGGTGAAGCGGTGGAAGAAAAGATTTCCCTGTCAGAGCGTTTTGGCCTGTGGATCAGCTTCTATCCCTTCACCCAGGATGAATACCTGGCCATCGTCGCGCAATGGTTGACGCAACTGGGCATGGGCTCTGAGGCCATTGAGGCTGCTCGACCCGAAGCCTTGGTCTGGGCCATTGAGCGTGGTAGCCGGTCGGGCCGGGTGGCCTACCAGTTTGCGCGTGATTACGCGGGGCGCCAAGTATGAGCGAGCGCAAACCTTACCATGTCATGGAAGCTACCGATCGGCCGCCCGTCGAAGTGGCTGTGGGGGTGCTGGTCGAGCGCGATGCGCAGGGCCGCGAGGTGCGTTTCTTGTTGACGTCTCGGCCGCAGGGCAAGGTGTATGCGGGTTACTGGGAGTTCCCTGGCGGCAAGCTGGAAGCCGGTGAATCAGTGGATCAGGCGCTGCGTCGGGAATTGCAGGAAGAGATCGGCGTCACCATTGGCGCGACGCACCCTTGGCAGGTCGAGATCATGGACTACCCCCATGCCCGCGTTCGTTTGAACTTCTGCAAGGTTTACGACTGGCAGGGTGAGTTTGAAATGAAAGAAGGGCAAGAGATGGCTTGGCAGCAATTGCCCGTCGATGTGGTGCCGGTCTTGCCTGGCACCGTGCCCGTTTTGCAATGGCTGGCCGCCGAGCAGGGCTTTGAAGGGCCGACGCATCGGCCCTCCCCGTATCAGGCTTGATCAGTTCGAAGCAGGGGCGCTGGCTGCGGATGCGGCGCTGGCTGCTGGCGCACTGGCGGCAGGCGCCGAGGCGGTGTCTGCGTGTGACTCTTCTGTGTGGGTGGCATCAATGCCGTGCTTCTCACCACCCATGTCCACGTCTGCACCGGTCTTCATCATCACAAAGATGGCAATGCCCGCGAAGATCACAAAGCCCACCAACATTTTCCACATGACTTGCTCCAATCGAAGTTCAATCGCACATGAACGTGCGAATGCGATTGTGGTGGTGTCTGTGGGTTGACCGCCCTTGGTGGCTTCCCTTGGTTTGTGGTGCCGGGTGTGCGTTTATGCCTGTTCTAGATCAAGGCAATAAAAAACCCGGCCGCGGCCGGGTTTTGCAGAACTTGTTTGCGGCACTCGTCAGCGCCAGCATCCAAGTGTGAGCGATCAGCTCAGTTGTTGGCTGATCAGCTTGGTCAGCTCGAACATGGTGACTTGTGGCTTGCCGAAGATGGGCTTGAGCTTATCGTCTGCATTGATGTTGCGCTTGTTGGCGGCATCTTGCAGATTGTGCTTTTTGATGTATTCCCAAACTTTCTTGGTCACTTCAGTACGGGGCAGGGGAGCCGCGCCGATGACCGCAGCCAATGCGGGGCTGGGGGTCAGGGGCTTCAAGAAGGCCGCATTGGGGGCGCGCTTGGCGGCAGCCTTCTTTGCGGGTGCTGCGGCCTTCTTGGCCGGGGCTTTTTTCGCAGTTGCCATGTGAATTCACTCCATCAAGGGTCAGATCTGTTGCGAACCGGGGCGGCGAGTCTATGTGCTCGTGTTCCTCTCAGTTCGTGCGCTACAGATGGTACTGCTTTCTCCCCCGAAAAAACGTCGCGTTCACATCTTTGTGGCCCTCGAACGTCATGAAATCTGCTCGAAGGTGGGGGGCAGCGTCGTTGGTCTCAGGGTTCTTGGGGAGAAAGCGCCAGTTCGGTGCAAAAAATGTCCGTTTTGAATCGATTCAGGTGTCGGCCCACATTCTCAACAGGTTGTGGTAGGTGCTGGTCAGAGAGACGGTGTGTGCGTTGTCGCCAGATTCATTGCGCATTTTCAGCAAGGTCATGTCCAGGTCGTACAACAAGCGGCGCTGCTCGTCGGAGCGCACCATGCTTTCGATCCAGAAGAAGCTGGCCACGCGTTCGCCACGTGTCACGGGTTCCACGCGATGCACGCTCGACGATGGATAGATCACCATGTCACCCGCTGGCAATTTGACCTTTTGGGTGCCAAATGTGTCCTCGATCACCAGCTCGCCACCGTCGTACTCATGTGGATCTGCCAGAAACAGTGTGGCCGACACATCCGTGCGCACACGCTCGCCACTGCCGTGAATGAATCGGATGGCGTTGTCGACGTGGTTGCCAAATGAGTTGGCCTCGCCACCATACTTGTTGAACAGCGGCGGGAACACCGCTTTGGGCAGTGTGGCGGTGAAGAAGAGTTTGTTGCGTTTGAGTGCTTGCAGCACCACCTCTTGCAGTGCCTGTGTGATGGCGTGCTGCTGAGGCAGTTGCTGATTGTTCTTGACTTGAACAGACTGGCTTCCTGCTGTGACTTTGCCATCCCCCCAAGGGGCTTGTGCAAGCGTTTGCTGCATGTGTTGCAGTTCTTCAGGCGTCAGCACCTGGGGGAGATGTAAAAGCATGACAGGAATCAGAATGTTTTAGCCAAGGACAATTGTGCGCCGCGTGTGGGGCCCCAAACGGTGAAGCCGCGGTACACGCCATCCACGTACACCTTGTCGAACAGGTTGTTCAGGTTGAGTTTGACCTTGTAGTCCATGGTGGTGTATTCGATCAAGGCATCGGCCTTGATGTAGCCGGGGGCACGGTTGCCAGAGGCTTCACCTGCTGCGGGTACGCGACCAGACATGCCGTCCGCACCGATGCCGACGCGCCATTGGTCATTGACTTGGTAAGTCGCCCAGATGTTGCCTGATAGACGTGGCGTCAAGCCGGATACCAGCCCTACTGTGTTTTGGCCAGAGCTTCCCGCCTCGTCAATTTTGCCCAGCATGTAAGCAATACCTCCGAACATCTCGAAGCGATCAGTGATGCGTCCTGCTGCTTCAAATTCGATACCATCTGTATGGCGGCGACCGGATAGCAAGTAAGCGCCGGACCCTTGGTCTAGGTCGGTGTTGCGCTCGTTGGTCTTTTCTGTTCGGAACAAGGCGGTGCGTACTGCCAGATCGCCATCCATCAGGTTCCACTTGGCGCCTACTTCAAAGTTTTGGCTCTTTTCTGCAGGCGTTTTGGAAGTGTCCTGGGTTTGACCTGCGGGGCGGTCAAACTGATAGAGATCCCCGGAGGTGTTGAACGAGGTGCCCTTGGAGACGTAATAGCTGCTGTCTTGGTCGGGCTGATACAACACACCGTAGCGGTGGCTGAATAGGCGATCTGTACGAGTGGATACGTCTGTCGCAGAGCGTGCATAGGTCGCGTCGAAATTGTCGTAACGGATGCCTCCCATCAGCTTCCATTGATTGGTCAGAGAAACTGTGTCTTGACCGTAAACAGCGATGGTTCTTGCCTTGAAATTTGTGGCGGGATTTTTGGTTCGAGTGTCGGTTACCGCAGGATTGGAACCAGGCTCACCGAATAAGTCATATGGCTTGACAGGTGTGTTGCTGTACGTGAAAGCCGCACTCTTTTCTTCTGTTAACTCGATGCCTGCGAGGAGTTCTTGCTTCAGACCGAACCATTCTGCCTTCCCCGAGTAGTCGGATTGAAGAAACTGATGGTGATCATTCGCGCCACGTGTAGGGCCACCATGACACAAGCGAGTTGAATCTGTGACCGTTGTTGGACGAATAGCAGTTTGGCGCACAGTCGTGCTGCCAGGGACAAACGCGGTTTGGCAAGAGTTTGCGTCTGCAGCATTGATGGGCTGCAGCGATGTCGTCGTCGCCCACAGATCGCGCTTGTAATAGCCGTTGCGGAATTGTGTCTTCAGTTCTCCGCCGTCTTGGAAGCGATGAATGTGAGACAAGGTCATATAGGTCGCAGAGTCGTTTTGGTAGTCGCTATCAAAGCCATACCAGCGCTCTGCTGCCGCATCCACGGGGCGACCGTTGAGCCATGTGAAGCCGTAGTCAGGCGTGTCTTCGTAGCTCAGGTGATACGCGCCGATGCTGAACTCGTTGGCCGTGCCAATACCCCAGCTGAATGTCGGTGCGATACCAATACGATGAGTCTCCGGGCCGTTGCGGGTGCTTTCGGCGTCAGTCTTCATCACGTTGATGCGCAAAGCCGCGTCATCACCTGTTTTGACGTTGAAGTCACCGGTCAAACGCACGTAGTTGTCCGTGCCAACGGTAGCTTCAACCTCACTTTGATCTGCCAGATAGGGCTGCTTGCTTACTTGATTGATGATGCCACCCGTGGAGCCTCGTCCATACAGCATCGATGCAGAGCCACGTAACACCTCCAGGCGATCTTGGTTGAACGTGTCGCGGTTGTATTGCGCCATGTCGCGCATGCCGTCCAGGAAGATGTCGCTTCGTGTTGTGAAGCCACGCAGACGAATCAAGTCACCAATCGCGCCGCCTTCCCCAGCTTCGAAAGCAATACCGCTGACCGTGTGCATGGCGGCTTTCAAGGTGTCTGCATTCTTGTCATCCATCAGCTTCTCGGTCACGACGGTGACGGACTGCGGAATGTCTTTCAGGGCTTGTTTGCCTTTCCCTGCCGTGGTGGTGACGGCTTGGTAGTGCTGTTTGCTGTCTGGAGCGGCTTCCTTTTTGGGAGCCTTCACCACGATTTCGGGCAAGCTTTCCGTGGCGCTTTGGGCGGTTTGCGTGGCGTTGGCTGTGTCAGTTTGTGCCCAGACTGCGGACCCGATCAAGGTCAAGCTCAAGCTGGCTGCCAACTGTTTGGTGCTGCTCATTTTGTGAAGTCAAGTAAAAATGTGTTGACGAATGATAATGGTTCGCATTTAGAAAGTAAAGCGAGCCGAAAAAAACCGCCAGATCACACCGTGGTCTGGCGGCCAATCAAGAGCGATGGGTTCCCCACGAACCACCGATCTGACACAAGGTGAGATGTCAACCTTGTGTTGAAAATATTATTAATGAGAATGATTCGCATTGTCAAATAAGTGGTGTGGATGTGGGCTTGTCGACACGGGGCGGTGATTGTTCACTGCCCGGGGCTTAGCGGACCTCAATCCCATCCGAAGCCGGCCGAAGTGTCGCCATGCACTTGGATACCCGAACCTTGCTGATCGTCATGTGGCTCAATGTCACCGTGATGAGTTTCGCTTTGTTCGTGGGGGTGGGGCGTCAGACCAAAACGGGCTTACGGGCCTGGAATGCAGCCTTGCTGATTCAAATGTTGGCTTGGGCTCTTTTCGTTGTTGGAATGGAGCCGATTCGCAAATGGCCCATCGTGCTGTCGGTGGGGCTCTTATCTGCCAGCCTGGTGGCGATGTACATCACGGTGCAGCGCTTCTTGCTCCAACCGGTGAACCCATGGTTCGTCTGGGGCGTGCCGCCGGTGGTGGCGCTGACTCACGCATGGGTCTTTGAAGACTTTGCTGTTCGGGTGGCGCACATCAACTTGATTCTGTGCGCACAGATGTTCTGGTTGGCTTGGCAGGTCTGGCGTGTACCGCACGATGAGACGTCTGGTTGTCGTTGGCGAATGCTGGCTGGCCTGAGCTTTTTCGTATCTGGGCTTTTTGTGCTGGCGCGAGCCATGCTGGTCATTGTGGCGCCGGAGGCCTTCCCTCGTTTCGACAAAGATCACTGGTTGCACATCGTAGGCTTGTTAGTCAACAACGCATCTTTGACGGCCGGAACCTTGGCCTTTCTGTTGGCGCATCGCGATGCGGCGGAACAGGCCTTGCAGCGTATGGCCACCACCGATCCTTTGACGGGGCTGCACAACCGCCGTTGGATGGAAGAGCGGGGAGGGGAGCACTTGAGTTTGTCCAAGCGTCACCAGCAGCCGCTGGCGGTGCTCTTGATTGACATCGACCACTTCAAGCAAGTCAACGACACCCATGGACATGCGATGGGCGATGCCGTGTTGCAGTGCTTCGCCAAGGTCCTCCAAAGTGTGGTCCGGGATACCGATCTGGTCGCGCGATTTGGTGGCGAAGAATTTGCCGTTCTGATGCCCATGTCAGGCGTGCCGGCTGCCAAAGAGCTGGATACACGCTTGCGAGCGGCCTTGGCCCAGGATATGACCGCCGCGTTGGGCTGGGCCGTGACATACAGTGCGGGCTGCGCGCGCCCACAGCATCCCGACGACACGCTCCAAACCATGTTTGCCAGGGCCGATGGTTTGCTTTACCAAGCCAAACACCAAGGGCGTAATCAAACCCAATGGCCCAGCGCTTAGCGGCCGTCAGCCTCTTCGCGCATGTCTTCGCGATGCTGCTTTTGCCAGACACGCAAGCGTGCATCCATGACCGATAGCTCCAGCGCATCTTCGGCGCTCGGGCGAACAAAACGCTTCTGAGCGCCCAAGACACGGTCGATGGCGCCCGGTAGATCCCCTTTGGCGGCACTCGCTTCCGCATCCGCCCTGACGGCTCGGATGGGGTGACCCGATACCTGCCAGATCTGGCCCAGCAATGCCCAGGCCGTGCTGTCATGGGGGTGTTCGCTGAGGTGCGACTGCAGGTCCGATGTGGATTGGCTGATGGCCAAGCTGCGGGACGTGGGCCCAGAGATCAATGCCAGTCGAGCTTGCAGCAACAGTTCGGGGCGCGCCGGCGCCTCTTTGGCGCGTCGGGGGTAGGCTGCAGCCCAGTGTGCCAGGGCTGTTTCAGGCTGTTGCGCCATGAGATTCAACTCGACCTGGCTGATGTTCAGCACCCTCAGTGCTGCGCTCTTTTGCGCTTCTGGCAGGAGTGGTGCCAATTTCAGCGCGGCACTGAGGTGTTGTTGTGCCGGGGCAAACTCGTTGCGCAGCTGCAAGGCCATTGCAGCCGTGTAATGAAGTAGCAATGCCTGGGCCGCAGGGGTGCTGGGGGGAATGTGGGGCTGAGTTTGGTTGTCCAGCATGGCACTGCGCGTGTCCATGCGGACCTTGGCTCGCGCCGCCATCAGGGCATGTCGAAACTGCAGTGCACTGCCATTTTCTGCGCCGGGATTGGGTATTTGCCACCCGCCAGGCCCCAAGCGTGCGCGAGCCTCGCCAATGCGTTCTGTGGTCAAGGGGTGGGTGCGCAGGTAAGGGAAACTGCCATCATCATTCAATCGTGAGGCACGCTGCAGGTGTTCGAACATTTGCGCCATGCCAGCGGCGGCAAAGCCGCCTTCGGTCATGATGCCGAACCCCACGCGGTCCGCTTCGCGCTCCATGTCGCGCGAAAAGTTCAGCTGCCCCTGCATGCTCGCCGCCTGGCCACCCATGATCACCGCTTGGGCGGCTTGTGGGTCGCGGCTGGCGGCCAACACTCCTAACACAATCGATGCCAAGCTGATCCAGCCCTGCCGGGCTTGCACACTGATGGTTCGCGCAATGTGTCGTTGCGTGACGTGTGCCATTTCGTGTGCCAGCACCGAAGCCAATTCATCGGCCGTGCTGGTCATGGCGATCAGACCCAGGTGCACACCGATGTAGCCGCCCGGTAACGCAAACGCGTTCACCGACCGATCCTGGATCAAAAAAGGCTCCCAGGCGTAGGTGCTGTCAAGGTCCGGCGAGATATCGCCGCGCGAGCGGGCGCTCTTCAACAGGTTGGACCAGAGTTCATCCACGTACTCCAGGATCAACGCATCGTCGAGAATGGCGGGGTCCGGCCAGATGGATCGCATGATGCGATCCCCCAGTCTGCGTTCGGCTGCGGGCGAGAGTTCCTGACTCGCCACGTCACCCAGCTCCGGCAAGTTGACCCCCGCTGTGCCGTGATCGTGCGCTTTGGCGTGGTGCGGCACCCATGCCAGTGAAGACAGCCAAAGCCCTGCCACCCAAGCCAGTTTGGCGGGGCTCAAAGAATGACGAAATTTTGTGGGGCCGATCATGGGTGAGGTGAGTGGAGAGGCTGTCGCGAAGTATGCTGCGAACCCACACCTTCAGAGTCGCACCGAGGCCTGAAGTTTGCCCCAACGTCGCATCTTTACATCCAGACACGAACATGAGTGAGTTGACCCATTTTGACGCCCAAGGCCAAGCCCACATGGTAGACGTGTCTGCCAAGCCTGCCACCACGCGTGTGGCGGTGGCTCGCGGTCAGATCGAGATGAAGCCGGAGACCTTGGCTTTGATTGCCAATGGCCAGGCGGGTAAGGGGGATGTGCTCGGTGTGGCCCGTATCGCGGCCATCCAAGGCGCCAAGCGCACGTCCGAGCTGATTCCCCTGTGTCACCCCTTGGCCTTGTCCAAGGTGGCTGTGGAATTCACTTTGCAGTCAGTTCCGCCTGCCGTGATTTGTGAGGCGACCGTACACACCGTGGGCCCCACCGGGGTCGAAATGGAAGCCCTGACGGCCGTGCAAATTGGTCTCTTGACGATTTACGACATGTGCAAGGCGGCCGACAAGGGCATGACCATCAACGCTGTTGCCTTGCTAGAGAAGCAAGGCGGCAAGAGCGGTCACTGGGTGCGCGAGGCGACCTGATCGGGCAACAGCTCGCGCCAGTGATAGCTGCGTGAAGGCGGGCTGCACTGGAAGGGAGCGCTGCTGACATCGGCGTCATGGCGGTCAGGGCCCTCGGCATCCGCAGGGGTGCTGGCCGCTTCACACGGGGCCAAAAACGGCTTGGTCAGGCTGTTCTTGAACTCTTTGAGTCGGGCCACGATGTATCGGGCTTTGTCTGTTTCGCCAGCTTCATGCAGGGACCGGGCGTAGGCGATCATCAAACGCGCGTCTACCAGGTTGTGCAAGGTGCGTGCGAACGCCTGCGGTGGTTTGGTGGGCTCGTCTTCGTCGGGCACCGTCACATAGGCGTAATCCGCTTGGTAGCCAAACCAGGGCATGCCTTGGCCAAATGCGATGCGCTTGTCCAGCGGGCCTGCGCCGGGGCGGGGCGCGTAAATATTGGCAGCGGCTTGGAAGTCGAGTGCACACCAGATGGCACTGCCCATCATGACTGCAGCGGCAGTGGCGGCCCACGTCAGCGAACGACCGGGACCCGTGCTCGTTGATGAGAGCGAGGCTGCACCGGTGCTTGCACGGCTGGCCAAACCAGCCCCCCACGCATAGGCCATGGGCAGCAAGAAGTAGCTGTACCAAAGCGGATATTCCAAAAGACTGTGCAGCATGGCGGTGCTCACAATCACGCCGCAGGCGCCTGCAGGACGAAGGCGATCTGCGCGTCCGGGCCAAATCAGAACCCATCCGGCCACGGCGCACATCAAAACCAGCAACACCGTCAAGGGCAGGCCCAGTTCAACCGCCCATTGCAGCACCAGGTTGTGGGTGTGATCAAAGAACGCGATGGGCCGTTGGGGGAACTCGGTGAAGGTCCACGCCACGTTGAACTCGCCCCAGCCCACGCCGGTCAAAGGGTGCGCGCGGATCAAGTCCAGCACATTGGCCCAGATCTTGAACCGCGAGCTGGAGATGTCGCTGTTGTCGTGGAGACGCGCTTCTGCCGCAAAGGTCACGCCTTGCGCCGCATGGGCGAGCCACCACATGAATCCCCACAGCAAGCCGTACATGGCGGGGGCCAGGATCAAGCTGGCACGGGTGCTGCGCGGCAACTGCTTGTCCAGCAGTCCCCACAACAACAGGAAGCCCATGGCCACCATGCCTGTGCGAGAAGCCGTCAGCACGATGCCGTAAATGAACAGGGCCATCAACCCGGTGCTCAGCCATGAGGGCAAGCGGCCTCGCCCACCCAACCACGCTGCGCTCACTACACACCACACCAGCATCGTGCTCAAGTGATTGGGTTGGCGCAGGTTGCCCACGGCGCGACCTGGCATGGTCGGCGCGGCGATGAAGTTGCCGTCGGCCCATTGAGGGTAGAAGGCTTGGATCAGACCCAGCACCATGCTCAAGACGCCCGTCACACACAATGCTGCGGCAAACAAGTCGAACAGCTCATCGCCCCGACGCTCGCGACCGGTGTGCCAGCCCGCCCAAGCCACTAGGCAGGCCGCTGCACTGAGGCCGCCAGACATCATGGCCAGCCCACCTGGCAGTTGCCCCCACCAGCTCGACCAAGCGGACACTGCCACGTGAATCAAGCCCACACCCAACAAGGCAAACCAGGCGCGTTGCGCCCACGGGTGGGTGATGACTGTAGGCGCTTCGGTGGATGTGCGCACCATGGCCCAGACTAGTCCACCCCAGCCCAGTACCGCCAGAGCTTGGTTGTAAAACGTGATCGAAGGGGGGTCGTGCGCGGCAAGCAATGCTGGCGCCACCAGGGCCAGGAAGGCGCCAAGCATCAGCGCGGGTGACCAGCGTGGCAGCTGCGGCAAATCGGGTGCGGTCGAGTGGGTCATCCCGCAATTGTCGGGCCGATTTGGCCTGCTTCCGGCACACTGTCAGACTTTCCCATCTTCGTGGCATGCCCAGCCGAGGTTCTTTTTGACATCCCCACAAACTGCGCCGGTGCCTGCCACCCAGGTGCGCGAAAAGCTCTTGTTATGGAGCCTGGCAGCGATCAACTTCACCCACATCGTGGACTTCATGATCATGATGCCGCTGGGGCCGCAGTTGACACGCTTGTTTGACATCACCGACGCGGAGTTCGGTGTTTTGGTGTCCGCTTACTCCTTGGCCGCAGGGGCGTCGGGTCTCATGGCGTCGCTGTGGGTGGATCGATTCGAACGTCGTCGCTCTTTGCTTTTTCTTTATGCGGGATTCACCGTGGCCACCTTGGCCTGCGGTTTGGCGCCAACCTACGGCGCCCTCATGGCCGCACGGGTGGCGGCGGGCGTATTTGGCGGCATCTTGGGCGCCTTGGTTCAGACCATTGTGGGTGACGCCATTCCATTTGAGCGCCGCGGGCAAGCCATGGGTGTGGTGATGTCGGCCTTCTCTTTGTCGACTGTTGCGGGTGTGCCTTTGTCCTTGTGGTTGGCGGGTATCGGCGGCTGGCATTGGCCTTTCATTGCCATTGCCTTGGTGTCCGTCATCGTGTGGTTGGTGGCGGGGCAAACCGTGCCACCGCTCGACGCGCACATGCATCGTGTGCAGCAGCACTCGGCATGGCACTCCTTGCGTTTGGTGGTAGCCAATCGCGATCACTGGCGCGCATTTGGTTTGTCGTGTCTGATGGTGGCGGGCAGCTTCAGCATCATTCCCTACATCACGATCTACACCACGGCCAACGTCGGCTTGACGATGGCGCAAGTGCCCTGGATCTATTTGGTGGGCGGCGTGGCCACCCTGTTCACTGCCAGGTTGTGGGGGCGGCTGGCTGACCGTTGGGGCAAGGTTCCCACCTTCCGCTTGGTCAGCGCCTTGGCCATGTTGCCCATGATGGCCCTCACGGTGTTGCCGCCCGTGCCTTTGTGGGTGGTGCTGATCGTGACGACGGGCTTTTTCGTCTTTGTCTCGGGCCGCATGATTCCCGGCATGGCCTTGTTGACCGCTGCGCCGCCGCCCGCCATGCGCGGTGCATTCATGAGTGTGAACGGCGCCTTGCAGTCGGCCACGATGGGCTTGGCGTCGTGGTTGGGCGGTGTGCTGATTTCGCGAGCGCCGGACGGCCGCGTCCAGGGTTATGTCTGGTGTGGCCTGTGGGCCGTGGTCACCAGTTTGGTCATGTGGTGGTGGGTTGGCCAGCTGCGCTTGCACTCGGCGCCGACCGCACCAAATCAAGGGTGATTTTGACTTGATGCAAGAGATTGCGGCGTTACTTCACGAACATGGATTTATCCATGCAAACACCAATGTCACCCTCTTGTCATAAACAAAAGTCAGGAGCAAACTGGTCTTCCGGTTGACGCTTTTAGACCGGCGTCTGAACCGGATTGTCTTTAACCCTTCTGCTCTCGAAAGGAGGCAGTATGAATTTGACGATCAGTGGCCATCACCTGGAAGTGACTCCTGCACTGCGTGAGTACGTGCTCACTAAGCTGGACCGTGTGACCCGTCATTTCGACCAAGTTGTGGACATCACGGTGCTCCTCAGCGTTGAAAAGCAAAAGGAAAAGGACCGCCGCCAAAAGGCTGAAGTGAATTTGCACGTCAAGGGTAAGGATATTTTTGTCGAGACCGCTCACGAAGATCTCTACGCTGCCATTGATCAACTGATGGACAAACTGGACCGTCAGGTCTGCCGCCACAAAGACCGCGTGCAGAAGCATCACCACGCCACACACAAGCGCCACGCCGAACAGGTTTTCGACGTTCTTCAATAACCCCTCTCACTGCTGTTGGACTTTGCATGTTTTGTTTGCTCCAGATTCCCTTGGATGACTGAACTGAGTGCAGGTCGCCTGCGCAGTGAGGCACCAAGTTAACGGCCCTTCGGGGCCGTTTTTCATTTTTTGCGCTTCAAGATGGGGCATAGAGTGAAGGTACCTGCTGTATCGGGGTACGTCGGCAGGATTTGGGTGCTTTAGGCACTTGCTGCGGTGCAGCAAACGGTGCAGAATCACTCGAATCGGTGGAAATTGGGTCAGCAGCCTTGATCTGGTTTCTATAATCCGCCCTTCGTCTGTCCTGGGGAGCCGGGGTCAAGGCAACTGCCGTCGCCCTTGCTTGTATCAACATGAACCGTCTCTCAGCCATCCTTCCTGCCAGCCAAGTGCTGGTGGACGTGGACGCCAGTAGTAAAAAGCGCGTCTTCGAGCATGCAGGCTTGCTGTTCGAGAACCATCACTCCATTGCGCGAGCGACGGTGACAGACAACCTGTTTGCGCGCGAGCGTTTGGGTTCAACCGGTTTGGGGCACGGTGTCGCCATCCCCCACGGACGCATCAAAGGTTTGAAGAATCCGCTGGCGGCCGTGGTTCGGCTCAGCCAGCCCATCCCCTTCGATGCACCCGACGAAGAGCCAGTGAGCTTGTTGATTTTCTTGCTGGTGCCCGAGGCTGCGACCCAACGCCATCTCGAAATCCTGTCTGAAATCGCTGAGCTCTTGTCAGACAAAGAGTTGCGCGAACGCCTCAAAACCGAGCCCGATGCAGCCCAGGTGCATGCTCTGATCGAGCGTTGGCAGCCTTTGAAGTCGGTGGCTTGAGCCAACGCCAACGGCTTCAGGCATCATGAACGCTTGTCGTTGAACAAAGCAGCTGACCAGTGAGTGCCAAAGACCTAGCCGTCATCAGCGCAGAAGCGCTTTTTGAAGCCAACCGTGGCGCCTTGCGCTGGGAATGGATTGCCGGTCACGCACACCCCGAGCGTCGGTTCGACGAAGAGGCCGTGCAAATGGCCCAGTCTGCCGCCGACTTGGTGGGCTACCTGAACTACATCCACCCCTACCGGGTGCAAATCGTCGGGCGTCGCGAGACCGCTTATTTCGCAGGGTCTAGTCCCGAGGATCAAGAACGTCGTATCCAGCGTATCGTCACGTTGGAGCCTCCCGTGGTGGTGGTGGCCGACTCCCAAACGCCTTCTGACAAGCTGGTCGCCATGTGCGGTCGCGCAGGCATTCCGCTGTTCGTGACCGAAGAGCCTGCCGGCCACGTGATCGACGTGCTGCGGAGTTACCTGACCCAGCACTTTGCTGAACGCCTGACCCGCCACGGTGTCTTCATGGACATCCTCGGTTTGGGCGTGCTGCTGACTGGCGAATCGGGCTTGGGCAAGAGCGAACTGGGGTTGGAATTGATCTCTCGCGGTCACGGTTTGGTGGCCGATGACGCGGTCGACCTCTATCGCGTGTCACGTACCGCCATCGAGGGGCGCTGCCCCGAACTGTTGCGCAACCTGCTGGAAGTGCGCGGCATTGGCCTGTTGGACATCAAAGCCATCTTTGGTGAAACCGCCGTGCGCCGCAAAATGCGCCTCAAACTGATCGTGCACCTGGTTCGCAAAGAAACCATGGAGCGCGAGTTTGAGCGCCTGCCCTACGAGCCCCTGTTCGAAGAGATCATGGGCGTTCCCATTCGCAAGGTGGTGATCGCGGTGGATGCTGGTCGTAACTTGGCCGTGCTGGTCGAAGCGGCGGTGCGCAATACCGTTTTGCAATTGCGCGGCATCGACACTTATAAAGAATTCATCGAGCGCCATCAGCGCGCCATGGAGCGCGGGCACTGAGTGCGGCCCGAAGGCGCCTCGTCTGAGGCGTGGCGCGGCTGACTCGATCAGCGCAAGTGGCTATGCGACAGGTTCGTATGTGCCTTGCCGCTGCATTCCGGCTTGTCGCACACCACGTACAAAGACAGGGCGTGGTCGTGTAGCTTGTAGCCACGTTCGGCTGCAATCTGCTGTTGGCGGCGCTCAATTTCCGGATCGTAAAATTCCTCAACCCGGCCGCAGACCACACACACCAAGTGGTCATGGTGCTTGCCTTCATTGAGTTCGAACACCGCTTTGCCGGCTTCGAAGTGATGGCGCGACAAGATGCCGGCTTGTTCAAACTGCATCAACACCCGGTACACCGTGGCCAGGCCGATGTCGGAGCCTTCATTGAGCAAGACTTTGAACACGTCTTCGGCCGTCATGTGACGTTGCTCGGACGAACGCTGAAAAACTTCCAGAATCTTGATGCGAGGCAGTGTGGCTTTCAGGCCGCTGCTTTTGAGTTCTTCTGCGTGTGTCATGAGAAAGGCTCCGTGTTGCGGCACCAATCCAAGCGCGCCGCTAGAATGGGCAATCATATCGACTTGGGCGCTACTTCGGTGAAGTGGGGTCTTGTGAATCACATGTTGCTGCATCGTATTCGTTACGCTTTTGCTACCGTGTTGCCCCTTCTGGCTTTAGGGGGGTGTAGCAGCACATCGCAGGTGTCGCTGGCCAAACCCGAAACCTTGTTTGGCCTGATTGAGCCCTACCGCATGGACGTGGTGCAGGGCAATGTGGTCACGCAAGAGTTCATGGCGCAGATTCAGCCAGGTTTCGGTCGCATGCAAGTGCGCGAAATCCTCGGCACGCCATTACTCACCGACGTGTTCCATGCCGACCGTTGGGACTATGTGTTCACCATCCGTCGTCAGGGCGTGCCTGACCAGAAGCGCCGCGTGACGGTTTATTTCAAGAATGACGCCGTCGAGCGTTTTGAATCGGAGACCTTGCCCATGGAGCGCGAGTTTGTGGCCTCCATCGACAAGTACAAAGAGCTCAAACCTTATGCGCCCAACTTGACGGACGCGCAGATTGCGGCCCTGCCGGCCCCCGACAAAGCCAACATCGCGCCGGCGAAAGCGCCGCAAGGTGCCAACCGTAGTTATCCGCCGCTGGACGCTGCATCGCGCTGATGCGATCCGCTGTTCCAGTGACTCCTGAATTGATTCGAATCCCGCTGACATGACTCAAACTGCTCAAGCCTCCGCTCATCGCATTGCCATTGCTGGCGCCTCCGGTCGTATGGGCCGCATGTTGATTGAAGCCGTCCAGAATGCCGACGACGCTGTGTTGGCTGGCGCTCTGGACATCGCTGCAAGCCCTGCGTTGGGGCAAGACGCCGCAGCCTTTCTCGGGCAGACCAGTGGCGTGCAGATCACTTCTGATTTGCGCGAGGGCCTGAAGAACGCCAAGTTCCTGATCGACTTCACCCGCCCTGAAGGCACCATGGCTCACCTTCGTGTGTGCCGCGAATTGGGTGTCAACCTCATCATCGGCACCACCGGTTTCACAGATGAACAAAAGGCTGAAATCAACGACGCCGCGCGTGACATCGCCATCGTCATGGCGCCCAACATGAGCGTGGGCGTGAACGTGGTCCTGAAGTTGTTGGCCCAAGCGGCCAAGGCGCTGAAAGAAGGCTACGACATCGAAATCATCGAAGCCCACCATCGTCACAAGGTGGATGCGCCTAGCGGCACCGCTTTGAAGATGGGCGAAGTGGTGGCGGAAGCCATCGGTCGCGATCTGAAGGCCTGTGCCGTGTATGGCCGTGAAGGCGTCACCGGTGAGCGCGATCCCAGCACCATCGGCTTTGCCACCGTGCGTGGCGGCGACATCGTGGGCGACCACACCGTGCTGTTTGCGGGCACCGGTGAGCGCATCGAGATCACGCACAAGTCTTCCAGCCGCGCCACCTACGCGCAAGGCAGTCTGCGTGCGGTTCGCTTCCTGGCCCACCAACCCCATGGCCTGTTCGGCATGGACGACGTCTTGGGGATGGCATGAACGGCTTGATGCACTTGTGGGAGCAGGGCGATGCCGTCGGCAAGGCGGTCGCACTGATGCTGTTGCTGATGTCCATCAGCGCTTGGGTCGTCATCTTCTGGAAGAGTTGGCTGTTGAACCGTGCGCGTCATGATTTGGTCAAAGGCGCCCAAGTGTTCTGGGACTCGGTGGACTTGAAGTCAGGCCGACAAGCTGTGTCCGAGGTCGATCGCGAGCAGGTCTTGCTGCCCATCATTGACTCGGGTAGCACCCCTTCCGGGGCCGGTACCCTGGCGGCCCGCTCGGACCGCGAAGCCCAACTCACCCGTCGCCTGCGCGACAGCTTGCATGACGTCATGCTGCGTTTGCAGCATGGTCAAGTCTTGCTGGCCTCGGTGGGGGCGGTGTCGCCTTTCATCGGCTTGTTTGGCACCGTTTGGGGCATCTACCACGCCATGATCAGCATCAGCACGGCGGGTTCGGTCAGTCTGGACAAAGTGGCAGGGCCTGTGGGTGAGGCCCTGATCATGACCGCTGCCGGTCTGGCGGTGGCCATTCCTGCGGTCTTGGCCTACAACATCTTCGGCAAGATCATCTCCGGTTGCGAAGCCGACCTCGAAGGCTTTGCGCATGACCTGCGCGAGACTTTGCTGGCCGAAAAGGAATAAGCACCATGGCGTTTGGTCGATTGGAGCGTCCGCAAGGTAGCCAGCCCATGGCCGAGATCAACATGACGCCGCTCATCGACGTCATGTTGGTGTTGTTGGTCATCTTCATGCTGACTGCACCGTTGATGACCTCTAGCCTCAAGCTCGACCTGCCCAAGGCCGATGCGCCACCACCTGCGCAGCAGCCGCCACAAACCTTGATGATTGCCATCAATCCCAAGGGCGAGCTGTTCATCGACGACCAACCCATTGCGGCAGCGGATCTGACGGCGAAAGCGAAAGATCAGTCTTCCAAGCACCCTGACACCGAGGTGCAATTGCGTGCCGACCAAACCGTGCCCTACGGCCGGGTGGCTGAACTGATTGGTTTGCTGCAGACGGCAGGCTTGAATCGCATTGCGTTTGTCACAGACAGTGCCGCTCCAGCGCCCGCCGCGCAGGGCGCAAAGCCTTAATCGTTCCGGGGCCTTGTACAAGGGCTTCTACAAGGGCTTGTGCTAAGCGCTTGGCGTGTGGACGGGTGCCGTGTGTCGGCGAGGCACGACATGCTGCACACTCGCGGCAGACATTTATCACCACGCTTGGCGTGACGCGCGCACAATGGGGTCAGGTCGATTGCTGACAGGTCTTCATGGCGGCTCCACAGTTCCCCACCAAGCAGTTCAATCAGGCCCAGCCGGCGCTTGATTACGTCACCCAACTCTACGACGCCCAGATCGCATATCTGCGCGATTCGCTCCAGCGCTTTGTTGCTGGGGAACAGCTCCCCGAGCATGTTCGAGCGCGTTACCCCTTCGTTCGTGTTCACACCGATACCGTGCGCATGGCGGACTCCCGCTTGTCATACGGCTTCGTGGCAGGGCCGGGGACCTACGAAACCTCTTTGACGCGCCCCGACCTGTTTGCGGACTACTACCGCGAGCAATTCGCTTTGCTCTTGTCCAACCATGGGGTCGACCTCGAAGTGGGGCTGGGGGCCGATCCCATTCCTGTGCACTTCAGCCTTGATGAGCATCAGCACCTCGAAGGCTCCATGCCCCCAGATCGGCGTTTGCTGCTGCGAGACCAGTTCGATTTGCCTGACCTGGGCGCCATGGACGATGGCATTGCCAACGGCACTTTCGAGGCGCGGCCTGGGCAACCCAATCCCCTGTCTTTGTTCACCGCGCCGCGCGTGGACTACTCCTTGCATCGCTTGCGCCATTACACGGCGACATCGCCCACGCACTTCCAGCACTTTGTGCTGTTCACGAACTATCAGTTCTACATTGACGAGTTCGTGCGCTACGGCCACGAGTTGATGCAACGGGCGCCCGACCCCGCGAATCCGCGCGACGACGATGACTGCATCGCGTTTGTGGAACCTGGCAATGTGGTCACAAGGCGTGTGGGGCAGGCGGCAGAGCCAGACGATGCCTTGGGTGCCGTGCCGCCTCGCTTGCCGCAAATGCCGGCGTATCACCTCATCCGCAAAGACCACAGCGGCATCACCATGGTGAACATCGGGGTGGGGCCGGCGAATGCCAAAACCATCACCGACCACATTGCGGTCTTGCGACCCCATGCCTGGATCATGTTGGGTCACTGCGCGGGTCTACGCAACTCACAGCAGTTGGGCGACTACGTGCTGGCGCATGGTTATGTGCGTGAGGATCACGTCCTCGACGAAGATTTGCCTTTGTGGGTGCCGATTCCTCCGCTGGCTGAAATCCAGTTGGCTCTGGAGGGGGCGGTGGCCGATGTCACCCAACTGCAAGGCTACGAGCTCAAGCGCATCATGCGAACGGGCACGGTCGCCTCGACTGACAACCGCAACTGGGAGTTGCTGCCGCAGCGCACGCCAGAGCGGCGTTTCAGTCAAAGCCGAGCCGTGGCGCTGGACATGGAAAGCGCGACCATCGCAGCCAACGGCTTCCGCTTCCGCGTGCCCTACGGCACCCTGCTGTGCGTGAGCGACAAACCCCTGCACGGCGAGTTGAAGCTGCCAGGCATGGCCAATCAGTTTTATCGGGAGCGTGTGGATCAGCACTTGCGGATCGGCTTGCGCGCCATCGAGCGCCTGCGAGCCAATCGTGCTGGGCAACTGCACAGCCGTAAGCTGCGCAGCTTTGCCGAAGTCGCATTCCAGTGAGGATGTGCGACGGGCATGTCACCGGGCAGGGCGCCCGGTGCACCTGGCTTAGGCAGCCAGTGTGGTGACAGTGGCGTCTTGAACGGGCATGACTTCGCGGCGGATTTGTTCGCCAGCCAAGCCTTCTGCGACTTTCAGGTCGTAGGCCGTTTGAAGGTCCATCCAGTACTGGGGCGTCGTGCCAAAGAATCGGGCCAAACGCAGGGCAGAGTCGGGGCTGATGCCGCGGCGCTCACGCACGATGTCATTCACGCGGGGGGCGGGCACATGCAAACGAATCGCCAAGCCGCTGGCAGACAGGCCGTGCTGCTCCATGAATTGGGAGCGCAGGATCGCTCCGGGGTGGACAGCTTGATTGTTGCTCATTGTGAAAATTCTACCTAAGGGTTTTTCATAGATACTGGGGCGAATCGTAGGTGGTTTATGGTTAAATAATTGTCTGAAATTTGACAATCTCGTCTGAATACCATCATGCAAATGGGTGATAAGCGAGAAATCACTGATTCCGTCAATCGTTAAATGGTGTCATGGAACGTCGCATCGACTCTTCGCCGCAAGCCTTGTTGCCCGCGCTGCAATCGCACCTCTGGTTTGCCAGTTGTCCGGTCGAGTTACAGCGGGCCTTGGTCGATCGTGGTCGAATTCGTCATCTGAAATCCGGCGAATCTCTCTTCACCCGGGGCGATGTTCAGGACGGTTTGTGCTGTGTCTTGGCGGGTTCTTTGCTCCTAGGCTCGACCAGCCCCCGTGATGGTGCTTACCGGTTGACCTTGTATGTGGAGCCTTACCATTGGTTTGGCGAAGTGGCCTTGCTGGACAACCTGCCGCGTTCTCAGGATGCGGTGGCGGGTACCGACAGCACGGTGTTGGTGGTGTCTCGGGCGCAAATCGAGCCTTGGTTGAATGAGCACCCCCACTACTGGCGAGATCTCGCTCGTCTGGCGTGCAGCAAGATGCGCTTGATGCTCACGGCGCTAGAAGACAACGCCACCCTACCGATTGACCAGCAATTGGCCCGTCGACTGCTGTTTTCTGCCACCAATTTTGGGCAGGCAACGGCAGACAAGGTTCGCCGCCGGGTGCGAGTGCCGCAGGAGTTTTTGGCCAGGATGTTGGGCGTCTCTCGGCAAACGATCAACAAAGCCTTGCGCAAGCTCGAGAACGAAGGTGTGTTGGCCTTGCACTACGCCGAGATCGAGATCGTGGATCTGCTGGCTTTGGCGCGACGGGCGGGGCCCGTCGACCCTGGTTTGCTACAGGGGGTGTCCGCGCTCCATTCGCCGGGCCATCCCCCCATGCCGACGTCATTGAATGAGTGAGGCGCGGCTGTTGCTGATCAGGGTGTTCACATAGCTGCCACCCGGGTAGGCGGCGGGATTGCGTACGTTGTGGATCATGTCAAATGACCACTGGGCCGACAGGTCTCGCAGGTATGCAGTGTTCTCGGCCTTGGGGTAGGCCTGCAAGCAGGCGGTGTAGCCGATCAGGTTGGTGTTGTTGCCCTCAGAGTCGACATGGGTCGATGACTTGGTGAGTTGCAAGCCAACGAAGCCATCCTTGCCGTTGGATGTGGCAAAACTCCGAACTTGGCGCAGCGCTCCATAGGCATTGTTGAAGCTGTTGCAGATCCCGCCATTGGATGTGATGGCATAAACAGGGCGGCTGCCGTTTTGGGAAATGCCCATCAAATTGTCGGTGAAGCCGTCTGCGGCCACAGGGTCAAACAAGACGGCGCCAGCCAGACGAGCCGGTGCCAATTGATGGATCTTCCAACCCAGGCGTGACGCAAAGTGCCCGCCCGCCGAATGTCCCCCCACAGCAATGCGGTGCGGAATGACGCGACCATCGGGGGTCAACACCGATCCCTGGATCAAGGTGGTGGCCAAAGCTTCGGCCAAACCGGGGTTACCGCCGCTCATATTGGCGTTCACACACAGCACCATCAAGCCATTGCTCATGATGCGTTTGCTGGTGTCACGCATGTTGCCGCAACCGCGGGAGAACCCATGCTGAACGGTCACCAAGCCTGTTGCGGTGGCATTGGGCAGGTACCAATCGACGTTGTACTTGCTTCCACCAATCTGCATTTCACTGTTGATGACTGACCCAACGGCGTCTTTGGAGATGATGGTGTCCGCGATGGCGCTGATACTGCTGAGCGACAAGGCGGCGATGGAAAGGCTCGAGAGTGTGAACTTGAACATCGCTTGTATCCTTGGTCTTGTGTTTTGAAAATGGAACGACGGCCATGTGCCGCCCTCCATTCACAAGCTTGGGGCAAGTCGATCTGAAATCACTGACCGATCAACGCCAGTCGGTTGACCGAAAAAGCCAAACTAACAAAATGGCTGACACGGATGTCAGCCACCATCAGGGTAAACAAGTGGTTGCCTGATTCACCCCTTTGGCGTCGCGTGCACCTTGATCTTGGCCGCGCTGGCCTTGGCCAATTGACGTGCTTCATCGCTTGCGTCAGCCCATGCCACCACAACGCCCATGCGTCGCTTGACGTAGCTCTCAGGTTTGCCAAATAAGCGCACATCGACCTGTGGGTGGTTGATGGCTTCCGCAACGCCAGAGTAGGTGATGTCTTTGGCATCAATGCCGCCGTAGATGACGGCAGATGCCCCGGCCTTGCGCAAGCTGGCATTCACGGGCAAGCCCAGAATGGCGCGAGCATGCAACTCGAATTCGCTTTGGTGTTGCGTGGTCAAGGTGACCAGACCGGTGTCGTGCGGGCGTGGGCTCACTTCGCTGAACCAAACTTGGTCACCTTTGACAAACAGCTCCACCCCAAACACGCCTTGTCCACCCAGGTTGTCGGTCACCGACTTGGCAATGTCGCGAGCCTTTTGCAAAGCTGTCGCGCTCATGGGATGCGGCTGCCAACTTTCTACATAGTCACCATCGACCTGGATGTGGCCAATCGGATCGCAGAAATGGGTGACCACATGTCCCGCCTGATCTCCGAAGCCGGCTGCTCGCACGGTCAACTGGGTGATTTCGTAATCAAAATCGATGAAGCCTTCTACGATCACACGGCCTTGGCTCACGCGGCCCGCCGCCATGGCGTAATCCCAAGCCTTGGCCACATCTTGAGGTCCACTGATCTTGCTTTGACCCTTGCCTGAGGAGCTCATCAAGGGCTTGACCATGCAGGGGTAGCCAATGCTTCCATCAATGGCCGCTTGCAACTCGGCCAGAGAGTCACAGAATCGGTAGGGGCTGGTGGGTAGCCCCAGTGTCTCCGCAGCCAGCCGGCGAATGCCTTCACGGTCCATGGTCAGGCGGGCCGCACGCGCGGTTGGAATCACACGCACCGTGCCCTCGGCTTCCAGTTCCTCCAACACCGAGGTGGCGATGGCTTCGATCTCCGGCACCACCAGATCGGGCTTTTCACGCAGGATCAACTCGCGCAACTGCGCAGGATCATTCATCGCAATGGTGCGACTGTGGTGCGCCACTTGCTGACCGGGTGCGTGGTCATAACGATCGACCGCAATGGTCTCCACGCCCAGTCGTTGCAATGCAATCAACACTTCCTTGCCCAACTCGCCTGAGCCCAACAACATCACGCGCAGCGCAGACGGAGACAAAGGGGTGCCGAGGGTGCAGGTTTGAGGGGCAGTGCTCATGGAAACTCCAGCAGTCAAAGAGGGGGGCGCAGGCCGCGAGGGGATTTTCGAGGATCATAGAGGCAAAGATCGGGCCAACAGGTCCGTGAGACCCTCCTCAGATGATCCCCATGAGCACTGCCT
Organism: Aquabacterium sp.; assembly: GCA_046299355.1. GTDB lineage: Bacteria > Pseudomonadota > Gammaproteobacteria > Burkholderiales > Burkholderiaceae_C > Aquabacterium. Next base: position 14,449 of record JBKBIO010000021.1, on the reverse strand, counting down.
CCCCTGTCGTTTCACCCCGCCGCATCGGCATTCTGGCTGCCATGCCAGAAGAGTTGCAAACCTTTCTGGATGCCATGCCGGACGAAGCCCAACAGGTGATCGGTGGGCGAACATTCTGGGTCGGCCACTGGGCCGGGCATGAAGTGGTGGCGGTGTTGTCTGGTATTGGCAAGGTGGCGGCCGCCATCACCAGCACGCTGTTGATTGAGCACTATCACGCCACCGAGTTGTGGTTCACCGGCGTGGCCGGTGGGGTAGGAGAGGGCGTGCGCGTCGGTGATGTCGTGGTGGCTGACCAATTGGTGCAGCACGACATGGATGCGCGCCCCTTGTTTCCTCGATTCGAGTTGCCCATGAAGGGCGTCAGCCTTTTGCCTGCCGATGAGGCGCTGACGGACCGCGCTTATGCCGCGGCGCAAGCCGTAGCGGATGCCTTGGCGCTGCAAGGACATGTGCCTGGCACACACCTGAACCGGGCTGCGCTGCAGGCCTTGGGCGTGCAGGCGCCACGTGTCCACCGTGGCTTGATTGCCAGTGGGGATCAGTTCATTGGATCAGCCAAGGCATCACAGGCGATTGTGGATGCCTTGCCCGGCACCTTGGCGGTAGAGATGGAAGGGGCTGCCGTGGCCCAGGTGTGCCATGAGTTTGGGGTGCCCTTTGCCATCATTCGTACCATTTCAGACCGCGCGGACGATGCCGCGCATGTCGACTTTCAGCGCTTCATCACGGCGGTGGCCAGCCCGTTTTCACATGCCCTGATGGATGCGTTGATGCGCTGAAAGATACGCGATGAACGAGGACAATCAGCGTCGCTCATAGATTTGGTCAAAGGTGCCGCCATCTGCAAAGTGCGCTTTCTGTGCCTGCGCCCAGCCCCCAAAGGCAGACTCGATGGTGAACAATTTGATCGAAGGGAACGACGCTGCGAAGCGCGCGGCCACCTTCGGGTCGGTGGGGCGGTAGTGGTGTTGCGCTGCCAGTGTTTGGGCCTCAGGTGAATACAGATAGCGCAGGTAGGCGTCTGCCACAGCACGCGTGCCTCGCTTGTCAACGTTTCTGTCAACCAAGCTGACTGAGGGCTCCGCCAGGATGCTGATGCTGGGGTAAACGATCTGGAACTTCTGGCCGCCAAACTCTTTGACAGCCAAATGCGCTTCGTTCTCCCAGGTCAACAGCACATCGCCTTGACCACGCTCCGTGAAGGTGGTGGTCGCACCGCGTGCACCGGAGTCCAGCACCGGCACGTTCTGAATCAAACGTTTGACAAAGTCGCGAGCCTTCTCGGGCGAGCCCGTGCGCTGCTGTGCCACACCCCAGGCCGCAAGGTAGTTCCACCTTGCGCCGCCCGAAGTCTTGGGGTTCGGAGTGATCACGCCCACACCCGGCTTGACCAGATCATCCCAATCCTTGATTTGCTTGGGATTGCCTTGTCGAACCAAGAACACAATGGTGGAGGTGTAAGGCGCACTGTTGGCGGGCAGTCGTTTGATCCAGTTGGATTGCAGCAAACCCTTTTGCGCAATCGCATCCACATCGTAGGCCAGGGCCAAGGTCACCACGTCTGCCTCAAGCCCATCAATCACCGAGCGTGCTTGTTTGCCAGAGCCACCATGTGAGGTCTTGATCTGCCAATCTTCTCCAGTCTTTTGCTTCCAATACTTGGTAAAGGCAGCGTTGTAGGCCTGATAGAACTCTCGGGTGGGGTCGTAGGACACATTCAGCAGCGTGCGTTCTGCAGCCCAAGCGGGCGCTGACGCGGAGCCCAAGAGCCAAAGGGAACTGAGCGCGAGCAAGGAGTGAATGTGATGACGGCGAGTGGGATTCTTGGGCTGAGTCATGTGGGCGTTCCTTTCAAATCGATGGAGCGATCGTAGGAAGCCGGTAGTGACTTGAGAAGGAAGCTTTGATCACAAGCACATGCGATATGCGTCACCGGCATGGTCGAGCGCGATATCTGTTTCTGGCATATCAGGATGAGGTTTCCTTGTTTGTGGCCATGCTTTGCGCTTCCTAAGATGAGCACTCAACAGCTTTCATGGCCCCATTCAATGTTTTTCTCCAGGATTCTTCTGCGGCGGCGCACGGTTCTGCCTGGCTTTGATCTGGCGTTGGGTATGACCCTGCTTTATCTCAGCTTGATCGTCTTGATCCCCCTCAGCGCCGCCTTCTTGCGGACCACCGAGCTGACATGGGCGCAGTTTGTGGACGTCGTGACCTCGCCGCGTGTCGTGGCGTCGTATCAGTTGACCTTCGGTTCATCGGTTCTGGCTGCCAGTGTGAACGCCTTCTTTGGCCTGTTGGTGGCTTGGGTATTGGTGCGCTATCCGTTTCCTGGGCGCCGCATCGTGGATGCTTTGGTGGACCTGCCCTTTGCTTTGCCAACGGCGGTGGCCGGTATCACCTTGACAGGCCTGTACTCCGCCAATGGCTGGATTGGGCAATACCTGGAGCCTTTGGGCTTGAAGGTGGCCTTTACGCCGATTGGTGTGTTTGTGGCCATGACCTTCATTGGTTTGCCATTCGTGGTCCGAACGGTTCAACCGGTTTTAGAAGATCTGGCTTCAGAACTGGAAGAGGCCTCGGCCACCTTGGGCGCCAGCCGTTGGCAGACCTTCACGCGTGTCATCCTGCCCATCCTCACCCCAGCACTGTTGACAGGATTTGCCTTGGCCTTTGCACGTGCACTGGGTGAATACGGGTCGATCATCTTCATTGCCGGCAACATGCCCATGATCTCTGAGATCACGCCGTTGTTGATCATCACGAAGCTAGAGCAGTATGACTACGCAGGGGCCACAGCGATTGCTGTCGTCATGTTGGTGATGTCATTCATTTTGTTGCTGGCCATCAATGCGCTGCAAGCGTGGTCACGCAAGCGTCAGGGACGTTGATATGTCAGGTATTTCTCCTCCGAATCATGCGAAGGCCACGCAGGAACCCGCATGGGTGCGCTACAGCTTGATTGCTGTGGCACTGCTGTTCCTGTCAGCCTTTTTGTTCGTGCCCTTGGTATCTGTGTTTGTGGAGGCATTCAAAAAGGGGTGGGACGTCTATGTGGCGTCGATCACAGAACCGGATGCGCTGTCAGCCGTGAAGCTCACCTTGATCGCTGCCGCGATTTCTGTGCCCTTGAATTTGGTGTTTGGCGTCGCTGCGGCTTGGGCCATTGCCAAGTTTGATTTCCGTGGCAAGAGTGTCTTGCTGACATTGATCGACCTGCCATTCTCGGTGTCACCGGTGATTGCTGGTTTGATCTATGTGTTGGTGTTTGGCTTGCAGGGTTGGTTCGGTGAGTGGTTGAGAGACCATGATCTGAAGGTCATCTTTGCTGTGCCTGGGATTGTGTTGGCCACCATTTTTGTGACCTTCCCATTCGTGGCCCGCGAGTTGATCCCGCTGATGCAAGCACAGGGACAAGAGCAAGAAGAGGCGGCTCGGGTGCTGGGGGCCTCAGGCTGGCAAACCTTCTGGAAGGTGACCTTGCCAAACGTGAAGTGGGCGCTGTTGTATGGTGTGATTCTGTGTAATGCCCGTGCGATGGGTGAGTTTGGTGCGGTGTCTGTGGTGTCTGGTCACATTCGCGGCCAAACCAATACATTGCCCTTGCATATTGAGATTTTGTACAACGAGTATCAATTCGCTGCATCTTTTGCGGTGGCGTCGCTGTTGGCAGGGCTGGCCCTGGTGACATTGGTATTGAAGTTCATTGTGGAACGCCGGGTGCAGCAGCAGTTGGCACAGGCTAAGGATGCGGGAGCAAGTGCATGAGCATTGAAGTCAAAAATCTGGTTAAACGATTTGGCTCTGTCACGGTGTGTGACAACCTGAATCTCGACATTCCTTCGGGTGAGTTGGTGGCCTTGTTGGGCCCATCGGGCTCGGGTAAGACCTCCTTGCTGCGCATCATTGCCGGTCTGGAGCAACCCGACAGCGGCACCGTGCTGTTCAACGGCGAAGACACCACACATGTGGCGGTGCGTGAGCGCAATGTGGGCTTCGTGTTCCAGCACTACGCCTTGTTTGGCCACATGTCCATCTTTGAAAACGTGGCGTTTGGTTTGCGTGTGCGCCCCAAGGCCACCCGCCCCTCCGAGGAAGAGATCAAGCGGAAGGTGACGGAGTTGCTGAAACTGGTGCAACTGGACTGGATTGCAGATCGCTACCCGCACCAACTGTCGGGTGGCCAACGACAACGGATTGCGCTGGCGCGTGCGCTGGCTGTCGAGCCGAAGGTGTTGCTGCTGGATGAGCCCTTTGGTGCGCTGGATGCCAAGGTGCGTAAAGAACTGCGCCGGTGGCTACGTCGCTTGCATGACGAGATGCACATCACCAGTGTGTTTGTGACCCACGACCAGGAAGAGGCCATGGAAGTGGCCGATCGCATCGTGGTCATGAATCAAGGCCGCATTGAGCAAGAAGGTACGCCTGATGAGGTCTATGACCATCCGGCATCGCCGTTTGTGTTGCAGTTCTTGGGTGATGTGAACTTGTTCCATGGCCGAGACCATGCACCTGGGTCAGCGCAGACCAACTCCGCACAAGATGCCAAGGATGTGAGCTATGTTCGCCCTCACGAGATCCAAGTGTTGGCGCATGCGGAAGAGGGTAGTCTGCCCGTGACCTTGGTGCACACCTTGACCGTGGGGCCCAACACCCGCTTGGAGTTCAAGCGCGCCGATGGCGAAGGCGAGATCGACGTCGAACTGCCTCGCAACGAATACGCGGCGCTGCGCGACAGTGGTGTCTTGCAACAAGGCGGGACGGTGCACTTGAAGCCGCGCAGGATCCGCCGGTTCGAGGCAGCATAAAGAAAATCGTCATTCGAGAGAAGCGCCGCTGTCGTGATGCGCGGCTGCGTGGTCAACGACCTGCCGTGTCAGTGGCGGTGCAAAGGTCTCGATGAAGGCGTAGACATAGGTGCGCAGGAATGCGCCGCGTCGGAAAGCCAAGCGCGTCATGTTGACCGCAAACAGATGACCCGCATCCATGGCGCGTAGATTGCGATCGCGCTCTTCGTCGTAAGCGATCGAGGCCACGACGCCCACGCCCATGCCCAGTTCGACATAGGTCTTGATCACGTCTGCATCCATGGCGCTCAGCACCACTTGCGGATGCAGTCCCTCTTTGGCAAAGGCTTCGTCGATGTGCGCACGCCCGGTGTAGCCAGAGTCGTAAGTGATCAAGGGAAACTTGCTGAGCCGTTGCAGCGTCAGCGGTTCGCCATCCAGCAAGGGGTGATCAGGGGGCACCACCACACTGTGAGTCCAGCGGTAGCAGGGCAGGGTCACCAGTTGATCGTATTGCGCCAAAGCTTCGGTGGCAATGCCGATGTCCGCTTCGCCTCGGATCAACATTTCAGCCACATGTTGTGGCGAGCCTTGATGAAGGTTCAAGGTCACCTGTGGGTAGAGCTGTCTGAAATCCTTGACCGCCGATGGCAGGGCATAACGCGCTTGCGAGTGCGTGGCCGCAATGGACAGGGGGCCCATGCCCTGTTGAGAAAAATCATGCGAGGCGTTGCGCAGGTTATCGGCATCCGCCAGCAGGCGCTCGATGATGGGCAGCACCAATTGGCCAGGCTCGGTGAGCCCGGTCAGGCGTTTGCCGACCCGGACAAACAGGTCAATACCGAGTTCTTCTTCCAACTCGCGAATTTGACGGCTGACACCGGGCTGCGAGGTGTGCAGCACCTGTGCCACTTCGGTCAGGTTGAAGCCCTGACGAACCGCTTCGCGAACAGATCGCAGTTGCTGAAAATTCATGTGATGACAACGTAGAAGCTTAAGACGCCATTGTCAGAACCTCAGCTTAGATTGAAAACAATGAATTTGGAGCAACGGTCTGCAGAAAACGCATGACTGCCACCCGCGCCTCAGCGCGTTGCGGATGCTTTGCCATCTGGAAAAGGCAGCCAGAGTTCTTTCCGATGCAGGGGCGTGTCTTTCGGCAAATCGGGATTGTCGAGACGGATCACGCGGCGATGCTTGAGATTCGCCTGCTCGATGAGCTTGCCATGATGCTTGTAAAACAATCGATCGAACTTGCCGTTCGAGATCGCTTTCTCGAGTCCTGTCTCGATCCACTGGGCCAGTTTGGCGTTGTGACGGTTCACAAAGAAATAAGCAGCGGAGGGGTAGTGCAAAACGATGTGCGAGTCGACCACCAATGACTTGGCTTGTGTCGTCCGTGCTTCATGCCCAACCTCCACCACTGAGCGAGGCATGTAATCAAACCGTCCTTGAGTCAACATTTTGAACAGGTTGGCGTAGGTCGATGTCGTGGTGACTGGCAAACCATTGGCTCGCAAAATACCTGTGTCGGGCCAGTCGGTGGCCTGCCCTGCTGTGAACGACTTCAGGTCATTCAGGTCAGCCACATTTGCCAGTAAATGGGCTCGTTGAGCGTGAACCAAAGGAATGCGCCATCCAATCAACCCCTTGTAAATGGGGATTCGAATTGGCAAGGCATCAAGCTCTCTTTGATCAGATGTCATGGTCCACACCACATCCAGTGTCCGGCCATGTTTGAGTTCTGACAAGGCCCGCTCTTGCATCATCCGGATATGCGCCGGACGCAACTCCGCATCAACTCCGGCCTCCGCCAATGCCAGCTTTAATAGTTCGACGGCGTAGACGCCTCGTTGGTCTTGTTCTGACTCAGGTTGGGGGTAAACGATGAGCTCTTTGGCCCAAATGTTTCCGCATATCATGGCTAAGAAAAGTGCAATCCAGCGCATGGTTTCCTCCTGCTTCATTATCGCCGGGGGACTTGGTGAGTTCAACGGATGAGTGATTCAATTTCCCGGCGCATGACCGTACAGGTCTTGTCCATCAGCCTGTTGATCGCCCTGCTCGCAGCGGGCTACCAAATCTATGCTGCCTACCAAGCTGGTTTGGCACAAGTCGAAGACAGTTTGGCCTTGATTCGCAAGAGCCATTTGCCAACCCTGACGGCCAACGTCTGGAATCTCGATCGTGAACAGATTGAGAGTCAACTTCAGGGCATTGCACAGGTGCAAGATGTCGTTTTTGCCGGTATCTCGGGAGACTTGCCGTTCCCCGTCGAAGCGGCCAAGCGAGCCGAAGTACAAGATCCTTGGTTGGGGCTGTCGCCGAAGGTGAGCCACATCTATGACTTGGCCTATGCCGAGCCTGGGCAAAAAGAACCGCCACAGACCGTGGCGCAATTGAGAGTTGATGTGTCCCTTCAAGGGCTCTATCAGCGTTTGCTACGGCTGGCATTGAGCATTGTGATCACCGAGCTGCTACGTGCCATTGCCTTGGTCTTTGGCATTCTCACCGGCATGCGCTTACTGGTGTTGCGCCCATTGTCACAGGTGGTTCGTTACGCCGCCGACCTCAAGCTCAGCAATTTGAATCAAGCTTTGACGCTCAAGCGAATCAGCCCCCAGCCTGATGAAATGCAGCAGTTGGCAGACTCCATGAACGCCATGCGTCAATCTCTGCTCGACGAAATCAATCGGCGGCTTGCTTCCGAACAGGCGTCGCAACGCTTGCAAGCGGAGCGTGATGCAGCCGAGTTGGCCAACGCTGCCAAGAGCACATTCTTGGCCACCATGAGTCATGAGATTCGCACGCCCATGAACGGCATCATGGGTATGGCGCAGCTTGCACTGATGACACCACTGGATCAGAAGCAGAGACAGTACATCGAGACCGTGCAGTCTTCTTCTGAACTCTTGCTCAGCATCATCAATGACATCCTCGACTTTTCCAAAATCGAGGCGGGCAAGCTGACATTGGAATCCGTGCCATTTGACTTGAGAAACACGATCCGCTCAGTGGTGGACTTGGTGCGTGTCAAAGCCGCAGAGAAGCAATTGAGTCTGTTGTGTGATGTCGATGATCGACTGCCTGCTTCCGTGTTGGGTGATGCCCTTCGCTTGCACCAGGTGTTGCTGAACCTGGCCGCCAATGCCGTCAAGTTCACTGAACAAGGGCAGGTGCGACTGTCCGTCAGGTTATTGAGCCGAAATGGTGATCAGATTCAGGTCCGCTTTGAAGTGAGCGATACCGGTGTGGGGATAGATGCAGCGTCCCAAAGCAAACTATTTGAACCGTTCAGCCAAGTCGACGGCTCTACCACCCGGCGCTACGGTGGCACAGGCCTCGGTCTGGCCATCAGTCAGCAACTTGTCAATCGAATGGGTGGACAGATTGCAGTGCATAGCCAAGCCGGGCAAGGCAGTGTCTTTTTCTTTGAGTTGACTTGTCCCGTGTCGACTTCGGTGGATGACGATGTACACACCGCAAGCGCTGAGTCTCTACCCTCTGCCGATATGACGGGGGCTCTTCTCGGAGCCCGTATTTTGGTGGTTGAAGACAACCCCGTGAATCAAGAACTGGCATCGGCTCTGTTGATGCGGGTGGGGGCGGTTGTCACCGTGGCCCCCAACGGCCGAGCTGCAATCGACTGCTTGGGCGTGCAGTCATTTGACTTGGTTTTGATGGACTGCCAGATGCCGGTTATGGACGGCTATGAAGCAGCGCGTGAAATTCGAGCGGCACCGAAGTGGCGCGATTTGCCGGTGATAGCCATGACCGCAGATGCCATGTTGGCGGATCGCGAACGTGCTACAGAGGCCGGCATGAACGACCACATCGCCAAGCCATTCCGGGTGGATGAGTTTTATCAGACGCTCTCGCGTTGGCTCGAAAAAAAGCCCTCGTCGGTGTGAACCGAGCGAGGGCTGTAGCTCAGAAGAGCTTGATCAGTTCAACGCTGTCTTCTTGTCGACTTCAATGGCGTTGTCCAAGGTGTCGAGCAGAGCCTTGCGAGACTTCAGCTTGGTCTTGGCGTGAGCCGTCATGTTGATCTTCTTGAGTTGCTGGGCCATGGCGCGTGCGGCAGGCATCAGCTCTTCAGCGGTGGCCACCACGGCGTCCAGGAAGCCAGCGTCTTTGGCGCCTTGTGGGTTGAACATTTCACCGTTGATCACCGAGCGTTGGAACACGGCCTTGGTCAAACGATCGCGGGCCAGCTCGATGCCCACGTGGTGCATGGTCATGCCAATCTGCACTTCATTGAGGCCAATGTTGAAGGGGCCGTCAATGCCGACGCGGTAGTCGGCCGACAACAGGATGAAAGCACCCTTGGCCACAGCATGACCGGGGCAGGCCACGATCACGGGGAAGGGGTGCGACAGCATGCGGCGGGCCAGCGTGCTGCCCTTGGCGACCAGGTCGAGGGCGTTTTGTGGGCCCTTCATCATTTCCTTGAGGTCGTAGCCACCCGACAGGATGCCGGGTTGGCCGGTGATGATGACGACAGCCTTGTCCTGTTCGGCCTGGTCAAGGGCCTTGTTGAAGGCATCGATGACGTCGGGCGACACGGCGTTGACTTTGCCGTTGGACAGCGTCAGGGTGGCGATGCCATCTTCGAGTTGGTAGGAAACGAGTTCGCTCATGTGTAGGCCCTTGGGGAATCAGGACAGGGTTAACGACGAGCGGATTATGCCCTTGTGAAGGGGGCCGTGGCAGGGCTCAACCGGTCAATTCGTGACACTTTCGCCCCATCAGTTGGGGTGTGAATGTGTCTGCACAAATGTCCTGAAATGATTCACTGGTCTTTTGCGGGTTTGGTGCTCGCCAGCCGTTGCCGGGCGCGCGCCACGCAAGCTTGTTTGGCCTCGTTGTCCATGTTGAGCCACTCGCGGATGTCGTCGAGCGAACGCCCGCAGCCCGAACAAAATCCGTCTTCGTCCAGCTTGCAAAGCTTGCGGCAGGGGCTGGATACGGCGCGGGAGGTCAATGGCATCACCATGCCGCTATCTTGCCAAAAGTGCCAGCCCCTTGCTGGTAGCGAGGGTATCCAGGGGGCAACCCGAGGTTTGCCGCCATACATTCCCTGAGGTCTGCCTTGGCGGTTTCGGATTTCAGCGCTGCCTGCCATAGTGTCGCGCCCGAGCCGAACACGGTGCGGTGGAGCCCTGTGTCAGTCTTCGAAGTTGGGAGGTGATGGCTGTGCCTTTGTCAGAACCGCAGCATGACGTGTCTGTCTTGCAAAAGAGCCTTTGGTTCAAGAGCCTGCCAGCCGACGCCGCCCAGCACTTGGTGCGGGAGTCGGTGGTGCGCCACCTCCAGGCAGGGCAAATGTTGTTCCTGCGGGGCGATGTGTTTGATGGCATCTACTGCGTCCTCGAAGGTGGCTTGCGTCTCACGGGTATTGCGCCGGATGGTCAGGAGAACTTGTTCAGCGTGATCTCGCCGCCCACCTGGTTTGGCGAGATTGCTTTTTTTGATGGTTTGCCGCGTACACATGATGCGCAAGCGGTGGGAAACACCACCTTGTTGCACGTGTCACCCGCCCGGCTCCAGGCTTTGGTCGGCGCAGATCCTCAGTGGGCTTATCGCTTGGCCGTGTTGATGGCGCAGAAAACCCGGTTGCTGTTTTTTGCATTAGAGGCCAGTTCGCGTCTAGATCGGCAAGCCAAGCTGGCCCGAGCCATCGTGATGATGATCACCCAGGGCTGGACATCGGTCCCCGACCTGGGGCCCACCAGCACGCCTTTGAATCAAGGCTCCTTGGCTGAAATGTTGGGTATGACCAGGCAGACGGTGGCGGCGGGTTTGAAGGCGCTACAAGACGAGGGCATTTTGAGCTTGGGCTATCGCCGCGTGTCGGTGCTGGATTGGCCCAGGTTGTGCCAGGCAGCTCAGTTGGATGGCGAATACCCGCCGAACTCGGTGCACAACGACCGTGCCAGCCGAACACCTTGATGGCACCCCTCAAACAAGGGGGTGTCGCGCAACATGCCCCATCGCTAACCCCGGCATTGTTAACTGGCTAACCAAGTGCCCAAGCCCGCCTCGCGAACATCCGTTTCGCCCATGTTCAGCCATCCCTGCGGTGCGCGAGCGTGGTCTCTTCGAAACCAATTGACCGAGGAAACAAGCAATGAAAAACGGAAGCAAGATGGCGATGGTGGGGCGCGTTGCACTGGCCAGCGCTGCACTGTTCATGGGTGTGGCGTCCAGCACCGCTTGGGCGCAGGCTAGCAAAAAGATCCTGGTGGTGGGTGATTCGGCAGGCGGTACGCTGAGCTTTGTGGACGAGGAGTCGCTGACGCGTTTGGGTTACGTCAATGCCATTCCTGATCTGAAAGAGCGTTTGGCGGAGATGGACATCATCCGTCGTGCCACGTATGAGGTGGCCAAGTCCACCAAGGGCGGCGATCGTTTTGTGGACGACATTGCGGTGTCTTTGGATGGCAAGACGGTCTATATCTCGCGCTCCAACTTGTCCGACGTGGTGGCGATTGATCTGAGCTCGCCCGAGCATCGCATCCTGTGGCGCTTCCGCATCCCCGGTATCAATGCAGACCACATGGGCATCAGCCCTGATGGCAAGCACATTGCCGTGTCCGCCACCAGCGACGGTCACTTCTTTGTGATCGACACAGCCACGGGCAAGCAAGTGGCCAAGGTGCCCACAGGCAGCTTCCCCCATCAAAACGACTATTCGCCCGATGGCAAGTACATCTACAACACCAGCATCGGCATCATTCCTTTGCCCTATGCATTGAATGGCATCAAGGGCAAGAAGCAGATGACGGTGGTGGACGCCAAGACCTTCCAGGTGGTCAACAAGTGGACCCTGCCTTACGGGATCCGCCCCAATGCAGTGACCCGTGACGGCAAGACCATCTATGTGCAGATGTCGTATCTGAATGGTTATGCCAAGGTGGACATGGCCACCGGTAAAGTGCTCAAGCAGGTCGAGATTCCCATGAGCGATTACGCCAAGGAACACTTCAAGACCAAGGATGACTTTCCTTTGAACTCGGCGTTCCACGGTATGGCGATGAATGGTGCGGAAAGCAAGCTGTGCATGGCCGGCACGATTGACAACTACATCGTGGTGGCATCGGTGCCCGCCATGACCACCGATCGCATCATTCCATCGGGTTCGAAGCCCTATTGGGCCAGCACCAGCTCGGACGGCAAACGTTGCTATGTCTCCAACAGCGAGAGCAACGACCTGTCTGTGATCGATTTTGACTCTGCCACCGAGGTGGCACGCGTTGCAGTGGGCAAGTATCCGCAACGTAGCCGCCTGGCCAATGTGCCCATGGCCATCATCGACAACCTGAAGAAGTAATCAGGTGCGAAGGAGCAAGGGGCCTGAGTCCTCTTGCTCCATAGAGTGGTCATCAGCCGGGGAATCGTTCGGAGGTAAGAAATGATGCGTGGACCTCAACAACTGGTGGTTTGGACTTTGGCCGTGTGGGTGGGCCTGTCTGGTGCCACCTCCCTGCCGGAGACGGCGGGCGTGTCAGAGACTCGTACCCACGTGGTCGTGCCAGGCGTGGAGCGCTGGCAATTGGGCGAATGCGAGGTGTTTGCCCTGTCCGATCAGCGATTTGAGCTGGAGGCCTCCCGATTCGCGGCCTTGCCCGAAAAGGATTGGCCTCGTGTCATGGCGAAGTCTTTTCGAACCCAAGCAGGCTTACAAAGCGTGACAGCCTATGCGGTGAGGAAAGGCAAAGCCGTGGCTTTGATCAATGCGGGGCGCGGGACCAGGCAAGGGGCCAAACTGGGGTGGGTGACGGATAACTTGAAATCTGTGGGTATCTCGCCCGATGAAGTCACCGCTATCTTTTTGACCAGCATGCATGCTGACCAAGTCACGGGCTTGGTCGATGAATCAGAGCAACGGGTGTTCAAGAACGCGCAAGTGTATGCAACACCTCAGGCCATGCAACATTGGTTGGCTGACTACAGCTATGTGCAGGCGCCCGACGCGCAAAAGGTGCAATTTGCCGCCACCATCACCAGCGTGATGCCTTACGTCAAGGTGGGGCGATTGCAGCCGCTGGAAGAGGGCTTGGCGCTGTGGCCGGACATCAAGGCTGTGGTCTTGTCGGGCCAAGCGGCCGCGCGCATCGGCTTGCTGATTGAGGCGGGTGAACAGCGCTTGCTGGTCACGGGTGATCCGCTGGCGTCACAGGCTGAACAGCGTCGTACGCAGTCGATGGCAGCACGGAAGAACTGGCGCTTGGCGGATGCTTATGCGCCGTTTCCTGGTGAAGTGAAGAAGAAGTAATGCCGATCATGATCAAGTTGCAATCACATCGTTCTCACGTCAAATGGATTGGTCTGGCCGGGGTGGCTTCGTTGTTCGCCATCGTGGGCTACACCTCGCTGACCGATCTGGATGACAGCGCCACACCCATCAGTGAGCGAGCCGATGCCTTGGGCGCATGGGTCAGGCAGGGCGTTGGCATCGTGGCGGATACCAGCGGGGTTCAGACGGAGACACCCTCCACGGGTGAGGCGTCAAACCCGCAGCACGCTCATCAAGAACCATCATCCAGCACCGCCTTGGACACGGGCATGGAAGACTGGCAAAAGCCCGAGAACGTGGCCTTGCGTGCCGAGCTGCAGCGCTGGTATGACCATCGGGAGGAGTCGTCCATGGCGCAACGCCGTGCCGATGCGAGCGCTTTGATGGCCAAGGTAGAAGCGCGGCACGCCGCAGGCAAGATCAACGCCACCAGCGCGGCTCTGGCCAAACTGATGTTGTTGCAAGGTGCGCCCAGTGATGACCCTCAACATGCCCAGCAGTTGCAGCAGGTGATGGCGCAGTTGGCGGGGCAGTTGTCGTTTGGGGAGTGAGGTCTATCCCCTTGTAGGAATATCTACAATGGCCCAGGTTTGATCGTCGAGTCCTGACTCGTCAGCCTGGATCACATACATGACGAACCCGTCAGCAACACCTGAATCAGCCGAGGCACAACCGGCGCAAGTTACGTTCTGGCAGTCCTTCCTCTTCTGGTTGAAGCTGGGCTTCATCAGTTTTGGAGGCCCTGCAGGGCAGATTGCCATCATGCATCAGGAGTTGGTTGAGCGCCGACGTTGGATCTCTGAGCGTCGCTTCTTGCATGCACTCAATTACTGCATGGTGTTGCCCGGTCCTGAAGCGCAGCAGTTGGCGACCTACATCGGCTGGCTCATGCATCGAACATGGGGTGGCATCGTCGCTGGGGGCCTGTTCGTACTGCCTTCGCTGTTCATCCTGATGGGGCTGTCTTGGGTCTACATCGCATTCGGTGATGTGCCCTTGGTGGCAGGCCTCTTCTACGGCATCAAGCCGGCTGTGACCGCCATCGTGGTTCAGGCTGCCCATCGCATTGGCTCCCGAGCATTGAAAAACAACCTGCTGTGGGCGATTGCAGCCGCATCCTTTGTGGCCATTTTTGCGCTTCATGTGCCTTTCCCGGCCATCGTCGCCGCGGCGGCAACGATCGGCTACGTCGGCGGGCGCCTCGCGCCAGACAAGTTCAACAGCGGTGGTGGTCATGCCGGCTCAGACCAATCATTCGGCCGTGCACTGATTGATGACGACACGCCAACGCCTGCACATGCCGTGTTCGCATGGTCCAAACTGATGAAAGTCGTCTTGATTGGGGTTCTGCTATGGCTGA
>JBKBIO010000020.1:0-47434 GCA_046299355.1 Aquabacterium sp. | reverse complement strand
GGGGATGAACCGTTTCCGCGTTTGCACGTGGTCAATATTCGGTAGCGTTCCCCACGCGAGTGGGGATGAACCGGAATCCTAACTTTGTGTGTGTGAAGCTCCGAAGCGTTCCCCACGCGAGTGGGGATGAACCGCACAGTTTGGCCTTGAGACCAATTGCGGTTCGGCGTTCCCCACGCGAGTGGGGATGAACCGGTGATTCCAATGAACTCCACGCTTGATGTGGCGCGTTCCCCACGCGAGTGGGGATGAACCGCGAGCAGCGTCCGGCGTAATTTCGTTTGATGCGCGTTCCCCACGCGAGTGGGGATGAACCGATGGTGATTAAATGATCGTTGTTATTACTGGCGCGTTCCCCACGCGAGTGGGGATGAACCGTACCAGAGCCGCCACCGGATGAACTGGATGATGCGTTCCCCACGCGAGTGGGGATGAACCGTGCGCGACATGGTGCAGCATGAGGCTTACCGGGCGTTCCCCACGCGAGTGGGGATGAACCGCATGACGACTCGCCGAGATTCGACGGTTCGCGGCGTTCCCCACGCGAGTGGGGATGAACCGCGCACATGACCCAAGCCCAGATTGACGTGGTCGCGTTCCCCACGCGAGTGGGGATGAACCGCCTGTCGGATCAATGGTTGTCTATAGGACGTGCGCGTTCCCCACGCGAGTGGGGATGAACCGCGATTGGCCACCTCTTGCATGTGGACCGCTTCGCGTTCCCCACGCGAGTGGGGATGAACCGAGGGGGAGCCATTTCCTGCCCTCACTACGGCAGCGTTCCCCACGCGAGTGGGGATGAACCGGCTGCTGGATAACTAGATTGACAAGTAGGCCCGCGTTCCCCACGCGAGTGGGGATGAACCGCGGATGTCGTCGCGTTGCTTGTTGCGGTTGTCGCGTTCCCCACGCGAGTGGGGATGAACCGAAAAATTCAGAGGCCAACGCCGGTTTAATCGGCGCGTTCCCCACGCGAGTGGGGATGAACCGGCGTTCAGGAATTCCACCTCCACCACTACATGGGCGTTCCCCACGCGAGTGGGGATGAACCGGGTCGCGACGCAGCCATCGCCGTGCTCAAGTCGGCGTTCCCCACGCGAGTGGGGATGAACCGACCGACACCGACCTGGAGGTCGAGACGGTCCTGCGTTCCCCACGCGAGTGGGGATGAACCGTCTGTCGCGCACGATGGCGTCCACATCGACCCGCGTTCCCCACGCGAGTGGGGATGAACCGGCACAACGACCGACATTTATACCGATGTCCGAGCGTTCCCCACGCGAGTGGGGATGAACCGTTTCAATTTGCCGGACTGAATCTGACCAAGGAGCGTTCCCCACGCGAGTGGGGATGAACCGGTTGAGGGGCCGGAGGTGATCCCGGCTTGGAGGCGTTCCCCACGCGAGTGGGGATGAACCGCCCAAGCGTACGAAGAAGCACCGCCCGATGCAGCGTTCCCCACGCGAGTGGGGATGAACCGTCTGCGAACTGCACCAATCCGGGAGCGTCCTTGCGTTCCCCACGCGAGTGGGGATGAACCGTCAGACCGTCGAGGCTCAGGTGGTGTCAGCTTGCGTTCCCCACGCGAGTGGGGATGAACCGTGTCGGACGTTGCCGGTGTCGACATTGAGGAAGCGTTCCCCACGCGAGTGGGGATGAACCGCGACGTTGACCACTGAGGTGTTGAGGTAGATCGCGTTCCCCACGCGAGTGGGGATGAACCGGTAGCGGCGCTCAGTTTCTGGGGCAATGCCAAGCGTTCCCCACGCGAGTGGGGATGAACCGTCCGGCCACCAATGAAACATTGGCTTGACCATGCGTTCCCCACGCGAGTGGGGATGAACCGCCATTTTGTTGGATCAGATCAGGGGTAAATGGGCGTTCCCCACGCGAGTGGGGATGAACCGCAGGCCGCAGAGATTGTTCAGCGCAATCTGAAGCGTTCCCCACTCGCGTGGGGATGAACTGCTCCCGAGATGGCTGCATTAGTTCTGTATCCCCGAATTTCTTGCTTTTGTGGGATCGAGTGACGCTTGTTTTTGGTTGATCCAACCTGGCGTACACGTGCGCGATACACTGCACCCAAACCCAACGGCTTTGACTCTGTAGGAGTGTGAGCGTGTTCGATCTGTCTCCGTTCGTTTGGTGGTGTCTGATTGCCGCCTTCCTTGTGGCTTTGGAACTGGCCAGTGGTACGTTTTATTTGCTGATGTTGTCAGCAGGCGCTGTGGCCGGTGCGATATGCGCCTGGCTGGGTGGATCAGGCCCCGCGCAGGCCTTTTGGGCCGCCGTGGTGGGCATTGGGTCGGTGGCAGCTTGGCACGCATATCGCGTCAAACATGTGCCCCCTGCGCAAGAAGACATGAACCTGGACGCGGGGCAGTCGGTGCAGGTCACGCATTGGAACGAAGACGGCACCACACAAGTCCAATACCGTGGTGCAGCTTGGACCGCCAGTTATGCCGGATCCGATCAACCTCAAGCCGGGGCGCATCAGATTCAATCGGTTCAAGGCACGCGTCTGGTCTTGACTCGGCAGAAGAATTGAATGCGTTGGGTCTTAATCGAAATAGGGAGCTAAGTATGGAAATGATTTCGTTGGCACTGTTGATGGTGGCCGTGGTCTTTGTGATCCAGTCGGTCAAGATCGTGCCGCAGCAAAACGCCTGGATCGTAGAGCGCTTGGGCAAGTATCACAGCACGCTCACACCCGGTCTGAACTTCCTGGTGCCTTTCATTGATCGCCTGGCTTACAAGCATTCCTTGAAGGAAATTCCGCTGGATGTGCCCAGCCAGGTCTGTATCACCAAAGACAACACCCAGTTGCAAGTCGACGGTATCTTGTACTTTCAGGTGACCGATCCGATGCGTGCCAGTTATGGTTCGAGCAACTACGTCATGGCCATCACGCAGATGGCTCAGACCACCTTGCGCAGCGTCATCGGCAAGATGGAGTTGGACAAGACCTTCGAGGAACGCGATGCCATCAACGGCGCCGTGGTGTCGACCCTGGACGAAGTGGCTGTGAACTGGGGTGTCAAGGTGCTGCGTTACGAGATCAAGGACCTCACGCCGCCCGCAGAGATCCTGCGTTCGATGCAGCAGCAAATCACCGCCGAGCGCGAGAAGCGCGCTTTGATCGCGGCTTCTGAAGGGCGTCGTCAAGAGCAGATCAACATTGCCACCGGTGAGCGCGAAGCCGCCATTGCGAAATCAGAAGGCGAGAAGCAGGCTGAGATCAACAAGGCGCAAGGCGAGGCCGCTGCGATTTTGGCGGTGGCTGAAGCCACAGCTCAGGCCATTCAGAAAATCGCGGCCGCGATTCAGCAACCCGGTGGTGAAGCGGCTGTGCAGCTGAAGGTGGCTGAAAAGGCGGTGGATGCGTTTGGCAAACTGGCGCAAACCAATAACACCATGATCGTGCCGGGCAATATGTCGGAAGTGGCCGGCTTGATCGGCTCGGCGATGAGCCTGATCAAGAAAGAGCAGGCCTGATCAAGGCTCACGTGGATTACTTGGGGGCGCCATCCAGCGTGAACACATGGATGGCTTGAACCAGTGATTGCGCTTGTTGTCTGAGTGATTGCGCGCAAGCGTTGGTTTGCTCCACCAAGGATGCATTCAGTTGGGTGGCCTGATCCATGTGAGACACGGATTCCGCCGCTTGTTGAACACCCATGCTTTGGTCGCGACTGGCGCGTGAAATCTGGTCGACCAACTCGGTGACCTCTTCTACCGCTTGAACCACGTCTCGCATGGTCTTGCCCGCTTGCTCGACCAAATGCGTGCCGCGCTCGACTTGGCTCATGCTGCCAGCAATCAGCTCTTTGATTTCTCGCGCCGCCTCTGAAGATCGGCTGGCCAGTTGGCGCACTTCGGCGGCCACCACCGCAAAACCTCGACCGTTTTCGCCCGCGCGTGCCGCTTCCACGGCGGCATTCAGGGCCAGCAGGTTTGTTTGGAAGGCAATGCCATCAATCACGCCAATGATGTCGCTCACGCGGCTCGACGACAGGTTGATGTCTTTCATGGTGCTTTCAACTTGGTGCACCAGCTCGCCACTGTTGGTGGCAATTTGTCGGGCGTGTTGCGCTTTGTCGTTCGCTTCGTGGGCGTTTTCAGCATTGCGTGAAACGGTTTCGCCCAAGGTTTGCATCGAAGAGGCTGTTTCGTCCAGCGCGCTGGCTTGCTGCTCTGTGCGGTCAGCCAGGTCGGCGTTCGATTGTGAAATCTGCTGAGAGGTCTGCTCAACTTCGTCAATGCCGTCTCGCACGCGTGTGACCAGTCGGCGTAACTCATCTTGCATGTGCGACATGGCCGACAGCAAATTGCTGATCTCGTCTTGGCCCTTGGGCAGGAACTGATGGCGCAGGTCACCTTCGGCAATGCGAGAGGCGACATCGGACACCACTTGGATAGGGCGAATGACGCTGCGATAGACCACATAGCTCAGGCCTGCCACGATGCCGCCCATCACGAGGCTCAAGACGATGCCGATGGTCCGAATACGCCCAGAATGCGATTCGATGCCTTGCATGCGTTCGTCCATGCGTTGGGTGGCCTTTACACTGAACGCATTCAATTGCTCGTGGAGGCTTTGCGCGGCACGATCAAACTCTGGCATCAAGGCATTGCCTGCGGAGGGGCCTTGCGCGACGTATACCTGGGCCATGGTGGTACCCAATTGGTAGTAGGTGTCGAAGGTCTGACGAATGGACTTCAACGCTTCGCTGGTGTCGGTGTCGGCTCGGCTCGCTGCGGACGTTTTCAGTGCATCGAGGTTGCTGGCGAAGGTGTCACGGTGTTCCTGCGCCAATTTGAAGCCATCATCCAGACCATCTTGTGCACGTGTCGCCGAGATGTCAGACAAGAATTGCTGAACCTGGATGACGTGTTGTTGCAGGTCTTTCGCCAGAAATGCTTCATGCACTTCTTGGCTGACTGCATGTTCTGCCTCGGCTTGCATGCCACTGAGCTGAAAGTGCAGCCAAACGGCAAATGCCAGAAAGACGCCCAAGGGAATGGTCGCGTTCAAGATGAGCTTGAGCCGAATGGTCAGGGCGGGTAGCCAGACAGGCTTCAGGGCCACATCACTGTGATGTCTGGTGGACATGCGTGTTCTCCGACGAATGAGATCAGCCAGTCGGTCCTGTACTGCCCACCGACGTCAGATTGCGCCAGATTAGTCGAAGTCACTCGCGCGTGATGGGGGAATCAAGCGCATGAATGCGGTGTTGTTTGGGGGGCTGCCTCGTGTCGGCGCCTGGCGCCGGACATCGAGGTTAACGCTGAGATCAAGGCTGAGGTGCCAGTGCCGCCGCCGCTTGGGCGCGCGCTTGAAGCTCTGACCAGGCTTGTGCTTGAACCAAATCGGCAGGCGCCAGCCAAGTGCCACCGACGCAGGACACATTGGGCAAGGCCAGAAACTCGGGTGCCGTTTGGGGGGTGATGCCACCCGTTGGGCAAAACACGGCCTGAGGCAAAGGGCCAGACCAGGCTTTGAGCATGCCAACGCCGCCCGCTTGTTGGGCCGGGAAGAACTTGAAGCACTCGAAGCCGGCATCCATCGCTGTCATCAACTCGGACGCGGTGGCGACTCCCGGCAAGAGTGGGATATGGGCCTGACTCGCCTCTTGCATCAAGGCGGGCGTCAACCCCGGTGACACGGCAAAGTGGGCGCCCGCTTGTGCGGCGGCATGCCACTGTTTGGGCGTCGTCACCGTGCCGGCTGCCACAATGGCCTGGGGCAGGTGTCGACTGATTTCTCGGATCACATCGAGTGCGTTGGCCGTGCGCAGGGTGATCTCCAGCACTTTCAAGCCTCCGTTGTAGAGGGCTTGTGCGATGGGCAGGGCGTCTTCGGTCCGTTCGATGACCAAAACCGGAATGACGGGGCTGAGGCCCAGGGTCGGGCGCAGCAAATGGTTCTTGTTGCTCATGGCTGATCTGCCTCGGTGCTGGGCCACCCAAAGGTGGTGGCGCCTTGTTCGGCGCAGGTGACTTGTTGGCGCATGGACCCGAACAACTCGCGGCCCATGCCAAAGGTGTGGGATGGGTGAGGGTTGAGCGCCGGCGTGCGTTGCGCCCATTCGGCTTCGGGCACCAACACTGCCAGTGTGCCGGCCACAGCGTCGAGCCGAATGCGGTCGCCATCCTGAACCCGGGCCAAGGGACCACCCGCCAAGGCTTCAGGGCTGACATGGATGGCAGCTGGCACCTTGCCGCTGGCTCCGGACATGCGTCCATCGGTGACCAGGCCCACTTGAAGTCCGCGATCTTGCAGGTTGGCCAGGGTTGGGGTCAGGGCATGCAACTCAGGCATGCCGTTCGCGCGGGGCCCTTGAAAGCGCACCACAGCGATCATGTCCGTTTGAAGTTGGCCCTGGCGCGCGGCGGCCAGCAATTCCTCTTGGTCATTGAATACGCGCGCGGGCGCTTCGACCACACGGTGTTCTGGTTTCACGGCGGACACCTTGATCACCGCGCGACCGAGATTGCCTTGCAGCAACTTCAGTCCACCGTCTGCCGCAAAGGGCTGTTGAACAGTCGACAAGATGCGTACGTCGGATGTGCTGGTTGGGGTGTCTTCCCATAGCAATTGATCATCCTGCAAGGTCGGGCGGCGGGTGTAGGCGTGGAGCCCCGGGCCCATCACTGTTTCCACGTCCGGGTGGAGCAAGCCGCCTTGCAGCAATTCCCGAATCACGTATCCCATGCCCCCAGCCGCATGGAACTGGTTCACGTCGGCGCTGCCATTGGGGTAGACGCGTGCGAGCAGGGGCACGACGCCGGATAGCGCATCAAAATCGTTCCAGTCGATCACGATGCCTGCGGCGCGCGCCATGGCCACCAGATGCAGGGTGTGATTGGTGGAGCCGCCCGTGGCCAGTAGCCCGACGATGGCGTTGACGAAGGAGCGTTCGTCCAACATGCGGCCTACCGGCATAGGGTGGGGCTGGCCTGCTGTGAGTTGGACCACTTGGCGTGCCGCGGCGCGGGTCAGGGCCTCGCGCAAGGGGGTGCCTGGGCTGACGAAGGCCGCGCCTGGCAAGTGCAAGCCCATGATCTCCATCAGCATCTGGTTGCTGTTGGCCGTGCCGTAGAAGGTGCAGGTGCCGGGGCCGTGATAGGACTTCTCTTCAGCCGCCAATAACTCGGCTTCGCTGATCTGTCCGGCGGCGTGTTGCTGCCGGACGCGCGCCTTGTCTTCGTTGCTCAAGCCCGTGGTCATGGGGCCGGCCGGCACAAACACCGTCGGCAAGTGGCCAAAGCTGAGGGCGCCGATCAACAAACCGGGCACGATCTTGTCGCACACGCCCAAGCACAAGGTGGCATCGAACATGTTGTGTGACAAGGCGACGGCGGTGCTCATGGCGATCACATCGCGTGAGAAGAGCGACAACTCCATGCCGGGTTGGCCTTGGGTGACCCCATCGCACATGGCAGGCACACCACCGGCGAACTGAGCCGTGGCATGGACCTCTCGGGCGGCTTCTTTCAACCATTGGGGATAGGCCGCCAAGGGTTGATGGGCTGAGAGCATGTCGTTGTAGGCTGACACGATGGCCACATTGGGCTGCCTTTGCTGGCGCAGCCAGATTTTGTCTTGTTCAGGCGCGGCAGCGTAGCCGTGGGCCAGATTGGTACAGCCCAATTGGGAGCGACGGGCATGCTGGGCGGGCAGCGCTTGCAGGGCCGCATCCAGACGCTGCAGATAGGCCTTCCGGCTGGGCTGGCTGCGCTGCCGAATGCGCTCGGTTGTGGCCAGCAGTTGTGAGTGAAGCGTCACGTTTGAACTCACCTTGCGTCACCTTCTACGTAGTCAAGTCTGACTGGATGCTTCATTATGGTGGTCCTTGCCACCTTCGAAGCTGAGATCAATGCGACCTTTGTTGGATTTGCATCGTGCCGATACGGCGGACAACCTGGCCGAGCATTTGGCGGACTTTGTTTGCAGTTGTCTGCAAGAGACACTCAAACATCAAGATCAGGCCTTGCTCGTGGTGTCAGGGGGCAGTACGCCCGTCCCGTTTTTTCGGGCCTTGAGCCACAAACATTTGCCTTGGTCGCGTGTGGTGATCACCCTGGCCGACGAGCGCTGGGTGCCGCCCACGCACGCCGACAGCAACGAGCGCCTGGTGCGTGAACACTTGCTGCAAGCAGAAGCGGCAGAAGCCATTTGGATGCCGTGGTGGCGCACCACCTACAACGTGCACGAGGCCGAGTCCATGGTGCAGGGCGAGCTCGACGCGCTGCCTTGGCCGGCCAGCGTGGTGGTCTTGGGTATGGGTGGCGATGGCCATACGGCATCGCTGTTTCCGCACGATGCCACGTGGCAGTCAGAGCATGTGGCAGGGCGACGTTGCATCGCCGTGCCGGCGCCTTTGCCGCCCAATGTGCCGGTGGCGCGCTTGTCCTTGACACCGCAGTCCATCGTGGACGCAGAGACCGTGGTGATTCACCTCACAGGTGAGGCGAAATGGGAAACCCTGCACCACGCCCAACAGGAGGGGCCGGCGCAGGACTATCCGATTCGCTTGGCATGGCAACAGCGCCACGCGCCTTGCCACATTTTCTTCGCCGATTGATTTGGCGGAGTTTGTCAGGCTGACTTGTATCAGCCCAACACCATTCAGGCCGACTGTGTTTAGGCCGTCTTAGGGCCAGAACGGGGTGCGCCGGAGCCCTTGGCATGCTGCGGACGGCCTGGGCGACGTTCGCCCGAGCGATCACCCGGACGGGCGTCGCGGCGGGGGCCACGATCATTGCGTTCTGCTCTGTCGTTAGGGCGACCCTGACCACGGCGGTCAGACGGGCGGCGTTCCTGGATCTCGGGGTGATCAACCAAATCCTGGCGGGCTTGGGCCAGCAGGCCGTCGAGTGCGGCGGGATCAATGCCCTTGAGGGCGCAGAAATTGGCCACGGTCAAGGTGGTGCGCTCAAAGTCGCGCAACACTTGAACGCGCTCGCGGCGAGCCTGACCTTCTTCGGCCTGTTTGGCTTCTTTGATGGTGCGGCGGCGCTTGAGTTCATCTTGCGCGGCTTGGCGATGCTCGTCGGTGATGTCGCCCGCAGGGTTGCCATCCAGGTCAAAACGCTGGGTGGCTTTGGTCAGACCAATCAGGTAGCCATAGCTGCCGGTGTAGCGACGCAAGAAGGCAGACAAGACCGCCTTGGTGAACACGCCAGGGGCGCGTTCCTGGATATCGGCCTGGATACGCAATTTCAGCGGCAGGGGCTTGTCGGCGCCAAACAGGGCGGGAAACAGGGCCTTGAGGCGTGCGCCGCACTCGGCGGGGTTCATGGCCTCCTGTTGAGGAGCTTCCTGGGCGACTTGGGAATTGGGGGTGTCAGACATGCGTCAGGCGATAAACCGGAAAACCGAGAGTGTGCCCGATCTTTGTGACCTTGGCGCGCACCAATCTGGCCCGTAACTTGCTCGACATATTGAAAAGCCAGACTGCCTGGTTTCTGCTGGAGATCCGTGTGTCGATTCACGTTGCCCTCAATCACGTTACGCATTATCGCTACGACCGCCTGGTCAACCTCTCGCCGCAAGTGGTACGACTGCGGCCCGCACCGCACTGCCGAACACGCATCCTGTCCTATTCGCTCAAGGTCGAGCCTGCAACCCACTTCATCAACTGGCAGCAAGACCCGTTTTCCAACCACCTGGCCCGCTTGGTGTTCCCTGAGAAAACCCAGGAATTCAAGATCACCGTGGACTTGGTGGCCGAAATGGCCGTCTACAACCCCTTCGACTTCTTCCTGGAACCCCACGCCGAGAACTACCCCTTCCAGTACGACGAGGCCAGTGCGCATGACCTGGCTCCGTATCTGGTCAAGAGCGAACTCACGCCCAAGTTCAAAGCCTTTCTGGACACGATTGATCGCAAAGAGGTGCGCACCATTGATTTCTTGGTCGCCCTGAATCAGCGCCTGCAGAGTGATATTCGTTACACGATCCGCATGGAGCCGGGCGTGCAAACGCCTGAAGAGACCTTGACCTTGCAGTCAGGGTCTTGCCGAGACACCGGTTGGTTGTTGGTGCAGGCCTTACGCCACATGGGCTTGGCGGCGCGCTTCGTGTCAGGCTACCTGATTCAGTTGAAGGCAGACGTGGCGGCGCTCGATGGCCCTTCGGGCACCGACGTCGACTTCACCGACTTGCACGCCTGGTGTGAGGTCTTCTTGCCTGGGGCGGGCTGGATTGGTTTGGATCCCACTTCCGGTCTGCTGGCGGGCGAGGGGCACATCCCCGTGGCCTGTACGCCCGAGCCCACAGGCGCAGCCCCTGTGAGCGGTGGTGTGGACAAGTGCGAGGTCGAATTCGAGCACCTCATGGCCATCACTCGCATCCACGAGTCGCCCCGGGTCACCAAGCCCTATACCGACGAACAATGGGCCGACATCGACGCATTGGGTGCCAAGGTCGACGATGATCTGACGCGTCAGGATGTGCGCCTCACCATGGGTGGCGAGCCGACCTTTGTGTCGGTTGACGATCGCGATGGCGCCGAATGGAACACCGATGCCCTGGGCCCCACCAAGCGAGGGCTAGCGACTGAATTGGTACACAAGCTGCGGGCAAGGTACGGTGAGGGCGGCTTCCTGCACTTTGGGCAAGGCAAGTGGTATCCAGGCGAGCAATTGCCGCGTTGGGCCTTGTCGATCTTTTGGCGTACCGATGGCAAACCCACTTGGCACGACCCCTCCTTGTTTGCCGATGAGCGTCGCTCCATTCGGTACTCCAGTGCAGACGCGCGTCTGTTCATCGAAACCTTGTCTGACAAACTGGGCGTGGGCGCCGGTCACATCCAGACAGGCTACGAAGACACCTGGTACTACCTGTGGCGCGAACGTCGCCTGCCGGTGAATGTGGACCCCCTGGATGCCCGCCTGGACGATGAACTGGAGCGCGTGCGCTTGCGCCGCGTGTTTGACCAGGGCTTGGACCACGAGGTGGGCTACGCCTTGCCGATCAAGCGGGACTGGCCGGTGGGGCTCCAAGGACCACGTTGGGTGACAGGGCCTTGGTTCTTCCGCGACGAACGCATGTACCTGATCCCCGGTGATTCGCCCATGGGCTATCGCCTGCCCTTGGATTCCTTGCCCTGGGTGTCGAAGTCTGACTATCCCTATCTGCACGAACACGACCCCTTTGCCCCCAAGCCCGAACTGGCCGATGCCAGTGTGCTGAAAGCGCAATACGCTTCGCACCAGATTGGTGCTGGTTTTGCGCAGGGTGGTGCCGTCAGCGTTCAGGGTCAGTCGGTGGCGGCCTTGGCGCATGGGGCAGGTGGTTCGGGCACCCAGGCCGAATGGGGGCATTTGGCTGCCAACCCGGTGGTGGGCGCCGCAGGGCCTGCCACACCGCGTTCCGCCGATGCGTCGCGCGAGCCTGATCGGTTCGAGTCCGCACACTGGATCACACGCACGGCTTTGTGCGTGGAAGTTCGCAATCCCGATCGCGCCAGTGGCCCCAAGGTGGAAACGCAGGGGCAGGGCGGTGGCGTGATGTATGTGTTCATGCCACCCATGTCCAGCTTGGACGATTACTTGGACTTGCTGGCCGCTGTCGAGGCCACAGCGACCGATTTGGGCATGCAGATCGTCTTGGAAGGCTACCCACCTCCACGAGATCATCGTTTGCAGGTCCTGCAGGTGACCCCAGATCCCGGCGTGATCGAGGTCAACATTCATCCTGCCAAGAGCTGGGGGCAACTGGTCGACCACACCGAATTCCTCTACCAGGCGGCGCATGAAACCCGTTTGTCGACCGAGAAGTTCATGATCGATGGCCGCCACACCGGCACCGGCGGTGGCAACCACTTTGTGCTGGGCGGGGCCACTCCCGCCGACAGCCCCTTCCTGCGACGCCCCCATTTGTTGACCAGCCTGATCACGTTCTGGCACAACCACCCGTCTTTGTCCTACCTGTTCTCGGGTCTGTTCATCGGCCCAACCAGTCAGGCCCCTCGGGTGGATGAGGCACGCACCGATCAAGTCTACGAAGTGGAAATGGGCCTCAAAGAGGTGGAGCGACAGGCGTCCATTTGGGGGCAGTGCCCACCTTGGTTGATTGACCGCACCCTGCGCAATTTGTTGATCGACGCCACCGGCAACACCCACCGCAGTGAGTTCTGTATCGACAAGCTGTACTCGCCCGACGGCCCGACCGGTCGTTTGGGGCTGCTGGAATTGCGTGCCTTCGAGATGCCGCCCCATGCCCGCATGAGCCTCGTGCAGCAACTTTTGTTGCGTGCCTTGGTGGCGTGGTTCTGGCGTGAGCCTTACGCGGGCCATGGCGCACAGCGGCTCACCCGTTGGGGCACCACCTTGCATGATCGGTTCATGCTGCCCAGCTTTGTGGAGCAAGACTTTGCCGATGTGTTGACCGAGTTGCGTCAAGCGGGCTTCGACTTTGACCCCGCCTGGTTTGCGCCGCACTTCGAGTTCCGCTTCCCCTACATTGGCGAAGTGGCCAGCCAAGGCATGCGCTTGACATTGCGCAGTGCGCTGGAGCCCTGGCATGTGATGGGCGAGGAGGGTGCGCCTGGTGGCACTGTGCGCTATGTGGATTCGTCTTTGGAGCGGGTCGAAGTGCGCGTCACGGGCATGAACGGCAATCGACACGTGATCACCGTCAACGGTCAGATCCTGCCCCTGCATCCCACAGGGCGTGCGG
This sequence comes from Aquabacterium sp., assembly GCA_046299355.1. Taxonomy (GTDB): domain Bacteria; phylum Pseudomonadota; class Gammaproteobacteria; order Burkholderiales; family Burkholderiaceae_C; genus Aquabacterium. The sequence goes on along the minus strand of JBKBIO010000020.1, from coordinate 34,746 downwards.
GCGAGTTTGTGGCGGGGGTTCGATATCGTGCCTGGCAGCCGCCTTCGTGTCTCCACCCCACCATTGGCGTCGACGCACCACTGACGTTTGACGTGGTCGATGCGTGGATGAAGCGCTCCATCGGCGGGTGCCAATACCATGTGGCCCACCCCGGTGGACGCAATTACGACACCTTCCCGATCAACTCTTACGAAGCCGAGAGCCGCCGATTGGCGCGCTTCTTCCGCATGGGGCACACCCCGGGCGTCATGCACATCAAACCCTTGCCTGCAGGCATTGAGCATCCGTTGACGCTCGATTTGCGTGCAGTCAAGACATTTTGATGATGTGCAAGGGTTGCCGCGTGATGGATCTGGGGGACAGTCTTGTTAGGATCGACGTCGGGCTCTGATGTCTTTCTTTTTCATGTCCTCCAATCTGCCGCTTTTTGATCTCGGCTCTGACGCGTCTGAAAACGCCAACGAGTTGATGGCGCGTGCCCGATCTGTCGATGCCGGGCATTACGACGAGTTGCGGCGTGCCGATGGCGAACTGCGGCCAGCCTGGCGTTCGTTTGCCGAGCACTTGGGGGCGCCGCTGGATGATCTCAGCCGTCGGCGGGAGACCTTGTCGCGGCAGATTCAAGAAGACGGGATCACCTACAACGTCTACAGCGCGCAAGGGGGGCCTAGCCGCCCCTGGTCGCTGGAGGCGATGCCACTGATTCTGGCCTCGGATGAGTGGTTGAAGCTTGAGCGTGGCGTTGTCCAACGTGCGCGCTTGCTCAATCGCATCCTGCAGGACACCTATGGTGAGCAGCAATTGCTCAAGCAGGGCTTGTTGCCCTCGGCCATGGTCTTGGGGCATCCGGGTTACCTGCGCGGTCTACAGGGCGTGCAACCCATCGGTGGGGTGTATCTGCACGTTCTGGCGCTGGACCTAGCCCGAGGCCCCGATGGTCAGTGGTGGGTGGTGACCCAACGCACCCAAGCCCCGTCCGGACTGGGTTACGTGATGCAGAACCGCTTGTTGGTGTCACGACTGTTCCCCGAGGCCTATCGGGCGATGAATGTGCAGCACCTCGCCAGCGGCTATCGCCAGTTGGTCGACACGCTCACCGATCTGGCCCAGGTGTGTGCAGGGGGGCAAACGCCACGTCTGGCTTTGCTGACGCCAGGGCCTTACAACGAAACTTATTTCGAGCATGCCTATCTAGCGCGCTATCTGGGGCTGCCGCTCGTAGAAGGTGGCGACTTGTTGGTGCGCGATGAGGGCTTGTTCCTCAAGACCGTTCAGGGGCTGGAACCCGTTCATGGCTTGCTGCGTCGATTGGACGACGACTTCTGCGATCCCCTGGAGTTGCGGTCCGATTCCACGTTGGGTGTGGCGGGCCTGATGCAGGCCGTCCGTGCGGGCAAGGTCGTTCTGGCCAATGCCTTGGGCACCGGCTTCTTGCAGTCGCCCGCCATTCATGGCTTCTTGCCGGCCTTGTCTGAATACCTGCTGGGCGAACCCATGCGATTGCCGTCCTTGCCCACGTGGTGGTGCGGTGAGCAAACCGCCTGGGAATCGGTGCGACCTCGCTTGGCTGAACATGTGATTCGGCACAGCTATCCGCGCAAATCGGAAGTGGTGATGGGGCGCCAGCTCAATGCCGAGGGCTTGCAGGCTTGGCAACGCACCATCGAGTCTGACCCCGCGGCCTACACCGTGCAGCGCTTTGTGCCTTACTCGCAAGCGCCGGTCTGGTCGAACGGCCAAGTGGCCATGCGGGGCGCCGCTTTGCGTGTTTACGCCATCGCCGATGGGCGAGGCGGCTGGCAGGTCTTGCCAGGCGGGATGACGCGCATTGCCACTCGGGATGCAGGTCCAGTTTCCATGCAGCTGGGTGGCAGTTCGCTCGATACCTGGGTGCTGACCGATGGCCCTGTGGATACGTTCTCGATGTTGCCCTCGGGTGTGCGCCTGGATGAGTTGGCCCAACGCCAGCGACCGGTGGCCAGCCGCACAGGCGAGAACCTGTTCTGGATGGGGCGCTACACGGAACGTGCCGAGCAACAACTGCGCTTGATTCAGAGCTTGCATCATTTGCAGGCCAGCGACGACCTGCCGGGCGAGACCTTGCTGCAAACCTTGTCGCACCTGTCACTGCAACAGGGTTTGGTCCCGGTGGGCACACCATCGCTGTACCAGGCGCCCCGCGTGTTTGAGCGCGCCTTGCTGCAAAGCTTGGGTGATGCGACGGCGGCGCAAGGCGCCTACAGCCTGGCGTTCAACTTGTCGGCTTTGGAGCGCTCGGGGCAGTCCTTGCGAGAGCGGTTGTCTGAGTCACATGTGCGTTTGATGCGCGCGGCCAGTGCCGACTTCAAACAGGCCTGGTCGGCGAGCGTGGGGCGCGACGGCGCGAGTTTGCCGCCTGACCTCACTCGTTTGATGCCCGCTCTGGATCATCTGGAAGTGCAACTGGTGGCCATCACAGGGGCGCAAACCGACCGCATGACACGAGACCCGGGTTGGCGCTTGCTGACTGTGGGCCGTTTGATTGAGCGCTTGGTGGGCTACGCGAGCATCCTGCAATCCTTCTGGGTGGATGGTGCCCCCAAGACCACACAAGCCTTTGACCAATTGCTGGACCTGTTTGACAGCACCATCACCTTCCGATCGCGCTTCCAGCGTCGACTGGAAGTGCCCGCCGTTTTGTCCCTGTTGGTAATGGACGAAGCCAATCCCCGTTCTTTGGCCTGTGTGTTGAGGCGCTTGCGCACCGAGCTGAACAAACTGCCGGAGCGGGCGGAAGAGGCTGCAGATTGGCTGGCGCTTTTGCCTGCCGAAGGTGTGGGTGTGAGCCTCGATGCCCTGAGCGATCCTGTCACGGGTCCTGCGGTGACCTTGCAGATGCTCAATGAGCTGGTCGATCGCGGATGGCGCTTGTCAGATGAGGTCAGCCGTCGCTACTTCGCGCACGCCGAGCCCACTGATTCGATGGTGAGCGCATGAGCGAGCGTTCTTCGCACACGGCGCAGTTGTCGGTCGAGCACGAAACCGAATACCACTATGCGGCGCCCGTGGATCAAGCCCAGCATTTGGCTTGTTTGCAGCCCCTGGAAGATGCGGCCCAGTCGGTGTTGAACTTTGGCTTGGGCGTTTGGCCCACGCCTGCGCTCACCCGGCATCGCGTCGATGCGCATGGCAATGAGCGGCACTACTTCGCCTTGCATGCTGCACACAAGGAATTGCTCGTCAAGGCAGTGAGCCGAGTTGAGGTGAGCGATCGTTACGCGGATCTGGACCCTCAGGCTGGCGCTACCGTGCAAGAGGTGCGAGATCGGCTGACCTACCGCGCGCAAGCGCCGTTCGAGTCCGCCTGCGAGTTTCTCTACCCATCGCCCTTTGTGCCGCACCTGGAGCCCTTGCGAGAATACGCCTTGGCATCCTTGTTGCCCGAACGCCCCTTGGCGGAAGCGGCCATTGAGTTGATGCAACGCATCCATGACGATTTTGATTACGCTCCCGCGTCCACCGACATCTCGACCCCGGTGCTCGACGTGTTCACGGCGCGCAAGGGGGTGTGTCAGGACTTCGCGCACCTGATGCTGGCCTGCTTGCGCTCTTGTGGCTTGGCTGCGAGATACGTCAGTGGCTATTTGCTGACCCGTCCGCCGGAAGGGCAGGCTCCCTTGGTCGGTGCGGACGCCTCTCATGCTTGGTTGAGTGTGTGGGTGCCCGGCTTGGGGTGTAAATTGGCCAACGACTGGCTCGATCTCGACCCCACCAACGCTTGCGTGCCTACCACCCATCACGTCCGGGTGGCCCAGGGGCGGGATTTTGGTGATGTCACCCCCCTGCGTGGCGTGATCCGAGGTGGCGGCGAGCACACCTTGATGGTGCGTGTCACCACACGTTTGATCGAACCCCATGGCCAAACGCCACTGATTGCACCAATATAGGGTGTCAATGCGCTGGGTGAGGCTGAATCTGGTGCGGGCTTGTCCGAAAACGTGTCAATGCGCCCGAAAACCGTGCTCTTGACCACACAAGCCCTGGGGCTGGCACGGTCCGTGCATCTATTCCAGCGACCACGTTTTCTGAGGAACCCCTTGCGGGGCGGAGTCAATGAAATTCTTTGACGAAATGCATGTGAGCAGCGCCCAAGTGCGCGAACACTATCGTGGCTACGATCGCTGGTTGGCGCGTCAACCTCGAGAGCTCATGGCCTCTCGCCGTGAAGAAGCCGAAATGATCTTCCGCCGGGTGGGGATCACCTTTGCGGTCTATGGAGACAAGGACGAAGACGGCTCTGGCACCGAACGCCTGATCCCGTTTGATCTGATCCCCCGCATCATCCCTAGCCAGGAATGGAAGGAAATGGAGAAGGGCCTGCGTCAACGCGTGACAGCCCTGAACCGCTTCCTGCACGACATCTATCACGACCAGGAAATCCTCAAGGCCGGTGTCGTCCCGTCCGAGCCCGTGCTCAACAACGCCCAATTCCGCAAGGAGATGGTGGGGCTGAATGTGCCGGGGGGCATCTACTCCATCATTGCGGGCATCGACATCGTGCGCGCGGCCAACCCCGATGGCAGCGGCACCTACTACGTGTTGGAAGACAACCTGCGCGTGCCCAGCGGCGTGAGCTACATGCTCGAAAACCGCAAGATGATGATGCGCCTGTTCCCCGACCTGTTCGCCGAGCATCGCATTGCCCCAGTGGCGCATTACCCCGACTTGCTGCTGGACACCTTGCGTGCTGTGGCCCCCAACGGTGTCAACGAGCCGACCGCCGTGGTCTTGACCCCGGGCATGTACAACTCGGCCTACTTTGAGCACGCCTTCTTGGCTCAACAAATGGGCATCGAGTTGGTCGAAGGCAAAGACTTGTTCGTGAAGGACGACTTTGTCTACATGCGCACCACCCGTGGTCCGCAGCGCGTGGATGTGATCTACCGCCGCGTGGACGACGACTTCATGGACCCAGAGGTCTTCCGCAAGGACTCGACCTTGGGCGTCGCTGGTTTGTTGCGCGCCTACCGTGCGGGCAATGTGACCTTGGCGAATGCTTTCGGCACCGGCATTGCCGATGACAAGTCCATCTACCCCTACGTGCCCAAGATGATCGAGTTCTACTTGGGTGAGAAGCCCATCCTGCAGAACGTGCCGACCTACATCTGCCGCGAGAAGGACGATCTGCAATACACCTTGGATCACCTGGCAGAGTTGGTCGTCAAGGAAGTTCACGGGGCCGGGGGCTACGGCATGTTGGTGGGGCCTGCTGCCACCAAGGCCGAGGTCGAAGACTTCCGCAAAGCCCTGCTGGCCAACCCCAGCAACTACATTGCGCAGCCCACTTTGTCCTTGTCGACCTGCCCCACGTTTGTGGAGTCTGGCATTGCGCCTCGCCACATTGATCTGCGGCCGTTTGTGTTGTCGGGCAAAACCGTTCAGATGGTGCCTGGTGGCCTGACCCGTGTGGCCCTCAAAGAGGGTTCCTTGGTGGTGAACAGCTCGCAAGGCGGTGGCACCAAGGACACCTGGGTGCTGGAGGGCTGAGCATGCTCAACGAGCGCATTGAACAACACCTGCCAGCAGCCCTGATCAAGCCTGCTCGATCTGTTTCGAATCTGGAGACCAAACCCATGTTGTCACGTACCGCCGACCACCTTTTCTGGATGGCTCGCTACATGGAGCGTGCCGAGAACACCGCCCGTTTGTTGGACGTGAACTACCAGACCTCGCTGCTGCCCCAATCGGCGGAAGCGGCTGAACAGGCGTGGAAAGGTTTGCTCAGCATCAGTGAGTTGTCGACGGACTATGCCCGTTTGTACAAGGAAGTGACGGCCAAGAACGTCATGGACTTCATGGTGGCCGAGCCCCGTAACCCCTCGAGCATCTTGAGCTGCTTGCGCGGTGCGCGCGAAAACGCGCGGGCGGTGCGTGGCGCATTGACCACCGAAGTCTGGGAAACCATGAACCAAACTTGGCTGGAGTTCAATCGTTTGCTCAAGGCTGGCGCCTTGGCGCGCGACCCAGGTGAGTTGTTTGAATGGGTGAAGTTCCGCTCGCACCTGTCGCGTGGCGTGACTCTGGGCACCATGCTGCAAGATGAAGCCTTCCACTTCCAACGCATTGGCACCTTCCTGGAGCGCGCTGACAACACCGCTCGTCTGCTGGATGTGAAGTTCCACGCCCGCAATACCGAGTTTTTCGGCAGCGGTTTGGGCAACGAGACCAAAGAGGTCGACTTCTATCACTGGTCTGCCGTGTTGCGCAGCGTGTCGGGCTTCGAGGTCTACCGCAAGGTCTACCGCAATGTCATCCGACCAGAGAAAGTGGCCGAGCTGCTGATCTTGCGTCCTGACATGCCTCGCTCCTTGCTGGCCTGCATGAACGAAGTGGTCTCGAACCTGCAGTCGGTGGCCAACGATCACAGTGATGAAACGCTGCGTCGTGCGGGGCGTTTGCGTGCCGACCTGCAATATGGTCGCATCGAAGAAATCATGGCCACCGGGCTGCACGCCTACCTGACCCAGTTCCTCGACCGCGTCAGCGACCTGGGCTACGGCATCAGCCGCGACTTCTTGATGCCAGCTTGATCCGCTAGCGGTTTCTTGTTAAGGTCGACCGACGAGCAGGAGATTCGTCGGTCATGACCATTTGGACGGTGTTGTTGCTGGGGCTGGCCCTGGTGTTGTTTCTGGGGGTGCTGGTGCCTGCACCCGACCACCGTGCCAGAGTGTGGCTGTTGGGCTACGGTTTGACGGTGGCCGCCAGTGTGGGGGGCTTGGCCTTTTATTACCACGAGACCACCCGCGAGGCCCGCTTGCCTGCCGAAGCCGCCGAGATCCTCGCGCTTCGCAAAAGCGAGAACACCGAGACTTTTATTCAGGCCAGTTTGTCTTTTCTCGAAAAGAACAAAGACCTGTATCCCGATACCTACCTGCGTGCGCGCGAGATTTGTGTGGCTCACCACTGCCATACCGATGGCGAAGCGGATGCCGAGCAAGCCCGAGCCATTTCCTTCGACTTGACTCAAGCAGGCATGGAAATGGACGCCTTGCTTCGCAAAGTATCAGGGCTGCCTTTGCAGCAGCCCTGAGTCAAGCGCGAGAGGTTGATCAGCCTTGGGTGGGAGGCACGTAGCCTTGCACCTGCTCTGCGCCACCGCCAAAGAAAAATTGCTCCATCTGACGGGCCAGATATTGGCGGGCGCGCGCATCAGCCAGGCTCAGGCGGTTTTCATTGACCAGCATGGTCTGGTGCTTGAGCCACATTTGCCAAGCCTCTTTGCTGATCTCGTTGTAAATGCGCTTGCCCAACTCACCGGGGTAGGGAGGAAAGTCCAAGCCTTCGGCTTCCTTGTTCAGGTGCGTGCATTGAATGGTGCGTGCCATAACAAATTTCCAGTCGTTTACTTCAGATTTTTCACGAGCACTTGTGAGCGGCGGTCCCACTTGTAGCTGCGCTTGCGTGCCTCGGGCAACCAATCAGGGTCCACAGGGGCAAAGCCCCGTTTGATGAACCAGTGCATGGTGCGGGTCGTCAGCACAAACAGCGTTGACAGGCCCATGGCGCGCGCGCGTTGCTCGATGCGTTTCAGGATTCTCTCGCCATCGCCTTGACCTTGCACATTAGGTGATATTGTCAGGGCGGCCATTTCGGCGGTAGAGGCCTCGGGGAAGGGGTACAGCGCTGCGCAGCCAAAAATCACGCCATCGTGCTCGATGACGGTGTATTGCGCCACATCTCGCTCGATCTCGGTACGGTCCCGCTTGACCAGGGTGCCGTCTTTTTCAAACGGTTCGATCAATTGCAAGATGCCGCCGACATCATCAGGGGTGGCCTCGCGCAGGCTTTCCAGCTTCTCATCGACGATCATGGTGCCCACCCCGTCGTGGGTGAACACTTCCATCAGCAAGGCGCCATCCACCGCAAACGGGATGATGTGCACCCGCTCCACGCCGCCTTCGCTGGCCTTGACCGCATGTTGCAGGTAGAAGGCCGTGTCGGTGGGTTGCAAGGGGTTGGGCAGGGCGGCCAGCAGTCGTTTGGCGTCCAGCAATGCCAATTCCTGATCCACTTCCACTTCGGGGTCGTTCTGCTTGGCCTCCAACTCTTTTGCTTTGGCGGGGTCTTGCACAATGCTTTGCAATATGCCCCGCACTTCGGTCACGAAGATCAGCTTGTCAGCTTGCAAGGCAATAGCGGCACTGGTGGCCACGTCTTCCATGCTGAGGTTGAACGCCTCGCCGGTGTGCGAGAAGCCGAAGGGGGACAGCATCACCATGGCGCCGGTGTCGATGGCGCGGCGAATGGCCATCGCGTCAATCTTGCGGACCAGGCCGGTGTGCATGAAGTCGACCCCATCCACGATGCCGACGGGGCGGGCGGTGATGAAGTTGCCCGAAATGACGCTGACCGAGGCACCCGCCATGGGCGTGTTGGGCAAACCCAGCGAGAACGCCGCTTCAATTTCGTAGCGCAATTGACCTGCAGCTTCTTGCGCGCAGTCCAAGGCAATCGTGTCGGTGATCCGCATGCCGTGGCTGAACTTGGAGGTGTGCCCCTTGGCGCGCAATTGCTCCTCAAGCTGCGGGCGGAAGCCGTGCGCCAGCACAATCCGAATCCCCATGGCCTGCATCAAGGCCAGGTCTTGCACAAAGCTTTCGAGCTTGCCCGCGGCGATCAATTCCCCCGATAGCCCGACCACAAAGGTCTTGCCCCGGTGTGCATGGATGTGAGGCGCCACAGAGCGAAACCAGGGCACGAAGGTGTGGGGGAAGACCAGGTCCATTGTCGGATGCAGGAGGGGAGGGGCGCCTTTGTGGGGACAGACTCGCCAGCCGAGTCTTCAAGCCAGCATCGTAAAGCGAAATGACGAGCTTGGCTTTGCTTCGCTTTTCATTCATTGAAATCTTCACGACCTTTGCCGCATTCCGGCACCACCTGGGACTCTTGGGATAATCCTCGACTTGCTTCTTGCCCCACCCATGTCTGCCACGCCACTTTCCATCACCTTCCCCGAGTCGCTGCCCGTCAGCGGCAAACGTGACGAGATCGAAGCCGCCTTGCGCGAGCATCAGGTCATCATCGTCTGTGGTGAAACGGGTTCGGGCAAGACCACGCAGCTGCCCAAGATCGCGCTGGCCATGGGCCGGGGAGGTTGGGGGCAGCCTCGCGCGCCGCAAGCACAGCCGGGTCAGAAAACACCGCGCGACCTGCGCCCCAAGCTGATCGGGCACACACAGCCTCGACGGATCGCCGCTTCCAGCGTAGCCAAGCGCATTGCCGAAGAGCTGAACACCCCGCTGGGCGAGGTGGTGGGCTACAAGGTGCGCTTCCAGGATCGGCTGCAACCCGGCGCCAGCGTCAAGCTGATGACCGACGGGATCTTGCTGGCAGAAACCCAGGGCGACCCGGATCTGCTGGCCTATGACACCCTCATCATTGACGAGGCGCACGAACGCAGCCTGAACATTGACTTCCTGCTGGGCTACTTGCGCCAGTTGCTGCCGCGTCGTCCAGATCTCAAGATCATCGTCACCTCGGCCACGATTGATGCCGACCGGTTTGCCAAGCACTTCGAATCGGCCAAGGGTCCAGCGCCGGTCATCATGGTGTCGGGCCGACTGTTCCCGGTTGAGCAGCGCTACCGCCCTTTTGAAGAAAGCCGCGAGTACGGCCTGAACGAAGCCATTGCCGATGGCGTGGACGAACTGTGGCGCGAAGGCAGTGGCGACATCCTGGTCTTCTTGCCCGGTGAGCGCGAAATCCGCGAAGCCTCTGACCACCTGCGCAAGCACTTGGCCGAGCACCGCACCGTGGCCGAAGTGCTACCCCTGTTTGCCCGCTTGAGCCAGCAAGAGCAAGACCGCGTCTTCCAGACCGGCGGCCCCAAGCGCGTTGTGCTGGCCACCAACGTGGCCGAAACCTCGCTGACGGTGCCGGGCATTCGCTACGTGATCGACGCCGGTCAGGCGCGGGTCAAACGCTACAGCTTCCGCAACAAGGTCGAGCAGCTGCAGGTTGAGCCCATCAGCCAAGCGGCGGCCAACCAGCGTGCGGGCCGATGCGGCCGGGTGGCCAACGGCATCTGCATCCGGCTGTACGACGAGAAAGATTTCAACGCCCGCCCGCGCTTCACCGACCCCGAAATCCTGCGCAGCTCGCTGGCTGGTGTGATTCTGCGGATGAAGTCCCTGCACCTGGGGCATGTGGAGGATTTCCCTTTCATTGAGCCGCCGTTGCGCAAGGCGATCGCCGACGGCTATCAGCTGCTCAATGAGCTGGGCGCGGTCGACGACAACAACGAGATCACCCCCTTGGGGCAGACCTTGGCCAAGTTGCCGCTGGACCCTCGCGTGGGCCGCATGATCCTGGAGGCGAAAGACCGGCAAGCCTTGGCCGAAGTGCTGGTGATTGCCGCGAGCCTGAGCGTGCAGGATGTGCGTGACCGCCCGATTGATCAGCAACAGCAGGCCGACCAGAAGCACAAGCAGTTTGATGACGAGAAGTCCGAGTTCATGGGCACCATCAAGCTGTGGAAGTGGCTGGATGAATCGCGGGGGGGGCACGGCCACCACGAGCCCGGTCAGCCTGAAAAGCACAAGCTCAGCCACCGCAAGTACGAAGCCCTGCTGCGCGACAACTTCATCAACCCGCGCCGCGTGCGCGAGTGGAAAGACGTCTACACCCAGCTGCACACCGTGGTGGCCGAACACAACTGGCGTTTGAACACGGCACCCGCCACCTACGAGCAAGTGCACTTGTCCTTGCTGTCAGGCTTGCTGGGCAACATTGGCTGCAAGAGCGATGAAGACGAGTGGTACCTGGGCGCCCGGGGCATCAAGTTCTGGAAGCACCCCGGTGCGAACCTGAGCAAGAAGCCGGGCCGCTGGATTTTGGCGGCCGAACTGGTCGAAACCACCAAGCTCTATGGCCGTGGCATTGCCAACATCGACCAGCCCTGGTTGGTGCAGATGGGTGGCCATTTGCTCAAAAAGCAGTTGCTCGAACCGCATTGGGAAAAGAAGGCGGGCGAGGTCGTGGCGCTGGAGCGCGCCACCTTGTACGGCCTGGTGGTCTACAACAACAAGCGTGTCAACTTCGGTTTGGTCAACGCCCGCGAGGCGCGCGAGATTTTCATTCGCGAAGCCCTGGTCGGCCAGGAGTGGGAAACCCGTTTGCCCTTCCTGGCGCACAACCGCAAGCTCATCAGCCAAGTAGAACAACTGGAGCACAAGTCGCGCCGGCAAGACGTGCTGGTGGACGAACACCTGATCTACGCCTTCTACGACGCGCAGGTGCCGCCCGAGGTGATGAGCGGCCACAGCTTCGAGCGCTGGTACAAACAGGCCAGCCGAGACAACCCCAAGCTGCTCTACCTCAGCCGTGAAGAGCTGATGCGCCACGAGGCCGCAGGCATCACCAGCGCGGCCTTCCCGAAATACGTGCGCATGGGCGGCGTGGACTGTGCCGCTACCTATCTGCACGAACCGGGCGATGCACGCGACGGCGTAACCGTGACCGTGCCCATCTATGCGCTCAATCAGGTCAGCGAAGAGCGTGGCGAGTGGCTGGTGCCCGGCATGTTGAAAGACAAGGTGCTGGCGCTGGTCAAGAGCCTGCATCAAAAGCCGCGTGCCCGACTGGTGCCGCTACCCGACTACGCCGAGTCCTTTGTGCAGGCGGTGGAGTTTGGTCAAGGTAGCTTGATGGATGCTTTGCTGAAGGCTGTGCGCGACAAGACCCAACTGGACGTGAAGCGCAACGACTTCAAGCTCGACATGCTCTCGCCCCACTTGTTCATGAACTACCGCGTGGTGGATGAGCATGGGCGCCAACTCGGCATGGGACGCAATCTGGCCGCCTTGAAGGCCGATTTGGGTTCTTTGGCGCGCGGGGCCTTCCAGGCTTTGGCGGCGCTGAAGGCGCAAGCCGTGGCACAAGCTGCTCCGGCGCCTGCGGATTCGGGCGCTGCCAGCGTGACGGGTGCTTCGGCAGCCGGTGCGGGCAGCCCAGCCAACCCAAAGCAGCCAGATCAGGCTTCTGCATCGAGGTCGCCTCAGAGCCCAGTGAAGGCGGGTGCAGGCCCCCAACGCGTGGCCAGCAACCCGCCCAAGCCACAAACGGCCACGCAAACCTTCACCGACTGGACCTTTGGCGAGCTGCCTGAGTTGATGGAGATTCAGCGTGGTGGCCACACCCTGATTGGGTTCCCCGCTCTGATTGACAAGGGCCAGCACGTCGAGATCGACATCTTTGACGAACCCGATGTGGCTGCGGCCAAGCACCGTGCGGGTTTGCGCCGCCTGGTGGCTTTGCAGATCAAAGAGCCGCTCAAGTATCTGGAAAAGAACATTCCTGATCTGCAGAAGATGGCCATGGCCTACATGAGCTTGGGCACTGCAGATGAGTTGCGTGATCAGATCATTGATGTGGCCCTGGACCGGGCCTATCTGGCCGACCCCTTGCCGAGTGATGCTGCCAGCTTCAAGGCACGGGTCGAGGAGGGCCGCACACGCCTGAATCTGATCGCGCAAGAAGTGGCTCGATTGGCGGGCACCATCTTGGTCGAATACGCGGCGGCCACTCGCAAACTCAAAGACGCCAAGCCACCCAAGGATGTGGCTGACGACATTGCGGGGCAACTGCAAAGGCTGATGCCCAAGCGCTTTGTGGTTCAAACCAGGTACATCCAACTGCAGCACTTTCCGCGATATTTGAAGGCGATCACGCTGCGTCTGGATAAGCTCAAGGGCGACCCGGCGCGCGATGCGCAACGCATGACCGAATTGCGCCCCCTGGATCAGCGCTACACCCGTCGTCTGGCTGAACTCAAAGGCGTACTGGATGCCCGCACCGACGAGTTCCGCTGGTTGCTGGAAGAGTTGCGTGTGAGCTTGTTTGCGCAGGAGTTGCGCACGCCTCAGCCTGTGAGCATCAAGCGCTTGGAAAAAGCCTGGTCTCAGATAGCGTCGTAATCGGGCAACGACTTTCATCAAGGTGTCACGACAAAGTTATCCCCTTTTCTTGTGGATAACTTTGTTGGAAACCATGGGGCAACAGACTTCTTCCTAGGGGAAAAGCTTGGATTGCCGCAAATTTGAGCAGCCCGATCTTTTGAGTGGAATGTGAGACAAATCGCTTTTCCGCTTATCAATTTGGCCAAAAAGGTGCTATAGTTTATGTCTTCGGGGCGTAGCGCAGCCTGGTAGCGCATCTGCTTTGGGAGCAGAGGGTCGTGAGTTCGAATCCCACCGCCCCGACCAAGTTTCAAAGGGTCAGTAGTTATCTACTGACCCTTTGTTCTTTTCAAGGTGACCATGTCAGACAAGCGCCGCATCGATCTCAGCACCTACCCTCGTGCTGATGTGTACAAAGCTTTCAATGACCGCATGCTGCCGCAGTTCAGCACCACTTGCGAAGTCGATGTCACCGCGCTCAAGACCCAACTCTCCAGCAGTGCGCAAACCTCGTCCACCTTCTTTGTGGCCTTGAGTTTTGCCGTGTCCAGGGCTGTGAATGAGGTGCCTGCACTCAGGCATCGCGTGATCGACGGTGAGTTGTACGAATACAGCCGCGTGCACCCGGGCTATACCGTGGCGCGTGAGGGCGATTTGTTCTCATTTTGCGATTCGCTCGACCACGACGACTTCGCCACCTATGCGGCCCATGCGCGTCAGCAGATGGACGCGGTGCGCCAAGATCCTGATTTGAGCGTGGGCGACAAGCACCAGATGTTTTTCATCACCAGCGTGCCGTGGTTTCGATTCACCTCGTTTCATCACCCGTATGACCCGGTGTATGGCTACATTCCCGTCATCACGCTGGGCCAATGTGTGAGCCAGGCAGATCGTTGGGTCATGCCTGTAGCGATCCAGGTGCACCATGGCACCGTCGATGGCATACACGTGGCGCGTTTCTATCAAGCGTTGCAGCAGTGGATCGAGCGCGCGCCTCAATGGCTTGCCTGACATGAAAGAGGGCCGGGGCGGATGACGTGCGGTCATCTCGCTCACCGGCCCTGGCCGATTATCGCCGAAGTGTATCGACGAAGCGATTACTTCTTCGCTTTGGCTGCCTTTTTGGCCTTGCCTGACAAGTCATCCAAAATGGGGCAACCCGGACGGTTGTCGCCCGCGCATTGTTTGATCAAGTCTTGCAAGCTGCGCTGCATGGCCTGCAGTGCCTCGATGCGTTGCTGCAATTCGTTCACGTTGGCTTCGGCCATCTTTTTCACGGTGGCGCTGCTGCGACGACGGTTGTGCCACAACTCCACCAGCTTGCCGATTTCGGCAATGCCAAATCCCATGTCACGTGCCTTGCGAATGAAGGTCAGTGTGTGCAGGGCATTGTCGTCATACACACGATAGCCGTTGTCTGTGCGGGGCAAATTGCCCAGCAGACCATGGCTTTCGTAGTGACGAATCATCTTTTGAGAGATGCCGGTGGCCTCGGAGGCATCACCGATGTTCACGAGCTTGACTTCGACTTTCGACTTCTCAGCTTTGGACTTCATAGCCTTCCTCCTCAATGGTGTGGATCACGGCTTCACGGCTCATGGCCGTCACGACTTGAACCTGCCCGTTAGGCAGGTCGACTTGCACTTGGGCATCAGCGTCTTGAGTCTGCAGCGCTTTGGTGACCGCTTTGACGCAGTGCTGGCAGCTCATGCCTTTGACCTGGACTTGATGCGTTTGAGTTGAACTCATGGATAGCCTCCTGGCAAACGTGCCTGTTGGCACACTTCAGGCAGTGTCATCCCTGACATCATGGCAAGGTCAAGTATTTGACTTTGACCCAATGGCAAGGTTGATACTGATGCGCATTGTCAACCCATTCTTTGGTTTTTCCATCATGTCAGACACATCTTTACCTGAAACCAGTTTACAGCTGTCGGTGCGGGGAATGACGTGTGCCGCTTGCGTGAACCGCGTGGAGCGGGCCTTGAAGAAGGTGCCAGGCGTTCAATCAGCTCAGGTGAACTTTGCGACTGAAACCGCTGCGGTGCAAGTGGATGCGGCACGGGTGTCGCCACAGGACCTCGTGGCAGCCATTGAAGCAGCCGGGTATGACGCGGTTTGTCAATCAGACGATGAAGTGGCGGCGGAGTTGCCCCCCAGTTGGTGGTCGGTCTGGGGCGCGGTCACCTTGGGGCTGTTGGCCAGTGTGCCCTTGGCCTTGCCGATGCTTTGGGGGGATCACCATTTTTGGTCGCCCATGGTGCAATTCTTATTGGCGACGCCTGTCCAGTTTGGCTTGGGCTGGCACTTCTACCGTGCTGCATGGGCGGCTTTGAAAGACCGCAGCGGCAACATGGACCAGTTGGTGGCCTTGGGCACCACGGCCGCATGGGCCTTGTCATGTTGGTTGTGGTGGCAAGATAGCACTCGATCTGCCCTTCATCTGGGCCATGAAGGTGGGCTTGGTTCCGCCCATGTCGGGCCGCAGTTGTATTTCGAGTCTTCCGCCGTGGTGATCACCTTGGTCCTGTTGGGCAAAGCTCTGGAGGCACGCGCGAAACGTCAGACCAGTCAGGCCATTCGCGCGCTGCAATCCCTTCGGCCCGATCAGGTGCATCGATTGGGGCCGCAGGGCGAGGTGGATGTGCCTGCCAAACAGGTCATGGTGGGCGACGTACTCGTGGTCCGGCCAGGAGAGCACATTCCGGCTGACGGTGTGGTCACCGAGGGCAGCAGCCATGTGGATGAGTCCATGTTGACGGGGGAGCCCTTGCCAGTGGGCAAACATGCCCAGGATCCTGTGACGGGCGGGGCCATCAATGGCGAAGGGCGACTGCTGATTCGTGTGACTGCCGTGGGCGCGCAGAGCATGCTGTCGCAGGTCATCCGGCGAGTGACGGATGCCCAGGCCAACAAGGCGCCCATTCAGCGCGTGGTGGACCGCGTGTCAGCGGTCTTTGTCCCGACCGTGTTGCTGATTGCTGTGGTTACCGGCATTGGGTGGTGGTTGGCTGGTCTGGGGCCAGATCAAGCGCTGATGCGCGCGGTGGCTGTGTTGGTGATTGCCTGTCCTTGCGCCTTGGGCTTGGCCACCCCTGCAGCCATCATGGCGGGCACAGGCGCAGCAGCCAAGGCCGGTATCTTGATCAAAGATCCGCAGGCGCTTGAGGTGGCGCATCGCGTCTCTGTGGTGGCCTTCGACAAGACGGGCACCGTGACCGTGGGGCAGCCTCGCTTGCTGGGCGTATGGCAACCCCAGAAACGGCCTTTGGCGAATGGCGCGGAGCCTGTCGACGCCTTGGCCATCGCTGCGGCACTGCAGTCGGGCAGTGAGCACCCGCTGGCTCGTGCGGTGCGGCATGCTCAGCCTCAAACCCCGCACGAGGCCACCGATGTGCAGGCGGAGCCCGGTCGCGGCGTCTCTGGTTGGGTGGATGGACAAACGCGCTGGGCCTTGGGCAGTACGCGTTGGGTCGCGACCTTGACGCAAGACCTGGCGACCGAGGAGGCGCAAGCTTGGCTGGCTCAGCAGTCTCAAGCCGGTGCGACAGTGTCTTGGCTGATTCGATGGGCGCCGCAAGGTGGCGTTGAGTTGGTCGCAGGCTTGGCCTTCGGGGATGAGTTGAAGCCGCAGGCGGCCCCTGCCATCGCTCGCTTGCACGCCTTGGGCATTCGCACGGTCATGATTTCAGGAGACAACCGCGCAGCCGCTCAGGCCGTGGCCCAGCAATTGGGCATTCAAGAGGTCATTGCCGAGGTGTTGCCCAACGACAAGGCCGACCACATCAAGCGCTTGCAATCTGGCGGTGCTGTGGTGGCGATGGTCGGTGATGGCCTGAACGACGCACCCGC
This sequence comes from Aquabacterium sp., assembly GCA_046299355.1. Lineage (GTDB taxonomy): Bacteria > Pseudomonadota > Gammaproteobacteria > Burkholderiales > Burkholderiaceae_C > Aquabacterium. The sequence continues at coordinate 17,956 of JBKBIO010000020.1, read as the reverse complement.
CCTGGCTGCGGCTGATATTGGTATGGCCGTCGCCAACTTAGATGGTGGAACCGATGTGGCCTTGCAGGCGGCCGGCATCACCCTCATGCGTGGTGACCCGCTGTTGGTTCCTGCGGCGCTGGAGATCTCTCGCAGAACCAGTCGCAAAATCTGGCAAAACCTGTTTTGGGCTTTCGCTTACAACGTGCTGGGTATCCCTTTGGCCGCTTTCGGTGGACTGAACCCCATGTTGGCCGGTGCGGCCATGGCATTCAGCTCAGTGAGTGTGGTTAGCAACGCTTTGCTGCTGACGCGTTGGCGACCGAGGTAAACTGCGCTTTTGATCCGTCAGTAGCTCAGTTGGATAGAGCACCCGCCTTCTAAGCGGGCGGTCGGGGGTTCGACTCCCTCCTGACGGGCCAGTTCAAGCCTCCCTCCGTGGAGGCTTTTTTACGGGTTTGCGCCTAGGGGTTTGCGAGCGACACCCTTCGTGAATTCCACCTTTACGTGTACGTCATATGAGCTTACCCGCAGCTGCTCTGCTCTCTTCACTTTTTACAGTGTGAACACGCGTACTGCCATGCGGTCGCGGCAACGAAACAACTATCGAGGTGGAGAGAACAATGTCAGGTATCCAAAAATTGGCTGGCCTTTGCGTGCTGGCTTTTGCTGTATCGGCTCAAGCCATGTCTCAGGTCGACGACAGCGCGCTCAGCGAAGTGTCTGCGCAAGATGGTGTCACCATCGGCGGCGATTTGAATATCAATATCGGGTCGTTCAAGTGGACGGATACCGATGTCGACGGCGGTTCCGTTTCTTTCAATGGCATTTCCATCACGGGCATGTTTGTTCAGACTGTGGACGTGATCAACGGCGAGAAGTTGGTGTTTGACACCATCACCGCAATGAAGCAGTACATCCCCAGCTCCCGTGCCATCACCGAGGCCAATAAGCTGCTGGGAGTGACTTACGATCAGTTTGGCGCGGCGACCGGGGGGCCTGTCTTTGACCCAGATAACGGCGGTTCCGATGCAGTGCAGTTTGCGTTCCCGAATGCCAAGCTGGATGCTCGTTTGACACCGACCATCAAGATCGCATCGATCAAAAACGGTAACAGCGACAAGTCTTACGGTTCTTTGGAGATCCGCCATATCAACATGCAAGGCAGCAAGATGTGGCTGTGGGCCCACTAATCAGGTCTGATCGCTGATCAATCATGACCGGCCTTGAGCCGGTCTTTTCATTTTGGGGCCTCTTCTCGGTTCTTATCGGCTTGTCTGCAAGTGGTGTGTGTGTCTATGATGGTCCATCAGAACTGTCAACATAGGCCAAAGGCATGTTTTCAGCAATCAAACGCATCATCGGAGGGGGCGGCAAGGCAGCCGACCAGGGTGGTGTTTTGTCTTCCTGGGCCAAATCTCAGGGTTTTGACCTCAAGCGTGTCACAGGGCGTAGTCCGGGCTACGTGGTGGAAACAGGTCACGGTTGGCGCGTAGAGTGGGGCGAAACCCAGCGTCCGCTTTATTTGGTCGGGCAGGAACTTCGCTTTCGCGGTGAGAGCGACATGCCGCACGACGTTCAGTTGGTGATGTTGACGCAATCGCTCGCCCACTTACTTGAAACCGACGTCTTCAGTCGTTACACCAACGATATGCAGACTCAGATCGACCAAAGCCTGCCGGATGAAATGCGCTGGTTGGCCATGCACCCACGTGTCGAGACGCCCGCATCGGGCATGGTGAGCAAGCGATTCGTCATCTTGTCCAATGCCGTGGAGGTCTCCAAGTTGTGGCTGGATCCCGTGCTAGTGGAGACATTGGAAGATGCTGCGACGCATTGGTGGACCGATACGGGCATGATCATCCTGACGATCAATCGGGGCATGTTGACCCTGCGCACGTCGGGGGATCGCATCGATCCAGAACAACTGCGGGCCATGGGGGATTTCTTTGACCTGGCGACCCGGCGTTTGAGAGAAGCGGCTCATCAAACGGCAGCCTGATCTGTACCCTGACGGGCTTCAGTCGGCGCGTTGTCCAGGCGCTTGTCCTTGTGCCACAGCCAACAACGCCAGATTCTTTTCTGCATTGATCTGGGCTCGCCACGTGTTGTGTATGCCCTCATTGATCAATTCTTTGATGCCGCACACGATGTCAGCCGGGGTCTGTGTGATGGCCTCGATCCATGCCACTGCTCGGTCAACCGCTTGCCCTGGCTTGACCACCTCTTGAACCAGTCCCCATTCGGCGCAGGTGCTGGCTGCCCATGGAGTGGTCTGCCACAAAAATTGCAGTGCCCGGGCACGCCCAAGCGCCTGGGTCAGCGTGTGCGATATGCCGCCCTCCGGGACCAGGGCTGTGGGATGCGCGTGGGCTGACAAGCGAGCAGAGTCTGCCGCCACGATCAGATCGCAGGCCAAAGCCAGGGCCAAGCCTCCGCCCAGCGCCACGCCCTCCACCGCTGCAATCACGGGTTTCGGGAAGGTCCGAAGGGCTTCGGTCCATTGATGAAATGAATCCATATAGGCCGCTTGCGCTTCCAGGTCTTGGCGGCCGTGCGCGACGTGTTGAAGGTCGTTTCCCGCACAGAACTGGCCACCCGCGCCTGTGATGACGACCCCCGAGACGTCGGGGTTCGACTCGGCCACACTCAGTGTTTCGATGCCGGCGGCTATCACTTGGTTGGACAGCACGTTACGTGTGGCAGGGCCTGACAAAGTGATCACGAGGGTCGAGCCGTGTCGCTCGGTCAGCAGTTCTGTGGTCATACCGTCAAGAGATGTGTTGCGCTCAAAAAATGGCGGGTTTCCCATGGGCTTCCCGCTGGATGGAATCTGCAGGCCACATGCTAGAGTCAAATTGACCGCCTGACGATTCGTATGCATGAATAAGTTCAATTGGAGGTGGGTCGTTGCGCTCGCCTGCATTGGGTGGCTCGGAAGCCCTCAAGTCAGTTTTGGATTGGGCCTCGGCTTACCGGTGACTCGCGCTGTTTTGGGTGATGCCCTCAAGGTGTCCGTGCCCGTTCGCCTCGAAAACGGCGAAGAGTTGGCTGATGACTGCGTCAAGGCCGAAGTATTCTTTGGTGAGGACAAGTTGCCTGCCTCACTGGTGAACGCGCGTATCGTTCGCGCGCAGCAGGGGGCTTTCCAAAGTGGGGCCGTGTCGGTTCAGGTTCAGACCGTATCGCTGGTCAATGAGCCGGTGGTGACGGTGTCCATGACCGTCGGTTGTTCCTCGCGTATCACGCGGCGCTTTGTGACCTTGGTCGACCCGCCGGCGGTGGCTATACCTCAAGTGGCACCTGCACCTGCTCAGCCCTCTGATGTCATCGTTGCATCAGAGGTGAGAGCTGCGTTGCGCCCAGATGCGACGGGTAGCGTTGTCGATCCCAGTAGCGCGCATCGATCGCCGCTGGGGCGTCAAGCGCCCAGTTTCAAGCTTTCCGGGGCTCCGGCTGTGCCTTCTGCCGTTTCCGCCCAAGATCAGAAGCGCGCCACCGAAAAAGACCAAGTGAAGTCCAAAACGGTCACCACTGCGCCGCGCTTGGTGCTGGACCCTGTTGCCATGGAGACCCAGGTCATGCCTGGGCTTCAAATGAGTCAAGGCTTGGCTGTCGTGCCCACGCCAGAAGCCTCCGCTGAACTGGAGCAAAAGCGTCGCGCTGCGGCGGCCGTGTGGATGGCCATGAATGCCACGCCAGAGGAAACGGCGCGAGACCGGCAGCGCTTGGAAGACGTCGAACAACGGTTGTCGAAACTGACGCAAGACAGTGAGAAAGCCAGCCAAGCCTTGAACCGTGTTCAAGAGCAAATTGGGCATCGGGGTGCTTCGGGTGACACGCTTCTTTATGTCTTGGCATTCGCTGTGGCGGGTTTGATCGTCTACATCGTTTGGCGTGAACGCGCCATGCGCGATATGCAGCGAGCACACCAATATTGGTTGGCTTCGCAAATGGCCCAGGACATGGAGCAGGACGCGGGCGATCGTCAATCGGATTTGAACGCCGAAGTAGTTGAGCCTGCATTGGGTGATGTTGTCGTGCCTGAGGCCTCAATGGATACCAAGGATGGCGGAGAGCCCTTGGCCGTTGTGGATGTGCTCTTGCCCACGGTGCCCGGCGCGTTGCCCGATGATCCCAAGACTTCCGTGAGTCCACTTGCGATCGCACGCGATGTCAGTGTTGATGAGTTGATCGATCTCGATCAGCAGGTAGAGTTTTTCATGGTCTTGGGGCAGGAGGAGTCGGCCATCGATGTGCTGGAAAGCTACATCCGTGTGAGCGGCGCTTCGACGCCCATGCCATTCCTGAAACTCTTGGAGCTGTATCGTCATGCCGGATTGCGCGCTGACTATGAACGCACGCGGATGAACTTCAATTTGCAGTTCAATGCCCACGCACCGCTGTGGGAGGCCAATCCCGAGCATGGGCATGCCTTGGAGGACTACCCGGGTGTCATTGAGCGGATTCAGGCGCTGTGGCGGCAACCTCTCAAGGCGATGGGCGTCATTGAGCGATCATTGATGCGGCAAGACGCCGAGTCATACACCTTTGACTTGCCTGCCTATCGGGAACTGTTCCTGTTGTATCTGGTCTTGAAGGACTTGTTGGCGCACCCCGAGTCAATTAGCGCGGCAAACGGCTCCGGCACCGATGAGAGAGATGCGCACTTTGACATCGAGTTGGATTCGTCGACGCAGCCGTTGATGGCCACCTTGCCGATGAAGACACTACCCGAATTGGCGCCTGTTTTGAGTTTGGATCTGGAGTTGGGCGAGCACGGTTTGGTCTTGCCTCCCGCCGAAGACGAGCCATCCAGCCCGAACGATCCTCACAAACCGTAATCAGATGGCGCCGCAGTTGTGCCGTTGTCGTCTGGGTGACGAATGGCTTGCAGGATCATTTGCCGCGTCAGTCGATCCGAAATCAGTTCTGCAAACGCCAAGACAAATTGGCGCAAATAGGCACCTCGCTTGAACGCGATGCGAGCCAGATTCGGGCCAAACAAATGCCCAGCAGGGCGCCAGACCAGATCCCCTTGTGTTTGCATCAGCGGGTCGTCTTTCACAGCCATTTCCGCCACCAAGCCAATACCCAGTCCCAAGCGGGCGTAGGTTTTGATGACGTCGGCGTCAATCGCCTCCAGTGCGATGTTGGGTTGCAGCCCCCGTTGTGCAAAGGCTTGGTCGATGCGTTTGCGTCCGGTAAATGAGGGGTGATACGAGATCAGCGGTTCCGCAGCCAATTGCTCCAAAGTGAGTCGCTGCACTTGCGCCAGAGGATGATGGGCCGGCATCACCACGACGTGGTGCCACTCATAGGCCGGCAGAGTGATCAAATCCGGGAAGTCGCTGAGCGACTCTGTGGCCAGTCCGATGTCGGCCACCTCGTCCAGCACCATCTGAGCCACTTGCTCGGGCGTGCCCTGGTGCAAACTGATGCCGACCTTGGGATACTTCTTACGCAAAGCCGCCACGGGCTCGGGCAGCACATAACGCGCTTGGGTGTGCGTGGTCGCGATCGACAGCGTGCCTGCGTCCTGCATGGCGTACTCATCGCCGATGCGCTTCAGGTTGCCGACCTCACGCAAAATCACATCAATGGCCGCCAAGACCTTTTGACCCGGTTCAGTGATGCGGCGCAGGCGTTTACCGTGACGAACAAAGATATCGATGCCCAACTCCTCCTCGAGCTCCAGAATGGCTTTGGAGATACCGGGTTGAGAGGTATGTAAAGCTTTGGCGGTTTCCGTCAGGTTGAGGTTCCGGCGGGCGGCTTCCTGGACAAATCGGAATTGATGCAGGTTCATGGCATCAACGGCTCAGCAGTGGGGCACGCCCTTGGGCCAGCGCCAGTGCCGTTTGGGCCAGTGCGTTGATCAACAGTTCTGTTTCGCCTACAGCCGGGCTGAGTTGCCACGACACCTGCGGATGTTGTTCGCCAAGTTGTTGCAGCAGCGCTGGCAAGTCTTTGCGCACATGTCCACCGGCTCCGAGGAACAGGGGGACCACCGTGATTACCTGGCAACCTTGTGAGGCGAGCGAGTGGCCGGCTGTGAGGATGTCGGGCGCCATGAACTCGAGAAAGGCCAACTCGATGGGCGTTGACGGTTCTTGCGTTCGCAACTGATCGCGAACGGCTTCGAAGGGACGAGCCCAAGCGGGATCTCGAGCGCCATGCGCGAACAGAAGAATGCCGGTTTTACTCATGCTTTAACGGTATCGAACAAGCCAGACGAAGGCACTGAGAGACAACAGCAGATAAGCCAGGCTCGGTACCAACGCGGCAATCCAAGGACGCCATTGATGGAGCAAGCCCAGATGGCCGCTGATGTGATTGACCAGCACAAAGCTGATTCCCAGCATGATCCCACCAAAGATCTTCAAGCTCATACCCCCACTGCGTGCATGGAGGTAGGCAAAGGGCAGTGCCAATCCCACCATCACCAGGCACACCAAGGGGTAAAACGCCTTTTTCCAGAATTCGATCTCGTAGCGAGCGCCTGCTTGTGCATTGAGCGCCAAATGCTGGGTGTATCGCCACAAGTTGAGGGTTGACATGGAGTCTGGTGGCAAGACCGATGCGGTGACCACGGTCGGCGTCAGGCTGCTGCGCCAAGCCATCGATTCACGTGCCACCTCGGTGACCAATTGCTCGGCCCGAAACACGGCTTCTTCCGACAGCATTTCCTGGTTGTGCCAAATCGTGTCGGTGACGTGCTGCAGGTGCCAGGTCGACCCAGCGTCAGACGCTTCAATGGTGGCCTTTTGCGCCGTGATGCGACGTAACAGTCGCCCCTTTTTGTCGAACTCAAAAATGCGGATCAGGCCCAGTACGCCCTGGCCATCGGCCTGGCCCACGTTGACGGTGATGTTGCTGGCATCCGATGTGGCAGAGTCTCGACGCTCTCTCAGCCAGGCGCCACCTTGTCCCAACTTGAGACCAGTTTGACCATTGACTTTCGATCGATGCAGGGTCAGCGCTTGTTCCGTCCAAGGGGCAACCCACTCGCCCAAAGCCACAACACACATGGCGGCGGCCACACCGACACCGCCCAGCAGCAGCAAAGCACGGCCAGGCCCCAAGCCGCCCGTTCTCAAAATGGTGAACTCTGAAGATTGCGCCATGCGAGCCAGCGCAATGATGGCGCCGATCAGCAGCGCGATGGGGAACATGTCGTAAATGTGTGGGCCCATTTGCAATAGGCATGCCACGACGGCGTCCATCAGCGTGTAGCCCTTTTTGCCCACGCGCTGCATCTCGTCTACAAAGTCAATGAAGAAGAACAGGGCCGTGAAGCCTGCCATCACCATGCCCACATGGCTGACGATCTGGCGGTAGATCAGACGACGAACGGTTTTCATGACTTCACCTCGTCGGCCGATGTTTGCAGTCGGGTCAGCACGGGGCCGGCTTTACGAATGAACGGCGCTTTCCCCAGGGATGCGCCATCGCGCCACCAAATCAAAGCCAGTGACGCCAACGTCAAACCGCCGTGTACCAACAGCAGGGCGACGCCCCAACTCAGTTTGCCTTTGGCAACCCAGGTTTGGGTCAGCGTGAGCAAGTTGAAATAGACCACGAACACGAGCAAAGCGAACACCAGACTCCAATTGCTGTTGCGGCGCGCGCTGCCTGCAGCCAGGCTCAGGCCTGCCAGCACCATGTTGAATGTGGCCCAGATCAATCCCAAGCGCCAGGTGAGCTCGGCATGGTGGCTGCGTTCGTTGGACAGCAACAAGTCGGTCGTGGGCAGAGAGCGAACATCGGGCGCAGATGTACCCGCTTGCGGCACATCGCCGACCAAGATCTTCGCTTCGGTGAAGCGGGACAACATCTTTTCACCTGTTTCCAGGTCAGTTTGGGTGCGCTCGCCTTGTTTCAGAACCAGGTAACGTGCGTTCGATTCGGTGACGATTTGTCCCTCTTTGGCGGTGATCACGGCTTCCTGCCCGTTCTCGGACATCACCATGAAGACGTTCCTGCCGGTGCGCTCACCGTCGCTGTGGCTGTCAATGAAGAAGACGCGCCGTCCGTCAGCCGATGCCTTGAACTGCCCTGGCGTGACCCGAGAGATATCCGAGCGGCGTTCAAAGCGGTCTTTCAACTGCTGACTTTGCCCCTGTCCCCAAGGGCGTGCGATCAGGGTCAGGATGGCCACCCCGACCAACACAGGCCAAGCCATGCGCAACAAAGGGCGCAGGAAGTGAAACTGCTGGGCGCCGCTGGCTTGCCACACCACCATTTCGCTTTCGCGCCACAAGCGGTTCAACACCATGATCACGGACACGAACAGCGCCAGCGCCACCATCACGGGCATTTGGCCGATCAGGGTGTAGCTCAGAATCAGGCCGACGTCGGCCGGCGCAAAGGCCCCGACGGTGGCCTGGCTCAGCACGCGAATCAGCACCATGGTTAACACCACGGTCAAAAGCACCACAAGGGTTGCCAGAAAGCTGCGCCAGAGCTCTTTGCGGACAGAGGAATCGAATAACATTGTCTGGATTGAATCTACCCGTCCATTATGGACGTGCACGACATGGACTTCCGCTCGATCGTGGCACAAGGTTCTGCCTTGGCCGGTGTCACCACAGACACTTTGTTGTTGATTTTGACCGCCGATCATGCCGAAACGGGTGATCCTGCGCTGGACAGCCTCATCAAAGACGCCCGTTCTGGGCAGGATTTCGACGTCAAAGCGGGGCGTACGCTTTACGCACATCGTCCTCAAGGCGTGAAGGCTTCGCGTGTGGTGTTATCGGTGGCGGCAGACGCCTCAGCCAAGGCCTTCAAAGCCGCCGTGGCCAAAGGCGTGGCGGCGGTCAAGGATCTGGGCACCGCTCAATTGACGGTGGCTGCTGGCAAGGGTTGGGTCCTGGACGCCGATCACGCCAAAGCGGTGGTGTTGGCTGTGTCGGAATCGACCTATGTGTACCGTCAAACCAAGCCCTCTGCCCCCAAAGCAGGCAAGCTGGCCAAGGTCACTGTGTGCGCGGGTGCGGATGAGCAAGGGGCTGTCAAGGCTGGCTTGCAGCAAGGCATGGGCCTGGCTGAAGGCATCGGCTTGGCGCGTGAATGTGCCAACCTGCCCGGCAATATCTGTACGCCCACCTACCTGGGCAACGAGGCCAAGCGTTTGGCCAAGTCCTTCAAGCACATTCAGGCCGAGGTGCTGGAGCGTGCTGCCATTGCCAAGTTGGGCATGGGCTCCTTCTTGTCAGTGACTGCTGGCACGGCACAACCTCCCAAATTCATCATCTTGCGTTACCAAGGTGCAGCCAAATCTCAAGCACCGGTGGTGTTGGTGGGCAAAGGTATCACCTTTGACTCGGGCGGTATCTCGCTCAAGCCGGGTGCCGGCATGGATGAAATGAAGTACGACATGGGCGGGGCCGCAAGCGTGCTGGGTACCTTCCGAGCCATTGCCGAGCTGAAGCCCAAGATCAATCTGATTGGCTTGATTCCGACCTGTGAAAACATGCCCAGTGGCACGGCAACCAAGCCTGGCGACGTGGTCACCAGCATGTCGGGTCAAACCATTGAGATTCTCAACACCGACGCGGAAGGCCGCCTGATCCTATGTGATGCCTTGACCTATGCCGAGCGCCTCAAGCCTGCGGTGGTTGTGGACATCGCCACCCTGACGGGCGCTTGCGTGGTGGCCTTGGGGGCGCAGCACAGCGGTTTGTTCTCCAAAGACGATGAACTGGCTGAGGCTTTGCTGGCTGCCGGCAAACAGACTGGCGATACCGCGTGGCGCATGCCCATTGACGATGAATACGGCGAGGCCTTGAAGAGCAATTTTGCCGACTTGGCCAACGTGGGCGGGCGCGATGGTGGCGCCATCACCGCTGCCGTGTTCTTGAGCAAATTCACCAAGGCCTATCGTTGGGCGCACCTCGACATTGCTGGCACAGCATGGAAGTCCGGCGCAGCCAAGTCCGGCACAGGCCGTCCGGTGTCGCTCTTGACGCAATTCGTGTTGAACCAAGCGGCGGCAGGCGCGCAGGCCTTGGCGCCATCCACGGTGAAAGAAACCAAGTCGGCAGCGTCGTCGGATGCGCCAGCACGCAAGCGTGCTCGTCCTGCCGCGCGCAAGACAGTGTCAGGTGCGGCTCGCCGCGCCCCCGCCAAGTCTGCTTGATACTGGATGGGCAAGGTCGAGTTTCATCACGGCATGGCTGACAAGATCGGCTATGCCTGCCGCCTTTTGCGCAAGGCCTATCGCAGTGGCGCCCATGTGGTGGTGACTGCGGATGAAGCCACGCTCAAAACCTTGGACAAGCAATTGTGGGTTTGGGAAGATCAAGAGTTCATCCCGCATATCCTGGTCTTGCAGGGCAGGGCGGTGGCTGAGCGGCAACTGCACACGCCCATTTGGATCACCGACCAACCCATAACGGCGCCAGTTGACCGCACCACCTTGATCAACCTTGGGCAAAGCCTTCCTGATGGCTTGGATCGATTTGATCGTCTGTTCGAAGTGGTGACCACCGAGCCTGAAGATCGCCAAGCAGGGCGTCGGCGTTGGAAGCAATATGAATCGATGGGTTGGACCATACAGCCACACGAGGTGAAGGAATGACCGACTCACGTCCATTCCCCATGCACGTCCCCACCTTGACTGAAGTGGTGGAGGAATTGCCTGTTCCAGAGGCGCCAGCCGCAGATCAAGCCCCTACCACGCCTGTCATGGCTGATATGGGGGGAGGTGTTTCGCTCGGTTCGCCTCCGGCAGATGTGCCCGTGCTGGATGAGGTGGTCTTGGCCGACGAGCCCTTGGCCGTTCTCACCGATGCTGTGGTCTCCTCGGAAGTGTTGCCACCCGTGGAAGCACTCTTGGATGCGCCCGATCTGTCAGATTCGGGTCGCATGGTGGCTGCGGCCGAGTCCGGTGCTTTGACGCCGGAATTGGCGGATCAACTCACCGATCAGATCACCGCGAACATGACGTCGGCCATGGCGCCTGTCATCGAAGGGCTGGCCCAACAGATCGTGCAACAAATGCAAGAGGAGTTTGCTCAACGTTTGCGTGCCATGGTGTCGCAAGCGGTGGTGCAGGAGCTCAATAAACGTCGACTTTGAATTCACAAAACAGGAATACCTATGTCTATCCAACTGCCTGCTTTGAATGTGCCATCTTTGATTGGGTTGGCTGTGTTGGTCTCCGCCGCTTGGGCTGCGCCGCAAGATGCGAACGCGCAAACGGTGGTTCGCATTGGTCACGTGGCGCCAGTCTCGGGCGCGCAAGCGCACTTCGGACGCGACAACGAAAATGGTGCGCGCTTGGCCATTGAAGAACTGAATGCACAAGGTGTTCAGATCGGTGGCAAGAAGGTGAAATTCGAGTTGGTGGCAGAAGACGACGCGGCGGACCCGAAGCAAGGTACCGCTGCCGCTCAAAAGCTGTGTGATGCCAAGGTCAATGGCGTGGTGGGGCACTTGAACTCGGGCACCACCATTCCTGCTGCCAAGGTTTACAACGCATGTGGCCTGCCCATGGTGACCCCGTCGGCCACCAATCCTGAATTGACCACCCTGGGCTACAAGCAGGTTTACCGCATGCTGGCCAATGACAACGCCCTGGGCGCGGGTTTGGCCAAATACGCCAAAGACACACTCAAGCTCACCAAGGTCGCCATCATCGATGACCGTACCGCTTACGGGAAGGGCGTGGCTGAGGTGTTCGCTCGCACGGCCAAACAACTGGGTATTGAAGTGGTCAGTCAGCAGTACACCAATGACAAGGCTGTCGACTTCATGTCCATCCTGACGTCCATCAAGAGCAAGAAGCCTGAGGGCATCTTCTTTGGTGGCATGGACCCTCAAGCAGGCCCCATGCTGCGTCAGATGCAGCAGTTGGCCATGAACAAGGTTTACTTGTTTGGTGGCGATGGCATCTGTACAGACAAGCTCATGGCTTTGTCCAGCGGCGCCAAGACACTGGGTAATGTGGTGTGTGCGGTGGGCGGTGCTTCGCTCGACAAGCTGCCGGCAGGCAAAACCTGGCGTAGCCGTTATGACGCGAAGTTCCCTGGCCAGTTCCAGGTCTACTCGCCGTACACCTATGACGCCACCATGGTGTTGGTGGATGCGATGAAGCGAGCCAACTCGGTGGACCCCAAGGTCTACGGTCCCAAATTGGCCGAAACCAACTACCAAGGTGTGACCGCCAAAGTGATGTTTGAAACCAACGGCGAATTGAAGAATCCGGCGATGACTCTGTATGTCTACAAGGACGGCAAGAAAGTCGCGTTGAACTGATTGAATTCAGGTTATACTCGCTGTCTCTGGAGAGGTGGATGAGCGGTTTAAGTCGCACGCCTGGAAAGCGTGTGTAGGTTAATAGCCTACCGCGGGTTCGAATCCCGCCCTCTCCGCCAGAACGTAAAAAGCCCGAACGAAAGTTCGGGCTTTTTTACTTGGCGTGAACAAGTTGCCATTCTTGGCAAGCACCTTGTCGACCCCTCCGCTGATTTTGCAATTCCATGACAACTCCTTGGCTGGGTCAGGGTGAAATAGGCTGGAATTTAGAAAAACTGGCAACCTGAATTCGCGCTGACGGGCTCTTGCGGCTCGACGGTTGTGTATTGGCCAGGGTCTTTTTAGACAGACGCATGACCACCAACGACGATGTCGTTCAACACAGGAAGGGCCGGGCGTGGCTGCCTGAACAGCTGATTGGTATGGGGCAAGCGGAAGGCTTGTTGATCAGCGATGCCCTGGCCATTCGGCGTATCTTGATTGAGCAGGCGGCCATGAACCGTGAGGTGGCCGTTCATCGCCACAATGGAGAGTTTGTAGGGGCAGGATGCCTTGAAATCGATTCAGGGCTTCACGTCTACATCCGCTTGCGATCGGAATCTCGTGTCGATGCTTGCAAGGAGGATCTATCGTTGAACGTGACGACGACCACTGAACAGGGTTTGGTCCTTTTCACGCTGTCTGATTTGGCTTGGATGGACTTCGATCTGGTTCAGTCGCGTTGGCCGACACAACTGGTGTGTGTTCACACACGTCGCCACATGCGATTGGTGTGTCGGGAGCAACAGGGGGTGCGAGTGGATCTCAGTTTTCCGCTCGCCTCGGTGGGGATCGAGGTGTGTGACCTGAGCGAAGACGGCATTGCGTTCGATTTCGATGCGCCGTCTCTGCCGCGCAGTGAGCTCATGGTCAATGGCGAGTTGTGCATCGGCGCTCGTGTGCTACGGGTGCCATGGATGCAAATCGTTCACATGAGAAAGACAGGCGGTGGGATGGCTTGGCACGTGGGTGCCAGGCTTTTGGGTTTGTCTAAAGAAGACCGCCTCGCTTTGAGTGTCTGGCTGAATCAGAACGGTCAAGCTGCCACGGCCGATTCAACTGGATCGAATCGGTAACCGACACGGTAAATCGAGATCAGCTTCCAGGTGGCTTGACCATCCAGGTTCAGCTTCTTGCGAACGCGACAAACGTGGGTGTCGACCGTCCGGGTGTCGATGTCGGCATTGACGCCCCAAATCTTGCTCAGCAAATGATCGCGCGACAAGAGCTTGCCTGGGTTCTGGAAGAAGTAGAGGGCGAGGTCAAACTCTTTGTGCGTGAGCGTCACGGGATGGCCATGCATGGTCAAGGTCAAACTCTGCGTGTCAAAACAGTAGTCGCCAACGGTGACGGTGTTGGGGTTGATGTTCTTGATCCGGCGACCCAATGCGGTCACGCGGGCGGCCAATTCTTTTGGCTTGGGCGGTTTGACCAAGTAGTCATCGGCGCCACTGTCGAGGGCCGTCACGATGGTGGGTTCATCGTCGCAAGCCGTGACCACCAGAACGGGAATGTCCCACCCCAGCGTGTGACGAATCCATTTCATCAGTTCCTGGCCAGAGGAGTCCGGCAGCATCCAGTCGACCAGTAAGAGGTCGAACCGAGATTGGCTGGCTTTCGACTTGAATGACATCGCATCAGCAAAGCCATCCGCCTGATGGCCCACAGACTCTGCCCACAGAAGCATCAGAGCCAGTTGATCCGGATCGTCTTCGATGATGGCGATGTGCATGGTGGTGTCCTCGTCCGCCTGAATGGTTCAGCGGTTGCTTTCTTTGATGATGAGCCACTGTCCATCGGTCTTCTTCCACGTCAGTGTCTTGCGAGTCTTGTCTTTGTAGTTTTTCGACTTGTACACCTGTGTGAAGCTTGTCACGACCGTGTCACCTTTGGCGGTGGCTTTGACGTTGCTCAGCTGTAGTTCGATCGGGCCAGGTTTGTTGAGCAGTCGACGACGGTTGTTGATCCACTTGGTGGAGTTCGACTTCAAGGGGCTGAAGCCCTTGCCATAGAAGCTGAAGTAGCGGCCCACATCCTTGGCCATCCAGGCGGCAGCCCAGTCGTTCAAACGAATCTTGGCTTCGTCCACGGCACCGACGGTTGGTGTCGGGGTCACGGGCTCAGCCGGGGCCGCAGGGAGGCTCTCTGCCTTGATATCAGGTGCTGCAGCAACCGGTGCTGTGGTGACCATGGGGGTGCCCAATTTGGCAGCACGCGCATCCAGATCAGCTTTGCTGGTGGTGGCAATGTCCAGTCCGACAACGGGGCATCGCTGCGCGGCGTCGCCCTCGGCTTGCCAATTCTGGGCTTGCTCCGGTGTTTGCTCGGCGGGTGTCAAACCCAGGGTGCTCAGGAGGGTGTGGCGAGCAGCTTGCGTGCGAGCGTAGGCCAATTGCAGGTCGAACTCGGCATTGGCGTAGGCGCGTTTGGCTGTGTAGAGTTCGTTTTCTGCATTCAGCAGGTCCAACAGACTGCGTTGGCCAATGTCGAACTGCTGACGATAGGCGTCACGGGCTTTTTCAATGGACAGTGCGTTGCGATCCAGTGCGGCCAGCTGGCTCTTGAGTTTCTGGATGTCGTTGTGGGCAATCGCCATGGTCTGACGGGCGTCGCGGCATGCCTTGTCGCGTTGATCTGCCGCCAAGTTGACCAAGTTGGCATATTGACGCGTGCGCGCACGGTCTGCTCCGCCATTGAACAGGTTCCAATTCAGAACCAACTCTGCGGTGGTCGCGTTCTTCTCGTTGAGCACGCTTTCGTAGTTTTTACCTGCGCCCGCACGCAGACGCGCCAGAACGGTGGGCTGGTATGCGCTGTCGGTCTGGCTGGCCTGTGCTTGAACCGAACGCAGGTTCTCAATCGCTGCGCTGATGTTGGCGTGGCGATTCACGGCTTCCAATGTGGCATCAGTGGTCTCGGCGGGAATGCCTCGTTCCAGGCCGTTGGGTTTGCTGAGGGAGCCACTGGGGGCTTCGCCCACCACGCGCAGGTAGCGATTGCTGACATCATGCAGGTTGGCGATTTCGGTGGTCAGGTTGGAGTCGGCCAGTGCCAGTCGTGCATTGGCTTGTTCTGAGTCCACACCGCGCCCCACACCGGCTTTGACTTTGGCTTGCAGTTGGTTGAGGGCGTATTTGTGCTGAACGTAGTTGTCCTCGGCCAGCTCGACCAGACGACGAAAGCGTTGCACATCGATGTAGGCACGAGTGGCCTCCAACGCGGTTTCTTCCGAGCTGTTGAGGAACTCGAAGTAGCGGGTCAGTTTGGCGTGGCCAAGGCGCTCGACTTCTTTTTTGGTGGCCATCCCATTCCACAACACCTGGGTGGCGGTGAGGGCCACGCCATTGCGTGTCAGATTTTGTGTTTCTGGGGTGCGTGACGTGATGCGGTTGCCGTCTCGCCCGACGTTGGCGCTGAGATCGACACTCGGGAGGTAGCCCCCTTTGGCGACAGATTGTTCGTCAGTTGCGGCGCGCACAGCGCTAAGTCTGGCGGTGACTTCGGGGTTGTGCGTGATGGCTTTCTGAACCGCCGAACTCAGCCCCGAGTCAGGCGATGCGGTGGTTTGAGCGTGAGCCGCCAGGCAGGCCAGAGTCAATGCAGACAAACCAACTTTCAGCACGGATTTTTTCACTGGATACCTCTTGTCTCGCCCAATACGTTGCACAGAAATGCAATTTCAGATTCTGGCATTTATCGTCTGATGCAGAAACAAATTGAGCACTTGATTTCCCTGATGTCGCGATTTTGTGAAGTACGCAACGCTTGGGGTCAAGTTCCATGGGTATTGGCCGAATCCCCGTTGTGCTTTGTCCGCCGCAATTTCTCTGTCGCGTTCTCGGATGGCTGCGCAGCGCTCATGGAGTGGCTGGCTGGCCTGCTGGCTTGCGCCTGTTTGTGGCGTTGCTGGCTGTTGGCGGGAGTTTGTTGCTTTGCGGCACCGCTACCCTGGCTTGGGATGCGCCAACCGTGTTGAACCGCGCTCTGAAGATGGGTGGGCAGGTGCCTGCCAGAGCGCAAGCCTTGGTGGCGGAGATTGCCGATGTCAGCGGCCAAGACGAAGACGCGAAACTCAAGGCCATCAATACATTTTTTAATCGCCGGGTTGTGTATCGGGATGACGTCGATACCTGGGGGCAGGTCGATTACTGGGCCACGCCCTTGGAATTACTGGCCAAAGGTCAAGGCGATTGTGAAGATTACGCCATAGCCAAGTATTTCTCCTTGATGGCAAGCGGGGTTTCTGGCGCCAAGATGCGTTTGGTATATGTGCGTGCGCAGTTGGGATCACAGGTGCAGGCACATATGGTTTTGGCTTATTACCCCACCCCCAATGCAGAGCCTTTGATTCTGGATAACTTGGTGACCGATATACGCCCCGCATCCAGGCGTCCGGATTTGGTGCCTGTTTTCAGCTTCAGTGCGGAAGGTTTGTGGCAAGGTGTGGGGAGTACGTCGGCCGGCGACCCGGCCGCGCGCTTGTCAAGATGGCGCGACGTGTTGGGCAAGGTCAAGGCTGAGGGATGGTGGTGATGTTGAAGAGTGTGGGGCCGATACTGGAGACGCCATGTCGTTGATACGTCAGATTTGGTTGCTGCTGTCTGCGACGGTACTGATTGCCTTTCTCGGTAGCTTCGGTGTGTGGATGATGTCTGCACGAGGCTATCTGGAGACCCAGTTGCGCCTGAAGAATGCGGACAATGCGCAGTCGCTGGCGATGAACCTGTCGCAACTCCGGGGTGATTTGCCATCCATGGAGTTAACTGCCCAAGCGATGTTTGACACGGGCTTTTACAAGCGCGTGGTGTTCAAGGACGTGGGCGGCCGTGTGGTGTTTGTCCGCGAGGCAGATCCGCGTGTGGGACGCGAGCGCGTCCCCGAGTGGTTTGTTCAGTTGGTGCCTGTTGAATCGGCCATGGGTGTGGCGCAAGTGTCAGATGGCTGGCGCGCACTGGGGCAAGTCGAAGTCGTCAGTCATGCAGGCTTCGCGCATCAGCAGTTGTGGCAGGGTGGTTTGCAGACCTTGTCATTGCTGGCCTTGTTGGGCGGTGTGTCGGGTTTGATTGGCTCTTGGGTGGTCCGGGGAATCCGGCGTCCGCTGGACGCCACGGTGGGCCAAGCGCAAGCCCTGATGGAGCGCCGTTTCATCACGGTTGATGAACCCAAGGTGCCCGAGCTGGCTCGCTTGAGTCAGGCCATGAATGCGGTCGTGGTGCGGCTGAAATCGCAATACGATGAACAAGCCAATATGGTCGAGCAGTTGCGTCAACAAGCGCATTGCGATGCTTTGACGGGCTTGTCCCATCGTCGGCATTTCATGGCGCAATTGGGTGCAGCTTTATCCAATGACGAAGGTTCCGGTTCCGGTGTCTTGTATTTGATCCGGATCGTTGACTTGGGTGGTGTCAATCGGTCTTTAGGGCATCGTCAAACCGACCACTTGCTGCAAAAGCTTGCACACATTCTGGGAGAGGTATCACAGGGCATCAGTGGTGCCGCGATCGGTCGTTTGAACGGCGGTGACTTTGCGGTGTGCCTCACTGCATCAGATGTGCCCTTGCCTCAAGCGGAGTATTACGCCGACACGATTCGTCGGTCGTTTGCCGAGCATGCGATGACGGCTTCGGTCGTCCTGGGGGCCACACAATGGGCCCGCGGAATGACCATGCAGCAA
>JBKBIO010000019.1:0-68534 GCA_046299355.1 Aquabacterium sp. | reverse complement strand
GCCAGCCTTAGCGACTTGCTCCAGGGTGGGCAGCAGGTCACGGATGTTGGAGACCTTCTTGTCGTACAGCAGCACGAAGGGGTTATCCAACAGAGCAGCTTGCTTCTCTGGGTTGTTGATGAAGTAGGGCGACAGGTAGCCGCGGTCGAACTGCATGCCTTCGACGACTTCCAGCTCGTTGTTCAGGCTCTTGCCGTCTTCAACGGTGATCACGCCTTCCTTGCCGACCTTGTCCATAGCGTTGGCGATGATTTCGCCGACGTCAGCGTCAGAGTTAGCAGAGATGGTGCCAACTTGAGCGATTTCCTTGGACGTGGTGGTGGGCTTGCTGATTTGCTTCAGTTCAGCGATCAGAGCGGTGACAGCCTTGTCGATGCCGCGCTTCAGATCCATGGGGTTCATGCCAGCGGCCACGTACTTCATGCCTTCGCGCACGATGGCTTGAGCCAGCACGGTCGCAGTGGTGGTGCCGTCACCAGCGTTGTCAGAAGTCTTGGAAGCCACTTCCTTGACCATCTGAGCACCCATGTTCTGAAGCTTGTCCTTCAGTTCGATTTCCTTGGCCACGGACACACCGTCCTTGGTCACGGTTGGGCCACCGAACGAGCGCTCGAGCACCACGTTACGGCCTTTGGGGCCCAGGGTCACTTTCACAGCGTTGGCCAGAACGTTCACGCCTTCAACCATGCGTGCACGGGCTTCACCGCCAAACACGACGTCTTTTGCTGCCATGTTGATTCTCCGAATTCAGTAGAAAAGGGTTATGCCGGAAGGCTGGATTACTTGGCGACCACGGCGAAGAGGTCTTCTTCGCGCATCACCAGCAGCTCTTCGCCGTCGACCTTCACGGTCTGGCCGGAGTACTTACCGAACAGCACACGGTCACCCACTTGAACGTTCAGGGCCACGAACTCGCCCTTGTCGTTGCGCTTGCCAGGACCCACAGCCAGGATTTCGCCTTGATCAGGCTTCTCGGCTGCGTTGTCGGGCAGAACGATGCCAGATGCGGTCTTGGTTTCGTTTTCCAGGCGTTTGACGATCACGCGATCGTGCAGGGGACGCAGTTTCATTGTTTCTCCTGTCTATCAATTCAGACAACGGTTGAACAAAAAAGCACCAAACAGAACCAGCCTGCTTGGATGGATGTGATGGCAGAGACCTTGTTAGCACTCAACACCATCGAGTGCTAATGATTTTATCGGTAGCGCGCAAATTTTTGCAAGCCCGAAAATTTCTTGATAAGAAATCCCCAACCAACCCCCCTCTTTTTCCCCATTGCGTTTGCGGTCACCCCCTCAACAATATTCCCATCGTCATCTGGAATGGCCTACAGCGCCCTCGACCATGACCACACCGATCGAAGACAGCACCGCGAGCCTGCTCAAACAGGTTTTCCCCATTTGGCGACAGCAAATCGAATTTGTGCGCGTTCAAGCCACTGAGACGACCATGGCCTTGCTGACCTCATTCATGGCTGTGGCCGACGAACTGGTCAAAGCAGCCCTGAACTCGAAGGATGTCAGCCAGGACGTTTCCAACCGGCTCACGGTGCTGGTGAAGGAAGTCGAGAATCTCAAGCTCCAAGGCTTGACTCAGGTTGAGGAGCAAAAGCAACGCACCGCGCGCCTGGAAGAAACGGTAAGAGACGTGTTCTCGAGTCTGGTCGAGCTCACTTCCAAATCAGCGGAGTTGAGTGAATTTCATGACCAGATTCAGGCCAATATCGAGCAGATCTTCCTGTCTTTGCAAAACGAAGATCGACTGAGCCAGATCTTGCAGCATGTGTGCGACGACATGATGCGCATGGAGCATGCTTGCCACGGAGAAACCAGCCTGAGCGAGCTGAAAGCCGAAACGTGGCTGGCGCACCTGAAGAAGACTTACACCACCGCCGAGGAGCACGCCATCCACGAAGGCCGCTCGCCGCGCTCGGAGAGTTCGAGCGTCGACTACTTCTGAGTGAAGCCGAGTTGGCGGCTCGATAGGGAAGGCTCAGTAGGGAAAGCTCAATAGGTAGGCTCTGGCCGCGTACACAGCCAGACCGCCACGCACAACAAGGTGGCATTGACCAACCATGGTGTCCATGCAGGCACAGGCATGAACCAGATCATGACGCCGCTGCCAGTCATCATGGTGCAAGCCAACACCTTGGCCTTGCGCGACACCGCACCGCGCTCACGCCATTGACGGATGTGCGGCCCCCAAGTGGGATGCGCCAACATCCAGGCCTCTAGCCGAGGCCAGCCTTTGCCTGCAGCCCACGCAGACAGCAACAGAAAAGGCACGGTGGGCATCACGGGCAACACCGACCCGATGATGGCCAAAACCAGACCCAGCAGCGCCAGCAGCCGCCAGAGCAAACGCCGGGTCGGTTCGATCATGAGCAGGGCAGACTTAGAACGACAGTTCCATGCCCAGCATCAAGCCGTCTTCCACGCGGAAATTCGGACGATGCGTGTAGCCGACATCGATGTAGCGATAAGCCAAGTACACCTCACCACGATCCAACACGCGGTAGCCTGCACGCAAACCCACGTCGACAAAACCATCCGAATCGCTGAAGCTGGTCACGGCGGGGGCCACCCATGCGTGCGCACCCAAACGAACACGAGGCTCACCTGGCAAGCCGATGCTCACCGAGCCACCCACGGCGATGGCAGAAGCATCTTCGAGGTCATTGGAAATCACCACGAATTTGCCGCCCAAAGAGTAGCGGTCGTGGCCACGGTATTGGTCAATCTTGAAACCCGCGCTGGCCACATTGCCATGATCGATGTGGTGATACCACTCACCGTCGATGCTGGATGTGCCACCGGCACGCTCGGAGCTATAACGCACAGCAAAAGCGTCATTGTTCAGGCCGAAATCGACCTGATCGGCTGCAGCGGTAGCGGAGAGGGCCAGACCGAAGGCGGCCAACCAGATGGAACGCATAGTTAACTCCATATGAAAAATGCGAGAAGAGCGAGCGCAGTATATCGACCTTGAATCGATCGATTGACACACGTCAATCGCAGTCCTGCAGCTTGTGCACCCTTGATGTGATTTAAGGATACCCAGGGAATTCACTCGGACACTCGGGCAGCCCATTTGGAAGCTTTGGTCGGTTGGCCTTGGCGGTGGGCATTGACTCGGATAGTGTGTCCAGGAGGTTTCCATGAGCCAGGGTGCCGGAGGTGGGTTCACCAAACAGATGGCCCGCAACATGTTTTACGGAGGGGCAGCGTTCTTTGCATTCTTGTTCGCTGCCATCGTGTTTCACAGTGAGCGAGAGATTCCGAAACGGTCCAATGCTCAAGCCATCACACCCGCAGTGGTGGCCGGCAAAAAGATCTGGGAAACACGCAACTGCATTGGCTGCCACACCTTGCTCGGCGAAGGCGCCTACTTCGCGCCCGAACTCGGCAACGTCTACCAACGCCGGGGCCCCGACTTCATCAAAGCATGGATGAAGGCGCAACCCACGCATGCGCCAGGCCGTCGCCAGATGCCCCAGTTCAACCTGGACGAGCAGCAACTTGACAACCTTGTCGAGTTCCTGAAGTGGACCGGTCAGATCAATACCGAAAACTGGCCCCCCAATATCGAAGGCTGAGGTGATCGTCATGACTACTTTGAAATACCAATCGCAATCGGTCGCCAAGCTGTACTTCATTGGCGCGATTGCCCTGTTCGTCGGCCAGATCGTCTTTGGCTTGGCGCTGGGCCTGCAATACGTGATTGGGGACTTTGCCTTCCCCTACATCCCCTTCAACCAGGCGCGCATGGTGCACACGAACTTGTTGATCGTGTGGCTGCTGATGGGCTTCATGGGATCGGCCTACTACCTGATCCCGGAAGAAGCGGAGTCAGAACTGCATAGTCCCAAGTTGGCCATTGCGCTGTTCTGGATTTTCTTGATCGCTGGTGCTTTGACCATCGCGGGCTACTTGCTGGTGCCTTACGCCAAGTTGGCCGAGTTGACTGGCAATGAGTTGCTTGAGACCATGGGCCGCGAGTTCCTGGAACAGCCATTGCCGACCAAGTTAGGCATCGTGGTGGTGGCTCTGGGCTTCCTCTACAACATCAGTATGACCGTGCTCAAAGGCCGCAAGACCTCGATCTCACTCGTGTTGCTGATGGGCTTGTGGGGCTTGGCGCTGTTCTTCCTGTTCAGCTTTGTGAACCCCGTCAACCTCGTGCGCGACAAGATGTACTGGTGGTTTGTGGTTCACCTTTGGGTGGAAGGGGTGTGGGAGTTGATCCTGGGTGCGCTGCTGGCCTTCGTGCTGATCAAGACCACCGGCGTGGACCGCGAAGTCATCGACAAGTGGTTGTACGTGATCATTGCCTTCGCGTTGATGACCGGCATCCTCGGAACCGGCCACCACTTCTTCTTCATTGGTTTGCCTGGCTACTGGCAATGGATCGGTTCGATCTTCTCGGCACTGGAGCCCATCCCCTTCTTCATGATGACGGTGTTCGCCTTCAACATGGTGCAGCGTCGTCGTCGTGAACATCCGAACCAAGCCGCTGTGCTGTGGGCGGTGGGCACCTCGGTGATGGGTTTCCTGGGCGCGGGTCTGTGGGGCTTCATCCATACCCTGAGCCCGATCAACTATTACACCCACGGCAGCCAGATCACGGCAGCGCACGGTCACTTGGCCTTCTACGGTGCGTATGTGCTGGTGGTGATCACCATGATCTCGTATGCCATGCCCATGCTGCGCGGCCGCCTGGCCAATAGCAAGCAAGCGCAAAGCGTGGAGATGTGGTCCTTCTGGATCATGACCATCGGCATGGCGGTGATGGTGCTGGCTCTGACCGGTGCGGGCGTGCTGCAAGTGTGGTTGCAACGCGTGTCATCGACCCCCATGGGCTTCATGGCCACGCAAGACCAATTGGCCTTCT
Organism: Aquabacterium sp.; assembly: GCA_046299355.1. Classification (GTDB taxonomy): domain Bacteria; phylum Pseudomonadota; class Gammaproteobacteria; order Burkholderiales; family Burkholderiaceae_C; genus Aquabacterium. The sequence continues at coordinate 63,644 of JBKBIO010000019.1, read as the reverse complement.
TCTATTGGGTGCGCATTGGTGGTGGGGTGATCTTCCTGCTGGGCTTGCTGACCTACCTGGCCAGCTTCTTTGTGGGAGGCGAGCCTGTGCGTGAGTTGTCCACCAGCGGTGGTGGGGCCGGCCGTCAGGCTGTACCTGCCCAACGGGTGCGTTAAATCATGACTGAACGTGCCCCTTATTACCAGGCACAGGGCCAGGAGTGCGAGTTATTCGAGCGCGCCTGGTCCCATCAGTTGCCCTTGTTGATCAAAGGTCCGACAGGGTGTGGCAAAACTCGTTTTGTCGAACACATGGCGGCCCGATTAGGGCGGCCTTTGTTCACGGTGTCCTGCCACGATGACCTGAGCGCAGCCGATCTGGTTGGTCGCCACCTGATCAGCCAAGGCGACACCGTCTGGCACGATGGCCCGCTGACACGTGCCGTCCGTGCGGGTGGCATCTGCTACCTGGATGAGGTGGTAGAGGCGCGCAAAGACACCACCGTCGTGCTGCACCCCTTGGCCGATGACCGGCGTATCTTGCCGATTGAGCGTACCGGCGAGGTATTGCAAGCGCCGCCCGAGTTCATGCTGGTGGTGAGCTACAACCCGGGTTATCAAAACCTGCTCAAGAGCCTCAAGCCCAGCACTCGCCAACGCTTTGTGGCGCTGACGTTTGACTATCCCGCGCCGGATGTCGAGCAACGCGTGGTGCAGCAAGAAGCCCAGGTTGACGAGGCCATTGCCCGACACCTGATCCAGCTGGCGCAAGCCCTGCGACGCTTGACGCATCATGATCTGGAGGAAAGCGTCAGCACCCGCTTGCTGATTTACGCGGGCAAGTTGATCCGCTCAGGCTTCAGCCCGGAGCAAGCCTGCCGCGCCGCCATTGTCGACGCCTTGACCGACGACACGGATACAGCCGACGCATTGGATGAGGTGGTGCATGCCATCTGGCCTCGATAGGCAAACGCAACGGCGCCTTTGGCAAATTGGCTTTTTTGCGCTGTTCCTGACTGCCCCTGCACTGAACCTGCTGCGCTTCGATCTCCATGAGGCGCAGCTCTACTTGTTGGGCATGCGCTGGCATCTCGGCATTGATGCCTTGGCTCAAGGCCAAGCCACGCCAGCAGAAACGGCGGGCCTCTTTCTGCTCAAAGGCGTACTCCCCGCCGTTCTTCTGATTGCCGGGGGGCTGACCCTGGCGTGGAAGTATGGGCGCTTGTACTGCGGGTGGCTGTGCCCGCACTTTTCGGTGGTGGAGTTGCTCAATGGCGTGTTGCGGCGCGCCAGCGGCAAGTTCAGCCTGTGGGACAAGCACCCCCTGCCGCCTACTCACCCCAACGGGACACCCGCCACCACCTCACGTTGGTGGTGGCCCTTGTTTGGACTGGGTGCCATCACCTTCGCTGCGCTGTGGACCATCACCTTACTGACCTATTTGCTGCCGCCGATTGAGATCTGGGGCAATCTGGTCCACGGAGATCTGACACCCAATCAAACGCGCTTCATCGTGATTGGCACCGCGGTGTTCACGGCCGAGTTTGTGTTCGCGCGACATCTTTTCTGCCGCTTTGGTTGCGCGGTGGGCTTGTTCCAAAGCCTGGCCTGGATGGCCAATGACAAAGGCATGGTCGTGGCCTTCGATCGGCAGCGGGCGCGCGATTGCCGCACTTGTCATGTGCCCCACGGCAGCGCATGCGACAACGCCTGCCCCATGCGCCTGCACCCGCGCGACATCAAGCGCATGATGTTCTCCTGTGTGCAATGCGGTCGCTGTATGGACGCGTGCAGTCAAACACAAACGCCGCAAGGTCAAGCCCCCTTGTTGACCTGGAAGGTCGATGCCGCAGCTGTGGCCGAGACGATTCGCCAACGCAAATCCGCCATGGCTCAGCCAGACAACAAGGCCCCATCGCAGACAGACAGGAGTCGATGATGGAAGAATTTGTCGGCAAGATCTGGCACCAGTTCATCACCCGAGCAGCCAACGTTGAGCACGAACAGGCGCGGGTACACCTGTCGGACATGCAGCGCACGATCGAGATGTTGTTTCGATCAGGTGGCGGTAGCCCCCATGTTCGCGTAACCCAAGCAGCTGATTCGGCCCACGGCGGCACCCGGACTTGGCTGCAACGTGTGGCCGGATCCGGCACCCACGCGGCCCTGCCCCAACTGGATCAGGATCGCCTGGCGCTCCCCCCGTCCATCGCGGTCTTTGACGATGTCGCACTCAATCGAGATCTGTACCTGTGGCTATCCGTGTTGGCATCGTGTCATCACGACACAGGTCAATGGGTCGCTGATAACCGCTGGGCGACCGAGTGCGCCCTGAGAGCCTATCCAGGCATGCGAAGTCGTTACGAGCGACTACGAGATGCGCACCTTGCACAACGCCCCCATCCCGCGCAACTGAAAGCCGGTGCGGCCGACGCAGAGCGCTTGCTACAACAAGCTTTGTGCACGACACCACCACAACTGGACCTTCCTGACCCACCTTGGAACGCGCTGCAGGCCAAGCAGGTCGCCCCTGTCTGGCTATGGTTGCATTCAAGTGATCCGCGCAGCGCCACCACGACCATCCAAAGAGCACATCAGGAACAGGATTCAGCACCGCCCCCTCGCACGCACCAGGCCACAGACAAACGGCGAAAGGCCCACCACACAGAGGATGCATCCGACCGCAACGGCATGATGATGTTTTTCCGCGCCGAATCCATCATGTCGTGGGCGGAACATGTCAAAGTCAATCGGCAAACCGATGATGAGGACGACGGCTCCGCGCTCAAAGCCGCCGATGACATGGACAGCCTGGCATTGGCCCCCGATGGCCAAAGCACCGCCGGCCGCATCAAGTTTGATCTGGACTTGCCCTCAGCAGCCCAAGACGACCAGGCCTTGGGGCCAGGCGTACACCTGCCCGAATGGCACTGGAAGACCCAGACACTCGTCAGCGATCATTGTTGCGCTCAACTCTTGGAAGCGAAACAGCCGGCGCCGTTCGAGCCGGCGCCCGGACTGCAAATCGTTGCCAGACGCATGCGACGCAAACTGGAAATCCTTCGCGACCAACCACGCCATCTCCACGCGCAACATCAGGGGGACGAGTTAGATCTGGATGCCTGGGTGCAATGGCACACACAACGTCGCGCGATGACGAGCATCTCTGACAACGCCCGCATTTATTCGCAACGGCAAAAGGTAGAGCGCAGCTTGTCGTGCTTGCTGCTGGCTGACCTGTCCTTGTCCACCGATGCCTGGGCCAACAACGAGCAACGTGTGATCGATGTGATCCGTGATGCTTTGTATGTGTTTGGCGAAGCCTTGAACGGATTGGGTGATCCATTTGCCATGCTGGGCTTTAGCTCCGTCAGGCGGCAACATGTGCGCATGCACCTGCTCAAACGCTTTCAAGAGGCTTGGACACCGCAGGTGCAAGCACGCGTAGGCGCGATCAAACCTGGGTATTACACCCGCATGGGCGCTGCGATCCGATATGCCGTCAAGGGACTATCGACTCGACCTGAAAGGCAGCGCCTGCTGTTGCTGCTGACCGATGGCAAACCCAACGACCTCGACGTCTATGAGGGGCGACATGGGTTGGAAGATACGCGTCAAGCGGTGCTCGAAGCCAAAGCGGCTGGACTCATTCCATTTTGCGTGACCATCGATCAAGAAGCGCATGACTACTTGCCAGCACTCTTTGGTCAACATGGCTTCACTGTCGTCCACAACCCCGCCGAATTGACGACAAGACTGAGCGCGGTCTACGCGCAACTGGCCACCCATAAAGGAGTATGAGGAGACAGCCGTCGAGGGTTGCCCCCATCGTTCTGTCGAACTAGCCATCAAGTAGCGACTGGTCGCACTTGATGTGAGTCAAAACCCTAAAGATTGTCGTTTTCAGAATCGCACTCAAGCGGTGCCCCATGCACCTTGAAACCGGAGTCTGCGATGAACACCCAATCGAGTTTTGCCATAGCCCCTTACCTTCGTGAGCTGCCACTGTTCTCGGACATGCAGCCCTCCGAACTGGAGCGTGTCGCAGAGGGGTGCTTCGTTCGCCGAGCGTCTCGCGGAGAGATGCTCTTTCGGGTAGGGGACCCCTGCGATGAACTGCACGCGGTGATCGCGGGCCAAGTGAAACTGTTTGCGCTGGCACCCAACGGTCAGGAAAAGGTGATCGAACTCATCCGCCCCAAGCAAACTTTTGCAGAGGCCTTGATGTTCACCAACAAGCCCTACATCGTCAATGCACAGGCGCTGACCGAGGCATCGATCCTGACCGTCAAGCGCCAAGCCATCATGCGCGAAATCGAGGCCGACTCACGCTTTGCATTGCGCATGCTAGCCGGCATCTCACGCAAGATGCATGGCCTCATCCATGACGTCGAGTCCTACACCCTGAGGTCAGGCATGCAACGAGTCATCAATTACCTGCTGCACGACGACACACCTGCCCTGCCCTGCCACTTTCACGAATTGCCTAGTCGTCGTACGGTCACTCTACCTGTCAGCAAGGCCACCTTGGCATCTCGCTTGTCCTTGACACCGGAGTACTTCTCTCGTGTGCTCCATGAGTTGATCGAGGAAGGTTTGATTGAAGTCGACAAGCGCCACATCCACATCTCAGATACCGATCGTCTCGCTGAGTATCAGTTGCAAGGCGCGTAACCCATCTACGACAGCCAATTTGACTTGGCTCAGATTGAGGCCAACCAAGCGCTTGCCTTAACTTGGTTCAAGGAGCCCCCGGGTTCACCCGCGCACGATGGGTTTGGAACGAGGTCAAGCAGCAGCCTCCTCATATCCCTGCATCAGCAGATTTGCGCTGCGTTTAGGAGAAACAGGCATGAAGACAACCGTAGCACGGCGGGCCACCACCCTCGCGCTGGCCGCATTCGCCGCATTGGGCGGTCTGGCTCACGCTGCCGACAAGGGCGTGACCCAACCTGAAATGAATTATCAGGCGGGCACCTCGCCACTGGCCAATGAGGCCATGTACCAAAGCACCAACCCCAAAGCGCCCCCCATGACGCAGGCCGAGTTCGACAAGGCCCGCAAGATCTATTTCGAACGCTGCGCTGGCTGCCACGGCGTGCTGCGCAAAGGCGCCACGGGTAAGGCATTGACACCCGACATCACCTTGGCCAAGGGCACCGACTACCTGAAGGTTTTCATCGCCTATGGTTCGCCAGCAGGCATGCCGAATTGGATGACCTCTGGCGAAATGTCTGAACAAGACGTCGACCTGATGGCCCGCTACATCCAGCAAGATCCGCCCATGCCACCCGAGTTCGGCATGGCTGAAATGAAGAACACCTGGAAGGTCATCATCCCGCCGGAAAAGCGTCCGACGAAGAAGATGAACAACTACAACATTGCCAACATCTTCTCGACCACCCTGCGTGACAGCGGTGAAGTGGCCCTGATTGACGGTGACACCAAGAAGATCATCAACATCGTCAAGACCGGCTATGCGGTGCACATCTCGCGTATGTCTGCATCGGGTCGCTATCTGTTCGTGATTGGCCGCGACGCCAAGATCAACATGATCGACTTGTGGATGGAAAAGCCTGACAACGTGGCTGAAATCCGCGTGGGCCTGGAAGCTCGCTCGGTGGATACCTCCAAGTACAAGGGTTACGAAGACAAGCTGGCGATTGCTGGCAGCTACTGGCCGCCTCAGTACACCATCATGAAGGGCGACACGCTGGAGCCCCTCAAGATTGTGGCCACCCGAGGCATGACCGTGGACAAGCAGGAATACCACCCCGAGCCTCGCGTGGCCTCGATCGTGGCCTCGCACTTCAAGCCTGAATTCGTGGTGAACGTGAAGGAAACCGGCAAGACCTTGCTGGTGGACTACTCTGACATCAACGCACTCAAGACCACCGAAATCGGCACGGCGCGCTTCCTGCACGACGGCGGGTTTGACTCCACCAAGCGCTATTTCATGGTGGCGGCCAACCAGTCCAACAAGATTGCAGCGGTCGACATGAAGGAAGGCAAGCTGGCCGCCTTGATCGATGTGGGCAAGATTCCCCACCCAGGTCGTGGTGCCAACTTCGTGCACCCCAAGTACGGCCCAGTTTGGTCCACCGGTCATCTGGGTGATGAAACCATCTCGCTGATTGGCACCGACCCCGTCAAGCATAAGGCCTACGCGTTCAAACAAGTAGAAGTCCTCAAGGGCCAAGGCGGTGGATCATTGTTCATCAAGAGCCATCCCAAGTCCACACACCTGTATGTCGACACCCCGCTCAACCCCGATCCTGCCTTGTCTCAATCGGTCGCGGTGTATGACATCAAGAACCTGAACAAGGGCTACACGGTGCTGCCGATCGCCAAGTGGGCTGGCATCTCTGACGGCGGCGCGATGCGCGTGGTTCAGCCTGAATTCAATAAGGCCGGCGATGAAGTCTGGCTGTCGGTCTGGTCAGCCAAGGACAAGCAATCAGCCATCGTGGTGGTGGATGACAAGACCTTGAAGCTCAAGGCCGTGATCAAGGATCCACGCCTGGTCACACCGACCGGTCACTTCAACGTTCACAACACGCAGAACGACGTTTACTGATCAGGAGTACAACATGAGAAAACTGACTTTGATGTTGGCCGCGATGGGTCTGGCGTTATCGACCAGCTCTGCCATGGCTGGCGCCGATGAGGCCATGAACAAGGCAGGCTGCATGGCCTGTCATGCGAAAGACAAGAAGCTGGTGGGCCCATCCTTCAAGGATATCGCCGCGAAGTACAAGGGCGATAAGGCAGCACCGGCCAAGTTGGCCGATAAGGTTCGCAAAGGCGGCGCAGGTGCTTGGGGCCCCATCCCCATGCCACCACACAGCCCTGAGAAGATCAATGACCAAGATCTGAAAGACGCCGTTGACGGCATCTTGAAGTCCTGATCATGCCGGTTTCGCAAGACCCGCTGTGCGATCGCGCCTGTCGATTGCCATCTCAAGTGTCCGCGCGACGCCACGGGATCTTGCGATCACACCTGGGGGTGTGGTCCGCTTGTCTACTGCTCCAGTTGGCTGCTTGCGGAACGCACCCCACTTCTCCACCGCATGATTCCTTGACGCTTCACGAACAAAAGCTGCTGCGCATGGTTCGGCAAGACTGCGGATCGTGTCATGGCATGCAAATGACCGGTGGACTCGGCCCTGCGCTGACACCGGAAGCCCTGCGTGATTGGTCGATCGAGAACCTTAGCGCCACGATTTACCACGGCCGCCCCGGCACCCCCATGCCCGGCTGGAAAGCGTTGATCTCCGAGAGCGACGCGCAATGGATCTCCCGGCAATTGAAGTACGGCCTGCCCCCAGGCTGATTCCCCCTTGTCAACATGACCCCTTCCAAGATTTCATCGATGTTGTCTCGCATGTGCAAGGTAGGTGGTCTGGCGCTGAGCTGCTGGCTTTCTGCTTGCAGCACGCCCACACCGTCAGCGCCCATCGTCGGCACGGGTGATTTGGGTGTGGTGGTGCAACGCGCCACCGGCAAATTGGCCATCATCAACACCAGCAGCCTGCAATCTCTAGGAGACGTCGCGGGCTTAGGTGACTTGTCACATGCCTCCGTGGTGTTCTCCCGCGATGCCTTGCATGCGTTCGTGTTTGGCCGCGATGGCGCCCTCACCAAGGTCAACCTGATCACTCGCCAGATTGAAGCCCGCATCCTGCAAGCAGGCAACAGCATTGGTGGTGCGTTGTCGCAAGATGGCCGTTACGTCGCTGCGCAAAACTACACCCCCGGCGGCGTCAAGGTGTTTGATGCCAAGACGCTGGCTTTGGTGGCGGACATCCCCGCCGAATACGCCCCCGGTCAGCGCTCACGCGTGGTCGGTCTGGTCGATGCCCCAACCGTCGGCGACGGTCAGCGCTTCGTCTTTTCTTTGTTTGATGCAGACCAGGTCTGGATTGCGGACATTGCGGGCCCTCAGCAAGCGCCACGCATCACCAAGATCACACAGGTAGGCAAACAGCCCTATGACGCCCTCATCACACCCAATGGTCGGCACTACATCGCTGGCCTGTTTGGTGAAGATGGCTTGGCCTTGATTGACCTCTGGCAGCCCCAACCCAAGGCCCAACGCATCTTGAATGGTTATGGCCGAGGACAGGAGCCTCTGCCCGTGTACAAGATGCCGCATCTGCGGGGCTGGGCCGTCGCAGGGCAGTTCGCTTATCTGCCCGCTGTCGGTCGTCACGAGGTGCTGGTGGTCAACACCGACACCTGGCAGGAAGCTGCTCGCATCCCCGTGCAGGGCCAACCTGTGTTTGTCATGGCCCGCCCCGATGGGCGACAAGTGTGGGTGAATTTTGCGGTGCCGGACTATCACCGCGTACAAGTCATCGACACACAAAGCCATCAAGTGATCAAAACACTGGAGCCCGGCAAAGCGGTCTTGCACATGGAGTTCACCCCACGTTCTGACCAGGTTTGGATTTCCTCACGTGACGACAACCGCGTCAGCGTCATCGACCCCTACCACTTCAACACCCTCGCCACGCTGTCGATGGATGCCCCCAGTGGCATCTTCTTGACCCCGCGCGCGGGCCGCATGGGATTCTGATCATGACCACCACGCTTGCACATTGCGATGCCATCGACATGGCCCTGCTCAACGATTGGCAACGGGATTTCCCGCTGACCGATCGCCCCTTCATGGCCATTGGTGAAAAGTACGACATCGAAGAAGCGGAGGTCCTGAATCGCTATGCCGCGCTTCAGCAACAAGGTGCCATCAGCCGCATCGGTGGCGTCTTTGGAGTTGGCGCGGGTGGCTCCTCCATGCTGTGTGCGCTAGCTGTACCGCCCGATCGTTTGAATGAAGTGGCAGAACTGGTCAACCGCTTTGACGACGTCAATCACAACTACGCCCGCATGCATCACTGGAACTTGTGGTTCGTGGTGACCTCACCCACACAAGCCGATCGTGATGGATGTGTACAGACCATTGAGCAACTCAGTGGCCTGCGCGCCCTGCGCTTGCCCATGCGCCGTGCCTTCCGCATTGACTTGGGCTTTGACCTGCAAACCGGCGCTTGCCAAAAGACATCGCACCGGCGCTGCCCGCCCGTGCTGGCGCAAGATCAAGCACTGGCGGCTGCCATGGAGTACGGCATGCCCCTGATGGCCAAGCCCTATCAAGCTTGGGGCCAGTTGAGCGGGCGTGCACCAAGCGCGGTGATGGATACCTTGTCGCAATGGGTGGATGACGGTACGTTGCGTCGTTTAGGCGTGATTGTTCGCCATCACGAACTGGGCGTCCAGGCCAACGCCATGACCGTGTTCGATGTGCCCGACCACGAACTCAGCCACTGGGGGCCACGCCTGGCCCAACAAGAAGGCATCACGCTTTGTTATGCACGCCAGCGCGACACAGGCTGGCCCTACAACCTGTACTGCATGGTGCATGGCCGCAGCGAGATCGAAACCCGGCTTCGCATTGAGGCCGCAAGACATGGTGCTGGCTTGCAAGGCCATGAGCACGCCGTGTTGTTCAGCACCCAGCGCTTCAAGCAAACAGGGGGGCGCTACTTCAGGGCCTCGGTACTCCCCGCCACACCGGTAGTGCCATTGCCGGTGCTGACCGAATCCATTCAGGTGGCCGCATGAGTGCGCTGGATACCGTCGACCGATTGCTGATCAACCATCTGCACGGTGGCTTCCCTGTTTGCGAAAGGCCCTATGAGACCGTGGCGCGCCAACTGGGGCTATCCGAAGCCTATGTGCTGGCAAGACTCGATCGTCTCTTACATGACGGGTGGCTCACCCGCTTTGGCCCGCTCTTTCAAATCGAAGCCGCGGGCGGGCAGTTTGTCCTGGCGGCGATGTCCGTGCCCGAAGCGCGTTTTACGGAAGTGTGCGAACAAGTGAACCAACAAGTCGAAGTGGCCCACAACTACCGCCGCGACCATGCCCTGAATATGTGGTTTGTGGTCGCCGCAGAGAGCCCGGCCGAGGCCCAATCGGTGTGCACACGCATCGAGGCTGTCACCGGCTTGCAGGTATGGGCCTTTCCAAAAGAGCGCGAGTTCTTCGTTGAACTCCGCCTGCCCGCTTGACCGGAGCCGACATGACACCGCAGCAGGACACCCCCTCTTCGGGCCAAGGTTTGAGCGACTTTGAACGCCGCCTGATTGCGGCCACCCAAGCTGGCTTGCCCCTCACCCCACACCCCTATCAAACGATTGCCGCACAACTGGGTTGCACCGAAGCCCAAGTGATGCGTGAGATGGAGCTCATGCTGGCGCGCGGCTTGATCCGTCGCATTGGCGCGGTACCGAACCACTACCGTTTGGGCTATGTCGCCAACGGCATGACCGTGTGGGACGTGGCCGATGAGCAAATTGACGCCTTGGGCACACGCATCGGCCGACTGCCCTTTGTGTCGCATTGCTATCAGCGGCCACGCCGCCTGCCCGTGTGGCCCTACAACCTGTTTGCCATGGTGCATGGACACACACGCGAGGAAGTCTTGCAACAAGCCCAACACATCGCTGAACTGCTCGGCCCTGCAGTGAAACAACACGACATCCTCTTCAGCACCGAGATCCTCAAGAAAACCGGCCTGCGCTTGCGCACTCGCACGCAGACACAGGAGTAAGCCATGTTCCGCATCTCCGAGTTCATGAACGCGCTGGCACAAGCTGATCGCACTGGGATCTACCCGCACCGCACCGCCCGACAACCCAAAGGCCCGGTGGTCATCTGGAACCTGATCCGGCGCTGTAACCTCACTTGCAAGCACTGCTACGCCTTGTCTGCCGACACCGACTACGCTGGTGAACTCAGCACCGCTGAGGCCATCACCGTCATGCACGACCTGAAGGTAGCCGGGGTGCCAGCGCTCATCCTGTCCGGTGGGGAGCCCTTGATGCGCCCAGACATCTTCGAGCTTGCAGCCCAGGCACGCGCCATGAAGTTCTACACGGGTCTGTCGACCAACGGCACCTTGATCGACGAAGCTTGCGCGGACCGCATCGCCGCCACCGGCTTCAACTATGTGGGCATCAGCCTTGATGGCATAGGCGCCGTGCATGACAAGTTCCGACGTCTTGATGGGGCCTTTGATCGCTCCATGCGGGCCATTCATCTGCTGGGCGAACGGGGCGTGAAAGTGGGTGTGCGCTACACCATGACCGCCATGAATGGCGACCAACTGGAACCCTTGCTCGCGCTGATGAAGCAAGAACGCATCAGCAAGTTCTACTTCTCGCACCTGAACTACGCGGGACGCGGCAACCTCAACCGCGCCAAGGATGCCTTCTTCGATGCCACGCGACATGCGCTCGATGTGCTGTTTGACACCGCCTGGCGGGCAGCACAAGCGGGCGAAGAACACGAATTTGTGACGGGTAACAACGATGCCGATGGCGTCTACCTGCTGCAGTGGGTACAGCAACACCTGCCTCAATGGACCGAAGACGTGCGGCTGGCCTTGCAAGCCTGGGGCGGCAATTCTTCCGGCGTGAATGTGGCCAACATCGACAACCTCGGTCTGGTCCACCCCGACACCATGTGGTGGCACCACACCCTGGGCGATGTGCGGCAACGTTCATTTGGCGACATCTGGGCTGACACGAATGACAGCCTCATGGCAGGACTCAAACAGCACCCGCGTCCAGTCAAAGGCCGCTGCGCGCAATGTCAACACCTGGCCATCTGCAACGGCAACACCCGCGTGCGTGCGCATCAGGTCACCGGCTCCTTCTGGGCTGAAGACCCTGGCTGCTACCTGCGCGATGACGAGATTGGCGTGGCCCGCACCGAGGCCCGCGTTCAGGTCACACCCTTTGCTTACACCCCGCACTGACACCGGAGCACCCACCATGTGGCGCTGGATCACTCACATCGGCCTGGCCCTGTCCATGTTCTGGATGGGCTGGGATTTCGCCCGCGCAGCAGCACCAGAGGCCGCACCGGATCCGATCAAGCTGTATGGCCAACACTGCGCCGCCTGCCATGGTGCACAGCGCACAGGAGGCATGGGGCCGGCGCTGCTGCCAGAGAGCCTGGAGCGACTGAAAGCCAAAGAGGCCCTCGACGTCATCACCAACGGCCGCCAAGCCACGCAGATGCCGGCTTTTGGCGCGCACCTGAGCGCGTCGGAGATCGAATCACTCAGCCGATGGATCTACAACCCACAACTGCCCGCCCCCACCTGGACGGCGGAAGACATCCAGGCATCACGCACCGAAACAGCCGGCTGGAAGCAATGGCCCGCCAAGCCCATCTGGAAGGCCGATCCATTGAATATGTTCGTGGTGGTAGAGGGTGGCGATCACCATGTCTCTCTGGTCGATGGTGACAAGTTCGAAGTCATGCATCGATTCCCGACGCGCTATGCGCTCCACGGCGGACCCAAGTTCTCACCCGACGGACGTTTCGTGTACTTCGGCTCACGCGATGGCTGGATCACGCAATACGACCTCTACAACCTCAAGGTCGTGGCCGAAGTACGCGCCGGCATCAACATGCGCAACGTGGCGGTTTCCAGCGACGGGCGCTATGTGATGGCCGCGAACTACTTGCCCCACAGCGTGGTCTTGTTTGACCAGAACCTTCGACTGCTCAAGCACTACCCCGTCACCACCTTGGATGGCAAACAGAGCTCTCGGGTGTCAGCGGTGTACGACGCCGCCCCCCGCAAGAGCTTCGTCGTGGCTTTGAAAGACCTGCCTGAATTGTGGGAGATCTCCTACGACCCCAAGGCCGAGCCCATCTACAACGGTTACGTGCATGACTACCGGATGGGCGAAGCCATCGCCGAGTCAGGCACCTTCGGCATCAAGCGCACCCCACTGACCACGCCGCTGGACGACTTCTTTTTTGACCAAGGCTATCGCTTTGCGATTGGCTCTGCCCGCCCCAAACCCGGCGAAACCTTGGCCGACAGTCAGGTCATCAGCCTGGACGCCCGACGCGCCATCGCCCACATCGACCTGCCCGGCATGCCCCATCTGGGCTCGGGCATCACTTGGCCTTGGACCACGCCCGATGGCAAACGCACCACCGTGCTGGCTTCGCCCAACTTGAAAGACGGCGTGATCAGCGTCATCGACATGCAGACTTGGCAAACCATCACCCAGATCCCGACCTTGGGCCCGGGCTTCTTCATGCGCAGTCACGAATCCACGCCTTACGCCTGGGTCGACGCCATGATGGGTGCCAACAAGAACAAACTCTTGCTGATCGACAAAACCACGCTGAAGCCGGCGCATACCCTGGAAGGCCCACCCGGGCAGACCTTGGCCCACATCGAGTTCACCCGCGATGGCCGATACGCTTTGGCCAGCCTGTGGGAAAAGCAAGGGGCGCTGATCGTGTACGACGCTCAAACCCTCAAAGAGGTCAAACGCCTCCCGATGAGCAAGCCGGTCGGCAAGTACAACGTGTTCAACAAGATCACCCGCTCGGAAGGCACGTCGCATTGAACTGATCAAAATGCATCGGCCCATGGCTCGAAGTTTCATTTTTGCGCGATCAGCCACCTGAGTTCGCGCAGAAATTTCGCCCGTTTGCTGTGACGCATCACACGGATGGCCACACAAAAGGCATACTTGGCGCCATGGTTAATGGCGTTGTTCCACCTCATATTGCGGCCCGTGACGGGTTGAAGCTGAGGCTTTATCACCACCCTGCAGACAAACCTGCCGGGCTGATCGTGTTCATGCACGGTCTGTGCGAACACGCCGGACGTTATACCGACGTTGCCCAAACTCTCAACACCGAAGGTTGGACGGTCGTCAGTTATGACCATCGAGGTCACGGCCAATCAGAGGGGCCGCGAGGCACGCTCCAGCAAGACGACGATTTTTTGCATGATCTGGCCAGCGTCCTGGATGCCACCCAAGCTGCCTACCCCGGCTTACGCCGTGTTGTCATGGGCGCCAGTGTGGGCGGACTGATCGGTGCCCGCATGGCATCTGCCTGGGCCGAACCACCCGAGCGCGCCGCGTGGGTGCGACCGATTGATGGCCTCATCATGGTGGCCCCGGCACTCGAACCCACCATGACACTGACCCAGAAAGCGCTGCTCTCGGCGTTTGGCAAATTGGTGCCGGATCTGGCCGTGCCCGTTGGCCTCAAAGCCGACTGGTGCAGCAACGACCCTGCGGTGGTGGAAGACATCAACAACGACCCCCTCATCCACCAGCGCATCACCCCCAGGCTGACGCAGTTCATTCTGAACAATGGTGAAACGGTCATGTCGCGCGCGCCTGGCTGGAACTGCCCCAGCCTCTTGCTGTATTCACAAGCGGATCGGCTGGTGCAAGCACGTGCCTGTGATCGATTTGCGGAACAAACCCCCAATGGCATGCTGACAGCAAAACGGTACACTGACCTCGCGCACGATTTGTTGCACGAACCTCAGAAACCCCTGGTCTTTGCCGACCTGCACGCATGGCTGAAGAAGCAATTTCCGCAACGCGCACTCGCCGCGTAAGCGCCCGCAAAAACGGCGCCACGACCAGTGCCGACACAGACGACACGCGCACCCTGCTGTTGAGATCGGCAGCCGCCGAATTCATCGAACATGGTTTTGCAGCCACCGACACCAACCGCATTGCCCGGCGTGCGGGCTTTGCCCCCCAGACCTTTTACCGCTGGTACAAAGACAAGATCGACATCTTCATTCAGGTCTACCTGGCCTGGGAAGAAGCCGAAACCGCCATCCTGAGCGAACTCATTGAGCGTCAGGCCACCAGCCTGCAAATCGCCGAGGCTTACGCCGAAGGGCATCGCTCCTTTTTGATCTTCAGACGCCACCTGCGGCAACTGGCTTATGAGTCCCCCGAGGTTCGGCAAGCCCGCGCCGACAGCCGCAAGCGCCATATTTCACGCATTCGCGAATGGCAACCCGGTTTGGTCGCCAGCGATGAAGAAATTGGTGCGATCCTGTTGCAACTGGAACGCCTGTGCGATGCCATCGCCGAAAGCGAATTCGCAGACATGGGCCTGTCCGATGACGGCGCCCTGCGCATGGCCGCGGGGCTGATCGATCGACTACGCTTGGAGCAATAGACCATGGCCGTGTCAGTTTTTGATCTGTTCAAAATCGGCATCGGCCCCTCTAGCTCCCACACGGTTGGCCCCATGCGCGCCGCCCGTCTCTTTGCCACCCGTCTCGACGCGCAAGATTTATTGCCGCTGACCCGGCGTGTGCAGATCACCCTCTATGGCTCGCTGGGCGCCACCGGACGCGGGCATGGCACCGACAAGGCCGTGCTGCTGGGCCTCATGGGCCATGAGCCCGACTCGGTTCCAATCGACCTGATTGAGGGGTGGATTCAAACCGTTCGTGAGCATCACGTTTTGCCGGTACTGGGCGAACACCTCCTGCCTTTTGACCTAGCGCACGATCTGGTCTTTGCGCCGCTGCAAAGCCTGCCCTTCCACCCCAACGGGTTGCGCTTTCAGGCCATGGACGCACAAGGCCAGGAGATCGCCAACCGATGCTACTTTTCGGTCGGCGGCGGGTTTGTGGTGAGTGAAGACGTCGCCCAGGATGGCAGCCGCCAGCAGGTGGTGGCACCCGACACCACCATCCTCCCCCACCCCTTCCACAGCGCCGCAGATTTACTGACCCTGACGCGCGAACACCAATGCAGCATCGCAGACATCATGCGACGCAATGAACGGCACTGGCGCGACGATGCGGCCATCCATGCTGGCCTGGCGCAACTGTGGTCGACGATGCAAGCCTGTGTTCGACATGGGTGCGAAACCTCGGGCGTCTTACCTGGTGGCTTTCGGGTCAACCGCCGAGCGCCCGGCTTGTACACCAAGCTGCAGCAAACGCATGCCGCAACCGATCCCTTGCATGTGATGGATTGGGTCAACCTGTTTGCCTTGGCCGTGAACGAAGAAAACGCTGCGGGCGGCCGCGTGGTCACGGCACCCACCAATGGCGCAGCCGGCATCATTCCCGCCGTGCTGCATTACTACGATCGCTTCGTGCCCGACGCCACCCACCAAGGCATTGAGGACTTCTTCTTGACGGCTGGCGCCATCGGCTTGCTCTACAAAGAAAACGCCTCGATTTCAGGAGCCGAAGTGGGGTGCCAAGGTGAGGTCGGCGTGGCCTGCTCCATGGCCGCCGCCGGCCTGTGCGCTGTCATGGGCGGCACACCCGAGCAAGTCGAAAACGCCGCAGAAATTGGCATGGAGCACCACCTGGGCATGACCTGCGACCCCGTGGGCGGCCTGGTTCAAATCCCCTGCATTGAGCGCAACGCCATTGCCTCCGTCAAAGCCATCAATGCCGCGAGATTGGCCTTGCATGGCGATGGCTCACATCGCGTGAGCCTGGATAAAGTCATTGAGACCATGCGGCAAACCGGTGCAGACATGAAGGACCAATACAAGGAGACCGCCCGAGGGGGATTGGCGGTAAACATCGTCGAATGCTAGCGATGCAGTGAACTTTTCACGAAAACGCCACCCTCGTTTTCGTTCTTGACCCAAGCCAATGCTAAGCAAATGATCCACCCCGACCATCGCATCACACGTTGAGCGATGGCGGGGCTCATCGCATGGAGTCAACTCATCCCGCCTGCCCAGCAAATCATTGCAGGAGGTTTTCCATGACGGCACTTCAAGACATGCGCATTGGCCATCGCCTGGCCATCGGGTTTGGCATCGTTTTAATCATGCTCACAGGCATTGCCCTACTGGCCTTGCTTCGTTTCCGGGATGTAGACCAACAAAATCAGCAATTCCTGGACAAGGAGTGGGCCAAGTCGGAATCGGCCCAAGTCGTCAACGCCACCACGCGCGCCAATGCAAGATTGACGATGGAATTGATCATCACCGACAACCCCCACCATCAGCGCAACATCAAGGACAGGATCGAGCAGAACAAACAGGTGATCAATACCGCCCTGGACACACTGTCTCGTTTGGTCTATCTCGACAAGGGGAAGGCCCTTCTCACTGAAATCAAACAAAAGCGAGCCGCCTATGTCGCTTCATTCTCGCAGGTCGCTCAATTGGTGGAGCAAGGGCGCTTGAATGACGCCCAAGCACTGATGCGTGAAGACACACTACCCAAACTGGATGCGCTCCAAGCACCGATCACACAACTGAACGATCTGCAAAAACAGGTAGCGATCGACAGCAACGCCCGCATGCACCATGAATTAATGTCAGCGGCCGCTTGGATTCTGGGGCTCGGCTTGATGGCCTTGCTGACTGGCGGCCTGTCCGCGTGGTGGATTACCCGTTCGATCACGGGCCCGATTGATGAAGCCGTCCGTCTGGCACAAACCATTTCTGCAGGCCAGTTGGATAACCCGGTTTTGCCTCGCCATGGTGATGAATGCGGTCAATTGCTGAGCGCCTTGCAAGACATGAACCAAAGCCTGATCCAGATTGTGTCGGGCGTACGAGAGGGCACCGCATCACTCGCCACCGCCACCAGCCAGATTGCATCCGGCAACCTGGATCTGTCTTCCAGAACAGAGGAACAAGCCAGCGCGTTGCAACAAACAGCCGCCTCCATGGAGCAACTGGCTGCCACCATCAAACAAAACTTTGAAAGTGGCGACCATGCCAGCCGACTGGCTGACACAGCCTCCGAGGTAGCCGTCAGAGGCGGTAGCGTGGTGGGCGACGTGGTACACACCATGGAGGCCATCCATGAGTCGTCATCCAAGATCGCCGACATCATCAGCGTGATCGACGGCATCGCCTTCCAAACAAATATCCTGGCTTTGAACGCCGCTGTAGAAGCGGCCCGCGCGGGCGAACAAGGTCGAGGCTTTGCTGTGGTGGCCAGTGAGGTTCGCAGTCTGGCAGGCCGCTCGGCCGTCGCTGCGAAAGAGATCAAAGCCTTGATTGAAACCTCGGTCGGTAACGTGAAGGAAGGTTGCCAACTGGTCGAGAAGGCCGGCAGCACCATGGACGAAATCGTGGTGCATGTCCGCCGTGTCTCAGACTTGATGCGTGAGATCGCACAGGCCAGTAAAGAACAGGCTATGGGCATTGATCAAGTCAACCAAGCGGTTGCTCAAATGGATGTGGTCACCCAACAGAACGCCGCACTCGTAGAAGAAAGTGCTGCAGCGGCACAGTCCATCGAACACCAAGCGCAACACTTGCTGGAGGCTGTCAGCATCTTCAAGATGGGATCAGCTCCCAGACTTGGTGCGCCTGCTTCCCACGCGATGGCTTGATCCCAGGAGGCAACCATGGCTTACTTTGAATGGGCTGACGACCTGGTCATCGACCACGGCCCCATTGATGCCGATCATCAGCGACTCGTCGCACTGGTCAATTGCCTTCACACTGCCACCAGTGAAGGTCACGGACAAGAGGTGGTCGACCAGATCCTCCACGAACTGGTCGACTACACACGCGGACACCTGCGCCGCGAAGAGCAACTCATGGCCAATATCCACTACCCCGGGTTGGCACAGCACAAAACCGCCCATGACAAGTTCATCTTGAGAATTCAGGGGCTACAGGCCAAGTACGAAGCAGGCAGTATCACGGTGGCCTCGCAGTTGTCTACCGTGTTGCGCGACTGGCTATCCGTACACATACGGAGGGAGGACAAGGGATTCAAGCCTTATCTATCGAGATCGATACAACCATCCCCAGCGGGTACGGTTGCAGTGCTCGATGTGGACTAACCCCTCGAACTGAAACGACGAAGACCGCGACACCGAATCTTCCGCGTCCTTTTCTGAAAAAGCCCAAAGTGCTTGCTTGTAGGCCACAATTCGGCTCTCATTCTCATGAGCATTTGTGCCCGTTATGTCTCCCAAGAATCTCATCCCAGACGAGTTCGCGCGCCATACATTGATTCATTTGTTTGGGCAAGGCCGCCTCGACGAAGCGCTAGCGTTGTCTCAGCAAATGATTGAAATTCACCCGAAGTACAGCTTGGGGTGGAAAGTCAAAGGCGCCATCGAATTGCGGCGCCATGAGTTCGACAACGCAGTCAAGAGCGTGCAAAAGGCCATCGCGTTGGCACCGAAAGATTGGGAACTATTCAACAGCTTGGGATTAGCTTTCAAAGGCCTAGGTAAGATCAAAAACGCCGAAGCCGCATACAAGCAATCCATTCAATTGAACCCACAGTATCCAAGCGTTTACTCGAATCTCGGCGCACTGCTTCGGGATGCTGGGGATAACAAAGGCGCACTCAACTGCTACAAGAAAAAAGTTGAACTCACTCCTGATGACGAAGAGGCAAAATATCACGTAGCCGCACTGGCTGGGCAATTGGTTGCTGCGGCACCCACCACATACGTCAAGAACCTTTTCGACCAGTATGCTGAGTCTTTTGATCAACATTTGGTCGGATCACTCAAATATCAGACTCCAGAAAAGATTGCTGCACTCTTCCGCAAGCACAAACAGACGCCCACTGACGCGCGAATCACTATCTATGATTTGGGTTGCGGCACGGGACTGATGGCTGACGCACTTAGCGAGTTATCAGCAGATTGGTTCGGGATCGACCTCTCTGAAAAAATGCTTAAACAGGCCATGGATAAAGGTCGTTACAAGCAAGTTTTTTGCGGGGACTTAACAACTGAGATGCAGGCCGTTAATAATGCGTCGGTTGACGTTGTGTTCGCAGCAGATGTATTCGTTTACATCGGAGATTTGGCTGGTGTCTTTGCATCCGTACAGAAGGCACTGAAGTCGGGCGGAGAGTTCATTTTTTCTACCGAGGAACTCCGGAACACCAACACAGATGAATCCACTCCGACAGACTACTTATTACTGCCATCTGGTCGATATGCTCACTCTGCAGCCTATATCGAGACTGCCTGCAAAGCAGCCGGCCTTCGGGTTACAGACCTGCTGGGTACAGAGATTCGCGAAGAGCGACATCAACCCATTCACGGACTGATCGTGCGCTGTACGAACACCTAAACTCAAACACTTATCGCCGCACGATCGCCATGATCGTGCGCACAATCAAGCGCACATCCATCCAGACCAATGCTTGCTCCACATACTTGGCTTGCAAGGCCAGCTTGTGGGGTAAAACGACCTGGATGTATTCCTGGGCAGGATTGAGCCGCTCAAACGGCGCGGAACTTGTGGATCTGATAGGTTGTGCCGATGTGGCCCACGTGCTCTTAGCGAAAGAACTCCAGCCCGGGTGAATCGAGCTTGACCGCCAACGCAATGAACAGCAACACGGGCGCCAACTTCTGAAGCACAACACCCAATAATCCCTGTAATGGGATACCCCTCAGCATGGATATGATGGGCGCTCAACTAAGGAAACGACAAAAGGGTGGAAATCCTGGGTATTCGGACAAAAGCCGGACTGATAGTGGCTGCACTGTGTGGGTTCTGTCACGTTGCTTGGGCGGATAGCGTGAGCATCGGTGGCGATTTGAACATCAACATTGACGACTTCACTGAGGGACCAACCACACCACCCGACTCTGACATATATGTCATGGGGGTGAATATAGTTCAATCATTCACGTTCAGCCCAGAAATGGCGAACTGGGTCAAAGCGACTTCACTGGTGTTTCCCTCGCTGTTGAAATCTGCAGATGAGGACTTGATTTGGACAAGTTCAGTCTCCGATGTTTTGTTTACTCAAGACAAAAATTCTGTTTCTGCAGTGACTGGATTCAATGAAATCTCTGGGTACTCCCGAAACGGACACATCGACATCGCGAGACTAGACACATCCTTCACGCAACGAACCATTTCAACGTTTTCGCCCTTCCTTTTGGTTGCCCCTGACTTCAGCGTTCTCGGCCCAGATTGGTCCCACGGAATGGCTACCCCGTTCCTATCCATTTCCGAAATCAACACGTTCACAACCAAACTGACGGACACAAATGGAATTGCAATGACCCAGTACGACATCAGCTTGTCTGGGCTGGCACTCACCAACAGTGGCAAAAACCTATTCATCCACGGTCTCAAACTGAATGAGACAGAAACGGACATGCTCAACAATATCCAAACCTTTGGATCCATGCACATTCAGTTTAGCTTGGTGAATGAGGCTGTCACCGCAGCAGTGCCCGAACCCAGCACCCACGCACTAATGGGGCTGGGCCTAGTCGGCATTGGGTTGGCCGCTCGCCGCCGTCAAGCCCACTGAATCACTGCGTTGATCACCGCCGCACGATCGCCATGATCGTGCGCAGAATCAAACGCACATCCATCCAGACCGATGCTTGCTCCACATACTTGGCTTGCAAGGCCAGTTTGTGGGGCAAAACGACTTGGATGTATTCCTGCTCCGGGTTGGCCGCTCGGGCTAGCACATCGTTTTCGTCGCGGTATTCAATCGACGCGATGTCGGTGATGCCGGGACGCACAGACAAGACCTTGTCCTTCAAGTCCGCCGGATAGTGCTGCACATAGCGCGGCACCTCAGGACGGGGCCCGACCAAGCTCATGGTGCCTTGCCACACGTCGATCAACTGCGCCAACTCATCCAGCTTGGTTTCACGCAAGAGGCGACCGACACGGGTGATGCGACTGTCGCCCCCCACGGTGATCTGCAAACCCTGCCCCACGGGGTCGTGCCGCATGGTGCGGAACTTGTGGATATGAAAAGTCTTGCCAAAGCGGCCCACGCGTTCTTGACGAAAGAACACCGGCCCGGGTGAATCGAGCTTGACCGCCAAGGCAATGAACAGCAACACGGGCGCCAGCACCAGCAGACCCAGTGAGGCCATGACCCAATCAAACAAGCGCTTGCTCACCCGGCCCTCACCTCATCACGCCAGTGCTTTGCGCACCGATGCAATCACGCGCTCAACGTCTTCATCGGTCATACGCGTGTACAGCGGCAAGGTCACCATGCGCTCGTAAGCTTTCTGGCTGTGCGGGAACTGCTCAGGCTTGAGGTCGTAGCGCTCTTTCCAGTAGGGGTGCAGGTGCAGCGGAATGTAGTGCACGCTCACACCAATGCCGTCGGCAAACAAGCTGTCGATCAGTTGATCGCGGTTGATCAGAGCCTCGTCCTTCAATCGCACCACGTAGAGGTGCCACGAGTGCACATCGCCGGCATGCACAGGGCGGGGTGGCAGGATCAGCGGCAGGTCCGCCAAGGCTTCATCAAAGCGCGACGCAATCTGCTCGCGGCGCTCTTGGAAGCCCTTCAGGCGCTTGAGTTGATGCAGGCCCAAGGCGGCCGCAATATCGGTCAAGTTGTACTTGAAGCCGGGCGCGACGATCTCGTAATACCAGCTAGGCACCTTGGCGGTGAAGCGGTCAAACGCATCGCGGTTGATGCCATGCAAGCGCATGACCTTGGCACGCGCGGCCAGTTGCGCGTCGCGCGTCACGAGCATGCCACCTTCGCCAGTGGTCATGGTCTTGTTCGCATAAAAGCTGAACACGACCGCGTCGCTGCGCAACACGCCCACCAATTGCTGTTTGTAGGTGGTGGGCAAAGCGTGGGCCGCGTCTTCCACCACCTTCAAGCCGTGCTTCTGTGCAATGGCAAAGATGGCATCCATGTCCACCGCCAGACCCGCATAGTGAACGGGCATGATGGCCTTGGTGCGCGGGGTGATGGCCGCTTCAATGGCAGCAGGGTCAATGTTGAGGGTGGCGGGATCAATGTCGACCAACTTCACGTCGGCGCCCAGATAGCGCACAACTTCCGCCGTGGCCGTGAAGGTGTGGGTGGTGGTGATGACTTCATCGCCGGGGCCAATGCCCAAGGCCTCCAGCGCCAGATGCAAGCCGGCAGTGGCCGAGTTCACGGCAATGGCTTGCAAGCTGTCGTCACCCAGAAACTGCACGAACTCTTGTTCGAAGCGTCGTGCTTTGGGGCCAGTGGTGACCCAACCTGAACGCAGGGTATCAACGACTTCAGCGATTTCTTCTTCGCCAATTTCAGGCAAGGCAAAGGGCAAAAAGTTTGTTTGGCTCATATCGATCGATTCGTTCAACCACCGCGTTGGTCTCGTCGACCACGGGTGAGTCGGCCAAAGGCCGGATCCGGTTTGCCTTTGACCAGCGCGTCCCACCATCCACGGATGGAGCCCAGGCCATAGCCAAAGTGATAAGCGGCGATTACGTCAGGCAACTGGCCCAGCAAGCGCCCCTGCAATGATCTGGAGATGGAAAAGCTCACCAAACCCACAGCCAAGCCATAGGTCAGCAACAAGGCCATGAGCGTGATGGAGGTGATGGCGCAGCCCCAGGCTGACACCCATTTCAGATCAGACGTGGTGCGGGCCACCAGCGTCAAACCACCAAAGACCAGCATCAACATCAACAGGCTCGCCACCGCCGCCACGAACAAGCCGGGAATGAGATGGCGCAGCGCCGCCGCTTGGCCATGCTTTTTCATGACAAAGGGCTTCCAGTAGCCGTACTGGCGATACTGGCGGAACACGTCGCTCACACTGGCGCGAGGGTGATAGGTGGAGCGAATCTTGGCCGACTGCCAGATGCGACCGCCGCCCTTGTGGATGCGCAGGTTGTGCTCGTCGTCTTGGTTGCGCACCAGTTTTTCGTCAAAGCCACCAAAGCGTTCGAAGGTTTCGCGCGGCCAGGCACCCAGGTAAACCGTGTCGACCTCGCCTTCGTATTCCAGGTCGCGCGACATGGCCCCACCGGACACCCACTTGGACTGGAACGCCGCAGCAATGGCCTGCTGCACTTTCTGTCCCGGCATACCCATGGCACGCCAAGGTCCACCCACGTTGTCTGCACCTGTGCGTTGCCAGGCCGACAGACACTGTTCGATGTAGTCGTGGGCGTAGACCGTGTGCACATCCAGGCGCACAATGAAGCGGCCCTTGGCTCGCTCAATGCAGCGATTCAAACCCGTGGACACGATGCGACCAGGGTTGTCGATCAAGACAAAGCGTGGGTCTTCTTGCACCCAGTGCGACAGGCGTTCACGCGTGCCATCGTCGCTCTTGCCGTCGGCAATCAAGACTTCAATGGTCCAACCCTCAGGGATCTTCTGCTCCAGCACGCTGGCGCAAAAAACGTCGATGTGATCGCGCTCGTTTCGACACGGCACGATCACCGAGATCACCTGGGCCTGCAGGCCTGTGGTCTTCAGATCAAGCACGTGCTTTACCTCTTACCTTGTTGTGATGCGGCGCCAGCAGCTTTTGATACAAGCGCCACATGGCGTCCATTTGGCCACGGCGAGAAGCTTCGCGTTCGATGCGTTGGGTGTTGAAGGCCCCCATCTCGCGCGCCTGTTCTGGGCCATCGTGCAAGGTCAACATGGCCTGCGTCACCGCCGCCGCATCGCGCACTGGCACAACAAAGCCACCCCGCGCATCCAGCCATTGGCGGTTGGCCGGCAGATCGGACGCCACGATGGGCAAGCCACAGGCCATGGACTCCAACACCGACACAGAGGTGGCGTCACTGGTCGGAATCGACACCGACACTCGGCTGCGCTGAATGGCTGACACCATGGCGGCATCGCCCACACGACCATGGAATTCGATCTGGTGACCCAAGCCCAAAGCCGCCACCTGCTGCTGCAGTGAGGCCTGCAAGCTACCGCCGCCCAGCAAGTGCAGGCGTGCGTTGGCGTCGGGTCGCTGCTTCACAAAGGCCGCAAAGGCATCAATGATGACGTCGATGTTGTAGTTGGGCTCCCAACTGCGCAAGCTCACCACCTCAAAACCATCGGCGGGTGTGGCAGGACAGAACTTGTCGGTATCGGCCCCCCACAGAATCTGATGACACGGCGCGCCAGGGTGGTAGGCCGCGATCGCATCAAGCATGTCCATCGAATCGGCGGTGATCAGGTCCGCATGATGCAAAGACCAATGCACGATCATGCGCATCAGTCGGCTTTCGCGCGGCGTGACCAGGATGTCAGACCCCCAGGCGGTGAGCACTTTGGGCACGTGCAAGCCACAGGCCGCCGCCCACATGCCATACGAAGTGACATAGTGGCCATGGACCAAATTGGGCTGAAAGCGCTGCGCCACTTCACGGCTGATGGCTCGCACTTTGGGGAGCGCTTTGAACCAGCCCAACTTGTCTTGACCAGGCTGCACAGGAATCACTTCCAAGGCGCCGGGCACCTCGGCAGGCTCACGGGTGATGACAATGGCTTGGCCACCGCGTTCGGCCACGGCAGCCACCCAGCGGCGCGTGTGCACGCTCGAGGCATCGGCAAAAAACAGAATGCGAACAGCTTGGCTCATGGCTCGGTGCGATCCGATTCGTTGCCCTGACCGTGGACGGCGCGACGCAAATGGTCTTTGCCCGCCCACTGCGCGTAAATGGGTTGCAACTCGGGATGGCGTTGCAACATCGCGCGATCGAGCTCGCGCGTGTCGCCCATGATCTCCGCACGTTTGCCGGGCACCTTGGTACCCACAATGGCGAAGTCAGGCACATCGCCCGCCACAAAGCTGTAACCCTGCACGATCACGCCCTTGCCGATTTGCGCACCCGGCGCAATCACGCTGTGGGGGCCGATGAAGCTGTAAGCACCGATGCGGGTGGCGCGCCGCACATAGCCAGTGGGCTTGGCTTCATGAATGTAGCGCCGCCCCATGATGCGGACCGACCGATGACTGGAGTGCGTCAAGATCGACACAAAGTTGGTGACTTGGCAGCCTTCTTCAATCACCAGCCCGTTGGAGCCGTCGATGCGATTGAAGTGCCCAATGAACACATGATCACCCAGGGTCAAACCCTCCACCCCTTCAAAACTGGTGTGGGTGCTGACGCGGGTATGCGGACAGTACGCCCCCTCGCGGTTTTGCCAGCCGTACAAGATGCGTGGGCCAGAAAACAGCGACAGGAAGCGAGACAGTGGGCGCTTGAGTCGTTGGATCAGTCGGGACATGGGGCTAGATTGTCCCCGATCTGAGCGACGCTGGCATGACGCAGACTCACTCCGTTTCGGGGGCTCGGGTCAAGGCCGGTGTCCACAGGGCACGCAGCGGCAAACCGGCATGACGCAGAAAGACCGCATAGGCCGCCGCGATCGCCAAGAAGTAGCCCGTGCTGGAAGCCAGCGCGGCACCCACTGGCCCCATGGTCGGCACCAAGATCAGCCCGGCCACCAAACTCGTCAGCAAAGACATGCCAGCAATGGCGCCCGACAAATGCGGTTTACCGAGGTGGTTGGTGTAAAACGCCGACAAACTGGACGCTGCCGCATAAGCCGCCACGCCGGGCAGCAAGGCGGCCAGCGGCCACAAAGAAGCCTCATAGGCTTCCCCCATCACCCACGGCAAGGCCCACCAAGCCAGCCCCAACAACACGGGTGCTGCAGCCAAGGTGGCCAGCACATTGATGCGAATGGCCTGCACCGTCATCGCGGCCGCCACCTGTCGGTTGGGGTGCCCAATGCGGGAATAGGCCGACACCGTGACCGATGACGACAAAAGCCACAGCAATTCAGCCACGGTGACCGCCACCGAGTAGGTGCCTGCGGCCGACAGCCCATGAAAACGCTCGACCAGGAAAAGAGACACGCGATAGTTGAGCAGGCTGATCACATTGGTGACACCAATGGTCAACACAAACGACCACGACGACCACCAACGGGGGTTGTCTGCCGTGGCGTGCTGAGCGGACGCCTCATCCTGGCGCGAAGCATCGTGCAAGGCATAGATGGCGGTCAGCACGGCAACCAAGGCTTTGCCACTGACCCAAGCCGTGAGCACCAGCAACACGGTCGGCGTTTGCCGCGTGTGGTCTTGTGTGAGCCACCACACCACCGACAAACCGGCCAAGACGCTGGCAGGTGCCGCCACTTGCGCCACATTGATGGGCCACATCCGGCCCTGTCCCAACCACAAGCCGGTGGCCGTGGGTACCAACAACAAGAAGGGGGCGGCCAAGGCCAACAACCACAACTGGGAATAGGGCAAGCGAGTAGCCCACCAGGACACACCCAACAAAACCAGAGAGGCCAAAAGCCCCAAGCCGACCGAGGCCCGCAACACGCCGCGCAACATGGGGCGCACCGTGCCATGGGCCTGCCCTTGCCGCAGCGAGATCTGCCGCGCCAGCCACAAGCCAAAGCCTGAAAACAAGGTCAACAGCCCCGACTCCACGGCCACGAACAGCGCAAATGCACCTTGCACCATGGGGCCTTGGCGCGCCACCAACACAGTGATGGCCAAGCCCAAACTGACGATCAGCAACTTGGCGAGCAAATTACCCAGCGCCGCTTTCGGCACTGCGCGCACGATCTTTTGAACCAACCCAAGGGAGGGACTTTGCCTCACAGGTTGCGACGTTTGTTCCTCGGACATACGCCTATTGTGACCGATCACCCAAACGAACCCATCCGATCAATCTTGAATAACAACGCGCGTATACCAACACGCATTTCACCATCAAATGATCGCATACCCTATTGCGATGAACGTTTGTCGTGATTAATGTCCTGAAAACAAAGTTTTGACCGAACGCATTCGATCAAAAACAAACAAGCAGTACCGCCCTCTCGCTTATTCACGGAGACATTCATGAAAACGCTCGGACGCCGCCTTGCATTGGCGGCATGTTTGCTTGTTCCCACTTTGGTTCAAGCCGCCAACACCTACCCCATCATCCTCGTACACGGCTTTGCCGGCTGGGGGCGCGACGAACTGTTCGGCCTGAAGTACTGGGGCGGCGGCTTTGTTAGCGGCGGCGAGCGAGACTTGCAAGCGGTACTCACCAACAATGGTACCGTCACCAAAACCGCAGCGGTCG
Source organism: Aquabacterium sp. (assembly GCA_046299355.1). Taxonomy (GTDB): domain Bacteria; phylum Pseudomonadota; class Gammaproteobacteria; order Burkholderiales; family Burkholderiaceae_C; genus Aquabacterium. The sequence continues at coordinate 36,003 of JBKBIO010000019.1, read as the reverse complement.
GCCCCCTGAGCTCCAACTGGGATCGCGCAGTGGAGTTGTTCTATCAAATCAAGGGTGGCTGTGTGGACTACGGCCCCTTCCACAGCAACAACCTCTACAAGACCGACGGCACCCGCGATTCGCGCACCATCATCCGCAAATTGGATGGCGGCACCAACCCCGACGGCACCAAGCGGCCGCGTAAGTGCTGGGCCAAGAGTGCCTCGAACAACCCCAACAACGATCCCTTGGCCCTCTACCCTGAGTGGGGCAACGATGCCACCAAAAAGGTGCACTTCGTGTCACACAGCCAAGGTGGCCAGACGGTCCGCCAATTGCTGCAATTGCTGCGCGCAGGCTCGCCAAACGATTTGGCAGCAGACGCGGCACTGTACGACGAATCGACCCAGCCCAACCCCTACCGTGGCGGCAAAAACTGGGTGTCGAGCATCACCACACTGGCCTCGCCGCACGACGGCACCACGCTGGCCAGTGGCTTCCAAATGCTGGGCATCGTTCAGCAACTGGTGGGCGCAGCAGCTGCTGGCGCTGGCTTGGTCTCGGGCGACAACGTGATCTATGACCTCAAGCTGGATCAATGGGGACTCAAACGCACCCCAGGCGAAACCTTCACCAGCTACTTCAACCGCGTCAAGGCCTCGCCCATCTGGAGCGAGTCCAAGAACGTGAGCCTTTGGGACTTGTCTCCCGATGGCGCCAAAGAGTTGAACCAACGTGTCGCCCATTACAACGACGTGTACTACTTCTCCTACCAAACCAAGAGCACCTACAAAGGTCTGTTTGGTCGACAGTACCCCATCGTGTCCAACCTGCTGTTGCTGCAACCCTTTGCACTGTTCATGGGCTCCTACACCCGCAGCGGCGTCCCCAACCGCGTCGACATTGACAGCAGCTGGTGGGAGAACGACTCGGTGGTCAACAGCCGCAGCATGAAGGCCCCGGCCGGTGCTTCAGTGGTGAACTACACCAGCGGCACACCCACTCTGGGCGCCTGGAACTTCATGGGCCAATACAACAACTGGGATCACCTGGACATCGTGGGCACGCTCACCCTGCGTGACATCAACCCGATCTACAAAAACCACGCCAACATCTTGAAGACGTTGTCGAACTGATCCAGCCCCAGGAGACTTCACATGAACACCATCATCCGCCTGGCGCTGCCACTGTCTCTGCTGGCCGTCGCCACCTCCAGCCTGGCGCTGGACATTCCACCTGGCCGTTACCAAGTCGTGCCGCTGCTGTCTAACAAGTGCGCCGACGTGACCGGCAGCACCACACAGCTGATTCAAAAGGAATGCGTGTCGGGCGCGGCCGCCCAGCAGTTCGACATCAGCGCTACATCGGGCGGCTATTACAAAGTGGTCAGCACCAGCAACAGCCAAGCCTGGACCGTCAATGGCAGCGCCACGACCGACGGCACCGCTCTGGTTCGCGCCACCTACAGCGGCACCACCAACCAACAATACTTCTTCATGCGCAACGGTGCGGGCTACGTCATCCAGGCTAGACACAGCAACAAATGCCTGGAGATGAAGGATTGGAATACCGCCGACGGCGGCTTGATGCAGCAATCATCTTGCGTGGGCGGCTCGAACCAGACCTTTGTGCTCAAACCCACCGGCACGGACTTCGGATCGGTGTCAGATGGCCGCTATCGGATCACCGCCAAACACTCCGGTAAGTGCCTGGATGTTCAAAACTCCAGCCTCTCGAATGGCGTGCAACTGGAGCAATACAGCTGCAACAACGGTGCGAACCAACAATTCGACATCACTTACGTGGGCGGCAGCCGCTATGAGATTCGCAACGTCAACAGCGGCAAGTGTGTCGACCTGAACGGCAGCAACACGGCCAACGGCGCCAACGTGCAGCAATACGATTGCAATCGCACCAATGCACAACGCTGGGCCATCACCGGCACCACAGACAACGATGGTTCCGTGCAGTTCAAATCGGCCTTGGACACCAACAAGGTGTGGGACGTGGTTCTGGGCAACCTGCTCAACGGGGCTGACGTGCAGATTTACACCAACACCGGCGTGAATCAACAGAAGTGGTACCTCGAAGCGGTGAACTACACCGCCAACGTGGCAGAGCGCACGTACAGCATCGTCAACCTGCGCAGCAACAAGTGCCTGAATGTCCCGAACTCCAGCCTGACCAATGGCACACAGATCCAGCAATTCACCTGCAACGGCACCAACGCACAGAAGTTCCAGGCGGTCTACATGGGCGACGGCTTCTATAAGTTGATCAACGTGAACTCCGGTCTGGCGCTCCACGTGGCCAACTATTCGCAAGCCGACAGCGGCGCCGTGCAACAGTTTGAACAACACAGCGGCGATAACCAGTTGTTCACCTTTGTGGTCAACGGCTCGGGCTACCTGATCAAACCCAAATCCAGCTACAAATGCCTGGACATCAATGGCGCCAGCACGGCCGACAACGCCCTGTTGATTCAGTACAGCTGCAATCTGAACACCAATCAAACGTTCAAACTGCAGTAAGGAGGCAGGCACGACCGCATATCGATTCACCCCTGATTCGACAGCATCAGGGTTTCCACGACTTCGATATGCGGACACTGCTCTTTACATTAGTAAACAAATGTGACTGTCATCACGGTTTGGCGCCGATCGTCAAAAAGAAATTTCAAAAATCCAGAGGAAGCCTCACCCTGGTGAGTTACAGACCGACCCGCGAGGGTCGGTTTTTTTCTGGGCGCTCGCCCCCTCTCGTACAATCGAGGGTTTGGCCGACTACACACTTGCCGCCATCATGAGCAATTCGCAAAAGCCCACTTCGACAGAGAACACCCCTCACGCCCCCCATGAGCCCATGGTGGACACCAACAAACTGATCGAAGAACGCCGCGAAAAACTCAACGGCATCCGCGCCCGTGGCGTGGCCTTCCCCAACGATTTCAAGCCCGCCGACCGCGCAGCCGCCCTGCATGCCGCGCACGACAACACCGACGCCGAGGCCCTCGAAGCCCAAGCAGTCAAGGTCTGTGTGGGCGGCCGCCTGATGCTCAAGCGCGTCATGGGCAAGGCCTGTTTCGGAACCCTGCAAGACGCCACCGGCCGCATCCAGGTCTACGTGACTCTGGACAACGTGGGCGCTGACACCCTGGCCGACTTCAAACACTGGGACCTGGGCGACATCCTGGGCGCCGAAGGCACCCTGTTCAAGACCAAGACCGGCGAGCTGTCGATCAAAGTCAGCATGATCCGTCTGCTGACCAAGGCCCTGCGCCCCCTGCCCGACAAGTTCCACGGCATGACCGACCAGGAACAGAAGTACCGCCAGCGCTACGTCGACCTGATCGTTGACGAAGAATCGCGCGCCCGCTTCGTGGCCCGCTCCAAGGCCGTGGCCTCCATCCGCGGTTTCATGGTCGACAACGGCTTCCTGGAAGTCGAAACGCCCATGATGCACCCCATCCCTGGCGGCGCCAACGCCAAGCCCTTCACCACCCACCACAACGCGCTCGACCAAGAAATGTTCCTGCGCATTGCGCCCGAGCTGTATCTGAAGCGCTTGGTCGTGGGCGGCTTCGAGCGTGTGTTCGAAATCAACCGCAACTTCCGCAACGAAGGCGTGTCCGTTCGACACAACCCTGAGTTCACCATGATGGAGTTCTACGCGGCCTACTGGAACCACCGCGACCTGATGGACTTCACCGAAGAGATCCTGCGTCACGCCGCACGTGCCGCCGTGGGCACCGCCAAGCTGAGCTACGGCGGCAAGGACGTCGACCTGGAATCGCCCTTCCAGCGCCTGACCGTGCGTGACTCGCTGATCAAATACGCTGGCCTGACCGAAGCCGAAGCCGACAACGCTGAAGTGCTGCACGCCAAGCTCAAGCAGTTGGGCGAAGAGCCCCCCGCACGCTGGTCGCTGGCTGAGTTGCAGTTCGGCCTGTTCGAAGCCGCCGTGGAAGAACAACTGTGGCAGCCCACCTTCATCATCGACTACCCCGTCGAGGTGTCGCCCCTGGCCCGCGCCGCCGACAACGACCCCAGCATCACCGAACGCTTTGAGCTCTTCATCACGGGCCGCGAATACGGCAACGGCTTCTCGGAGCTGAATGACCCCGAAGAACAAGCCGCACGTTTTGCCGCGCAAGCCAGCGCCAAGGACGCAGGCGACGAAGAAGCCATGTACTTCGACGCCGACTACATCCGCGCCCTGGAATACGGCCTGCCCCCCACCGGTGGTTGCGGCATCGGCATCGACCGCTTGATCATGCTGCTGACCGACGCCCCCAACATCCGCGACGTGATCTTGTTCCCTGCGCTGCGCCGCGAGTCTTGATCTCGGCTCAGGAGGCGGGACTCAATGCCAGCCTCCTGTACAGCGCAGCCGTGACGTCAGAGTGCGTCACGATGCCCACCACGCGCCGGCTGCCGTCCAGCACCGGCACGTGGTGCAGACCCTTCTCGGCAAACAGCTGAATCAGCGTCAGTACCGGCGTGTCTTGCTGCACGGTCTGGACGTCGCTGCTCATGATCTGCCCCACCACCTCGGCCTTGTCTGAGTTGGGGCCTGGGGTACGCCGCGACAGCCCTTGCAAGGTCACAGCCAAGCCTGCGGCCGTGGTGTCATCCATCTGCCGCAGGAAATCAGCCACCGTCACGATGCCGACCAATCGCTGGGTGTTGTCTAACACTGGCAGCGCCTTGACTTTGTGCCGACGCAGCATATTCCAAGCCTCTTCGAGCTCGGTCGCAAACACGACACTGACCACATCGCGCGACATGATGTCGGCACAGCTCATGCCCACGTGCCGGTTGAAGGCATTGGCCACAGCCACGTTATAGAGCTGCACCAGCTCATCACTCTTTACATCAACGAAGATGCCCAACTGGCGCACAGCCTCGCCCAGATCCTGATGCTCCAACCCGGCCCGCTGCAGGGGTGCCACATCATCGGTGCCATGCCGACTGCGCACCGGCGCCTGCCCCCGGTACGGATATTGCCGCAACAAGATCACGTTGTTGATCACCACCGCCGCCACCAATAACACCAGCACATTGGCAGCAATCAAGGCCACCGTGTGATCCATCGGGCCCATGTGGCCATGCTGCTCATGCACCAACAACATGGCCAAGGCGCCGCCGGGCGGGTGAATGCAATTCAAGCGCGTCATGAGCCAAACGCTCAAAGCCACCGCCACGGCGGAAGCCACCACGGCATTGGGCACGAAGTGGAGGCTCAGCAAACTGGCAGCCGTTGCCACCGTGTAGCTCCCCACCACGGGCCAAGGCTGTGCCAAGGGGCTGTGTGACAAGGTGAACAAAATCACCACACTCGCACCCACCGGCGCAATCAACCAATAGGCTGGCAAGGGGATCAACTGCAAGATGCCACCACACACCACCACGGCCAGCAAAGCCCCTAAGGTCGCCCGCACGCGCTCGGGCAACGACAGCGATGGCGTGTCCGCCAACAACAAGCGGCGAATGCGTTGAGAAATCGGCTCGGTCATGAGCCCATTGTTGGACAAAACAACGGCCTCACCTAGGCCATAACCCCTAAAGCGCGGCATCAAACAACATCCATTAGGATGTATTCCACCTTCAGTTGCCAAGCGACCATGAGCCACACCCCATCTGCTGCCCCCTCCGGCCCGATCGAAACCCGCCACGGCGTTTGCAATCTCTGCGAAGCCATCTGCGGTTTGACCTTTCAGGTGCAGGGCAACCGCATCATCTCGGTCAAGGGCAATGAAGCAGACCCCTTGTCTCGCGGGCACATCTGCCCCAAGGCCGTGGCTTTGAAAGACCTGCACGAAGACCCCGATCGGCTGCGTCAACCCATGCGGCGCGTGGGCACGCAATGGCACCCCATCAGTTGGGACCAAGCTTTGGATCTGGTGGTGGAAGGACTGGCCAAGGTGCGCGAGCAACACGGTAGCCACGCCGTGGCGGTTTACCAAGGCAACCCGAGCATCCACAACTGGGGCAACGTCACCCACGGGCACCTGTTCTTCAATCAACTCAAGACCCGGCACCGTTTTTCAGCCACCTCGGTAGATCAACTGCCGCACCACTTGGCGGCCTACTGGCTGTATGGACACCAGTTCATGCTGCCCATCCCTGACATTGACCGCACCCAATACATGTTGGTGCTGGGGGCCAACCCCATGGCCTCGAATGGCAGCCTGATGACAGCGCCTGACATGCGCACGCGCCTGAAAGCGCTGCGTGAACGCGGCGGCAAGCTGGTGGTGCTCGACCCCCGCGAAACCGAAACCGCCACGCTGGCCGATGAGCATCTGGCCATCTTGCCTGGCACCGATGCCGCATGGCTGCTGTCGGTCATCCACACCATCTTGCATGAGGGGCTGGCGCGCCCGGGTGCTTGGGAGCCTTTGCTGAAGGGCATGGATGCATTGCAAGCCGCTGTCCAAGACTTCAGCCCAGAAGCCACGGCCCAGCACACCGGCATCGATGCTCTCACCACCCGACGTTTGACGCGCGAGTTGGCACAAGCGCCGTCGTCCGTGGTGTATGGCCGCATGGGCGTGTCGACCCAAGAACATGGCGTGATCTGCCAATGGGCGATTCAGGTGATCAATTTGATCTTGGGACAAGTCGACCACGAAGGCGGCGCTTTGCTGACCAGCCCGGCCCTGAACCTGATCACCGCGGGGCTGATGGGCAAAGGACATTACAACGTATGGCAAAGCCGTGTGCGCGGCGCGCCCGAGTTCGGCGGCGAACTGCCCTCCTCGGTCATGGCCGAGGAAATGCTGACCCCAGGCCCAGGCCAGATCCGCGCCTTGGTAACCTCATGCGGCAACCCGGTGCTGTCCACCCCCAATGGCACGCAGTTGGATGTCGCCTTGCAAGGGCTTGATTTCATGGTGTCGATTGATTTTTATATCAACGAAACCTCGCGCCATGCCCACGTGATCCTGCCGCCCACTTGCTTTGTGGAGCACGACCATTACGACTTGGTGTTCCTGCACCTGGCTGTTCGCAACGTGGCGCGCTACTCTGGCCCCATTGTGGAGGCGCCGCCCGAGGCATGGCACGACTGGCAGATCTACTCGGAACTGGCCCAGCGTTATGCGAAACGCACCTGGGCGCTCCAGCGCCAAACCGTCAAGCAGCGCGTTCAAGCCGGGTTCGGTCGTGCGGTGATGGCGCGCCTGTCACCGCAGCGTTTGCTGTCGCTTGGACTGCGCCGCAACAAGGCCCCCATCACCATGAAGCAGTTGTTGGCGCAGCCCGAAGGCATCGACCTCGGGCCTTTGAAGCCCTCGCTGATTCAAGCCCTGCAGCGCAAAAAGAAAACGGTGCCATTGCTGCCCGCCCCTGTTGGCAACGAGCTCGCCTTGCTCGCCCCCGTGTTCACACAGCCTACGCCTGCCGACCAACTCAGGCTGATTGGTCGACGCGATGTGCGCACCAACAACTCATGGATGCACAACAGCGAGCGCCTCGTGTCTGGCAAGAACCGCTGCGTGCTGTGGATGCACCCCCAAGATGCCGAGTCGCGTGGCCTGCACGATGGCCAAGCGGTGACCGTGCGCTCACGCGTCGGGCATATCATCGTGCCCTTGCACGTGACCGACAAAATTCGCTCGGGCGTGGTCAGCCTCCCGCACGGGTGGGGGCATGGCCGCCCTGGCGTTCAATTGGCCGTTGCGCAAGCCCATGCGGGCGTCAGCATCAATGACCTGACCGACGACCGCGCCACCGACCGCCTCAGCGGCAACGCGGCCTTCAGTGCCACGCCCGTTGAGGTCCTTGCCGCTTGAACATGTCTGCCAACGCCACACTCGAAATTGCTGCCACCGCTGCCCGGCTGGTGGTGGAAGAAGGCCTGGAATATGGCCCCGCCAAACGCCGCGCCGTCAAACAACTGGGGCTGAATGGCCGAGCCGAACTGCCCGACAACGACCAACTGGAAGAAGCGGTTTTTGAGTACCTGTCGGTGTTCTGTGCAGACACGCAACCACAGGAATTGGCCGCCTTGCGCGAAACCGCCGTGCTGTGGATGAAGCGCCTGCAAGAATTCCGCCCCCACCTAACGGGTGCGGTCTGGCGCGGCACCGCCACGCGCTTGAACGACATCCACCTGCAATTGTTTTGCGACGACAGCAAATCAGCAGAGATTCAATTGATCAACGTGGGCCTGCCCTATGACGTGGGTTCGGTGCCCGGACCGCGCGGCCAAGAAGTCGACCGACTGTCCTTGACCATTCCCTGCCCCGCTTTAGGTGAGCCCATCGGGTTGCACCTGACCATTCTCGATAAAGATGATTTACGTGGCGCACTGAAGTCCAGCTCACGCGGCATGCCTGAGCGAGGTGACCTGAACGCCGTACAAGCCTTGCTGGAGTCCACTGATGACTGAGTCCACCGCCAAAACAACCGTTTGGCCCTTTGTGCTGGTTGGCCTGATCGCCGCCGGTGCTGGGGCTTGGTGGTTTCAAAAAGCCCCATCGTCTAACACCGTCGCATCGGCCGGCGGCGCAGCCTCGGCGCCTTTGACCGCAGCCTCCCAGGCCGCCCCAACTGCATCCGCAGCAGCAGACCCCAACAGCGTCCCCGCAGGCTTCTGGGAACAAAGCTTTGATACGCCGGATGGCAAGTCAATTCAGCTCGCTCAGTACCGAGGCAAGCCTTTGGTGATCAATTTCTGGGCCAGTTGGTGCCCGCCTTGCGTCAAAGAAATGCCGGACATCAACCGATTCCATCAAGACATGAAGGCCCAAGCCTGGCAGGTGCTGGGGCTGGCCATTGACGGCCCCACGCCGGTCAAAGAGTTCCTGGCCAAGGTTCCCGTGCAGTTCGACATTGGTCTAGCCGGTTTTGGTGGCACCGAGTTGTCGCAAGCTTTGGGCAACACCGCTGGTGGCCTGCCGTTTACCGTGGTGATTGGGGCTGATGGTCGCATCCTGCAACGCAAAGTGGGCGGCACGCACTACGACGAACTCAAAAGCTGGACTCAATCCAAGTAAGTTCCCGCCAATGCTCGTCATCCCTGCCGCTTGATTGAGGGGGAAACAGGGCAAACAGGGCTTCGCAAATTCACCCCTCCCAGACACACTGGGTCGCTGCAGTACCGAGAGTTTTGCAGCATGAAAACACCCATCATCCATCCGCCTCTGGGGGGCACGCCCTTGAATCTGGCCGCCCTGGCCTGCGCAGCAGCCCTGACGCTGTGCAGCATCACGGCGCACGCCACCACGCCCGCGCCTGGCCTGAGCCGAGGCGAAACAGCCCAAACCCCCATTTGCGTTGACACCGGCCACGCACGCATCACCCGCTTGTGCGCCAACGTGGTCTTGCGCTACAAGATTGATGCCCTGGTGGACGTGCCCTTGTCCAACTTTGGCTTGACCTGGTCGCCCACTTCGTGGACCTTCAGCCAGATTGATGGCAGCCAGCGCACGATCGCGCACGACAAGCTGCCCACACCCTTGGCGCAGATCCTGGCTGGCAGCACACTCCAACTCAAAGGCCACGCCCTGGTGGACTTCTCAGCCAATGCGCCGCTGCAGTTCATGCAGTACCAAACCAATATGGCACCCGCGCGCGATCGCCTCGGTTGGACCGCCGCCCAACGCACACCACAAGAGCGCTGGCTGTTCACCCCAGGCAAATGCGGCGATGGTCCCATCCAAAGCACCGAGGCCAGCAAAGCCATGGCGCTCTATAAGTTGGGCGTGAAGTCCCTGTCCGTGGACCCACGCAAAGGCGCCAGCACCTGCAAAGCCCAACTGCCGATCGTCCCCCTGGACATGGCGGCCAAAACACTCGACAAACTGTGTTGGGCCGAATCCAACCGAGCTGCCCCCGGCGCCACTTCAGGCCTGTGCCTGGCGCCCACGGCCGCGGGCCTACCCACACGGCCAGCTGATTCAGACGTGCTGAGACAACGTTGGGCCACCGAACTGGATCAGGACGTGCCATCCGAACTGGCTCGCCCCAGCCTGTCTTTGCTGGATACCACCCCGGCACCTACCCTTGCTTCAAACTGACTGGACCCCCATGTTGTCGCGCCTGTCTTCCTGCCTGTCTCCCCGCACAGGTCTGCTCATGTTGTCGACCGCTCTGTTTGCCTCGTTCGCGCACGCCGGCCCAGCCGCAGCCAGCCTCCCGCCCGAGATGGAAGGCGACCGTCTGATCCTGCAAATCAAGGCGGCCCGCGACGCCAAAGACCCGTTGATGGAAGTCAAACGCATGGAAGAGCTGGCCGCCCTCAACGTGGCGCTGCCCGATAGCTTCTACTTTCACTACGCCAATGCCCTGGTCAAAATCAAAAGTGACCTGCGGGCCAAGGCCATGTACGAAAAGTACCTCCTCCTGGCAGGCAAGAATGGCAAGTACTACGGCGACGCCCTCCAAGCCCTGAACCGAACCCTGGAGACCTTGGCCAAGTTGCCTCACAAGGACTGTGATGTCTGCCCAGAGATGCAGCAGCTCCCCAACACCCAACTGGCTGTCGGTAAGTTTGCCGTCACGTTCGACGAGTGGGAGGCCTGTGTGGCAGAAGGCGGCTGCAACGGTTACCGACCGGCAGACCAAGGCTGGGGCCGTGGCAAGCGCCCTGTCATCCATGTCAGCTGGCACGACGCCAAAGCCTACACCGCATGGTTGAGCCAAAAGACAGGACTGAGCTACCGCCTGCTGACCGAAACCGAATGGGAACTGGCCACCCGCGCCGGCACCACAACTGACTATTACTGGGGCGCCCAAGCTGGCAAGAACAACGCGAACTGCGACGGTTGCGGCAGCGAATGGGACAACCAATCCACCGCGCCAGTGGGCAGTTTTGCGCCCAACCCCTTCGGTTTGTACGACATGGTCGGCAACGTCTGGCAATGGATGGACGAAGCCGTCGGCCCAGACGGGGACCAACGCGCACTGCGAGGCGGCTCCTTTTACGGACAAGCCTCAACCCTCAAGATCCACTCACGATTCACCACCGCGCCCACCGAGCGCAGCATGAATTACGGCTTCCGCGTCGCGAAGCGACTTTGACCATTTGAATTGACAAGCGGGGCCAGTTCTCGGACACTGGCGCCCGACGACAGCCAAGGCGATCCAGCCAGAAAATCGGAAATTCGGGTTTTTGCTGTCATTTGCGTTTAAAATGCGCCTACGTTCACTTTCTTGGCCGAACGACTTCGGTCGCCAGCCAACGACGCATGCAGATCCTTGTCCTTCATGGCCCCAATCTGAACCTGCTGGGCACCCGAGAGCCTCAGGTTTATGGCGCCACCACCCTGGATCAAGTCAATTCCGGATTGGTTGAGCTCGCCTCACAGCGCGGCGCAACCGTGTCCACCTTTCAGAGCAACCACGAAGGCGCTCTGATCGACCGCGTGCATGCCGCCCGCACCGACGGCACACGCTTCATCGTCATCAACCCCGGCGGCTTCACCCACACCAGCGTCGCTTTGCGCGATGCACTGGCAGGTGTCGCCATTCCGTTCATCGAAGTGCACATCTCCAACGTGCACAAACGTGAACCCTTCCGCCACCACTCCTATTTTTCCGACATCGCCGAAGGCACCATCGTCGGATTGGGCGTGGCTGGCTACCGCCTGGCTCTGGACGCCGCTCTGGAGCGCCTGGGCGCCCCCCCTCGCAGCTGAACCCTCCCCGGTTCCGTTTCCCGTTTTACCCCGAGCTCGCGGGCTCGACCGTTTCGCTGGAGATCGCAAACATGGACTTGCGCAAACTGAAAACTCTGATTGACCTCGTCTCGGAGTCCAACGTCTCTGAACTGGAAATCACGGAGGCCGATGGCAAAGTGCGCATCGTCAAGGCTGGCGCCACGCCTGTGGCTGTGGCCATGCCCATGATGCAAGCCGCCGCCCCCGTGCAAGCTGCCGCCGCTGCGCCCGCCGCACCTGCCGCCCCGGCCGCGGCTGAGGCACCTGCAGAGCCCACCGGCCACATCGTCAAGTCGCCCATGGTGGGCACCTTCTACCGTGCATCGAGCCCTGGCGCCAAGGCCTTCGCCGATGTGGGCGATGTGGTCAAGGAAGGCCAAGCCATCTGCATCATCGAAGCCATGAAGATCATGAACGAGATCGAAGCAGACAAGGACGGCACCATCACCAAGATCCTGGTGGAAAACGGTCAACCCGTCGAATACGGTCAGCCCCTGTTCATCATTGAATAAGGCGGAGCCACGCCATGTTCAAGAAGATCCTCATCGCCAACCGTGGCGAGATTGCCCTGCGCATTCAGCGCGCCTGTCGCGAGATGGGCATCCAGTCGGTGGTCGTCTACTCTGAGGCCGACCGCGAAGCCAAGTATGTGAAGTTGGCCGACGAGGCCGTCTGCATTGGCCCTGCCCCATCGGCACAAAGCTATCTGCACATGCCGGCCATCATCTCGGCCGCAGAAGTGACCGACGCCGAGGCCATTCACCCCGGCTACGGCTTCTTGTCGGAAAACGCCGACTTTGCCGAGCGCGTGGAGCAGTCCGGCTTTGTGTTCATTGGCCCTACACCTGAGTCCATCCGCATCATGGGTGACAAGGTGTCGGCCAAACAAGCCATGATCAAGTCGGGCGTACCTTGCGTGCCTGGCTCCGCAGGCGCACTGCCAGACGACCCCAAAGAGATCATCAAGATCGCTCGCTCGGTGGGCTATCCGGTCATCATCAAGGCCGCCGGTGGTGGCGGTGGTCGCGGTATGCGCGTGGTTCACACCGAAGCTGCCCTGATCCACGCTGTGCAGACAACCAAGGCCGAAGCCGGTGCTGCGTTCGGCAACCCCGAGGTCTACATGGAAAAGTTTCTGGAGCATCCACGTCACGTGGAAATCCAGATTCTGGCCGACCAGCACAAGAATGCCGTCTGGTTGGGTGAGCGCGACTGCTCCATGCAGCGCCGCCACCAAAAGATCATTGAAGAAGCACCTGCACCTGGCATCAACCGCCGCCTGATCGAGAAAGTCGGCGACCGTTGCGCCGCCGCCTGTAAAAAGATTGGCTACCGTGGTGCCGGCACCTTCGAGTTCCTGTACGAAAACGGCGAGTTCTACTTCATTGAAATGAACACCCGCGTGCAAGTGGAGCACCCTGTGACCGAATTGGTCAGCGGCATCGACATCGTGCAGATGCAGATCCGTGTCGCCGCCGGTGAGAAGCTGCCCTTCACGCAACGCCAGATCGAAACGCGCGGCCACGCCATCGAGTGCCGCATCAACGCGGAAGATCCGGTCAAGTTCATTCCTTCGCCCGGTCGCATCACCACCTGGCACGCCCCCGGTGGTCCCGGCGTTCGCGTCGACTCACACGCCTATACGAACTACTTCGTGCCCCCCAACTACGACTCCATGATCGGCAAGATCATCGTGCACGGCGACACCCGCGAGCAGGCCTTGGCCCGCATGCGCACCGCCTTGTCAGAAACCGTGGTCGAAGGCATCCAGACCAACATCCCGCTGCATCGCGAGCTGATGGTCGACGCCAAGTTCATCGAAGGCGGCACCGACATTCACTACCTCGAAAACTGGATGGCCGCGCGCAAGCGTTGAGGTCAGGACCATGCCCCTGTTTGAACTGACCCTGCTGGCCAAAGAGGCCGAAGTGGAACTCCTCAGCGATGCGCTGATGGAGGTGGATGCCCTGTCTGTGTCGGTGGAAGACGCCGACGCCGACACGGAGCACGAAGAAGCCTTGTGGGGCGAGCCCGGCATGCCCGTTGCTCGCGAAGCCTGGCAACGCTCCACCATCAAGAGCCTCTTCCCCGACGAGGCCGAAGCACTGGAAGCGGCCACGCTCATCCTGGCGCAAGACTGGGCCAGTGACATTCACATCCAAGGGATCCAACCCGTCGATGAGCAAGACTGGGTGCGCTTGACGCAATCACAGTTCCAGCCCGTCCCCATCACCGACAGCTTCTACATCGTGCCCACGTGGCATGAGGTGCCCGCAGGGGCCACCACCGTGATGCGCCTGGATCCCGGCCTGGCCTTTGGCACCGGCACCCACCCCACCACACGCATGTGCTTGAAGTGGATCGCGCAAAACGCTGCGGCCCTTCGTGGCCAACGCGTACTCGACTACGGCTGTGGCTCAGGCATCCTGGCCATTGGTGCCGCGCTGTTTGGTTCGGGCGTCATCGATGCCGTCGACATTGACCCCGCCGCCGTCGATGCGACCTTGGCCAATGCCGAAGCCAATCTGGCTCACCTGAAAGACGCCGCAGGCAAGACGCCCATCCAAGCAGGCTTGCCCGACTTGGTCGGCGAAGCCCAAGGCTCCTACCCGGTGGTGCTGGCCAACATCCTGGCCACCCCCTTGAAGATGCTGTCGCCCTTGTTGGCCGGCCATGTGGCACCTGGCGGTCATTTGGTGCTGGCAGGCATCTTGGCTCGCCAGGAAGACGAGCTCAAAGAGGCCTATGCTGCCGTTGGCCTGCAGTTGCAAGTCGCCAACGCTGAAGACGGCTGGATTTTGATGACCGCGCAAAAACCAGCGTAAACAATGGCATAAACGCAGCTATGAGTCTGGCCACCCGTTGCACCCACTGCGGCACGATCTTTAAGATTGTTCAGGACCAATTGAAGGTCTCTGAGGGCTGGGTGCGCTGTGGCCGCTGCAACGAGATCTTCAATGCCTTGCCTGGCTTGTTCGATCTCGAGCGAGAGCCGCCGCCCCCTCGGCCTAAACCCAGAGCAACGGACGCGACACCTGGCGTAGGTGCGACAGCCACGCCAACGCCGAGTGCAACGGCAAGCACAGCCGCCAGCACGACGACACCACCGGAACCCGAGCAGGATTGGGAAAAGACAGCGCCTGTGCGGCCTGGCATGGTCACTGCAGCCCGCGAAACAGCACCGCCAGCCTCAGCCGCTCCCACTGCACCCCAGCCTACCGCCGCTGTGGCGCCCCCGGCGGCGCCCGTCGCACCGCCCACACCGGTTGCATCCGTCACGCCAAGCCCCGCTGAGCCAGCACCCGCTGCGCCGCCCACCACAGCTGCAGGCATCGAGGACGACCTCCCCGACGCGCCACCACCCGCGCCTCAAGGCACCACGGAGTTCGACCTCGACACCTCCGTGGCGGGCTATGTGGACAAACCCAGCACCGTGGCCAAAGCGGTCGAGGCGCTCAACCTCACTGACAATCCCCAACCTTGGTTGGGCGCGCCCCCTCAGGCAGACGTGCCAGAAACCGACGAGTCCGACGCGCTGGACTCCCGGTATCTGATGCCCTCTACCCGGGAGCGCAAAGCCACCAAGCGCCGCAAGACAGGACCTGAGCCCGAATTTGCAGACGCCGAGTTTCCGGACGACGCCTTCATTGACGCAGCCCAGGACGAATGGGCTTCGGGCTTTGGCTCGTCGGCCATTGGCCAGGCGGGACCGGGCTCCAGCTACGCCGGCTATGGCCAGATGCCAACGGCAGCTGCGCCGGATGCAGACATCCCTCCTGAGGCCCTGGCCAACGCACCGTCACCCGCCGCGCCGGAGTTCACCCCCGAACGTTCGCTGGAACCGCCCAGCAAACGTCAGGGCAAACCGGGCACACGTGGCCGCGACCCCAGCACGCAAACGCCTGAGTTCATGCGCCGCGCCCAGCGCCAGGCCTTCTGGCGCCACCCCGCCACACGGACAGTACTCAGTTTCATCGGGCTAAGCTTGCTCTTGGTGCTGACCCTGCAACTGGGGCAATACCACCGCGACTGGTTGTCAGCCAAATACCCGGCGCTGCGCCCTCATTTGGCGCAACTGTGCGCCCACACAGGCTGCCGCATTCAACCGGTTTTGCGCCTCGACGATTTGCAAGTTGAAAGTGCCACCTTGGTTCGCGCCACCTCCGAAGGGCCTGACAACTACCGTTTGGCGGTGGTCGTACACAATCGCGCCGACATCGAACTGGCCTGGCCGCATGTGGACTTGACCCTGACCGACGACACCGGCGCCGTCATCGCACGTCGCGCCTTTGCGCCAGCTGACGCCGAGTGGTTGGACACGGCCGACGCCAAGGCTGAAGCAGCACCACGCTCACCTGCAGCCAAAAACAGCGCCAAACCTGGCGAACTGCCGCAAGCAGCTCCCGCTGACCGCAGCACCACACTGTTGTGGCACCTGCGAGCCCCCGATATCAAACCGGCTGGTTACACCGCCGAGTTGTTCTACCCCTGACACCGATTGGCACGTTCGCACGTGCCCGCAACACCATGTCCGTTCTGATCTGCGGCTCTTTGGCCTTCGACACCATCACCACGTTCCCAGGTCGCTTTGCACAGCAAATCCTGCCTGATCAGGTCCACATCCTGAACGTGTCCTTCCTGGTGCCCACCCTGCGCAAAGAGTTTGGTGGCTGCGCTGGCAACATCGCCTACAGCCTCAAGCAATTGGGCGGTGAGCCCCTGGTCATGGCCACACTAGGCAAAGATGGCGCGCTGTACCGCAATCACCTGGAACAAATGGGCGTGAGCCTGAAGTACGTGCACACCGTCGACAACGACTACACCGCACAAGCCATCATCATCACCGACCAGGACAACAACCAGATCACCGCCTTCCACCCCGGCGCCATGGGCCAAGCCTACATCCAACGCATCGAAGCCGATGCGGGCATCAAACTGGCCATCGTGGCCCCAGATGGCCGCGACGCCATGATCCAGCACGCCGAGCAACTCAAGGCGGCTGGCATTCCCTTCGTTTTCGATCCGGGTCAAGGCCTGCCCATGTTCGATGGGGACGACCTCAAGCGCTTCATCTCACAAGCCACCTGGGTGGCCGTCAATGACTACGAAGCCAAGATGCTGGCCGACCGCACGGGCACGTCCTTGGCCGATCTGTCCAAGGGACACCTGCAAGGCTTGATCGAAACCTTGGGCGCCGACGGTTGCAACGTCTACATCCAAGGTGAAAAGACCCACGTGCCTGGCGTGAAAGCCTCTGCGGTGGTGGACCCCACCGGCTGTGGCGACGCCTTCCGTGGCGGTCTGCTCTATGGTCTGGTCAATGGCTGGGATCTGGTCAAATCGGTGGCCCTGGCCAACCGCATTGGCGCCATCAAGATCGCCGCCGCGGGCCCGCAGAACTACACCCTGGATCGTGCCGCACTGGGTGTCTGATACCTTCATGCGTCCAAGCAGCAACAAGGCTCACCATCATGTGAGCCTTTTTTTCAGTGGCCTCATGGCCATCGCGAGCCTGCTCGCCGTCACCACGCCCAGCGCGCATGCCGGGTGGTTTAGCCGAGGTAATGAGCCCCGCGTTGGCATCACCTTGGCCACGTGGAACATGGAATGGCTGATGACCCCAGCCACCTATCGCACGCTGGCCTCACGCTGCACTGCCCAGCAACCCGCCAGCCACGAGCGTGCTTTTCCTTGTAGCCCAGGCAAACCCAAACCGCCGGAACGCAGCGCTGCCGACTTTGCCGCGTTGAGTCAAACGGCCCAAGCACTGCGTGACGACTTGCAAGCCGACCTGGTGGGTTTGCAAGAAGTGGACGGCCCCGATGCCGCTAAGCAGGTGTTTGGCAAAGGATGGCGCCTGGATTGTTTTGTGCAACGCGCGCACCCACAAAAAACCGGCTTTGCCATTCGCGAGGGCGTTCCCTATCGCTGCAATGGCGACTTGAGCGCCCTGGACGTGGATGGACAATCGCGCGCTGCTGCCGACATCACGCTCTACCCAGGCACCTCTAGACAAGTTCGGGTCTTGTCGGTGCACCTGAAAAGCGGCTGCTTTGATGGCCGCATGGACCGGTCCTTCAAGCCCTGCAACAAACTTCAAGAGCAGGCCCCCATCATTGAGCAATGGATCGATGCCCGTGTACGAGAAGGCGTCGACTTTGCTATCGTGGGGGACTTCAATCGTCATTTAGCCAAAGATGCCCGCTACCCCGCAGGCCCCGACGAAAACGCCCCAGTCAACCTGATGCAAGCCTGGAGTGATGACGCGCCCAAAGGCGCCATCCTGCTGCGCGCGACAGAAGGCCAGCGTTATGAGCCTTGCTCAGCGAAAGACCGCTACAAGCACTACATCGACGATGTCTTGATCAGCCAAAGCCTGGCGCAAAAAAACAAGGGCAGGCGCTTTTCGCGTCTGCCCTTTGCTGACCAGGACGCTGATCGGCAGTTGTCCGATCATTGCCCCGTCGTCTGGTCGCTCGAACCCTGAGCGCGACCCAGCCTGATCAGGCCTTCTTGCCTTGTGTGGCCACTGCAGCGGCCGCCTTGGCTGCTGCTTCTGCATCGCCCAGGTAGTAGTGCTTGATGGGCTTGAGGTCGGCATCCAACTCATACACCAGTGGAATACCGTTGGGGATGTTCAAGCCCACGATGTCGCTGTCGCTGATGTTGTCCAGGTACTTGATCAGGGCACGGATGGAGTTGCCGTGTGCAGCGATCACCACGCGCTTGCCCGACTTGATGGCGGGCGCGATTTCTTCGTTCCAGTAAGGCAACACGCGAGCCACGGTGTCCTTCAGGCACTCGGTCAGAGGAATCTGCTCAGCGGCCAAACCAGCGTAGCGCAGGTCTTGGCGTTGGCCCATGGGGTCGTTGGGAGCCAGCTCGGGAGGAGGCGTGTCATAGCTTCGACGCCACACCAACACTTGCTCGTCGCCGTGCTTCTGAGCGGTCTCTGCCTTGTTCAGGCCTTGCAGACCACCGTAGTGGCGCTCATTGAGGCGCCAGCTCTTGACCACGGGCAACCAGATGCGATCCATCGCGTCCAGGCAGTAGTTCAGGGTGTGAATGGCGCGCTTGAGCACCGAGGTGTAAGCCACATCGAACTCGTAGCCTTCGGCCTTCAGCAACTGACCTGCCGAAATGGCTTGCGACACGCCGGTGGGCGTCAGGTCAACGTCAACCCAGCCAGTGAAACGGTTTTCCAGGTTCCAGGTCGATTCACCGTGGCGAATCAGAACGAGCTTGTACATGGCAATGATCCAGAGTTTGAAAAATGGGGACCGGCGCGCAGCCAGTGAACCTAGGATTTTATAATCGGGCCCTTCTTTGGCGAACACCTATTTGCTGGTGCACGCCGCCTCGCATTGCACACAGAAAGCATTTTTGATGAACTCCATGAGCTACGTCACCGACAACTGGTATTGGATCGTGACGGCTGCCGTCTCGGGCGGCATGCTGCTGTGGCAGCAACTCAGGTCCGGTGGCGCCGGCCTGACCCCCACCGAGGCCGTGCTGTTGATCAACCGCGAGAAGGCCACCGTCATCGACGTGTGTGAGCCCGAAGAATTCAAAGCCGGCCACGTCAGTGGCGCCAAAAACATCCCTTTGAGCCAATTGGCCGAAGGCAAAGGCCTGCCCAGCAACAAAACCACTCCCGTGGTGGTGGTGTGCGCCAGCGGCATTCGCTCGCAAAAGGCCGTTTCGCAACTCAAGGCCTTGGGCTATGAGAAGGCCCAGTCGCTGCAAGGCGGCATGGGCGCTTGGCGCGCGGCCAACCTGCCAGTGCAGAAATCTTGAGTTCATTTTTTAGACGACTCAGTTACAGAAGCCACAACTGAATGACGGGCATCCCGTCAGCAGGACAATACGGAGCAGCACCCCTGCTCCGTTTTTTATTTCGAGCCATGCAAGCCGTCAAGATGTACACCACGCTGGTCTGCCCGTACTGCCAGCGCGCCAAAGCCCTGTTGCAACAACGTGGGGTCGCCAACATTGAAGAAATCCGTGTCGACCTCGACCCGGCCCAACGCACCCACATGATGGACATCACCGGCCGCCGCACCGTGCCGCAGATCTTCATTGGTGAGACCCATGTGGGTGGCTGCGATGATTTGATCGCCCTGGATCAACAAGGCGGCCTGATGCCCCTGCTGAATGCAGCTTAAGTCGGCTTAAAGAGGCTTAAAGCGGCTTCATGCCCACCGACAGCAGCGCACGCAGGCTCTGCTGTCCCCACTCGGCCAGCTCCTGCTCTGGTACGCCGGCCCGAGCCCGCAGCGCCAAGCTGTGCAGGCAAGCTGACACCCAGCCTGCGGCCACCTGCGGCGACACCTCGCCCCCCCATTCCCCTTGTGCTTGAGCCCGCTCAAAGCGGGCGGCAAACAAGGCGTCTTGGTGGGCCAAGGCCTGCGCCATGAGGGTCCGCACCATCTCGTCCTCGCATGCCGCCGTGGGCGCCGTGACCACCAAAAAGCATCCACGCCCCTGCGCATACAAAGCCAGCGCCTGCTGCAAGACCGCGCCAAACGCGTCTGACAGGCTGTGCTCTGCCGCCATGGCCGATTGCAAGCCGGCCCCGACCTGAGCCACATACGCACTCAAAGCCTGTCGATACAAGGTTTGCTTGTCACCCCAGGCGCCATACAAACTGGGTTTGCTCAAACCCGTGGCCGCGCTCAAATCATCGACCGACGTCCCCGCATAGCCCAGGCGCCAAAAGGTGGCCATCACTTGCTGCAAAGCCTGCTGGGCATCAAAGGCGCGCGGGCGCCCCCTCGGACGCGGCGAAACGGAGGGATCGGCCTTCATTTTGTACCAATCATTCAAAAATACATTGACGAGATCAATTTAACTACTATACAGTACATAAATCAACTACGGAGCTCGCCCATGCACACCGCCCACCTGGTCCTGACTGCCATCGTCGCCCTGCTGCACACCTGGTTCATGGTGCTGGAAATGGTGCTGTGGACACGCCCCATGGGGCGCCGCGCCTTTGGCTTGAAGGCCGACTTTGCTGAGTCCACCAAAGCCCTGGCGGCCAACCAAGGCCTGTACAACGGCTTTTTGGTGGCAGGACTCGTGTGGGGCTTGTGGCTGGGCCAAGCGGGCCACGACATCCGCGTCTTTTTCCTGGGGTGCGTGGTGGTGGCGGGAGTGTTTGGCGCCCTCACGGTCAACCGTCGCATCTTCTTCATTCAGGGGCTTCCGGCCGTCATCGCATTGGGACTGACCCTGCTGTGACGCAATGTGTGACAGATGCGTCATGTGGGTGAGCCATAATCCCTCCCCAACATCTACTACGACGCTGTCATACAAGGATTGACCATGAGCGAGCAAGCACAACCCACATTCAGCATTCAGCGCATCTACCTGAAGGACATGTCGCTGGAGCAACCCAATGCCCCCAAGATCTTGCTGGAACAAGGTCAACCCCAAGTTGACGTGCAACTGAACTTGCATGGCGAACCCGTGCAAGACGGCCTGTACGAAGTCAGCGTGACCGCCACCGTCACCACCAAGATCAACGACAAGGTGCTGTTCCTGGTGGAAGCCAAGCAAGCCGGTCTGTTCGAGATCCGCAACATTCCTCAAGAGCAGTTGCAACCCATCCTGGCCATCGCTTGCCCACAGATCGTCTACCCCTACCTGCGCGCCACCGTCGCTGACGTCATCAACCGCACTGGCTTCCCACCCGTGCACCTGACCGAAGTGAACTTCCAGGCCATGTACGAAGCCCAAATGGCACAAGCTGCCGCGGGTCAAGCTCAAGCCTGAAAAGCGCGACAGGATGACGCAGGTAGTTCAGGACGCCACGCCCATCACCGTACTGGGCGCTGGCGCATGGGGCACGGCGCTGGCGATCAGCGCAGCGCGGCACAACCCACACGTGTTGCTGTGGGCACGCGACGCCGCTCAAGTCAGCGAGATGCAGACGCAGCGTTGCAACCAACGCTACCTGCCCGCCGCACCCTTTCCTGAAGCCCTGCGCATCACGGCCGATCTGTCGGCCGCCATTGACCACGCCCGCCCTCATGGGCTGGTCATCATTGGCACACCCATGGCTGCTTTGGGCAGCACGCTTCAAAGCCTGCCCGACGACGTCGCGGCCTTGTGGTTGTGCAAAGGATTCGAAAAAGGCACAGGCCGACTGGGGCACGAAATTGCCCAGGCCCTGCGCCCCCACGCCCGTTGCGGCGTGTTGTCAGGCCCCAGCTTTGCGCACGAAGTCGCCTTGGGCCAACCGACCGCACTCGTGGCCGCTAGCACCGACGAGGCACTGACCGAGCAAGCCGTCAATGCTTTCCACAGCGACAGCTTGCGTGTCTATACCTCTACCGACCCTGTGGGCGTGGAAGTGGGGGGCGCCGTGAAAAACGTGCTGGCCATTGCCACCGGCATCGTCGACGGCATGAACCTGGGCTTGAACGCCCGCGCTGCGCTCATCACCCGTGGTTTGGCAGAGATGACCCGCCTGGGCGTAGCCCTCGGCGCCCAGCCTGACACCTTCATGGGCTTGTCGGGCTTGGGTGACTTGGTGCTGACCGCCACTGGCAGCCTCTCGCGCAACCGAACCGTGGGCTTGCAGTTGGCCGAAGGCAAAACATTGCCGCAAATCCTCACCGACCTCGGCCACGTGGCCGAAGGGGTCTACAGCGCCCCCACGGTGTGGCAACGCGCGCAGACACTGGGCGTGGACATGCCCATCACCCAAGCCGTGGTGGCAGTGCTGGAAGGCAAGATTTCGCCGCGCGATGCGGTGGGTGCGCTGATGCGCCGCGAAGCCAAAGCCGAGCGCTGATCAAGCGCCGCCAGCGTAGCCGTTCTGGCGCCAGGCCTCAAACACCGTCACCGCCACCGCATTGCTCAAGTTGAGGCTGCGTTGGTCTGGGCGCATGGGCAGGCGCACGCGCTGCGCGGTTGGAAAGGTTTCACGCAAGGCCGGGTCCAAGCCACGGGTTTCGCAGCCAAACACCATCCAGTCACCAGCTTGCCAAGCCACCTCGGCAAAGGGATGGCTGCCCTTGGTGGTGAAGGCAAACATCCGTGTCATGTCGGGCTGCATGGTCTCTAAAAACGCCTGCCAATTGGCATGGCGGCGCACTGGCGCGTACTCGTGATAGTCCAAGCCCGCGCGACGCATGTGCTTGTCTTCCATCGAGAAACCCAATGGCTCGATCAAATGCAACTCGCAGCCGGTGTTGGCGGCCAGGCGAATGACGTTACCCGTATTGGGCGGGATTTCAGGCTCGACGAGAACGATGCGAAACATGGGGCGGCATTATCCACCCGTCGACTGCTTGAACGCCATGATGGCCTGATTTCGCAGTGTGCGTAGCAAGGACAACTCGCGCTCGTTGATCTGTAAAGCATGCGCTGCTTCACGATCTGCATAGATCAGGCCCAGCACGATCGATTGATTGGCACGCTTGACCACCATCGGCAACAGCAAGAAAGTGGGGGCCTTCACATGCTGCGTGAACCACTGCGGCAAGCGCGCCGACACCGACGCCGTACTGGCATCTGCAATCAGCGTGTCCAGATTTTTCAGGCAGACCGCTGAAAACAGATCCGCCGTGTTCACATTCACGCCATCAATCGGCACCTTGAACATCGTTTTGACTTTGTCTGCTTGCTCACCCAAAGCAATGCGCCCAACCAGCGCCCCACTCTTCGGATCTTTGAGACAAAACACCACGCGCCGACAATTCAAGCCGCGCAACATCGCTTCCAGAATCATCTGTAAGACGTCGTTGAGGCGGAACTGATCCACCAAGGTGTTGGTGATGTCCTGAATGCCTGCGGCCAACACATCGGCAGCACTTTGTGTTTCCAACAAGGGCACGGTTTGACTGAGCGGCCCGTTGTCGGTGTCCAAACCCAAATCCTCGGGGTCTTGAACATGGCCACCCGCATTGGGGGCATCGACGTAATAGTGATCCAACAAGCGTTCGGCAGGCGAGTTTTGCGGCACCACCAAACTCAAGGCATCGGTCACCTCGCTCATGCGCTTGCGTGCTCGTCCCGCCGCATCCTGCAAGGCATGGGGAGGCAAGTCCAGCGCTTTCGCGTAGCGCTCGTTGAGTGCCGATAAGGCATCCCCCAGGTCACCAGGATCGGTCACCAGCATTGTCTCTGCAGCATCGTTGGCCAAACTGGCCAGCCAACGCGTACGCTCTGGCCTACCCGATTGAGAGCGCGTGGGCACTTCGTCAGAAGGCATCGCCATGCACTGCAACAGAGGATCAGGCAAGCCCCATTTCCCCCCCACAGCCAGGCCTAGATCGTCAAAGGACATGCCCAACACCTGGGCGGATAACTGGGCTTCGTCAGCCAAGGTAATGGCTCGCCCAGGGAATCGGGATTTGGCTTGTGCGCGAATCTGCTCGGCGTCTTCCGGCAAATAATAGGTCACCAGCAAACGACCGAGGTTGCGAAACAAAGCACCGATGTAGGCCGCCTCAGCCTCTTTCGAGGTATGGCTCAACTCGGCCGCCATGGTCCCCGCCATCACCGAGCGGAGGAATTCGGTCTTCATTTGTTGGGCATGCCCCTTGTCAGGCATGTGGTCCAACAACATCAGCGACAAGGCCATGTTGCGAACGCCGGCCAACCCCACCATGGCCACTGCACGCGACACGGTGCTGATCTGGTCTGTACCAGCGCGACGGAAATGGGCGGTGTTGACCAAGCGCAGCAGCTTTTGCGTCAAGGCAACGTCTTGCAGGATCTCGTCGCAAACCGACTGCAGGTTTTCGGTTTCAGAGGTCGACAAGGACTGAACACGCGCAACCGACGACGACAAGGCCGGAAAGTCGGTCTTGAAACGCATGCGACGCAGCAGATATTCCAGCGTGACGCTCGGATCTTCCGCGCCTGACGGTTGTGGGGCCCCTGACATGATCTGTCAACTCCTGCTGATGGTCAGGAGACTGTAGACCTTTTAGCCAAGGATCTTCTTGAAAATAGCCTTGGTTGATTCGGGCATTTCTGCGATTTTGAGTCCCAATCGGAACTGCCCGGTCTTGGCTTCGGCCACGACGTACACAATGGTGACCGTGGCTTGCATGATGGTGGCTTTGGGTTCACCCGGCTTGGCGGGCATTTCCATGACCAAGGTCAGCTTTTCGCCCAGCTTGAAACCGCCAAAATCAGCGTGCAAGCCGACGCCGTCTTCGCTGATGTTGTCAACGGTGACGAAGTGCTTGTCCTCGATTGAACGAGCCAGGAATCCTCTCCAACGGACTGGGACCCGGGGTTTGACGCGCTGTTCCACAAAAAACGCTTTTTGTTGTCACGGTTGATCGGCGGTGGCGCGGCTGGCGGGGATCGAACCCACGACCCTTGGCTTCGGAGGCCAATACTCTATCCACTGAGCTACAGCCGCACTCCTTACAGATTCTAGCAGCGCCACCCCACGGGCTTGACCTGTGACAGCTGTTAAATCATCTGCAACGTGTCTTTGCCGCTGCACAATCTATAATGTCCTGTTTCAAGGACGGGTTAATGCCTGTCTGCCCATCAACTCAGCGCCTCCTGAACAATCCATGAGCCAAGCGCCCCAAAACCAAGACTCCGGCCACGAAGGCCCGATCAAGACGCCCAAACAACTCATCGTGGCAGTCGCCCTGGCCTTTGTTGTGCCAGTGGCCATCATTGCCCTGCTGGTGTCGTATGTGAAGGCCGGCAGCAAGGGCTCCAGCGGCAGCGATGCGCTGAGCCCTCAAGCCGTGTCCGAGCGCATCATGCCCATCGGCAAGGTTGAGATCAAAGCGGCTTCCGCCAACACTGGCCCTCGCTCAGGCGAAGAGGTGTACAAGGCGCAATGTGCTTCTTGTCACGGTGCTGGCGCCTTGGGCGCCCCCAAGTTCAGCGATGCTGGCGCTTGGGGCCCTCGCATTGGCGCGGGTGTCGATGCCTTGGTCAACTCCGCCCTGAAGGGTAAGAACGCCATGCCTGCACAAGGTGGCGGCGACTACAGCGATCTGGAAGTGCACCGCGCAGTGGTCTACATGGCCAATGCTGGCGGCGCCAAGTTCACCGAGCCAGCAGCACCTGCTGCTGCCGCTTCAGCCCCCTGATCAGGGCGCTCGCTCAAATCCTCGCGTTCTCTCAGGAGCGCGCACGAAAAACCGACCCTCGGGTCGGTTTTTTTCATATCAGGGTGCCTCAGGTTTCAACAAAAAACCAAACTGACTGGGCAGCGCTGCAGACGAGACTTCCTGCAAATCCCACAGGCCAGACTCCAGTGCATCGGCTGCCGCCTCCATGTCCAGAGACCGCACCAAGCCTAAGCCATGCTCGGTGTCGAGGTAGAGCCGACCCAACTCATCCAGATAAGCCGCGCGCACTTGCGCCACCGGCCAATCCGTCTGGGTGGCAATGCGCAAACTGCCGTCCTCTTGCTTGTGCAAACCCAGTACCAGCGGTGCCGCTTCCAGCTGGACATACACACGCTGAGGGCCGTTCTGAAAGAACCAGGCCCCACGTTCGTCGCATTCGTAATTGCGGTGAATGAACGCTTTGAGCTTGTCATGCACCACGCGACTGCCCTTCACGGCCGGGAAGGGGCCCGCAGCCTGCGTGGGTTCATCACGCAGATACCACTCCCCACGCGCATCCAGCGCCATCCAACCATAGCAATGCGGCACATTGGGCCACTTCTTGATCGCTTGTTTGACGATGTCATCCATGATGTGAACTCTGCTTGATCAGCCAATCGCCAACGGCTTCGGGCAAAGCCGCCACATGCCCAGGCCACACCCCAGCCGGGAAACCCACATGCCCACCATGCGCGGGCTGCCACACCGTCACGGCGGGCCCGACGTCGGCAGCCGTGGGCAAAGACGCCTCGGGCACGAAGGGATCGTTGCGCGCATGCAGCACCAAGGTTGGCACATCTTTCATCGCTTTCAAGCCGGGTTTGGCAGAACAGCGGCGCCAATAATCCTCGGTGTTGGCAAATCCGTGCAGCGGCGCCGTCACCACATTGTCATAGGCGTACAAATCACGCGCAGCCAACAAGGCTTCTCGACTGAACAAGCCCGGATGTTGTGCCAACTTGGCCATGGCTTTGGGCTTGAGGGTGTTGAGAAACATGCGGTTGTAGGCCCAGCGATTGAAGCCCCGACCGATGGCATGCCCTGCCGCAGCCAGATCCACGGGTGAGCACACCGCAGCCACGGCGGACACCACTGCACTGGCTTGGGCGCCCGCCTCTTGCGCCCAGCGCAAGAGCACATTGCCGCCCAAAGAAATGCCGACGGCCAACACGGGCCCTCGCCACTGCGCACGCACGCGGCGAAGGATCCAATCGATCTCAGCATGATCGCCCGAGTGATAGAAGCGCGGCGCCCAATTCAGCTCGCCGGAACAACCTCGAAAATGCGGCACCACATAGGCCCAGCCCTGCTGCTGCGCCCAATGCCCAAAGGCGCGGGCGTAGTGGCTTTGCGAAGACCCCTCCAAACCGTGGAACAAGACCAGCATGGGCTTGCCGCTGGACTCCCAGCCCGAAGGCATAAGGGTATCCACATCGACAAAGTCTGCATCCGGCGTGGTCCAGCGCTCACGAACATAGTTCAGGCCTGTTGCCCCTTGCACCTCGCCAGCGCCAGGCGCATGCACCCGACTGAACAAAGCGGGCCAGATGGTTTGGAGATGCGCCCCGACGGGACCAGACCCAGCGAGCCAGCGCGGAGCGCGATAGTGTTTCATGCCTCAGTGCAAGGTGGCACCCAACTCCACCACGTCGGGCATGTCCTGAGGCTGCGAGGGGCTGGCGTGATGCAGCACCATGCGCCAACCCTGCGCCGTGCGCAGATACACATTGGTGGCCAAGATGTAGGCCGTCTCCAGCCCATCTGGGGTCATGGCCTGGATCTTTTCCATGACGTGATGGACAGCGCAGGTCGCCGTTTCCAAACGGCGCACGCTTTCCATCGTCACATGCAAAGCACCCTGGGAGAAGATGGCCTCAAACGAGGCGCGAATCGTGGCCAAGCCAACGGCTCGGGGCCCACCAGGATGCACGCAAGCGATCTCTTCTTCCTCCGCCCACACCGACATCAGCTTCTCGATGTCAGCATGCTGAAGCGCATCGTAAAAGGACGCCTCGGTGTCGTCCGCCGACACCATCAATGCTTGTGACGCCTTCAGTGCGCGCGGATCGTTCATGGCTGCATCCCTCTCACCAGCGACCGCCCGCCATCAGCGGAAGACCACGGTCTTGTGACCATTCATCAGCACGCGGTGCTCGGTGTGCCACTTCACGGCACGCGCCAACACCACGCATTCCACATCGCGGCCCACGGCAGTGAAATCCTCGGGGCTCAAGGTGTGATCCACTCGCTCGACATCCTGCTCAATGATGGGGCCTTCGTCCAGGTCAGCCGTCACGTAATGCGCCGTGGCACCAATCAGCTTCACACCACGGTCATGCGCCTGGTAGTAAGGCTTGGCGCCCTTGAAGCTGGGCAAAAAGCTGTGGTGAATGTTGATCGCCCGGCCCTTGAGGAATTCGCAAAACTCACCGCTCAAGATCTGCATGTAACGCGCCAACACCACTAGGTCGATGTTCTCGCGTGCCACCAGCTCTTCGACTTGCTTTTCTTGAGCGCGCTTCACGTCAGCGCTGGAGCCTGTGGGCAAAGGCAGGTGATAAAACGGGATGCCATAGCTCTCGGCCAAGGCTTGGTAATCGGGGTGGTTGGAGACGATGGCCGGGATATCGACCGGCAACCAGCCCGAACGCCAGCGGAACAACAAGTCATTGAGGCAATGCCCATGCTTGCTGGCCATGATCAACACACGCGGCTTGCGCGACAGGGCATGGATGCGAGCCGTCATCTTGAACTGGTCGCGCACATGCGAAAACAACTTATCCAAGGTGCCCGCATCGGCCAGGTGCTCGGGGGCCGCAAAGTGCACGCGCATGAAGAACAAGCCCGTGCTGTCCTCACTTTGCACATCACCAAACTGTTGCGAATCGATGATGTTGCAACCGGCTTGGTACAGCAGGCCCGAAACGGCATGCACGATGCCAGTGGTATCAACGCAAGACAGCGTCAGGACAAATTCAGCTTGGTTCTTCATGGTGTCGCAAATTCTAGGCGGCGCGGTCAAAAAAATAGCCCGAGCAAGCTCGAGCTATGTCGCGAACTGGACGCGCGGCCTCAGTGGCCGTGGCCCAGTTTTTCGCCTTCTTTCAAACGGTACACAGTGCTGCAGTAAGGGCACTGGCCTTCACCGTGGGTCACGTCGATGTAGACGCGGGGATGCTGACTCCACAAGGCTTGCTTGGGGTTCGGGCAAAACACCACGCCAGGGCCTTGGACGTCAGCGGCGGTCACTTCAACAACCACTTGTTTGGATGCAGTAGAGGTGCTCATGACTTCTGTCCTTGATTGCTACAGTCGATCAGACCAGGGTCAGCCACTCGGCGTACTTGGGGTTGCGGCCGTTGACGATGTCAAAGAACGCAGACTGGATCTTCTCGGTGATGGGGCCACGCGAACCCTGGCCGATCTGGATGCGGTCCAGTTCGCGGATCGGGGTCACTTCAGCGGCGGTACCGGTGAAGAAGGCTTCATCACAGATGTAGACCTCGTCGCGGGTGATGCGCTTTTCCTTGAGCTCCAGGCCCAGGTCTTGGCAGATCGCGAAAATGGTGTTGCGGGTGATGCCGTTCAGGGCGCCAGCCGACAGGTCGGGCGTGTACAGCTTGCCGTCCTTGATGATGAACAGGTTCTCGCCCGCGCCTTCCGACACGAAACCAGCGCTGTCCAGCAGCATGGCTTCGTCGTAGCCGTCTTCGGTGGCTTCGAGGTTGGCCAGGATGGAGTTGGTGTAGTTGCTCACCGCCTTGGCTTGCGTCATGGTGATGTTGACGTGGTGGCGGGTGTAGCTGGAAGTCTTGACGCGGATGCCGCGCTTCAGGCCTTCTTCGCCCAGGTAAGCACCCCAAGACCAGGCTGCAACCATGGCGTGCACCTTGGCACCCTTGGGGCTGACGCCCAGCTTTTCAGAGCCCAACCAGATCAGCGGACGCAGGTAGCAGCTTTCCAGATTGTTGGCTTTGACCACATCCAGTTGCGCCTGCATCAGCTCTTGCATGGTGTAGGGCATGGGCATGCGCAGGATCTTGGCGCTGTTGAACAGACGCTCGGTGTGTTCCTTCAGGCGGAAAATCGCTGGACCCTTGTCGGTTTTGTAGGCACGTACGCCTTCAAACGCGCCGCAACCGTAGTGCAGTGTGTGGGTCAACACGTGGATCTTGGCATCGCGCCAATCCACCATTTGGCCATCCATCCAGATTTTGCCGTCGCGGTCGTCCATCGACATGGGGGAATCCTTTCGGGGAATCTTGTTGCGCCCGGTCACTTTTGACGGGGCTTGCAGAACCTTTGATTGTACTGCCGCGACTCAGTCGCCCAACACCAGTTTGCGTGTATGCAGCGCAATCATGCGTTCTTCGTTGGTGGGAATCACCCACACTGGCACCCGACTGTGGTCGGCCGAGATCCGCACCGCCCCATTCGGGTGCGCAGACTCGGGCAAATCTGCGTTCGCGGCCGCATCCAAAGTCACCCCCAGCCAAGCCGCCGCCTCGCAAACTTTCTGGCGAATCGGCGCGGCGTGCTCCCCAATGCCGGCGGTGAACACCAGCGCATCCAACCCACCCAGGGCGGCAGCCAGTGAGCCCAACTCACGCCCGATGCGGTAGCAGTACAAGTCCACCGCACGCTGAGCACCCTCAGCCTCACTGGCCAGCAGGGTGCGCATGTCTGACGACACCCCCGACACACCCAACAAACCGGATTGGCTGTAGAGCAGTTTTTCAATCTGGCGCGCGTTCATGCCGCGCTGATCCATCAGCCATAACACCACGCCCGCGTCGATGCTGCCGCACCGCGTTCCCATGGGCAAACCATCCAAAGCCGTGAAGCCCATGGTGCTGGCCACACTGACACCCGCTTGCAAGGCGCACATGCTCGCCCCATTGCCCAGGTGCAACACCACGGTTTTGCCCTGAGCGGCACGGGCATCCACAGCAGGCAACTGTGAGACGATGTACTCGTAAGACAGCCCATGAAAGCCGTAACGACGCACACCCGCATCCGTCAACTCAGCCGGCAAGGCGAAGGCCTGCGCCACGGGTGGATTGCTGGCATGAAAGGCCGTGTCAAAACAGCCCACCTGCGGCAAGTCGGGTGCCAGCTCCGCAAACGCAGCCACCGGCGACAAGTTATGCGGCTGATGCAAGGGCGCCAGAGGCACCAGCGCTTGCAGTTGCGTCAACACCTCAGGCGTCAACACGGTGGGCGATACCCATTTGGCACCCCCGTGCACGATGCGATGCCCCACCGCCTTCAAGCGATGGTCATCCAGATGGTCGTGCAAACGCTCCAACAAGAACGCCACCGCGTCCTGGTGCTGCAGCACCGCCCCGTCCGGCCACCGATGCGCCAACAACACCTCGCCTTGAGCCGACTCGAATCGTGCGTGCGGCGCCGTTTGCAAGCCTTCAATCTGCCCATGAATCAAGGGGCGGAGATCGGTCGCTGCCAGCACGGCAAACTTCAGGCTCGACGAGCCCGCATTGACCACCGCAATCGCGTCGGTCATACCTTCACCACCTTGTCAGCTTGAGCCTTGGCCCACAGCTTCAACACCGCCGCCGAGGCCAGGCGACTGCGCACCGAATCAGCACGGCTGGTCAACACAATCGGCACCCGTGCGCCCAACACAATGCCTGCACTGTCGGCTCCAGCCAGGTACTGCAACTGCTTGGCCACCATATTGCCGGCCTCCAGATTGGGCACCATCAAGACGTCGGCTTGCCCCGCCACCTCTGACACGATGTGCTTGGTCCGCGCGGCCTCCACACTGACCGCATTGTCAAAAGCCAGGGGGCCGTCCACCAAGCCGCCGGTGATCTGCCCGCGATCGGCCATCTTGCACAACATGGCGGCATCGATCGTGGCCGGCATGTCCGGGTTCACCGTTTCCACCGCCGCGAGCACCGCCACCTTGGGCTGCGGCACGCCCAGCACATGCGCCAGGTCAATCGCGTTTTGAACAATGTCCATCTTGTCGCGGATGGTGGGCGCAATGTTGATGGCCGCATCGGTCACCAGCAACATGCGCGGATAGGCCGGCACATCCATCACAAACACGTGGCTGACACGACGAGCCGTGCGCAACCCGGTCGTGCCGTTGATGACCGCCCCCATCAACTCATCGGTGTGCAAGCTGCCCTTCATCAGGGCCTTGACCACACCCTCATGCGCCAGGGCTACAGCACGTTGCGCTGCCGCATGGCTGTGCTCGGTCGACACGATCCGAAACGGCGACAGGTCCACCCCTGCCTCTTGTGCGACCGCTTGAATCTTGGCCTCAGGCCCCACCAGCACCGGGTCAATCAAGCCCTGGTGCGCCGCCTCGATGGCCCCCAGCAAAGAATCGCGATCACAGGGGTGCACCACGGCGCACGGCACCGCTGGCCACCCTTCGCACGCCCGCATCAGCTTGCCGAACACATCATTGCGACGCAACATCACGGCTGGCGTTTCAATGGGGTTCACGGTCTGCCGATCTTTGGGCGCCGCCACCCACACCCGCCCCTGCAAGACACGGTCTTCACCACGCAACACCACGCACTGCAAGGCCACACGGTCGGGGGCGGCCTTCTCCACCACCGTGACCGTGGCCATGAGCTCTTCGCCCACCTGCACGGCGCCGTCGTATTGCAAGTCGTGAGACAAGATTCGCGTACCCGGCCCTGGCAAACGTCGTTTGACAATGCCATGAATCAAGGCCTCTGCGCCTACGCCCTCGCACCAGGCGTCACAGGCCTCTCGGCTGGGTTGATCGGACACCAGCCCGCCGGTATCGCCCGACACCAGGGACAACAGTGCCACTTCATCACGGGTGACCACATGAGACACCGTCAAGGTGGCCCCCACGTCGATCTCGTCAAATGTCAGATTCGTATAAGACGTCATCCAGACCCCAGAAAATCAATCGCTCGAATGAGCATGCCATCAGCATATGACGATTCGTTCATGACCTCGCGTTAGGATCGGATTTTCTTGACCGACCACAACACCGCCCAACCATGAGCTACGACTACAGTTCAGAAGGCAAACAGCTCGAACTGCCCAACCCCTACAAAGTCCAGAACTTGCTGCTGGCCGTCTGCAGCGTGATGTTGATCCTGGGAGCCCTGGCCTGCCTTTGGAAAGGCCGCCAAGCCTGGTTGGCGCACGAAGCCGTGTCCGGCCTGGTGCCCATTGCCTTTGGCATTGGCTTGCTGTTGGCCGGCTTGACGGCTGCATCCGCCGTGGCTTCACGCTTGCGCTTCTTTTTCGGACGCGGTCGCCCCGCCTCGCTGGCCTTTGTGGCGGCGAATGGCTACAGCACCGTGGTGCGCGAACTGCCTGCCGGCAGTCAGGGCCCGAACGCAGATGCCGAACACATCAAAGACATGCTCAAGCAAGGTGTGCTGGTCTACCCCGAACCCCAAGGCGCGCTCAATGGGCTGCTTTATCACTGGGTGCCCCACCTGATCACCGCCCCCATGCGCTTGCAAGAATTGGCCCGCACGCACTTCTTCAATCTGGGGGCTTTGTCGATCACGCTGCTGAGCTTCATCGTGGCCTCCAGCCTCGTGCATCAAGATCGCTTGCGCCCCTGGATCAGCCTGATCTACTTTGGCTTTGCGGCCGTGTACTTGTTCAAGCCACTGGTGGGCCATCGTGCTGCGTCGCTCAACATCCAAAGCGTGGTCGCCTTGGTCGCGGGCGCCATCTTGGGCCCGATTGCCGTGGGCTTGATGTCGTCGGTGTTGCCCTCGCTGGCCAATTGGTCACTCACCACGCAAACCGTGGTGCTGCTGCTCACCGGCTTGGCCGCTGCCATCTTGGTGGTCTTGGCCATCTTGAATCAAGTCGAGGCGCCACCCCGCACCCAAACCAGCAGCGTGCAACGCCGCCTGTCCATCAACTGCCCACCGAATCAGTTGATGGATGAGCTCGACCGCCAACTGCAAGAACAATGGACTGAGAAGATCCCCAACCGGCGCTACATCCGCGTCGAACCCCATATTGCTTTTGACCAGACGGCCGGTGCGTTCCAAGGCGAGACCATGGAAGAAAGCCAACCCATGCCCATCAAGACCAGCGCGGCGCCCGATCTGGCTTCAGCCTGGGCCTCACCACGCCATCGTTGGATTGCGGCGCTGGACCTCTATGCCACAGGCCTCATCGCCATCGCTCTGGGCCTGGTGCTGTCATTCGTGTGGCATTTCGATGGCCGACTGTCGGCCACCAACCAATACGGTGGTGTGGGCACGGCCACCATCCTGATCCTGGTCGCCGTGTTCTGTCAGCGCACCGCGCACGAACTCTGGGGCCGCTTCGACTTCGAATCCATCGTCCAATGGGTCGAGGTGTCGGGCACCTATCAAACCGCCAAGGTGGGCACAGGGCAGAACATGCTGACCTCGCGCCTGCAAACCGAAAACCAGGTCACCCGCATCGAAGCCATGACCCTGCGCGTCTGGCGCGCACGCCTGGAAACCGTGGCGTTTGGCAAAGACGCCGCACGACAGGTGACCGCGTTGTTCTCCACCGAACCCGAAGCGCAGATGCTGGCCGATCACCTGTGCGATTTTGGTCGGGCTCAGAGCGTATTGTTGGCCCCCACATCGCAAGAGGACCATGCTCGTCTCGCCGCATTGGGGCAAGCAGAGCAAGCCTTGCAACAGGCCTCGGGCCCGGCTTCGACTGCCACGTTGGGCCTGGCACAAGCGACGGGTGCGACTGCACCCGGGTTGATTGAAGCCCCGGATGAGGCCCTTGGTGTGGTGGCAGGCGAGCCGACCGCCACACCTGCCAGCGCATACCGCTATTGCTCAGCCTGCGGCCAGCAAATGAGTGCCCAAGCGCGCTTTTGCTCCGCCTGCGGTGCGGCCATGACGAGCGCCTAAGCGCCCACTCACGCCGACTCAGTTGGCGTGCCGACGCAAGGCCTCTTGAGCGGCCTTGTTGTCGGTGATGTCCACAAAGGTGATGACGGCCTGCTCCAGGCTGCCATCTACCGCAAAGACCGGATAACCGCTACAGATCACCCAGCGAGGGCGAGCCTCGCCCGGGCGACGCACGCCCACCACGAAGCCATCGAAGGGCACCGGATGCGTCGTGATTTTGTTGACCGGATACTGGCTCACCAACAACGGCTGCTCGGACTCGTCAACCAAGCCCCAACGCGGGTCCATGGCCTCACGCCCCAGCATTTGTTCTTCTGACAAGCCCAAGATGCGGCACGCTTGCGGGTTGGCCGCCAAAATCCGCGTATCGGGCGCATGCACCACAGCCCCTGCAGGCAGATGATTGAACAAGGCCCTGGCGCGCGCCTCACTTTGTCGCAAGGCCTCTTGCGCCGCCTTGTCGTCGGTGATGTCTGCATGGGTACCCAGAAAGCGAATCGGCTTGCCATCAGGCGTTCGAGACATGATGCGCCCTCGTGCCCGGATCCACACCCATCGACCATCGGCATGCTGCATGCGGAACTCTGTGCGGTACTCGGGCGTCAACCCCTTCAAGTGCGACTCAACCAACTGCAACGTGGGCCCACGGTCTTCGGGGTGCAGCTTACTCACCCACCATTGGTAGTGCGGCTTGGTGTCTTTGGCGCTGTAGCCCAGCATGGACAACCAACGGGCGTTGTTGGTGAGGCGCCCTGTGCGCACATCCCAATCCCACAGGCCCAAATCAGCCCCAGCCAGGGCCAACTCAAATCGCTCCACGGCCAGGCGATCTGCTTGCCACGCCAACCAGCGTTGCCTCAGGAGCCAAGCCAAACCGACGCCCGCGATCAGGCACAACAGCGCCCACGCCAAGCCAATATCTGCGGCCCACATTGAATTGCACTCCCTGCATCCAGGCTCAACGAGCCAAGGTCATACCTTAGTGCAAAAGCAAGCCGCCATGCACATGCGTCTTAAAATCAATAATGCGGCGGAATCTCATCGCGCAGGCTGCGGAAGGTCGGCGGCGCGGCGTCCTGCACCTGATCCCGCAGTTGCTGGACCTGCCGCAGCAACAGATCGATCTGCTGCTGTTGCCGCACGACCAGCGCATTGACGCTGTCGAGCAAATCTTCCATGAAGCCCAGTTTGATCTCCAAATCAATCTGACGCTGCTCGAGCTTGTTTGTGTCTTCCATAGTCGTATTGGACACGATGCCAACGCCCCAGGCATGGCACCCCATCAGGATGCCCAGAAGATGAATAATCAAAAAGCTGGACAGCTGCGCCAAATGTGTGCAACAATCTATGTCTCTGTCGCGGGGTGGAG
>JBKBIO010000018.1:0-68548 GCA_046299355.1 Aquabacterium sp. | reverse complement strand
GCGCTGGTGCCCGCCATCGCTCACCATTGGGACATTGGCGTCTTGTATGGCCCCCATGGGGCGCCAGACTTCTTCCTGGATGAAGACATTCAGACCTTCTTTGACACGGACTGGAAGGTTCACTACAACTCCAGCCGAACAGGCGTGCGCCTGATCGGGCCCAAGCCGACATGGGCGCGCACCGATGGGGGCGAGGCGGGCTTGCATCCGTCCAACATCCATGACAACGCCTATGCCATTGGCGCCATCGACTTCACGGGCGACATGCCGGTGATCCTCGGCCCCGATGGCCCCAGTCTGGGCGGCTTTGTCTGCCCCGCCGTGGTCGTGCAGGCCGAGCTGTGGAAGATGGGCCAGCTGCGCCCGGGCGACACGATTCGCTTCCATCGCATCAGCGTGGCGCAGGCTCTGGCTCGGCAAGCGCAGCAAGAAGAGGCCTTGTCCAGCCTGGCCCGATTGGGTGAGGCCAGCCCCGCCACCATGCCCGCTGTGCCGAAGGATGAGCCTCAGGCCTGCGTCAGCCCCATCATCCACGAGCAGCCCGCCCAAGGCGATGCCCCCGCCTTGGTGGTGCGCCAGGCCGGCGACCGCTATGTGCTGATCGAACTCGGGGCCCTGGTGCTGGACATCGAGCTGCGCCTGCGCGTGCATGTGTTGATGACGGCCCTCCAGGCCCTGCAAGCCCAAGGTGAGCTTGACGGCATCATCGACCTGACGCCCGGCATCCGTTCTTTGCAAGTGCACTTTGACCCCGCTCGTTTACCCAGAGAGCAACTGTTGGCCGTGGTGCTGAAGGCGCACGTGCAAGCACCCGCTGTGGACGACATGGTGGTGCCCAGCCGCATCGTGCATCTGCCCTTGGCCTGGGACGATTCACAAACGCGCCTAGCTATTGAAAAGTACACCCAGTCGGTGCGACCGGATGCGCCCTGGTGCCCCAGCAACATCGAGTTCATCCGCCGCATCAATGGCCTGGACAGCACCGAGGCCGTGCAGAAGATGTTCTTTGACACGCGCTACCTGGTCATGGGCCTGGGCGATGTGTACCTGGGTGCACCCGTGGCGACCCCCTTGGACCCACGCCAACGCCTGGTCACCACCAAATACAACCCCGCCCGCACGTGGACGCCGGAGAACGCCGTGGGTATCGGTGGGGCCTACCTGTGTGTGTATGGCATGGAAGGCCCCGGTGGCTACCAGTTCGTGGGCCGCACGGTGCAAATGTGGAACCGCTGGCGTCATGGCACGCAGGCGGGGCCCGAATTCAGCCAGCCCTGGTTGCTGCGCTTCTTTGATCAATTGCATTTCTACCCCGTCAGCGAGGCTGAGTTGATGCAGTGGCGTGCCGACTTCCCGCTGGGGCGTCGTCAGTTGCGTATTGAAGAAACGCAGTTCAGCCTCAAGGACTACCGTGCTTTCCTGACCCGAGAAGCCGGTTCCATTGCCACGTTCAAGGCCCAACAGCAGGCCTCGTTTGAGGCCGAGCGCGAACGCTGGCGTGCGGCCGGTCAGGCCGAGTATGTGAGCGACGATGCCCAAGCCAGCGCCACGGTGGAGGCCGATGATCGACCCGAGTCCGCCCATGCGGTGGCCTCGGCGGTGCAAGGCAGTGTCTGGCAGGTCTTGGTCAAAGAGGGCGATGTGGTCAAGGCAGGCGACACTTTGATCGTGGTCGAGTCCATGAAGATGGAATTTGCGGTCACCGCGACCCAAGACGGTACCGTCTGGCGCGTGACTTGCAAGGAAGGTGGCGCCGTCCAGGCAGGACAGGACGTGGTGGTCTTGACATGAGCGAGGAACACAAAGTGGTGGATCTGCAAACCCTGTCTTTTGACATTCAAACCCTGAGCCAGGCGCTTCAAAGTGGGGCTGTCACGCCCATCCATGTGGTGCACGAGGTGTTGCGCCGCATCGGCTCGGATTCCCACAACGCCTGGATTGCCGTCCACGATCGCGAGACCCTGGAGGCGATGGCGCAGGCCCTGATGGCGCAAGGCCCGGAAGGCAAGCCCCTGTACGGTTTGCCCTTTGCCGTGAAGGACAACATCGACTTGGCTGGTTTGCCCACCACGGCGGCGTGCCCCGCATTTGCTTATCGCCCGCAAGACAGTGCGTTCGTCGTCAAGAAGCTGATCGATGCCGGTGCCATCCCCATTGGCAAAACCAACCTGGATCAGTTTGCGACCGGCCTCAATGGCACCCGCTCGCCCTATGGGCCTTGCCACAACGCCTTCGATCCGCGTTATGTCTCGGGCGGCTCCAGCTCGGGGTCGGCCGTGTCCCTGGCTTTGGGGCAGGTGAGCTTTTCCTTGGGCACCGATACGGCCGGCTCGGGGCGCGTGCCTGCGGCCTTCAATAACCTGGTCGGCCTCAAGCCCACCTGCGGCCTGCTAAGTACCACCGGTGTGGTGCCTGCCTGCCGGTCTTTGGACACCGTGTCCATCTTTGCCTTGACCGCTCAGGACGCCCATCGCGTGTATCGCGTGGCTTTGGGTTTTGACGAGACCGATCCTTACGCCCGCCCGGCCCAGCCGCATGGCTACGACTTTGGCTCGGCACCCGCAGGCGAGGCGAGAGTGGGTGTACCTCTGCCCGAGCAGTTGGAGTTTTTTGGCGATGCGCCTTATGCCCAAGCGTTTGCAGACGCAGTCGCCCATGCCAAAGCGATGGGCTTGCAGGTGGTCGAGGTGGATGTCTCACCTATGTTGGAAGCTGCCAAACTGCTCTATGGTGGCCCTTGGGTGGCAGAGCGCTATCAAGCCATTCGCGCATTCATTGATGCGCAACCCGAGGCCGTCTTCCCTGTGACGCGCGAGATCACCCTGCAAGGGGCGGCGCCCTCGGCGGCAGATGCGTTTGAAGCCCAGTATCAACTCAAGGCGTTGCAGCGTGAAGCGGCCAAGGTGTGGCAGCAGGTCGATGTGCTCATCACCCCCACGGTGCCGCATCACCCCACCATGGACGAGATGTTGGCCGCCCCCGTGGTGCGCAACACCGAATTGGGGCTCTATACCAATTACATGAATTTGCTGGACTGTGCAGCGGTGGCTGTGCCGGTGCGCTTTGTATACGACCTGCCGTTTGGGGTGACGCTGGTCGCGCCCGCGCATCAGGATGTGCCTTTGCTGCGTCTGGCAGAAAAGTGGCAATACGCCTTGCAGGGGCGCGCTGCCACCTTGGGTGCCACGGCTCAGGATTTGCCACCGGCTGAGCTTGTGCCGTCGGCCGTACCCTCAGGGCAAGTGCGGGTGGCGGTGTGTGGTGCGCATTTGCAAGGTCAGCCCTTGAATTGGCAGCTCACACAGCGTGGCGGCCGTCGGGTGCTGTGCACCCACACCGCACCGGTCTACAAGCTCTATGCCCTCGACAGTGGTGGCGCGCCGGTGCAGCGCCCCGGTTTGGTCAAGGTGGGGCCCGATGAAGGGGGCGCGGCCATCGAAGTGGAAGTCTGGGAGTTGCCGGTGCAGCACTTTGGCAGCTTTGTGGCGGGCATCCCTGCGCCGCTGGGCATTGGCACCACCGTGCTGGCCGATGGCAGCAAAGTGCCGGGCTTCATTTGTGAGCCCGACGGTTTGCGTGGTGCCACCGACATCACCAGCTATGGTGCTTGGCGGGCTTGGCTGGGGCGTGCGTCCTGATGCCGAGGCTTGATTGACCAGCCCTCATGATGTGGGCTGGTCCTCGGCCAGTAATTGGACCAACGCTCTCTCCATGGCGTGTTTGCTGGGCGTTTCCACAAACACGCAAGGCTTGTTGCTACGCTTGCAGTGCTGCTTCACGCGCCAGTAGGCATCGTGGCTGATGCAACCGGCTTGGCAAATCACCAAGTCGGCAGCAGCGAGAGTGTGGTCCAGGCGTCCAGGGTTGTCTTCCAGGCCGCCATCATGGTGCATGAACTGCGCCCCGGTTTGCTCGATCAAGTCGCGGTAGATCGGGATCACATTCGGGCGTCCGCCGACACACAACACCGAACGGTCCTGCCAACTGGGTGGCGGGGCTAAAGGGATGGAGGGTGGTTCCGGTTCAGCTGCTGCTTGCGCTGGTGGTGTGACCTGCACCACCAAGGAGGGTCTGGGGGGATGTTTCTCCGCCAAGTTCAGCGCGCGCTGCAGCGATTGGATGCGCTCTTGTTGGGCTTGGTTGGTTCGGACCAGGCTGAGCCGGGCGGGCAAATCGGGGGCCGCTGTCCGGAGCTCATCCAGTTCTTGTTGAAGGCGATCCAGCTCGGTCTGGCGTGTGATGAGTTCGGCTCGCAGGCGCATGGCCTCTTGTTCCAAACGTGCTTGCACGCGGGCGTGGCTTTGCACCATGTCCTGGGTTCGTTGCTGTGCGCCGGCCAAGGCGCGACTCAAGACGGCGTTCTCATTCAGCAAGGATTCCATCTGAGCGTGGTCCACGCGGTGGGCCGTACCGATCTGGTGTTGAAGCATGTGGATGTCTCCCAGGATGTTCTGGGTGAGTTCGTCGCTGATGCGGGGGTGTGTGAGCAAAGCCCAGAAATGGCCAGCCACATCGGGGCCGTATCGAACTTGCTGCCAATGTGCAGCCAGTTCTGCCGGCGATTTCAGGCGGGCCACTGCGTTCAAGCTGAGCTGGAAACGTTTGTCCAGATCTTTCTGAATCAGTTCAGCCAGCCCTGTGCGTGATTTGGAGGCGCCCACGACCAGGCAATGCAGTTCATAGTCGTTGTCCGGCAGTCTCACCTCGGAGCACTTGCGCAGCAAGCGCCTCAAGGTATGGATGGGCATGCACACACCGATGACCGGACAGTGCGCATGATCGTCCAGATTCCACAAGCGTCGTTTGCGGTGTGTTCTGGTTTCGTTGAGGTCTGTGCAGGCCGTTGTGGCAAGGGGTGCAGATGGCTGCCGAAACGGGATCAAGCGGAACCCTGCGTTCTCTTTCTGGCACATGGTGCATGTCTCCTCAATGCCAGGTCGACGTTTCGCTGTGTGGCACGATGCCGGACTGATCGGAAGGTGATTCAGCGAGTTCGGTGGCGGCCTGGCGTACCAGCGCGGTCAAGGCATCGAAGGCATCCGCCTGAAGCCGAAGACTGAGGTAGTTGATCTTGAGTGTGACGACGCCACTGGCTTCTACGTGGATTTGTCCCAGCTCGTTGTGGGCCAGCAGCTGGGCGGGGGCGGCTAGCGTTTCCGGTCCTTGCGACATGTCAGTCCTCCTTGCTTGAATGCATGATAATAAGAATCATTCGCATTAGCAAGGGTCAAAAAGGGCCGCATGCAAGCGGCCCCTGGATAAGCGTTTCCTTGTGTCTTCAGGCGGCGGTGTCGGACGGATGACGTTCGGTGCGGCGCTGCCGTCCCGGGCGGAACACGCTGATCAGAGCCAGACCCGCGCCTGCCAAAGCGTAGGTCTCCGGTTCCGGCACCATGGCCACATAGCTGCGCCCACTCGCTGACGTGTATGACGCGCCTGGCGTCAGAACTTCAATTTGAAAGCCAGCCGTGTTCGATGCATCCGCAACCGAATTGGATTCGGCGATGTAGCCCAATGGGTTGTGTGGCCAGCCGTAGACGCGACCAGCGTAAGCGCTGGAGCGGGCAGTCAGTTCGCCGTAGATGCGAATCTTGGTGCCTGGCCAGTACCCACGGTCGTCAGAGGCGGTGCCTGCGCCATTCACATTGAGGCGCAAATCGTCGGCGTAGCGGTCGTCATCCGCGATCAGGCGGGTATCAAACGATGCCAGACCTTGCGTGGTCTCCAGCACAGAGGTTTTGCCGTGAGCGGTAATGGTGAACCGAAGCACCACGCGCCCGTAGACCGGTGCTGACTGCACCGTGATTTCATCGAACCAGAACGACGACAGACTGGAGCGCGCCTCCGCGCGCGCCATGTTTTCGATGATGCCGGGTTCGCCATTGGCGTAGTAGAACAACTTGGCCATCGGCGTGGATTGGGCAAAAGACCCTGAATAGGCATGCAGGACGCCCAACCCAGCCGAACCGGCCACGCCGGTGCGAGCGAGTTGATCGAAGTCCTGCGTCACATACTCATCACCGGTCCAGCGCTGGTCGACAACGGTGCCACGCTGTTGAATCAGATCGCCCAGGCAGCCCTCACCCGTATGCGCGATCGCATCGGCGCCATCGGCGATGACCTGTGTATTGAAATAACACCCGGTGCCAAACGAGGCCGCGTGTGCCGTCGGCATGCTCGCCACACTGATGATGGCTGCCAGCCCTGCTGCAAATGGGTGTCGAGAGGGGAGAAGTGATGTCAACATGTGCCGCTCCTTGTGTTTGATCACAATGATTGAACGGCAGTTTTCACGCTTGCAGCTTGATCTGTCACAAGGCCGCAAGCACCCCTGTCGCTTTTTATCAGCCGCGCAGTCGCGCCAGCGCCGCGCTGGTCAATTGACCGACTTGGTCCAAGAACTCGACCCCCATGTCGGCGGTGTAGCGGGTGGGGTCTGGCGAGCCCAGCACCAGCAAGCCAAAGCAGCTGTCATCGTGGCGCAGCGGAATCATGGCCAGCGAGGTGATGGTGTGGCTGTCTTCCAGCCATTTGGCGGCTTCGAAGTTGGAGTTCATGCCGCAGTAGGGTTGGGTCAAGCTGGTGGCAAAGCTGCGCACGTCGGCACTGACGTCCTCGGTGCAATGCAGGTCTGCCAAACCGTCGCGCAGGGGGCGTTCGTCGGTGCCCCACACGCGCACAGCCGCTTGCGGAATCAAGAAGGCATCTTTGAGCGCTTCAAGCAAGACCGTGGGCAAGGCCAGATCGTTGTGCGTGAGCAAGACGGTGTGCACCCAACGGTGCAGACGATCGGCGATGGCTTCGTTTTCCTGACCATGGCGAATCATCTCGATGATGCGGCGCTCCAGCCCCCGAATCTTGTCGCGCAGCATTTCCATCTGGCGCTCTTGCAGCGACACGGCACGCTGACCATGCGGGCTGGTGAGTTGGATGGAGGCGAGCAACTGGGCCTGACGTTCGAAGAACCCCGGTGTGTGAATGAGGTAGTTCGCAATGTCGTCTTCGGTGATGCCTTGCGTGGTCATGGTGTCTACGGTGTTGCTCACAGTTGGGGTACCTCAATCTCGCCATCAAACACTTTGACGGCCGGACCCGTCATCATCACACTTTGCCCAGGGCCAAACCAGCTGATGGTCAGGCGGCCACCACGCATGTCGACATCCACGGTGTTGTCCAACCAACCCAGACGGATGCCCGCCACCACGGCGGCGCAAGCGCCCGAGCCACAGGCCAGGGTTTCGCCGCTGCCACGCTCGAACACGCGCAGCTTGATGTGGCTGCGGCTGACCACTTCCATGAACCCCGCGTTGACACGGCGGGGGAAGCGGGCGTGGCTTTCGATTTGCGGGCCCAATTCGTCGACCGGGGCTTGGTCGACGTTGTCGACCCGGGTGACCGCGTGGGGGTTGCCCATCGACACCACGGCCACCTGAACCGGATGGTTGGCCAATGGGATGGGCCACAACTCGCA
Organism: Aquabacterium sp.; assembly: GCA_046299355.1. Classification (GTDB taxonomy): domain Bacteria; phylum Pseudomonadota; class Gammaproteobacteria; order Burkholderiales; family Burkholderiaceae_C; genus Aquabacterium. The sequence goes on along the minus strand of JBKBIO010000018.1, from coordinate 61,077 downwards.
GCCATTGACCATCTCAGGTGTCAGGCCGTTGCCATCAAAGGGCACTTCAGCGGGCACCAGGAAGGGGGCCCCCATGTCCACCGTGACACGGCCGTCGGCCTGCAGGGTGGGCTCGATGATGGCCTTCATGGTTTGAACGCGGATGCGCTCTTTGTCGGTGAGGCCGGCGTCGTGCACGAAGCGTGCAAAACAGCGGGCGCCGTTGCCGCATTGCTCCACTTCGCCGCCGTCTGCATTGATGATGCGGTAGGTGAAGTCGGTGCCTTGGCTGGCTTTGCCGGGTTCCACGATCAGGATCTGGTCGGCGCCAATGCCAAAGCGACGGTCGGCCAGGAAACGGTATTGCGCCTCGCTCAGGGGCAGAGGGGCTTGGGTGGCGTCGAGCACGATGAAATCGTTGCCCGCGCCGTGCATTTTGGTAAAGCGCAGCTTCATGCCGCCATTATCCGCCGAGTCAATAGAAACCGGGTTCGCCCGCTGGGCGGGTCTTGAAGCGTTTGTGCACCCACAGGTATTGGGCCGGTTGCTTCAGGATTTCATGCTCGATCATCTGGTTCAGGCGCAGGGTGTCGGCTTCCGCATCCGCGGTGGGAAAGCCGTGCATGGCCGGCAGGTAGCGAATGCGCCAGCCCTGGCCTTTCGGCAGGGTCTCGGCGATCACGGGTTGCACCACCATGTTGAGGGCGCGTGCCATGCGCGAGGGCGCCAACAGGGTTGCGGCGGGCACGCCGAAGAAGGGCACGAAGGCGGCATCGCGCTCGCCAAAGTCCATGTCAGGCAAGTTGAAAAAGCCCCGGCCCTCTTGTTTGATGGCGCGAAACAAGGGTTTGACGGAATCGCTGCGCGGAAAGATCTCGGCGTTGCCAAAGCGCAAGCGGCCCTTCTTCATCAGGGCGTCGATGACGGGGTTGCTTTGCCTTTGGTAGATCGAAGCGCCAGGACGCTTTTGGCACAACAGGATGGATGCCCCCGCCACGTCGAGCGCCACAAAGTGAGGACACAACCACATGGTGGGGCGACCGGAGGTTTGGTACTCACGTTCGGCGAGTTCGATGTCGCCCTCAACCTGAATCAGGTTCTTGATGCGTTCGGGGGGCGACCACCACAGCATGGCTCGCTCCAGCAGGCTGCGGGCCAACCAGCCAAAGTGTTCTTGGGCGATGGCTTCGCGTTCGGCCTCGGACTTGTCAGGAAAACACAGGGCCAGATTCTTGAGCGCGATGCGGCGGCGGGACTTGGCCACCTTGTACAGCAGGCGGCCCAGCTTGTCGCCCAAGCTCGCCAAAATGGGAAGCGGCAACCATTGCAGCAACCACAGCAAGCCCAGGGCCAGACGGATCCCCAAGTTGCTCAAAACGGACTTCATGTACCGACTCCGGGTTTGGCGTCTGCGCTGGTCAGGATCTCTGGGCGCGGACCTTTGTAGCGGTTGTAGCCCCACAAATATTGTTCGGGGGACTGCATGATCAGGCTTTCCATCAACTGGTTGATGGTGGTCGCTGATTGTGCCGCATCACCCGAGGCGAGGATCTGTTCCAGCTCAGGCGGCACGCGTGTCGCGTGGACGATGTAGTTGCAGCCGTGTTGGCGACGTTGCTGGGCATTCAATCGCTCGCCCCGCAACAGCACCACCGCGCACTTGGTTTGGGCCACCAGTTTGGCGGCCATCGTCATGGTGTAGGCCTCGCGACCAAAGAAGGGTGCCCACACGCCCATGCCCTCGGGCGGGACCTGGTCGGGCAGTAGGCCCACGGTTTCACCGCTTTTCAGGGCGCGGAGCATCTGCCGCACGCCGCTCAACGTGGCAGGACTGGTCAACATGCCGGGGCGGTTACGCGAATCGCGCATCATGTCGGCCAGCCAGGCTTGTTTGGCGGGGCGATACAAAGCGGTGATGGGTTTGACTGAGCCAAAACGCTCTGCGTAGGCCTGTGCGGTAACCTCAAAGCAACCCAGGTGGGGTGTGAGCAGCAGCAGGCCTTTGCCCTCAGCCAAGGCTTGGGTGACGGCCTCCGGATTCGTCCATTGCACGGAATCTGCCAAGCGCTGATCTTTGGGTCGGCCCCACAGCAGGGGCAGTTCGCCCACCATCTTGCCGGCGTGCGACACGGCTTGGCGCCGTTGCTGGGGCCCCAAGCCAGCCGCTCGGGTGTGGTCCACCAGCCTTTGGCGGTAGGACGGCGACAAGGCATAGGCCAGCCACCCCAGGGTCGACCCCATGAGGTGCAACAGCCACAGCGGCCAGCGAGACAGCAGAGAAAACAATCGAACCATGCGCCAATGGTGTCGCAAAACGGCGACCGGCCTGCTTTGCGTCAAAGGAATGCAACGAAAACGCCCTCGATCTTCGCAGATCCGGGCGAACGGGTTTCGCTAGATTCGCTACACTGTACCTAGTCGCCGAGTTAAAGGACAACTTGCGGGGCGACTTAAAACAATACCGCTAAAGCGTTCGCCGCTGATCGAGAACCTTCTTGCAGCCCGGGCGACGCAGCCGGAACTGAATTGAACTAGGAGCTCAACGTGGCGAACGATTTCCTCTTTACCTCTGAATCCGTGTCTGAAGGTCACCCCGATAAGGTGGCTGACCAGATCTCCGACGCGATTCTGGATGCGATCTTCCAACAAGACCCCAAGTCCCGCGTGGCAGCAGAAACGCTGTGCAACACCGGTTTGGTGGTGCTGGCCGGTGAAATCACCACCAATGCCCATGTGGACTACATCCAGGTCGCCCGTGACACCATCAAGCGCATTGGGTACGACAACACCGAGTACGGCATCGACTACAAGGGTTGCGCCGTGCTGGTCGCTTACGACAAGCAGTCGAACGACATCGCCCAGGGCGTGGACCACGCGTCTGACGACTACCTGAACATTGGCGCCGGTGACCAAGGCCTGATGTTTGGCTATGCCTGCGATGAAACGCCTGAGCTGATGCCTGCCCCGATTTATTACGCACACCGCTTGGTGGAACGTCAGGCCCAGTTGCGCAAAGATGGCCGTCTGCCTTTCCTGCGCCCGGATGCCAAGAGCCAGGTGACCATGCGTTATGTGGACGGCAAGCCCCACAGCATCGACACCGTGGTGCTGTCGACCCAGCACAGCCCTGAGTGGAGCGATGGCACCAAGATGAAGCCTGGTTTTGACGAGGCCATCATCGAAGAGATCATCAAGCCGGTGTTGCCCAAGGAGTGGCTGCAAAACACCCGCTACCTGATCAACCCCACCGGTCGTTTTGTGATCGGTGGCCCACAAGGTGACTGTGGCTTGACCGGTCGCAAGATCATTGTGGACACCTATGGTGGCGCCTGCCCTCACGGCGGTGGTGCCTTCTCGGGCAAGGATCCTTCCAAGGTGGACCGCTCGGCTGCTTACGCGGCGCGTTATGTGGCCAAGAACATTGTGGCTGCTGGTCTGGCCAAGCAATGCCAGGTGCAAGTGGCTTACGCCATCGGCGTGGCCAAGCCCATGAACATCACGGTTTACACCGAAGGCACCGGCGTCATCTCCGACGACAAGCTGTCGGCCTTGGTGGCTGAGCACTTTGACCTGCGTCCCAAGGGCATCATCCAGATGCTGGACTTGCTGCGCCCCATCTATTCCAAGACGGCTGCTTATGGCCACTTCGGTCGCGAAGAGCCCGAGTTCACCTGGGAACGGACTGACAAAGCGGCTGCGCTGCGTGCAGCGGCTGGCCTGTAAGGCCGGCATCCGCGCAGCGGATCAGCCGATTTGCGGCGAGGCCCCTTGGGGCCGCAGCCACAAGGCTCAGGCGCTGCGTGCGGCGGCTGGCCTGTAAGGCCAGCATCCGCCTTTTTCAGTGGATCGCCGTGGGGCTCACATCGACCGGTGTGGGCCCCACATCACATCATGGGTCTGCCGACAAGGTGTCGACGGTGCAGGGGCGACTGTCTGAAGATGTGAACTTTTCACTTCGTTTGGCTGCAGGTGTGCCGATAAGGTGCATGGGGTAATCACCGGCAGTTAAGGTGTTCCCGCGGGCGCATCATCGTCCTGTAACCTGTTGCCATGCGAAAAAAAATCTCGGTTGATCAGTTGCGGTTGGGGATGTTTCTAGACGAGCTTTGCGGCTCGTGGCTAGACCATCCCTTCTGGAAGTCCGCCTTTTTGCTCAACGATCCCAAACAGCTTCGCCAGATTCAGGAGAGTCGGGTGAAAGAGGTCTGGATCGACATCCGCAAGGGGCTGGATGTGGCAACGGCCGAGGAAGTGCATCATCACAAAGCGCACTTTGATGACGTCGAGGTTGACGAGTCCGACGAGCCGCAGCCCGACGTACCCATGCCCGCGGCGGTCGTCAACAAACCCGCGCCTAAACCCTGCTCGGTCAACGAGGAGTTGTCCCGCGCGACCAAGGTGTTGGCCGATGCCGCACCGGCCATGAAGTCGATGTTCCAGGACGCGCGCTTGGGCAAGGCCATCGACACGGAACACTGCCTGCCGCTGGTCAATGACATTTCAGAATCGGTTCGCCGCAATCCCGGCGCCATCGTCAGTTTGGCGCGCCTGAAAACCAGTGACGACTACACCTATCTGCACTCCGTGGCGGTGTGCGCGCTCATGGTGGCGCTGGCTCGTCAGCTTGGCCTGAATGACGACGATACCCGCGAGGCAGGCATGGCTGGCCTGGTGCATGACATGGGCAAGGCCCTCATGCCCGTGGAGGTCCTCAACAAGCCGGGTGCCTTGACGGACGAAGAGTTCGCCATCATGAAAAAGCACCCCGAGGAAGGTCATCGCATCCTCGAGGAAGGCAAAGGCGTGGGCCCCGTGGCTTTGGACGTTTGTCTGCATCACCACGAAAAGATCAACGGCATGGGCTATCCCCATCGCCTCAAGGGCGATGAGATCAGCCTGTTTTCCAAAATGGGGGCGGTGTGCGACGTGTATGACGCCATCACCTCCAACCGTCCCTACAAGGCGGGTTGGGATCCGGCAGAGTCCATCCAAAAGATGGCGCACTGGGCCAAGGATGGCCACTTTGAAGAACGCATCTTCCAGGCCTTCGTCAAGAGTATCGGCATCTATCCGATTGGCTCTTTGGTGAAGTTGAAGTCGGGTCGCTTGGCGGTGGTGTTGGAACCGGGCACGACCTCATTGGTGTGCCCGATCGTCAAGGTATTTTTCTCGACCAAATCCAACGAGCCGATCGCCCACAGCATCATTAACCTGGGAGACCCCAAGGCTAACGATGCGATTGTGTCTCGCGAGAACCCGGCCACATGGGGGTTCCCGAACCTCGAGATCTTGTGGTCGAAGCCTGCTTGATCGAACGCCTGACTTAGGCTTGCTGTTTGCGACGACGCAGCGCCCAGCCCACGGTCACCATGCCGGCGGCCAGCAAGCCGTATGTCGAGGGCTCTGGTACGGCGGGTGGTTGAGTGGTGATTTCGCCAATCTTGCCAGCCAGGAACGCGTTCGAGAATGAGAGGGCGTTGTTGCCACCGCTGCGCAGGATGTTCAAGTTCCAAGCGCCACCACCCGATGCCAAGGCCAGGTCGACGTATTGGGTCTTGATTGCGCCAGCTCCCACCGCCACAGCGCCGGTGCAGGTTGTGAACCCACCTGCGCCATCGGCCTTGTAGCCAGTCGAGCCGATGATGCCCAAAGCGGCCGAGCCATCACCGCAGCGGAACGTGTTGTTGACCACTGCATTCAGCAAAATCTTGGCATCTTTGAGTTGCTGGAGGACCAGGCTGTAGTTCAGCGTGCTGTTTGTATTGTCACGGTCTTCATCCGTCACCAAGATGAAGTTGCGCGCAGCCGTGGCACGCAAGCTGTAGTCAGCAGCCATGTCAATGGCGGCCCAACCGTCTTCGATGGAGCCGCTGACTTTCAAGTCATTGCTGGCGGTGACCCAGTTCGCGGAGGAGCCCATTTGTGCGCCACCAATACTGAAAGAACGCAAATAGCTGGGGGCAGGCGATGTGGCAGAGCTGGCGCCAAACCCGACCAAGCCGAACCGGTTGTCGGTCAGACCTTCGGCGATCAGGCCCGTGTCCAACGCTGGGATGACCGAGCGCATCCAGGCTTGTTCGCCTGACATCGAGCCCGATTCATCCATTAGGACAACGACGTCGGCGTGCGGGGCAGCCGCGTGGGCTGAAAGGGCCAGTGTGGCGGCTGCAGCGATGGCAGCCAGACGCGAGATTTGAGACATGAATCACTCCTGAGTTGATGTGCGCTTTGCTATGTTGCGGCGCACAAGAATTGGGCGATTTCACGTCAAGAAAGTCAATCAACTCAGGTCATCTGGGCACCTAAACAGGTGGCCCAGATGGGCGCGAAGTGTGGCGCCGAGGGGAACGCTGTCCGTTTATCTCGGTTTATTGGGTCGACAGACTCAAACCGGCGTGTTCCCGCAGCGGGTGGAAGTGCACCTGCGGATGACGCTCGGCCGTGAGGCGCAGGTCATACGCAGAGGTCATCATGTAGGCCAGCGTGTCGGCCGCATCCAAGGCCAACTTAGAGGCGTTTTCGTCGGTGAACTTCTTCATGGCCTCGGGCGTGTCGGCAGTGATCCAGCGCGCACCTACGAAACGGCAAGGCATCAGTCGGATATCGACGCCGTATTCGGCCTTCAAGCGGTGTTGCACCACTTCAAACTGCAACTGACCGACCGCGCCCAGCAACATCGAGCCGCCCACCTCGGGTCGGAAGACCTGAATGGCGCCTTCTTCGCCCAATTGCAGCAAACCTGCTTGCAATTGCTTCGATTTCATCGGATTGGCCAACTCCACCGTTTGGAACAACTCGGGCGCGAAGAAGGGCAGGCCGGTGTATTGCAGGTTGATGCCATCGGTGATGGTGTCGCCCAACTGCACGCCACCGTGGGTGGTGAAGCCAATGATGTCGCCGGCAAAAGCCTCGTCCACCGCTTCGCGGCGTTGCGACAGGAAGGTCACCACCGAGGTGGGGCGCAACTCTTTGCCACTGCGCTGCACCTTGAGCTTCATGCCAGGGGTGTACTTGCCCGAACACACGCGCACGAAGGCGATGCGGTCGCGGTGCGAGGGGTCCATATTGGCCTGCACCTTGAACACCACGCCAGAGAAGTTCTCCATGTCGGGCGAGATTTCCTTGTGCGAGCCGTCTTTTTCGGTGCTGAAGCGGGGGCGGGGCGACGGCGCCAGGTCCACCAGGGCGTCCAGCACTTCCTGCACGCCAAAGTTGTTCACCGCCGAGCCGAAGAACACGGGCGTTTGTTTGGCAGCCAGGAACTGTTCAATGTCGAAGGCCGGGGCGGCTTCGGCCATCAACTCCATGTTTTGCTCAGCCAATTCCCACTCGTGTCCGAAGCGGGCAGCCAGCTTGTCGCGCTCTTCCAGGGATACCGTTTCGTATTCGTCGCTGCGTTTGTCTTCGCCCGCATCAAACAAGCGCATGGACTTGGTGCGCAGATTGACGATGCCGCCAAACTGTTTGCCTTGGCCCACGGGCCAGGTCATGGGTACGCAAGGCATGCCCAGTTCCTGCTCGACTTCGTCCAGCAACTCCAACGGGTCGCGGCCTTCGCGGTCCATCTTGTTCACAAACGTGATGATGGGTGTGTCACGTTGGCGGCACACCTCGATCAGGCGCTTGGTCTGGGCTTCCACACCGTTGGCCGCGTCAATCACCATCAGGGCCGAGTCCACGGCGGTCAGCACGCGGTAGGTGTCTTCCGAGAAGTCTTTGTGGCCGGGGGTGTCGAGCAGGTTGACCACGTGTTCTCGGTACAGCATCTGCATCACCGACGAGGCCACCGAAATGCCGCGCTGCTTTTCAATTTCCATCCAGTCCGAGGTCGCGTGGCGCGAGGCCTTGCGGGCCTTGACCGAGCCGGCGATGTGAATCGCGCCGGAGAACAGCAGCAGCTTTTCCGTCAGCGTGGTTTTACCCGCGTCAGGGTGGGAAATGATCGCAAAGGTGCGGCGGCGGCCGGTTTCGGGGGCAAAGGGGGACGAGGACACAGCAAGACTCCAGGGGCGCGGGCCCGTCTGGCCGCGCAAAGGCGCAATGCTAGACGATGAATGACGTTTTGGTGTCAAAACTGGGGGGGAGGGGGGTGCAAGTTAGGGATTGCGGTCGTTTTCCGAATTCCACACACTACGCACACCGTTATTAATTCACAATCAGGAAACAATGGGGTCTAGCTGTCTGCCCGCCTTGGGCTCTTACAAAGTCCTGCTGGTAGACGACCACGACTTGGTTCGGGTGGGTTTGCGCACCGTGCTCGATTCCGTCGAGGAATTGCAGATCCAGTGGCTGGAGGCCAGCAATCTGAACGATGCCATGCGGCTCTACAGCCAGGCCGAAGATGTGTCCTTGGTCTTGCTGGACCTGAACATGGCCGACTGCAAGGGCTTGCAGGGCTTGCGGCAGTTTCTCCAAACCTATCCCCAGGCGCGCGTGGCCGTCATGAGCGGCACGCAAGATGAGTTTGTGATTGGGCAGGCGAAGGGCTTGGGGGCTTTGGGCTACCTGCCCAAGGCCTATTCGCCTTCCATGACCCGCTCCAGCATCGTGGGCATGTTGACCGAGTCGTCCTATGCGGCTGCGGTCACCCCCGCCCCGGCTGTGGCTGCGGCGCGCTTTCCTCGGGCCACCTCGGCCTCCAGCTACGACCGCGTGGCGGAGTTGGGGCCACGTCACCTTGAGATTTTGGAATTGGTGCTCTCTGGTTGCTCGAACCAGGAAATCAGCAACTCCACCCAGTTGTCCTTGGGTACCGTCAAGAACTATGTGTCGACCATCTTGTTGGCACTGGACGTCAAGTCGCGCTCCCACCTGATCAGCCTCTTCCGGTGAAGTTTGCTTACCGGGTCCCTTTTCACGCCAGTCAGGCGTTTGTCGACTCGCTGCAGGCCGACGAGGGCCATCGGCCTGATTTGCTGACGGCGCAGGTGCAATCCCTATACGGGGGCAGCCTGTTCACCTCCATCGGGGCTGTCATCACGGCCTTCACGTTTTGGGTGGCGTACTACCTATACACCCACGATGCGCGCATCTGGCCCTGGGCGGTGTTGGTGCATGGCACCCAAGCCTGGCGCATGGCCACGGCATGGATGCGCATGCGCGACCCACTCGCCCAAGAGCGCCCGCGCTATTGGTTGCAGCGCTACATATGGGCGCTGGGCGGCGCGGCGGTGGCGTGGGGCTCGGCTCCCTTCTTTCTGTTGCCGCACCCTGATCTGGCCATGATCTGCCTCTTGATGCTGGTCTTGTTGGGCATGGGATCGGGCGGCATTGGCTCCATCGTGGCCTACCGGCCCGCCATCTATCTCTGGTTGATTCCGGTCTTGTTGCCCTTGCCCGTGGCGCTGCTTTGGTATCCCGGTGATTTGCATCAGGCCTTGGCGGTGTTTGCCTTGGCTTACTTGGGTGTCAATTTGGGATTTGGCATGCGGCAAAACCACATGCTGGTTCAGGCGCTCCAAGCGCAGTTTGACAATGCCCAGTTGGTGCAGCAATTGCGCCATCAGATGTCTTTGGTAGAGCGCGCCGACCGCGAAAAAAGCCGCTTCATTGCCTCGGCCAGCCACGATTTGCGTCAGCCGATGCATGCCCTGGGCTTGTTCGCCAGTGCCTTGGAAAAGCGCTTGGCGGGCACGGGCGAGCAATTGCTGGTCGGTAACCTCACGCGGTGCATCGAGTCGCTCGACCGTTCCTTCAACGCCATGCTCGACATTTCCAAGTTGGATGCGGGCGTGATCGAGCCACAGATCCAGTCTTTCCCGATTCGCGATGTGTTCCGGCGCTTGCACATGCACTTTGCCGGGCAGGCCGAAGCGGCGGGCTTGAGTTTGCGCTTCAAGCCGGGGGGCAAACACGTGACCAGCGACCCCCAATTGCTGGAGCGCATCCTCAGTAACCTCATCCAAAACGCCATCAAGTACACCGAGGACGGTGGCATGGTCGTGGTGGCCCGCACCTGTGGCAAACGGGCCCACATCGAGGTCTGGGACACCGGGATTGGTATTCCGCAAGACGAGCTGCCTCGGGTGTTCGACGAGTTCTATCAACTCAACAACCCGGAGCGCGACCGCAGTCGTGGGCTGGGGATGGGCCTGGCCATTGTCAAACGTTTGGCGGCCCTGATGGATCATGAGCTCACGGTGGCTTCCACGCCCGGCAAGGGCACGATGGTGCGTGTGTCGGTGCCGCTGACCGATCTCGATGCCTTGCACGGCATGAACCTCGAGGCCGAAACCGTGCCTTCGCCGATTGGCCATGCGCGCACCCTGATCTTCATCGACGACGAAGAAAACATCCGCGAAAGCATGAAGCTCTTGCTAGAGCAGTGGGACTTTGAGGTCTTGCTGGCCAGCTCGATCGATGAGGCGGTGGCGCACGCGGTGCATCACCACGAACCGATTCACGCGGTGGTGTCCGACTTGCGTTTGCGCAACGGCGAGGATGGGCTCCAGGCCATTGCGCGGGTCAAGGGGGTGTTGGGGCCCGATTTACCCGCCGTGCTGGTGACCGGGGATACCTCGCCTGAGCAAGTCAAACGGGTGCATGACAGTGGCTTGCGCGTGTTGTTCAAACCGGTGCAACCCAAAGCCTTGTTTTCAGTTTTGCGTCAGTTGGGCTGATTCCGGGCTTGCATCAAGGTGCGGGCACCCCCCCAAGTTCGAGGGGGTGCATTCACCAAGGTCACTTGCCCTAGGGATGGTCAGTTTCTAGTGTGTTTGGTTTAGTCCGGGGTGTTGATTCGCCGGACCCTTTGCAGGGCCACGACCCATGACATATCGATTGAATTCCATCAGCAGGACCTTGGCCTTGGCGCTGACGACCTGGGGGGCTGCCAGCGCCGTGTGGGCGCAAACCGCTTCCGATCTGGCGCCCATCTCTAAGGTGGCGGAGCAAGCCATTGCCCGCCAGCGCGATGCCAGTGCGCAGCGAACCCACGTGCAAGAGGGGGAGCGCTTGCTGGCGCAGGACGTCATTCAGTTGGATGGCTACGCCTATTGCGGGCAGGCCATGAGCCTGGCGGAGCAGGGCGATTTCCGCCAGAGCATCCGCGCGGCCAGCAAGGCGCTCTACCTGGGTCAACGAGACAAGAAGCCGGACCTGGTGGCTGTGGCGCACCGGGATTTGGCTATCGCGTACTTGTATGCCGGCAAACTCGACGAAGCTGAGCAGTACGCGCGCAGTGCCTTGGCCGTGACCGGCGCCAGTGCCGAGCAAGTGCAGGCTCCCTCGTACAAGGTTTTGGGCGATGTCGCTTCGCGTCGAAAAGATCATGTGGGTGCCTTGAAGGCCTATGAGTCCAGCTTGGCTGTGGCCAGCAGCAAGTTCCGCCCCCAAGTGGTTTTGTCGTATGCCAATGCCCTGCAAGGTGCCGGCCGCCCGCTGGATGCGCTGGCGCAATTGCAATCGTTGGGGCGTGCGGTGCAGTTAGAGCTCGGTGCGGTTTACCTGCGCAGCCTGGCCAACGCCTTGATGGCGGCTGACCGACCCGAGGAAGCGCTCGCTGCATACGATCAATTGGCCGAAGATCAATCGGCCGATGCCGACTACCAGCGCCTGTGGGCCTACGTGGGCGCGGGCAAGGTTCAACTTCAACGCAATGAGCGTGACAAAGCGCTGGCGTCGTTCCTGAAAGCCTCGGCCATGGCCGACGACGTTCGTGCGCGCTTCCGCAGCGACGAAGTCCGCACGGGTTTGTTTGGCGACCTGCAATCGGTATACGAACAGGCTTTGAAGCTGGCGGTGGCACAGCAGGACTACGCTGCGGCGTGGACCCTGTCTGAGGCTTCTCGCTCGCGCCAATTGTTGGACACCGTTCGTGGTCGCGCTGCCGACAGCTTCACCAAACCCATGGCCTTGAAGGATCTGCAGGGTTTGTTGCGACCCAACGAAGCCGTCTTGCAGTTCCACGCTGTGGGTGATGCCGTGGTGGTGTGGTTGGTGCGCTCCGATGGCCTGCAAGGCAAGACCTTGGCCCTGCCGCAAGAGGCCTTGACGACCGAGGTGGAGGACTTCCGCAAGAGCATCATCGAACGCAAGCGAGATGTGGATGCCAAGGCGCAAGCCCTGTATCAAAAGTTGATCGCACCTGTGGCCCGCGAGGGGGTGCAACGCCTGTTCATCGTGCCGCACGGACCCTTGCACTATCTGCCCTTCCAGGCGCTGCATGACGGCAAGTCTTACCTGATTGCCAATAGCGCCATCGCCGTGTGGCCTTCTGCCTCAGTGGGCGGTCAACTGTGGTCGCGTCCGCAGTCCAAGGTCAGCACCTTGATGGCCTTTGGTAACCCTGCCACGCCTGAGAATGTGCCGCTGCCGGGTGCAGAGCGCGAAGTCAATCAGGTCGCCGAGTTGTTCCGCCAAAAGCAGATCTATGTGCAAAAAGACGCCACCAAGGTGACCTTCAAGCAGCAGGCCAATCAATCGGCGGTGCTGCACGTGGCCGCGCACGCGGAGGTCGATGAAGTCGACCCCTTGTTCTCTCGCATCCTCTTGGCCAATGACGGACAAGACCGTGGCTTGCTCGAGGCCCGTGAGGTGTATCAGTTGAACATGTCTGGCGTCAGTCTGGTGACCTTGTCGGCCTGTGAAAGTGGTCTGGGCAAGGTGGTCAAGGGCGACGAAATCATTGGTTTCACCCGCTCCTTCCTCTCGGCCGGGGCCGGCAGCATGGTCGCATCCTTGTGGCCCGTGGCCGATGAGTCCACCGAGGCGCTCATGACCCGCATGTATCAAACCATGGGCGAGGGCACCGATTTGATGGATGCCATGCGCCAGGCGCAACTGGATGTCCAGAAAAAGCGCCGCTTTGCCCACCCCTTCTTCTGGGCTCCTTTCAACGTGATCGGCAATGGCCGGATGCAATTGGGAAGCTGACATGATCCGAGTCATTCCATTGGCGCTGACAGCAGCGCTCCTGTCGTCGATCAGCTGGGCTGCGGACCAGCCGGGTGCCGGTGAGGCCTTGCGTGACAACAAGCTCCAGGACCTGCGTGTGCCTGCGCCTACGGGCGGCGCCTCCAGTGGCGCACAGAGCCCAGCGCCTGCTGCGTCAACAGGCTTGAGCTTTGTGCTCCAAGGTTTGCAACTCAAGGGTGCCAAGGCCATTGCCCCTGAGCAGTGGCAAGCCGTTGCGCAACCCTATGTGGGGCGCTCCGTGGGGGATCGCGAGCTCGGCGCCATCATTGCCGGCATTCGCCAACTGTACGAAGACCAGGGCCTGGGTCTGGTGGGCTTGGGCTTTCCTGCGCAAGATGTGTCGACCGGTGTGGTCACCATCGATGTGGTGGAACCTCGCCTCGGGCGCATTGACGTGCCCTTGGGGCGCAACGCGCCGGTGTCAGAGGATCGCGTGCAGGGGCTGCTGCGCTTCTTCGGCGTCAGCGCTGGGGGCGCCCTGAACCTTCGCGATCTCGACCGTGTCCTGTTTGCGCTCAATGACATGCCCGGTGTTCAGGCCAAAGGTTCGATGACGCCTGCTGGCGATGAAGGGGTTTACAACCTTGCCATCCAAGTGCAGGCCAAGCGTGCTTGGGATGCTTCGCTGACGCTGGACAACCAAGGCAGTCGATTCACAGGCGAATGGCGCTTAGGCGCGGGCGCACGTCTGAACAACCCCCTCGGGCTGGGCGATAACCTTGATGCACGCACCACCTGGAGTACGGGTGGTGGCGTCAAGGTCGGGCGCTTGTCGTATGAGTTGCCTGTGGCCTACACGCCGATTCGATGGTCTTTGGGGGCCAGCCAAGTCGATTACGACCTGCGTGGCGTGTTTGCCGATTTGTCAGCGCATGGCACCGGGCGTGTGGTTGACACCGCTTTGTCGTATCCCTTCATTCGTTCGCGCAGTCAAACGCTGGTGGGGCGCTTCGGCTATGAATTCAAGCGCATGGAAGACCGTGTCGACTTGATCGCCTTGAACGAGCAGAAGTCCATTCGCAGTTGGGTCCTGTCGGCCGCCTATGAAGGGCGCGACAACGTCCTGGGTGGGGGGTATGTGGGTGCTTTGGTGCAATGGCGCCAAGGCCAGTTGGGTTTGAATGATCCGAGCGCCATCGATCTGGACAAGGCATTGGGCCGTTATGGGGTTCACGGCCATTTCTATAAGCTCGAAGCACAGGTCTCGCGCCTCCAGGCCATCACGCGTGATTGGTCGGTCTATGCGGCCGTCAACCGTCAATGGGCGTCTCGTAATCTTGATGGCGCCGAGAAGATTGCCCTGGGTGGGCCGGGTGGCGTGCGGGCCTATGCCGCATCAGAAGGTGCTGCAGATCAAGCCACCTTGGCAACGCTCGAAGTGCGTTGGTGGCTGAGCCAGCAGTGGACGGTGTTCGCCTTGTATGACTGGGCGCGTGGTGAGCGCTTGAAGCGGCCCTTCGTTGCTGAGGGCAACAGCTTCATCTTGCGTGATGCGGGCTTGGGGCTGAGTGCCAGCTACCCCGAGTGGGCCACCGTTCGAGCCACCGTCGCGTGGCGTGGCAGCCGTGAGCCGCAGAGTGACACGCGTGATCCGCGTCCTCGCTTGTTTGTGTCTGCGCAGCACGCGTTCTGATCGAAGGAATTCTCATGTCTCGTTTTGACTTTTCCACTCAGACACGCATGGCGCTGCGACCCATCTCGCAGGCCATGTTTTCGGCGGGTTTGCTGCTGACCTTGTTGCCCGCCTGGGCTCGTGCACAGGCCTTGCCCTCAGGTCCTCTGACACCCGTGGTGGGGGATGCAACGGTGGTGACCGGTCGCACGCCAACCGGCCCGACCATGACCATTGAGCAAACCAGCAATCTGGCGGTTTTCCGGTGGGACACCTTCAACATCGGTGCCACATCGGCCTTGACTCATGTGATGGCCAAGTCCAACCCGAACCCTCAGGCCTTGACCGTGCACCATGTGTACGACCTCAAGGCGGGTGCCTCGACCGCCACCATTGAAGGGGCGATGACCAGTGATCACCGGGTGTTTCTGGTGAGCCCTGGTGGTGTCCGCGTCGCCGGTAGCGCCACGGTTGAGGCGCCCGGATTGATGCTGAGCTCGCGCAACTTGTCCGACGATCAGTTTGCCAAGGGGTCCTATGCGGGGCTGAAAGAAGGCGGTTCGATCAAGTTGGTGCAGGCCTCGCTCGGCACGGCACCCGATGTCGGTGTCAATATCGAGCCTGGCGCCATCTTGAGGGTGGGGAATAACGGCGGTTTGCTGCTTCAGGGAAGCCAGGTCACGATGAATGGGCGGATCGAGGCAGGTGCAGGTTCTAAAGTGGTATTGGCCGCACTCAGTGGTGCGGAAGTGCCCTTGACTGACAGTGGCTTCTTGTCCCTCAAGGTTCAGGCTGATCCCGCAGATGCCAGCGCCAATGTGTCGATGGGTGGTCAGATCGTGACCGGCGGCGCTGCCACGCGAGGTCATGTGGAGCTGATGTCGGGTTCCAACATCTATATGGGGCCTGGTGCTGCGATTGTCTCAACAGAAGGTGCGGTGGACATCACCATGCAATCGGCCATGAGTGGGCGCCAGGGCGAGGTTTACCTCTACGGTCTCGGCGCCTCTGACTACTACGCTGCCGCAGCCTTGGCTGCACCTTCGGGGCCTAGATTGGCTACCTTGGAATCGGGCGGAGGTGACATCAGGCTGGTCGGAGCGGATGGCCAGGCGGCCAAGGGCATCTTCTTGTCAAATGCTCGCATTGATGCAGGTACGGGCCGCGTCGAGATGGTGTCCCTCCGAGACGCGTCATCAGAGGGCAGCAATGCAGCCATTGACATTCGCAGCTCGAGCATCGCTGGCGCAGGTGTCCAGTTGAACGGCCGCGCCACAGCTTCCTCGTCCAACGGCATCGTGGTCACCAACACCGACTTGCGTGGCAATACCGATGGCGTCGTGCTGCGTGGGGTTGCCACCGGGTCAGGCACTACCGAGGGCGTCGGCATCAACCTGGGCCCCAACACGGTGATACACGGTGGGGCCAAGGGTGTGGAGCTGTATGGACGCGGCACCAATCAAGGCATTCGCTTTTCTGATCTGACCCTCACCACCGCAGGTAGCCGTGGCCAACGCATCGTGATGGCGGGTCAAACCTTGGTTGGCAGTTTGCCCGGGCTGGGTTTCGATCCACAGTACGGTGGTCGCTTGCGTGTGCATGACGAACAGGGTTCGGAGCTGGCCTCTGCGGCAGAGATGATTGTGGGCGGCACCAGCACCGCTGAAGCGCCGCTTGCGATCGATCTGGGGCGCGGCGAATCCAGTCCATTCCTGAATCTGGCAGGACGCTACAACTTGCGTCCCTTGGGTGTGAACGAGTCGGGCCAAGCGCAAGAATCCTTCGGCACCTTGATCCAGGTGGGGCAAGATGCGTCTGAGCCTCTGGGCCGTTTCCTGATCTTGCCCGAGTGGTTCAATAAGCGTACCAATGAAAATTTGCCGCAGACCGTCGTGATCGGCTCCAGCGGTCACCGTGAAGTGATCACCACTGTGGCAGGCGCCCTGAATGGGGTGTCGTCCTTGACCTTGCAGAACCAGGGCGCCTCGTCCAAGGGGATTGTCTTGGGTGCAGGCACCAAGATCGAGACATTGAACCTCGTCACCGCGGGCCCCGTTTCGCAAACAGGCCCGCTGGAGGTCGATGCCTTGAATGTGATCGTGCCGCGTGGGACCTCGGTTCAGTTGGACGACAAGGGCAACCGCTTTGGCGCATTGGCCTTCGAGGGGGCCACGCCTGCCAGCTTTGATGGCGCGGCCGTCCCTTCAGCCAGTGATGCCACCGGTATTGCTGCGTTCCAATCCAGCACGTCGGAGCCGCAATTCCAGACCCTGGCCATCACACGATTTGTCTCCGAGTCTCAGATGCCGACTTTGGACGATCAGACGGGTGATCAACGCGTCCTGATCCCCCGCGTGCTTGAAGAGCAACGCACCGATGTGTACGTGCGTGATGCCTTCAACAAGCCGCAGGTGTGCACGGGTGTCACGGCCGCGGCTCAATCGGTGCTGACCGATGCTGGTGTCGAGCCCCTGACCTTGGAGTGGCTGAAGGTTCGTCAGTCGCCGCAACTGTCGAGCTGTTCGGGTGCGCGTGTGAACGCGTCTTGCTCGGTGTTCTAAAGCCGAGCCTCGGCCGGGATGTCGGTGGGCGACCACACATCCCGGCGGGGTGCGGCGCATCCCTATCTTGAAGATGACTTTTGGCAGGTGTGAGTCATCGACCGGATCCCTACAGTGCATTGCTGAAGTTTCCAGCAATCCCTCTCAGCGATTCACACCATGGCCCTTCTTGATGTCGATGCCCTCCTGACGCCCGTGAGCGACGATCAGCCTTGCGGTGCCGATCTGGAATACGACGCCCAGTTTTTGCAACTGGAAGAAGCGGCCAAGGGCAAACCCGAGCAGCAATACGGCGACACCATCATCGCCGCCGAAGACCCCGACTGGCGCGCTGTTCAAAATCTGGCTACCGAATTGATGGGCCGCACCAAGGATGTGCGCGTGGCCGTGCATTTGCTGCGTGCCTCCACCCGCCTGCAGGGTTTGGTGGCTTGCGCCGAGGGCCTGACCTTGATTGCGCGTTTGCTCGACACCTACTGGGATCATGTGCATCCCATGCTGGATGTGGACGACGGCAACGACCCCACCATGCGCCTCAATGCCTTGGCGCCCCTGGCGGATGCCCAGGCGGTCTTGGCCGATGTGCGCAAGTCTGCACTGGTGTCAGGTCGTCACCCACTGACTGGCCGCGACATTGAACTGGCGGCAGGTAAGGCTCAGCCGAACGACGGCGAGTCCGTGCCCATGCTGGCTGGTGTGGTGGAAGCCTTCCGCGCCGCTGATGTCCAACAGCCGGGCCTGATTGATGCCATTGCCGGCATGGCGCAAGCCGTGACCGACATTGATCGCGTCATCAATGATCGCGCCACCATCTCTGGCCCAGAACTGCGCCCTTTGCGTGTCTTGTGTCAATGCCTGGGCGATGTCGCTCGTCAGGCGCAAGGCGGTGCTGCAGTCGACGCAGCTGCATCAGTAGATGCAGCCGGCGCGCCTGCTGACGCCTCGATGGTGCCGGCTTCCAGCATGGCGATGGTCGCCGCCCCGGGTGCGATCCGCAATCGTGCCGATGTGGTGGCCACGCTCGACAAAGTCTGCGAGTGGATTGAGCTGAACGAACCCACCAATCCCGCCCCCTTGTTGATCCGCCGCGCCCAGCGCCTGATGAACAAGAACTTCATGGACATCATCCGCGACCTGGTGCCCGATGGCATTGACCAGGTCGAGCGCATCGCCGGTCCCTCCGACCAGTGACGCATCCCGATTCTTTCTCCCAACTTAAACGACCCAGGAGCGAAGCATGGCCACCAGCAGTCAGAAGTTCATTGCCCGCAATCGCGCACCGCGCGTGCAGATCGAATACGACGTCGAGCTCTACGGCGCCGAGAAGAAGGTTCAACTGCCATTTGTGATGGGCGTGTTGTCTGACCTCTCTGGCAAGCCTGCTGAGCCCTTGGCACCTGTGGCTGATCGCAAGTTCCTCGACTTCGATGTCGATAACTTCGACACCCGCATGAAATCGATGAAGCCACGCGTGGCTTTCCAGGTGCCCAACACCCTGACTGGCGAAGGCAATCTGTCGATTGACCTGACCTTTGAAAGCATGGACGACTTCTCGCCCGCCGCCGTGGCTGCCAAGGTCGATGGCCTCAAGCAACTGCTCGAAGCCCGCCAACAACTGGCCAACCTGATCACCTACATGGATGGCAAGACGGGGGCCGAAGAGCTGCTGGCCAAGGTGCTGAAAGACGAATCGTTGCTGAACGCCTTGGCCTCGGCCAAGAAGCCTGCAGACGGTCAGTGATCGAACGCTTTGATTGAAGGATTTGAAACATGTCTGAAGCTCAAGCTCAAAGCGCTGCCCTGCAAGGCGTGGCGTACGAAGGCGGCGACTTTGCCGCGCTGCTGAACAAAGAATTCAAGCCCCAGAACGACAACGCCAAATCGGCCGTCGAACAAGCGGTGCTGACCCTGGCGCAACAAGCCCTGTCGCAAACCAAGTTGATTGGCAGCGACGTGGTGGCTTCCATCGAAGCCATGATCGCCGCACTGGACGCCAAGATGTCCGAGCAGGTCAACAAGATCCTGCACCACGCCGAGTTCCAACAACTCGAAAGCGCCTGGCGTGGTCTGCATTACCTCGTCAGCAACACCGAAACCGACGAGATGCTCAAGATCCGCGTCATGAACATCTCCAAAGCCGAGGTGGGCAAGACGCTGAAAAAGTTCAAGGGCACAGCCTGGGATCAAAGCCCCATCTTCAAGAAAGTCTATGAAGAGGAATATGGCCAGTTTGGTGGCGAGCCCTTCGGCTGTCTGGTGGGTGACTACTACTTCGACCACACCCCACCCGATGTGGAGTGGTTGGGCGAAATGGCCAAGGTGTGCGCTTCGGCTCACTCTCCCTTCCTGGCCGCGCCTGGCCCCGGCCTGATGCAGATGGAATCTTGGCAAGAGCTGGCCAACCCACGTGACCTGACCAAGATCTTCACCACGCCTGAATATGCCGCTTGGCGCTCGCTGCGTGAGTCGGACGATGCACGCTACATTGGCTTGGCCATGCCGCGCTTCTTGTCGCGCCAACCTTACGGCGCCACCAGCAACCCGGTCGAAGCCTTCAACTTTGAAGAAGACACCGCAGGTGCGGATCACAGCAAGTACACCTGGGCCAACTCGGCTTACGCCATGGCCGTGAACATCAACCGCTCCTTCAAGGAATATGGCTGGTGCTCACGCATTCGCGGCATCGAGTCCGGTGGTGCGGTGCAAGGCCTGCCCACGCACACCTTCCCCACCGACGATGGTGGCGTAGACATGAAGTGCCCCACCGAGATCGCCATCAGCGACCGTCGTGAGGCCGAATTGGCCAAGAACGGCTTCATGCCTTTGGTTCACAAGAAGAACTCCGACTTCGCGGCCTTCATCGGTGCGCAATCGCTGCAAAAGCCAGCGGAGTACGACGACCCGGATGCCAGCGCCAACGCCAATCTGGCCGCACGCTTGCCCTACTTGTTCGCCACCTGCCGTTTTGCGCACTACCTGAAGTGCATCGTGCGCGACAAGGTTGGTTCGTTCAAGGAGCGCGACGAAGTTCAACGCTGGTTGCAAGACTGGATCATGAACTATGTGGACGGGGATCCTGCCCACTCTTCCGAAGACACCAAGGCGCGCCGCCCACTGGCTGCCGCTGAAGTGGTCGTTGAGGACGTGGAAGGCAACCCTGGTTACTACACCTCCAAGTTCTTCTTGCGTCCGCACTATCAGCTCGAAGGGCTGACCGTTTCTCTGCGCCTGGTCTCCAAGCTGCCTTCACAGAAGGCCGCCTGATCTGGCGTTTGTCAACAGCTGATGGCGCGGGTGTTGACCCGCACACCGCGCCAAGACCGTACAGCAATGCAATCAACTCGGGTTGCTCAACAGGAGAAAAATCATGGCAGTGGATATGTTCATCAAGATCGGTGACATCAAGGGTGAATCGAAAGACGACAAGCACGCCGCCGAAATCGACGTTCTGGCTTGGAGTTGGGGCTTGTCCCAATCGGGCACCGCTCACAACGGTACCGGCGCAGGCGCAGGCAAAGTCAATGTGCAAGACATCTCTTTGACCAAGTGGGTGGACTCCAGCTCGACTGCCCTGTTGATGGCTGCATGCAAAGGCACCCACATCAAGGAAGCCAAGCTGACCGTTCGTAAGGCTGGCGACAAACCACTCGAGTACATCAAGATCACCTTGAACGACGTGCTGGTGTCGTCGGTGCAAACCGGTGGTTCGGGTGGCGAAGACCGCCTGACCGAAAACGTCGTCCTGAACTTTGCCAAGTTCAAGGTCGAGTACACGGTGCAATCCAAAGAAGGTGGTGCCGGCGCGACCTCGACGGCCGCTTGGGATATCCCCGCCAACAAGCCACTGGGCTGATCAGACTGATACACGGAGCAGGAGCAGGCCATGTCACAAGCCGACATGTTTCTCAAGATTGAGGGCACCAAGCAGGGACCCATCAAGGGGGATTCACAAGCCCCCGGGCACCTTGACGAAGTGGTCCTGCTCGGTTGGAGTTGGGGCATGGATGTCAGTGCGGCATCCTTTGCTTCCAGTTCAGCCCGAACCACCATGAAAGAGTTGGTGATTCGCAAACGGGTGGACCGTGCCACCACCGCTTTGATGTCAGCCCTCCGTGCCAATGAGCCGCTCAAGAAGCTGACTTTGAGTGTGCGCAAGGCCGGTGGCGAACAGGCGCTGGACTATTTCAAGATCGTGGTCGAGAAGGCGCGCATCATGTCGCACCAACTGCGAAACGAAGCCGATGGCAGCTGTGAACTCGTTGAAGAGTTGCGCGTCGCCTTCTTCAAGGTGCAGGTGCAATACCAGCCGCAGCAAGGCAGTGGCGGCAGCGGTGGTGCCACCACCTTCGAAACCGAGATTTCGCCAAACTGAAGCCTCGGCTTCATTGATGGGAACCCACCATGAAACCAGTGGAAGCTGCCGAACAGGCCCTTCGCATGGGCGACACCGCAGCCGCTTTGCAATCCTTGCAAGACGGTGTGCGTGCCGAGCCCGCCAATCCCAAGCTGCGGGTCTTCCTGTTCCAGCTCTTGTGTGTGGATGCCCAATGGCAACGCGCAGGCAATCAGCTCAAGGTGTGCGGCGAGTTGGATGCCAGCACCTTGCCGATGGTCAACACCTACAAAGAGGCACTGCAGTGCGAAGCGCTGCGTGAAGCGGTGTTCGCAGGGCAAACCACGCCCATGGTGTTTGGTCAACCGCAAGCGTGGGTAGCCTGGCTGGTCGAGGCCCTGCAAGCCGATGCGCGTGGTGACCTCGGGCAGGCCGCGCAGTTGCGTGCGCAAGCCATGGAAGCCGCGCCGGCTACTTCCGGCACACTCAACGGCGAGCCCTTTGAATGGATCGCCGATGCCGACTCCCGTTTAGGCCCCCTGCTGGAAGTCATCATCAACGGGCGCTATGGCTGGGTGCCCTTTGCCTCCTTGGCCAAAGTCACCATCGAAGAACCATCCGATTTGCGTGACATGGTCTGGATGCCAGCGCACTTGCACTTCCCGAATGGTGGAGAAACGGTGGCCCTGATCCCGACACGCTACCCCGGTCTGAGTGCAGACAGTGATGCCGCTTTGAAGTTGGCTCGTCGCACCGAGTGGTTGGCTCTCAGCCCTGCGCGTGACGACCAATACAAGGGTGAAGGCGTGCGCTTGTTGACCACCGACCAAAACGAGTTGGGTCTGGTCGATGTGCGTGAATTGGTGCTCAACGCACCGGCCTGATTGGATTCATACCGATGGCCGCCACGGACCTGCGAGAACGACTGCAACCGGCTTTGCTGGATCGTTTGACCGATGACGATCCCGCCAACAGCCGGGATGCGGACGAGCGTCGGGTTCTGAACAAGAATCAGCTTCGCCAAGCCGTGTTGCGTGACCTGGGCTGGTTGCTCAATGCTGTGCAACCGCTGGGTGCGCAGGCGCAGGATGCGCCCTATGCCGCCGATTCGGTCTTGAACTATGGCTTGCCACCCATGTCAGGTCAGTTGGCTTCCAAGATCGATGTGCAAGACGTCGAGTCCTCCATTCGTAGGGCCATCTTGCGTTTTGAGCCGCGCATCCTAGAGCACTCCTTGGTGGTGCGTGCCTTGGATTCGGGCGTCATGCTCGACTCCCACAACGTGATTGAATTTGAGATTCAAGGCCTGCTTTGGGCGCAACCCATTCCTCTCGAGTTGCTGTTACGTACGCAGTTGGACTTGGAGGCCGGTCAAGTCTTGGTGCGCGAAACGAGCGGCACTTTGCGCGATGGAGGTCGTGACTGATGGATCCCGGACTCCTCAAGTATTACAACCAAGAGCTGGCGCACTTGCGAGAAATGGGCGCGGAGTTTGCGCGCGAGTTTCCCAAGATTGCCTCCCGCCTGACGATGGATGGCCTGGAAGTGGCCGATCCCTATGTGGAGCGTTTGCTCGAAGGCTTTGCCTTCATGGCTGCACGCACCCAACTCAAGCTGGATGCGGAGTACCCGCGTTTCATCGCGCACCTGCTCGAAACGGTTTACCCCAACTTCCTGTCGCCGGTGCCGGCGATGATGGTCACCCGTTTTCAGCCCAACTATGCCGACCCGGCTCTGGCCAAGGGCTTTGTCTTGCCGCGTCAATCGGCGCTGCACAGCGAAGTGGCGCGTGGGCAGAACACCCGGTGTGAGTTCCGCACCGGCCATGAGGTCACCCTTTGGCCGCTGGAGATTGCGGCGGTTCAGTACTTCAGCCACGCGCCCGATTTGCCCATTGCTGAATTGCCCATGGCGCGTCAGGTGCGGGGTGGATTGCGCATCAAGCTCAAGGTGCATGGTGGCCTCAAGGCCAACCAATTGCCCATCGACAAGTTGGCGTTCTACATCAGTGCGCCCGATGAGGCCGCGCTCAAGTTGCACGAGTTGTTGGTGGGGGCCAGTCTAGGCAGTTGGTTGCCCCGCGATGCGTCGACGGCACGCAGCCAATGGGCACATGCCGACAGCATTCGTCAGTTGGGCACGGGTGACGACGAGGCCTTGCTGCCAGAAACCTTGCGTGGCTTCTCGGGCTACCGCTTGCTGCAAGAGTTCTCGGCCATGCCGCAACGCATGTTGTTTGTCGAGGTCAACCAACTGCAGCATCGATTGCAGCGCATCAACGAATCCGAATTTGATTTGGTGGTGTTGTTCTCGCGAGGCGACGTCGCTCTGGAGTCCTTGATCGACGCCGCCAGCTTGTCCCTGTACTGCACCCCCGCCATCAATCTGTTCCCGAAACGACTGGATCGGATTGCTTTAACGGCGGGGCAGGGCGGTGTGCCGCATGAGTTGCATGTGGTACCGGATCGTACCCGGCCAATGGACTTTGAGGTCTACAGCATCGCCTCGGTGACAGGGCACGGCACAGGTGCCGTCAGCGAGCAAACCTTCCTCCCGCTCTACACGGCCCACCACGAAGCCTCCGTCGATCATCCCGCCTATTACACGCTTCGACGCGAGCCCCGCATGTTGTCGCAGCGCCAGCGTGAGCAAGGTGCGCGTTCGTCCTACGTGGGCAGCGAAGTCTTCTTGTCCTTGGTCGATCCTCAGCATGCACCTTACGCACGCGAGTTGCGCCAGTTGTCGCTCAGTGCGTGGGTCACCAACCGCGATTTGCCCTTGCTCTTGCCCGGCGCAGGGCAGCGCGAGGCGCAGACGGGCAGCAATCAAGCCTGGTCGCTCGATACCACCGCGCCGATCCAAAGCGTGCAATCCCTGCGTGGCCCCACGCCTGTGGTGCAACGATTGGTGCGAGGGGATGTCGGTTGGGCGTTGATCAATCAACTCAGCATGAACTACCTCTCCATTGCGGGTGAAGACCCCGTGAAGGCGGGCGCCGCCTTGCGGTCGATGCTGATGTTGCATGGGCCTGAGGGCGATCCCGCTTGGCGCAAATTGGTCGAAGCGGTGAGAACGGTCAAGGCCCGACAAGTGTCGCGTCGTTTGCCGGGTGGCGGACGCATGGCCTTTGGCGCGGGCGTTCAGATTGATCTGGAGCTCGATGACTTGGGCTTGCAGGGCAACAGCCCCTTCTTGCTGGGCAGTGTGCTGGAGCAGGTGCTGGCACGCCAGGCGAGTTTGAACAGCTTCACCGAAACACGACTGTCGACCACGACACGCGGGCAGGTCATGCAATGGCCCGCGCGCGTGGGGCAAGCCGCCATTTTGTAAAGCAACATGGATCAGCTCGCCCCTCCGTCCATCATTCAGCCCGCGCGCACGCCGGCAAAGGTGTCACCTGCCGCCCAAGAAGCGTTGCAGGCGGTATGGCAACAGGTGGCCGATCAACCTTATGCGTTTGGGTTGTTCGAGTTGTTGCGCCAGATCCAGGCCTACAACCAGCACCAACCTCGTTTGGGGCGGGCCCTGCGCCCCCGTGACGAAGGGGTGCGTGTCGGACAAGCGCCGGAGTTGAACTTTGCGCCAGCTACTTTGCATGCAGCCGACTTGACTGGACCGGTGCCGCGCTTGATGCAGCGACCGTTTGGCTTGTTTGGCCCGATGGGCCCATTGCCTCTGCATCTGACCGAGTACGTGCGAGAGCGCTCCCACAATCATGGCGATACGACGTGGGCACGCTTCGCGGATCTTTTCCATCACCGGGCCGCTTTGTTGTTCTTCCGCGCTTGGGCGCAATCCAAGCCGGTGGTGCATCGCGACCGCCCTTGGGATGATGACTTTGCCCGCTGGGTGAGCAGCTTGGCTGGCGTGGGTGGGCGCTCATTTTCTGATCGCGATCACATCCCGGACGATGCCAAGCGGCTGCATGTCGGGTGGCTGGCGAAATCTGCGCGATCGGCAGAAGGGTTGGGCAAAGTCTTGGCGCACCACCTGGGCGTGAGAGTTCGCATTCAGCCCTATGTGGGTCATTGGTTGACCCTGCAGGATGAAGACCGCACGCGATTGCTGCCCACCACGGCGCCACGACGCAACAGCGCCTTGGGGCAATCCGCCGTGCTGGGGCGCCGCGTGTGGGACCGTCAATCGCATTTCCGCATCCACATCGGCCCCTTGAGTTGGCAGCAGTACCAGCAGTTCACGCCGGGGCACCCCAGTCGCCTGGCCTTGCGCGATTGGGTTCGCCAATACCAAGGCTTGGCTTTGTCGTATGACGTGTCGCTGACGCTCAAGGGTGAGCAAGTGCCACCCTTGAAGATGCAGCGCCAAGACCGCGAAGTCGGTCGTTTGGGCTTGAGTGCATGGCTGGGTCGCCGAGGCCCACTGCCAGATCAACGCGCGATGCGCTTGCGCTTGGAAACACCCTATCAAGGCGGCTGACCGCCGCAACAACAGGAGAGCTTTGATGGCAGAAATCAGCCGTACCGCCTTGTTTGGCAAACTCAATCCCCTGGCCTACAAGGCCATTGAGAGTGCCACCGTGTTTTGCAAGTTGCGCGGCAATCCCTATGTGGAGTTGCAGCACTGGATGTTCCAGATCCTGAATGGTCAGGACTCGGACTTGCATCGCATCGTCAAACACTATGGCTTGGATGCATCCGCCTTGGTGGCCGATTTGCAGCAGTCCCTCGACCGGCTGCCGCGCGGCGCTTCGTCCATCACCGACCTGTCCAGCTTTGTCGAGAACGCGGTCGAGCGTGCGTGGGTGTATGGCTCCTTGATGTTTAATGACCGACAAGTGCGCACCGGGTATCTGGTCATCGGTTTGTTGAAGACGCCGAGCATGCGCAACGCGGTGTTGTCGATTTCAAAGCAGTTTGAAAAGATCAAACTCGACGACCTCACCGAACAGTTCGCCAGCTTGTTGGCTTCGTCGCCCGAGGCGTCGCAGTCGGCTACCGAAGGTGGTGCGGCACCCGGTGAGGCCTCTGACGCCATTGCGCCTGCTGCCATGGGCAAGCAGGAAGCCCTCAAACGCTTCACCACCGACCTGACTGACCAAGCCCGCAGTGGCAAGATGGACCCCATCGTTGGTCGCGACGATGAAATTCGTCAGGTGGTCGACATCCTGATGCGTCGTCGTCAGAACAACCCCATCCTCATCGGCGAAGCGGGTGTGGGTAAAACGGCGGTGGTCGAAGGCTTTGCACAGCGCATTGCGCGCGGCGATGTGCCTCCCTCTTTGCAAGACGTGGAGTTGCGTGCCCTGGATGTGGGCTTGCTCCAAGCCGGGGCCAGCATGAAGGGCGAGTTTGAGCAACGCCTGCGTTCGGTCATCGACGAAGTCCAAGCGTCGCCCAAGCCGATCATTCTGTTCATTGACGAGACCCACACCCTCGTGGGCGCAGGTGGTGCCGCAGGCACGGGCGATGCTGCCAACCTGCTCAAGCCCGCCTTGGCACGTGGTCAATTGCGCACCATTGGCGCCACCACCTTTGCCGAATACAAGAAGCACATCGAAAAAGACCCGGCCTTGACCCGCCGCTTCCAAAGCGTGACGGTGGATGAGCCCGATGAGGCCAAGGCCTTGTTGATGATGCGTGGCGTGGCTTCCACCATGGAAAAGCACCACAAGGTTCAGATTCTGGATGAGGCCCTGGAAGCCGCGGTCAAGCTGTCGCATCGCTACATTCCTGCGCGTCAGTTGCCTGACAAATCTGTCAGCCTTCTGGACACCGCCTGTGCACGGGTGGCGGTCAGCCTCCATGCCACACCGGCTGAGGTGGACGACAGCCGCAAGCGCATCGATGCCCTGAATACCGAACTCGAGATCATCGCCCGTGAGACCGCCATTGGCGTCGACACGGCCGAGCGTGAAACCCAAGTGAGTTCCCTGTTGGACGCAGAATCAACCCGACTGGAAGCCCTGACACAACGCTGGGAGTCTGAAAAAGCCCTGGTCGATCGCTTGTTGAGTCTGCGCGCCAAACTGCGTGGATCGCTGGCGTCCGTGGAGGGCACGGCCAGCAAGCTCGAAGCCAAGGGTGACGCTGCCGCGCAAACCGAAGCGCAGGCCGATGTCACGCCCGCTTTGTCCGATGCAGAGCGAGCCGATGCCCTGGCCGAACTCAAGCAAGTGCAAGCCGAGTTGACGGCCCTGCAAGGCGAGACGCCGTTGATTCTGCCCACGGTGGACTACCAGGCCGTCGCCGCGGTGGTGGGGGATTGGACCGGCATCCCAGTGGGGCGCATGGCTGCCAACGAAATCGAGACCATCCTCAACCTGCCCAAGTTGCTGGCGCAGCGCGTGATTGGCCAAGATCACGCCATGGAGATGATCTCCAAACGCATCCAAACCTCGCGTGCTGGCCTCGATAACCCCAGCAAGCCCATTGGGGTGTTCATGCTGGCGGGCACCTCGGGTGTAGGTAAAACCGAAACGGCCTTGGCACTTGCCGAAGCTTTGTATGGTGGCGAACAAAACCTCATCACCATCAACATGAGCGAGTATCAAGAGGCTCACACGGTGTCGACCCTGAAGGGCGCGCCACCCGGCTATGTGGGTTACGGTGAAGGTGGCGTGCTGACCGAAGCCGTGCGTCGCCGCCCCTACAGCGTCGTGTTGCTCGATGAGGTGGAGAAGGCCCACCATGATGTCCACGAATTGTTCTTCCAAGTCTTTGACAAGGGTTGGATGGAAGACGGCGAAGGCCGCGTCATCGATTTCAAGAACACCTTGATTTTGCTGACCACCAACGCCGGTACGGACACCATTGCCAGCTTGTGCGCCGACCCGGAATTGATGCCCAACCCAGAGGGCATGGCCAAGGCTTTGCGTGATCCCTTGCTCAAGATCTTCCCGCCTGCCTTGTTGGGGCGCTTGGTCACCATTCCCTACTACCCCTTGTCCGACGAGATGCTGGGTCAGATCGTGCGCCTGCAATTGGGCCGCATCAAGAAGCGCGTGGAGCAGCGCTACAAGGTGCCATTCACCTACACCGACGAGGTCATCAAGTTGGTGGTGTCACGGTGCACCGAAAGCGAATCCGGTGGCCGCATGATCGACGCCATCCTGACCAACACCATGCTGCCCGACATCTCGCGCGAGTTCCTGCATCGCATGATGTCGGGGAATCCCTTTGCAGGCGTTCGGGTCGAAGTACTGGCCAACGACTTTTCTTATCATTTTGATTAACGAGAATTCAGGAGCAGACGATGATTGATTACACAACCAATCCAGGTTGGCAAACCCCCACACACATGGGCAAAGTGGAGGCCTTGACGAAAGAAGAGGCCGCCCTCAACAAGCCTGGCGTATTGGAGGCCCTGTGCAAGGCATTGAAAGGTAAGGCGCCTGAGCGTGGTGATGCAACGAATGGTCAGTTGGTGCTGGCGGTTCTGGATCCCGATTCAACCCTCGTGGTCATGGTCAAAGGCGTGCACCAAGCAAAATTCTTCTCGAGTAATCCTCGCGACCAGGGACATATTGATCAGACCCACTATCAGGTCCGGTACCAAGGCTCTGCGCATCACATCTATGTGTCTCCCAATCTGGCCCAGAAATGGGACATCGTTCAAATCACTTGAGTTCTGCAAGAGAGGCCTAGCGTCATGAGCACTGCTTTCAATCTGGTTGCCGATGGTGACGGGGCTGACTCGGCACCTCACCCCGCCGAAGTCAGTTTTGATGAAGCCCTCCAAATAGCGATGAACCTGCATCGCCGCAACCAACTGGAAGGTGCTGTGGAGTTGTACGGACGACTGTTGAAAGTCGCTCCTGGTCATCCCGATGTGTTGCACTTGCTAGGCATGGCCCGCCACCAGATGGGCCAGTCCGACGAGGGCGTGTCGCTCATTCGGCAGGCTATCGGTAGGGCGCCTGAGTTCGTTGGTTTCGTCAACAACCTGGGCAACATTCACATGGCCCGGGGCGAAATCGATCAGGCCATGACGGCCTACCTCAAAGCCGTCGAGCTTGATGCGGACAACGCCGATCTGCACAACAACCTGGGCGCTCTGTACAAGGCGCAGCGGCAGTTCGAGCAAGCGCGTGCGTCCTACGAGCGCGCCATGGCGCTCAACCCGCAACACATCAATGCCCATAACAACATGGGTTTGTTGTTTGCGGAGTTGGGTGATCGGCCTCAAGCCATTGCCTATTACATCCGCGCCTTGGAGTTGATGCCGGGTGACTCTTCGGCGCGTCGTCTGCTGGGTACCACTTATTACGCCATGGGCCGGATTGACGATGCGGCCGAGGTGTTCCGCCAATGGCTGCAAGCCGAACCGGATCACCCCACAGCCAAGCACATGTATTCCGCATGCTCTGGCCAAAACGTGCCTCAGCGTGCGGCTGACGACTATGTGGAAGCCACGTTCGACAACTTCGCGGCCAGCTTTGAGTCCGTGCTCAATGAGCGTTTGCACTATCAGGCGCCGCAGCTGTGCGCCGAGGTTCTGTCGCGCCAACTGCCCGCCCCTGAACAGCAATTTGTGATGCTGGATGCCGGTTGTGGCACGGGTCTGTGCGGTCCCTTGATGGCGCCGTGGGCCAAAGTCTTGGCGGGGGTCGACCTGTCGCGAGGCATGCTCGATCGGGCGCAGGCCAAAGGCGTTTACAGCGATCTCTACAAAGCCGAGCTGACGGAGTTTTTCAAACTGTCTCCGCAGCAATGGGAAGTCATCCTGTCCGCAGACACGCTGTGCTACTTCGGTGACTTGATCGAGGTCGTGGGCGCGGCGTCTGCCTCCTTGAAATCGGGAGGCACCTTGGTGTTCACCGTCGAGGCCTTGGCGGAAGACAAGCGTTTGCCCCACCAGATCCAACCCCATGGCCGGTATGCGCACAGCCAGGACCATGTCATCGAGGCTTTGAGTCGTGCCGATTTGGGTGTGCTGGAGTTGACCGCCGTGGAACTTCGCCACGAGGGTGGCGTGCCCGTTCAAGGCTGGTTGGTCGCTGCACGCAAACGGCATTGAGGGCGTGTGACCCCTTCTGAGGGGGGTGGGGTGACTTTGGTCGCTTGGCGCGCGGGTGGGCATCGGCTCCACTACGGTGTATGAGTGCACCTCTGCTTTTCACCTCACCGCTGCCACCGGATGATCTGTTCATCGAGTCGATGACTGCCACCGAGGGGCTCAGCCAATTGGGTTTGATGCGATTGAATTTACTCAGTCCCAAGCCCTCGCTGATGCCGCAAGACCTGCTGGGCAAGCCGGTGGGCGTGACGACCTTGTCCGCTGATGGCAAGCGACACTTCCATGGCCATGTGACCCGCTTTGCCATGGGCACCCCGCGTGGGCGCTATTACGCCTATCAGGCCGAGGTGCGCTGCTGGCCCTGGTTCCTGACCCGAACCCGCGATTGCCGCATTTTCCAGGACATGACGGTGCCCGACATCGTCAAAAAGGTCCTGGATGATCATCCGGCTTTGGCGCACATGCGCTTGAACTTGTTCAGAACCTATCGCCCCTGGACCTACTGTGTTCAGTACCGCGAAAGCGATTTCCAGTTCATCGCGCGCTTGTTGGAGCACGAGGGCATCTATTGGTACATCGAGCATCACCATGATCGTCACGACATGGTTTTGGTTGACTCCCTCAGCGCCCACGACCCCGTGCAAGGCGAGGGGACCCAACGCTATATTGAAGACCCTCAAACGGCCCCGCCAGATCAGACCTATGTGTCGAACTGGACCTTCAGTCAGGAAGTACGCACCGGCAAAGTGGCCTTGACCAGTTACGACTTCGAGCGGCCTGCCACTTCTTTGCTGGTCGAGGCCAATCACAGTCGTCCCCACGACCAGGCCGATCTGGAAAACTTCGATTTCCAGGGGGACTACCTGCAGTCCGCTGATGGCCAACAGCTCGCGGGCGATCAACTCGATGAGGAGCAATGGCAGCACCATTGTCTGCAAGGTCAGACCAATGCCATGAACCTCGAGGTGGGTCGCACCTTCAAGCTCGATCGCCATCCGCGTGAAGACCAGAATGGCCAATACCTGATCACACAGATTCAGATCGAAGCCAAGGTGGGCTTATTCGATGCCGGTGAATCGGGCAGTGCCTTCCATTGCACCTTCCAGGCCATTCCATCTGCGCAACAGTTCCGGCCGCCTCGCGTCACCCCCAAGCCTTTTGTGCAAGGTCCGCAGACGGCGGTGGTGGTGGGTCCCAGCGGCGAAGAAATTTTCACCGACAAATATGGTCGCGTGAAGGTGCAGTTCCATTGGGACCGGCGCGGCAAGAAAGACGAAAAGAGCTCGTGCTGGGTACGTGTTTCGCATCCCTGGGCGGGCCAGAACTTTGGTGCCATCCACATTCCTCGCATCGGTCAAGAGGTGGTGGTCGACTTCCTGGAGGGGGACCCCGATCAGCCCCTGATCACTGGCCGGGTCTACAACGCCCAGCAAATGCCGCCTTGGGATCTGCCTGCCAATGCGACGCAGTCCGGCATCTTGACGCGTTCCAGCAAGGGCGGGGCTTATGCCAACGCCAACGCCATTCGTTTTGAAGACAAGAAGGGCAGCGAACAACTCTGGATCCACGCCGAAAAGAACCAGGACATCGAGGTCGAAAACGACGAGACCCATTGGGTGGGCCATGACCGCACCAAGAAGGTCGATCACGATGAAAAGGTGGTGATCAAGAACGACCGGGTGGAAGACGTTGGCAACAATGAGACCATCACGATCGGGGCCGATCGTAAGGAAACCGTTGGCGCCAACGAAAACATCACAATCGGCGTCAACCGCACCGAAACCGTGGGTGCCAATGAAGACATCACCATTGGTGCGAGCCGAACCGAGACTGTTGGGGCTAGTGAGTCCATCACGATTGGCGCAAGTCGCTCCATCACGGTTGGTGCCTCTCAATCGGAGACCATCGCCGCTTCCTTGTCGCAAACCGTGGGCGGCAGCGTGACCCAGACCGTGGGTGGTTCGGTGACCCAAACCGTGGCTGGTGGGGTCAACATCGTCACGCCAGCGGCGATGACCGTGATGGCTGCGGGTGGCTTCACGGTTTTGGCCCCGGGCGGGACCAAGACCATTGACTCTTTCTTTGATCAGACCGGCGGCAAATCGATGCAGGCGTTTGGCATGACCATGGCCGTTGCCGGTGCAGCCACCGCGATCTCAGGCGTCTCCTGGCAGTATCAAGCAGCCGGCTTTGGCTGGACGGGCTTCAAGAACGAAGTGGTCAACTGCGCCATCACCCACACCGGGGTCAAGATGGACACCGCGACGTTGGACATGTCAAACGGTGGCGTCGAGTTCAAATTCAAAGCGCTCTTTTTTGTGGGATGACGGTGATGAAGCCTGGGCCAATTGTTGCCATTGCGTTTTTTTTGGGATTGATCGCATTCGCCGTGATCGTGTTTCTCAATGTGCGTCGCCCTGATCCTCTGGCAGAGGCGCGACAGTCTGGCGACCCGGCACGTCTGGTGCAGGCCACCGCCACCATCGTGTCCTTGCGAGACACGGGCTCTCGTCACAACCACAACCCGATCATCGAATTCAAACTGGGTTACACCAATCAGGACGGTCGTGATTTCAACGCGGTGGTCGAACGTCCCATTCCTGCTCTGGACTTGTCCCGCCTGAGCCCTGGCAAGCGTGTCAAGGTGATCTATGACGCGCAAGATCCCACCAAAGCCGATTTGACTGACCCCATGGTGCTGGAGCCCTGACGGTGCGCACCTTCAAGCCCTTCTGCCTGAGTGTCATGCCGAGGGCGGTCGACATGGGCGACCGCTTCTACATGAGCCTGAACATCTTCGCGGCAGTCGATGTGGCGCAGGCGCCCAAGCTCTTGTTGGAGCAAACGCTGTGGCAAACCTTGCCGCTGGCCGCCCCGGACTTTGTGGAAGTGGGTATGCCCAAGCCGCAGTCGGAGTATTTGGTCTATGGGCACGCGTATCCCCATGAGGGGGCGCCGGGGCGCACCCACGTGGGCGTGCGATTCGCCGGGCAGCAAAAGGCTTTGATGGTGTGGGGTGAGCGTCGCTGGGATGGCCGGCAGATCAGCGGCCCCTTACCTTTTGAGAAAGTGCCGCTGACCTGGCAGCACGCCTATGGTGGCGAGGGTTATGCGCTCAACCCCATTGGGTGTGGCCACTTGCAAGCAGGCCAGGCACCTGCACCGACTGGGCTGAGCTTGCCGCAACTCGAGTCCCCCACGCAGGCCTGGCACCCCGATCCGGCCCGCAATGTGCCGGTGGGCATGACGGCCTTGTCGGTGGAGCACCCTTGGCGCACGCGCTACCAGGGTACCTATGACGAGACCTGGTTGACGCAACGCTCGCCGGCGATGCCCTTGGACTTTGATTGGCGTTACTTCCAAGTGGCCCCCCCTGATCAACAGTTGGCGCAACCCTTGGTGGGTGACGAAGCCTATGAGTGGCACCACTTGCATCCTCAGCAGGCTTTGATTGCAGGACGACTGCCTGGCATGAGCACGCGCGCCATGATTCAGCGTGTGGGGCGCGAAGACTTGGAGTTGATGACCACCAACTTGAAAACGGTGGTGTTCTTGCCCGACAGTCAAAAGCTGATCCTCATTTGGCAAGCCATTGCGGCCACACAAGACGAAGAGTTTGGCGACATCGCGCACCTCATGGTTTCGGCCGAATGGTTGAACCAACCCAAGACCGCCGAGCACTATCACGGTGTGTTGCAAGCGCGCCGCGATCGCGAAAAAGGGATGTTGGCGGTGCTGCAAGAGACGGATCTCTTGCCCGAGGGCATGCCGTTTGAACCTTTGCTCGATCTGGCGGGCACCTTGAATCCCGATCCGCCTGAAAGCAGCTATGCCGCCAAGGCCAAAGCCCATGCGGAAAAGCGCTTTGAGGCGGCTCGTGCCGAGGTGGCCAAATATGGCTTGGACCCGGATGAGCACGCCACCCCGGCCAAGTTGCCTGTGCCCGAGATGCCCAAGGACGTGAAAGACCTGCCGGCCTTCTTCGAAAAATGGCGAGCCGAGCATGCGCAGTCGGTACTGGACGCCAAGGCCTATGTGGAGCAGTCCTTGCAGAACACCGAACGCGAGTTGGCACCGTTTGGGTATGACGGCAGTTTGGTCCGCAGCGAAATCGCGACGCCACCGATGGGGCCTCCGCAAGCATGGGCAGGCGACCGCATCGACAGCATGAAGCAATTGGCCGCCATGGAAAAGGCCAGTGGAGTCGAGATTGGCGAAGTGGCGGACATGGCCGTCGATGCGAAGCTGCACGCCGAATGGCGCGAGGGCGACCGTGCCGCCATGGAGGGCTATCGCCAGTTTGCCCACCATCAGAAGCCCGCCTCACGGGCCGAGGCTCGTTTTGCAGAACGACAGAAAGAGTGGGTGCGCGAACGGCTCAGCAAGGGTGAACCGCTCGCCGGCTTTGATTTGACAGGGGCGGACCTGCGTGGTTTTGATCTCAGTGGCGCCAACCTGGATCGTGCCTTGATGGAGTCGGCTTGCCTGGATGGGGTGTGTCTGAATGGTGCCTCCATGAAGGAAGTGATGCTGGCACACAGCAGCATGCAAGGGTGTCAGCTGGCAGGTGCCAACCTGACGCGCGCCAACCTGGGCAAAGCGCAAATGCAGGGCGTGCAGGCATCAGGCGCGGTGTTCGACCATGCGGTCTGTCATGGCACCGATTTCACCCAAGCCGACCTCAGCGGCGCACGCTTTGATCAAGTGCAGTGGATGGGCGTGACCTTGCTCAAAGCCAAGCTCGATGGCGCTCAACTCGATGGTTGTTTGTTCAACGAAACCTGTCTTGACGGCGCCAGCTTGGTGGGGGCGTCAGCGGCGCGAGCCGTCTTCATGAAGGCCTCCATGAAGGCCACCGATTTGCGTCAACTGCAAGCCGAACGTGTGGTTTTTTATGGCGTCGCCTTGGAGCAGTTGCGGCTCGATGGCGCGCGCTTGCGCGGCGCCAGCTTTGTGGAGGGCAGCAGTTTGCTGCGTTGCAGTTTGCGTCAAGTCGACCTCAGTCAGGCCTGTGCACGCGGCACGCGGTTTGAAGCCTGTGACTTATCGGGCGCCAATCTGGACAAAGCCATGCTCTCACATGCGGACTTCACTGGCGCTTGCCTGCGCTCGGCCAGCGCCGTCGAAGCCATGTTCATGCGCGCCGTACTCGATAAGGCTGACATGTGCGACATGAATCTGCGTGACGCCTTGCTGACCTCGGCTTTGGCTCGTGGCACTTTGTTTGTGCAAGCCAATCTGTTTGGCGCTGACTTGGCGCGATTGCAAATGAGCACCACCACCCGCTTGGACGGCGCCTTGGCCAAACGCGCACGCCTGTACCCACGTGTGCCCTTGGTGGAGGAGCGCGCATGACCACGTTGAAGCTGGATGAACTCCAAGTCCTTTTGGCCGACGCCCAACCCATTCGGGATGTCGTGCTGGCCGAGGCCGATCTCAGTGGCGTCGACTTGAGTGGTGGGCTGTTCGAGCGTGTCGACTTCCGTGCTTGTCGTCTGCGTGGCGCCAATTTGTCGGGCAACATCTTTGTGGCCTGCCAGTTTGATGGCGTCGACGCGGTGGAATCCAACTGGCATCGCAGTGCTTTGTCTGATTGTTCCTTGAAGGGCACGCACTTGCGTCGCGCCCGTTGGAGCGAAGCCCGTGGGCATGCCAACGACTTTGAAGGGGCCGATTTCGGCAGTGCCGATCTCGGCGATGGTGCCTGGGCCAAGTGCCGTTTCACGCAAGCACGACTGGACCGGGCACAACTGGTGCGCTTTGCCATGGTGGAGTGCGACACCGTGGGCATCGACCTCAGCGGTGTCCAGTGCCAGCAGGTGATTCTCATGGGCGCAGACCTGCGTCAAGCCAAGTTGCTGGGGGCCAGTTTCGAGGCCGTGGTGCTCAATCAAGCGCAATTGGAAGGCGCAGACCTGCGGGGGCTGAACTTTGCGCGGGCGCAGTTCATGGAGGCCAAGCTGGCTGGCGCTGATCTGCGTGGCGCGTGCCTGGTTCAAGCTGGATTCAAGTCGGCGGATCTGCGTGGCGCCAAGCTCGATGGTTGCGATGCGCGCAACGCCGTGTGGGTCGAAGCTTGCCTGGACGATGCCAGCCTCGTGGGCACCCACTTGTACCAATCACTTTGGGTGGACACCCAGGCGGCGCGCGTGCAATTGCAAAACGCCCAGATGGGGCAGGCCATCTGCCATCGGGCGCATTTGCCAGGCGCGCAATTCGAAGGCGCTGACCTGACCTACACCGACTTCTCTCACGCTGATTTGACCCAAGCGCGTTTCGGTCGCAACACCTGGTTGCGGACCAAGTTCCATCGCACGAAGCGCGACGGTGTGTCCATTCATCCGGGATCAGATGTGTTGTGGGATGACCCGGAATTGGCCGCTGCCGAACAACGCGTGCCTCAGCCCTTGGCGAGCTGACATCGCCCCTCGCTTTCAGGAGATTTGTATGACCCTCTCGACTTTGGATGCTGCCGCTGCTGTCACCTCTTCTGTGGCCTCAGTTGCTTTGCCTGTTGCCGCTTCCATGTCGGCCACCAGTGCATCTCCGCTCCGCGCCACAGAGCCACGGACCTTGGTGGGCACCGTCTTGGAAGTCGAAGCCGGTGTGTGTCTGATCAGCACTGAAGGGCATGTGCTGGAAGCCCGCCGAGCCGTGAGTTGCCTGATCGAAGTCCAAGCCCAAGACCGTGTCTGTCTGTTACTGGAGCCGGATGGTCAGGCTCATGTCTTGAGTGTGCTCACCCGTGTGGCAGGCGCGCCATTGACCATTCCCGCGCCCGATGGTTTGCAGATCCATGCTGGGCCACAGGCTGACATCGAATTGCGCAGCGGCGGCTTGCGTGCCGTGGCTGAACGCGGCCTCTGGCTGGTGGGATCGCTCAAGGTCGTGCTGGGCGAGTTGCAAGGCGAGTCTCGCGCTGTGCGTTGGGTGTCCAAGGTGTCGCACGCCATTGTGGACAGCTTGCACGTGGTGGCGCAACGCAGTTACCGACACGTCAGTGGCAGCGATCATCAGCGCTCTGCCTATCTCGACATCGAGGCCGAGCAATTGGCGCAGATCCGGGCACGCAGCACCATGATCACGTCGAGTCAATTGACGCGTGTCGATGGGTCTCAGATCCACGTGGGATAAGGAGCCGATATGTTTGCCAACACGCAAATGATGGGGATGGATACGGGCTTTCCGGATGTCTGTTTGACGCCCACGCCCGCAGGGCCGGTACCCATGCCCTATCCCAATATGGCCATGGGCCCGATGGGCGTGCCCGCCGCCTACAAGGTGCTGTTCATGGCCGCACCCGCCCACAACATGGGCACCACCGTGCCTTTGACCAACGGCGACAACGCGGGCGTGGCCATGGGCGTGGCCTCTGGCATGGTGATGGGGCCTTCGCGACACCTCACTGCGTCTTTCACCACCTTGGTGGGCGGCATGCCTGCCACTCGCCTGAGCAGCATGTCTTTGCAAAACAGCACCAACTGCCCAGGCTGTCGGGTGGTGCCCAGTCAGACCAAGGTCTTGATCATGGCACCCTGAACAGGGGTGCGCCAGACGGTGGCTCGCATGACTTTCGTTGATTGACCAAGGTCATGGGTGGCGACACCATCGTGGCATCAACGTGGAGCTTTCATGCATTTGCTGATCCGAGCCGTCAGTCTGGCGGGCCAGCCCTTGACCCAAGCCATTTCGGCCTACTTCGATGAGCGGGGCGGCACCATTGGTCGTGCCGACACCAATACCCTGGCGCTGCCTGACCCAGAGCGCCGCATCTCGCGCCTGCAAGCGGAAGTGATGCAGGGGCCCGATGATGGCTACAGCATCTTCAATGTCGGCAATGCCAACCCGATTTGGCTGAACCAGAAGGCCGTGGGCCCAGGCGAGGGGGCTTCCTTGAACCAGGGTGATGAGCTGATGATCGGCTCTTACGCCTTGCAGGTCAGCTTCACGGAAGACGATTTCACCGCGCGCACCATCACGCAGGGGCGTCCTGTGGCCGATGGCCGCACCGTTATCATGACCTCGGGTTTGGATCCCAAAACCGACCCCAGCTTGATGACCCCTATCGGTGCAGGTCATACACAGATCCTGACCGGGCACGCAGATTTCCCATCCTTCCAGGGCCACCCAGGGGCCACACCTCCTGTGCCCAGCCCCAGTGTGGTGACCATGGCGCCGCCACCAGCGCAGCCCGTCACCCGCTCGGTCTCGATGCCCGTGCCTTCGTCCCCGGCGGCGCCTGCGGCGCCCAGCGCTCCGGCCGCCTCGCCCTTTGGTGATTTGCTGGGCAGCTTGATTTCGCCTGCTGCGCCGCTGCCGACCGGGACAACTGCAGCGACACCTTCAGCGGCACCCGTGGCGGCACCCGTGGCAGCGGCCCCAGCTGCGCCCGTGGGCGGCAACCCGTTTGATGATTTGTTGGGTGGCCTCATGCCCCCGACGCCGCCAGTGGCTGCGCCTGCCGCCTTCACGGCGCCAACGCCCCCCGTGTCGGCGCCTGCAAGCATGCCGGTCACCAAGTTGCCCGACGACTTCGATCCGTTTGCGGATCTGTTGGGGGCCGCGCCCAAACCACCCGTGCCCGCGGCTGCGCCGTCGCAAGCACCGGCAGTGCGTTTGCCTGGCGATCTGGACCTGTTGGGCGAGATCCAATCTTCGTCGTCTTCCAGTTCGCTGGATCAGATGTTCGGTTTGGGATCCGGCGCGTCGGCCGATCCGCTGGCCGCGTTCATGCGCAACACCACGCCCGCTCAGCCAGAGGCCCCGCCCGTGGGTGCGCCGGTGAGCGTCGACCCCTTGGCGCTGATGGCCTCTGCCGCGCCTGCCGAGCAAATCATGGAGGGCGATCCGCCCCTGCGCTTGCCCGACATGGATCCTGTCACCCAGGCGCCCGTGCCCGTGAACCGTCTCGTGGAAGTGCTGGTGGAGACGCCTGCCGTGGATGCGCCCTTGGCGTCGCCGCCGCAAGTCGCACCCGTACCGGAGCCTGCGCCGGTAGCCCCTGCGTCACGCGTGGAGGTGAGTGTGGCCGCCAGCGCCTTGGGTGACGATGCGCCGACCAGTCCGTCGGTGCGCCTGCCGGCCGATTTTGATGTCAGCGCTTTCGCGCCTGCCACGTCTGCTGCGGTGCCACCAGCGCCGGTTTCCTTGCCAACGGATTGGGCTGCGCCACCTCTGCAGGCCCGCGCTGAGCCTGCGCCTGCGGTCGCTCCGCCGCCTGCCCCGGTCGCCGCTGCCGCGCCCGTGCCGGCGGCGTCCAATGCCTCGGCCGATGCCCTGTGGTCTGCCTTCTGTGAGGGCGCGGGCATTCAGTTCGCGCCGCCACAAGGGTTGAACCCCGATCTGATGCGTGTGATGGGTCAAATCTTGCGTCATTCGGTGGATGGCACGCTGCGCCTGATCGCGGCGCGTGCGGCCACCAAACAAGAAATGCGCGCCGAGGTGACCGTGATTCAGGCACGTCGCAACAACCCCTTGAAGTTCTCGCCAGATGCGCAGTCGGCATTGGAGCAACTGCTGCAGCCGCCTCTGCGTGGCTTCATGCCGGGCACCGAAGCGGTGGACGATGTGATGGACGACCTGCTGGGTCACACCATGGGCACCATGGCGGGCATGCGTGCAGCGCTGGAAGGCGTGTTGGCACGTTTCGAACCCGATCAATTGGAGACCAAGCTGGTGGGCCGCAGCATGCTCGACAGCCTCTTGCCGATGAACCGACGCGCCAAGCTGTGGGAGCTGTATCTGCAGCATTACGGCTCGGTCAGCAACGAGGCCAAAGACGATTTCCACAATCTGTTTGGCAAAGCGTTCTTGCAGGCCTATGAAGAGCAACTCGACCGCATTGATGCCGAACGTCGTCGCGCGAAGGCCGGAGGTGCTGCGTGATCGGGATCGAGCTGGCCTCACGCAGTGAAGTCGGGGCACGCACGTACAACGAAGACGATTGCCGACATGGTGGCTTGCCACCCTATCGCTTTGCGGTGGTCTCCGACGGTGCGGGTGGCCATAGCAATGGCGCGGTGGCCTCTGATCTGGTGGTGCGCACGACCGCTTTGGGCTTGCAACGTGCAGCAGAGTTTTCAGCCGATGTGCTGCGCGACACCATTGCGCAGGCGAACGATGCCGTCAATGCAGGCCAACAAGGGCTGAAAGCGCATCAGCGCATGCATGCCACGGTGGTGTGTTTGTGGGTGGATGCGGCGCAGCAGTTGGCCTTGTGGGGACACGTGGGTGACTCGCGCCTCTACCGCGTTCGCCGTGGGTGTGCGCAACCCCTGACGCGCGACGACAGCGTGGTCCAGCAGATGGTCGATGCCGGTTTCATCCGCCCCGAAGATGCCCGCCACCACCCGCGCAAGAACCAGTTGATCGCCGCCATGGGCATGGAAGAGGCCTTGCCCATTCATGTCTCTGAGCAAGCACAGCTGATTCAGGATGGTGATGCTTACCTGCTGTGTACCGATGGGTGGTGGGATCACCTTGACGAAAGTGACTTGGAAAGCACTTTGGATCAGGCGCAGACTGCGCAACAATGGTTGGATCGCATGGCCGACTTGGTGGCCGCGCGCCAGCAACCCAATCAAGATAACTACACCGCTGTGGCCTTGTGGGTGGGCAATCCGGGTGAAACCACTCGCATTGGTTGAGCCGCGAAAGCCCGCACCCGTCACAGCAAGCCGTGTTCTCGATCAACGCTACATATCGTCAGGAGTGGCCATGAACAACCGTACAACCTTCGCAACCTGGATCTCGGCCGCTGCGGTCGCGCTGGCCTGCGCGCCTTCGGTCCTCGCACAAGACAACCCTGCAGCCAGCACCACGGTGCTGAAAGGGCAAGCCGTGACCGAGAGCAACCTGGT
This sequence comes from Aquabacterium sp., assembly GCA_046299355.1. Classification (GTDB taxonomy): domain Bacteria; phylum Pseudomonadota; class Gammaproteobacteria; order Burkholderiales; family Burkholderiaceae_C; genus Aquabacterium. The sequence goes on along the minus strand of JBKBIO010000018.1, from coordinate 19,842 downwards.
CGACGCCTTGTTGCCCGATGACTCGCCTGTGGTCACCCGCAGCTTGCGTGTGCAACGCGACAACCCCGTCAAACCTGGCGCAGCACCCGAGAAGCCACGCAAGGCCAGCGCATCGCTGCTGATCACCTTTGAAACCAACTCGGCGGAATTGATGCCGCAAGCCAAAAAGCAACTCGATGTGGTGGCCGCTGCGCTGCGCAATGACAAATTGTCCGAGTACAACTTCAACGTGGAGGGCCATGCCGACCCACGCGGCACGCGTGACGCAAACCTCTCGCTGTCACAGCAACGAGCCGAGAGCGTGCGCGCCTATCTGGTCAGCCAACACAACATCGACCCCAAGCGCTTGAAGGCGGTGGGCAAGGGCGATGCCGAATTGTTGAACAAGGCCAATCCTCAAGCGCATGAGAATCGTCGCGTCACCATCGTGACGGACGTTCAGTCGCAGTAAGCGTCAAAGGGATCGCTGGCGATCAGCGATCCACTTCTTCAATCCGAACGAGCGACGCACCGTAGCGTTGTTCGCAAGGCTGGCCCGCCGCGCATTGTGCGGGGCCTACAAAGGGGCTGCCCGAACCCTGGTGCTGCGCCCAACGGGTTTGGGCCAGTTCCAGGTCAAACTCAGGAATGGTGTCGCTGGCTTTCAAACCGATGGCCGTGAGATCTCGCGGCACCGGCGACACCACTGTCACGATGTGATCGACCCCGGCTGGGCCTCCCGCCGTGATCTGCCAACCTTTGCGTGGCAACTCGATGACCTTGTCCGCCTCGATGCGGTTGTCGCGGTCGATGGCATTGGGGAACAGCAGGTAAAAGTGCGCGGCATCGGTCCCCGCCAGGTAGACATAGACATAGCCTGACTCGCTGGACTTGACCCGGAATTGCAGTTTGTCCTTGCCAATCACCACCTTGGACTTGCTGGGCAAGATGTTCACCGACATCAAGGGGTCGGCATGCCGCACGATGTCTTCGAGTGCGGTCACGATGTCAAACGGGGGGCGTGCAGCCGGTGGGGGCGTGACCACGCTCGGTGTAGAGGCCACCGTGCTCGCTGCCGCGATGGGCGTGGCCGCTTGAGGGGCCACTTTGGGCGCCGATTGGCGACCCATCCACCAAAAGGCTCCTGCGCCGATCAAGGAGACCGCCACGGCCGCCGTGATCCAAACCGGGGTGCGCGACGGGCTGGCGCTGGTGTCCGCCTCAGGGCGCGTCGCGGCAGGTGGTGGCACCAAGGTGGGCCGCTCGCTCAGTGGCATCACCGAGGGGGCCGTTTGCACCGTGTGGATGTCCATCTGGATGGGGGTACCGCCCACCGCCGCAGTCTGAGGTGTCGCGGTGGTGGCGGCCTGAGCAGCCATGGTCTGCACATGCGCCAGATGTTGTGCCAGCCCTGCGGGGGGTGTCGCAAAAACCTGTGTACGCTCGTCGTCCTCGGCCGCCGCTGCGGGGGCAACAGGGTTGACGGGGGCAGCACCAAACAGGTGGGCGCGCAGGCTGGGAATGTCTTGAATGCGTTGGTCCGGATGCACGGCCAAGCCTGCATCGATGGCTGCCAGGAAGGGGGCAGAGTATTGGCCCGCCGCCGCTTGGCTGAGCGGGACCAGATCGTCCTTCATCATGCGGCCCACCGATGGCACAGGGGCTTTGCCTGTGATGGCCGCATAGAGCACCGCGCACAGCGCATAGACGTCGGTCCATGGGCCTTGCTTCATCGACGGCACTTCGGCGTATTGTTCGATGGGCGCGTAACCGGGTTTGAGGATCACGGTCAGGGCCTGGGTGGCATCGCCGATCACCCGGCGTGCCGCACCAAAGTCGAGCAACAAAGGCTTGGTCGGGCTCAGCAGCAGGATGTTGTCGGGCGCGATGTCGCGGTGATAACAATGATCGGCATGGATGATTTCCAGGGCATCCAGCAGGGGCGACAGCAGGCTCTTGAGCCAGGCCTCATCGGGCGGGCTGCCGTTGTCACGCAACCAGGACTTGAGTGTGGGGCCCTGGTAGTAGGGCATCACCATGTAGGCGGTGCCGTTGGCTTCCCAGAAGCGATACACCTTCACCAGTGCGGGGTGGTCAAACGAGGCCAGCAAACGTGCTTCGTTGATGAAGCTGCGCATGCCCAATTCGAAGGTTTCGCGGTGCCGCTCCGAGCGCACTTGCACGGAAAAATCACTGCTGCGCGAGGCCAGCGAGGCAGGCATGTATTCCTTGATGGCCACGGTGCGCTCGAGTTGCGTGTCACGTGCCAGGTAGACGATGCCAAAGCCGCCTTCACCGATCAGGCCGTCAATCACGAACTCGTGGAGCTGGTGCCCGACAGGCAAAGGGTTCCCCAAGGGTGTGGAGGGGTCCGGGGTACTCATGCGCGCTTACCAGCTTCCTTGCAATAGTTCGACAAACTGATCCGATCGCGGCAAGCCAGGGCTCAAGCTGAAAGAGCTGCCGTGGGGGCTTTGTGCCAACCACCACAAGCTGTGTCCTTGCACTTGTTGCAGCCACATTTGCTGGGCCATGCCGCTCATCCACTGAGGTAGCCCAGGATGTGCAGCCCAATCGAATCGATCTCGGCCCACCAACCTGCGATAGCTCGGCAATGCTTGATGCGAACTGGCGGGGCAGGTGGGCACCTGCGCCAATTGTGATTCAAATCGGTCCAGGTTCATGCCAGGTTGCAGCATGGCCATGGCCGTTTGGGTGACGTACTGAAACCAGTGGTCGACCGCTTGTTGCGACGCGCCATGCAAGGGTGGTGTGGCAAAGGGCTGGGCCACGACCAGAGGGAAGTAGCGCCCGACGTTGTCCACACTGGGCATCATCACCCCCATCCACCAAGACGGGCCCGCCAAACCGGGGGCCCAGGCGAATCGCCAGACGGGGGCGGTGAGGTAGGTCTGTAGCCAGCGATCACCGAGTTGCTGGCGGCTGGCGTGGATGCCTTGCGAGAGCCATTCATCGCAACGTTGCACGAAGGACTCGGGCAAGTGCCGGCTGGTGAAGTCTCCCAGCGCCGGCACCTTGCCGTACCACCCCGGCATGTCGAGCAAGTCCGACATCACAGACCGCCAGGGCAGGCGAACTCATTGAGTTCGCGCAAGCGGAAGGGGTTTTGCACACTGCTGGCCGTGACGTTGAACAGGGCCTTGCGCCCCCCCACATTGAAGGTCACGTTGAAGCGCTCGGGCGCACCTGCTCCGGCGATGGACATGCGATCAAACAATCGGAACAGGGCCCAGGGGCCTTCCGCGACCGCGCCACTGTCGGTGTTGGTGACCGGGGCCAAGGTGATGCGAACCTGGCTGCTGCCGCGTGGACCCGGCCATTGCACGGTGGCCGGAATTTGCGGGCCGTGGGCATAGCGCACCAGTTGTCCATCCACATCCAGGATGAACTGCGTGATGGTGGCGTCCATTTCCAGGGGCTTGAAATCCAGGCGCAAACTGGGCACGTTGCCGCCGGCACGGAAGAAGGTATCGCGGATGGCCGCTGCACGCTGGAACTGCATCAAGGTGCCTGCGTCCGTACCCATGCTGGCGCCTTCCATTTGTCGGAAGCTCCAGGGGCGGGTTGAGGTGTCCACAAAGCGAGCCAGTTGCTGCTGGAAGAACTGGTCCATCAAACCACCGGGCGCAAACATGCGTGCAAAGTCATCCTGGGTGACATCACGACTGCTGCCGCGCTCAAACGGATAACGACCCGCGATGGCCTGTTGGCAGAACTCGCTGATCTGCGACTTGATGGCTTGACCCAGGTTGGCGCGGGTGGCGTCGAGGGCTGCTGCCGTGCCACTGACCGACAAGGTGTTGAGCAAGGACCGCATGGGTTCCGGCAGTCGAGCGGCTTCGGCCTTGACCTTGTTGGGCACATCGGAAGCCGGGGGCATGTTGCCACCTTGTACCGCCGTCTCGGTGGCGGTCAACAAGGTGTAGACCTCGTTGATCAGGCCGAGCGTGCCATCGATGGGCGCAGGGCCTTTGCCGTCGGGGCTGTTGACCATCTCGCGCAGTGAGCGGAAGCGGTCATCCACAATCGACTCAATGCGTTGTCCCGCAGGCACAGCGGATCCGGTCGGTGTGTCGCCAAAAATGCGGGCGATTTTCTCGCGCGATTTTTCCAGGGCGTTTTCGGCTTTGTCCTGCGCCTTGTCCACCAAAGACTTGCTTTCCGCCAGGCTCAGCGTGGTCTCACGCGACATGGCTTTGAGCAAAGGCTTGAGTGGCGAATCGGGGCTGGACAGCACACGCGCCATTTGCACCGCCTTGGGCAGGCTGTCAGTGGGCAGCATGCGGATGTCGGCGATGAAGCGCTCCCACACGGTGGCGTATTCGGTCAGATAGACCTGACGCACGTCATCGATCAGGCGGTTCATGGCCAAGGGGTCGCGCAGGGATTGCGAGCGCGCGTTGTCCTTCACGCCCAGCACCCAGCTTTCCTCTTCACCCAATTGGCGGGTGGCTTCTTCCACCTGCTTCTGGAAGCCCTTGTGGTAGCCATCGAAGGTGAACAAGCCGGGCACGCCTTTGGTCAAGGGAGCGCCGCTGGCACGCATGAAGACCAGGGCCGCGCTGTTGCCGGCTGCGTTGGCAATGGTGAACTCGGGAATGTCTTCGCCCACGCCTTGTTGCTTGATGCGGTAGTACACGCGCTGAGGTAGCGGGATGGCCATCAAGCGGCCACGGGTCTGCTCGACCAGGGGGCGATCGACCGGCAGAGGCGACACGGCGGGGCCCTGCGCCAGCAGATCCGTGACGAAGCTGTCCAGGTCTGCACGCTGCTCGGTGCTCACGGTGCGAGGCAGGTTGACGTCCCAGTCCGCGGCGAAATAGGCCTTCAGCCCATCGACATCAAAATGCGCGGGGTCGTGCAGCATCAAGTAAGCCTTGAGCGCTTCGTATTGCAAGTCGGGCTGATCGATGCTGGTGCGGACCTGGTCTTCCACGCGCAGCGCCAGTCGTGGGAGCAAGGCGTCGACCAACATGCGTTGATAGGCCTGGCGTGCTGCCGAGTCCAACTTACGACCCTGATAGAGCCCCCAGCCCAAGGACCAAGGCACATCGCCATTGGCCTCGGCCAAGGCCAACTCGCGTGTGGCCTTGAGCGCAGGCATCAAGACTACGATGTCAGCCGAGGCCCGGTTGGGTGTGGCTTGCAACAGGGCTTTGACTTCTTGCTGGCGTTGCTCGACCGCTTGGATGTAGCGCAAGTTGTTGAAGTAACTCACGCCCCATAGACCCAGTGTGGTGGCGGCTAGCAGGCCGATGAGGACGTAGCCCCCCATGGCCATTTGGTTGCGGCGCTTTTCCCACTTCAGGTCGGTGCTGCCCAGCTCGCTTTCGGCAAAGATCACCTCTTGCAGCAAACGCTCCAGGAAGAAGGATTTGCCACTGGTCTGGTTGGCTGGCAAGACCGTGCGTTCCAGGCGGTAGCTGCGGGCGATGGCACCCAGCATGCGGTCCAGCGGCGTGCCTTCTTGGGTGCCACTGATGAAGTACACCCCACGCAACATGGGGTTGGCTTCAAACTGAGACGGCGAGAAGACTTGATCGATGAAATCTTTGAGGACCTGACGCAAGCCGCTGAATTGTTGCGGGAAGCCGTAGATGCGTGCGCGACGTGCGGGGTCGTGTTCTTGTTGCAGACGGTCGATCAGACCATCGGTCAGGCGCTTTTCCAGGGCATCGAACTCGCTGCCATAGGCAGACAAATCAGAACGATGTTGGGCATCGAGTTTGAAGGTGAAGCCCCAGGGGGTGGCGCGAGCATCTTTGTCCATGTCACCCAGGGTGTCCATGAAACCTGACAGCAGATCGCACTTGGTCACCATCAGGTAGATGGGGAATCGCACGCCCAATTGCTCATGCAGTTCTTGAACGCGGGCCCGTACGGCGTGGGCCTGTTGCTGACGCTCGGCTGCAGACTTGGTCAACAAGTCGGTGACGGACACGGTGACCATGATGCCGTTGACAGGCTGGCGCGGGCGGCTGCCTTTGAGTAAGCGCATGAAGCCACTCCAGGCCTCGCTGTCGGCGCGCTGGTCGCTGTCTTGCGTGGTGTAGCGGCCGGCGGTGTCAATCAACACCGCTTGATCGGTGAACCACCAATCGCAATTGCGCGTGCCTGCCACGCCTGGGATGCCTTGTGAGCCCGAGGGCGAACCGGTCGCGCCGGTTAGCGGAAAGCGCAAACCGGAGTTCAACAAAGCGGTGGTCTTGCCCGAACCTGGCGCGCCAATGATGATGTACCAAGGCAGCTCATACAGATACTTTTTGCCCGCATGCGCGGCCACCTTGTTCCACACACCTTGGGTGGACTCGAAGCGCGCGCTGCGCAGGGTTTGCAGACCTTGCTCGAAGCGTTCGCGCAGCAGCTTGACCTCCGGCGATTCGACGGGGCCGGCCTCGGTGGCCTCAGGTTTGGCCAGCAGTTGGTTGACCACGTGCTCGTTGGTACGACGGGCGCGCCAGCTTTGATAGGTGCGCCACAGCGCCCAGGTGCCGACGATGAGGACGATCAGGCCCAGGCGGGCCCACACGCTATCGAGTGGCCGAGCTTGGCCGATGGCCACCAGTGGCCCCACGATCCAGATGAGCAGGGACAAAGCCAGGAAGCCAATGGCGGCCAACACCCAGCCGTTGAAGATGAGGGCGAGTATCTTTTTCATGGTTGGCTCTCACGGGCCGCAAACAGAATCACTTCGACGCGACGGTTCAGGGCACGGTTGGCAGCGGTGGTGTTGTCGACCACGGGTTCTCCGTCGGCACGCCCTTCGGCACGAATGCGGTCGGCGCCCACGCCGTTGCTGGCCAGGATGTCACGCACGGCATCGGCGCGCTCTTGCGAGAGATGCCAGTTGGACGGGAAGCGCATGGATCGAATCGGTTGGTTGTCGGTGTGGCCGGTGATCAGGATCTGGCCTTTGACCTGGCTGAGCGCATGGGCCACGCGCTTCATCAACGCCTCGCGGTTGTCTGACAAAGACGCGCTGCCGGCTTCAAACAGGCCATCGCCGCGCATGATGATCACGCTGCGGTCGATTTCGTCGCGCACGCTCAAGACATCGGTCTTGATGTCGGCCTGCAGGTATTGAGCAATGCGGGGCTTGGGGGCCGGAATGGGGTTGGGCGGCGCAGGTGGGGTCAGGCGCAGGCTCTGGATCTGGCCAAACACGGGGTCGGATTCACCGCCCAGAGAGAAGGTCAAGCCCAGGTAGATGGCCAGGAGCACCAAGCCGGTGACGGCGGCACTCACCCACAGCGGCAACCACGACAACATCACGCGGCGCGCCTGCGGTTGCCCAGCCCAGTTTTGGGCCAGCGCCGGGCTATAGCCCCCGCGCGCTGACTTGAGGATCTGTGCCAGACGATCGCGCACCGCTTCGAGTTGGGCTTTGCCGCCCTCGACAATGCGATAGCGGCCTTCAAAGCCCAGGGTCAGCACGGCATAGATCAGCTCCAGCAGGTCGCGATTGCCCTGGGCGTCTTCCGCGAGTTTGGCCATCAATTGGAAGACCTTGTCGCCGCCATAGCTCTCGTTGTGGAAGGTGACCAGCAAGTTGTGGCGCGCCCATTGCCCCTCGCCACCCCACGGGGTGGAAGCGGCGGCTTCATCGAGCACCGTGCACAAGATGTAGCGTGCGGCCAGCACCCGCTCGCTGGCGATGCCGGCGGCGCGCGCCTTGCCTTCGAATTCACGCAGGCCTTGCGCCATCTGTTCTTTCAGTGCGCTGGGGTCGCTGAGGTGAATGGTTTGTTTGATCTGTGGGATCAGGGCCAGCAAGGGATTGGCCAGGGCGACCAGTGGGTTGAGGCCACTGTCAGGGGCAGTCACGTCAGCGGCCACATCGGCCCCGGTGTGAAAGGGGCTGGGTGGCGGCATGTCCGCGCCAGTTGGGCCTGCGGGGCGCGCGCCCGGCGTGGGCATGATGAAGGTGCGACCGGTGTCGATCGCAGCAAAGGGGTCGTTGGGCGGCTGATTCATGCCAAGTCCTTAGACGGTGAGGTCGTGTTCATGCCCGCTGTGCTCAGCGGCGGATGGCCCACAGCGCCATGTCCAGGCCGGGGAAATCACCCGCCACGTGAACGGCCAGGTTGCCGGTTTGTTCAAACTTGCTCCACAGGTCGCTGCCACGTTCGAGTTCGAAGTAGTGGTAGCCGGCATGGAAGGGCAACTGGCGAGGGGCCACGGGCAAGGCGCGCAAGCCAATGCCTGCCAAGTTGAAGTTGACCAATTCCTTGATGCTCTCGACTGGGCCGACCTTGCTTTGCGCCGGGAAGCGTTGGCGCAGTTGTTCGCCAGGGATCTGGGCGTTGACCGCCAGAACCAGGTTGCCACTTCGGACCAAGTCCAGATCAGAGACCACGGCCGTGCGGATGCCGAACTTGCGGTCGATCAGTTCAATCTGGGTGGCGTTGTCTTCTTCTACGGCCGACAGCAGTTCACGCAAATGGTCGAACACCGGGGTGAAGCAGGCCTGCAAATCGTCGTGGCGGTACAGCGGGAAATCGGGCGGGCGACGGCTGGCCGTGAAGGTGGACAACTCACCCGCCAGCGCCAGGCACTCGTCGAACAAAGCGCGAGGGTGCACGTGGGGCGCTTGGGCCGCTTGGCGCAGCACGGGCTCGACGGCATTGAGCAGTTGCAAGCGCAGAAATTGTGCGACCTCGGACACCCCTTGGCCCAACTGACCCATCTTGCTGGCCAGCGTCTGGGCGCGTTGGCGCACCAATCCATGCAGCAGCGTCAGGCTGGATGACAGATGCCCGGATGCGTCGGACACCACTTGCGGCGGGATGTATTGCCGATCGAGCACCACCATTTGGTCGCTGCGTTTTTCCTGCACGCGCACCACGCCGACCACGGTGTAGGCGTCGGTCACTTCTTTGGCGCGCAACAGTTTGAGCTTGAGCCGACCCGTCTGGATGTCTTCGGGCTCGGCGATGGCATCGGTGTTGTCGCGCACCTGTTCGGTAGCCGCTTGAAAACGGGCCAGTTCATCGCCGCTGCCAGGGGCTTGTGGGTCGCTGAAGTCGGCTTCGTTCAGGCCTTCGCGTTGCACGGGCAAGGCCAGGTAGATGACTTCGTTTTTCAGGTCGGCGGGGATGTCCAGCGGGCCGGGAGCGGGATCCAGTTGGGGAATGGCAAAGGGGGTGCCGTCTGGCCACACACCCGTTGCACGCGCCAAGCCCACGCGCCCCAAGGCCAGCAAGCTGTCATCCACTTGCAGTTCGGCAAAGCCCCATGCAAAGGGCGACAGGCAGCGCGCGCGTGTGTCGACCAATCGCTCGAGGTAGCGAGTTTCTTGCTGGAAATGGTGCGGTTGCAAGAACATGCCTTGCGACCACACGACTTTGTTGCGCCAACTCATGGATGAACCTTGTGCAAAGAATGGTGGGAGATCAGGGCTTGGGGGCGACCGTGACGGTCAACGCATCCACCTTGATCTGGAATTCGGTTTCGCTCTGACCTTGCAGTGCAGAGACAGCACGCCATTGCGCGCGTTCGATGTTTCTGAAGCCTGCGGTCACGCCCAGGAAGGCCGCGTCAGGCGACACCTTCTTGGTGATGGTGCGGGTCTCGCCGGGGCGCAGCACGATTTCTTCGCGCGAGACCAGGTCGGCGCCCAAGGTTTCTTTGTCGCGCTCGGTCAGGGTGACGAAGTCGAGCGCATCAAATTGGGCGCGACCTTTCAGTTCGTACAAGCGCAAGACCACGGGCGAAGGGCGCTTGCGATGGTCAGGGTTGGCTTGCGCCGACACGATCAGATCGATCTCGATCTGCGCAATGGGGGAGCGTTTGAACATCGAACAAGCCGACAAGGCGGCCATGCTGACCGAAGCCAGCAGCACGGCACGCAGGCAGGAGCGACGCGAAAAACGAGCAACAGGTTCGAGTTCAGACAGCATGCAGGCCCACTCTAGAAAACGAGGTAGAGGTAGCCTCCGAGAATAAGCGGGCGGCCCCTTGACCCCGGATGACTTAGGTAACAAGGCGCGGGACTGCGGCGGGGCTTGACCAAGGTCAGTTGTGCCATGGGCAGTGCTTGCCTATGGTCGGGGCCATGATGCGAGAAACGCTTTTTCCTTCGGCCTGGATCGGTTTGTGCGCCGTGGCCCTGTTGTCCCTGTCGGGTTGCGGTTTGATGGGGCGCCAAGCACCTGAACCCGAAGCGGTCGACGTGTCCGGTTTGACATCGGGGGCGTCGTCCAACACGGGGCGTCGTCACGCCGGCCGCCCAACGGTGCCCAACAAGGTCGCGACCCGGCATGCGGTGTTTCAACCTGCCAGCTTTGATCAACTTCCCGGTTGGCAGCAAGACAACCTGAGCGAGGCTTGGACGGCTTTCCGTGAATCGTGTCGGGCTTTGGAGCGCAAGGCCAACTGGAAGGCCTTGTGCCAGGAAGTTCGGCAGATCAAAGATCCCGTTCAGGGCCGCCGCTGGCTGGAGCAAGAGTTCAGCGTCTTGATGGTGCAGAACACGGATCACAGCCATGAGGGTGAGATCACTGGCTATTACGAACCCCTGTTGCAAGGCCAGGCCGTGCGCGGCGGCGCCTTCGTGGTGCCGGTGTATGGCGTGCCCGACGATCTGTTGACCTTTGATTGGAAGCCGGTGCCGGCGGCGCGTCGCAAGGGCGTGGTGTGGGTCAGGCCGACCGAGCCCGGTAGTCGGACCTTGGTGTTGACGGAAGCGGGACAGCCAGGGGCCATGAGCCTGGATCTGCGTCGCTTCACCCTCGACACGCTGGACAGACGGTTGCGTGTGCGCGTACAGGGCGGTGAGGCCTTGCCCTATTACGCCCGCGCCGACATTGATCGCCAAGGCGGCTTGAAGGCGCCCGTGCTGGCTTGGGTGGATGATCCCGTGGCCCTGTATGCCATGCAGATTCAGGGTGCGGGCCGCATTCGCATGGCCGACGGCAGCATCTTACGGCTCCAGTATGCCGACCAGAACGGACACCCGTTCAAACCCATGCAACTCAGCGCACAAGGTAGTGAGCGAGTGCTCACTCGCGGCGCAGCCTCAGTGGATGAATCAGGTGACATCGAACGATTTGACTTGGCCGACGGCAGTGTGAGCAGCATGAGCCCGGTCGGCGAAGGCTCCGTCAGCGGTGTTGCGACGCCGGCCGCATCCGACGTCGATGCCGCCGACGGCGATGATGGGGTGGTGACACGTGGTCGCAAGAAGCCTGCCGCCGGTGCGCCGGCCAGCTCGGACGCGCTGGTGCAATCCTTGTTGCAGCAGGGCCAGGTGGCCAAGGCCAGTCGGGCGCCCAGCGGGGGCAGTGGAGCTAAGCCGGCGCCAGCACCGCGCGCGGAGGCCACGACACAGGCTTTGCTGAATCAACGCGCCCAAGCTTTGCAACAAGACCCCAGCTATGTCTTCTTCCGGGTGGCTCCAGAGCAGTCCAGCAAGGCCGGCCCGGTGGGAGCCTTGGGTGTGCCCTTGTCGGCAGGCCGATCCTTGGCGGTGGACCCGCGTGTGATGCCCTTGGGCTATCCCGTGTTCCTCTCCACCGGACAAGAAAACAGGAGACAGGCGCCTGTTCAACGCTTGATGTTCGCGCAGGACACGGGCGGGGCCATTCGTGGTGCCGTGCGGGCGGACTATTTTTGGGGCTACGGCGCGGAGGCTGGCCGTCAGGCTCGGCAAACCAAGTTCAAAGGACGCATGTGGTTGATGGTGCCTCACGGCGATCTGGCCGCTTTGCAAACGGGCAAGCTGGTCACACGGGGGCAGGGCACAGTGGGTGCCGATGAAGCACCAACGTGTCTGATCGCCGACGAAGACGCGACCTATTGCGACGAAGACTAAGACAGTTGCCTGGGGTTTTCCCTGGGTGTGATCGTGTCGGGCCTGGCGCCGCCATAATGGGCCGGATGCAGATCTGGTCTCGACTGATGGACCGCTCAGACACGCAGTACCTGAGCCGCGTCGATGTATTTCAGCGAACAATGCTGGGCGTCTCACTCATTGCGGGTGTGACTCATGTGGCGTTTCTGATTCTGTTTGCCAGTTTGGGCTTGCCGCACATGGCCTGGGCCAATGTGTTGAGCATCGTCTGTTACGCCACCACCGCCTTGACCCTGCCAACGTGGCCGCTGGCGTCTTGCGGTTTGATGTTTGCAGAGATCTTGCTGCATGGCACCTGGGCCATCCATCAGTTGGGGTGGGAGAGTGGCTTTCACTACTACATCATCCTCATCATCCCGGTGGCGACGGTCATCGACCTGCCTTCGGTGATCCTCAAGTGGGTCGTGGTGTTGGGCTCCGCTGTGGCCTATTTGTTGATGGATGCGCACTGGCGCGATTTGCAGGGCGTACATGTGGTCGCACCCGCTGCCTTGCACGCATTGCACAGCTTCAACCTGGCCGGCACCTTGTTCATCCTGACCGTGTTGGCTTTTGTGTACTCACGCTTGGTGAATCAGGCGGAATCGGTGTTGCGTTACCAAGCATGCACGGATCCGCTGACGCGCCTGAGCAATCGCCGCTATGTGCTGGAAATGGCGAGACGCGAATCCGCCGTCATGCGGCGAGATGGTCGCCCCTTGAGCGTCTTGCTATGCGATGTGGATCACTTCAAGCGGGTCAATGATCGACACGGTCACCAGGCGGGCGACGATGTGTTGCGGGCTGTGGCCGCCACCTTGCAGTCGGGCTTGCGAACCATTGACCATGTCGCTCGCTGGGGCGGCGAAGAGTTTCTGATCGTCTTGCCCGCCACCCACGTTGACGAGGCCAAAGCGGTGGCCGAGCGTTTGCGTTCCCAAGTGGCGGCGCAGGTGTGCACCTCAGGGCAACAGGTGATTCCTGTCACCATGACCGTGGGTGTGACGGAAATGCGTGCTGCCGAGTCGATCGAAGCCGTGATTGCCCGCGCCGATGAGGCGCTGTATCGAGGCAAGACCGCGGGTCGGAATCGAGTCGAAGTCGGCGTTGAGGCTTGAGCATTTGGGCATAAATCCCTGTCTTGACCTCATTTGAGCCAGGGGCGGGCTTGTGACGGCTGCTCGGCAAACGGTATACTCACGAAGCTTTCGAGGAGCGTTGCAAGGTGCCACAGGCTGGCTCCCCAGGCTCGAAAGACGTTTTCTTTGCAACGGCGCTCACCCGCATGTGTCCCGCTGGGTGAGTTGTATCTCTCGCATCGACCTGATGCGAATGCGTATTCCCGGTCTGCACGGCGGCTTCTTCTACTTGTTTGAGGAGCTCAAGTCATGTCCAAATCTTTGATCACCGATCACAAAGGCGTCGAGTGCGTTGTCGCCGACATGTCCCTGGCCAGCTGGGGCCGCAAGGAAATCAAGATCGCTGAAGTTGAAATGCCTGCGCTGATGGCCATCCGCAAGGAATATGCCGCCAGCCAGCCCCTGAAGGGCGCTCGCGTGACCGGTTCTTTGCACATGACCATCCAGACTGCTGTGCTGGTTGAAACCCTGCAAGCCTTGGGCGCGGAAGTGCGCTGGGCTTCTTGCAACATCTTCTCGACCCAAGACCACGCCGCTGCCGCCTTGGTCGATGCCGGCACCCCCGTGTTCGCCTTCAAGGGTGAATCGCTGGAAGAGTACTGGGACTACACTCATCGCATCTTCGACTTCGGGCCCAAGGGCTCGGCAGGCGAAGGCCCCAACATGATCCTGGACGACGGTGGTGATGCCACCTTGCTGATGCACCTGGGTAAGCGCGCCGAGAAGGACATCAGCATCCTGAACAACCCGACCAGCGAAGAAGAGCGCATCCTCTACGCGGCCATCAAGGCCAAGCTGGCAGTGGACAACACTTGGTATTCGCGCAAGTCGGCGGAGATCATCGGCGTGACCGAGGAAACCACCACGGGTGTGCACCGTCTGAACGAAATGAGCGCCAAGGGCACCTTGTTGTTCCGCGCTATCAACGTGAACGACTCGGTGACCAAGTCCAAGTTCGACAACCTGTATGGCTGCCGCGAATCCCTGGTGGACGGCATCAAGCGCGCCACCGACGTGATGGTGGCTGGCAAGATCGCCGTCGTGGCTGGTTACGGTGACGTGGGCAAGGGTTCGGCTCAAGCCCTGCGTGCTCTGTCCGCGCAAGTGTGGGTGACCGAGATCGACCCCATCAACGCGCTGCAAGCCGCGATGGAAGGCTACCGCGTCGTGACCATGGACTACGCCGCCGACAAGGCTGACATCTTTGTCACGGCCACCGGCAATAAGAGCGTGATCACCTACAAGCACATGGAGGCGATGAAGAACAACGCCATCGTGTGCAACATCGGTCACTTCGACAACGAAATCGACGTCGCTCAGTTGGAAACCGACTGCCAGTGGGAAGAGATCAAGCCCCAGGTGGACCACGTCATCTTCAAGGATGGCAAGCGCATCATCTTGCTGGCCAAGGGCCGTTTGGTGAACCTGGGTTGCGGTACCGGTCACCCCAGCTACGTGATGTCGTCTTCGTTTGCCAACCAGACCATTGCGCAGATCGAGCTGTTTACCCACAGCGATTACTACGAAGTCGGCAAGGTCTACGTGCTGCCTAAGCACCTGGATGAAAAGGTGGCGCGCTTGCAGCTGACCACGCTGAACGCCCAACTGACCGAGTTGACCGACGAACAAGCGGCTTACATCGGTGTGCCCAAGCAAGGTCCTTACAAGCCTGATACGTACCGTTACTGATCACCCCCCGACGGCCTTCGGGCCGTCCCCCCTCTCCGGGGGGCACCGCCAGCGGCCCGGCTAAGCCGGTTCCGCGGCGGTTGCTGGGTCTCGAGACCGAGGCCCCTTTATAAGGAATTGCATGCCACGCGCAGATCAACTGATCGTTCAACAAGGGCTCGCGCCCACCCGCTCCGCCGTGAATCGCTTGGTCGATGCCAAAGCGGTTCAATGGCTTGGCCCCAAAGGCTGGGTCCCTGTGCGCAAGGCGGGTGAAGACTTGCCAGACGATGCGCAGTTTCGCGTCACCAATGACGATGAGCTGCGTTGGGTGTCGCGGGCTGGGCTCAAGCTCGAAGGGGCGCTGAGCCAGATCGAGTTGAACGTGTCCGGCTTGCAATGTCTGGATGTGGGGCAAAGCACGGGTGGCTTCACCGACGTGCTCCTGACGCAGGGCGCCAGCCGTGTGGTGGGTGTGGATGTGGGCCATGGCCAGTTGCACGACAAGCTCAAAGCCGATGCGCGTGTCGTGGCTTTGGAAAACGTCAACGCCCGTGAGCTCGACGAAAGTCCTTTGGCCGAGCATGCACCTGAAGAAGGCTTTGATCTGATCGTGGCGGATCTGTCCTTCATCGCCTTGTCGAAAGTGGTGCCTCATTTGGGCCCGTGGCTCAAGCCCGGTGGCCAAGTCCTGATGTTGATCAAGCCCCAGTTTGAAGTCGGCAAAGAGCACGTCGGCAAAGGTGGCGTGGTCAAAGACCCGGCGCAACACGCGCGTGCCCGCGACATGGTGCGCCGCGCTTGTACCGATCTGGGCTGGAAGGTCCATAAAGGTTTTGCCAGCCCCATTCCCGGTGGCGATGGCAACCTCGAATTTTTCATCTGGGCGCAGTCGCCTGTTGAGCCCGCCGCTTGACGGTTGGCGTCCTGATTCGATTGAAAGTCTGAAAGCATGAGCAAGACAGCTGTCTCCTCGTTGCCCGTGAGCTTCGAGTTTTTCCCGCCCAAGACGCCTGAAGGGGTCGACAAACTGGCCGCCGTGCGCCAACAGCTTTACCCCTTGAAGCCGGAGTATTGCTCGGTGACCTATGGTGCCGGTGGGTCGACGCAAGACGGCACGATCCAGGCCGTCCGCGCGATCTTGGCCGAAGGTGTGGACGCTGCGCCGCACTTCTCCTGCATTGGCGCCACCAAGGCTTCGGTGAAGGAACAACTGGAAGGCTTCAAGGCGGATGGCATCAAGCGTATTGTGGCCTTGCGTGGCGATCTGCCCAGTGGCTACGGTGGCTTTGGCGAGTTCCGCTACGCCAGTGAACTGGTGGCCTACATTCGCGAGGTCACGGGCGATCATTTCCACATTGAAGTGGGCGCCTACCCCGAAATGCACCCCCAGGCCAAGAGCCCAGCCGCCGACCTGCAAGCCTTTGTCACCAAGGTCAAGGCCGGTGCTGATGTGGCGCTGACACAGTACTTCTTCAACACCGATGCGTACTTCCGTTTCGTGGATGACGTGACCCAGGCTGGTGTACAGATTCCGATCATCCCCGGCATCATGCCCATCATCAACTCGACGCAGTTGATGCGCTTTTCGGATGCCTGTGGCGCCGAGATCCCGCGTTGGATCCGCACCCGCCTGGAAAGCTTTGGCGATGACAAGGCCTCCATCCAGGCCTTTGGGCTGGATGTGGTCACCGAGTTGTGCGAGAAGCTGCGTGCAGGCGGCGTGCCTGGCTTGCACTTCTACACGATGAACCAGTCTGGTCCGGTGAAAGCACTTTGTGAACGGTTGAATCTCGCTTGAGCTGGTTCAGCTGACTGCCCAAAAACAAAAGGGGCGGCCGATCGTGTGATCGGGCCGCCCCTTTGTTCAGGGTCTGACTGATTTAGTTGCCGGAGTACACCACAGGATCCAAAGCATTACCTGGCTTGATGCTTGAGCAGTTGTTCGGAACGGCAACGGGGCCGAACAGTCCGCCAAAGCGGTCATTCACCCACATGATGGCCTGAGGCAACCACGACACCATCGAGGTGAAGTGGCTCAGAGAGTATTCCACGTGCTTGATTTGTACGCCCTTGGCGCAGTATTGGCGTGCCAGCGTGCGAACGTCAGCCGCCAGCATCACGCCATCACCCTTGCCCCAGATGGGCGAAGCAGGTGTGCCTTCCAGGGCGCCACCGGTGCCTTGACCAATGAACATGGGGGTGGTGGGTGTGCCGCCCGTGCCCATCACGATCTTGTTGACGGCATCGACGTAGGGCTTGAGCTTCGTGCGGTCTGCGTACTCAGGCTTGACGATGTCCTTCCAATAGGTGTTCGGATACTGGAACAAAACATTGATGATGGAGGCCTTCTGCATCTTGTTGTAGATCTCCATGCCCTTGGGTGACAGGTACTGAGGCAGATCGATGTCGTAAGAGCGGCCCGCACCAACCAGGGCCATCGGCGCAATGCCGCCCCACATGGGCGTGCCTTGCACGTAGTCGAGGTTGTGGTCGGGGTGAACCAGCACGCCACCGATGGCGGTGCCGACCAAGCGCTTGTTGATGTCTGGCGCGTAGGTGGGGGCGAGCTCAGCAGCCCATTCCGAGGCGATGGCGCCACCGGAATAGCCGATCATGGCGAACTTGGCGGTACTCGACAGGCCGATGGCTGGGGAGTTCAGCGTGGCACGCAGAGAGTCCAGGGTATTGAAGCCGTATTCGGGACCGGCAACAAAGTTGGCCTTTTGACCTTGGGTGTCGGAGATGACCACGGTGTGGCCCTTGATCAGGAAGGGCGCAATCAACAGGGTTTCAACGCCTGGAATCAGATCGGTGAAGCTCTTGCCACCCGACAAGGCCCAAGAGGGTTGGTCAGCGGGGTTCAGCGAGTCGTAGAACGACTGGTAGGACACGACCTTGTTTTTGTTGGGGCACAGCAGGGTGCACTTGGGCTTGATCACGGTGGTGACGTTGACCGTGGGGCGCATTTGCGCATCGGTGGAGCGATACAGCAGTTGTGTGGCCTTGAAGCCAAGTTTCAAGCTCAGGATTTGATAATCGATGACGCGTGTGTTGAGCACGGTGCCAGGCGCAATGTTGGCCAGAGGCGTGCTGCCGGTGTATTGGTAGAAGGGGTCATCCGCCGGAGAGGTGGCGGCGTTGGCAACAGCCGGAGCCAAAAGGGCCGCAGTGGCCGCACTGATCAGGGTACGCAGAACACGGTTGGTGGTAGCACGCGAAGACATCAAAGTCCCTCCTGTATTTGAGACCTCGATGGTGCATGTCCTCTTATCTGGGATCTGTCCAGCCTTGGACAAAGGCCGGGTTATCGATGATGGTGATTGTCTGGGGGTTTTGGCTGCCAGGCGATGCTGTCAACCGTGGTCAATTGTGTCAGTGATCAGGAATCAGCCTGTGTCAGATCGCCGCGGAGGGCCTCCTTGTATTCGTCGGGCCAACTGTCATAGCCCGCCAAGCCCTTGAGCTCCTCTAGATTGGTGATGGTGATGCGGCCATAGGTGATCTGAATCCACTTGGCATCACTCCAGCGTCGCAGGATGGGGCTGAGTGTGCTGCGACTCATGCCCAGCGTTTGAGCCAATTGCTCCTGATCTATGTTGATCTGGGCACGATAAGTTTGTCCCAGGCCCAAGCCGGCGGCCTGGATCAAGAGGCGGCGTGCCACACGTTGCTCGGCAGGGGGCTTCACCATTTCGTCCAGGATAAAGAAAGCAATCCGAAGTTTGGCCGTGACCAACATGGCGATGTGGTGCCATACGGCAGGCTCTTCTTGTAACAACGCCAGAAGTGAATGGCGTGCGATGAATAAGACGGAGCAGGCCGTGTCTGCATTCATCGTGTGCGTGTGAGGGCTTCCGTCGACCAGGCCGATTTCGCCGAACCAGGCTGGCGGCGCGAACGGTGCCAAGACCCCTTCATTGCCGGGCTCCAATTCGTTCATGGCCAGCACCCCACCATCGAGCAGGCAATACAGGCCGCTATTGGCCTGACCGCGTCGCACGATGCTCTGCCCGGCGGGAATCTGTCTGACCACGGCCATCGACAGCAGCTGTTGCTGGATGTGCGGGGGCAACTTGGAAAACCAAGGGTCGTGGTCGAGTATCTGAATGTGGCTTGTATCCGGCGGCATGAGGCGATCCATTGCGAGCGTCGGCGCGGTTATATCGCAGCGCCCTTCACGCAACTAGAGGTAGAAAGGTAACAATCTGACTACAGGGTTTGTCTCACGCAGTAGGCCGCCCAACTTGATGTGGTTTAAACGCTGCGCGTTTTTCTGATCTGAATCAATGCCCTGGGTATTCCCCTGGTTTCATGGCCTCCGGTGCTCGTGCGACTTGATTCAGAACAAGTCTGGGGCGGTTTCTTCTTGATGCAATGAATACATGGGTCGACACAAACCAAGTTGGCCCAACGATTGATTGCTTCCAACAAGAAGGACTGACCATGAAGAACCAAACCGCTCTGTCTCGCCTGATCGCTGCTGCTCTGGCCGTGGCTGCTTTCGCTCCTGTGGCTGCACAGGCTGACGAAGGCAAGCTGCTGGTTCGCGTTCGCGCTGTGAATGTGGATCCAGCCAACGAGGGCAATACCGCTACGACCTCTGCGGTCAGCCTCAACACCAAGGTGATTCCTGAAGTTGATTTCACCTATTTCGTGACCCCCAACATCGCTGCGGAACTGATTCTGACTTATCCGCAAAAGCATGATGTTGCACTGAATGGCACCAAGATTGGTGAACTCAGCCACTTGCCTCCTACGTTGACCGCCCAATACCACTTCCTGCCAACCGGCCAGATCCGTCCTTACCTGGGTGCAGGTATCAACTACACGAACCTGAGCGCAGTGAACCTGCCGTCAGACCTGAATGTGGATCGCGGTTCTTTTGGTCTGGCGCTGCAAGCCGGTGTGGATATTCAAGTTGCACCTAAGGTGTTTGTGAACATCGACGTCAAGCATGTGCAGATTCGCACCAACCTGAAGGCTGGTGACGGCTCCGATCTGGGCGAGTTGAAGGTCGACCCCACTCTGATCGGTGTCGGCGTCGGCTATCGCTTCTAAGCTGACTCCAGATGGTCCCTCGCAGCGGTCGCCGCGGAGGGGCAAGAAAAAGGCTCCCCATGGGGAGCCTCAGACTGCTGACAAAGCCCCCGCTAGCCGGGGGCTTTGTGTTTCAATTCAGGGATGCTCAAGCCATCACATCCT
>JBKBIO010000017.1:0-69412 GCA_046299355.1 Aquabacterium sp. | reverse complement strand
TTCTTTGGAAATCAAGAACCTGGACCTGCAAGGCACCAAGATCTGGTTGTACGCTCACTGATCTGGCGCTTGATGTCTGGCTCGCTTGAGGATGATCCTCAGGTGACCTGAATCAGGTGACAACCCAAGAGGCCCCGCAGCAGCAATGTTGCGGGGCCCTTTGCTTTGCTCTTTATTAATGGCTGGTGAGACCAAACTCCGCGAGCAAGGCGCCAATTTCCGTTTGATCCAACTTGTTCAGCAGCAACCTTTGAATGAAGGCTGGGCCTGGAAGAGACAACTCGGCGCCATCTCGCATGCGTGCCGCCGCTGCTAGGAGCTTTCTGATGTCATACGTGGAGTTGAACACCTCCGGTACGCCACGCTCCACATTCAAAAGCTGATAGACCGCTTCCATGCCGGTTCGCACGGAGTACTCCGTGGTGAAGATGGTGTCTCGTGTGGATTCAGCAAACTGTCCGATGAACGCAAAGTTCACCGCCCCACGAGGCACGACTGCCGGACGATCACCCGCTCGGCGTGGCATGAAGAAGGAGGTCACGTACGGCATCATCACGGGGACGCACTTCACGCCGGTGGACGCCAGTTCCGCAATATCGGATTCGGGTACACCCAGGTGGTAAAGCCACTCCTGTGCAATTTCTTCACCCGTACAGGCCTGCATTGGCTTCTTGACGTAATCGCCAGGCACGTCTGCGAACAGGCCATAAATCCAGGCAACGATTTGCTCCTTAGGCTGCGCCTTGAAGTGAGGTTGGCGGTTGACCGTCCAGCTCATCAACCACGCGCTGTCGCGCACCGTGACGATACCGCCTGTCACCACTTTCCCGGAATAGGGCGAGCGTTGACTGATCTTCTCGATGTACGCCGGAATGCGGGGATCCAAGGTCGTTGCGGTGGCTGATACCCACTTGCTTTCGGCAACATGGCCGCAGAAGACCTCAGGCCTTCCGAACTCATCCGATTGACTGGCAATTCGTTTCCAAAGGTCCCACGCAGGGGCAGGACCGGTGTTCAGCTTGGCAGGCGTGTGATGATCGCCTTCGTCAGAGTTGTCGACCAGCGATCCAATGGTGGTGAAAACAAGGTCGTCTGCCGAAAGCGCCATGCCTCCTGGCTGACCTTGATGTATCCAGTGCAAATGCGTGGCGGTCTTGGTGTCTTGGGTGAGATCGAAGTCGATGTTGGTGACCTCGGTGTCGAACTGGAATGTCACGCCGAGTTCGCGGAGATGCCGTTCCAGAGGCAGTGCCAACGATTCGTATTGGTTGTACTTGGTGAACTTCAACGCAGTGAAGTCAGGCAATCCACCAACATGGTGAATGAAGCGGTGAAGGTAGAGCTTCATTTCCAGTGCGCTATGCCACTCCTCGAAGGCGAACATGGTTCGCCAATAAAGCCAGAAGTTGCTTTGGAGGAAGTCGGGGCCGAAGACTTCATTGATACGTTTGCCCTCCATGTCCTGACGCTTGGTCATGAACACGCGAAGCAAGTCTTTTTGGGCGCGATCATTGAGGGTAAACAACCCATCTGTCTGAATCCGTTGGCCACGCTTCTCTGTTACCCGGGTCAGAGAGTAGTTCGGGTCGTCTCGATTGAGCCAATAGAACTCATCCAACACCGAGGCGCCTTCGATCTCCAGGCTCGGCACAGACCGAAACAGGTCCCATAGGCATTCCATGTGGTCTTCCATTTCGCGGCCGCCGCGGATCACGAATCCTTTTTCCGGGACATGGATTCCATCCAATGCGCCCCCGGATAACGGGCTCCGTTCGAGCACGGTGATTTGGCTGGGTGGGACATGCGCGTCCCGCACCAAAAACAAGGCTGCGGCCAGCGACGCTAGACCGCCCCCCACTAACCACGCGCGCTTCTTTTTGGCTTCCGGATGTGGGCGAGGGCGCACGAACGCTTCGTAATTGCCGCTGGTGTATCGCATATAAAGCTCCCACTTCAGTTGAGATGTGTCTGGTCGTTTTTTTAGTATTAGTCATTCGTATGAATACATATTGACAAGAAGCAAGCTAGGTCTACTTTTAACAAAGCCCTGCTATCGATCACAAACAAGTGGCGCCCGATAATGGAGGCAGCACAGCCTCTTACATCAGCCATGGCAGACCTGAAAGACGACAAGCCGTCCTGCAATCCCGATCACGGGTGCGGCTGTGACACGCCGTCGGTGCGAGTGGACGCGCCAGTTGGGCGCCCAGCCTCTACCTTGGGCGGACAAACCTTCAAAATTCCCACCATGGACTGCCCCGTCGAGGAGGCCCAGATCCGTCGCGCGCTGGAGCCGATCTCCGGTATCCGGTCCATGCAGTTTCAGTTGGCGGCCCGGACGTTGTCGATCAACGCACCGGCAGACGTTGTGGCCCAGGCGTTAGTCGCCATCCGCAAGGAGGGGTTCGAGGCCCAGCTTCTTCAACCTCGCGGATCAGACCCTTCAGCACACGATCATGCTCATGGCCAGAGCGGAGGATGGGCGCGTCTGGGTGCAGCGTTGTTGATTGCATTGAGCGTTGAGCTGCTGGACCTATGGGCTCCCGAAAACGACTACTGGCACGTAACCGGCATGTTGTTGGCCTTGGTGGCCATCGGTTTGTCTGGTCTTGCCACCTATCAGAAAGGTCTGCTCGCACTGAGAGCGGGTCAACTCAATATCAATGCACTGATGACCGTGGCGGTTACCGGCGCGTTCATCATTGGGGAGTGGCCCGAGGCTGCCATGGTGATGTCCCTTTATGCGATGGCCGAATGGATCGAGGCCAAGTCAGTCGACAGGGCGCGCCACGCCATACAGAGCCTGCTGGATCTGACACCCAAAGAGGCTGTCGTCAAGACAGCAGACGGTCAATGGGCATCCATGCCTTCGTCCGACGTGGCGGTAGGCTCGGTGGTGAAAGTTCGCCCCGGTGAGCGTATTCCGCTAGATGGTGTGGTGGTGGCAGGTGCCGGTGCTGTCAACCAAGCGCCAGTGACTGGCGAAAGCATGCCGGTTGACAAAACCGCGGGTGACCTGCTTTTCGCCGGCACCGTGAATGAGACGGGGGAGCTTCATTTTCGAACAACGGCATTGGCCACCGATACCACACTGGCTCACATCATCGAGGCGGTTGAACGCGCTCAGCACAGCCGGGCGCCAACACAGCGTTTCGTGGATCGGTTTGCTCAGGTTTACACGCCTGCTGTCTTCGTCGTGGCCGTGGCGGTGGCCTTGTTTTCGCCGGCGCTTTTGGGGGTGACCTGGCTCCAAGGCATCTATCAAGCTTTGGTGCTGTTGGTCATTGCCTGTCCTTGCGCCTTGGTCATTTCCACGCCTGTTACGGTGGTGAGTGCATTGGCCGCCGCAGCGCGACGGGGCATCCTTGTCAAAGGCGGGGCCTATTTGGAACAGGCGCGTCATATTCGCGTGGTGGCCATGGACAAGACCGGCACTTTGACGGTTGGGCGCCCGGCGTTGGTCGACTGGCATCCCTTACCCGTAGACGATGAGGAGGCGCGGCCATGGGTCGCCCAAATGGCTGCCAGTTTGGCCGTACGGTCCGACCACCCCGTCTCCCAAGCCATTGGGCAGGGACTGCAGGCTCAGGCACTCGACGTCGACGATTTTGAAGCGATGCCTGGTTTGGGTGTGCAGGGACAGGTCAACGGGTATGGACTCGTACTGGGTAACCACGGTCTCATTGAGCGGAGAGGGCAGTGCAGCCAGTATCTGGAGTCGGTGCTGGATCAGCATCAGGCCGCTGGCCGCACGGTGACGATTCTGGCATCCAACGAAGGCGTCCATGGGGTGTTTGCCGTCGCCGATCGAATGAAAGCCGACGCGCCCGATGCCGTCCAGCAGTTGAAGAGCTTGGGTGTGGATTCCGTTTTGCTATCGGGCGACAACGACGTCGTTGTTCGTCAGGTGGCACAACAGGCGGGCATGGGGGCGCATCGAGGCCAGCTCATGCCGCAGGACAAGCTGAACGAACTGAATGCGCTACGGCAGAGCCACGGTGTTGTCGCCATGGTGGGCGATGGGATCAACGATGCGCCAGCCTTGGCGCAAGCCGACATTGGCATCGCCATGGGTGTCATCGGTACAGATACTGCGGTGGAGGCCGCAGATGTGGTGATCATGAATGACGACTTGCGGCGTGTGCCCGAACTCATACGGCTCTCTCAACGTACGCATGTTGTCCTGTGGCAGAACATCGCCTTGGCTCTGGGGATCAAGGCCGTGTTTCTTGTGATGGCGGTGTCAGGGTACGCGACCATGTGGATGGCCGTTTTTGCCGACATGGGTGCGAGTTTGATCGTGGTGGCCAACGGCCTGAGGATGCTGCGATCCAACCGTGTGTGAACAAGATCAGTCGGGGCGACGCAGCCTGCGCAGTTGTCGGTCATGCCATCGCGACAGCATGACAAGCGCGCAGATGGCGCCTACCATCGCAAAAAACATGTCGGACTGCGTGTCCCACTGATCACCTTGTGTTCCCAAAAACTCATCTGCGCCTTGCCCCATCACCAGGGCCGCGGCCCACTCAATGAGTTCGTAAAAGGCGCTGAACGAGAGAACGATACAGAGGATCACATAGACCAGCATTTTCCGACCTTGAATGTGTTTTCCTTGAATCAGGATCTCGCGCGCCAAAATCGCCGGAACAAATCCTTGCGCGAAGTGACCGAGTTTGTCGTAAGGGTTTCGGCTCAGCTGTAGCCAGTCCTGAACAGCGAATCCAATGGGGACGCGTGCATAGGTGTAGGTGCCACCGACGATGAGAACGACACAGTGCACAAAGATCAAGCTGTACAGCAATGGCGTCAGCGGATGCTTTCGGAAGGTGCCTGCTAGCAGCGGCAGCGCCAGCAAGACAGGGGCCACTTCCATGACCCAGGTCAGCAAGTCATACGCATGCACGGCAGAGGTGGCCAATGCCGCCAGCAGGACGACGCCGGCGGCGGTAAGGCAGAGTTCCAGGCGCTTCATGGCTATGAATGGATCCGACATGACAAACGGGGGGGGGCGCATGTCGATTGTCGTTCATCTAGCGCTGTGTCCGGCAGCGAGGTGGGCGTAAAGACCTGACCGTCTTGTCGTCCAGGCCGGAGAGCCCCGCAATCTGGCTGATCGGTCTGCCATCGTCAAGCTGCAACTGGATCCAGCAGGCAAGATCATGAGTCATCCTTCTGGGGTGGGCGGCCCAATTTGGTTGGATCGTATGCGTTTGATTGCAGTTGACGCAGCGCCACCGCACCATGTGCCCACGCCTGATATTGGGCTTGCTGTCGCTGGGTACGTCGCGCCACCACGTTTCTCGCAAGGCATGGCGCTTGAATGGACCATGAGCACGGCAAAAGGGGCACTGCTGAGGCATGGGGTGTTCGCTCATGAGGCGTCTTCCTTCCAAAATGGGTTGGATGTGCCAATCGTTTTGGCCGACGTCTGCATGAACTCTGACTACCCTCCATGCAAAACGCCAGCTTGGCGCTGGCGTCTCGGGGGGTAAAGGGGGGCTAAGTGGCAGTCTAGTTTGTCCCACTCAGCCAAGCACGACCCACCGAGGCCAGCTTGGATGCCAGCGCTCGTAGTTGCCAAATGGGTTTGATGTGCTTTGCCATGCGAAGCAGTTTCGCAGCGTCGCGGCTTGGGCGTCAAGACCCGTCACCGGAAATTCCCGGCCGGTTTTCGACGGAGATGTACCGAAGATGCACAAAATCCCGTCACAAAGGCACCGGATTTGGGCGCAAAAACAGCTTGCCTCGGCAAAAACCCTGCACTCCTGCCAAAATAGAGGGTCGCGCCAAACTTTTGAGAACCGCCATACCGTGAATTCGTCCGAACAGCCAGGCACCCCACCCAAGCAGGTGAAGTTTGTCGCGCAAGCTCGAATCCCGACCCAGTACGGCACTTTCAATATGAAAGTGTTTCAGGAAGAGGGGACGGGCATTGAGCACGTCGCCATGGTCATGGGTGACATCACCGAGCACGCACTCATTCGCATTCACTCCGAGTGCATGACTGGCGACGTGTTTGGATCTCTGCGTTGCGATTGCGGGCCCCAACTTGACTTTGCAATGCGAGAGATTGGTCAGGCCGGAAATGGCATCGTTTTGTATTTGCGCCAGGAAGGGCGCGGCATTGGCCTGATCAACAAACTCAAGGCCTACGAATTGCAAGACGAGGGGCTGGACACGGTCGAGGCCAATTTGAAGTTGGGCTTTCCGGCTGATCTGCGCAAGTTCGACATTGCCGGGCAAATGTTGGAGTTTTTGGGCGTGAAGTCGGTCAATCTGATGACCAATAACCCCGAAAAGATCGCCGCCCTGAAAGCGTATGGCATTGAGGTCGATGAGCGTGTTCCTGTGCGTAGCGATTCGCAACCAGA
The DNA here is from genome assembly GCA_046299355.1 of Aquabacterium sp. Classification (GTDB taxonomy): domain Bacteria; phylum Pseudomonadota; class Gammaproteobacteria; order Burkholderiales; family Burkholderiaceae_C; genus Aquabacterium. The sequence goes on along the minus strand of JBKBIO010000017.1, from coordinate 63,041 downwards.
AAACGAACGTTACCTGGCCACCAAGTTGCACAAGTTGGGCCATCAAATCGATTGGCTGTGATCAGGTATGGCAGACCTGGATCTGACCCCGCACGACGACCCTGAACAAGACACGCCCGAGCGACAGGCTGTTGCTCGACGTAGCACCTGGGTCAGCGTGATCGTGAATGTGGTGCTGACAGCGGTGCAAGTCGTGGTGGGCTTCTTTGCCCACTCGCAGGCTTTGATCGCCGACGGTATTCACTCCTTGTCGGATCTGATTGCTGACTTTGTGGTGCTGGTGGCCAACAAGCACAGCCACAAAGAGGCAGACGAAGATCACCACTACGGCCACCATCGCTATGAAACAGCCGCCTCGCTGGTGCTGGGCGGCTTATTGCTGTCGGTGGGTGTGGGCATGTTGTGGAGTGCGGTCTCCAAGCTGGCTGAACCTGAGAGCATTGCGCAAGTCAAACCCATTGCGCTGGCGATCGCGGTGCTGGCCTTGGTGTCCAAAGAGATTTTGTTTCGCTACATGCTGGCGCAGGCTGAGCGGGTGCGCTCCAGCATGTTGGTGGCCAATGCCTGGCACGCGCGTTCAGATGCGGCGTCATCGCTAGTGGTTGCCTTGGGCATCGTCGGTAACCTGATGGGTTTTCCATTGTTGGACCCTGTCGCCGCCTTGATCGTGGGCTTGATGGTGACCAAAATGGGCTGGGAGTTTGCGTGGGATGCGCTGAACGACTTGATGGATCGTTCGGCATCACAAGAGCAAATTGCGGACATCATTCAAGTTTTGAAAGACACCCCGGGTGTGCAGGGCGTGCATGACGTTCGAACCCGCAAAATGGGTGACATGATCTTGGTGGACGCACACCTTGAAGTCGATGGCGAACAAACGGTGAGGGCGGGGCACGATATTGCGGTGGCCGCTCGTGCGAGGGTGGTGAGCCAACTGCCGGTGTTGGATGTATTGATCCACTTGGATCCGGTCTGATTCCAGACCTCAAGCGGCTGAAGTCCTGGCCGATATGGTTGAAATTGCTGAAACCAATCTCAGGGCCGATTCATGAAAAAAAGTCTCTACGACATCTTGGGGGTGCCAGCGGATGCGGCACCGCAAGAAGTAAAAGAGGCTTATGAGCAGCGCCTAGCTCAGCTACCAGAGTCCGATAATGTGACTCGCATGGCACTCAAAGAAGCATGGCACGTGTTGTCCAGCCCTTCCAGGCGGGCTAGCTACGATGCGTCATTGCAGCCCTTGGTTGTGCCCATTTACGAAGAAGACGAAAAATCGCGCCGCAAGATCAGTCGAGCGGTAATTTGGTTGCTGGTGCCCTTGGTCGCGGCCGTCGGACTGGGCCTCTACAAAATGCGGTCCAAGCCAGTGCCTGCCGAAACGGTGGTCACGAGAGTGGTCTCGGTGGATCAAGCCTTGAGTCAGCAGAAACAAGCTTTGGTCGCATCTGCGACGGTGATCTCGGGCTCGGGCACATCGAATGCGGGCAGCGGTTTGTCACCTGTGGCTCTGTTTGAAAAAGCCTCGGCCAGCGTGGTTCGCATCAACACGACCGATATCGCCGGGATGGCGCTCGGTGTTGGCAGTGGCGTGGTCATTGGAGATGGCTTGGTCATCACCAACTGCCATGTGGCACGAACAGGGCCGCGCATTGTCGTCAAGCATGGCAATGACCAATACGACGCCCGGATTGACCGTGTCGATGACGAGTTCGACTTGTGCCGATTGGCCGTTTTTGGGCTGCGAGCGCCCGCTGTGTCGATTGGGCGATCAAGCAGCTTGAAGGTCGGTCAGAAGGTATTTGCCATTGGTTCGCCTCAGGGGCTGGACCTGACCCTCAGTGACGGCTTGGTGTCCGCGCTGCGCACCACCAATGACGTGAATGTCATTCAAACCTCTGCGCCTGTCTCTCAAGGTAGTAGCGGAGGCGGCTTATTCACGGAGACCGGCGAATTGGTGGGCATCGTCACCTTCCAGATGAAGAGCGGGCAGAACTTGAACTTTGCCGTCGCCGCCGAGCACATTGTCCGTCCATGAATGAACGGGCGAATTGCACGCCAAAGTTGTCCTTTTAGCCCTATTTAATTTCGGGCGTTTCAGTCGATATTGAAGATCTCGCCTATGGCTGGTTCTGCAGTACTTTGGATATCGACATGATTGAATTACTCCGCCGGATTTCGATTGATAACAAGCTACGCCTGCTGTCTTTGATCCCCCTGTTTTTCCTTTTGGTGGTCGCTGGCGTGTTTGTAGCGCGTTCGTATGACGATGCGGTACAGGATAGAAAGATTGCCACGCGCCAAACGGTAGAAGCGGCTTTGGCGATCGTGGACTGGGCCCACTCTCTGGAAAAGAATGGTGAGGTCACCCGAGATAAAGCCCAGCAAATGGCCTTGCAAGCGCTGAATCGGGCGCGTTATTCGGGTAACGAGTATTTCTGGGTGAACGACATGAACCACAACATGGTCATGCACCCGACCAAGCCAGAGCTGAACGGCAAGAATCTTGCGGACATGAAAGATCCGGCAGGGACACCCGTGTTTGTGCGATTTGTTGACACGGTCCGAGCCCAAAAAGCAGGCTACGTGGAATACATGTGGCCCAAGCCTGGGCAGGATACGCCGGTGGCCAAAATCTCCTATGTCACGGGCTTTGAGCCCTGGGGGTGGGTGATCGGTACCGGGGTGTACGTTGATGACTTGAAAACGGCCTTTTATGAGGACGTTGGCGCATTGGCGCTGGTTATCGGTGTCGCCGTTGCAGCCTGTGTGATCGTTGGTCGAGTCATAGGCCGCATCATCACAAGAGGCGTCAGCAAAGCGGTACGCGTCGCTGATGCGATTGCGCAGGGAGACATCAGCCTGTCCTTTGAAGTCAAGGGCACTGACGAAATTGCACAGTTGTTGGAAGCCATGCGGCGCATGTCCTTGCACCTCACTGACACTATGCGTGATGTGCGCATGGCGGCAGAGAGCTTGTCTCAGGCGAGCCAGGAAATCGCTGCGGGCAATGGTGACTTGAGCAGCCGAACCGAGCAAACCGCAGCCAGCCTGCAGCAAACCGCTGCCAGCATGGATCAACTGACAGGATCGGTGCGTCAGAGTGCCGACTCGGCCTCAGAGGCCAATCGCTATGTGGATTCGGCGGCTGGTGTGGCAGAGCGCGGTGGTGAAGTGGTGTCCCAGGTGGTGACCACCATGGACGGCATCAATCAGGCATCCAAAAAGATCAGTGACATCATTGGTGTGATTGATGGCATCGCATTCCAAACCAACATCCTGGCCTTGAACGCGGCAGTGGAAGCCGCCCGAGCTGGGGAGCAAGGGCGTGGCTTTGCTGTGGTCGCGGGAGAAGTTCGCACCTTGGCTCAGCGTTCGGCCAACGCTGCGCGCGAGATCAAGTCCTTGATCAATGCGTCTGTGGATCAGGTTGAATCCGGCTCTGCCTTGGTGAAGTCTGCCGGCGAGACGATGCACAGCATCGTCAGCTCGGTGCAGCAGGTCAACTCGATCATCCGAGACATCACCTTGGCGACAGCCGAGCAACGTGATGGCATCGGTCAGATCAATACTGCTGTGGGCCAACTAGACCAGATGACGCAGCAAAACGCAGCGTTGGTCGAGCAATCGGCTGCGGCGGCTGAATCGCTCTACGATCAGGCCCGCAAACTGGCAGAGGTTGTCGGTCGTTTCAAATTGGCGCCTGCCGTTACGGCATCACATCGCCAGGGTTATTGAAGATCACTTAGACATTACTGAGCCGGAGACTGGCTCGCTGTCAGCCCCTGCGCATGACCTGCCAGGGGCTTTTGCATTTGCAGCAATGCAGCCGAGGGCTTGTTGAGGAGCATGGCGACTGGGTCTTCTTTACGCAAGGCGTTGGTGAACCCAGGGAAGGGCACGTCCATGTAATCGGGCACGTTCATCTTGGCCAGTGCTTGCCTCACCGCGGGCAAGTGGTGCCAAGGAATGATGGGAAAAAGGTGGTGCTCGGCGTGCAGATTGAAGTGGTAGCAAAACAAGGCTGACAGCCAAGTCGGCATATTGGACGAGCGGCTAACGGTGTGTTGTTCGTGCAGGGGCAAGGGATTGGGATGGGTCGCTGCTTCAAGCTTGTACAAACCGACATGGTGCGTCAGATTGATGGATTCGTACCAAATGAAGGACGCGAACAGCACAGGCAAGAAATAGGTGGCGTAGGCAGACCAGCCCCACACAGCGATGGCCAAGCCGTGGGGCGCCAATGCGATCAAGGCTGAGCCCATGACGCGAGCGCTCTCAGCGTATTGCTTTTGAGCCAACAGCTTGCCAGCGTAACCCCACAACACATTGACCGTGAAGATGATCGCGGGCAGAGGAATGCGGAAGAGCCAAATGAAGCGCAGCAGCGCAACGAAAGGCTTGGAGTGCTGTTGTCTCTCTTCGAATGTGATCAAACCTGCCGCTGTCGGGTCGCGGTCTTTGATGCCAACCCACTTGTGGTGTTCAAAGTGAATCTGACGCCAGGCCAGCAGTGGGGTCACGCAGAACATGCTGGTCCACAGACCAGCCCAATCGTTGTGGCGGCGTGTTCGAAACAGGCTGAAGTGACCGCAATCGTGCATCAACACAAAGAACCGAAAGATGGAGCTGCCCAGAATGGCCTGCGTGAGCAGGAAGGGCCAAGTCCATGGGGTGAACTGTGTCAGCAGCCACATACCGCCCAAGAAAAAGGCGGATTCAATGGCGATGATGAACAGGCCAAAACCGTCATGGGCCTGGAACAGACCCTCTTGCGCCAATTGCTTGCGCAGCGCTTTGTATTGATCCAGTGTCATGTCAGTGCAACGCCATTTCGAAGCCGGGGTTCATCGTGCGAATGACCTGTCCATGCATGCTGGACCATTCGTTGGTGAGTGCCATCAACTCCATGGGAATTCGGCGAGTGCGGAAGCCACGCAGACCTTTTTCCAGTGGGCTGCCCTGGGGGATCATCAAGCTCATGAAGTGCAAGGGTTGCGAGCGCAGTTCGTTGTAGATGCCGCGCAGCAAGGCGTTGAGAAGGGCCGCGTCGTTGTCCTGCACCTCCAGGTGCGTCAGGTACTGAAAGCGGAAGTGTTCGCCCACCTGTGGCAAGGTAGGGAAGCCGCGCAGGCGAGCCTCAGCGTTGTAGGCCAGCTTTTGCCAGCGCATGTTTCCTTGATAAGACTGGACCCGTGAGCAGCGTAGGTTGGGGGCAGTGTCCCAAGGTGCGGCGCAGGCCAGAACGCGACCATCGCCGTCCTTCAACACAAAGAAGTCTTCCAAGCGCAAGCCTGGCCAGGTTTTCAGACGTTGATCAAACCAGGCTTCAGTCACCACATAGCCGAGGAAGCGCTCCTTTTGCTGGGCGGCAAGGAACTCAATCAACGCTTGGCGATCGCTATCTTGTGCGCGGCGCACGCGTGGATCATTGGCCTTGCGAGCGCCCACAAATTGAATGGACGTCATGTTGTAAGGCGTGATGACCTGCGCCAAAGGTTGACCTTCGCGTTTGCGGCCTTGATGCAGCAGCGAGTTGCGACCGCGTATGTTGTTGCTCAACACGGCGCAATACAGCATGTCGATTTGTTCGCGCTTTTGCATGAAGCGCATGAACGCCTTGATGGCCTTGGGGAAAACTTTGCCGCCTCGGTAAGCGGTCTCAATTCTCAGGTCGCATCCATAGCCAACACGTTGAATCTGCCCGTCAACCCACGCATCGCGGGCAATGATGCTGATGCAGCCAAAGGCGGGGCGATCAGGTAGCGCAGTGTCCTCGAGCATCACGGTGTAGCCAGCATCGCCCTGCAGGCGCTGCAGCGCGAAGAAGTCCGGGCCTCGCTCTTCTGCCATGACCAGCTCTGCAGACATATCGACTTCGGCGAACAGTTCGCACAGTCGCGCGTTGTCTGCTTGCGTTGCCAGGCGCACACGCCAATTGGCTTCTTGGTGGATGACGCCTTCGCTCAGGCCTAGGTGGGCCATGTCATTGAACGCGTTCATATCCAGAACTCCACGTCGCGGGTCATGGGGCGCGGTGCGGCCACAGGCTTGCCTTGCTCGTCCTTGCCATCGCGCTCGGCGTGTTCACGCAGTGACTCAATGAAGACGTGCAGGGTGTCTGCTGGTGTGCTCTTGAAGTCAGGGCCTTGTTCTTTGAAACTACGACCTTGGTTGGCCATGATCTCGACGTCTTGCTGAATCACCTGACGGGTGTACCAAGGCAAGAAGGTGCGGAAGATGGCATTGGCCCAACCGAACTTGTAGCTGATCAAGGTGAACACGGTGGATTCGTGGTCATTGATCGGCGTACACGTGCTGGTGATCACAAAGCCGCGCTCATCTTCGCCGTAGATGTAGTCCACACGCGTGTTGTTGGGCATGTAGAACTTGTCTGTATGCTGCATGGGCAAGCCCTTGGGGTTCAGCACTTTTTCGGTGAAGCCAATGGCGTCCTGTGCGTGGTAAGTCACCAAGACGCTGTTGGGTGTGCGTTCGACGGTGGAGTCGACCTTCAGTTTTTTGCGATCGCGGAACCAGCCCTTGTGCACAAACACGGTGTGGGGCACATCCATGAAGTTTTCGACCAAAGACGTGACGCCATTGTCGAAGTGTGTCTTCATGTAATAGGTGTTCCAGCCCTTTTCCTCGTAGTGAGGCATAGGGAAGGGGTTGCGCTCAGGATCAGGCTCACCGCCGCCCATCCACACCCAGATCAAGCCATAGGCTTCGCGTGAAGGGAATGCCTCGACCTTGCGATTGGGGTAGGCCTTGCCGTTTTCGCCCTCGGAAGGCACGTTGACGCAGGTGCCCTGTTCATCAAACGTCCAGCCGTGATAGGGGCACTTGATGCCTTGGTCGGTGATGTCGCCTGGGCTCAAGAAGGTGTTGCGGTGCAGGCAACGGTCACGCAGCGCCACGGGCTCGCCTTGCGCATTGCGCCACAGCACGATGCGTGTTTCCATGATGACGACGCTCAATGGTTTTTTGGCGTTGACGTCTTTGGCTTGGGCTGCTGCGTACCAGTAGTTTTTCAAATCGCCGCAGCGCTCGCGCATGGGCACGGCTTGCGATTGAATGCTGGGGGTACCTGCGCAAGGGCTGACAGGCTGAATCGTGATGACTTTGGGTTCGGTGGTCATGGCGATGTCCTTGGGGTTCAGCCCTTGAGCTTGTTGAGTTGACGACGAATGGCTTTGTTCAGCAACTTGTTGACATAGAACACGCCCAATTTCAGGTTGATGGCGGCCAGGCAGCACAGCTCATCGCCCTTTTCATGTCCTGGATTGCGCTCTGCAAAGAAGCGGATGTCTGCATGCTGAAGGGCCTTGTCATCAATCGGTGCCACGCCTTCCTTCAAACGGCCAGCTGGTTTGGCAAATTGCAGAATGCCTTTCTCAGGTTTCCAGTCATCGCCGAACTTCTCTGTGGCCAGTTGGTCGATCATGCCCAGCACTTGGGTGGGCGTTTCTTGATCGTGGCGAGGCCAGTGATCGGGGCAGCCGCGGCTGACCAAGAGATAGGTCTTGTAGCCCTTGGAAATCAGGAACCAGTACAGCGGTGTCAAGGGGTTGCGCACCATCAGGCCCATCAAGAAGCGGTAGAACGCGCCTTGCAAAGCTGTTTGGCCCCAGTAGGCCTGGTTGATGATGGTGTCGCCTGAATAGACAGCGATGTAAGGGCGGCCATTGAAGGTGCGGCGCAAGACTTGAATGGTGGAGAAGCCTTGCAGGCTTTGATCACCTTTGTCGCGCAACAGGATGACGAACTGCTTTTCGCTCAGGTCCGACAGGAAGCGATCGCGAGAGATGTCCGCGTAGTAGCTGCGGAACACGGCCCACATGTCGGCAATGGTGTCACGGTCCAGATCGCCGACGGCCACGCGATGCGCGCCCAACTTTCCATTTGCCTGCGCAAGGGCTTGATCTCGCTTGCCCAAAGTGGGGGCGGCGGTCAGTCGGGCTTGCGTTGATCCGGTTTGAAAGCTGTGCACGTGTCACTCCTGGTGCGATTGGGTCTCTAAAGCAACAAAAACGAAAAATCGTTAATTCGTCACGAATCTTTTTTCGAAATCATGCGAAGAGAAAAAACATGACAACGAAATGCATCTGAAATGCAACAAGATGAATGATGCACCTCAATTCGCTTGGGTGGCAACCCTTGTATGAGGGTAAGTGCTGATTGCCCTGTTCCAAAATCACGAAGGTTTAAATACACTTGCATCATTGTTGGGCAGAGCGGATTGTTGTTCGCTTCTGTTCGTTTTTGATTGATGCGAATCGGGGCGCCCGGCGCGCAAAACGGAAGGACAGACATGTCTGTATCGATGGCTGCAACCAATAACGACGACCTGCATCTGGTCGATAACCTGGAGCAATCGCTGGTTGCTGCGGGCTCTGATGTGCGCAAGCTGGACCGCCGCTTGGTGCCGCAGGAACTGCTAGGGCGCGCAAACAACAACCGCCTGGTGATGTACACCCTGGTCGACTGGGCCTGGATCGCCGCGTTCTGGGTGGCGATGACGTATGCGCCCACTTGGACTTACCCGCTGTGGGTGGTGTTGATCGCCGGCCGCATCCATTCATTCGGCGTGATCCTGCATGACGCTGCGCATCAGTCCATTCGCAATAAGAGTTGGCAGATTCGCGTGGTGGAAATCTTTGCGGGCTATCCGATGGCATCCACCCTGAATGCCATGCGCTACCACCACATTCGTCATCATCGCGACAGTGGCATGTCCACAGACCCCTATTTCAAGCCCACTGTGGCGGGGCGTCCTGTGATCTTCCTGTTGATCTGGTTGCGCCACATCTTGCTGATTCCGCTGTGGATGATCCGTGGCCCTTACGGTTTGCTGGCCTACGCTTTCCCCGGCATGCGCAATAGTTACGCTCGTGTGTTTTTGCAAGATAAATCCGGCAAAGACGTGACAAATCTGCCTGAACTGATCGATTGCTGTAAGGCAGAGTTGGGCCAAGTCATCGTGCACGGTGCTTTGTTTGCCTTCGCTTGGTTCCAGCCCGAAACCGTATGGTTCTACTACTTTGTGCCAGCCTTCACGGCAGCCATGTTTGCCGGCCATCGTGTGCTGGTTGAGCACAACTACGAAGCCGTGACCGATCGCAAGATGGAAACCATCATGAAGACCACGGTCGACCACAACCTGCATTGGCTGGGGCAGTTGTTCTTCGCGCCGCGCAATATTGGTTTCCACATCGTTCACCACCTGCACCCTCAAGTGGCGCTGGAGAACCTGCCCAAACTGCGTCAGTGGTATCTGGATAACCACCCAGAGGTTTATCCCACGCGTCGTCAAGGCCAGGGTTGGTGATGGGAGGCCCCGTGAGTCAACAACAGAGCAGTTTGCGCAAGCGTTATCCCATCCCTGATCGTTTGAACGTTTGGGTGACGGTCGCTCAATTGGCTGTGAGCGTGGCCTTGCTGTGGGGGGCTTCACGGTTGTGGTCTCAGCACCAGTTGTGGGGCGTGGCTGTTTGTGCCTTGGTGTTCTCCTTTGTCATGCAAGCGGGGTTCTCTTTGCTGCATGAGGCTGAGCACCGTAAGTTGCACAGCCGTCGTTCGGTGAACGACTTCCTTGGCTTTTTGTGTGCGGCGATGTTCCCGGGGAGCTTTCAATTGCTCACGGTGGCGCATTTGAATCACCACAAAGTCAATCGCTCGGATGCCGAATTGGTGGACTACATCCGCCCAGGTGAGTCCGCCTGGCTCAAGCACGTGCAGTTTTATGCCTTGATCACCGGATTGATTTGGGTGACCGCGCCGGTGGTGACCTTGGTGATCTGCCTGACGCCGACCACGCTGTTGAGCAAAGCGTTTGCCAAAGGCGAGGGCGGTACCATCGCACGCTACTTGGCGTTCATTCAGCGTGCTGGGGCCAACCGCGTGCGTTTGGAGACGATCGCTGCCATCGGCTTGTGGGCCTTGGTGTGGTGGAGTTTGGGTTTGGCGTTCGCCGCTGTGGCCATTTGCTACGCTGCCTTTGCTTTTTCTTGGTCGAGCCAACAGTACATCTATCACGTGCGCACGCCGCGTCATTTGATTGAGGGTGCTTACGACCTCAAGCTCTGGGCACCCCTGCAGGCCTTGTATTTGAACTTCAACTACCACCTCAGCCACCATCGCGCGCCGAATGTGCCTTGGCTATATATGCGAGATGTGGCGCAAGAGGAGCCTACGCAATCCTACGGCTTGACCTATTTGGCGTTGTGGGCGCCACCGCAACCTGTGGAGCAGGCTTGGCCCGTCGAGCACCAGGTGCGCGGCGCGCTGATGCCTCGTCCCGAGCATGGTGAGGTCGCCCCAGCATGACGGCCTTGCTGTGGTCCATCCAGCAGGCGCATGTGTGGAGCTTGACGCCTGCTACAAGCGCTTGGCGGCAGGCTCTGCGCAGTCCGCAAGATGCGCAATTCGCCTTGTGGAAACGCCTCATCTCCGCCAATGCCAAGTCTGAGTACGGTCGTGCGCATGGTTTCGAGCACATCCAATCGATCGCCGCCTATCAAGACCGCGTGCCGGTGGTGGACTACGAGGCCGTTCGCCCGTGGATTGATCGCATTGCGAAGGGCGAGCAACAGGTCTTGACCGAGTCGCCCGTATTGATGCTGGAGCCTACCGGTGGATCGACCTCTGCGAACAAATTCATTCCCTACACGTCTGAACTGTTGGCTGACTTCTCCCGAGCCACCAACCCTTGGCTGGCTGACTTGTATGGTAAGGTCAAGGGCCTGAAGGGGACGCAAAGTTATTGGTCGATTTCCTTGGCCAAGCAGGGCCAGCGTGTGACGGAGGGCGGTGTCCGCATCGGCTTTGATGACGATACCGAATACTTTGGCCCCCTGACGCGTTGGGCGCTCAACAAGATGATGGCCGTTCCCCACGCCGTGGCCCAGGCGCCCGACATGGATCAATGGCGTCGTCAAACCTGTGAGCACTTGCTGCGGGCCGAGGGACTGGGTTTGGTCTCTGTGTGGAGCCCCACCTATTTGTCTCTGTTGATGGCTTACATCGACGCGAACTTTGAAAGCCTGCTGAGCGTCTTGCCGGCGGACCATCGTCGACGCATCGAGCATCGTGTGGGCCAAGCCGGGCGTTTGACTGGCGAAGCGCTCTGGCCGCATCTCAAGCTGATTTCCTGCTGGACCGACAGCATTGCTGGTGCCTTCATGCCCGAACTGCGCTACTGGTTCCCCAAAACGCCAGTGCAAGGGAAGGGGCTTTTGGCCACCGAAGGTGTGGTGTCAGTGCCCGTGTGGGGCCAAGAGGACAAAGGTTGCGCATTGGCTGTGAACAGCCATTTCCTCGAGTTCATTGACTTGGATCGCCCGCAAGAGCGTCCTCTGCTGGCACACCAATTGGTAGAGGGGGGCGCCTACAGCCCGATCCTCAGTACCAGCGGTGGCTTGTATCGCTATCACCTCAAGGATGTGGTGCGCTGTACGGGCAAACTGGCTGGGACACCACTGGTGCGTTTTGAAGGCAAGTTGGATCGTGTCAGCGATTTGTGCGGCGAAAAAATCCACGCCAGTCAGGTGGAAGCGGCCTTGGCGCAGGCTCAACAGTCTTTGGGGCTGCAATGGCGCTTTGCCATGCTGGCGCCGGTCATGGGGCAGCCTGCTCACTATCGCCTGTTTGTGGATGGCGACTTGGATTCAAGCTCAGGCGAGGATCTACAAGCGTTTGTGGAACAGCGTTTGAGCCTGGGGCATCACTATGCAACTTGCCGACGCCTAGGCCAATTGGGTGCTCTGCAAGTGCAGCGAGTGACGCGCGGCTGGCAAACCTTCCAGCAAACGCTGATTGCGTCAGGGCAGCGCGCCGGAGACATCAAGCCCACAGCGTTGGACGCGCGGCACGATTGGGTGAAGGCTTTTGCCGTTAAGGGCTAAGCAACACGGTGGAAGGTGGATGGGTGCAAGAGGGTTGTCGAGCGGCAATGCGTTGATGAGGTTTGGTAGATTCACGACATCCCGCTGCTGCTCTCAACCGACACATGACGTTTGAACGCCCTGACGATGCTGACCTGAGCCAATTGTTCAAAAACAACCAGGCTTGGGCTCAGCGCATGCGCGAACGCGATGCGGACTTTTTCAACCGTCTGGCGCACCAGCAAAGTCCGAAGTACCTTTGGATTGGCTGCTCGGACAGTCGCGTCCCAGCCAATGAGATCGTGGGCCTGGAGCCAGGCGAGGTGTTTGTTCATCGCAACGTGGCGAACCTGGTCTTGCACACCGACATGAATTGCCTCTCCGTCATCCAGTTCGCCGTGGATGTGCTCAAGGTGCGGCACGTGATGGTGGTTGGGCACTATGGCTGCGGTGGTGTCCAAGCCGTATTAGATCGCCGAGAAATGGGACTGGTCGACGGCTGGTTGCGGCACGTGGAAGACCTACGCTATATCCATGCCAAACGCATCGATGCATTGGCCAATCCACGTGAACAGGCTGATCGGCTTTGCGAAATCAATGTGATCGAACAGGTCGTCCAAGTCAGCCGGTTGCCCAGTGTTCTGGAAGCATGGCGGCGAGGGCAGGCCTTGTCCGTGCACGGCATGATCTACGGCGTGCATGACGGCATCTTGCGTAATTTGGGCACGACCATTTCGGGCGAAGTTGATCGTCCACTTTGGCGCAAAGATGCACTGAAGCGCTTGTGGGCAACGCAAAGTAAAAAGAGCCTCCCACAATGAAGTGTCGGAGGCTGGGTGTGTCAGCGCGTGTGCTTATTCGCTGAGGCGTTGCCAGAGTTGGGTGCGGAAGAAGGGGCCTTTGTAGCCACGCACTTCTAACGTCTTGCCGTCATCAATCAAGCGGATGCGGGCGCGATAGTTCTTACCTGACTTCGGGTCGAGGATTTCACCGCCGTCCCAAGTGAGAGTCGCCTCAGGATTGAATTTAACGCCCTTGATCATGACGATGCCTTCAATCAATTGGTCTTTGCGCTCGTCCGTGCACTCTGTGCAGCGTGCACCAGCTTTTTCCGGATCGAGGATTTTCTCCACGGTACCAGTCAGTAAACCATTGGACTCGGCGATTCGAACGTGCGAAGAGGCTTTGCCAGTTTCGTCACTGATGGTTTGCCACAGACCGCTCGGGGACGTCGTCTGGGCAAATGAAATGGATGCAAGTGCGAGAGAGATCACGCCAGCGGCGAGACGATGCAGTCCCATCGGGGAGCCTTTCACAATGTGGTTTAACAGTCATGGAACCTTAACATGGTCAAGGTTTGACTGAAAGTGACAATTGCGCGGTTGCGGTCTGTCTTTACTTTGGTTGACATAATATACATCGTAGCAAGTTAATGTGGCTGTGTGGGGTGACGGCGATTAAGGGACAATCACGCCCCAGACCGCACCCGCTTGGCTAGACAGCCCGACGCTCTCTACAGCAAATGCCGTCAGACCGCACATGACCGACACTTCATACACTACCTTGCCCAAGTGGCCCAATGCATATCCCATCAGCGGAGCCAGCGCCGTCCTGAAACGCCACAATCAAGACTTCGTTGTGACCGAACTGCCTTTGCAGTTGCCGTCCGGTGCCGGCGAACACGTCTGGCTGGATGTTGAAAAGAACGGCGCCAATACCGCTTTCGTTGCTGAGCAGCTGGCTGAGGCTGCGGGTGTGCAGGTGTTCGATGTGGGTTATGCCGGCCTCAAGGATCGCTATGCCGTCACCCGTCAGTGGTTCAGCATTTATCTCCCAATTGGGAAAGGAAAAGGCGAAACGCCCGATCTGACGCAGCTCCAGCATCCAGAGTTCAAGGTGTTGAGCCAGAGCCGCCACGTGAAAAAGCTGCGTCCCGGCGACCTGCTGGGCAACCGATTCCGCATTGTTCTGCGTGATGTGACCGGTAGCCCAGACGCCATAGATGCACTCAAGCGCAATCTCCAGTCCGTGGCCACCATGGGCGTACCCAACTACTTTGGCGCGCAGCGTTTCGGCTTTGAAGGCGGTAACGTCGAGCAAGGTCGAGCCATGCTGGCGCGGGAAATCCGTGTGCGCAATCCGAAGAAAAAGGGCATCTACCTGTCGGCGGTGCGCTCTTTTGTTTTCAATGAAGTGCTGGCGGTGCGTATTCAGCAGGGGCTGTGGGGTAAGACGCTGCCTGGTGACGTGATGGATGACGCGGGACGACCGACCGGACCGCTCTGGGGGCGAGGTCGTGTGACGACCACCGATCAAGCGCAGGCCCTCGAAAACGGCGTGGCTCAACGGCATGCCGTTTTGTGCGACGGCATGGAGCACGCCGGGCTGGATCAGGATCGCCGTGCGCTGGTGGCGAGCCCAGTGGACATGGCATGGGAATGGCCTCAAGCTGATCAACTGGTACTCACGTTCTCCTTGTCCGCAGGAAACTACGCTACTTCAGTTCTGAATGAATTGCTCCAAACAACGGAGCCTGACAGGCATACAGAGAACGAGTCAGGTACCGTCGAATGAAGGCGCCCTTACCTTTGGTATTCGTTACGTTGGAGCAATTGTAGTCATGCGCGTGAATGCACAAAATACTTTGCCGGCCCTGCCTTCAGACCTGGAGGCAGCTTTGAAAACCCTCACAGGGTGGACGCTAGAACTGCACGCACAGCACCACACCTTGTGCTTGTCAAAAAGCTGGACGCTGCCGAGTTTTGAGGCTGCGATTGAACGATTGAATCTGATCGCGCAGTTGGCCCAAGCGCAAGACCATCACCCCGAAATGATCTCTAGCTACACCCACCTGCAGGTGCGGCTTTGGACCCATGATGCAGCGGGCTTGACACACAAAGATATCACCTTGGCCACCGCCATTGACCAACTGAGCTTCGCGCCTTGAGTCGCGTTGAGGCTTCACTGAAGAATCGAAAACCCCAGCCCGGCATGCTCAACGAGCCGCTCACGCAAATGCGTCCCCATCAACGCCGCCGGTGTCCAAAAACCACCCTTGAACTCTGACTTGGGTAAATCAAAGGCCAGGCAGGCGCCCGCTTCACCCAGCATCTTGGCGGTAGACCCGTAACCGGGGTCGCGGTCGCCGGTGACTTTGGCGATGAGCTTCTGCCCCTTGGCTGTTTCGCCCATGAAACGCAGGTCGTAGAAGCCGCGCTCTTGGGACTGCGGGCTGGGGCCTTCGCCTGGCTTGGGCACCACATGGCGCTCCAAAAAGTTTCTCGTCGTCTTGAAGGAGCTGGCCACCAGGAAGCCAGCCAGACCGCTGGCCATGCCCATGGCACGCATGCGGCCGCCGATACCAGGGCCGGTCATCATGGCTTCGTCGTACTTGAAGTCGGCGCCGTAAGGCATGCCCATCAGATGGTTGCTGCGGTGAACTACGCGGGTGTTGATGCTGGCCATCACGAAGGGTGCCAGCCAGCTACCCGCTTCCTTGTCGTAAGCCATGAAGTTGACATTGGGCTGACGTGGCCCGCGGCCTTGAGGCGTCAACACAAAGGGATTGGTCAGCACCCGTTTGACGGATGGGTCTTTCTCTACCTCTCGCATCATGTTGAGCATGCTGGCCACCGTGCCGCCAGACAAGCCGCCTTTGATTTTGGCAATGCGCATGCGTACTGTGCTGCAAGGCGCTTGGTAGCGTCGAGTGGCTTCTTCTTGCAGAAACTGCACGCCCAGGTCAGACGGCACCGAGTCAAAGCCGCAGGTGTGAACGATACGTGCGCCTGTTTGTTTGGCCGTGGCTTCGTGCGCCGCGATCATCTGCGCCATCCAGGGCACTTCGCCGGTCAAGTCGCAGTAATCGGTGCCGGTTTCTGCGCACACCTTGACCAAGGGCGAGCCATACAAGGCATACGGGCCCACGGTGGAAATGACCACGCGGGTCTGGGCGCACAGCGCGCGCAAGGCTTGTTCATCGGCGGCGTCTGCCAAGATCAAAGGCAGCGCTTGCGCGCCTTCGCCCAGTTCTGATCGGATTTGTTCCAGCTTGCTTTTCGAGCGCCCTGCCAGGGCCCATTTCACCTCACCACTGGCGCCATATCGGCTCCAGAGATAGCGGCACAGAATCTGGCCCACGAAGCTGGTGGCACCGAAAACAACGATCTGAAAAGGCGTGTCAGTCATGGGCATGGCATGCAATGGTGTAACGGGTGAACCTTATCATGTGGCCCAACACGATACCGCGATGTGTGGGATATGTCTTTTATGACGATGACTTTGCCGGTTTTGTATTCGTTTCGCCGATGCCCCTATGCGATGCGCGCCCGCATGGCGCTGGACTACGCTGGCGTGAATGTGCACTTGCGAGAGGTGGTCTTGCGGAGCAAGCCCGACGAGCTTTTACGCATTTCGCCCAAGGGCACGGTGCCTGTATTGCAGTTGCCCGATGGCCGGGTGATCGATCAGAGCTGGGACATCATGCGTTGGGCATGTGAGCAGGCAGACCCGCAAGATTGGCAGGCACCCGCCTTGACCGACGAGGCACAGGCTTGGTTGCGCATAAATGACGGCCCCTTCAAGCAGTGCCTGGATCGCTATAAATACCCCGAGCGTCATCCAGAATCGCCTGCCGAAACCTACCGCGCACAGGGCGTAGCGACCCTGTTGCAACCCTTGGAGGATCAACTCCGTCAAACTTCTTTTGTGATGGGGCCCAGCGCTTGTTTGATCGATGTGGCCCTGATGCCATTTGTGCGTCAGTTTGCGCAGGTGGATGCGGCTTGGTTTGACAACGCGCCCTTCCCCGCCCTGCAAGCTTGGTTGAGGCATTGGCTGCAATCTGATCGTTTTGAGCGGGTCATGCAGAAGTTCGAGCCGTGGGCGCCAGACCACGATGCCATCGTTTTCTAAGTCTGGCACGCGCTATGCTGACGCACCTCCTATCGTCGACACACAGGGCCTGTTCATGAAGACATTGAAGCCGTTTTGGATGCGCGCAAGCTGGATGGCCTGTTTGGGCATCTCTGCCTTGTTCAGTCAGGGAGCCTGGGCGGGCAAGACCCTGGACACGGTTCGACAACGCGGCGTGGTCCACTGTGGTGTGGGCACCGGTGTGGCCGGGTTTTCAGCGCCAGACAATCAAGGCAAATGGTCGGGTCTGGATGTGGACGTGTGCCGAGCGGTGGCCGCATCGGTCTTGGGTGATGGGGAGAAGGTCAAGTTTTTCCCGCTGAATGCGCAGCAACGCTTTGTGGCTTTGCAGTCTGGGCAAATTGATGTGCTCTCGCGCAATACCTCGTGGACCCTGACGCGCGACGCCTCCTTGGGCTTTCATTTTGCCGCCATCACTTACTACGATGGTCAAGGCTTTCTGGTGGCCAAGAAGTACAAAGTCACCACGGCCAAGCAGTTGAAGGGGGCACAGGTCTGTGTGCAAGCGGGCACCACCACTGAAAAGAATCTGGCCGACTTCTCCAAGACCCACAACCTGGCCATCAAGCCAGTGGTGTTTGACACCTATGAAGCCGCTTTCAAAGCCCTGTTTGCGGGGCGTTGCCAGGCTTACACCACGGATGCATCGGGCCTGGCCAGTGTGAAAAACAAGGAGGCCCCTAACCCCGATGACTACATGATCTTGCCTGACATCATCTCCAAAGAGCCGTTGGGGCCGTTGGTGCGTCGTGGTGATGACGAGTGGTTTGCCATCGTCAAGTGGACCGTGTTTGCGCTGCAAGAAGCCGAAGAGTTGGGCTTGACCCGTGCCAATGTGGATGCGGCCAAGTCCAACACCTCACCAGCTGTGCAGCGATTTCTGGGTCTGAGTGAAGACACAGGCAAGTTGCTGGGTTTGGACAAGTCTTGGGCGCACCGGGCCGTGAAGGCTGTAGGCAACTATGGTGAGGTGTACGAGCGCAATGTGGGGGCGCAGTCACCCTTGAAATTGCCTCGCGGCTACAACCGCCTCTGGAACCAAGGCGGGCTGGTGTATGCGCCACCCATTCGTTGATGCTTGGCTGATCACCTGACCCCATGCTGGAATTTTTGTGGCAACCCTCTGGGTTTGACATCGGCGAGACGGGCTTCCTGAGTTTTGACTCGGCCCAGCCGCTTTGGCATGCCTTGCTGGTGGGTTTGGGCAATACCCTGCGCGTATCGCTGCCTGCATTGGTCTTGGCCACGGTGTTGGCGGTGCTGGTGGCGTTGGCGCGTCGTGGGCGCGATCCTGTCATCAAGTCAGCGGCCTTGGTCTACATCGATGCCATTCGCAACGTGCCCTTGATGGTGCAGTTGCTGCTGTGCTATTTCCTGATCATTGAGGTACTGCCAGACTCGACCGCCGCCATTCAGCTACTACCTGGGGTGTTGCTGAGCAAAGGTGGTTTGGCCTTCCCGTGGTGGGACAGCGCAGCCCAAGCCTGGTCTTGGCCTGTGCAAGACGTGTTCAATGTGTCGGGCGGTGCGGCGGTGACGCCGGAATACTTGGCTGTGATGTTGGCCTTGACGCTCTACACATCGGCCTTCTTGTCAGAGGTGATTCGTGGTGGCTTGGAGGCGGTGCCGCCCTCTTTGGCTGAGGCCGCTGAAACCTTGGGCGCCAGCCGTTGGCAAGTCATTTGGCAAGTGGTCATGCCGCAGGCGCTGCGAACCATCGTGCCGGCAGCCACCAACCAATACCTGAACTTGATCAAGAACTCGTCTTTGGCTGTGGCCGTGGGCTATCCAGATCTGGTGTCGGTGAGCAATACCGCAGGTAACCAAACCGGCCGCGCACTGGAATGCGTGCTGGTGATGATGGGCTGCTATTTGTGCCTGTCTTTGCTGACGGCAGGCTTCATGAATTGGTTCAACGCCCGTGTGGCCGTGAAAGGCGATGCATGAAGCGGCTCTGGCGTTGGTCTACCCTGCCCTGGCTGCTGTTGGTGACCTATTTGGCATGGTGGGTGTTGGATTGGGCGGTCTTGAAGGCTGTGTTTCAAGCCGATGCCCAGGCGTGTCAGGCGCTGGCTCGTCAGGGCGCTTGCTGGGGCGTCGTGGCCGAGAAAGGGGCCAGCATTTTGTGGGGTATGGAAGGCGCAGACCATTTAGGTGGCTTGCCTTTGACCTTGGCGCTGGCAGGCGGTGCCTGGGCATTGTCACTGCCATTGGCCTTGGCTTTGGCCACCGCACGACGATCCACCCGCACATGGTTGTCCTGGCCCGCCCGTTTGTGGATCGAGTCGGTGCGTGGCGTGCCCTTGATTGCTTTGCTGTTTCTCGCCGCCTACCTTTTGCCCGTCGTCTTGCCCGCCCAATGGGATGTGCCTTTGGTTTGGCGCGCAGGCTTGGCTTTGACGTTGTTTTCAGCGGCCTACATGGCCGAGATCATTCGAGCTGGTCTGCAAACGGTGCCGGTGGAACAAAGCGAAGCCGCCTCGGTGCTGGGTTTGTCTTGGTGGGGCACGCAGTGGCGTGTGGTGTGGCCTCAAGCCTTACGCGCGGTGCTGCCTGCCCTGGTGAGCCATGCCATTGGCTTGTTGAAGGACACCTCGCTGGTCATGGTCATCAGCCTGCATGAGTTGACGGGTGGCCTGAGCTTGACGCTGGGCGGTGATCCCATCTGGCGTCCGTTTTACCTGGAGGCCTATTTGTTCGTGGCTGCGGTGTATGCCACGCTGTGCCTAGCCTTGGCCTGGGCTGGCCGACGCTTGGAGGCGCGCTGGCAACGTGGTTGAACGCCCGAGGTGTCAGGCCTTGGGCTCGGGCGAATCAGTCGCCCGCATGGCCGGATGTTTGGCCTGCCCAATGCGTTGCGCCTTGTAGATGCCCGTGTGGCCTGAAAACAAATAGCTGAAGGTGCAAGCCAACGCAGCAAATATGCCGATGTGATGGCCGAACAACTCCATGGCCATCAAGGTGCAAGCCAAAGGCGTGTTAGCCGCACCGGCGAACACCGCCACAAAGCCCAGGGCCGCTAACCAAGCCAGCGGTTGTTGCAGCAGTTGTGCCAAGGCATTGCCCAGGGTGGCGCCGATGTAGAACAAAGGCGTGACCTCTCCCCCCTTGAAGCCTGTGCCCAAGGACAAGACGGTCAAACTGCCTTTGGCTAGGAAGTCCCACCCGGCCATGGGTTGTTGGAATGATTGGGTGATGCCCTCCAAGCCCAAACCTGTGTATTGCCAACCATTCAGCCCCAGCGCATTGAGCAACACAATGCACAACGCAAAGGCCACTCCGCCCACCAAAGGGCGCCACGGTGCATAGCTGAATTGCGTCTTCATGAAGGCAGACAGGCCATGTGTGGATTTGGCAAAGGCCATGCCGACCAAGCCAAATGCGATGCCTGCTAATGCTGCAATGCCCAGGGATTGAGCACCCAGCGCCGGGATCACAGACACCACATAGTGTGCGTGCCCCACCCCCCAGGCCTGACAGACCCAGTCGCCCAGGATGGCCGCCACCATGCAGGGCAGCAAGGCGTCATAACGGAGGCGACCGAGCGCAAGCACTTCCAAGCCGAACACGGCACCCGCCAATGGCGTACCAAACACGGAGGCAAACCCGGCGCTGATGCCGGACATGAGCAAGATGCTGCGATCCTGGCGTGGCAGTTTGAACACGTGGGTCAACTGGTCGGCCAAGGCGCCACCCATTTGCACTGCAGTGCCTTCACGCCCGACCGATGCGCCGAACAAGTGCGACAAGACCGTGCTGAGCAGGATCAGCGGGGCCATTCGAAATGGCACCACCTGCTTGGGGTCATGGATTTCGTCGATCAGCAGGTTGTTGCCCGCCTCGACACGTTTGCCGACCTGCAGGTACACCCAGGCAATGCCAAACCCTAGCAAAGGTAGGAAGGCCAAGAGATAGGTGTGTGTTTGAAACACACTGGTGGCCCACTGCAAAGCCATGAGGAACAAGGCCGAGGCGGAGCCCGCCAGTACCGCCACCAAGGCTGCCAATGGCAGCCAACGCGCCGTGTGGCGCAGCATGATCCAGGGCTCTTGGTTCAAGGTGACGTTGTCCTGCATGGCGAGATGTTAAGTCAGCCAAGCAAGAAAAAAGCCCACCGAGGTGGGCCGCAAGCACGTTTCGTAGCAAGAAATCGGGAGTGAATTATTCGTCAGAGTCAGACGAATCGTCGGTGTCTTGGTCGACAGCCTCACCATTGACGATGGGAATCAGAGGCTTGTCCAGAGGGCGGCACACGCGGCTTTGCAGGCGGTTCAAACGCTCAGAGCGCTCCATGGCTTCGATGACACCCTTGGGGTCCATCATCAGGGCGAAAGGATTAGCGTGTAGACCTTGCTTTTGCATATTGCCTCCGGTGTGTGAATTAAGTCCGTCGTGATGGGTTCACTGTAGGCTTCACGGCCGAAGGCGAATAGTCGCCGCACAACCAAACTGCC
Organism: Aquabacterium sp.; assembly: GCA_046299355.1. Lineage (GTDB taxonomy): Bacteria > Pseudomonadota > Gammaproteobacteria > Burkholderiales > Burkholderiaceae_C > Aquabacterium. Next base: position 41,770 of record JBKBIO010000017.1, on the reverse strand, counting down.
TGTCAGAAATTGTCTGACACGGTGTTGTTTTTGCGTGTGCTTAGCCGCTTAAGCAGCGGCTGGAACTGAGAACAATTGCTCGAAGTTGCGGCTGGTCACCCGGCCAACTTCCCCAGGGGAAACCCCTTTGAGCTCGGCCAGTTGCTTGGCCACAAAGGGTACGTAAGCAGGCGAGTTGGTTTTGCCGCGATACGGCGCTGGTGCCAGGTATGGGCTGTCGGTTTCGATCAAGGTGCGGTCCAGTGGCACGTAGGCCGCCACTTCGCGAATGGCGGCCGCGTTCTTGAACGTGACGATGCCAGAGAACGAGATCAAGAACCCCAGGTCTAAGGCAGCCTGAGCGACCTCTTTGGACTCGGTAAAACAATGGAACACGCCTGTGACCTTGCCCTGCCCCGCTTCTTTCAAGATGGCCAGCGTGTCTTCCGATGACGACCGGGTATGAATCACCATGGGCAAGTTCGTTTCTTGCGCCGCCTGGATGTGCACCCGAAAGCGATCGCGCTGCCATTCCATGTCAGCCAGGGTGCGGCCCTCTAGGCGGTAGTAGTCCAAACCCGTTTCACCAATGCCGACCACTTTCGGGAGTTTGGCGCGTTCCAGCAAGTCAGCGAGCGTTGGCTCTTGAATGCCTTCGTTATCGGGGTGAACGCCGACCGTGGCCCAGAAGTTGTCGTACTTCGTGGCCAAAGCGTGAACTTGGGGGAATTCTTCCAGCGTGGTGCTGATGCACAAGGCGCGATCGACCTGTGCTTGTGCCATCTCGGCACGAATCTGATCGAGCTGATCAGCGTATTGGGGGAAATTGAGATGGCAGTGAGAGTCGACAAACATGGGCAAGCAGACGCGGTGAGCGAGACGGTTTGACTAGCAAACCGCGAATCTTGCCTCAAAGTGTTTGTGTTGGCTTGTGCGAGGAAATCGCCGTGCCCAAAATCTCTTCGATCTTCAAACGCAGCAAGCGCGTTTTTTCGTCGGCTGGAAAGCGAACACCGACGCCTTGCGTGCGACCGCCGGAGGCGTTCGCTGGCGTGATCCAGGCGATTTTGCCTGCCACGGGGTAGCGCTGATTGTCTTCAGGCAAGGACAACAACAAATAGATGTCGTCGCCCAGCATGTAATCACGCGTGGTGGGGACAAACAATCCGCCATCGGTCAATGCAGGCATATAGGCTGCATACAGTGCACCCTTCTCGCGGAAAACGAGTTGAATCACACTGGGGCGACCGGCCGGGGCGGCGCCTGCAGCGCCGGTACTCCCCATGGCGGGCATCGTTCTGCCTGGCCCACCGGGGGCGAAGGCAGATGGCATGGCTGTGGTCTGGAATTCACTCATCGTGGGAAAAGTGTAACGCGGCGGTTCGAAGAAATGGTGTGAATTTCAGGCACTTCTCTGAGACTTACGGTTTGAAACACACCTGCGTGAGACCCTTGTTCAAAGGGAAAAGCGCCGCAGCCACGTCGAGCGAGAAGCCTTGACGCTACCATTTGGCTCCATGCAATCCGTCAAATATCGATACGCTGAGCGAGAGGACAAAGAGGCCATCTTGGCAGTGCTCCAGGCCAATGCGCCCGCCATCCCCAGCGAGATACGCTCCCAGCTTTTTGATTGGCAATTTGGAGGAGCAAATCCGATCGCTCACGAACATCCCTCCTTTTGGTTGTGTGAGGTGGATGGGGTGGTCGCTGGCGTCAATGGATTGATGCCCATTGATCTCCGCTTTGAAGGTCAGGTTCTTCGAGCCATTTGGAGTTGCGATACCTTGGTCTCTGACCAATACAGGGGGCTGGGCATTGGCAAAGGTTTACTGACGCAGGTGTCGAAAGTATTGCCAGTGGTCTTGGGCTTCGGTATCAGTGATTTAAGTGATCCGATACTTGCCAAATTGGGTTGGCATCCCTACACGGGCGTGACAACGCATTTCTATTATGGTCAGGAGCCCGGCCTGCGCGGTGGGGTTAAAAATCTGATTTCAGCGATGAAATCATTGAAAGGCAAGTTTTTCAGACTTCCACCTGACATCAAAATTGTCATGATGACGGACCGATTTGGTGCTGCGCACGATTCACTATGGCGTCGCGTGGCATCAGATTACGATTACGCCGTCGTCAGAAATGCGAATTATCTCAATTGGCGCTACAGAGATCATCCGGTTCTAAAGTACGAAGTCCACGAGGCGTGGATGATGGACGAGCTATTGGGCTCACTGGTGGTTCGCTACGATCCGCATGAATCCGTGATCGCGGATTATTTGGGCGGGGCACAGAGAGATGATGTCATGCTAGCGCTGGTTCGGGATGCCGTGGCGTCACTTGCCAAGCGAGGCGTTGCACGTATACGGTGTGAGACGAGTTCTCAAGCGTTGAAGCGTGTGCTGCGACATGCCGGATTCATCGATTACCCGCGAACATCAATATTCCGATTCGTTGTGTCTGAATCGTTGTCGGAAAAAGTATCTGATATGAACTGGTTTGTGATGACCGGAGACAGTGATAATGAAAGCTCTCAAGTCGCTAAATTATTTGAGAGGGCACAACGATGAGTAAGCGGGAGGCTTTCTCTAGGTATTTGGAAGGCATGGGTCTCGGGGCGCTGTTGCGTGCCACGTGCCGATGGAATGGTTTGCTCGTTCTCAACTATCACAGAATCGGGAATTGGCGTGCTGAGCCATGGGAGCGCGATCTATTTAGTGCAAGCCAAGAGGTTTTTGCTCGACAGGTTCAATTTCTCAAGTCGAACTTTGATGTTGTTGGCGTCGATGATCTTGCTGCTTTACAGAACAAGCCCGGCCGACACGTCCAGATCACATTTGACGACGGCTATCGCGATAATCATGACCTTGCTTTCCCAATTTTGAAGAGCGAGCGAGCGACGGCCACATTTTTTGTCTGTACGGGCTTCATCGATCGAGGCGGCATTCCTTGGTGGGATGAGTTGGCTTGGCTCGTGAATCACTCAATGCGCGATCATCTCCCTGCCTTCAAGGGACTTCGGGATTTGCCGCTTCGTGGTGAGGCGCGCTTTGTGTCAATGCGACGCCTCAATGACCTGTATGACGTTTTGCCTGACGACGCGCGGCGGTTTTTCTTGGACGAGTTAGCGGAGGCGGTTGGCGTTGGCCGATGCCCACCTTCAGAGGCTGAGAAACTTTGGATGAATTGGAACATGGTCAAGGCCATGCATGAGGGTGGCATGTCAATCGGCGGCCACACCTTGAATCATGTCGAGTTGTCTCGTTACACAGAGTCAGAGCAACTACAGGAGATCCTCGGATCCTGTCAGCGGATCACCGAAATGACGGGGGCGCCGGTCCGAACTTTTTCGTTTCCTTATGGGGCCCCTCATTCATTCAATGAGGACACTCGCCAAGCGTTGAAGCGAGCGGGAATCGATTTCGGTTATTCATACTACGGTGGCTACCAAAAGCCCGGGCATTGGGATCGCTATAACTTGTTGCGAGTACCGGTCGAGGACTACCACAGCGAAGCCCTGTTCAAAGCAACGCTGACCCTGCCCTCACTGCTGGCGTGAACGCAAAACCAGTTTGGCTTGTTGAACGAGCACTTCGGTTTTGAGGTTGGCGTTCCACGGGTGCTCGGCGTGGCGGCTCAGCTTGCGTAGCTCGTTGGCCCAAGCGGTAAGGCGGGACAAGGGCGGCGCGGACGGCAGGCTTTCTTCTGGGAAGAAGCGAGGCGTGGCCCCCACAGCCTTGCTGGCCAGGTCGTGACACAGCTTCTGAAGCATGTCGAGCTGGAGCGGCAAGGTCCAACTGGTCCATTTACTGGGTACGCCTTGCGCGACGTCCTGGGGGATCTGGCGCCAGTAGCTGCCATCCACCCCATGCTGATGGCGCTCGCGAGCGGTCAGCGGCTGGTGTCCAGATGCCCGCAATAACAATTGCGCATCAGCCGCACTGATGCCCTGGATTTGCGATTGCAGCCACTCGGCCGCACTGCTCTCGTCTGGCAAAGGCAACCGCCAAGCCTGGCAGCGGCTGCGCACCGTAGGGAGCAGACTGTCGATGGCCGAGCCACTGAGGACGAATCTGACCACGCCCGGCGGTTCTTCCAGCGTTTTCAGCAAGGTGTTGGCCGCCACCATATTGAGTTGCTCAGCAGGGTGAATGAGCACCACCTTGGCCCGGCCTCGCGACGCGGTGTGTTGCGCAAACTGAACCACAGCGCGAATGGCATCGACCTTGATTTCACCGCTGAGCTTCTTGGCCTTGCCCGCTTTCTCGGTGGTGTCGCCGTCGTCACTGCCTTCCAGTGCCCCGCCCCACATGGCTTGCAAGTTCTCGGGCAGGACGACGGCCAAGTCGGGGTGCGAACCTGCATCAATGAGCTTGCAGCTCACGCAGTGGCCGCAGGCAGGCTTCAGCGGTGCATCGGTTTGGCTTTCGCACAGCCAAGCTCGGGCCAAGCCCAGGGCGAATTCAAACTGTCCGATACCGGGGCTGCCATGGAGCAAGACGGCGTGGCTGTGCAACTGCTGAAGCGCATCCTGCAGGGGGGCGACTTGCCAGGGCCACAAGGGCAGTCGGGATTCCGTCTCACTCATGCCCAACCCTTGTCGGCCAGCACGCGACCAATTTGTTTGCCCACGGCCTCAGGCGCTTGGTCTGCCTGGATGAGCGCAAAACGTGCAGGTTGAGCCTGCTGGCGGGCCAGATAGGCCTCGCGCACTTTGGTGAAGAACGCCTGATCTTGCGCTTCGAAGCGGTCGGGCTGGCGGGCGGCCGCCAGTCGTTGTGCCGCGATGGCTGGTGGCAGATCAAACAAGAATGTCAGGTCGGGTTGCCGTTCGCCTTGTACCCACTGCTCCAAAGTGTTGAGCACGGTCAGATCGAATCTCCGGCCGCCACCTTGATACGCAAAGGTGGCATCTGTGAAGCGATCACAGATCACCCAAGCACCTCGTGCCAACGCCGGCTCAATCACCTGCGTCAGGTGGTCACGGCGTCCGGCAAAGACCAGCAAGGTCTCGGTCAAGGGGTCCATGGCGTCGTGCAGAAACAAGCCACGCAGCTTTTCGGCCAAGGGCGTGCCGCCTGGCTCACGGGTGCGCACCACTTCCCTGCCCTGGGCTCGCAAGGTTTGCTCCAGCGCGTCCATGTGGGTGGTTTTGCCAGCGCCGTCGATGCCTTCAAAGGTGATGAAGACGCCGCGGGTGGTCGCTGTCGACTGCTGCAGTTCACTCATGGACGATTTCTTTGGTACTGGTTAACGGCCCGATTATGCTCAGACAATGTCGCGCTGAAGGCGCTGGTCCCGTCACCTTTGGCTACGAAATACAACGCTTTGGTCGACTCGGGCTGCGCTGCTGCCATCAAGGCGGCGCGGCCGGGCATGGAGATGGGCGTTGGCGTCAGGCCGCGTCGGGTATAGGTGTTGAACGGGTTGTCTGTTTGCAGATGAATCCTGCGAAGGTTTCCGTCGAAGCTATCGCCCAAGCCATAAATCACGCTGGGGTCGGTTTGCAGCGGCATCCCGATGCGCAGTCGGTTGTGGAACACCCCAGAGATCAAGCCACGGTCCGCTTCGTGTCCCGTTTCCTTCTCGACAATCGAGGCCAGAATCAGCAGCTCTTGCGGGCTTTTGAGTGAGATGTCGGCGGCGCGTTGTTGCCAGGCATCGGCCAACTGCTTTTGCATGGCGCGGTGGGCGCGGCGCAACACATCGATGTCTTTGCTGCCTTTGGCGTAGCTGTAGGTGTCTGGAAAGAATTGCCCCTCTGGCATGGTGCCGGGCTCGCCCAATGTGGCCATGACTTGTTCGTCGCTCAAGGTGGCGATGGTGGGCTGGAGGCCTTCGGCCTGCGCCATTTCTTGGCGGAATCGCTTGAAAGTCCAGCCCTCAATCAGTTTCACGGTGGCAAGGGTTTCATCGCCACGCACCATCATCCGCAGTAAGCTTTGCGGCGTGGCCCCCGGTTGCAACTCGTAGCTGCCGGCGCGAATCTGTCGCGATTGCCCCGACCAACGGAACCATTGGTACAGCATCCAAGGCGATGTCTGTACACCGGCGTCAACCCAGGCTTTGGCAATCTCCCGTGGCGTTTGACCGGGCTCAATGGACAACTCGGCCGTGGCGTCACGTGTGGTGAGCGGCTGTTGGAGCCACCACCAGGCGGCCGCGCCCACTGTGAGGGCGAGCAATACAGCCAACAAGACGAATACGCGGATCAGTCGTGCGAACATGCGAGAAAACATCCTAGCGTGGTGTCGGGTTATCGGGCCGTCATCATAATGACCAATATGAATGCCTCCGTACGTTTTGATTCTTCTGCCTGCCATGGTGCCCTGAGATTGGCCCATTGGGGGCTGATTCAGGCACAAGGTGCCGATGCGCCGTCGTTTTTGCACGGTCAGCTGAGCCAGGACATGGCTCATCATCCGCAAGACCAGTGGCGGCAAGCCGCGTTTTGTTCGCCCAAGGGGCGCATGTTGGCCAGCTTTCACTCGGTGCGTCTGAGCGAAGACAGCTATTGGTTGCTGGTGGACGCGGGTGTCTTGCCTGCCACGCTCAAGCGTTTAAGCATGTTCGTGATGCGTGCCAAGTGCAAATTGACAGATGAGTCGGCGCAGATCGCTGTGGTGGGTCTGGTCGGAACACCCGCGTCGGAGTTGGCTGGTGCGCAGCCTGTGGGCAGCGTGTGGGCGTCTGAATCTGGCGCTGCGCGTTACTTGCGCCTGTCAGACGTTCAAGGCGTGGCGCGCGTCTTGGTGGTCGGCCCCGTTGCCGAGGTGCAACCGTGGCTGGACCGTGGTCCCAGCTTGCCAGAGTCCACATGGAATGCCCTGCAGGTGCTGTCCGGTGAGGCGCGCATCGAGCTGGCGGGTGTGGACCAGTTCGTGCCCCAGATGATCAACTTTGAACTGATCGGTGGCGTCAACTTCCAGAAAGGGTGCTACCCAGGACAGGAAGTGGTGGCGCGCAGCCAGTATCGCGGCACGCTCAAGCGGCGCTTGGCTTTGTTGGCCAGCACGCAGCCCATGAGCAGTGGCCAAGAGGTGTTTTCTTCAGCCGACCCTGGTCAACCCGCAGGCATGGTGGTCAATGCGGCCCCATTGCCAGGTGGCGATTGGGTGGCCCTGGCAGAGTTGAAATTGGCCGCTCAGGCGCACAGCATTCACCTTGGGAGCGCCGAGGGCCCTGTCGCCAGCTTGGGCGCGCTGCCCTACGCCATCCCCGAAGGCGACGCCTGAAAATCCTGGAGGCGTGGATTTGTTGACGGTCACAGGTCCGGTTTTGACTCATCTGCGCCACCTCGCTCGCCCATTGTGGATGGCGACCCTTTATCGTTGAGGGAAACCAAGGGATGTGACGATGGGGCCGTGTTCAGTGTTCGTTTACTACAAGGTGGAGGCCGCACAGGCCGCCGTGATGCGTGACCGTGTGAACCTGATGCAGCGCACACTGATACAAAAACACCCGGCCCTTCAAACCCAGTTGCTGCTGCGGGTGGATGCGCACCCTCACCAGACATGGATGGAGGTCTACCAACATCCTCAAGGGGTAGATGCCGCCATGCAACACGACATTGAAAAGGCCGCCTTGGCCATGAAGGCCGAGACCTGCGGTCAATTGGGTGAACGTCATACCGAGGTGTTCGCGCCATGTGTCTAGTTGCCTTGGCTTTGGATCAAAGCCGCCGATTCCCGTTCGTGGTCGCCGCCAATCGCGACGAATTTTTCAATCGTCCCGCTGCGCGTCTGGGGTGGTGGGAGCCGCAAGCGGGGGAAGCGCCCATCTTGGGTGGCCGGGATTTGCATGCCGGGGGCACATGGCTGGGCTTAACGGCGCTGGGTCGCTTGGGCCTGGTCACCAATGTGCGCAACCCTGCGGCAACGAACGCCCAGGCGCCTTCGCGCGGAGACATCGTGCCCCGCTGGTTGAAGGGCGATTTGCCCATGCATCGTTTGTGGCCGCAATTGGCCCTGAACGGCTACAACGGCTTCAACTTATTGGCGCTGGACTTTGCCCAAGGTGATTGCTATTGGGTCAACAACAACCAGTCCATGCCTGTGCGTTTGGAAAAAGGCATCTTCGGGGTGTCGAATGCTGAGCTGGACACCCCTTGGCCCAAGCTCGTGCAACTCAAAGCAGAGGTCAAAACCGCTTTGAATGAGTTTGACGAGGCAGAAGCCTTGGCCATGAGCTTGTTCGAAGCCCTGGCGGATGCGCGTACCTATCCGGATGAAGATCTGCCTCAAACCGGTGTGCCGCTGGAGTGGGAGCGCATGTTGTCCTCGGCTTTCATTCGCTCGGCGGATGGCAGTTATGGCACCCGTTGTTCGACGGTCATCATCACCGAGCGTGTGAACAAGCGCTTGGTCACGCATGTGTTCGAGCGAACTTTTGCCGCCCAATCCAATCTGGCCTTGCTACGCAAGCTGACCCTGAAGAACTGGCCGCCTCGTCACACGAGCGGGGCGGAAGAGTTGGCCAAGTTGAATGCCACCTTGCCCCCAGCGCACCTGCATTCCGGCTCGGTGGCCAGCGGTCAACTCGCTTCAGGTGAAGACCGCTTTGAAAGCAGCGATGTGTCCGAGCACGAAAACCACGATCTGCCCGAGGGCGCGGTCCAACGCCGACACCGCGCCCGCAACCTGATCAAGCTCAGCGGTTCCCGGGCAATGGCTTAGAGCGCCAAGCGCATGGCTTGGTGCGGAATACCGACCTCGTCATAGACCTCGCCCTGGGCGACAAACCCCGCGCGCTCGTACAAGCTGCTGGCGGCCAGTTGGGCGCTGATGTCAATACGGGTGACACCACGTGTGCGGGCCTCGGCAATGAGAGCGTTCAAGATCATTTCGCCCAGTTTGGCTTGGCGCATGGACTTGATGACCGCCATGCGGCCGAGCTTGGCTGCGCCTTGTTCGTTGGTGGGCAAAATCAGTCTGCCTGTGCCCACTGCCATGCCCGCGTGGGTTGAGAGCACGGCATGGATGGCCTGCGCGTCGTCCGCGTCCCATTCTTCTGATTCATCAATGCCCTGCTCTGTCACAAACACCGCTTTGCGCACTTCGGCGGCCTGGTTTTGCAAGGTGGACCAATCGCCCAAACGCAAGTCGAAAACGTCTTGCCCCTGGGCTTGGCGCTCAATTTGTTGGCGCAGGCCGGTTGGGACTTGGCTGGGGCGGCCCGAATCGAGCGCGGTGTAGACGTACACGCTTTCACCTGAGGTCAGCAGGCGACCTTGGCTCCAGATGGCCCAGGCCATGGTGATGGAGCTGCTGCCGACGCGGTCGCAGCGTATGCCGATGTCTAACCAATCATGCAGGCGTGCCGGTGCGTGGTATTCGATGGTGTTGCGCCGAATGAGTACTTCGCCGCCAAAGAAGTTGAAGCCTTGGGGATAGGGATGCCCCACCGCACGCCAGTACTCGGACATGGCGGTGTCGAAGTACGTGAGGTAATAGCCATTGAAGACCACTTGCTGAGGATCGACCTCGACCCAGCGGACCTTCATGCGATGGCGAAACGGGAAGTCTTTCAAGTTGCTCATGATCTAGGCCATTCGATTGCAAAAAAGCCCGCAGTACCTATCGGCATGCGGGCTTGATGAGTGTGAAGGGGCCATCGCCCCTGGATCACTTACCGTCGCGCAGTTCGCGGCGCAGGATCTTACCCACGTTGGTCTTGGGCAATTCGGTGTCGCGGAACTCCACGATGCGTGGGATCTTGTAGCCGGTCAAGTTCTTGCGGCAGTGCTCCAAGATCGCTTCCTTGGTCAGGCTGGGGTTGCGAGGCACGATCACGACCTTCACACGCTCGCCCGCCACAGGGTCAGGCACGCCGATGGCGGCCACTTCCTTGACATCGGGATGCATGGCGATGACGTCTTCGATTTCGTTCGGATAGACGTTGAAGCCGGACACCAGAATCATGTCCTTCTTACGGTCCACGATCTTGACGAAGCCCTTCTCGTCCATCACGGCCACGTCACCGGTGGCCAACCAGCCTTCGGCGTCGATGACTTTGGCGGTTTCGTCAGGACGCTGCCAGTAGCCCTTCATGACCTGAGGACCACGCACGCACAACTCACCGGGTTCACCCACATTGGCCCAGGTGCCATCTTCATTGCGGATACGGACTTCTGTGGAGGGCGCTGGCAGGCCGATCGAGCCGGTGAACACGGGCATAGGCTTGCTCACGTCCACGGGGTTCATGGTGACGATGGGCGAGCACTCGGTCAGGCCGTAGCCTTCCACGATGGAGTTGCCGGTCACTTCTTTCCAGCGCTCAGCCACGGCGCGTTGCAGGGCCATACCGCCAGCCAATGTCAGCTTCAAGCCAGAGAAGTTGCGCTTTTGGAACTCGGGATCGTCCAAGAACGAGGCGAACAAGGTGTTGACGCAGCTGATGGCGCTGAAGTTTTCGTTCTTCAGGATCATCATCACGCGCTTGGTGTCGCGTGGGTTGGCGATCAACACGTTACGGCCGCCCAGACCCAAGAAGATCAGGCAGTTCACGGTCAGCGAGTAGATGTGATACAGCGGCAGCGGTGTCACGATCGTTTCGACTTCGCCGGTCATCTGGTTGCCCACCCAGGCAAAGGCCTGTTGGCAGTTGGCCAAGACGTTGGCGTGGGTCAGCATGGCACCCTTGGCCACGCCGGTGGTGCCACCGGTGTATTGCAAGAAGGCCAGGTCTTGTGGCTGCACATCAGCAGGCTTGACCTTGACCTTGGCGCCGGCCTTCAGCGCGTCGCGAATCCAAATGGCGCCAGGCAGCTTGTAAGCAGGCACCATCTTTTGAACATTGCGCACCGCAAAGTTCAAGAGCTTGCCCTTGAGGTTGATGCCGTCAGACAGCAGGTCGCCCAATTGGGTCAGCACGACGCGCTTGATCTTGGTGCCGGCCAACGAGTCTTGAACGGTTTTGGCGAAGTTTTCCATCACGATGATGGTCTCAGCGCCAGAGTCTTTCAGCTGATGGTTCAGTTCGCGAACGGTGTACAGGGGGTTCACGTTCACCACGATGGCGCCAATGCGCAAGATGGCGAACAAGCAAACGGGGTATTGGAACAAGTTGGGCGACATGATCGCGACGCGATCGCCCTTCTTGATGCCTTGGCTTTGCAACCAGCCTGCGAAGGCGTTGACCAAGTTTTCCAAGCGACCATAGGTCATCTCGGTGCCGATGCTGACAAACGCGGTGCGGTCGCGGAACTTAGCGATGCATTCGTCAAAGTACTGGTTCATCGACTTGTACTTGTTGACGTCGATGTCAGCGGACACACCCTGCACGTAGGAAGACAACCAAATACGGTTGGTGGTGCCATCAGGATTGACGATGGAGATGGGTGGGTTCGCCGATGCGGCTGCTTGGGACATCTAGTTCTCCTCGGTTGCCTGCCGTTAAATCAGTGGCAGTACACGACGTTGTCCGTATGGATCACACACGGCCGCCTTTGTTGAAGTGGCGGAGTTTACCAAGGTCAGCACCAGTTTTAGGGTCAGCCCGGTGCTGATCCCTCATATCAACGCTCCAGGATGGCGACAACGCCCTGCCCGCCTGCGGCGCAGATGGAAATCAGGCCGCGGCCAGAGCCCTTTTGAGCCAGCATCTTCGCCAGCGTGGCCACAATGCGTCCGCCTGTGGCGGCAAAGGGGTGCCCTGCAGCCAGCGAGCTGCCGTTGATGTTGAGCTTGCTGCGGTCGATGCTGCCCAGGGCCTTGTCCAGACCCAGGCGTTCTTTGCAGTACTTGGGGTCTTCCCAAGCCTTCAAGGTGCACAGCACCTGGGCGGCAAAAGCCTCGTGGATTTCGTAGTAATCGAAGTCTTGCAGCGACAAGCCCGCACGTTGCAGCATGCGAGGCACGGCATACGCGGGGGCCATCAGCAGGCCTTCCTTCTTGTTGAAGAAGTCGACGGCGGCCACTTCACTGAAGGTGATGTAGGCCAGCACGGGCAGGTTATTGGCCTTGGCCCATTCTTCGCTGCCCAGCAAAACGGCAGACGCGCCGTCCGTCAACGGTGTGGAGTTGCCGGGTGTCAAGGTGCCACGACCAGGGGCCACCTTCTTGTCAAAGCAAGGCTTGAGGGAGCGCAGCTTCTCAATGGTGAGGTTGTCACGCAGGTTGTTGTCTTTGCTCACACCCTTGAAGGGCGTCATCAGGTCGGCAAAGAAACCATTTTGGTAAGCCGCGTTCAGGTTCTTGTGGCTGTTGTAGGCCAGTTGGTCTTGTTCCTCGCGAGGAATGTTCCACTCTTGTGCCATCAGTTCGCAGTGCTCACCCATGGAGTAGCCGGTGCGTGGTTCCCCGTTACGAGGAATGGTGGGTTTGACCAACATGGATGGGCGGATTTTGGCGAGCAGGCCCAAGCGTTGACCCGTGGTCTTGGCGCGGTTCACATCCAAGAGGATCTTGCGCATTTTCTCGTTGATGCCGATGGGGGCGTCAGAGGTGGTGTCGACGCCGCCACCGATACCGCACTCGATGTGGCCCAAAGCAATCTTGTTGGCCACCAGCATGATCGCCTCCAAGCCAGTGCCGCAGGCTTGTTGCAGGTCGTAGGCCGGTGTCTCAGGCGACAGCGAAGTCGACAGCACGCATTCGCGCACCAAGTTGAAGTCGCGCGAGTGCTTCATCACGGCGCCGGCAGCCACATCGCCCAAGCGCTTGCCGTGCAGGTTGAAGCGATCGACCAGGCCTTGCAAGGTGGCGGTCAACATGTCCTGATTGGACACATCGGAGTAGACCGTGTTGGAGCGTGCGAAGGGAATGCGGTTGCCGCCGATGATGGCGACGCGACGAATGGTGTTCATGGCCAAAGGTCTTTCAGTCAAATAAAGGTGAGATCAGTACTGAACCAGCGCGCGCAAGTGCGGTTTGTCGCCTTGGGCATTGCGCACTTCAAATAGCGTTCGATCCAGATTGCGGTGGGTCCACAAGGAGGTTCGTGCGGGCAGGTAAAGCGGGGTTTTGAATTCAGCCGAGGCAAAGGCCTGGTCCAGGGGCTCGCGGGGCAATAAAGTGGCCAGCGCGCGCGCCTTGGTCCACATGCCGTGGGCAATGGCGCGTTTGAAGCCCAGGATGCGCGCACTCAGGGCGGTCAAGTGGATGGGGTTGACGTCGCCCGAGGTGAGGCCATAGCGCCGACCGATGCCTGCACCGGCATAGAAGTCGGCTTGGTGTGACAGGGGTGAGTTGTCAGTCAACTCGCTTTTGAATGTCGAGCCGACGATGTGCTTGACACCCATGCGCAAAAAGGTGCCCGTGCTTTCCCAGACCAGGTGGCCATTGCGGATGGCGCGTGAATGCAGGGTGAAGATCTGCCCTTTGTCGTGGGCAAACAATTCACCCGTTTGCATTTCCATGCGCAAGACATCGCCCGTATTGATGCGGCGGTGCAAACGCGCTGCGTTGGCCAAATGCACTGTGCCCATGGCTGGCCATGGGTGGTGGGCCGAGCCGAACAGCATCATGGACATCGGAAATGCCAGAAGATGCGGAAACAGCAGCGGCACCCCGTGTTCTGGCTTGAAGCCGCACACTTTGGCGTAAGCCGCCACGGCCCTCGACTCCACCATGACCTTGGGCCGCACATAGGTGACCTCAGGTAGTGACTCGATGGCACCGGGGCGCTTGGTACTGGCGCGCAGTGCAGCCAGGTTCAGGCCAATCGCGGTGGGCAGCTTCTTGATCTCGATGGTTTTCATGATCCGTTCGAGTTGGTCTGAAAGATCAAGCCCCGATCAGGCTTTGGCCACACACGCGAATCACATTGCCCGTGACGCCTGCTGAGGCGGGGCTGGCAAACCAGCAAATGGCTTCGGCCACGTCCACGGGTTGTCCGCCTTGGTTCATGGAGTTCATGCGGCGGCCAGCTTCGCGAATGGCGAAGGGAATGGCGGCGGTCATTTGAGTTTCGATGAAGCCCGGCGCCACGGCGTTGATGGTGATGCCTTTGGCCGCAAATACCGGGGCACAGCTTTGCACCATCCCGATGACGCCCGCTTTGGACACCGCGTAGTTGGTTTGACCCATGTTGCCAGCGATGCCGGAGATGGATGACACACACACGATGCGGCCGCCAGCGGTGATCGCGCCGGATTCGACCAGCGCGTCATTGATGCGTTCTTGGGTCGACAGGTTCACATTCACCACCTGCTGCCAAAGGTGTTCTTTCATATTGGCGATGGTCTTGTCACGAGTGATGCCGGCGTTGTGCACGATCACGTCCCAACCACCTTGTGCCTTGGCAGCCTCGACCAGTTTTTGTGGAGCATCAGCAGCGCCAATGTCCATCGCTAATGCCGTTCCACCAATCTTCTTGGCGACTTCCTCCAGTCCGGAAATGGCTTGCGGCACGTCCAGTGCAATGACTTGCGCCCCTTCACGGGCCATGACTTCAGCGATGGCTGCACCAATGCCGCGTGAGGCGCCGGTCACCAACACCTTTTTGCCAGCCAGTGCCTGGTTCCAGTCCGCGGGCGCACTCACGGGGCCGATGGCCTGGCGTACGCGAATCACTTGGGCCGACACATAGGCCGAGCGGGGTGAACACAAGAAGCGCAAGGTGGAATCGAGTTGGCTTTCCGCACCTTCCGACACGTAAACCAGTTGTGCTGTGGCGCCCTTCTTCAGTTCTTTACCCAGCGAACGGGTCAAGCCTTCCAGCGACCGTTGCACGGTGGCCTTGCGTGGCGTTGTGCATTCTTCTGGCGGGCGGCCAATGACGATGACGCGCGCACAAGGCAGCAAAGAGCGCGCCGTGTCGTGGAAGAACCAGTACAGGGCATCGGATTGCGTGCTGTCGCTCAAACCGGTGGCGTCGAACACCAGGGCTTTGACCTTTTCGCCCTTCTGGCCTTGTGTGGCCCAACGACCCGTGGTGAGGCCGTGTTGGTTGGCGATGCTGACCCACTGTGGCAAGCGTTCATGCGCCAGGGTTTGCGCTTGAATCGATTTGAAAAACTGGGCCAGCGTGTTCAGCAGTTCAGGCTCGCCGCCACCACCGATCAGCACACTGCCTTGAATCACCGGTTGGCCGGGCTCGTAGCGCTGCAGGGGCATGGGCTTGGGCAGGCCCAGCGCAGTGATCAATTTGGCGCCCATGGGCGAGTTGGCAAAGTTCAGGTATCCGTCGTTCATGGCAGCGTTCTTCAAGAAAGCATCAATAAAGCAAAGGTGTCGAGATGAAGTCGCGAGGTCAAAGGAGCTTGACCACGCTGTCAAACAAGGCGGTGTCACGGGGGCCAGGCAGGGGCACTTTCAAAGCCGCCGTCATCAAGGTGATCAAGCGGCTCAGCACCAGCACTTGGTTGTCAGCTTGACCTTGGGTGAATTCGGATTGCAGTTGGGGAATATTGCCGCCCGCCAAAATGCTGGCCAGCGCGCCCATGGAGAAGTGCAGTCTGAAAGCCAGATCGTCGAGAGCCAGTTCAGGCAAGGCACGCTTGAATGCCAGAAAGAAGCGCCCTTGCACTTTCAGGTAATGGCCGTCGATGTACTCCCGAACCACGGGTGATGGGTCGGTGTAGGCGCGGCCTAGGAATTGAATGTAGGTGCTGGCGTAGGGAGCATCGCTGCGCGCGATGCGCTCGGCTGGCAAAAACAGGGCGACCATGATCTGCTCACACTGGATGTGCTCGCCCAGCGAGGCCTCCAGTTTGTCGAGCATGGTGATGCGCGCTTCGTTCAGCGGGTCGAGCCGACGTGCCAGCACGGCCTGAATGAGCGCATCCTTGCCGCCGAAGTGATAGTTGACCGCAGCCAGGTTGACGCCCGCTGAATTGGTGATCTGGCGCATGGACAGGGATTCAAAGCCGCCCTCGACAAAGAGCGCCTCTGCTGCATCCAGAATGCGTGATTTCGTGTCTTGCAGCCCTGCTTGGCGGGCCACGGTGTCCAACTGCGTCACCCGGTTCTCCTGATCGGTACATGCGTTTCAAACGGGCGTTTGAAGCAGCGACGCCATCCTAAGTCAGACGTTGCTGTACGTGTTGGGATCAACGAGCGATTTCACGACAACTGGGGCACGCAATTGCGGGGGCAGCACCGTAGCCGGTGCGACGCTGCGTGTGGCCGAACTCAAAGTGATTTCAGGTCACTCAGCGGTGTGCCATTGGCCAACCATTCGGCCCATTCGTCGGCCAGCGCTTGGGCCTGTGCCACGGCGCCTCGCCAAGTCTTGATGCGGGTGTGAACGTCCATGCCGGTGAAGTCGTTTCGGTCAGGGAGTTTGCCGCCTGGCAGTCGCTTGACCCAGTCGGGGTTGGGGGCCAGCACCAGCATGTTGTCCAGCGCTGGCGTGGCTTTGTGGCGCCACTTGAGGGATTTGTCCAACCAACCGGGCACCACTTGTTTCTGGAAATGAGGGTAAAGCACCAAGCCACTCTTCATGGCCGAGTAGTTCCAGTGGATGTGATAGTCGACCAGGCCACCGTCCCAGTGCGCGCCTGGCACGGCGCCTGGGATGTCCATGACTGGGCTGAGCCAGAATGGAATCGTGCAGGAGGCTTGCACTGCAGGGCCAAAGTTTTCGGCTGTGAGCGTGACGTGTCGCGTGGGCTGATCCCGCAGGTCAAAAGGCAAGCGTGAGCCGGGTGAGGAGAACACAGTGCGCTCCAGAAACAAGCCTACGGATTTGCGCGACATGGCATTGCCCAGCGCCAACCCTGACATGCCCAGGGCAGTTTGCCAGCGCCCTGCTCTGCGCAAAATCTGGCGGCCACGCGAGGTGATCACATGCAGGCGATAGCGTGGGTGGCGGAGCATTTCATCGAGATGAGGGCCGAACATGCCCCGGATGTTTTGCGCGAATCCCTCGCTGACCCGCTCGGGACTGGGCAGTTTGCGGCCAGGCTCAGGTTCGTAATGCTGTTCGATGTAGCCCGTCGCAAATAACTCGAATGCTTGGGTCGGGTCAGGTAGCAAAGCGGTGGCCATGCGCCAAGCCCCGATGGAGGCGCCGATCAGATGCACTTCGTGATCAGATTGGGGAAGCCACTGCCCAAACAAGTGTTGATCCAAGGGCTGCAGGATCAAACCCTTGGGGCCTCCCGCTGCGGCCGGAATCATGCGCACGTCTTCGGGCCGTAGACCATTTTTTTCGATGTGTCGCCTCGCGGCGGGGCCTGCATACAGAGAGAGCGCTTTCATGGGGCGTGTTCATGCGCGGTTGTGGGTGCCTTTGCAGCATAGCGACTTTCGGCCCCGTCACAGCGATGTGTTCCGGTTCCTCTGGTGTTTGGGTGTTGCACTGGTATTTGAGGACAATGTTGATCAGATTTGTCTGAATGAGAATAATTCTCGCCAATCTGTGTTGAAATCGGACAGAGTGAAGCAGTACCCGTGGTGGCCATGAGCAGCAATACATCGAGACATTCTCGCGGCGTGGATGAGTTGAGTCCCCACGCCAGTTGGAACTTCCGTCGCAGTGCCGCCAGCGTTCGTTTGCTTTTGCAACTGGGTCAGGAACACGGCTTGTCGACCGAGCAGGTCTTGGATGGCACCGGGCTGTCAATGGCCGCATTCGATGATCGCAAGCTGGAAATCGAAGCCAGCGATGAGTTGCGCGTCATCGGGAATTTGGTTCGCTTGTTGCCTCATGTGCCTTGGTTGGGCTTGGAGGCGGGCTCGCGCTATCACCTCACCAGCTATGGCATTTGGGGGTATGCGCTGATCAGCAGTCCAACCCTGCACAGTGCGGCCGATCTGGCCTTGCGATATGTGAATCTGACCTATGCCTTCACGCATGTGAGCATGGAAACAAGCAATGGCGTCACGGCGTTCAGCTTTGGCGATTTAGAGGTGCCCCCAGATGTGCGGCGCTTCATCGTAGACCGAGACACCGTAGGCCTGCGTGTGCTTCAAAAAGACGTGTTTCAGTCGGCGATTCCGCTCTTGCGCGTCACGTTCAAAGGCCCTGCCCCTTCTTATGCGGCCATGTATGCCCAGCACTTTGGTGTGATGCCGGAGTTCAATGCCAGCAGCAATCGCGCCGAGTTTCCTTCGCACTACCTGGATCTGCCTTTGCCCCAGGCCAACGAGGCCACCATGGCCATGTGCGAGGAGATGTGCCGTGAACTGATCAACCATCGCCGCTCTCGCCATGGTTGCGCGGCAGTGGTGCGCAATCGTTTGCTGCACACGCCAGGCAAGTTGCCAGACATGGAAACGATTGCAGCCGAGATGTGCATGACCAGTCGCACGCTGCGCCGCCACTTGGTTGCAGAAGGCACCAACTTCCGAGATTTGGTCGACGAGGTGCGGTTGATTCTGGCCCTGGAGTTGATTGAAACGGCTCACATGGGCCACAAGGAAATCGCCCTGCGCTTGGGCTTCCACGATCTGTCAAGCTTCATTCAGGCTTTCCGACGCTGGAAAGGGGTCACGCCCTCTGTGTATCGCAGCCAATTGGGCTTGCCAGTTCGGGTGACGCGCGGTAGTCGGTTGCAGCGCTGACGCTGTTGGAAACCAGCATGACAAAGGGGGCTCGAAAGCCCCCTTTGGTTTTGTGTCGGGTCAACCGCTTGTGACCCGAGTTGTCATCAACGCTTGGTTTGCAGTTTGGCAAACGCTGCGGCCATGGCGGATTGGCCTTGTGATTGTGGTGCGGCGCCACGGTTGGCGCCACCACCGGCGCGCTCGTTACGCGCAGCAGGTCGGAAGCTGTTGTCACGCGAAGCCCCGGCACCCTTGGGGCCAGTCGCCGCATCCAGTTTCATCGTCAGGGAGATACGCTGGCGGGACAAGTCCACCTCGATTACCTTGACCTTGACGATGTCGCCGGTTTTAACCACTTCGCGTGCGTCGGTCACAAACTTGTTGGACAACTGGCTCACGTGGACCAGACCGTCTTGGTGAACACCCAGATCCACGAAGGCGCCGAACTGGGCGACGTTGGAAACGGTGCCTTCCAGCACCATACCTTCCTTCAGGTCCTTGATGTCTTCGACGCCGTCATTGAAGCGGGCCACCTTGAAGTCGGGGCGCGGATCGCGGCCGGGCTTTTCCAATTCGCCAATGATGTCCTTGACCGTGATGACGCCAAATTTGTCATCTGCAAAGAGTTCTGGCTTGAGTGTGCGCAGCACGTCGCTCTTGCCGATCAGATCGCCAATGGCTTTGCCGGTTGTGGACAGCATCTTTTCCACGACTGGGTAGGTCTCGGGGTGCACGCCCGAGATGTCCAGCGGGTTGTCGCCATCACGAATGCGCAAGAAGCCTGCAGCTTGCTCAAACGTCTTGGCGCCCAAGCCGGCCACGTCCATCAACTGCTTGCGGTTCTTGAAAGCGCCATTGGCATCGCGCCAGCGCACGATGCTATTGGCCACTGCGGTGCTCAAACCCGACACGCGTGACAGCAGTGGCGCAGAGGCGGTGTTCAAGTCCACGCCCACCGAGTTCACGCAGTCCTCCACCACAGCGTCCAGAGTGCGGGCCAACTCGCTTTGGTTGACGTCGTGCTGGTACTGGCCCACGCCAATGCTCTTGGGGTCGATTTTCACCAGTTCGGCCAACGGATCTTGCAAGCGGCGTGCGATGGACACGGCGCCACGCAGGCTCACGTCCAGCTCAGGCAGCTCTTTGGAAGCAAACTCAGAGGCCGAATAGACCGACGCGCCCGCTTCCGACACCACCACCTTCTCGATGTGGGTGCCTGGGGCCATTTGTTGGATGCGCTTGATCAGGTCGGCGGCGAGCTTGTCGGTTTCGCGGCTGGCCGTGCCGTTGCCAATGGCAATCAGGTTGACACCGTGGGTGGCGCACAGACGGCCCAGCGTGTGAATGGAGCCTTCCCAGTCGCGTTTGGGTTCATGGGGATACACGGTAGAGGTGTCCAACACCTTGCCCGTGTCACTCACCACAGCCACCTTCACGCCAGTACGGATGCCAGGGTCCAGCCCCATGACCACACGCTTGCCCGCGGGGGCGGCCAGCAACAGGTCGCGTAGGTTCTCTGCGAACACCTTGATGGCGGTGGCTTCGGCGTCTTCGCGCAGACGGGCGAACAGGTCGCGCTCCAGGCTCAGCGAGAGCTTCACTTTCCAGGTCCAAGCGACGCACTTGCGGATCAAATCGTCGGCTGGGCGCTTGTTGTGGCTCCAGCCCAGGTGCACGGCAATGCGCCCTTCTGCCATGGTCGGTTTGCCGGGAATGACTTCTTCATCCAGCACCAGCTTGGCGTCCAGAATTTCTTGGGTGCGACCACGGAACACCGCCAATGCGCGGTGCGAGGGCACGGTGCGGATGGGCTCATCGTAGTCAAAGTAGTCCCGGAACTTGGCCACATCGGGGTTGTTCTCGTCCTTGCCATCCATGAGCTTGGACTTGAACAAGCCTTCGGACCACAGCCAATCGCGCATCTTGCCGATCAAGGTGGCGTCTTCGGCCCAACGTTCCGACAAGATGTCGCGCACGCCATCCAGCACGGCAAAGGTGTCGGCAAAACCTGCGTCGGCGTTCACAAAGGCAGCGGCTTCGGTTTGCGGATCGAGTGTGGGGTCTGCAAACAGCTTGTCGGCCAAGGGCTCGATGCCGGCTTCGCGAGCGATCATGCCCTTGGTGCGGCGCTTGGGCTTGTACGGCAGGTACAAGTCTTCCAGCTCTTGTTTGGTGGGCACGGTTTCGATGGCTGCGCGCAACTCGGGCGTCAGCTTGCCTTGTTCGTCGATGCTCTTGAGCACGGCGGCGCGGCGGTCTTCCAGTTCGCGCAGGTAGCCCAAGCGCGCTTCCAGATCACGCAGTTGGGTGTCATCGAGACCATCGGTGGCCTCTTTGCGATAACGGGCGATGAAGGGAACCGTGGCGCCTCCGTCGAGCAGCTCGACGGCAGCGTTGACTTGCGCGGGGCGGACCTTCAATTCGGCCGCCAATTGCATCAGGATCTTGTCCAAGCTCTGGCCTTGTTCGTTTCGTCTGTCTGTAGCTCAGCGGCATCCGAAGACGTCACTTGAGCACTGAGGGGGCGCAGTTTGCCACAGCCTGCGGGGGCCTTTTCCCCTTGGAAAGCCCTGATCTGCGGGCCAAGTTCTGGGACAATAGCGGGTTATTTCAGTCTTCTCACCCCCCAACATGGCCCTGCTTCCCTACGCCCTGCCCCGTTCTGTTCTGTTCAATCTCGATCCCGAGGTGGCGCACGAGTTGACCATGGGTGCCTTGGCTCGTTTCCAGAACACCCCTTTGGCGTGCATCTGGGGGGCCGAGCGTGTGAGCGATCCGGTCGAAATCGCGGGTGTCAAGTTCCCCAACCGTATCGGCATGGCGGCAGGTCTGGACAAAAACGGCCGCTGCATTGATGGTCTGGGTGCCATGGGCTTTGGTTTTGTGGAAGTGGGCACGGTCACTCCTAAGGCACAGCCCGGCAACCCCAAGCCACGCATGTTCCGCTTGCCAGAGGCCAATGCCTTGATCAACCGCTTGGGTTTCAACAACGAAGGTCTGGATGCTTTCTTGGCCAACGTCAAACAAGCCAAGTTCCGTCAAAGTGGTGGCATTCTGGGTTTGAACATTGGCAAAAATGCCGTCACCCCCATTGAAAACGCGGTCGACGACTACCTGATCTGCCTGGAAGGCGTCTACCCTCACGCCGACTACGTGACGGTGAACATCTCCTCGCCCAACACCAAGAACCTGCGCGCGCTGCAAAGCGACGAAGCCTTGGATGCTTTGCTGGGCCAGTTGCAAGAGCGCCGTCAACAGTTGATCAGCCGTCATGGCCGCACGGTGCCCATGTTTGTGAAGATCGCGCCGGATCTGGACGAAACCCAAGTGGGGGTCATCGCCACCACCTTGCAAAAGAACGGCATTGATGGCGTGATCGCCACCAACACGACGATCTCGCGCGAAGCCGTGAAGGGCCTGAAGCATGCCGAGGAAACTGGTGGCTTGAGCGGCGCTCCGGTACTGGAAGCCAGCAACCAAGTGATTCGTCAGTTGCGTGCGGCTTTGGGGCCTCGCTTCCCCATCATTGGCGTGGGCGGCGTGATGTCTGCGGCAGACGCACGTTCCAAGCGCGACGCGGGCGCGGATCTGGTTCAGATCTACACCGGCTTGATCTACCAAGGACCAGGCTTGGTCAAAGACTGCGCCCAGGCGCTCAAATTGGGTTGATCAGCTCACTGCGGCTGGATGCATTGACCAAGCGTGTGGCTTGTTCCAGCGCCAACATGCACTCTTTACCCGGAAGATCCAACGCGCGTGCATAGCGTGCCGCGGCGTGTTGCAGCGCGGCTTGGACCTTGATGGGCTCGGCTTGTAAGGCCGCAGCCTGGAGCAATTCATTGGCCAAGCTGCCGACCGTGCGCAGGATTTCATCGGGCTCGTTGGGATGACGCACGGGGCTGCTGACATTGAGCGGGCGTGCTGCCGATACCAAGCGTTCGTGCATGCCCCAGTGTTTCATGACGGCCACCGTCAAATCATCCACGTTGATGCCCATGACGGCGCCTGCGGCGGCATCACGTGTCATCCCCGGTGTGGGCGAGCCCCCTTCTTCGGCGGGCGGGCCCGGTTGCATCAGCTTCTGAATCTGGGCTGCTTCTTCTGGGAAGTGGTAGAGCAACAGTAGCCACCCCAAGCGTTGGGACATCGCCGCAATCGAGGCTTCCTCGTCATGCACGGCGAATGGAGCCAGCAGCCGGGCGGTATGACCGGCGATGCAAGTCATGCGCAGTTCGGTTTGCAAAGCCAGTTGCGCGGCGTTGGCGGTTTCCAGGTCGGCAGCTGAGGCTTGTGCGCCCAAAACGCCGGGCCAACTGCGCACCGCATTGCTCACTTGGCGAAGGCCGTTTTGGCCCAACAAGACCACGGCGCGACCAATGGTGGTGACGCCATCGTCTGCGCTGTTGCTGCGGTAGCTGGCGGTGTTGACCGCGCGTAGCAACTCCCACACCAAGGCGGGGTTCTTCACGATCACATCCACGTAGTCATCCACCCGCACACCTTCTTGGGCAATGATGTTGGCCAGGGCGCGTTCGTTGCCGGGGCGACTGGGAAGGTGTCCAACGGTGTTGAGTCGATCCAGCAGCAAGACCAATGGGCCGCCGCCCTCTTGCGCGTTGGTCTTGATCCAACTCTGAATGGCACTCAACAAGGTGCGCGCATTCAGATAGCGCTGGCGTTGTTGTCGGTCGGTCGCGCGGTTGACGATGGCGCGCAGCGTTTCAGGCACGGGGTGTGGAGTCGTCCACGGCAGGCGCACGATTTCTTTGCCGACACGGCTGGCGGCACTGCCCATGTCGGGATCATCCAAGGCGGGGTGCCCGGCCAGCACCCGGTGCATGAGCAGACCAGCCATCAACACATCGCGCTCAGACGCATCTCGAGCTTGCTGGCGGTCGTAGGCGTGGGTAGCCAAATACGACAGCGTGTCGGTGGACAAGCCTGTACCGACGCCAGCCAAAAACGCATGGCCGCTGTTGTCAACAAGCACGTTGTGCAAGCCCAGGTCGTAGTGGGCCTTGCCTGCTTCATGGACGTACGCCATGCCATCGATCACATCGGCCATCCAGATGGCCACCTCCAATGGCGTGGGTGGCGAGGAACTGGCCAGCTTTTCGGCCAGCGTTTGTGTCTTGCCACGCATGCAGGTCATGAAGGTCCAGCCGTCATGCTCACCGACCTCCAGCACCTCGGTCAGGCGGGGGTGCTTCAGGCGCGATATGAACTGGCCGTGCTCGATCCAGGCTTCTCGCAACTTGGGTTTGGTTTGCGCGACCCGGGGCACAAACAGCAGCACGTCTTGTTTGAGCAGCGGGTCGTGTGCCAACCACGTGCTCGACGCGCTGCTCTTGCCGATCATTTGATTCAGCAAGAATCGACCGAATTGCTTCGGTGCGGCAGCGGGTGCGGCAGTAGGTTGAGTGGTTGCGGCAGCCATGGACTTTAAAGTGGATATCGGTGCGAGCCACGCGTAGGCCCGGCACATGCGATTTCACATCAAGAGACGCTCGTCAGAACGCCCGTCAAATGCCCTAAATCGCCCGCAATTTCAACTCAAGTCTGCCGCTGCACCTCAACTGACCGAAATCCACTCCCCTGCGCCGGTGATGAAGGCCGCTTTCACCTCGGCTTCGTCGGTTTGCAGGGCTTCGAGGGCCCGCACGTACTGGGCCATCTGGGTTCGGTAGATGGCCAGTTCATCCGGATGGTGATTGAGCTTGTAGTCAAGCACCCACCATTGCTTGCCTTGTTCGCTTTGTCGTTGCACAAGGCGATCCAGTCGGAGCGTTTGACCAGCATGGTGAATGGTGACCTCATTGGCCGCCCACAGTACGTCGTCAGGACTCAGCCAGGGCTTGAGTGCGGGGCTGGTCAGCAAACGACTCACGATGTCGATGGCCTGGGGCTGGAGCGATGTGGGGAGTTCTTGCTGTTGGGCCGCCTGCGTGGTCGCGCGGGTGATGCGTTCGGCGGTTTGTTGCGCCTGCGGCAGCATCGTCAACCATTCCAAAGCCTTGTGGACCGTTTGCCCCAACACCTGCGCATCCGAATCAGCCTCTTTGGGCTGCAGGGCGGTTGTGGCTTCTGGCAAGGAAGGCAGGGTTGGCAAGGCTGGCCTCTCAAACGGCCCCTCATCCGCCATCTGATGGCTGGCGGCTGGTTCAGGCACCCAGGGGGACTCGGGCGAGACGGCACCGGAGCCGGTCAAACGACTCCACCAACTGGGTTTGCTCGATTGCCGACCGGGTTCCACTCGGCTGATCACCAGTTGGGACTTGGCGCGGGTCAAGGCCACGTACAGCGCATTCAGTTCTTCTCGGTCCGCTTCGCGCTCTTCCGATTCCAGCAAGGGTTTCAAACTGTTGGGGGGGCGTGATTCCGACCGCAAGAAGGCGCAACGCTGGGGGGCGGCAGCGCCCTCGGGCCAATCCACCAGCAGCCCGTAAGACTCAGCGCGGCTGCCTGCCGCATCGGTGTCCATCAGGAACACGACTTCGGCTTCCAATCCCTTGGCTCCGTGAATCGTCAAGAGCTGGACCATGTCGCCCGCCGCACGAACCGGCAAGGTGGCGGTGGATTGGCGCACCTTTCTGATCCAGCGATAGGGCGTGGCATCGCGGCCCGAGTCCATGTCCAAGGTCAAATGCAGCAGGGCCTCAACGTGTGCACAGGCCGCCGCGCCACGAATGGGGCCCAAACACGCATGCAATCGATCCAACAGGCCTGACTCGTGCACGATTTGCTGCAGCATGTCGTGCGGGGGCAAGGTGTGACACGCGTGTTGCCAACGCTGCAATTGGGTATGCAAGACAGCCCAGTGCCCTGCTTGCGCTTCGGCCAAGGCTGACACAGCCTGCCACCACGTTGATGCATGGGCTTGTGCCTGCAGCGCGATGGCCAGCAGATCGTCGTCGGTGCAGGCCAGGATGGGGCTGCGCAGCGCGTGGGCCAATGACAGATCGTGATGCGTGGACACCAGCGCATCTACCAAGGCGACCAGATCTCGCACTTGAGGCGACTCGCACAGCAAGGCGTTCTCAGGCGCAAGGTTGTTGATGCCTCGTTCGTCCAACGCCGCAGCCACTTCATACAGCGACGCGCGTTTGCGCGCCAGCACGTAGATGTCTGAGGGCTTCATGCCCTCGTCGATCAGTTGCGCGATGGCGTTGGCAATGCTTTGCGCTTCCAATTCGCGCAAACTGATCTGAGCTGCTTCACGGGGCTCATGAAGACTGTCTCGCCACCCTTCTCTTGCCGTGTTCTTGACGATTTGCGATCGCAGGATGGACGGCAAAGTCACGATGCGAGACGGAGCCTCTGAGGCTGTGGTGTGGGTCCGAAAGCCCGGGAAGTCCCCTTGTTTGGCTGCCTCATGCATGCAGCGGTTCATGGCGTCGATGATGCCCGGGGCATTGCGCCGGGTGTGATCGCACGCCAGCAAATGCCCGCTCAGCCCATCAATCACAAACTGCTTGGCGGCATGGAACACGCGTGGGTCGGCCCGGCGAAAACGATAGATGCTTTGTTTGGGGTCACCCACCAAGAACACACGCATGGGTGTTTGGCCGCTTCGGCCACCGCCCGCGCCGGCGTAGGCTTCCAGCCAGGATTTCAAGGTCTGCCACTGCAGGGGGCTGGTGTCCTGGAACTCATCCATCAGCAGTTGATGGGTTTGCCCGTCCAGGCGCTCCTGCACCCATCCGGCCAACACCGAGTCGGTCAACAATCGTGCGGCCGCGCGTTCCAAGTCCACCATGTCTGCCAAACCCCGCTCTTGCTTGATTTGGTCGTATTCGGCAAACAAGGTGCGGCTCAACTCGCACATGTCCAAGTGGGTCTGTCGTGCCTCGAATTGCTGTCTGGCTTCGAGCCATGACATCAACCAGTCTTGCGCATCGGCCAGGCTCTCCAGGTCGCCCAGTTTTTTCTTGGGTGTGCCGTCTTTGGTTAACAACGCACTGCAGAGGCCTTTGCCGCACGCATAGGGGTCCTGAAGCGTCAGGGCCGTGGCCATGGCTTGAGCGGCATCGATGGCTAGCTTGCCCTTGGCAGCGCCCAGCGTGATGGCCAAGTCCTGCATGCGCTGGCGCAGTCGTTGATCGACCAATGCATCGTCAGGATGATCAAAGCGGGCCCATTCTGGTCCCAATGCATGATGCGACTCGATACTGTCGAGCAAGCGGCCATGCTGATCCGCCAGTTGAATCTCCATGCGGTTCGACAGTGCGCCCATCAACCATTTTTCAACGTTGAAGCCGCCGACCTGCTGTACCAGACGGATGTAGATCAGCTGTGACTCTGTTTTCTCGACACGGCGCAAGAATCGGCCCCACAGTTCCGGCCACAACTCGGTTTGATCTTCGATCAAGCTCAGCTCGGGTGGGAGCTGCAACTCGGTCAACACATCCAGCGGGGCGACCTTCAACAGGCGCGAAAACCAGCCGTGGATGGTGTGGATTTCGACCGGGCGGCCGGATGTCATCCAAGCCTGATGCAGTTGACCCAGGCGGGGGGCCAGATCTTCCCGTTGGGCAGTTGGCACGCCTCGCATCGCCAACTCTTGCAGGCGTTCCTCATGGCTTTGCTTGGCAAACTGGGCTAGCCAATCGTGCAGACGCTCGCGCATCTCACCAGCAGCCTTTTTGGTAAAGGTGATGGCCAAAATGTGTTGAGGAGCGACCCCATCCAGCAAGGCGCGCACAATGCGCGACACCAGCATCCAGGTTTTGCCCGCGCCGGCGCAGGCCTCCACCACCACACTGCGCTGCGGATCGCAAGCCACTTCATAAAAGCGGGCCGGATCGACCAGTTGACCGTCTACCTCATAGGCGGCGTGTTGCATCGAAGTCATGCGGCGCCCTCCTCTTTGGCGTCAGGCGTGGTGGGCGTGTTGTCGTTTGCGCTCACGATGGGCCAGTGATCCTTGCGGCACAAACCACGAACCTGGCAATAGCCACACGCAGCGCCTTCGCCCAAGGCTTGTAGTGGCGCCCCTTCAGCGAGCCGAATCATGTCTTGCCGGATCCCTTCCAGCAAGGTGTCGGCATCCTGGTCCACCTCATCGTGTTGAATCAGAGTGGCGGCCTTGGCATCCAGATGCAGATACGCTGCATCGGTCACGTCGTGCTCCAGCAAGGCGTAAAACGGCAACTGTGTGTCTTCCAGCGGCTGCTTCACGCGCTCTTTCAAGCCACCCAGTGAGCCGGTTTTGTAGTCGATCACCATGCGACGGGCTTTGCCATCGCGGTACTGTGTATCGATGCGGTCCAGTTGGCCATGCAGGTTCAGGCTACGTTGCGTATCCAATGGGTAGACGCGCTGACGGTTCGATTCGTTGTCCACACAGCGCCAGCCCTCTGCTTCGTGCTCGTACAACCAGGTCACGTAGGCGCGAGCCATGAAGCCCAAGACCGAGATGTAGGGCAAAAAGTAGGGCCGCATCACATCGCTGTCCAGCCCCAGATCGCGCATCACTTGTTGCGCGTGCGTGAGCCAGTTCTCGATGTCTTCCTCCAAAGTCGACAAGGCCAGTTGTTGCTCTCGTTGCTCATGGAAGCGCCGAATCACTTCGTGCAACCAAATGCCGTAGTCGGCCCGATCCAGCCCTTCTTCCAACTCGCCCAAATCCTTGAGTTTCAAGATGGATTGAGCAAAGAATCGGTATGGGCATTGACGCAACGCTTCATAGCTGGTTGCCGACAAGGCCTTGGGCAGCAGGCCAAGTGTGGGTGCAGACAAGGTGGGCGTGGGTTTGACCACCGGCGTGCGTGGCAGTGTTCGAGCGCCCCACTCTGGGTGTGCAGCCTGCCAGGGTGTGGGGTGCGCCTGTGCCCAACGGTCCAACCAAGGGCTGGGTTCCACGGGCTCGCTGCCTTGCTCGCTCCGGCGCAGGCAAATCACCTGAGGACGACTGAGCAAGAGCTCAAACGCTTCCCATTGCGTGTCGCGTTGGTTTTCCGGCGTGGCCAGTCCCATCTCCCCCGTCAGGCGTGGGCCCAGCCAATTGGCGTTGACCGATGTGCCCCCCAATTGGCGTGCATCGCAGCCCGGCATCACCACGGCCGCAAACGGTCGCATCACCGATCGTGCCAATGGCGTCACCACGACATCGATACGGCCTTCGGGCGCTGCGGGTCGAAAGGTGGTGCCCTCCAGCACATCGTGAACCCAGCGCCGAAAGCCAGCCCCATGCAGCAAGGTTTGATCCAGCAAGGCTGACCAACTGGCTGCGGCCGCCGTGTCGCTCGTCTCCAATTCGCCCAGGTGCAAGCTCTCCAACACCAAGAGACCGGCCGTGTCTTGCTCCAGCATGTGCCAGGCGCCGGTGTCAACCAACACCTGGCGTGTGATGCCCAGCCATTGCCTCAGGGGCAGTCTTTTGCCAGCCATGGCTTGGCGCAAGGCTAGTGTCGAGGTATGCGCTTGCTGCCACAAGGCCACGGCCGCGTCGGGGCAAGGTTTGCCGGCTTTGTTCAAGGTGGGGGTATCCCAAGCCCGTAGCCAACCCATTTGGCGACACCATTGGTCCAGCTCGTCACAAGCTTCCAATTGCGGCCATTGAATCCAGCCCGATTTGAGCCAATCCAACAAGTCATCCGTGGTGGCTTGCGCCAAGCCCACTTGCAGCAAACGCGTCACAGCGGCTGCGGCACGCGTGGTGGACAAACGCCAACCGGTTTCATCGGCCAGACAGGCCCCTGCGCCTTCCAACATGGCACGAATTCGGCGAATCAAACTTCGGTCCAGTGCAATCAAGGCCACGGGCAAGCCATCGTTCTGCCGCGATGCCTTCACATGCTGGAGCACCAAGGCTGTTGCTTGGCGCGCTTCGTCTTCGGCATCCTGGCACGTCAACAGCGCGGGCTGCACTTTGGCCGGGTGTGCGCCTTGATCGGCTCGCGCCGAGCTCCAGTACACCGCGCGGCCTTGGGATTGAGCGTGGGCCATCAAGCCCAACATCAGATGCGCCTCGGTGCCGGGGGCAATCGAATCTCCTGCGCTCACCCCCACCCACGCTTGGTATGGCAAGTCAAACAAGGCATCACTGCCCCACCCTTTTGACATGCTTTCAATGGCCCATTCCAGTGCCCATGACAATAGCAGCTTCTCGCGTGAGCCATATTGATGGGTCTGCCCCACCGCCTTGGCCATGGCTTGGCGTGCGTGTTGCCAATAGGCTGAGCGCTGTGCGGGCGGCACGGCTTGCGCGCGCTTGATCCACAGTTGAGCGGCTTGAACCACTTCAGCCATGGCGTGATCGAAGCCGCGCGGATCGCGGCTGCGCCACTGTTTGCACCAAGTCTCCTGACCCAGTTGATGCGTCACGGTCAGCTGATCGGCGACCGCGTCCATGGACGCCCAGCCCAGTCGACCAGATGTCTCCATGCGCCACTGGTTGGCGGTGACCAAGGTCGCCACGGTTTCGATGGTTGGAGCCCATCCACCCACGGCTTCTGCCCAAGCCTGTCTGGCATGGCTCAGAACGGCGCCTACCGGCACGATGACCAAGGCATCTCGCGGATTGATGGACTGACTTTGCAGCCAATTTGCGACAGATTTCGCCCACGCCGCCCAGCACTGCTCGGCGCTTTGATCGGCGGGCCAGAGCCACGGGTTGGCTTGCAAGGATTGTCTGGGGTCCAACTCGGCCGGAAAGGCGTGAGGCTGGCTGGCTTCTAAGGCTGCGTCTATGACCGTCATAGTTAAGGGGTACTGGGCTTTCGCTGCGAACGCCCCATCTTCTGTGTCAGAATCATCTCACCCTTCTGGCAGTTTCAACGTGATTGACCTGCTGGTTCCTCCAAGGATAGATCCATGAGCAGCGACCTGATCAAACACATTTCCGACGCTTCGTTCGACGCCGACGTCATCCAATCCGCCCAGCCTGTGCTGGTTGACTACTGGGCTGAATGGTGCGGCCCTTGCAAGATGATCGCCCCCATCCTGGACGAAGTGGCCAAGGACTACAGCGGTCGCCTGAATGTGGCCAAGATGAACGTGGACCAAAACCGCGAAGTGCCAGCCAAGTTTGGCATCCGCGGCATCCCCACGTTGATGATTTTCAAGGGCGGTCAACTGGCTGCGACCAAGGTTGGCGCCTTGTCGAAGGCTCAATTGACGGCCTTCATCGACGCTAACCTGTGATTTCGCACTGAAATCTTCTATATATAATGCCAGCGCTGACCTCTAAACGGTCGGCGCTCGGTTCGCCAGGTGATCTCTATCAGCCTGGCGGGTGTTCCGGTCACGGCAGGCTCGTCCAGCCAAGCTGACCCCAGACACCTCCCCCATCCCATTTACCCACGGTTCGCTTTTTGTCCCTCCGTAGCACCAGCGTGTTACCGGGCGCAGCATTTATCCAGGGTCCCAATCCATGCACCTTTCAGAACTGAAGGCACTGCACATCTCCAAATTGGTGGAGATGGCTGAAGCTTTGGAGATCGAAAACGTCGCTCGCATGCGCAAGCAAGAGTTGATGTTTGCGATCATGAAGAAACGCGCCAAAGCCGGCGAACAGGTTTTCGGCGACGGCGTGCTCGAAGTCTTGCCTGACGGCTTCGGCTTTTTGCGTTCGCTCGACACCAGTTTCCTGGCCAGCACCGACGACATCTACCTGTCGCCAAGCCAAGTGCGCCGGTTCAACCTGCACACCGGCGACATGATCGAAGGTGAAGTGCGCGTGCCCAAGGATGGCGAGCGTTACTTTGCCTTGGTGAAGGTGGACCGCGTCAACGGCATTTCGCCCGAAGTCAACAAGAACAAGTTGATGTTCGAAAACTTGACGCCGCTGTTCCCTGATCAGCAGTTCAAGCTCGAGCGCGAAGGCGCCAATGGCAAGCACGACGACAACGTCACCAGCCGCATCATTGACCTGATCGCCCCCATCGGCAAAGGCCAACGCGCTTTGCTGGTTGCGCCGCCCAAGAGCGGTAAGACCGTGATGATGAAGAACCTGGCACACGCTTTGGTCGCCAACCACCCAGAAGTGCACCTGATCGTGCTGCTGGTGGACGAGCGTCCTGAAGAAGTGACCGAAATGCAGCGCACCGTGCGCGGCGAAGTCATCAGCTCCACCTTCGACGAACCTGCGCAGCGTCACGTGCAAGTGGCCGAAATGGTCATCGAGCGTGCCAAGCGTCTGGTCGAGTTGAAGAAAGACGTGGTCATCTTGCTGGACTCGATCACCCGTCTGGCTCGCGCCTACAACAACGTGCTGCCTAGCTCCGGCAAGGTCTTGACCGGTGGTGTGGACGCCAATGCGCTGCAGCGCCCCAAGCGCTTCTTTGGTGCGGCCCGTAACGTCGAAGAAGGTGGCTCGCTCACCATCATCGGCACGGCGCTGGTCGACACTGGCAGCCGCATGGACGAAGTCATCTACGAAGAATTCAAGGGTACTGGCAACTGCGAAATCCACCTGGATCGTCGCATGGCTGAAAAGCGCGTCTACCCCTCCATCCTGATCAACAAGTCAGGGACTCGCCGCGAAGAACTGCTGCTGAAGGCAGAAATCCTGCAAAAGAGCTGGATTCTGCGTAAGTTGCTGTATCCGATGGACGAGATCGAGGCGATGGAATTCGTTTTGGACAAAATGCGTTCCACTAAAAATAACCACGATTTCTTCGACATGATGCGCCGCGGCGGCTAATTCATACTAGAATCGCACGTTTTCCGGCTGTCGGAAAGTGCTTGACGCGGTGTCAAGTGGCTCCCGATGATGCAAACAGCAAGAGGTTTTCATATGCCAAAGCAAGGTATTCACCCTAACTATCGCGACGTCGTTTTCCTGGATCAGTCCAACGGCTTCAAGTTCGTGACCCGTTCCTGCGCTCCTACCAAGGAGACCATCAAGCTGGAAGACGGCCGTGAGCTGCCCCTGTTCAAGCTGGAAACCTCTTCTGAGTCGCACCCCTTCTACACAGGCCAACAAAAGTCTGTGGACAACCTGGGCGGCCGCGTCGAGAAGTTCCGCAACAAGTTCGCTCAATTCCGCAAGTAATTGGGCCCCACGACCGGCCCACGATGGTCGGTTCGTGTTGTCAGCACACACAAGGGCAGCTCAGGCTGCCCTTTTTGCTTGTATTGTCCCGGCATGAGTTCTTCCAGCTCGACACCTGTCGTCACCCCCGCTCTGGTCACCCAAAAGGCCGTTCGGCGCCTGCCGCGCTGGGCGCTGCTGTTGTTCTGCGCCGCCTATATCCTGCCGGGTTTGTTTGGGCGTGACCCATGGAAGAACGAAGACATTGCCTCGTTCGGCCACATGTGGAGCATTGCGCTGGGGCAAGCATCTTGGTTGCACCCGAATGTCGGCGGTGTGTTGCCCACATCAGGTGGCATCCTGCCCTATTGGTTGGGCAGCGCCAGCATCTCGCTGCTGGGGCCGTGGCTGGATCCCGCGCTGGCCGCTCGCATCCCCTTTGCCATGTTGCTGGCCAGTGTCCTGGCGCTGACTTGGTACACCACCTTCCATTTGGCCAAGACCGATGCAGCGCAGCCTTTGCCCCTGGCATTCGGCGGCGAGGCCGCCCCTGTTGACTATGCCCGGGCTGTGGCCGACGGGGCTTTGCTGGCGCTGATTGCCAGCCTAGGTTTGCTGCAACTGGGCCATGAAACGACGCCGGAGTTATTGCAACTCACCGGTGGGGCCCTTTTTATTTATAGCTTGGCTGCAGCGCAGACCAGGCCCGTTCAGGCTCGGTGGGCCACCTTGCTCAGTTTGCCCGTGATGGCAGCCAGTGGCAGTCCCACTGTCGCCATGCTGTTGGGCGCAACGGGCGGGATCATCTGCTGGCGTTCGCGTCATGAAGAGATGCGGGCACACCTGAAATGGGTTCTCGCTGCTGTGGCGATTGCCGCCGTGTTGGCGAGCCTTTTGACCGTTTGGGGGCTGCCAGGATGGGTGTGGCGTGGTGCGAGCGCATTGAACCCCGCAGGCATGCTCAAGCTGCTGGTTTGGTTTGCATGGCCCACATTGCCCTTGGCTGCATTGACGGTCTGGCATTGGCGTCGCCAAACCATGCGGCGCCATATTGCTGTCCCCATGCTGTCCGCACTGGTTGGCTTGGGGGCTTCATTTTTCATGGGTGCCAATGAACGGGCCCTGTTGCAAGCCCTGCCCGCCTTGGCCGTCCTGGCCGCCTTTGCCTTGCCGATCTTGCAGCGAAGCCTGGGCGCGGCACTTGATTGGTTTTCTGTGTTCTTCTTCACCCTGTGTGCTGGCGCCATCTGGGTGATTTATGCCGCGATGCACACAGGTGTTCCCGCTCGCACTGCAGCGCGTGTGGCCAAGTTGGTGCCTGGCTATCAGCCCCACTTTTCATGGCTGGCCTTGGCTGTGGCGGTGGTGGGAACGCTGCTGTGGTTGGCGCTGGTGCGCTGGCGCACCGGGCGCCATAGCCACGCGCTCTGGAAGAGTCTCGTCTTGCCTGCAGGCGGTGTCGCCCTCTGCTGGCTCTTGTTTTTGTCGTTGTGGTTGCCGTTGCTGGACCAGGCGCGCAGTTATCGTTTGTTGATGACGCGTGTCAAAGAGCATGTGCCGGCTACCGAATGCATTCATGCACCAGATGCGTCGGTGGCTTTGCTGACCGGCCTGGAATACTTTGGCGGCTATCGCGTTGATGGCCGTTCTTTGGCTGACAACCGTCAAGGTCATTGGCACATCGACGGCCGGCAATGTAATGTCATGATGCTGCGGATGGGCCGCGAACAACCTGCGCCGGAAATGATTGGCTGGACCAAAGTGGCGCAGGTTAACCAGCGCACGCAAAAGTCAGAGTCGGTGGCGATCTATCACCGAAATCAACGGTGATCAACTGTTGCGGACGCGGATCGAAGGCAGCGTCAAAGTGAAGGTGGATCCCTTGCCTGGTTCGCTGGCCACCTTGAGGTCGCCACCGTGACGCTGTACCACATGCTTCACGATCGACAAGCCCAGCCCAGTGCCCCCTGTTTCCCGCGAGCGACTGCCATCCACACGGTAGAAGCGCTCGGTCAGTCGAGGCAAATGCTCCGCCTCAATCCCGATACCGCTATCGGTGACAGAGAACGCGGCACAACCGTCGTCGAGCAATGTCCATTTCACTGCAATCTTGCCGCCATCAGGCGTGTATCTGATCGCGTTTGAAATGAGATTACCCATGGCACTGTGCCATTCGCTTTCCGCCGCTGCGATCGCCATGGATCGAGCATGAGGGTCGATCGTGAACTCGAGTTGATGACGATCCCGCGACAAGCCCCGAGCATCATTCTCCAGGCGTTTCATCAGGTCGCCCACTTTGAGCCATTTGTCTGATGCAGGGCGTGGGCTCCCCTCGATGGTTGCCAACGTGAGCAAGTCTGCCACCAAGGTCTGCATTCGATCAGCCTGTTGGGCCATCAACGTGATCACGCGCTTTTGCTCAACTTCCGTGAGTTGAATGGCCGACATGGTCTCGATGAAGCCACTGAGTACAGTGAGCGGCGTGCGAATTTCATGGGACACGTTGGCCACGAAAGTTCGGCGCATGTTGTCTGCACGCTCACGCTCGGTCACGTCTTGAGAAAGCACCAGTTTTTGACCTTCACCATAGACGCGTACCTGCACGGACAAGCAACTATGCTCTGCACGCCCAATCTGGAACTGCACTGCTTGGCGATAATCCCCACCTTGCAGATACTGCACAAATGCAGGTTGACGCACAAGGTTGGTCACACGCTGTTCCAGGTCACGTTTGCGATCAAGACCGAAATGATCGGCCCCCGCAGGACTGATCCACGTGATGTGGTCGGTGGAATCGAGCAGCAGCACGCCTACGGGAGATGCTTCGATCGCTTGCAGGAACTGCGCCAGTCGGTCGCGTTCGGTCTCGATCTTGGTTTCCCTCGCGCGGATGATGCGATGGACGCGATGTGCAACCTCGCCCCAGATGCCTGGAAGATTGGGGGGGCTACCCTCAGGCGATAGTAACCAGTCGAGCAACTGGTCGCCTTTCAGTGTGTCGAATACCGACAAACCCATCACCGTCAGGGCCGCGGTTGATACCGCACCACTGATTGGGTGACCCACAAATTGACCTAACCACCAGCCGGCACCACCGCCCAAACATACTGCGAGCAGGCGTGAGCCGACGCGTGACAACAGCCACGAGTTCGATGTATCCACGATGGTCTAGGCCAGTTTCAGGCCGGATTGGTGACTTGTTGGGTCAGTCGATAGCCCGCGCCGCGCACGGTCTCGATCAACTGGGAACGTTGCACGGGTGCCAACGCTTCGCGTAGACGTTTGACGTGCACATCAACGGTTCGTTCTTCAATGAACACGTGGTCACCCCATACACGGTCTAGCAATTGCGCTCGACTGTGCACACGCTCAGGGTGGGTCATGAAGAAGTGAAGCAGCTTGAACTCGGTGGGGCCAATTTTGACCTCCAAGTCGCCCCTGCACACACGTCGCGTCGAGGGGTCCAAGCGAAGCTCTGCAATTTCCACGGCTGAATCGAGCGCTTGCGGTGCTTTACGGCGCAGTACAGCACGCACACGGGCCATCAGTTCGTGTGTCGAAAACGGCTTGGTCAGGTAATCGTCGGCACCAGCATCCAGACCCGCCACCTTGTCAACCTCTTCGGCACGCGCTGTCAGCATGATGACTGGCAGGTCGCGAGTACGAGGCGTGGTGCGCCAGCGCTTGGCCAATGTCAAGCCGCTTTGTCCTGGCAACATCCAGTCCAACAGCACGAGATCTGGCAATACGCGATCGATTTCCAACTGGGCCACATCCCCGTTGGATGCGACCACCACTTCAAAACCAGCGTGGCGCAGATTCAAAGAAATGAGCTCTGCAATCGCGACTTCGTCTTCAACCACCAACACTCGGCTCATGGTTTGCTTCCCGTTCTTTACTTGATGATGGACTCAACCGTCTCAGGGGTGTTGTGACGAACGTCCAGCCCCTTCACGATGTAGATGACCTGTTCGGCCAAGTTCTTGGCGTGGTCGCCGACGCGCTCAATGGCCTTGGCCACGAAAACCAGGTCGATCGATGCGGAAATGGTGCGAGGATCTTCCATCATGTAAGTGATGAGCTTGCGCATCAGGCCATCGAATTCAGCATCAATCTCGTTGTCGTTCTTGATGACATCCAACGCGGTCATCGTGTCGAGGCGTGCAAAAGCGTCCAAGGCCTTGCGCAACGATGCGGTGGCCAGATTGGCTTCGAACGACACGTCGCTGACCGGCAGGCGCAAGCGGCT
This sequence comes from Aquabacterium sp., assembly GCA_046299355.1. Classification (GTDB taxonomy): domain Bacteria; phylum Pseudomonadota; class Gammaproteobacteria; order Burkholderiales; family Burkholderiaceae_C; genus Aquabacterium. The sequence continues at coordinate 5,142 of JBKBIO010000017.1, read as the reverse complement.
TGAAACGCCGGTGTTGATCAGTCGTTGAACCGTACGCGCAATGCGTGCCGCTTCATCGCCGACGCGTTCCAGATTGCCAATGGTCTTGGAAATGGCAATCAGCAGGCGAAGGTCTCGAGCGGTTGGCTGGCGGCGAGCAATGATGGTGGAGAGGTCTGCATCGATTTCCATTTCCATCTGGTTGACGCGTTCCTCCAACTCCAGCACGGCCGCCGAAGTCTCTTCGCTGAAGTGAGTCAGAGCGTAGATGGCTTGCGCCACTTGAGACTCAACCAGGCCGCCCATCTCCAGCACGCGGGTCGAAATGCCGCTCAGTTCAGCGTCAAATTGGCTGGACAAGTGCTTATCGGTCATGAGGATTCTCCGTTTTTATATCGACGTGTCGTTTACTTGGTATGGCTGAATCAACAGATCAACCAAAGCGGCCGGTGATGTAGTCTTCAGTCTCTGTGCGCTTGGGCTTCATGAAGATGTCTGTGGTCGATCCGAACTCGATCAGCTCACCCAGATACATGTAGGCGGTGTAGTCAGAGCAGCGCGCTGCTTGTTGCATGTTGTGTGTCACGATCAGAACGGTGTAGTCGTCCTTGAGTTCGTGAATCAACTCCTCGATCTTCCCTGTGGAGATGGGGTCGAGTGCCGAGCATGGTTCGTCGAGCAGCAGGACCTCGGGCTTGATGGCAATGCCACGTGCGATACACAAACGTTGTTGTTGACCACCGGACAGGCCTGAACCGCTTTGATTCAGCTTGTCTTTCACTTCATTCCACAAAGCGGCCTTCTTCAGGGCCCACTCCACGCGCTCGTCCATCTCTGAGCGGGACAGCTTTTCAAACAGGCGAACGCCAAAAGCGATGTTCTCGTAGATCGACATCGGGAACGGCGTAGGCTTTTGGAACACCATGCCGACCTTCGCGCGGATCAGGGAGACGTCCTCTTTGGTGGTCAAGATGTCTTGACCATCGAGCAGGATTTGGCCCTGAGCGCGCTGCTCTGGGTAGAGCTCGAACATGCGATTGAACGTGCGCAGCAGTGTCGATTTGCCGCAGCCTGAAGGGCCAATGAATGCAGTGACCTTGTTCTCAGGCAATTCCATGTTGATGTTTTTCAACGCATGGAACTTACCGTAGTAGAAGTTCAGATCGCGCACGGCCAATTTGACCTTAGGGGTTGTCGAGGTTTGAACCTTGGCATCCATGGGATATCTCCGGATAAATCTGTATGTCGAGCGCGATCAGCGTTGACGGAAAAGAGTGCGAGCGATGATGTTGAGCGCCAGAACACCAACGGTGATCAGGAACACGCCAGCCCAGGCCAACTTCTGCCAGTTTTCATAGGGGCTCATCGCGAATTTGAAAATCGTGACCGGTAGGCTGGCCATCGGGCCGCTCAGGTCGGAAGTCCAGAACTGGTTAGACAAGGCGGTGAACAGCAAGGGAGCCGTTTCGCCCGAAATGCGTGCCACGGCCAGCAACACACCTGTTACCACACCAGCACGAGCAGACTTCAATGTGATGGTCAAGATGACTCGCCACTTGGGCGTACCCAAGGCATAGGCAGCCTCACGCAGAGCGTTGGGCACCAGTGTCAGCATGTTCTCCGTCGTGCGGATGACCACGGGAATCACGATCAACGCCAAGGCCAGCACGCCGGCCCAACCCGAGAAAGATTTAAAGCGCGAAACCCAGACCGAGTAAATGAACAGTCCCACCACGATGGACGGAGCTGACAACAGGATGTCGTTGATGAAACGGGTGATGCTGCCCAACCAACCGCGCTGGCCGTACTCAGCCAGGTAGACGCCTGCCATCACGCCAATGGGGGTGCCGATCAAGGTGGCCAAACCCACCATCAACAGCGAACCCATGATGGCGTTTGCCAAGCCGCCCGGTTCTTCCGGTGCTGGCGTCATCATGGTGAATGTGTCCCATGTCAGGCCGCCCAAACCCAGACGGACGGTTTCCACCAGGATCCAAATCAGCCAGACCAGACCAAAGGCCATGGCGGCCAAAGAAAGCGTCAGCGCCAACGCATTCACGCGCTTACGAGCGGCATGTCGTGCTTGACGATAAGAGGTATTCGATGTGGTCATGAGCGGGCTCCCTCAGACTTCTTCAACTGGGCGAGCAGAACCTTGGAGAAGGCCAGCACCACGAAAGTGATGAAGAACAGAATCAGGCCGAGGTAAATCAGAGAGGCTTGATGCAGGCCCTCGCCTGCTTCGGCAAATTCATTGGCCAGCGCGGAGGTGATGCTGTTGGCGGCTTCGAACACCGACAATGAATTCAGTTGGTTCATGTTGCCGATCACAAACGTGACGGCCATGGTCTCACCCAAAGCGCGACCCAATCCCAGCATGATGCCACCCACCACACCGGTCTTGGTGTAGGGCAGAACCACCTTGTAGACAACCTCCCAGGTTGTTGAACCCAGGCCATAAGCTGACTCTTTCAACATGGGTGGGGTCACCTCAAACACGTCACGCATCACCGATGCAATGAACGGAATGATCATGATGGCCAAAATGATGCCGGCCGACAAAATGCCGATGCCAACGGGCGGGCCGGAGAACAGCGCACCCAAGTAGGGAATGCCTTCGGTCCAGGATTGGAGTGGTTGTTGGACGTAGGTCGACAAAATGGGACCAAACACCAGCAAGCCCCACATGCCGTAAACGATCGAAGGCACGGCAGCAAGCAATTCCACTGCAATGCCCAGTGGGCGCTTCAACCAACCGGGAGACAACTCGGTCAGGAACATGGCGATACCAAAGCTCACAGGTACCGCAATCAGCAAAGCGATGAACGACGTCATCAGCGTGCCGTAAATCATCACCAGGCCGCCGTACTGATCTTGGACGGGGTCCCATTCGCTGCGCCACAAAAAGCTCAGGCCGTACTCATGGATCGCAGGCCAAGCGCCAATCACCAACGAGATGATGATCCCAATCAGGATGGAGAGCGTCAGAACGGCCGCGCCCTTGGCTAGCAATGCAAAAAGCGCGTCGGCCCAAGGGGCGGTCACGCTGCGTTGAGGGGGATTGGTCATAGGAATTCGCGTCGCATCGTCTCGACGGTGAGAGTGGGAATCAGGCAGATCGGCAGGCAATATGGCAGTCATGACGGCCTCCGTCGGGCAGACGCTGGTACTACAAAACAAACAAGTTGATGCCGGGGCGATGTCGACATCGCCCCGGCTACCAGTCAATCAATTACTTGTAAGAGATGGCCTTGCCAGCTGTGTCAGTGACGGTTGTCCATTGCTTGCGGACCAGATCCTTCACGTTGGCTGGCAGCGGAACGTATTCCAGGTCAGCTGCACTCTTGTCGCCACCGGTGTAGGCCCAGTCAAAGAACTTCAAGGTAGAGCTGGCTTGCGCTGGCTTGTCCTGCTTCTTGTGCATCAAGATGAAGGTTGCACCGCTGATAGGCCAGGCGTTCTTGCCGGGTTGGTTGGTCAAGATCTGGTAGAAGCTCTTGTTCCATTCCGCGCCTGCAGCGGCGGCCTTGAAGGCCTCATCATCAGGCTGAACGTAGTTGCCATCAGCGTTACGCAATGCGACGTGAGACATCTTGTTTTGCTTGGCGTAGGCGTATTCCACGTAGCCGATCGAGTTAGGCAGACGCTGCACGAAGGCCGAGACGCCTTCGTTGCCCTTGCCGCCAGCGCCTGCAGGCCAGTTCACAGCCGTGCCTTCACCGACTTTGGTCTTCCACTCGGCGTTAACCTTGCTCAGGTAGTTGGTGAAGATGAAGCTGGTGCCGGAACCGTCAGCGCGACGAACGGGGGCGATGGCTGCGTCAGGCAGGGCCAGACCGGGGTTCAGTGCAGCGATAGCGGGATCGTTCCACTTCTTGATATTGCCCAAGTATATGTTGCCCAGCACTTCGCCGGTCATCTTCAATTGACCGGGCAAAATGCCCTTCACGTTGATCACGGGCACGACGCCGCCGATCACGGTGGGGAACTGCATCAAGCCGTCTTTGGCCAGCTCATCATCCTTCAGGGGCATGTCTGAGGCGCCGAAGTCGACGGTCTTGGCCTTGATCTGCTTGATACCAGCGCCGGAACCGACGGACTGGTAATTAACCTTGTTGCCGGTGGCAGTGTTGTACTGCGAGGCCCACTTGGCATAAATGGGGGCTGGGAAGGTGGCGCCAGCGCCAGTGACGTCTTCCGCCAGAACGCAGGAGCTCATCACGGCCAAAGCAACAGCGGTAACGGAGCGGATCATCTTCAAAGTCATGTCTTCGCCTTTCAATGTCATGTGACAGACAAATTGCATGATCTGGACTGTAGAGCGCGATTGTGACGGCTAAATGACAACTCTGGATATGTTTGTCACAAAAGAGTCTTCCGAATGGACTGGGCAATTGTGACTTCGTCGTCATGTTTTGGTCACCAATCTGTCATGTGACAGAACTATCGTCCGGATGTCGACCCGTTTTGGGGTGTTTGTTACATTCTGGAGACTCACGATGACCATGCGTCATATCCCTACCCGCGCCCTCTCTGCGGCTGTGATTGTTGCTGCAACCTTGATGACTGGTTGTGCCTCTGTCAAAAATTCACCTGTGACGGCTGCCGGGTCACTGGCCCAACAAGCTGACTTGTCCACCTTCAATAAACTGGCAGCGCAAGCCGGTTTGTCCGATGTATTGAATGGTGCTTCGCCTGTGACGGTTTTCGCCCCAACCAACGAAGCCTTTGCTGCGGTACCTGCCGCCACGTTGGACAAACTGGCCAAGGATCCTGCGCAACTCAAAGCAGTGTTGAGCTATCACATTGTGGCCGGCAGCGTCATGGCGGTCGATGTGAAAGAAAACACCCAACTTCCAACCGTGGGTGGTGTGAAGTTGGCTGTTTCCAAGGCTGGTGACTTCATCACGATCGACGAGGCGATGGTGACTGAGGGAGACATCAAGACCGCAAACGGCATCATCCACAAGATCGATCGCGTCCTGACCCCACCTGCACCCAAGAAGTGACCGGTGAGCAGCGCGCCCCAGCGGCGTGTTGCCCAGATGCGGTAGGTGCATCAAAAAAGGCGACCTGTGTAGGTCGCCAGACTGCTGACAAAGCCCCCGCTAGCCGGGGGCTTTGTGTTTCAATTCAGGGATGCTCAAGCCATCACATCCTAAG
>JBKBIO010000016.1:0-73980 GCA_046299355.1 Aquabacterium sp. | reverse complement strand
ATTCCGGTTCATCCCCACTCGCGTGGGGAACGCTACCGAATATTGACCACGTGCAAACGCGGAAACGGTTCATCCCCACTCGCGTGGGGAACGCGCGAGTTTGTTCGTTTTTTTCATGTAATTGGGCGGTTCATCCCCACTCGCGTGGGGAACGCACTTCTTCCAACCCTTTGATTTCAAAGGGTTTTTGAAGCAATAGATTTTCCACCAGAAAATAATTGCTGATTTCAGCTTGTTAAAGATCAGGCCAATGGCTCGGGGAAAAAACTCACCAATTGCACACCGTCGAACTCCACCGGCAACCTTCGGTTCTTACCCAATGTCTTGAAATCGAAACCAGCCTCGCTGTTTGATCGCCACACCATCACGGCGTTACCATCCTCTAGACCTTCGCCCACCTGTTCCCATATGTGCTCACGCACACGCCGGGAATAGTTGCCAACGTAGACCCCAGCGCGCACTTCGAGCAACCAAACAGCAAGACGCCCACGTAGGCGGGGCGGCGCGTTTTCAAGCACGATGACCAGCATCACCGATCCCATCTACACAGGGTAATGCTGGCTGCACCGATTCTGCGGCCGCCTTGGGCGGAGCAATTTCCCCAGCCGCCAACATCACTTCAATATCGGGAATGATTCGCTCGAGCAACTTTGTCTGGCGAAAAGCATCCCGGCATGCCAGTCTCACTGCGCGGTCAGGGTTGGGTGGGTTAGCTGCAGCCACCTTGAAAGCCACAGGCGCGATCGTTTCAAACTTGTAGATGTCAGCCACGTCGTACACAAAAGACAAAGGTTTACCAGTGTGGATAAACCCGACAGCTGGGGCATAACCAGCCGCCAGCACAGCCGCTTCGGTCACGCCATACAAACACGCCGTGGCGGCAGACAGACAACGATTTGGAACATCCGAGGCGTCCCACGACTCCGGGTTGTAGTCCCGACCGTTCCACTTCACGCCGAATTGGTTGGCCAACAGTTGATAGGTACGCCGAACACGTGCGCCTTCAATGCCGCGCAGTTGCTCGACACTGCGACGTGAAGGCGCCTCTTCCCCGAAACGCATAGCGTACATCTTGCGAACAACCTTGAGCCGCAAATCATCGTCCAACGCCAACCTTGCCTGATACAGCAACCTATCAGAGCGTGCACCGCCAGGCTGCCCGGATGAGTAAACCCGCACGCCGGCCTCCCCCACCCAGACGAGCAAGGTACCCACCCGCGCCGCCAAGGCCGCTGCCCGGTGTGATACCCGGGTGCCTGGCTCCAGCATGATGCAAGCCACCCCACCAATTGGAATGTGGGTCATCACAGGCCTGACCCGCTCACCCTGGCAGTCCACCACCACGAAGGCCCCATCCACCACGTCGATCTCGCCCTTCTCGACAAAGATAATCGACATGCGCTCCTTGATAGGGATCGGCTTTAACGGGGGAAGTTGACCGATACCCACTGTTTCACACCTCGCCCCATTTCACTTCCAAAGGAGCCAGGGACAGCAAACCGAGACCCAGCGACTTCGCATGCCCTACACCAGACAAGATAGCGTCTCTCAGAGCAGCGGCATCAGTAGCCACCAGAACACCATCGAAAGTGACTGCTTGCACGGTGATGATTCGACCGGCGCGAGGTTGATGTGCACACACGCTGTCGTTACCACTGCGATCACTTGTCACGATCTCAAAACCAAATTTCTGACCTTGCCGGGCCAACCAGTCATGCTGAGCCTCGTATGTCTTCAAGCCATAGCGCTTGCCCGCACGGGTCACAGTCGGATTAGCGCGTAACCGGAAACGGTACTGCCCCCCTTCGCGCACGAGGCGCAGCAAGTCGACTGCCTTATCTGCCTGAATTTGCAGGGCATAGCCAGACTGCTGCAAAGCTGCCCACCGCCCCGGCACCCCGGATTGCACCAGCACATCCACTGACGATTGATTCCAAGACACTGCCGGTTCGATTCGCCACAGGAAGCGCTCAGGAGGCGTCAACTCGTCTTTGGCAAAAACACGTGAAAGCGTACGGTGCATCTCATACGGACTACTCAGATCATTGCGGGCCTGAGGGTGACGAGCATCAACGGTGATTTTGGACAGGAACATCCACGCCTCCAGACATCACATAACGTGGACCAAAACGACGCTGCGCAAACGGTGCCACCGGTTGATCAAAACGGACACTCCCTTCGCTGGCGGTTTCCAGCACCAGACGCAACGGGTGATCGCGGTGCTCAAACTGGGGAGGCGCGATTCGGGGATAGGACGACAAGGCTTGCGTGAGTCCATCCGGGTTGACGCCATCGTGCAAATGAACGGGCATACCCGGCGGAAAGCTTTTGCGCCCCAAAGCCAGAGGCCAGACAGGCTGCAGCAAGGCTCGATGGATGCAGAGAAGCAAATTCATGTCATCGCCCTCTAAGCCAACCAAGAAAGCTGCATCTGCGAGGTAATAGCGAGGGCTCACCACGGTTCGATTCAAATCAGGCTTACCGTTCGCAGCGACCAAGACTCCAGTAGCTGTTTGGTAATCCCGCATGACAGTCCCTTCGCGATCGATGCGAACCCCCATACGCAAAGCGGCCAGATCGTCCACCTGCTCAGAGCGATCCCGCCCGAGAGCTGCACAGACCAAGCCCAGCACACCGGACTTCGATGGTTCGAGCTGCGTATCACGCTCATCAAAGCGACTGGTTGTACCCCAAGATTGCATAGGGCCAGCCAGCCGAAGCAACAAAGTTGGCATGGCTCAAGCCTCCAGGCGACGCACCACGTGTTGCTTAACCCAGTCGGCCAAGCTATCGATGTTGGCTTGTGCCTCGCCCTTGTCTGCTTGCCAGCCGTCGGTCACGTCCACATACGCCCAGGCATCCTGGCCATTACCGTACACAGACCCGATTTTGTTTTCATAGGCAGCCAAAGCTTGAACGGATGCAGTGGTCAACGACGTATCCTGCCGAGGCCACACAGGCTTTTCGAAGGCATTGGCCAAGTTCAACGGGCTGCCCGACCTAAGCACTACACCGATGAAGCTGGGCGGGTTATGGGCAGCAAACGAGTTCTGCTTACCAGTCGGGACTGCACGAGCCATGGCTTGCGTGAAAGCGCCCAGCGCCTGTATGGCTAATTCCTGATCGTTCTGCAAGTTGCCAATCAGCTTCTTGACATCCACCACGGCATACCGGTAGAACGTGGCCGAATTGAATTCCACTTGACCGATCATGCCAGCACCAGTTTCATCTTCATTACTCTGGTCATCGACAGCAGTGAAGTAATCGAACTCACGCTCGACACGATGGGTACTGAGCGCATGGGCAACCTGACTGGCTGCATCCTGATTCACGCTGGGCATGTCGGCAAGCATGCGCCCAAACAGGGCGACATCCACAGCCTTACCACCATTAAGGAGTGCCTTGGCTTTCTTGACCACCTCTGGCGGCGCACTAGCTTTCGCGTCCTTCTTGTTCTTCTTCTCTGCGCCAGCGGCAGCGGGTGTCAGCTCATCCCAATGGGCCTTGATCAGATCAACCAAACTATTGATTTCCCCCTCACCTAGAAAAAGCAACACTTCGGTCTTCCCGTCATCCTTCAATTTCAGTCCAGCTGCGGCCAAGGCAGCCTCAATACGAGGCATAGACTCTTCCCCAAGCCTGACTTGCAACAACGAAGCCAACTTCTTGGTGCGAATGCCGCGATTCTCCACAGGGATCAGATCGAGTTCTCGCGTTTTCAAGCGAATAGCGCGCTTGAAACACTGACTGCTGACCCGAGCACGACGGTGGCCACCAAACAGCGCATCTTTTGGGGCGCCGGTGTCGTCACGGTTGAGATTGGACGGTGCAAAGTTCTGGATCAGATGAAATTCAACGAACAAGCTCACAGCAGCTCTCCTTGAGACGATGTTTGAGTGGATTCAGAATCAGCCGGCACAGAACCGGACAAGGCGTTATAAAAATCGCGCGCCCAGCGTTGGCGAAGTTGATCGCGCGCCTCCTGGGCATAGGGGTTCAGCCAACGGGTTAGATCGCGCAATAGCTGGGCGAAATCAAAGCCCTGGTCATCTGCCGACAGCAACGAAATGACATGGCGCAGGTATTGCGGCAGGTTCTCCGCATCTGCCGACAGTAGCGCAATGAAGCGACTCTCAATGCTGGCACTCTCACGATGGCGCATCACCGCACCAAATGCAGAAGCCAATGAGCGTTCATCGACATGGTGTGGTAGTTGTGCGAAGAGCGCTGCTACACAATACAGTGCGCGGCGTAACGGGTCATGGGCATGGCGTTCTGCGCCCACAAAACGCTCCACGAACGGATACGCTGGCGGATAACTACCAGAATCAAAACTGAGACTGCGCCGCAAAATAGCCATGGCACCTTTGTCATGCTCATGCAGCTGCCGCAAATGCGCCACGAATGCAGCGGCGAAATCCAACTTGTCTGCAGTCATGCAAGAACCTCCTGTTTAAGAATTCGTTTGAACTTGGGATAAGTCATTGCTTGAGCCCGTAAGGCCGCAGCCGATTGGCCTGCGGTACGTACCGAGGCCTGCCAGGCCTGCTCAGCGGCATCGCGAATCGCGGTAGACCACTGCTCATGTGCATGCTGCTCATCGCCCGAAGCCAACTGGGTCATCAATGCGGGCAAGGCCCTCTCCAGTGCAGCGTAGTACGAAGGCGCGAGTGGACCAGACTCAACCGTCGCGCGAGCACGGGCATACGTGTCTTTGCTGGCGGAGTCCGGTGACATCTTGGCGAACAGTTCGCTAACTACCTTGCGAACTTGGCTATACACATCCTCTGCGTGTTGAATTTGCTGTCTAAGCGCTTGAGCAGTACCCTCGTTTTCAGCCAGCCGCTGCGGCAAGGACACTGTGACCACCCGCCAGCGTAGGAGCTTAGCCTTCTCACTGGCAATACCTACCACGATCAAGTGCAAGGTGGCATCGAACTGGCCGAGTGCGTTGTAGAGGTTGGTGGCCCAGGACAAAACCGGCGCCGGAAGCGCTGCTTTACCACTGGCATCGGGCAGCATGGCCGGCAGATCACGCCACAGTGCTCGACCTTCAGTAAAAGTCACGCGCACCATGTTCGCGGCGCCCATGCGATAGCTGGCCATCGAATCAGTTGCGTTCGGATCATCCGTCAAAGCCAATCCGGCGGCAAACCGAATGGTTTGCACGTGAGTCTGACCATCTTCTGGTAAAAACAACACAGCACGAGACAAGCGTGTGTACCGGTCATTGAGTCCGCTTGCCAAATGGCCCTCGGCCATCAAGTCTTTGATCTGCGGGGCAGCCAACTCCCATGCTGGCAAGTCATCTGTAGCGGGGGCGGCACCATGCAGACACAGGCACAACGTCTGATTCAAGTTGTGCCCCACCGGAATGACTGCTGCCGTATTGGCAAGTGCACCGGCTTTGTCTGAGTCCCGAATCGCCTTAACCAGGCCACCAGGCGTGAATTGCATGTAGCCCAGAAGTTGGCGCAACGCCAAAGCCACAGGAATGGCAATTGGGACAGTGTCAACCGCATGGTCAAACACCACTGGCGTGTTGCCACTGGCGCTATCCAATGCAATTTGCGTCCAAGGCTTTGTCTTGTCTTTGGTTTCCTCAATCTCATTGAGCGCCGCCACCTGCATGAACGGATGCGACGGGTGGAACACCCAGAATCGGTCTCGCCATTGAGTTAAATACGCTTTGATCGCGTCCAGCGGCAGCCCTTGTTGATACCAGCGAGCCCGGTCTGCATCCTTCCAAGGGCCAAGCTCCGTGGTCAGTGCCCTGTTCGTGATAGCCAGTAGCACGCGGTAGATCGCCACTAGGTTAGGTGGAGAGGTTTCGGCCAAACCAATGATGTCCGATGCCCGGTCAAAGAGTTCGAGCAACCCAATTTCACGTACCAAGCCATCATTGAATCGAACAGGCACCCATGGCTCATCCAGTAAGTTAAACGCCATATTCACGCGATATCCCCCTTATTGGTTCATGTATCAGTGCTTGCGTATCGCACGCCGTATTCCTCGTCCAGGCTCACAGTCAATTTGCCCAGGTTCAACACGCCATTAATCAATAACAACGGCTTCAAGTTACGCAGCAAAGGGTGCTCAATGAAGCCTTTAGGCGAGGCGATCGCATTGGCATGCGCCACAACGGCTTTGCGACTCAATTTGACCTGCCGCTCAAAAATGCGTTTGGCAAGATCTGGGGCTGGCGCTATTGCCGGGTCAAAGGGTGCGTCGCCTGACTTGAGTCGCCAACCATCTTCGGTCACATGCACAGGCACAAAGGCGACACTGTCATCACCCAGTCGAGTTTGGTTGCGAATGCCCAGGCCATCGCCATCCTCATTACCCTTGGGCTTATCTGTGTAGGCCGCCTGCGGCTCAGCGTCTGGGTCGATTGCAGCGAGCAGCGACTGCCGCTTCTCGTTCTGAATGATCGCCAAATGTTCACCTAGGGCAACCACTTCAATGGCGTCTCGCTCTTCTGATGCCAGATCATCAGGAAGTGGGGAGCTGCCATAGACGGCCTGCACCAACCTGTCGATATCCCACGGCAGCTGCCAAACCGATTCACGTGAGGCGAAGGCCCAAGTGCGGTACAGCACATAAGGGTCATACACAAAACCCCAAGCTGTTTGCTTAAGCTCCGGGAGACAGGTGGGGTTCAGCCCTGCAACCTGAAATTGAGGCACTGAATGCACGGCCGGCCGTGAACGTTCATGACGGTGCAATCTACCTGCCCGTTGCAGCAACAAGTCTATGGGGGCCAGATCAGAGATCATGAAATCGAAGTCGATATCCAAGCTCTGCTCCACGACCTGAGTAGCGATCAACACAGCGCGCTGCGGACGTGAACCTGCCCGACCAAAAAGTTTCATGACGCGCTGTTCCAAAGCTCGACGCTCATCAGCCGGGAAGCGTGCATGGAACAGCATCAATACCGTGTCATCCTCGATGTGCTCTTTGAGCAAAGCATAGAGTTCTTGTGCACGGTTGACCGTGTTCACGATGACGACGCCACATCCGCCTTCAGACACCTTGCTCATGACCTCATTCGCAAGGTCAGGTAGACGTTCGCTTACCGCTGTGACCTGTATAGGAGCCTGCGCGCGAGACTCCACCGATATACCCGAGATACCTTGCTCACTGCAGGCCAGGATGCGGGGGTATTCGTACTCTGGGAGCACTAGATCACTACCGCGCCATGCTCGCAATAAAGCTGCTCGACGGGCCGCCGGCAGCGTTGCGCTCATCAGCACCACGGAGCAATTCAAAGCTTTCAGCCACCGTAGCAAAGCTTCGATGAGACCTGATGTGTAGGTGTCGTATGCGTGCACTTCATCCAGCACCACGACTTTGTTCGACAAACCCCATAAACGCACGAAATGGTGCTTGACATTCAAAGTAGCAAAAAGCGCCTGATCAACTGTGCCGACGCCATAAGGTGACAGCAATGATCGTTTGCCTTTAGCAAACCATGCAGACGAAGTCACTGCATCATCCGACTTCCCGCCATAGATTCCCCGCAACGCGTGAACACGATCATCAAACATCGCACCGCCGTGAGCGAGTTGGATGTCAATCGGCTCATGGCTACCAAAAGCTCGCAAAAACGCGATCGCACGGTCGAACATGGCGTTACCAGTGGCCTGAGTGGGCAAAGCCACGTAAAGCCCCCGATGCTGGTTTTGGTTCTGTAATCGCAAATGAGCCAGAAAGGCCAACTCCGTCTTACCTTCGCCCATTGGTGCTTCAACAATTAGCAAAGTTTGGCCCTCGGTCTGGTCAAGCAGTGTGCTTGCACCAGCCTGCAATGGCCGCGCCCTAACGCCTGGTAACCCAATGATTCTTGAAATCAGTTCGTCGGTACGAAAGGACTCATCAAACAGCAGGCCCTTATGCTCATGCCACCCTATTTCTTCGAGTGCATGACGAGCAAGCTTTCTGGCCTCAGTGAAGTGTTCCTCAAAGCTCTCAGCGCGCTCCCCAAATGGAAACCAATCTGGATTCGAACCTATCCAATCTGACAAAGTGGTCAGCCCCGCCAACCATTGAACAAACGGTAAGCCAAACTCCTCACTTACTGAAACTATCGTCTCTTGCGAGTATTTCCAGTAGCTATCGAATAGTTCCTGGCGAACCGCTTTCCATTCAGAGAACTCACCGTGTGGCATGCCATCTCTTACGGAGGCTGACAAAAAGTTATAGCCGTGATGCGCACTAATCGATTGCGCTAGCGCCATGGATACGGACGGTGAAAATCCCCGCTGAGCGAGTAATCGTCTTACGAAAGCTGCACTCGCTAAATCGTGTAGAGACTGCTGGAGCGATGGTGCGCTAAACCGCAGTCCGCTTTCTTCAACTTTTGCTTGGCCTTCGGCCCATTTTGACTGAAAGCCGGGGATCGCCTTACCGAGGTCATGCAAACCAACAATCTTCGCGACAAAAGCGCAGCCCAGTTCTTCGCTTAAGCCTAGCTGCCCCCCCACCCACTGCCTTGTCGAGACCGGCTCCAAGTTGAGTATCTCTAGTGCGACAGCTGCAACGTCGAGCATGTGAGCAACGAGGCCGTGACCACAATCGTCACCGCTCTTGGCCCACAGCGATCTCGCTGCAGGGGAAAGGTCAGTGAACAGTGGCATCACCGACCTCAATCTCAATAAACAGATGCAAGCTGAGGCTTCTCATTCGAATTCCAAACAAGTTGGAATTGATTTTGAAACCTGACTAGCTCAAAAAATGCGCTAGTACAAAAAGTTGTCCGCAAATCAAATAGCTAAAGAGAGACAGCCACTCAAACAGGCCACAACCACCCATAGTTTCGGACGCATTTTCGCCCTCAACGATCGCGCCGCATGATGTGATCAATGGCTGAGCGCATCGACTCGTGCAGGGCCTTGAGTGCGAACGACTGTTGGTGCACTTCATTGGCACTGCTGGCCTCGTCGGCATCGAGTCTGGGCTGACGCACGCGGCGCAAGTCTTCTGTGTGGGCAATTTCATCCGCGTATCGGGACAAGCGCAGCAAGGGCTTGACCATCCAACGAACGAGCAACCAGAACAAGGTGGCCGTCAATGCGAACACCATGAAGACCGAGGCCCAGAATCCCCATGATTGGTGCCACAACATGGCGCCAAATGAGGTGTGCGGCACGGTGACCGATGTCACGCCGACCACTTCACCCAATTGGTAACCATACCCCCCACCCTTGACACTGCCATCGGGTGCTTTGTACCGCATGCGCACGAACGCAGGTGCGCGGTCTGGATGACCATGACAAGCGAGACAACTTTGTTCAGCCTTGAGGGCACGTGCATAACGCAGCACGCCATCTTGAACACGCCAGTATTCATGGGTGCCCGTTTGCCGCATGACGGCCATGGCCTGCATGTCGAATAAATCGGGCTGATTGGCCGGATTCATCATGTTGTCGCTGGTAATTCTGAACTTGGCTGCTGCCGGCGATTGGTGAACCACCTGGGAGTAATCAGCCAGGGCCAGAAACGGGTTCTTCTGGTGAAACACATAGCTGGCTTCAGGCTCACCCGGGCTGGCAGCCATGGCGGGGTACTCAGCCAGATAACGTCCGACTTTGGTGACATCGTCGTCGGCCTGCCTTCGCACGTAGTACCCGCCCTGTCGGGCCACCATGGTCCGCAGGCTATCCGCCATGTCAGCCACCGTTCTGGAATGGGCCAACTCGGCATTCAGGTTGTTTTCTGCCGCCCAGAACAAGAAGGTGCTGATGATGGCTGAGACCATCAAGACCAAAATGATGACCGACTGCTGGATGATGCGCAGACGCTTGAAGCGGCGAATCGGCGTCATTCCATCAGCCCAGCCTGGCGCAAAGCCACCAGAAACTCAGAGCGCCGCCCGGGGTTCATCAACCGCGATGACAGATCGTTCACGTAAAAGTGGCGATCGCCCTGCCCTTGGCTTTCCATGGCCTCAAGGGCTTGCATGGTCAACAACTTGGCCCCCAGTGCGCCGGCAAACCGTTTGAACACCTGGTTGACCTCTTCCATCCATGGGTCACCCGCCACCGTGGAAATGCTGTCTGGGCCTTCCGAATTCTTGCTACGCGATTGACCGACAGGCACAGGCAGGGGCAGGCCCGACACCGCTTGCACACGCGGCACAAGGTGTTCGGGTTGGCGTTTGATGAAACCCGCCGCCCCACACTTCAAAATCCATTGCTCTTGTGGCGCTTGCCATTGGTCGGCCATCAACCACACTTGCACGCCGTCCAACTCGCGTCGATCCCGGACGTATTTCAAGAACTTCTGCCCGGTCCAGCCGTCTTGAAGCGAACGAAAGTCAGCCACAAACAATTTCACCCGGGGGCCCAGGTCGTGCAGGGCACGCAATGCCGCATCGCCTTGTTCAAACAGAAACACGCTGGTGCCCAGCAAGGCTTGCAGCCCCGGCGCAAACAGGTCGGGGTGCGTCGACGCGATCAGGGTGACGGGCGTCGAATCAGGTGTCGAAGTTGGTGCTCGGCTAGAGCCGACCACCTTCAAGGACGGAACACGCTTCATTTCAGAGCCACGGTGTCCACAGAACCGTAGATGGTGACGGGAGGCAGTTCTCCGTAGTCTCTCTCAAGATCAGCCAGTGCGCCATCTACCGTTCGCCAGGAACGCGGCTTTTTGCGCACGGTGAGCACTTGCACCAAGGTGCGTGGGCTGACGGCATAGAGGTACCACTCGGGTTTTTCATTCGCCTCGGTTTCGCGCACGAGAAAAGGCTGGCTGATGGTGCCCCCGCGCAATGAGCGCAGAAAGTCTGCCCATTCCAAGCCAAAAACCGTGACATCCACTGCGAACTCCCTTTTTGTACTGGTGGGGGTATGAAAACCCTCAACGCCGAGAGTTTAGCGAAGGTTGACCCCCGTCTGGGGGGGACGAAAGATGGTTTTATCGACAAAACCGCACTATCATTCACAAAACAGCAGTTTTGACGCAACAAGCGCACTGCTGGTCAACCGAATTCGCTGTCGTCACGGTTTGGCTAGGGAGGAGCGGATACATGAGGGCCTGGTGCCTTTATGTATCCGTCTAGCCAAGCTGTCCGGCCTGGAGCACAACCAGGCCAGGTCTGGGCCAATCACATGGCCGCTTGCCAGTCCAGATCTTCGTCGACCACCTTTTGTGGCAATGGCTTCCACTTGATCGAGCACCCCATGCTGGGAAATTGCTCGCCGGGGCCATACCCGTAATGCGCGATCAGGCGCATGGCATCGAACAACTCACGCGGGGCATCCTCGGGCGCCGAGTCCCTGCGTGAGGCGTCTAGCCTGCCCCTGTATTGCAGCCGCCCGTCGGCGTCCAAGCCGAAAAAGTCCGGCGTGCACACGGCGTCATAGGCGCGCGCCACGTTTTGCGTGGGGTCGTGCAGGTAGTGAAATGGAAACTGCCATTGCTCAGACACAGCTTTCATCCGCTCGAAGCTGTCTTCTGGGTAAGCCGATGCGTCGTTGGCGTTGATGGCAATCATGTGCACGCCCAAAGGCAGCAGCTCTTGCGCGTCTCGCAAGATGCGCGGCAGCACCGCCTGCACATAGGGGCAGTGGTTGCAGATGAACATGACCACGGTGCCTCGTGGGCCGGACAACTCTTTGAGGGTGTGCCAGCGGCCATCGACGCCCTTGAGGCGAAAAGGCTCTGCGCGCCAACCAATGTCGGCAATCGGGGTGCTCACGGCCATGTCTGTCTCCTGGTTATGGGGTCATGCGGCCAAGCGCAACGCCATCACGTGGCGAGCCACTTCAGCCAGGTTCTCGAACACTTGATCGGGGTGAGCCAGATGAATCGGTTGCCCACCGTTATACCCATACGGCAGCGCCCAAGCGGCTACACCAGCCCGCTTGGCGGTGCTCACATCGATGTGCGAGTCACCCACATGCGCTGCGTTAAATTGAGACACATTTAACGCATCAAGACAATACTGAATGACCGAAGGATGGGGTTTCTTCTGGGGTAGCGAATCCCCCCCAATGACGATGGGAAAGAATGCGGCCAGCCCCGTGACCTCCAAGACCCTGTGCGCGAAGCGGCTTTCTTTGTTGGTGACACAGGCCAGACGCACGCCGGATGCCCGAAGTTGATCCAGAGACTCGCGGACCTGGGGGTAGAGTTGGCTGTCGGTGCCGGTGGTGTCGCCGTAGTGCCGCTCAAAGCAGTGCATGACATCTGACTCGCGTAATTGAGCGACGGTGTGGCGTACACCGGGCTCCGCACTGACAGCGGCCTGCTTGAGTAAGCCCAACATCAATTCACGGGTGCCATGACCAATCAATTGGGTGACATCGGCCACGGGTCGCACCGGCAAGCCCAGGTCTCGCAGGGTGCGATTGGCCGCCTCGGCGATCTCGCGCGCGGTATCCACCAGGGTGCCGTCCAAATCAAAGGTGATGGCGTGGATCATGGGGACACCTTCATTGCATCTGCGCCCGACGGATCTCCATCAAACGCAAGATCATGGGGGTGAGGATGAGTTGCATGGCCAGGTCCATCTTGCCGCCTGGGACCACGATGGTGTTGGCCCGAGACATGAACGAGTCACCGATCATGGACAACAGGTAGGGGAAGTCGATGCCACGAGGATTGCGGAACCGAATGACCGTCATGCTCTCGCCTGCAGTGGGAATGTCGCGGGCGATGAAGGGGTTGGAGGTATCAACCACGGGCACGCGCTGAAAGTTGATGTCGGTCTCACCAAACTGCGGGCAGATGTAGTGCACGTAGTCATGCATGCGGCGCAGGATGGTGTCGGCCACCGCCTCCTTGGAATAACCACGTGATTTGGTGTCGCGATGGATTTTCTGAATCCATTCCAGGTTGATGATGGGCACCACACCAATCTTCAAGTCCACATGGCGCGTGAGGTCGACCTGATCGGTTTTGACGCAACCGTGCAGACCTTCATAGAACAAGAGATCCGTGTCCACTCGGGTGTCTTGCCAAGCGGTGAACGTGCCTGCGGGCTGACCATAAGGGGCGGCCTCTTCGTCGTTGTGCAGGTAATAGCGTTTGCGGCAGCGGCCCGTTTCACCATAGGCGCGAAACTGCTGCTCCAACTCCTCCCATTCATTGGCCTCAGGACCGAAATGGCTGAGGTGCCCACCCTGCTTCTCCGCTTCGGCCATGCGGGCCTTCATTTCCATGCGGTTGTAGCGATGAAAGGCATCGCCTTCAATCACCGCCGCATTGACACCCTCACGGCGAAAAATGGCATCAAAGGTGCTCTTGACCGTGGAGGTGCCCGCACCGCTGGAGCCGGTGACCACGATGATGGGATGTCTTTTAGACATGGCGACGCCTTTCAAGCCTGAGGCTGGACGAACAGGGAGCGGGTCTTGAACAACTGCCAGGACACGTTCTCATGCGGGTCGGCGTGGTAGTTCACGATGCGATCGACTTCGTCTTTCGACCCCAGAATGACCGGCACCTTCTGGTGCAGCACATCGGGGATGAGGTCGAGCAACTCGCTCGTGCCGTTCACCGCCCGGCCACCGGCTTCTTGCACCAGCAAGGCCATGGGGGCGGCTTCGTACATCAAGCGCAAACGCCCAGGTTTGATGGGCTCGCGGGTATCGCGGGGGTAGAGAAAGACACCACCACGGGTCATGATGCGATGCACCTCCGCCACCATGGATGCCACCCAGCGCATATTGAAGTCTTTCATGCGTGGGCCGTTTTCACCCGCCACGCATTCAGCGATGTAGCGCTGAATGGGCTTCTCCCAGAAGCGCTGGTTGGAGGCGTTGATGGCGAACTCGCGCGTGGCCGGTGGAATCTGCACCTGATCTTGCGTGAGCACCCAGCGCGCACGATGCCCGGTGGTGGGATCAGCCGCAGCGCGCTTGTCCAAAGTGAACACCAGCACCCCACGCCGGCAGGTCAAGACCATCAAAGTGGCCGGGCCGTAGAGCACATAACCGGCAGCCACCTGCTGGTGACCTGGCTGCATGAAATCGGCATCACCCGGGTTGGCCCCGCGATAGCGATGCGGCAGGATCGAAAAGATGGTGCCAATGGAGATATTGGCCTCGATGTTGGAGGAGCCATCCAAGGGGTCGTACACCACCAGCAAGGGGCCAGATTGACCATGATGATGCGAGGCTTGTGCGTGCTCCAACTCTTCACTGGCCCAACCCGCCACGTGAGGGCATGCGGCCAGAGCCTGGCTCATGCAGTCGTCCGCCAGCAGATCCAAACGCTTCTGGGCCTCGCCCTGCGAGTTATGCGAATCGGCCCACCCATGCGCCTGGGCCAACATGCCTTGTGAGGCGATGTCGCCAATGCGAGCACAAGCCTGAGCGATGGCGCCCAGGGTGTCGATCAACACACGTTGCACATCCGGATGGGCGTCGGCCAGATGGGCGGCCAGGGCGGCTTCGAGTTCGATCATGCTGTCCTCTGTGTTTGTTCTTTGATTTGGAAAAGGCGACTGGCCAGGATGTCTTGCGGCTCAATGGTGCTGAGGTCGGCCGCGCTCAGCACACGCTGTCGATCGGCAAACAAACGACTGGCCTGCCGCAGGCGTGCACGATCCAAGGCATTGCGCACACTGCGGGCATTGGCAAAGTGCGGCTGCTGTAGACGACGGTTCAGATAGTCGTCAAACGCCAAGCGTGCGCCCGGCCCGAATTGATACTGCTGCTGGCTCAGCATCTGGTCGGCAATGCTCAGTAACTCGCCCACGTCGTAATCCGGGAAGTCGAGGTGGTGCGCGATCCGCGATGACATCCCCGGGTTGGACTGGAAGAAGGTGTCCATGCGGTCTTTGTAGCCCGCCAGGATCACGACCAGGTCGTCACGCTGGTTCTCCATCACCTGCAGGAGGATCTCGATGGCTTCTTGGCCATAGTCGCGCTCGTTCTCGGGCCGATACAGGTAGTAGGCCTCGTCAATGAACAGCACACCGCCCATGGCCTTTTTAAGCACTTCTTTGGTCTTGGGTGCCGTGTGCCCGATGTATTGCCCCACCAGGTCATCTCGGGTCACGGCGACCAGATGCCCTTTGCGGATGTAGCCCAGGCGGTGCAGGATCTCGGCCATGCGCAAGGCCACGGTGGTTTTGCCCGTGCCAGGGTTGCCGCTGAAGCACATGTGCAAAGAGGGATGCTGCGCGTTGAGGCCTTGCGCGGCACGCAACTTGTCGATCACCAGCAAGGCGGCGATGTCTCGGATGCGAGATTTGACAGGCCCCAAGCCCACCAAGTCCCGATCGAGTTCATCCAATACGTCCTCCACCTGGCTTTGCGCCAAGACGTCTGCCACCGTCTTCATGGGGGCGGCTGAGGTCAAGGCTGGCGCGGCATGCGTCAACGGCTCTTCATGCGACTGAAGCTTGTCAGCCGTGGGAACCGATGCGCCAGGAATGCGATACAACGGAGCAGTCACGGCCAATCTCCTTCAGAGTTGAATCAATCGCGCTTGCCCATGGTGCGCCGTTGGTAGCGCTCACCTTCTGGCTCATCGGCAGAGTAGGACCGCACGCTGTAGCGCATGGAGCGACCATTGATTTCTTGGCGTTCCAGCGTGAAGCCAGGCTCCACCGGTGGACGGTGCACAATGAAGCTCATGGCAATGGTTTCCACACCGCGCGTGGAATCAAAGGCCAGCAAGCGCACATAGTGCTTGGGAAAAGTCTCGCGACAAGCGCGCAGCTCTTGCACCACGCCGGCGGCATCACGCAGGTCAAACATGGGTGCGCCGTACATTTCCCAATAGGTGTTGCGGGGATGCGGATCGTCGGTGTATTCCACGCTCCAGGCATAGCCTTTGCGCAGGCCGTAGTCCACCTGCATGGCAATTTCTTCGTCGGTCAGGTCGGGCAAGAACGAGAACTGGCCTTGGGTCAAACGACCGGCGGGGTTGGTCATCATGGTGGTGTCTCCTTACATGCCAACGGATGGCGTGACGGCGTAGTCGGACGTATCGGTGGACGCGTAGTTAAAGCTGATGTCCCCCCAGGTGTCCAAGGCCTGCTGCAGCGGTGTGCAGAAGCGCGCCGCCTTTTGCAGGATGGCGGGGCCTTCTTCGCGGATGTTGCGGCCTTCATTGCGGGCCTTGACCATGGCTTCCAGCGCGACGCGGTTGGCCACAGCACCTGCTTGGATGCCTTGTGGATGGCCGATGGTGCCGCCGCCAAATTGCAAGATCACGTCATCACCAAACAGGTCGATGAGTTGGTGCATTTGGCCGGCGTGGATGCCGCCTGATGCCACCGGCATGACCTTCTTCAAGTCAGCCCAGTCTTGGTCAAAGAACAAGCCACGTGGCAGGTCTTGCTGGGTGACGCTGTCTCGGCAAACGTTGTAGTAGCCCTGCACGGTCATCGGGTCGCCTTCGAGCTTGCCCACTGCGGTGCCTGTGTGCAGGTGGTCGCACCCCGCCAAGCGCAGCCATTTGGCAATGACGCGGAAGCTGACACCGTGGCTCTTTTGGCGTGTGTAGGTGCCATGACCTGCACGGTGCATGTGCATGATCATGTCGTTCTTGCGGCACCAGTTGGCCATGGACTGAATCGCCGTCCAGCCAATCACGAGGTCGACCATGATGATGACCGAGCCCAAGTCCTTGGCGAACTCGGCGCGCTCGTACATGTCTTCCATGGTGGCGGCCGTCACGTTGAGGTAGCTGCCTTTGACCTCCCCGGTCATGGCGCTGGCTTTGTTGACGGCGTCCATCACAAACAGAAAGCGGTCACGCCAGTGCATGAAGGGTTGCGAGTTGATGTTCTCGTCGTCCTTCATGAAGTCCAGGCCACCCTTGAGGCCTTCGTATACCACCCGGCCATAGTTGCGGCCCGACAGGCCCAGCTTGGGCTTGGTCGTGGCACCCAGCAAGGGGCGGCCGTATTTATCCAGGCGCTCGCGCTCCACCACCAAACCCGTGGGCGGCCCCTTGAAGGTTTTGACATAAGCCACAGGGATGCGGATGTCTTCCAGGCGGCAGGCCTTCAAAGGCTTGAAGCTGAACACGTTGCCAATCAGGCTGGCCGTCATGTTGGCAATGGAGCCTTCTTCAAACAAGATCAGGTCGTAGGCCACCCAGGCGAAGTACTGGCCCGGGTTGTTGGGCACTTCTTCCACCTTGTAGGCCTTGGCTCGGTAACTGTCGCAGGCGGTCAGGCGATCGGTCCACACCACGGTCCAGGTGGCGGTGGACGACTCGCCGGCCACGGCCGCGGCGGCCTCAATGGGGTCCACCCCTTCTTGCGGCGTGATCCGAAACAGGCAGATCACGTCGGTCTCTTTGGGCTGGTAGTCCGAATCCCAATAACCCATCTGACGGTACTTCAAGACACCTGCGCTGTAGCGCTTTTTCGCGTCGGTGATGACGCCGTTCTCCACTGGCATGTTCATGACGAATCCTGTTTAACTGGGTTCAACACAAGGGGGTTAAAACCACTTTAGGTCGCCATTCACATCAGGTAAATTCAATCTTTCTTTGCATTCAATTAAGGTTTTACTTAATGAAGCGCGTGACTTTTCGGCAGTTAAGGGTCTTCACCGAGGTCGCTCGGCAACTCAGTTTCAGCCGCGCAGCGGAGTCTTTGCACCTCACACCACCGGCTGTGACCATGCAGGTCAAAGAGCTAGAGAACTACGTCGGATTGCCCCTGTTTGAGAGGCAAGGACGTCAAATTTCGCTGACCATGGCGGGCGAATATTTCCTCGTCTACGCCAAGCGTTTGTTGTCCACTTTGAAGGATGCCGAGAACGTGATGGCGCGCTTCAAACGAGTCGAAACAGGGGTTTTGACCATAGGCATGATCAGCACGGCTGGCTACTTCATGCCCGCCCTGCTCGCTCAGTTTCAAAGGGAACACCCTGGGGTGGACGTGCGACTGGATGTGGCCAAAGACCTCGACACCCTGGTCAAGCGTATGCAGGCCAATGAGGTGGACCTGGCTGTGACCGGCCGACCGCCCAAGGAGTACGCACTGCGATCAGAGCCCTTTGCCGCCCACCCGATGGTGTTCGTGTGCCCGCCCGGTCACCCTCTGCTCGGCGTGGGACACCCCCCCCAGGAGGCCCTAGTGCACTATCCCTTGATTGCGCGAGAGCCAGGATCTGAAGTGCGCTATGTGCTCGACAAGTACTTGCGTGAACGCCGCTTGTCGCCCATCATCGCCATGGAAGTGGCCAGCAGCGAGGCCATCAAATCGTCGGTGATGGCGGGCATGGGCATTGCCCTGCTGTCCTTGCACGCAGTGGCGACGGAGCTGCGTCATGGTTTGCTGCATCGCGTGGAGTTTGAAGGCACCCCCATCATCCGCACATGGAACATGGTGCACGAGGCCTCCAAGGTGTTGTCCCCTGCAGCAGAGGCGTTTCGCTACTACCTCATCGAACAGGCGGAGGGCTGGCTGGCGGACCGAGACGGTGACTTGATCAGCTCAGCGCCCGAGGACAAGGCAGCCAGCTTTACCAAATAGAAACATGATGGCCGTCAACACGATTTGAAGTGACGGCGTTAAGGTGATCAGTCCTGATCAACATTGAATAGGGCACCCCGAGGATACCCATTGGGTCATCCCCACCAACGACAACGGGCCCAGACAGCCCATCAACCAGGAAACACCATGAAGCAAGCTCTCGCCGCTCTGACCCTGTTGACCGCCATCAGCGCCCCCGTTCTGGCTCAAACAGCCACGCCGGCCACACCAGCAACGCCTGCCGCCAGCGCAGCGCATCATCGTCACGACATGAAGCATGACCGTCACGAAATGCGTCGCGACAAGGCGGAAATTCGCCAAGACAAGGGCGAGATTCGCCAGGACAAGGCTGAAATGGCTCGTGATCGCGCGCAGATTCACCAAGACCACATGGCTGGCGACAAACAGGCCGTGCGTGAGGGCAAGCAGGAACTGCGCGAAGATCGCCGCGAACTCAAGGAAGACAAGCGCGAGTTGCGCGAAGATAAGCGTGAATTACGCGAAGATCGCCGCGAACGCAAAGAAGATCGCGCAGACCGCCGCCATGATCGCCACCACGCCAAGTGAGCGGAACATCGCTGCATCACAACAGCCCTTCGGGGCTGTTTTGCATTGCAGTGCAGCAAACGCGCTGCAGTCTGAAATAATCAAGCCATTCCTCCCCTTCTCATCACAAGGATCGAACCATGACTCGTGAAGTCGTCTTCGTGGGCGCAGCCCGTACCGCCATTGGCTCTTTCGGTGGCTCGCTCAAAGATGTTCCCCCAGCAGATCTGGGCGCCCTGGTCATCAAGACCGCGCTGGAACGCGCAGGCGTGCAAGCCAAGGACGTCGGCCACGTCGTCATGGGCCATGTGATTCCTTCCGTGCCTCAAGATGCTTACATCAGCCGCGTGGCATCGCTGAACGCTGGCGTGCCCCAAGAAGCACCTGCTTTCAATGTCAACCGTCTGTGCGGCTCTGGCTTGCAAGCCGTGGTGTCGGCCGCCCAATCCATCTTGCTGGGTGACTGCGACATCGCCATCGGCGCTGGCGCCGAATCCATGAGCCGTGGCGCTTACCTGGTCACCTCCAACCGCTGGGGTGCTCGCATGGGCGACGTCAAGATGCTGGACTACATGCTGGGCGCCCTGCATGACCCCCGTATGCACATCCACATGGGCATCACCGCTGAAAACGTGGCCGCCCGCTACGAGATCACTCGCGAGCAGCAGGACGCCTACGCGGCGGAATCGCAAGCCCGTGCAGCCAAGGCACAAGCCGCCGGCATCTTCAAAGAGCAGATCGTTCCCGTCGAAATCAAGACCCGCAAGGGTGTGGTGCTGTTCGACACCGACGAAGGCGTGAAAGCTGACACCACCGCCGAAGCTTTGTCCAAGATGAAGCCCGCCTTCAAGAAAGAAGAAGGCACCGTGACCGCAGGCAACGCCTCCACCCTGAACGACGGCGCTGCTGCGGTCGTGATGGCTTCGGCTGACAAGGCCAAAGAGCTGGGCTTGAAGCCTTTGGCTCGTTTGGTGGCTTACGGTCACGCTGGCGTTGAGCCTGAGTACATGGGCATTGGCCCCGTGCCCGCCTCCAAGGCCGCTCTGGCCAAGGCTGGCTTGACCGTGGCTGACCTGGACGTGATCGAATCCAACGAAGCGTTTGCCGCCCAAGCGTGCGCCGTGTCCAAGGAAATGGGCTTCCCTGCAGACAAGACCAACCCCAACGGTTCGGGCATTTCGCTGGGTCACCCCGTGGGCGCTACCGGTGCCATTTTGGTCACCAAGGCCATTTATGAGCTGCAACGCATCAATGGCCGTTACGCCCTGATCACCATGTGTATCGGTGGCGGTCAAGGCATTGCGCTGGTGATTGAACGCGTTTAACAAATAAACGTCTTCCACTCAAACCCGCCACCCGGCGGGTTTTTTATTTTCGGCAGCCCATATCCGAATTTAGGAACATTCAAATACGCCGATAAGGTTTTGAATCTGTGACCGGATAAACCAGGCTTGCGCGTGCGCAGATCACAAAATGTGCACTACGCCCAGATTCCGCCAATTTCTACGACAAACACCCCCCCCATTCAAGGTTTAACGCCCCCTAACTTGAGAGTGCAGCAACTAGCATCCGACACATTCTTGATACAAACTGTAAGCGTGACTGCATGGCGTGAAGTACGGCCTTGCTCTGAACCTATTCCTCACTGCATATTGATTCGTACTGATATTCACGATGCCCGTTGATCGCTCTATTCCTATCCAAGCACCACGCCCTTTGCGTGAATGGCTGAAACTGGCTGCCCAAAATGCAAGCCAACAGCCCGCATTGGTCTGGGCCGACGGCACACTGAATTACGCGCAATTGCATACCGAGGTGGAAACCTTGGCAGATTTGTTGCGGGCCACGGGCTTGCGCCCTGGCGACCGCATCGCCATCGAAGCCACACGCTCCCCAAAAACCATTGTTCGCATCCTGGCGGCCATTGAGGCGCAACTGGCTTACGTGCCGCTGGACATGAGCTATCCGGAAGACCGGATCGCCGCCATGCTCGCGCAGGCCCAAGTTCGGATCACCCTCAAAGGTGATTCAGACGAACTGCCGATTCCCCACGCGGCCACACCTCTGTTTGCCAGTGAAGCCGATCTGGCCTACGTGCTGTTCACCTCTGGGTCCACAGGCCAACCCAAAGGCGTAGCCATGGGTCAAACGCCTTTGGCGCATTTGATCGACTGGCACGCCCAGCACCCCCGCTTGGGCCAACGGTGCACCACGCTCTTGTTTGCGCCGCTGTCATTCGACGTCCATTTCCAGGAAATTCTGTCGACCGTGGCTTGTCAAGGCACCATGGTGCTCATTCCGGAAGCCCATCGCCGCGACCCTGCCCAGCTGCGTCAAGCCCTGCAGCAACACGGCGTGACCCGCCTTTACCTGCCCTATGTGGCCCTGCAAATGCTGGCCGAGGCAGACCGCGAGGCGCAAGAGCAAGGTGAAGCCGCATTGATGTTGCGCGACGTGATCAGCGCCGGTGAACAACTGCAGATCACCCCGGCCATTCGCGAACTGTTTGGTCGCCTGAAGCAAGCCGCGCTGCACAACCACTACGGCCCCACCGAGACCCATGTGGTCACGGCTTTCGAGTTGCCGCTTGACCCAACTGCCTGGCCGTCCATCCCGCCGATTGGCCCGGTGCTGCCCTATGTCGACATGGCCCTGCGCGATCCCGAATCAGGCGCATTGAGCACCACCGACGAAGGTGAATTGCTCCTGGGTGGCGAATGCCTGGCGCACGGCTACCTCGGACAGGCCGCGTTGACCCAAGAGCGTTTCTTAGAGCAACCTTGTGGTCTACCCGGTCGCTGGTACAACACGGGCGACTTGGTCAAGCGCGACGCCAACGGATGCTTGACCTATCTGGGCCGCGCGGACCAACAACTCAAGGTGGATGGCTTCCGCATCGAGCCCGGCGAAATCGAAGTCGCCTTGATGAGTCACCCAGCCGTGCAAGACGCGGTGGTGAGCGCCCCCACACTGCCCGGCGTCGGACGCCAATTGGTCAGCCACGTGGTGTTGCGCTCTGGGGCGCTGGCCTTGGACGGGCTGATCCAGTCGCTGCGCGATCACCTGCGCAGCCGAGTCCCCGAATACATGATCCCCTCGCGCTTCATGCAACTGGAGCGCCTGCCGACCACGCCAAGCGGCAAGATCGATCGCCGCAACTTACCCGCGCCCAGCGTGGCCACCGCCGGGGCGACCGAAGGCCTGAATGTATTGGAGGCCATCCGACTGGCTTGGCAAGAATTGCTGGGCTTGCCGCACATGGACGATCACACCAATGTGTTCGACCTGGGCGCGAAGTCTTTGCTGGTACTGCGCTTCGTCACCCGCCTCAAAGACCTGGGACACCGCTGCAGCGTGGCACAGGTGTATGACCAGCCCACCATGGCGGGGCTAGCTGCCGCACTGAGCGCGGCACCCTCGCAGCGCACGTCGGCACGCTCTCGCACCACGGGCGCCGGTGAAGGCATCGCCATCGTGGGCATGGCCGTGAGAACCGCCGGCGCGCAAACGCCCGAGCAATTTTGGGACAACCTGCTGGCCAACCGCGAGGGCATCCGCCACTTCGCGCCGCATGAACTTGATGCCAGCGTGCCACCGGAGTTGCGTAGCCGGCCCAATTTCGTGGCTGCACGTGGCTACTTGGAAGACGTCGATCGCTTTGACGCCTCGTTCTTTGGGATTTCAGCCCGCGAAGCCACGGTGCTGGATCCGCAACAACGTCTGTTCCTGCAGATGTGCTGGTCTGCCCTGGAGCACGCAGGCATCGACCCCGAACAAACACCCGACCGCGTCGGCGTGTATGCCGGCGTGGCCAACAACACCTACACGCCCGCCATGCGGCGTGACAACCCCGAGCTGATTCAACAGTTTGGGGAGTTTGGGGTGATGCTGGCCAGCGAAAAGGACTACATCGCCACCCGCACGGCCAACCGCTTGAACCTGAAAGGCCCAGCGGTCAGCATTCACACGGCATGTTCGACATCCCTCGTGGCGATCACCCAGGCTTGGCATGCCCTGGCCAGCGGGCAATGTGATGTTGCTTTGGCGGGCGGCATGACCGTGATGGTGCCGCAAGAGTCCGGCTACTTGCATGTCGAGGGCGGCATGGAGTCTGCCGATGGCCACTGTCGACCATTTGATGCCCAAGCGACAGGCACCATTTTCGCCAGCGGCGGCGGTGTCGTCACACTCAAGCGCCTGGCTGATGCCTTGGCCGATGGCGACACCATTTATGGCGTGATCAAGGGTGTTGGCATCAACAACGATGGCAGCGAAAAAGCCAGCTTCACGGCGCCGAGTGTCAGCGGTCAGGCCGATGCCATTCGCATGGCACTTGACCACGCTGGTATCAGCGCTCGCAGCATCGGCTATGTGGAAGCCCACGGCACCGGCACCTCCTTGGGTGACCCCATTGAGGTGGCTGCCCTGACACAAGCCTGGTCCACTGACACACAAGACAAGCAGTTTGCGCGACTGGGCTCGGTCAAAGGCCATTTGGGTCACCTGATTGCAGGCGCTGGCGTCATTGGGCTGATCAAAACCACACTGGCCCTGCACCATCAAAAGATTCCGGGTACGCTGCACTACCGCAGCCCCAACCCCAATATCGACTTTGCGGATACGCCGTTCCAGGTGGTGGGCGACGCCGTCGATTGGCCGCGCGGCGCGGAAGTTCGTCGTGCGGCGGTGAGCTCGTTTGGCGTCGGCGGCACCAACGCCCACGTCATCGTGGAAGAAGCGCCCTTGCCCACGCACAGCCACGCCCCTGGCCCTGCGGCGGCATCCCCTGTGGTCTGGCCTCTGTCGGCCAAATCGGAAGCGGCATTGGCCCAACGCATGCAGGACTTGGCTGAGCACTTGAATAAGCACCCTGAGCTCGACCCTGCAGCTGTTTTTGCCACCCTGACCAAAGGTCGTCAGGCCATGCGCCACCGCCATGTGGTGGTGGCCGCTGATGTGGCGCAAGCTCGGACCCTGTTGCGGCAACCCATGCAAGGGCGCGTGGCCTTGACCGCGCCACGGCTGGTGTTCATGTTCCCGGGCCAAGGCTCCCAACACCCCGGCATGGCGCGTGGCTTGTATGAACAGCTGCCCGCATTCCGCGAAGCGCTGGATGCTTGCCTGGCCATCGCCGAGCCGCTGCTCAGCCCCACCGACGCAAGGCCTGCCCAACTGCGGGCCTGGCTGACCCAAGCTGATCCCAAGGATGCCGAGGTGGGCAGCCTGCTGGCCCAAACACGTTACGCCCAGCCCGCCTTGTTTGCCGTGTCGTATGCGCTGGCTGCTTGGCTTGATAGCCTGGGTGTGAAGCCTCAGGCCATGATTGGCCACAGCATCGGTGAGTACGCTGCGGCTTGCCATGCAGGCGTGATGCCCCTGAAGGACGCCATGCAGGCCGTCATCGCACGCGGTAAGGCCATGTTCGAGCAACAGCCGGGCGCCATGTTGGCCGTTCGAGCACCCATCGCAGACCTGTTGCCCCTCCTGCCCAACGGGGTCGAGGTGGCCGCAGACAACGCCCCCGGCTTGACCGTGCTGGCAGGTGAATTTGCGGCCATCGACACGCTGGCGCAGCAACTGGAAGCCCAAGACAAAGGCACCACCCGCCTGAAGGTGTCCCACGCCTTCCACAGTGCGTCCATGGATGGGGCCTTGCCCAAAGTGGCCCAGGCCTTGCGCCATGCCTCCTTGCGGGCGCCCCAGGTGCCGATGTACTCCTGCGTGACCGGTGACTTGCTCCAAGCCGAGCAAGCCACCCAACCGCAATACTGGGCGGACCAAGTTCGTGCCACGGTTCAGTTCCGCAAAGCGGTCGAAGCCGAACTGCATCACGACAACGTGGTGTTTGTCGAAGTCGGCCCCAGCCAAGCCCTGACTGCCCTACTGCGCCAATTCCGCAGCGCCAAGGGCAAACCGCCTGTGGTGGTGCCCTTGCTGGGCCCTGCCAATCAAGGTCAACAGCCTGAGTTGATGGCCCTGCAAGGGTTCGGGCAATTGTGGGCTTGTGGCATCTCGGTGACGTGGCCGGTGCCTGCCGGCACAGCTCGCGCCACCCTGCCCACCTATCCATTCCAAGGTGAGCGTTACTGGTTCAACCGCGCCTCGACCGCCGCGCCCAGTCACGCCGCACTGAACACCCCTTTACCGTCTCAGACTGTCCAGATCATGAGCCGAATTCCTCGCCTTCAAGAAGAAGTCACCCGCATCATTTGTGATGTCTCGGGGCTGACGCCTGACGCGATCAGTGGCGATGCCACCTTCGTGGACATGGGGCTGGACTCCTTGTCCATGACGCAGGCCACCTTGGAGTTTGAGCGCGTGTTCGGCATGAAGATGCGCTTCCGTCGTCTGATGGAAGATCTGGACACACTGTCCAAGCTGACCCAATTCCTGGACCAAGAACTGCCCGCTGACAAGTTCGCACCTGCGCCCGTTGCGGCACCCACCGCTGCAGTGGCCACGTTGGCTGCACCACAAATGGCCATGGCATCGATGCCCGCCTTGGCCCCCGTGGCTGGCGGATCGGCCGTACATCAATTGATTCAGCAACAGATGCAGTTGATGCAGCAGCAATTGGCACTGCTGTCAGGTCAAGCGCTGCCCACCGCCGCAGTTGCGCCCATGGCTTTGCCTGCGGCCACACCCGCACCAACCTCGGCGCCCATGGCATCTTCAGCGGCCACCACATCCACCGAAGCCGTGGATGCGCAACCCGGCATCAAGGCACTGGTCGAGAAGCCCTTCGGCGCATCCGCCCGCATCGTGCTGGAAAAGAACCAGCACTTCACGGCTGCCCAACAAGCCTGGGTGGACGACTTCATCCTGCGCTACAACCAACGCACCGGCCAGTCCAAGTCCTTCAGTCAAGCCAACCGCAAGGTGATGTCAGACCCCCGTGTGGTCACCGGCTTCAATCCCTTGTGGAAAGATTTGGTCTACCCCATTGTGGCCAACCGATCCAAAGGCGCCCACATCTGGGATTTGGACGGCAACCAATACATTGACTTGCTGTCCTGCTTTGGCGCCAACCTGCTGGGCTATCAGCCCGACTACATCACCAAGGCCATGCACGAGCAAATCGATGCCGGCATGGAAATTGGCCCGCAGCACCCGCTCACCGCCGAGGTCGCCAAGCTGATGTCCGAGATGACGGGCATGGAGCGCGTGGCCTTCTGCAACACGGGTTCTGAAGCCGTGATGGGCGCCATGCGCATTGCACGCACCGTGACGGGTCGCAAGAAGATCGCCATCTTCAACAACTCGTACCACGGCATTTTTGACGAAGTGATCGTGCGTGGTACCAAGCAGTTGCGCTCCTTGTCGGCTGCGCCTGGGATCTTGGCCAACGCGGTTGAAAACATCATCGTGCTGGATTGGGCCAGCGACGACTCCTTGAAGTACCTGCGTGAGCACGGCCATGAACTGGCCGCGATCATGACCGAGCCGATTCAGAACAAGTACCCCACCATCCAGCCACGCGAGTTTGTACGCGGCCTGCGCGAGATCGCCGACGCCAGCGGCTGCGCCTTGATCTTTGACGAAGTGGTGACCGGCTTCCGCGTCGCACGCGGCGGCGCGCAAGAGTTCTACGGCGTTCGCTCTGACATTTCCACCTATGGCAAGGTCATCGGTGGCGGCTTACCCTTTGCCGCCATTGCAGGCAACAGCCATTGGCTGGATGCGCTTGACGGTGGCCATTGGCAATATGGCGACGACTCCTACCC
Organism: Aquabacterium sp.; assembly: GCA_046299355.1. Lineage (GTDB taxonomy): Bacteria > Pseudomonadota > Gammaproteobacteria > Burkholderiales > Burkholderiaceae_C > Aquabacterium. The sequence continues at coordinate 47,262 of JBKBIO010000016.1, read as the reverse complement.
CGAAGCGGGTGTCACCTACTTCGCAGGCACCTTCGTTCGTCACCCGCTGGCTCTGGCCACGGCCAAAGCGGCGCTGCAATACATCTACGATGGCGGCGCTGCTTTCTATCAGACGCTGAACGATCGCACCCAGCGCATGATCGATCGGCTCAACACCGCGTTTGCCGAGCGCCGTGCGCCCGTGAAGGCCGTGCATTGCGCCACCTTGTGGCGCCTGGCCTGGGACGAAAACCAACGCGACATCAGTCTGTTCTACTACCTGGCACGCTTCAAAGGTCTGCATCTGTACGAGCAGTTCGGCCACTTCGTGACCGATGCGATGGACGACGCCATCACCAACCGCATTGCCGATGTGTTCATCGAATGCTTGGATGAGTTGATGGCCTTGGGCTTCATCACCCCTCGCGATGGCGGCACGCCACCCGGTGGTGGGCTGCCCGTCTCGAACACCGGCAACCCAGCGTCGACAAGCGTAGCCCCTTCCAGCACCAAGGCATCGACCACCGCCAGCGTGACCGCGTTGGCGCAAGCCCCGCTGACCTTAGGTCAAACCGAGCGCTGGCTGGCCGCCAGTTTTGACACCGATGCGCGCAAGGCCCTGAACGAGTCCTTGTGCCTCACCCTGCGTGGCGATGTGAATCGCGCCGCTTTGGAACAGGCCTTGCAAGACGTGGTGCAACGACACGAGGCTTTCCGCGTCGTGTTCGACACCACCGAACCGGTGCAGCGCCTTGCGCCCCATCACGCCACGCCCATCCAACACGTGGATCTGCGTGATCAAGCCAATGCGGATGCCGCCTTCGACGCGTTCTGCGCGCAAGCCAGCGTGCAGGACTTCCCACTGGATCGTGCGCCTCTCGGCCAGTTGAGCGTGCTTCAATTGGCCGATGGGCGCACCGTGGTCCATTTGGTGGTCAGCCACTTGATTTTTGACGGTTGGGCATCGGGTGTCTTCCTCGAAGACCTGGCTACGGCCTATCAAGCTCGCCTCAAGGGGCAAGCGCCACAATGGCCTGCTGCTGAATCGCCCTTGACCTTCGGCTTGACTGAACACGAGCGCGCAGAGGGCCCACAGGGCCAAGAAGATCTGGACTACTGGCGCAACGAGCTCAAGAACGCGCCAATGCCGATCAGCTTGGGCGACCGGCAACCGCCAGCCAAACGGCAGTTCACCGGCGACACCATCAAGGCCCGCATCGACGGGCCTGCGCTCTTAGGTCTGCAACAAGTCGCCAAACAGAACAAGGCCACTTTGTTCCAAGTGATGTTGGCTGCGGTGGCTTTGCTGACACAGCGCCGCTCGGGTCAAGAAGAGATGGTCATCTCGGTGCCTTATGCGGCGCAAGCTCTGGCACGACACGGCGCCTTGATTGGCGATGGCGTGCTCGACCTCCCCCTTCGTTTGACCTGCCGGGCCGACCAGTCCTTTGCTTCGCTGCTGGCTCACACCCGTTCGCAATTGCTGGATGCCATGGATCATCCGGTGGCCACGCAAGGCACCGTGGCGCGAGCCATCGGGCGCCCAAGCCAGGGCAGTCGCCCTCCCTTGACGGGCATCTTTTTCAACTTCAACCCCAAGCTGCACCTGAAAGGCTTTGCGCCCCTGCAAGCAGAGATGGTAGAAGCGCGCAAGCTCGGCCTGCTCAGTGAAGTCATTTTCAACTTCTACGACAACAGCGACGCCCTGACACTGGACCTGCACCACAGCACCGAGTTCTTCTCACCGGAACGGGCACAAGCCTTGGTGCAGGACTTGATCGCTTTGGTGCACGAGATTGCCCAAGTGCCGGTTGAAAAACGTGTGCACGGTCTGTCCGAATCCGACTGGCTCAAGCTGGAGCAATTCAACGCCACGCAGGTGAACTACGAAACCGGTCTGCGACTCGGCGATCTGATCCAGCGTACTGTGGCGCAATCGCCCGAGGCCATCGCTGTTCGCTTTGAGGGCCGCTCGGTCACTTACGCCCAACTCGATGACATGGCCTGGGCCTTGGCGGCCCAACTGCGGCAATCAGGCGTTCAACCCGGAACCTTGGTCGGTGTGTGTTTGGACCGCAGTGTTGAACTGGTCGCGGCCCTGGTGGGCGTGATCTACAGCGGCGGCGCCTATGTGCCGCTGGACCCTGCCTACCCCAAGGACCGTCTGACGAATATGTGCGAAGACGCCTCCATGACTCTGGTGGTGTCGCGCCCAAGCGAATGGCAACGTGCCGGATCGGCCTTCCCGGCCAGCACGCAGGTGGTCTGGATGGATCAATTGCCCAGCGCCCCAGCAGCTGCGCACCGCCAGTTGGTGGGCCAACCGTCCGATCCCGCCTACGTCATCTTCACCTCCGGTTCAACGGGTCGCCCCAAGGGGGCCATGAATGCCCACGAGGGCATCGTCAACCGACTGCAGTGGATGCAGGAGGAGTACCAACTCTGTGCGCAAGACAAGGTCATCCAAAAAACGCCCTACAGCTTCGACGTATCGGTGTGGGAGTTTTTCTGGCCCTTGATGACAGGCGCCACGGTGGTGGTGGCCAAGCCCGATGGTCATCGCGATGCCAGCTACCTCAAGCAATTGATCCAAGACGAGGGCGTGACCTTCCTGCACTTCGTGCCATCGATGCTGCGCCTGTTTCTGGAAGAACCCGGCCTGCAAGCCTTGCGCAGCATTCGGCAGGTGGTCTGCTCGGGCGAAGCTTTGCCCATTGATGCGGTCAACAAGTTCTTCGAGCTGATCCCGCATGCGCAACTGGGCAACCTGTACGGCCCCACCGAAGCCGCCGTGGACGTGACCTGCTGGCCTTGCCGCCCGAATGATCCGCGAGGCATCGTGCCCATCGGCCGCCCCATTGCCAACACCCGCATGTACGTCCTGGATGAACAACTGCGCCCCCTGCCCCCCGGTGCCGAAGGCGAGCTGTACATCGGCGGCATCCAGGTTGGCATGGGTTACGTGGCCCGCCCGGACCTGACCGCTGAGCGCTTCCTGCCCGACCCATTCCACCCCGGTGGACGCATGTACAAAACCGGTGACGTGGGCCGCTGGCTGTCCGATGGCGTGATCGAGTACATGGGCCGAGCCGACCACCAGGTCAAGCTGCGCGGCAATCGCATCGAGTTGGGCGAGATCGAAAGCCAATTGATGACCATGGGCCCCATCACCCGCTGCGTGGTCATTGCACGAGATTTCGGCGCGGGTGACGTTCGCCTGGTCGCTTACATCGTCGCCAAACATCCAGCACCCGACTTGGCCGCAGTGAAGGCCCATTTGTCGACCAAACTGCCCGAGTACATGCTGCCGCAGCATGTGGTGGCCATGGACGACATCCCTCTGCTGCCCAACGGCAAGATTGACCGCAAGGCCCTGCCGGCGCCATCCGAACCTGTGCGCACCCAAGCCAGCACAGAACAAGTCGCGCCTCGCAACGACACCGAAGCGGCCGTGGTGCGCGTGATGAAGGCGATGCTCAAGATCTCCGACATGGGCGTCGACGATGACTTCTTCGCCATGGGCGGTCACTCTCTGCTGGCCGCACGCGTCATTGGACAACTCAACAAAGAGTTGGGGACGCAACTCACTTTGCGCAATCTGTTTGAAGCCCCCACGCCAGCCAAATTGGTTGCCGTGATGTTGGGCACCGACCGGGATGCCGCCAGCCATACGCCGGCGCCGATTCCGCACGCCGAAGATCAATCATGGGCGCCGTTGACGCTGATGCAAGAGCGCATCCGCTTCATCGAAGAGATGCAACCTGGCCGAGTGGTCTACAACGCACCCTCTGCACACCGCCTGACTGGCCCCATGAATCTGGAGGCCTTCGATCAAGCCTTCGCGGAGATGATTCGTCGTCAACCAGCTTTGCGCACATCGATAGAAAAGCAAGGTGATCGCTATATTCAGCGTGTGCATGAGCACGTGCAAGCCAGCTTGCTGCCGGTTGAAGACCTGTCTGGCATGGCCAAACCCCAACGGGAAGCCGTGCTAGCTCAAAGGCTGGAAGCTCTTACGGCAGAAACGTTTGACCTCAGTCAGGCGCCCTTGCTGAAGATGCGTTTGTTCAAGCTCGACGACAACGAGCACGCGCTCTTCTTCATGACGCATCACATCCTGTGGGATGGTTGGTCGTTCGACATCCTCTACACCGAGATTTCTTCGCTCTACGAAGCCATCTTGCAAGGCCGTGCGCCTGACATGGCTCCCTTGAGCCTGACTTATGTCGACTACTCTCGCTGGCACACCGAATGGGTGAACAGCGACGAACTCAAGCGCCAGGTGAACTACTGGACCGAGCAATTCGCCACAGGCCCCTTGCCCAAGGTGCCCGTCGGGGATGTGCCTCGTCAGTACGCCGTCGCCGGCAAGGGCTCCACCGAATGGATGCATTTGCCAGAAGACCTGGTCGAAAAGGTCCGCGACGTGGCCAAGCAAACCGGCAGCACGGTCAGCATCGTGATGATGTCGGTCTATGCCGCGCTGATGTCGCAGTGGATGGACGATGACCATCCCGCCATCGGCATGCCCTTCCGCGGCCGCGCCACGCCCGAGTTGGAAGCCATCATGGGCTTCTTCAACAACATGCTGCCGATTCGCCTGCAAGTGCGTCAGGACGTGTCTTGCCTGGATTGGATCAAAGCCGTTCGACAGATCATGGTCTCGGCATTTGCCAGCCAGGATGCGCCCTTCGAGTTGCTCGCCCGCGAGCTCGACGGCCAGCGCACGGGTGCAGCCACCCGCTTGTATCAGGTGATGTTCTCCTTCCAGGATGCACGCCAGCGGCAAACCCATTGGGGCCCCCTGGCGCACGAACGCATTCCCCTGCTGCAAAAAGGCGCCACCGAAGACTTGAACCTCTGGATGGTCGAGATTCCTGGCGGCATTGAGGGCGGCATGCAGTACAACGCCGAGCTGTTCAAGCCCGAGACCATTGCAAGCCTGCGTGATCGCTTTGTGGACAAGTTGCAAGCCCTGCTGGCAGATCCCCGCCAATCGGTGGCCGAGCTGCTACGCCCATCAGAGGCCGAACGAGGCCAATTGCAGGGCTGGCAAACCGTCGCACCTGCCCCCCAATTGGACTTGGTCAGCCAAGCATGCCAAGGCTTGCAAGCGCGCGCGCAAGCTGTGTGTTTGCGTGCCGATGGTGTCATGGTAACGGGCGCTGAGCTGGCCGCCTCCTTGCAACAGATTCAAGCGGCACTGCGCCCGCAACTGTCCAAGCTGCCCCAGGGAACCGTGCTGATTCAGACCTCTGATATGGCAGCCACCACCTTGCTGAGCCTGGCTGCGCTGAACTGCGGGGCACAGGTTGTGCCGGTGGTCGGCACTCTGCAGGCCGAGGATTGGGCCAAGCTGACCGAGCAATATGCCCCTGCCTTGATCATCAGCCACCAAACAGTTGGCGTTGCCACCACGGCGCCCCAATTGGCGGCCAGCGCCTTGCTCAGTGGCTCTCTGAAGGAGTTGTTGGTCAAGCAAGCGCAAACCACAGGGCAAACCAACCATTGGCCACGGCTGTCTGCCCCTGCGCTGGCCCAGTCCTATCGCGGCCTCAGCCAATTGGCCAAACCCTTGGCCAGCGACACCTGCTTGTCGTTGCTGAGCAGCCAAGACAGCGGCGTGGCGATTCTTCTGGCTTTGCACGCCTGGACACAAGGTGCATGCTGGCAACCGCGTCTGGAGATGCCCTCGCAAACTGAAGTGCAGCCCGCTGACCTGTTGTTCGTCTCGGTTCAACTCGACCTGCTTGATACTGGCGCCCTCGCGCGGCTGTGCGCGCCCAACGCCACCGTCATCCTGCCCACACCGTCGACCAGCCCTGCTCAACTGACAGCTTGGCTCCAGCACGCGGCCACCGTGGTCAGCGTCCTGATCCCTGAGAACTTGGGCTTGCCCGTCGCTGGTGGCTTGCTGGCGTCCGCTCAAGACAGCGGTCTGTGTGGCCAAGCGTGGGTCTCTGGCTTGAGCATCACCGACACACAACAACGAATCGTGCCCGTCGGCGTTGCGGGGCAACTGAACCTCAACCACCAACTCACGCCGCTGTGCGTGCGTTGGCGCGCAGATGGTCAAATGCATTACCTCGGCCGTCAGGGCGAAGAAATGGATCTGCTGCGTGCGGCCCCTCACATCGTGCCAGCACCCAAATCCACCACCGGCGCCCAAACGCCAACCGAACGCATCATTGCCGAGGTTTGGGAAAGTGTGTTGGGGATTCCTGGCATTGGGCCCGCAGACAACTTCTTCGACTTGGGCGGCACATCTTTGCTGGCCATGCAAGCGATGACCAAACTGGAAACGCTGCTCGGCAAACGCATTTCGGCGCAACGCATGGTGTTTGACACCTTGGGCCAGATCGCAGCCACCTACGATGCACAGGACGCCAGCGGCCAAGCCATCTGCCCAGTGACCGAAGCCGATCCTGCATCAGCGAACGCCCCCGGCCGTAGCTTGCTGCAGCGCTTGGGCGGCTGGATCAAACGCGCCTGAGGCAGGATCACATGGACATCTCCATCGTTCGACTCGACCGCCAGGGACGCGACATCCTGGTCATCCGCCAAGCCGGCGCATCGGATCAAACCGCGCGCGGGCACTTCATCTTGTGCCGCCCGATCGGCCAAGAGGCCACACGGACCGCGGCCATGTTTCGCGTGCTCTCTGATCGCCTGGTACGACAAGGCTGCACCGTTTGGCGCTTTGACTATCACGGCACGGGCGATGCGGGTGGCGATGAAGGTGCACAAAGCTTGGCGGACTGGACACAAGACCTGGCTACTGTCCACCAACACGTGTCGCGCAGTGAGGACGGTCCCATTCGATGGTTTGCCATGGGCCTCGGTGGTGTGGTGGCTCTGAACGCGGCAGCCAAACTCCCCGATGCCCCAGCGCATCTGGTGTTGTGGGAGCCGGTTACCCAAGGCGAGACCTACCTGGATGCCCTGAAGGAGGGACATCGCCGAGAGTTGGCTCGCGAGTTTGGCTACAGCTGGCCACAGCTTCTTGCACAAGGCCGTGTGAATGAACCGACTTTGCCCGGTGACGTCTTGGGTTTTGATTACAGCCAAACCCTGGTGGACGACATCCAACGCATCGATCAATTGCCTTTGGCCGCTGCCTTGCGGCGAGGGACACGCATTCTCTGCGCCCTGCACGAGCACGATCGCAAGCACATCGAGCCGCAACTCATCAGTGCCAACCTTCAATGGCACACTGTGGAAACACGCACCGACTGGATGTCCAGTCAGGCCATGGGAACGGCCATCGTTCCGACCGATGCTTTGAAAGCTGTGCTGTCCGCCATTCAATGACCTTATGACTGAACGTACCGTCATTTTTGGCGACGACCAACACCTGATCGCAACGCTGACGCCACCGAGCCAAACCGCGACGCCCACGCGTTGGGTGGCCTTGCTGACCAATTCCGGTGTCATCCCACGGTTTGGCCCCCATCGCATGAACGTACGCTTGGCGCAGCGTTTCGCGTCCATGGGCGTGGCCAGCATTCGCTACGACATGAGCGGGCTGGGCGACAGCCGACGCATTCAGTCGCAAGGCACCATCACCGAGCAATGGGTCCGAGACACCCGAGCTGCCATGGATCAAGCCCAAGCCGTGTGGGGCGACGATGTTCGCTTCTTCATGATTGGCTTTTGCTCAGGGGCCGAAGTCGCGCATCTCACAGCCCTGGAAGACAAACGCCTGGAAGCTGCCGTGCTCTGGGACTTTTATGCCTTCCCGACTTGGAAATCGAAGCTCTACAAATTGCTCTACAAGCTTCGCCGTGCAGGTTGCAAGGGCATCTTGCGACGGCTGCTGCGCATGACGGATGGCGCGAGAGCTACTTCGGGATCAGGCCGAAGTGCGGACGACGGTTTGCAAGGCTTCAATACCGGACCTGTCCCCCCCCCTGATGTCTACATGCGCCGGTTCCAGCAACTGGCCGACCAAAAGGTCTCGCTGTTCTTCTATTACAGCGGCGGCGAACCGGAGTGGTATGCCTACCGAAACCAGTTCTTCGACATGTTCGAAGGCCAGCGGTTTGTCAGCCAAGTGCATTTTGACCAACTGGCCATCAGTGACCACTTGATCACCACCAAGCCGGCCCAAGAAGGCTTCACCGCGGCCGTGATCCGATGGCTTGAAAGTACGGTTTTGCAGCGCTGAGTGCGAACAAATCACTCCTTCAAAATGGGGGGATGGGGTTTTTAATTCCCTACTCGCGTGTCAAGATGTTTCACGATTATTGAAACAGCCCCGTTTAGCCCATGTACCACTGCTTCGCTGACTCCATCCAGCCCGACAAACTGGATAAGACGCCCTTCCAGTTTGAACACAGACTGCTCGGGCATCCTGCTTTGGAGATCAGTAACTTGGCGCGAGTCTTGCCCGAGTTGCCAGAAGAGCGGGTGATGTATTCCAAGGGCCTCAACAAACTCGGGGCCAATTTCGATCGTGCGCACATCGACAACAAGAATGGGCTGTCGATCGAGGAAACGATCGAAACCATCCGCACGTCCAATTCCTATGTGGCGGTGCGCGGACCGGAACACCACGATTCATTCAAAGATGTCTACCGCATGATGTGCGAGGACATCGGCCAACTGATGAAGCGCAACGGCACCGGCAACATGCCCACCGAAGCCGAAATGTGGTTATTCATCGCTTCACCCAACGCGGTCACGCCGTTTCACTTCGATCGCTTCTCCAACTTCTTGCTGCAGTTCCGCGGTAGCAAGGAAGTCGCCGTGTTCGAACCCTGGAATGACGAGGTCATCACACCGCAGCAGTACGAAGCCTACACCGCGCGCTCTGATCGTCAGATCCGCTGGGAACCTGAGATGGATCGGTTCGCCAACAAATTCCAATTCCACTTCCAGCCAGGCCAGGCGATTCACATCCCCTTCCTGGGCGGCCACTACGTCAAGAACGGCCCAGAAGACGTCTCCATTTCCCTGGCCATATTCTTTCACACCGAAGCCACACAACGCCTGAAGCAAGCCCTGGTGATCAACGACCTGCTGCGTCGACGTTTGTCGCGTTTTGGCATGGCACCTAAAGCTGTGCACTCGACAGGATCTCTGGACGGATTGAAAGCCAGCATGTATCCGGTCATCAAGGGCGCTGCCAACTTGAAAAACAAGTTGACCGGCAAGGGCGCCCTCGCCGACGCGGGCTATTGATTCAGCGTCAGGGCCGCTGCCAGTCTTGAACCTTGTCCAGGATGGGCAGGTTCAAGTAGGACAAGGTCGCGCCCCCATGATGGATGCGGTTGTGCGCCACCACCGGCTTGGTCTCGGTGTAGTTGTCTCCACCAGTGTTCAGGTTGCGCTCCAAACGCGGGAAATTGCTGCTGGTGATGTCTAAACGCAGGCGGTGTCCCTTTGGAATCAGATAGGCAATCGACCGCATACGCACATCGAGCTCATAAGTCTGATTGGGCTCCATCAGCTTGGGCGTCATCATGCCGTCTCGGTATCTCGCTCGCAGCACACCCTCTTGAATGTTGGTGGCGCGGCCATCGGGCCATACGTGCACCAAACGCGCGATGAAATCGGTGTCTTTGGCGCTCGACGACACCACCAGACGCGCCGTCAGCGGACCGGCAATGCGCATGTCTGCAGGAACAGGGGCTGAGGTGTAGACCAACACATCGTCTCTGGACTCGACATCTTTCTGATCCACAGGACCGGACACATCTGCCGGGTTGCCCGTGCAACAGATCGGGCCGCCGCGTGTCGGAGTCGGATTCAAGGGATCGTAGTGATAGCCGTCTTGCCCTTGTTGAGACGGCATTTCAGGCGTCAGCAGACCATCGCCCTTGGCGGAATTGGCCTTCCCCTGGCTATGCAGGTACCAACGTTGAACTTGGGCCTCTTTGGGGGGCCACTGATCGGCTGCCAGCCAGCGGTGCTCACCCAACACATAAAACATGTAGGGCGGTTGGGCTTGCAGGCCATCGCCCTCACCCTTTAACCAATAGTCAAACCAGTTTCGGAACATTTGCACCAGAGGGGCTTTGGCATTCTTGACCTCCAGTTCCCCAAAGCGATCCGTGTCCTGCAAAGTCAGATGTTCACAATGGTTACCTGGCCCCAGGATGACATGCTGGGGCACCCCACTCTTGGCATTCAGAGCAGCCAAGTCCAAGGACCCTTGTAAAGTCTGATCGCCCCATGTGTTGACCACCAAGGCGGGCGTCTTGAGTTGGTCGCGGTCATTCACAAAGTCGTAGGCATCCCAGCGACGATCATGCAAGGGGATCGACAGGAACTCATCGAAGCCATTCGGACCTGGCTGCACACGAGACACCATGCCCTTCATGGGCAACTGCCGCAACGACTCGGCATGGTTCACATGGGTTGAAATGCTCTGCTTGGGCGAAAAGGTTCCATTTTCCTGAAACCACCCAAAGCCGGCAGCCAACTGAAATACACCACTCTCGAACCACCCGAACGCCTCGTAGCCCCCCATCGCCAAGCCGATACCACCGCCAGCGCCGGATGCGATCATGGCTTTGTGTGCAGGATGTTGCGCGCGCGAGAGAGAGTACTGCAACTCACCCAAGGCGGAACAACCGATGGTGCCTACCTTGCCATTTGACCAAGGCTGTTGCGTGATCCAGTCCAAGGTGGCTGCGCCATCGCCCGTGGCGTGCGCCCAGGTCTTGAACTCACCCTCCGAGTCGTGCTTGCCGCGAACGTCTTGCACCAGCACCGCATAGCCAAACTTGGCGTAGGCCGACATGGCCAGTGCCTCGCCGTGATGCAGGCGCCCATAAGGCAAGCGCACATAGATGGTCGGCAAAGGGCCCTGTGCCCCCCGGGGCTTGTACAAACTGGCGGCAAGCCGAGTCCCATCCGGCATGGCAATGCGAACATCGTGATCGATCTCAAAGCCTTGGATCAAGCCTTTGGCTTGCAACACCCAGGCGGGAGGAATGTGATCCTTACCCTTCCAAGCTGCCACCGCCAAGACAGCCAGTGCACCAGCCGCCCACAACGCACCTTTCAATAACCCACGCATACGACGATTCCCTATGGCCAATCTGCGAGCCGATCATATGCGCCATGGCAGTAGGATCAAGACCTGCCCCTCATGTATGTGGAGGTGCAAGTCAAGGTTACCCATCGAACTCGGATTACCAGACAATACTGACAACATGAGTAATCAGATAAATTTCACAGAGGTGCCAACCCTTGAGGGAGTCAAGATGTGGTTGGTCGATTTACGCCAGGGCAAGGGTTGGCCATGGCAGCACATGCTGGCCGACTGGGAACGCGAGCGCGCAGCTCGTTTCCGCTTTGAACATGACGCGCGACGCTATTTGATCAGCCACGCCGCCTTAAGGATGATGCTGGCAGGTGCCATGTCATGCAAACCCGAGACGGTGCCCTTGCGCATTGGCGCACAAGGCAAGCCCTATTTAGAAGGGCACGCGCTGCAGTTCAATATGAGCCACAGCGGCGATTGGGCCCTGATGGGTTGGCATCCCGATCAAGTCATCGGACTCGACATTGAAACGGGTCATCATCTGAGTGACATTGAGGTCCTCGCCCGCCACAACTTTGCTTTGGACGAAAAACACGATGTGATTCAAGCGCGGGCAGATGAACGCACCCGTGTGTTCCTGACCTGTTGGACGCGCAAAGAAGCGTGTCTGAAGGCGCTGGGTAGTGGCCTCACGATTGAGCCACATGTGTTTTCAGCGGGCACACACACGCACGCCAGCTTGGCCACACTGCCGACCGAATCAGGCGCCCGCGCTCAGATGCGTGTGCAATCGATTGCTCTGCCTGATGCAGTGTTTGAAGCCGCAGGGGAAACAACGCCTTACGCCGCGCTGGCCCTGCTCAATCCAGACAGCCATCACTTGGCGATCTGACCCAAGCCTTCAAAAGTGGTGAGGGTGACCCAATCGAGGATTTGTTCGTGGGTGTACTGGCCTGAGGCCTTCAACATCCCCACCACGGGATCACAGGCGCGCGCAAACAGCATGTACAACACCATCTCTGGTGGGATGTGATTGTTCAATTGACCGCTGGTTTGCGCCTCGGTGATCCAGATGCTGAGCTTGTTGCTCAGGCTGATGAGGCGATCCATGTATGCCTCATCTGACTGCAGAAATGTCGTCAACGACGAGTTCTGCGATGGCAAGGAAGGCATCTCACCATCCAGTTGGCTCTGCATGGCCCAACGTGCCACGGCCTTGAGTTGATCCAGTGGCGATGCCTGCGTGTTCTCGCGCAAACCATCGACAAAGGCTAGCGCGCGATCCAGTGCGCGCAGCATCGCCGCAGCCGCCAACTCCTCTTTCGAGGCGAAGTGTTTGTACACACTGGCCTTGGCCATGCCCGCTTCGGCCGCGACTTCGTCGACCGTCATGCTGTCATAACCCTTGCTGGCCAGCAGCCGATTCACGGCCTCCACGATCGAATCTTCGCGGAGACGCTGAACCTGTTCCTTGTATGAAAGACGTGCCATAGCGCCGAATTGTAGACCGGCGAAAGCGGGATGGAAACAATTAAGTGCACATTCCTACCGAAATATGTATACTTTGAACTCATCAGTTCACGTAAGATACATGCAAGTACAAAGGAGTCCTTCATGACACGGATTGCGATTGTTGGATCTGGCATCAGCGGGATGAGCGCAGCATGGCATCTGCGCCGGCAATGCCCCACCGCATCGGTCACGCTTTTCGAAGCGGGAGGACACTTCGGGGGCCATGCCAACACCGTAGACGTGACCTTGGACGGCATCACCCATGGGGTCGACACGGGCTTTCTGGTGTTCAATGAGCGCACCTACCCTGGCCTGATTGACCTGTTTGAACAGTTGGAAGTCGCCAGCGCCCCCTCCGACATGTCGTTCTCGGTTCAATCGCCCGCCAGCGCGGGAGGCACCGATCTGGAGTGGAGCGGGCACTCGCTGAACACCGTTTTCGCTCAGCGCCGCAACCTGCTGCGCCCCCGCTTCTGGTCCATGTTGCGCGACATCCTGCGCTTCAACAAGCTCACGACTCAACTGGCACAAAGCGGTCAAGAAGCCCAACTGGCGCAACCCATCGGCGCCTTCCTCGATGAGCAGGGCTTTAGTACGGCCTTCCGAGAAGACTATTTCCTGCCCATGGTGGCCTGCATCTGGTCATGCCCCACACAGCAGATGTTGCAGTTCCCCATTGCCACCATGATTCGCTTCTGCCACAACCACGGCTTGCTGCAAGTCGCCAACCGGCCTCAGTGGTTCACCGTCACGGGTGGCTCTCGTCAGTACGTCAACAAGGTCCTGGCCTCTATCGAAGACAAACGCCTGAACACGCCGGTACTGAGCTTGACTCGACAAGCTCATGGCGTCACCCTGGAAACCGCACGTGGTGCCGAAGTGTTCGATGAGGTGGTCCTGGCCTGCCACAGCGACCAGGCCCTGTCACTGCTCGGTGCAGGTGCTTCTGCCCAAGAGCAGAAGCTGTTGGGCGCCATTCGATATCAAAGCAATCGCGCGGTTCTGCATACCGACACCCAGATGCTGCCCAAGCGCCAGCAAGCCTGGGCCGCATGGAACTACGAGCGCGCGCCCACGCGTGATGCCGAAGACGCGCGCGTGTGCCTGCATTACCTCATCAACCACCTGCAACCGTTGCCTTGGAAGACGCCTGTGGTGGTGTCCTTGAACCCGATCCGCGAGCCACAACGCGTGATCGCTGATATCGAATACGCACACCCCGTGTTCGACCAATCAGCGATTGACGCCCAAAAGCAGTTGCACAGCATTCAAGGGCTCGATAAGGTCTGGTTTGCTGGCGCCTGGTGTGGCTATGGCTTCCACGAAGATGGCTTCCAGGCGGGTTTACGCGTGGCGCAGCACATCTCGGAACAGCTCGCTTCACCCGCACGCCGCGCCGCTTGAGACGGAGTAAGCACGATGACCCGGAACATCTTGCCCACAACCCATCAGGCCCAACTGGCTGTGGGCGAGGTGTGGCATGCCCGCCATCGTCCCGCGCAGCACAGCTTCCGTCATGGCACCTATTTTTTGATGCTGCCCATGCGTCAACTCCGGCAGGATCCCGGCGCATTGCGGCGCAGCAAATGGGGCACGATCACCTTCTGGGACGCCGACCACGGCGACGGTGGGCCCGATGCCTTGGCTTGGTTCGACCAGTTGCTTCAGCGCGAAGGCATTGACGATGCCGATGGTGAGGTCTGGCTGCAAACCTATCCACGCGTGTTCGGTCATGCGTTCAAGCCTGTGAGCTTTTGGTACGCACATCGCCAGGATGGCTCTCTGGCTGCGGTCGTCGCTGAAGTCAATAACACCTTTGGCGAGCGTCATTGCTATCTGCTGTCCGGGCCGGAACTGGACTGGGGCCGCAGCTTGAAAGCCAGCAAGGTCTTCCACGTCTCACCGTTTTGCAGCGTCGATGGCGAATACCGCTTCACCTTCACTCGCACGGCAGACCGGGTGGTCGCCCGCGTTGACCTGCATGACGACCATGGCCCCCTCATTCAGACCAGCATGAGTGGGCAATTGGCAGCCTTGACCCCTTCACGTATCCGCCACGCGCTTTGGCGTCAGCCCTTCATGACCATGGGCGTTGTGGCATTGATTCATTGGCATGCACTGCGCTTGTTCATCAAGCGCGTGCCTTTCTTCAGCAAACCTGCGGCGCCGGAGCGCTTCGTCACAAGATGAACACCACCGTCCAACCATCCTCATCCGTCCGAGTTCAACTGCCAGCTCAAGCCCCCGCCTCCGCGCGTACGGTTTTCAAGATGCTGGAGAAGCTCGCCCACGGTCGCCTTGATGTCCAATGGCCTGATGGTCAGCACAGCACCTTCCCTAGCGGTGCGGCATCTGGCCCACACCAGGAGTTGCGAGCGACGATTTGCCTCAACAACTGGAAGGTGTTTGATCGCACGCTGAAGTCGGGTGACATCGGCTTCGCCGAAAGCTTCATCGACGGTGACTGGCAAACCCCAGACCTGACGGCCCTGTTGTCCTTGTTCATTGTCAACCGCGACCACATCGAATCGGTGATCTACGGCTCGTGGTGGGGCTCGCTGTTGTATCGAGTCAAGCATTGGATGAATCGCAACTCGCGCTCGGGCAGCGCCAAGAACATCCATGCGCACTACGACTTGGGCAATGACTTCTATCGCATGTGGCTCGACCCGTCGATGAACTACTCCAGTGCGTGGTTTGAAGGCCGTGCAGCAGATCAACTTACCAGCCATGACTTGCAGGCAGCCCAGAACGCGAAGATGAAGCGTGCGTTGGATGAAGCCGGCGTCAGCACGGGCAGCCGCGTGCTGGAGATCGGCTGCGGTTGGGGCGCCATTGCAGAAATGGCCACACGTGACGCCGGCGCCCACATCACAGGTGTCACCTTGTCCAAAGAACAATTGATTTGGGCTCAGAACCGACTGAAAGCACAAGGCCTCAGCAACATGGCTGACTTGCGCTACCAAGACTACCGCGATCTGGTTGCCCAACACGAGGCTGCGCCCTTCGATGCCATCGTGTCCATTGAGATGTTTGAAGCCGTCGGGCAGGCCTACTGGAAAAGCTATTTCGACACGGTCAAGCGCTGTCTCAAACCCGGCGGCAAGGCCTGCATCCAGACCATCACCATTCGGGATGACCTGTTTGATCGCTACAGCAAGTCCACCGACTTCATCCAGCAATACATCTTCCCAGGCGGCATGTTGCCCAGCCCACGAGTCTTCGAGCAGATGGCCCATGAGGCGGGCTTGATCGTCGACAACAAATTGGCCTTTGGCCCCGACTACGCCGAAACGCTGCGCCGCTGGCGAGACGCCTTCCTGCATCGAGAAGACCACGTCCGACAACTGGGCTTCGACACCCGCTTCGTGCGCATCTGGACTTTCTACCTGGCCTATTGCGAAGCCGCTTTCGACCATGGCAACACCGATGTCATGCAGTTCACGCTGCGCCGCCCTGCTTGAGGTGACACCCATCATGCCTACCCCACGCCCCCATCTCACCAGACGGCATGCCCTCTTGGCTTTGGCCTGGGCGTGCACCACACCGACCACAGCCATGAGTACTGCCATGACCACTGCCATGCCCGCCGAAGTCAGCTTTGGCCTGAAACAAGCGCAACTGCAAGGCCGCGCCAATTTGCGCTACTTCGGTTTCCTGGTGTACGAAGCCCGTCTGTGGACCCCGCCAGGCTTCGACGCTCAACGCTACGACGCACACCCCTTCGCTTTGGAGCTGGAATACGCCCGCAAATTGGATGGCTCGGCCATCGCCGAACGCTCCATCGCCGAGATGAAGCGCGTGGGCGATTTTTCTGAGGCGCAGTCGAAAGCCTGGCTGGCGCTGATGATGCAAGCATTCCCCAACGTGGGCGCACAAGATCGCCTCACGGGCTTGCACGATGGCAAAGGCGGCGTGCGCTTCTTCTTCAACGGCAAACAAACGGCCGCCATCAACGACAAAGACTATGCCCGCTTGTTCTTCGGCATTTGGCTGTCGACCAAGACCACGGCTCCCGGTCTACGCGCCGAGTTGATTGGTCAAGGCTGATCCGTCAGCACTGATTCGCACCATCGCCTCGGCCGACCTTCATCCAACCACACCACCATGAGCACCCAAGCCACATTGACCCGCAGTAGCTGGCGCTATGGCCTTCTGGGTTGGCCCTTGGCCTTCGTCTCCTTGCCACTGTATGTGACCCTGCCTCGTCACTACGCGGAGCAATATGGCATGCCACTCGGCACACTGGGCGCCATCCTGCTGCTCACCCGTTTGCTGGACGCGACGCTCGATCCCTATATTGGGCAGCGTGTGGATCGTTGGTTTGCCGATCGTGCGCTGGCGCCATGGCGCGCTGCGGCCCTCGCCGCTCTGTGCATGGCTTTGGGGTTTGCGTGTCTGTGGCATCCGCCGGTCAGGGGTCAAGCTTTGCTGGTGTGGTTGTGCATCAGCTTGGTCATCACCTACCTGTCTTTCAGTGTGGTGAGCATGGTGCATCAGGCATGGGGTGCGAGATGGGGCGGGAATGCAGCAGAGCGCGCGCATGTGGTGGCCTGGCGCGAAGGCGCTGCCTTGGTCGGCGTGCTCACCGCCAGCATCCTGCCTGCGTGGTTGGGCTTGTCGGTGACGAGTCTGGTGCTCGCACTGGGCTTGCTCTGTGGCCTGTGGGCCTTGCACACCACCCTGAGCCCAGACTCCGGCGCAACAGGTCAACCCGAGACTGTGGCAGCGTCATCCGGCGACCTCACGGCTCCCTGGCGCGTGCCTTCCTTCGTAGCGCTGATGATCGTGTTCCTGCTCAACGGCACGGCCAGCGCCATTCCAGCCACACTGCTGCCCTTCTTTGTTCGAGACACCTTGCAAAGCGCGGCGTGGGAGCCCACCTTCCTGGGTGCTTACTTCCTGGCCGCCGCTCTGGGCCTCCCCATCTGGGTTCGACTCACCCGGCGCTGGGGCTTGGGTGCGTGTTGGCTGGCAGGCATGCTCATGGCCATCATCGCGTTCTGCGCGGTGCCCTGGCTGGGCGCCGGCGACAACAACGCCTTCCTGCTCATTTGCGTGTTCACCGGATTCGCCTTGGGTGCGGACCTGGCCATTCCTGGGGCGCTCCTGACGGGGCTCATCCATCACAACGGCCTAGGCCAGCAACAAGAGGGCCAATTCTTTGGCTGGTGGACAGCCGCAACCAAGTTGAATCTGGCGCTGGCTTCTGGCCTGGCCTTGCCCATCCTGGCATGGGCCGGATACCAAACCGGCGTGGCCAGCACAGACAACCAACACATCCTGGGTTGGACCTATGGCGGCTTGCCATGCTTGTTCAAGTTGGCCGCAGCGGCCTGGCTTTGGCGCAGCTTACAGCGCCATTCTGATCTGAAGGCTTGATCATGAAACTGCTACGACGCTCCCTTCTTGCAGCCTCGCTGCTCATCGGTTTGAGCACCCTGCCGGGTTGCGCAGGCCCCCAAGTTCAGGACTACGCACAGGCACAACCGCGCCTGGACCTGCGTAGCTATTTCAATGGTCCCATCCTGGCACACGGCGTATTCACCGACCGACAGGGCAAAGTGGTCAAGCGTTTTGTCGTGGACATGCAGGCCACATGGCAAGGCAATCAAGGCACGCTGGACGAGCACTTCACCTACAGCGACGGCACCAAACAACGACGCATCTGGTATCTCACCGACCACGGCCAAGGGCGTTACAGCGGCCGTGCGGACGATGTGGTGGGCGAAGCCAAAGGGGAAGCCGCCGGCAACGCCTTGCGTTGGCAGTACACGCTGGCCCTGCCCGTCGATGGCCGCACCTGGCATGTTCAGTTCGACGACTGGATGTTCCTCATGGATGACAAGGTCATGCTCAACAAAGCCGTGATGAGCAAATTTGGCATTGAGCTGGGCGAAGTCACGCTGTCGTTTTACAAGCGCTGACATCATGGGACTCAATCCACGCATCACCGAATGGCGAGACCGAGTGGTCTGGCTCATTGGCGCCTCCAGCGGCATCGGGCAGGCGACGGCAAGCGCCCTGCACCAGCAAGGCGCCAAGGTCATTGTGTCGGCGCGCAATGCAGCGGCCCTGTCGCAGTTTGTCGGCCAACACCCGGGCGCTGCAGCGCTCGCCTTGGATGTGACGCAACAGGACGCTGTTCAAGATGCCACGCGCACCATTTTGAAAGATCATGGCCGGCTGGATCTGGTCATGTACTGCGCCGGCTACTACCGTCCCATGCGGGCCACCGAATTCAATCTGAAAGATGTCTTGAGACATCAAGAGGTCAATCAGACCGGCGCCTGGTATGTGCTCGATGCCGTTTTGCCTGTCTTGCGTGCGCAAGGCAGTGGCCACATCAGTCTGGTGGCCAGCGTTGCGGGCTACCGTGGCCTGCCTCAGTCATTGGCCTACGGCCCCACCAAAGCAGCGCTGCAGCACATGGCCGACACCCTCTATCTGGATTTGCATGACGCGGGCTTGGGTGTCTCCATCATCAACCCCGGGTTTGTGGCCACGCCGCTGACGTCTCAAAACGAATTCGACATGCCCGCCCTGCTCACCCCCGCTCAGGCGGCAAACGCCATTGTCAAAGGTTGGGCGCGCGGGCAATTTGAGATTCACTTTCCCAAACGCTTCACACTCTGGCTGAAGCTCATGAGTCATCTGCCACACTGGCTGTACTTCAAATTGGTCAGGCGCGCCACAGGTCTGTGACGCGCCGACCGCATCCCCACAGGGCTGCCATGACACGCAACGTTTCGGATCCGCGCACGGCCAAGGTCATCTCATTCTTTGAGACCCTGTCACCACAAAGCCTCTCTAACCTGCACGAGGTTTACGCGCAAGACGCACACTTCAAAGATCCGTTCAATGAAGTGCAAGGCATCGCGGCCATTCACCGTGTGTTCGAGCACATGTTCGACACCCTCAAAGGTCCACGTTTTGCCGTGCAGCAGCACATGACACAAGGCGATGAGGCATGGTTGAGCTGGCACTTCTTGATCGACCGTCCTGAAGGCTCATGGACCATTCGAGGGGCCACTTACCTTCAGTACGATCCAGCAGGGCGAATCAAACAGCACCGGGACTATTGGGATCCTGCTGAAGAGCTGTATGCCCGGCTGCCGATACTGGGGACACTGGTGCGCTGGCTGACCCGCCGCCTTTCGGCAAGCGCTTGAGTACCCAGTTGATCAAGTCATCCACATAAGTGAACACCACAGGAATCACCAGCAAGCTCAAGAATGTGGAGGTGATCAAACCGCCGATCACCACGATCGCCATGGGCGAGCGGAAACTCGGGTCCACGCCAATGCCCAGCGCGATCGGCACCATGCCAGCCCCCATCGCAATGGTCGTCATGATGATGGGGCGGGCCCGCTTGTGGCACGCATCAATGACCGCCTCCCAGCGTGACAGGCCGTGTTCATTGCGCGCCAGGATCACGTAGTCCACCAAGAGGATCGAGTTCTTGGTGGCAATACCCATCAGCATGATCAAGCCGATCATGGACGGCATAGACAGGGCTGTGTGCGTCACAAACAGCGCGAAGAAGGCGCCAGGGATGGACAGCACCAAGGCCACCAGAATCGTCATGGGTTGCACGAAGCTGCGGAACAACAGCACCAGCACCATGTAGATACAGATCACGCCGGTCAACATGGCAATACCAAAACTGGCAAACAACTCCGCCATGGCCTCGGCATCCCCCACCGTGGTCTGTGTGACGCCTGGCGGCAGCTCCTTCAAACTGGGCAGATTCTTGGCCAGCTTTTCGGCCTCACCCAAGGGGACGCCGTTGAGCGAGATTTCAAAGTTGACGTTGCGCTGGCGGTCGTAACGATCGATCTGAGCTGGGCCGCTGTCCAAACTCAGATCGGCCACGCTCGACAAAGGCACCGGCCCACGCGCACCGGGCACCGGCAGGCGAGAGATCAGGTCCAGATCGGCACGTGCATCGGCCTTCAAGCGAACCACCACAGGCACTTGGCGTTGCGACAAATTCAGTTTGGGCAAGGCTTGGTCGTAGTCACCCAAGGTGGCCACACGCAGGGTGTCTGCGATGGCCGCAGTGCTCACACCCAGGTCGGCCGCCTTGGCCACATCTGGCCGCACGATCAACTCAGGACGAACCAAACTGGCTGTCGACGTGACGTTGCCGATACCAGGAATCGTCCGCAACTCTTTCTCGACACGTTGTGCGTGCTCGGACAGCACCCGCCCATCCTCACCGGTCAGTACCAGGATGTACTTCTCAGCCGAGCCGCCAAAGCCCACATTGACGCGCGCGCCAGGCAGCACGCTGAGCGCTTCCCGCAGTTGCGACTCGATGTCCTGCTTGGTCAAGCCCGGTCGATCCGTTCGGTGTGTCAGGTTCAGGGTGAGCGTGGCTTTGCGGACCTCACTGGCCCCGCCTTGCATGAACGGATCACCACCAGCCGCACCACCGCCGATGGCGGTGTAGATCTTCTTGACGTGCGGGTTGCGCTCCACGATGGTTCGCGCTTTCTCTGCGGCCTCAAAAGTCTGCTGGTAGACGCTGCCTGGCGGCAGGGTGATGGTGACTTGGGTTTGAGACAGATCGTCGGGTGGCAAGAAGCCCGTTGGCAAGTACTTGACCAGAACGAACGAGCCCACGAAGAAAGCCACCGCCAGGAACGAGGTCAGCAAGCGGTGCTTCAAACACCACTTGGCCCAGCCCAGATACTTGGTCATCCAGGCAGGATCAGGGTGTTCGTGCGAGATGGGCTTGAGGATGTAGGCCGCCATCATGGGCGTCAACATCCGGGCTACGACCAGCGAGAAGAACACCGCAATGGCTGCCGTCCAACCAAACTGCACGAAGAACTTGCCCGGCACCCCACTCATGAAGGCCGTGGGCAGGAACACTGCAATCAAGGTGAAGGTCGTGGCAATCACCGCCAGACCAATTTCATCGGCTGCTTCCATGGCCGCTTGATACGGCGTTTTGCCCATGCGCAAATGGCGCATGATGTTCTCAATCTCCACGATGGCATCGTCAACCAGGATGCCGACCACCAAAGACAGAGACAACAAGGTCACCACGTTGATGGAGAACCCAAACAGGTACATCACACCAAAGGCAGGAATGACAGACAAGGGCAAAGCCGCCGCCGCCACCAAAGTGGCCCGCCAGTCGCGCAGGAAGAACCACACCACGATCACCGCCAGAATGGCCCCCTCGTACAAGAGGTACATCGAGCCCGTGTAGTTCTCCGAGACGGGATCCACAAAGTTGAATGCCTCGGTGATGGCCACTTGCGGATGACGCTCCCGCATCTTCTCCAATGCCGCCTTCACACCTTGCTCGACTTCGACCTCACCGGCGCCCAACGACCGAACGATCTCGAACGCCACCACCGGCTTGCCATCGAGCAAAGCGCCAGAGCGCTGTTCTGCCACGGTGTCTTTCACGCTGGCCACTTGATCCAGGCGAATGCGACGCCCGTCAGACAGCGTGATCTCCATCGCGGCCAACTCTTGTGCAGACTGCACCGTGGCGATGGTGCGCACAGATTGTTCCGCACCACCGATGTCAGATCGACCACCAGACGCCTCTTGCTGAACGCCACGAAGCTGGCGTGAAATGTCGGCCGCAGAAGCATTCAAGGCCAACAACTTGGCAGGGTCCAATTCAATGGCCACCTCGCGGTTGACACCGCCCACTCGGTTCACGGCACCCACGCCACGCACAGCCAACATGGCCTTGGTGACATCGTTGTCCACAAACCAAGACAAGGCTTCGCCGTCCATCCGATCAGAAGCGACCGTGTAGGTCAGGATCGGCATGCCCGACAGATTCATCTTGTTGATGATGGGGTCGCGCATGTCCCCTGGCAGGTCAGAGCGAATACGAGACACCGCACTGCGCACATCATCCAGCGCTTCTTGCGAAGGCTTTTCCAGCCGGAACTCGGTGGTCACCGTGACGGCACCGTCCTGCACCTTCGTATAGATGTGCTTGACCCCTTGCAAGGTAGCGATCGAGTTTTCGATCTTGCGTGCGATCTCGGTTTCCAACTGCGCTGGCGATGCACCAGGCAAAGCGGCCGACACCGTGATGGTGGGCAAATCGATATCTGGGAAGTTCTGGATCTTCATGCCAGAAAAACCGAGCAGCCCACCGAGTGTGAGCAGCACGAACAACAACACCGATGGAATCGGGTTGCGTATGGACCAGGATGAAACGTTCATGTGACGACCTCTTCCTGATCAGGGTTTGGACGCAGCGGCCGACACCACGCGCACGGTGTCACCATCGGTCAGGAAGCCGACGCCCGAGGCGACCACAGGGGTCTTGGCATCCAGCCCTTGAAGCACTTCCACGCGGTCGCCGACACGACGCCCCACTTGGATCTTGGTCAGGGCCACCTTGTTGGCATCGCTCAGGCGGGCCACGTAGGCAAAGCCATCACGCAGTTGCACAGCAGTCTGGGGCACAGTCAGGCCTTGCGACTGGCCCACCTCAAACTGGCCATTGGCGAACACGCCAGGACGAATCCCGGCCGCCTTCACAGCGGCGGCATCCAGATCGACATAGACCAAGCCATTCCGGGTTTGGGCCTCAACCGTAGGCGACACGATGCGGATTTTGCCCTGCAAGGCCGTGCCGCCAGCCGCCACCAAGTTGGCAGCCATACCTGGTTTCAAACGCGGCAGGTCTGCAGCGGACACCTCTGCGCGCCATTCCAGACGTTGGCGACGAACCAGCTTGAACAGTTCTTGCCCTGGCTGCACCACGGCTCCGACCGTGGCAGATCGAGCCGATACGACACCGTCATCCGGGGCGATCACCTGGGTTTGATCCAAACGTAATTGCGTCGCAGCCAACTGCGCCTTGGCTGACTCGACGCGCGCTGCTGCCGTTTGCTCGGCCGTGGTCGCACGCAAGGCATCCTGTTTGCTGATCATGTCCGTGGGCTGCAAAGCGCGCGCCCGGCCCGCATTCGCTCGCGCTTCAGCCAGCATGGCCTCGGCTTCGCTGAGGGCCGCTTTGGCCAAGGCCAGCTCGCTGCGCACACTGTCTTGCCTCAAGAGCGACAACACCTGGCCCTTCTTGACCACATCGCCCACCTCGACAAAGACTTTTTCAATGCGCAAGCCACCCACCTCTGCGCCCACGATGCCTTCTTGCCAAGCGGCGATCGAGCCTGTGCCTGTGACCTTGATGGGCCATGTCACCAATTCAGGCAAAACGGTGCTAACCGTCAACGCTGGATTCGACTGAGCGGCCGCACTGGCCGAAGGGGCAGAAGCAGGCGCCCCCGCTTGTTTGCTCTTGTCTTCGCCGTCGTCAGATGGACCGCAGCCACTCAGCCCAGCCAGCATCAAACCCATCGCCAGAGCCAGCGCCGTGCGCACAGAGTATTGCTCCCACTTCGTCATCGCTTTCATCCTTGTCGGCCACTGGGGCCATTGAGACTGCCTATCCAACACGGTAGGGATCAAGACGAATGCCTGCGTCGGCGCTCATGCTCGACCAAGGCCACACCATATCCCACCAATCGATCTAAAACCCGGTCCAGGGCACCTTCGCCTTTCAGCAGGCTAGGCGCCAAGACATCCATGAATTCACGCGAAAGGCCGTAGTCATGCACCATGGCCGACAATGCAAAGGCCAATTGGTGCAAGGCATCATCGGCATCTTTGACGCCCACAAACCGCGCCAACATCGCCACCATTTGCTGGTGCAATGGCAGCACGTGCTTGGCGATCACATCCTTGTACTCATGCGTGGGCTCGATCATCTCGCGCAGATGCAAGCGCATGCACCATTCCGCTTGCTCATGTTGGCCCCACGGGCACAACAACGCAGACATGAAACGGCGAAGCGATTCATCCAGCGACAAGTCACGATCATCCAAGCCAGCAAACACAGGCAGCAAGGTCTCCAGAGGCCGCTGCAACACAGCCCGATACAGCCCCGCCTTGTCACCAAAATAGTAGTGAATAGCCGCCACGTTTTGGCCCGCCGCCTGACAGATCTCGCGTGTCGAAGCCTTGGCAAAACCTTTGTCCGCAAAGATGCGCATGGCTTCGTCAATCAAACGCTCGCGCGCACGCTGCCCTTTGATGGAGGCCGCATCTTCCGAAGGGATTTCGGACAAATCAAGCGCTTGATTGATTTTCATGGCAGGATGGTAGCCTATGTTCGAAGCTTGGTCTTACCCCTGCCCTCAAGAGGGCTTCACCCTGCGCGGCTGGCACACGGTTCCCAGCGGCAAACCGGTGATTCACTTTCTGCATGGCAATGGCTTTTGCGGCCGCACATACGAGCCCATGCTCCAGGCATTGGCGACCGATTTCGATCTATGGCTGTGTGACATTCAAGGGCACGGCGACAGCGATCACGGCGGCGACTTCGTCGGCTGGAACCGCAACGCCGCTTTGGCGCTGCAAGCCTTTGAACACCATCGCGCCCTGTTTGGCGACGTGCCCTGCCATGCCGTGGGCCATAGCTTTGGTGGTGTGCTCACAGGTTTGATCTTGGGCTCATCGAAACACCCCTTTGAACGAGCCGTACTGCTCGACCCCGTGATCTTCTCGCAAGCCATGCTCATGGGCATGTCCGTCATCTCGATGGTGGGCGTGGGACGACTCACGCCTTTGGCCAAGGCTGCCATGCGGCGTCGCTGGCATTGGCCCAACCGAGCCGCCGCCTACGAATCACTGCACGGACGGGGCACCTACAAAGGTTGGACCGAAGAAGCCTTGCATGCCTTTGTGAATCACGCAATTGGGGACCAGGACGATGGCTCCGTGGCCCTGAAATGCCAACCTCGCCGCGAAGCCGACATTTTCAGCTCGGCACCCGAGCGCTTGTGGTCTTCGATTGGACGCATTCGCATCCCGACCACCATTTTTCATGGTCAGGACACCATGCCATTCGTGGGGCCGTCGGCCCGCTTGGCGGCGTCAAGCAATGACTGGATTCAAGAAGAGCAAGTCCCGGGCGGTCATTGCTTCATGCAAGAAAATCCCCTGGATGCTGCGCAACGCGTGCGCATCGCACTCACAGGGGTATGAGGCCCCGTGTTCCAGAAACTCAAGCCTTGGGCTTGGGCAGCGAGCCCAACACTTTCGCGGGGGTAAAGGGTTTGACCAGGAAACCGCCCACGCCAAACTTGGCGGCTTGACGGACGTTCTCCAGCGTCGACGAGGCGCTGATCATCACCACATGCATATTGGGGTGTGATTGTTTGATCTGCGGTAGCGCTTCAAACCCCGACATCATGGGCATATTGATGTCAAGGTAAAGCACGTCGGGGTGGTGGGTTTCGCAAGCTGGCAGCACATCTTGGCCATTCTTCGCTTCGGCCACCACGGTATGCCCCTCATCACTGAGCATGTTTCTCAGGATTTGCCGGGTGATCGAGTCATCGTCAGCAATCACGATTTTCACGCTGTCACTCCTGTCCCTGTCAGCTCTTCAAGTGCGTGCCGCACTCGTTGAAACGATACTGTCAATTGTGGCGCAACTTCTTTGACCTTGGCTTGATCCCCCTCTCTGGCGGCAGCTTCGATGGCACCCAATTGCGCGGAAAATTCACGTGCGCCCATGGCCAGTGAGGGGCCCTTCAGCGCGTGAGCGACCTGCATGACCTCGTTGTCCGATGGCCAACGCTCGATCACGTCATGGAGGGACGCCAGCCTCACGACGGCATCCTCCAGATAGCTCGCCACCAAGCCGCCATAGGCATCTCCCAATACATCCCGCATCGTCAAGAACTCGTCCGCATCAGCATCTCGCGTGTCAAACTGAACCTGCAAGGCGCGAGTTGTGGTGTCCTCACCCTCTCCAACTGGAGGTGTAGTTGGCTGTGGTGTGCCATGCAGCCATCGATCCAATACGGAAACAATGGTGTCGGGTCGGATGGGTTTGGACAAATAGTCATCCATGCCCGCCAAACGGCATTTGATCGCGTCTTCCGACATCGCGCTGGCCGTCAAGGCGATGATCGGCAAGCGCCTGCCGATGTGTCCTTCTGCCAAACGAATTTGACGCGTGGCTTCAAAGCCATCCATCACGGGCATCTGGCAATCCATAAAGACAAGGTCAAAGCGCTGAGTGGCCACCATGTCGACAGCCTCTTGGCCGTTGTTGGCGCAAGCGATTTCGCAACCGTAGGGGCCCAATAAGCTCACAGCCACCTTTTGATTGACCAGATTGTCGTCCACCACCAGCACGCGCTTGCCCCTGAAGTGAATCGCGTCGCTCCGCAAGTTTTTGGTTTGCGATTGATTGATGGTTTGCCTGCTGGCGAACTTTCCGCCACTACCACGCAAGATAACGGCCTTGATCACCATCGCCACGTCGGATTGATGCACTGGCCGCGCAATCAAGCCCGACAGGCCTGCTGCCACCATGTCTTCTACTGATGCGCCGCCCACGGCAGGCCCATAGGCAATACGAGGCACGGTCTTCAGTACCGGGTCCTCCTGCAAGGCCTGTGAAAGGCTCAAGGCGTCAATCCCTTGCATCTGCGCAGAGAAGATGAACACGTCTGGCGCCGTCTTACCGGCGTTGGGGTCGCCAAAGTCGAGCACATCAAACCCGGCTTGCAGTACCTCCACCGCGGCACCCAATCGATTCAACTCTTGCATCAGCACGGGCTCATTGGGTGTCCCGTCTGTGACAAACACCACCCGCTTGCCTTGCAAAGCCTGATTGACCGCAGGCGCCTCATCTTCAACGGGGAAAGGCATGGTGACCCAGAACTTACTGCCCTTGCCTGCCTCGCTCTCCACGCCAAACTCGCCCCCCATCAAGCCCACCAATTGCTTGAAGATGGCCAAGCCCAAACCTGTGCCGCCGTAGACGCGCGTTGTCGACACATCAGCCTGTGTGAACTTGTCAAAGATCTTGGCCGACTGCTCTGGCGTCATACCAATGCCCGTGTCCTCGACACAAAAGCGAATTCGCACACTGTTCTGACCTGGCTCGACATCAAGCGGTGTCGCGCTAATGCGCACATAGCCCTCTGAGGTGAACTTCACCGCATTGCTCAACAAGTTCGACAGCACTTGTCGCAAGCGATTCGGATCCCCAACCAGACGGCTGGGCATGTCTGGATGCACGTCCAGAATCATGTCCAGGTTCTTCTTGCTGATGGTCAAGGCCATCGAGTCGGCGATGTTTTCGAGTAACTCGCGGCCATCAAAACTGATGCTTTCAATCACGAGCATCCCGGCCTCGATCTTGGAATGATCCAGGATGTCATTGATCAGGCTGAGCAAACTCTCTGCACTGTTCTTCGCGATCGAGGTGAGCTCCTTTTGGTGGGGCGTCATCTGCGTCAAAGACAAGGTCTCCAACATCCCAATCACGCCGTTCATCGGGGTGCGAATCTCATGGCTCATGTTCGCCAGAAACTCACCCTTGGCTTGGCTCGCTGCTTCGGCTTCGACACGGGCTTGCTCCAGATTGCGATTCGCCTCCCTCATCTTGCGTCGGAAGTTGTTCATGTGTCCGGCAAACACCGATACAAAGGTACCGACGATCAACAAGGAGACCAGCGCCAACACCTCTTTTTGAACAGACATGCCCTGAGGCGAATGATTGAGCAGCCACCAGGAATCCAATGCGTAAAGCCCCACACCGGCTGACGACACCCAAGCCAACTCAAACGCACTCAGCTTGAAAATGCCGAAGCTGAAGCCGACCACCATGGTTACCAGCATGATGTGACGGGCTTCAGGCGAGAAGTGCAAGGCACCATGCGCGGCGACCAGTGCCGCCAAGAGCTGCCAAGCGGTCAGGCTCGGGTCCCGGCTGCGCAGGTTGATGCCTGTCTTGATCAAGACATAAAAAATGGGCAGCACAACCAGAGGCACGGCGATAAACCAGTACAGCGCCTCCACACGCGCGAGGCCCATCGCCCAAGCGATCAAGATGATGCTCAGGGGAATGCTGTAGGCAACGAGGGCCAGCAACAAACGACGAAGGCGGAGTTGCTGCTTATCAGCCTCCGTCATGTCTGAAATGTTCCAGACCTTGACCTTGAACGGATCCATGAAGTGGTGTCTCCCAACCAAAGACCACCCTTCGTTATCGGCCCGTTCAGGCCAATTGAAGAATCACGAACGTGACCGATTCCTCAAAATAACCGGCAAACCGTCTACTGGATGGCAAATCGGAATCCAATCGATACGCGCAGTCGACGGTGTCGCCAATCGCCATTCAAAGCGATTCAGCAGATGGTGCAAAACCAGTTTGATCTGGTTATCGGCGAAATGCATCCCAATGCATTTGTGCACACCCGCACCAAAGGGCACCCAGGCAAAGCGATGACGGCGGTCTTCAGCACGATGGGGCGCGAACCGTTCCGGATCAAACCGTTCCGGCGATGACCAGATTTCGGGCAGGTAATGCGAAATCAGTGGGCTGACCGCCACCAATGATTGCCCGGGAATCAGGTGTCCTTTGAATTCAAAGGGCTCGCTCGCCAATCGGGGCAAAGTGGCCACCGGCGGGTACAGGCGCAAAGCCTCCTTCATGACCTGATCGGCCAGCGTCAGGCCCGACAAGGCATCGAAACTCAATGGCGCAGGATTCGCACTGGCCTCCTCACGCAAGGCATGCTGCCACTGCGGATGCTCTGCCAAACACCGAATCACGCTGGTCAAGGTACTGGTGGTCGTGTCATGTGCAGCCATCATCATGAAAATCATGTGATTGACCACTTCTTCATCGCTGAAGTGCTTCCCCGCCTCATCCGTCGCCTGGGCCAGTCGAGCAAACAAGTCACTCTGCCCGCTTTGGCGCTTGGCGGACACCCGATCCTGAAAGTACCGAACCATGCGCTGCCTCGCGGCCAAACCACGCCCGTACTTCACGCCCGGCGCATTCACGCGGAAGATGGCCACGCTGGCATCGACCATGCGCACAAAGTCCTCCTTCAAATCGGCCGCCACCAAACCCGACTGTTCGCCCATGAACACCTGGGTGGCCACATCCAAGGTCAATTGTTTGATCAACTCCAGGAAAGGCACCGCACGATCGGTCGGCCATTGATCGAGGGTGGCGGCCATGCGTGCGTCCATCATGCCGTGATAGGTGCGCAATGACTCATGACTGAAAGCACCTTGCATCAAGCGGCGATGCATCTTGTGCTCTGCCCCATCGCGCAACATCAAGCCGCCAGGGAACAAGGCTTGTAGCAATTCCTCCCACGCTGGCTGGCTCTTGAAATTGCCGCCCTGATTCAGAAGCACGTACTCATTGGCATCGGGCCCCAGCAAGTTGTAAACCTTCCGGAACAACAAGCTGGATCGACTGACCTCGCCGTGCTGGCGATAAACCTGCCAGTAAAAGCGAAACGCGTCGCGACGGTACTCAAAGGTTTGCCCAACCAAGGGCCAACCACCAGTAAACGGAGTGATAAGGGGGGTTGCGATTGCCATGGCGACATGGTGCGCAATGCACCGCATTTCGTCCGCCACCGATCCGTCAATTGGCCTATTCCATACATTTATTGGCCTAATATATAAACATGTTACCAACCTATGCCAGCAGCTTTGCCAGACACATCGTGGACACCGCCGCAAGGCTCGGCGCCGACCGGGAGACGGTGCTGTCTCATGCCGGGCTGACCTGGTCAGACCTCCAAAACCCACAACATCGCGTCACGCAACCCCAATTGCTGTGTCTGTATCAGGCAGCCACCGTGCTGACCAATTGCCCACACATGGGTCTATTGGTGGGTGAAGCGGTTCGCCCGGAGGGCCTGCATCAACTGGGCTATGCCTTGATGAGTTGCCAAACCGTGGGGGAAGCGCTTGCGGTCAACCTTCGTTTCCAGGCGCTGGTGATGGGCCCAGGCCAATTTGACACCCAACTCAGCGACGACTTGGTGACCCTATCCTGGCGCCCCGACGGCGCCTCGCCCGCCCTGCTTCGGCCTTTGAACGAAACCATTCTGGCCAGTTGGGTGCGCTTTGGACAATGGATTACCGGCAGCCCAGCCACGCCTTTGCGCGTGGCCTTCTGCCATGCGCGCCCACCCGACATTCAAAGCTACCACCGGGTCTTTCAATGCCCCGTTGACTTTGACAGCCCCACCAACAGCTTGACCGGCCCAAGGTTCTTGCTTGAGTTGCCCCTGAGACAAGCCAATCCAGGTTTGAAACAAGCGCTGCTGGCGGCCATGGAAAAAGAACTTCCGCTGTCGCCGCAGGCCCCGCTCTCGCCTCGGCAAAGCCACGCCGAGATGGATTGGGTCGAATCCGTCAAACTGGCTTTGCTCAGCACACTCGATCAACCTGGTGCGCATTTGCCGCGCGTCGCAGGCATGCTCCACGTGAGTGAACGTACTTTGAAAAGACAGCTCCAGGCGAAAGGCACCAGCCTACGCGACTTGCTGCAAGATGTGAGAGCCGAGCAGGCCCTCGGCCAATTGGCCAGCGCCAATGCACCCATTCACCAATTGGCCGCTCAACTGGGCTACCAGTCGACCAGCGCCTTCAGCCAAGCCTTCAAGCGATGGCAGGGAAGCTCACCGAGAACACTTCGCCATCGGCCACCGACACCACCGAGCCCAGACGAGGCAACCAACTGACCAGAATCTTGTAGGTGTCTTTGTCGAAAGCGGGGCGCCCTTGTTTGAGCAAGACGTCGACTTCGGCAGGCGTTTGGGCCGACCCCAGATAGCACCAAGCATCCAAGACGTGCCAGGCTTGCCCCTCGCGAGCCATCACCGGCCCACCAAACGGCCAAGTCTGCACACGCCAATCGGCCATCACATTTCGAAGGCGGGCGCTGTGGGCGGCAAAGGACTCTGCACCAATGCACGCACCACTGCAGGCATGGAGTTGGTACGCAAAACAAGGGCGCCCCTTGCTCACCTTTTCCAACCCCAGCGTGGCCAGACACAACTGCGCCCCTTCTGCGATCTCTTTCAGAGTTTTGAGCGCATCCTTCTGGCTACCAAACAAGCCATATACATCCGACTGCGCACCCCAGTCCAAGTCTCGGGCCCAGGCCAACTCCGGCACCACACCCTCCTCGTCGTCGCGCTGCGCGGGGATCAAACGCCAGGCACAAAGCTCATTGCTTCGCCTCAGGCGACGGTTGTGAATGGGCTGCCACGCTTTGATCAGTTGAGCTTCTTTCAACAAGGCCCCCATTTCACCCGCTGTCTCATGCCAGGTGATGCGCCGCACCTGTTGCGACAGGCTCATCTCCTTGGCCATGCGATGGTCGGCACTGAAATGCGACAAAACCCGCTGCCGCAAGTTGTTGGCCTTGCCAATGTACAAGGGCAAATCGTTGTCGCCGTAAAACAGGTACACGCCATGCCGCTCCGGCAACTCGTCGATCAATGAGGGATCGAGATGGATCGGCCAACTGCTGCGCCCTGTGAGTTTGCTCACCGTTTGGCTAAGCACCTCTGGCGGAATTTGTCGTTCGAGCACTTGCCAAAACTGCCATAACACCGACGCATCCGCCAAGGCACGATGTCGGGCCGGCATATGCAGGTTGTGGCGCTCAATCAAGGCATCCAGACTGTGTTTGGCGAACTGTGGAAACAACTGTCTCGACAGCTTCACGGTGCAAAGCACTTGGGCTTTGAAATCAATGCCCACCCGTTTGAATTCCGACTTCAGGAAGCCGTAGTCAAATCGCGCGTTGTGCGCCACGAACATGCGCCCATGCAAGCGCATCAATACCTCATCGGCAATATGCTCAAACGCGGGCGCCGTGGCCACCATGTCATCGGTGATGCCCGTCAGACCTTGGATGAATGCAGGGATAGGCGTCTTGGGATTCACCAGGGTCGACCACTCGCGCACCTCCCCTTCCTCATTGACTTCGACGATGCCGATCTCGGTGATACGGTCCACCGTGGCAGTGGCACCCGTGGTCTCCAAATCGACGAAGACCAAAGGAAAAAATGGATGTGCAGACATCCTCAAACTTTACTGGATGTCTGCAGCCACTCAAATCAACCTGAATGTTCAGAGACCTTTGAGGATGTTCTTGATCGCACCGGCATATTTGCCCGCGACATGATCTACCCCGCGCTGGATCAAGTGTCCATCACTCACCGTCCAATCGTAAAAGGCCTCCTCCGTACCGTTCACCCAGGCCCCAGCGGGGTCGGTCGAAACAGGCAGGAAGTACGCATTGCCATCGTTCCATTGGTCAAAGGCGGCCTTGAGGTTTTGCTCGGCTCGCTTCACGCTCACCATGTCTTCATTCTTCAATGGCAAAACACCTGTCACGATCACGATCGACTGGGGTTGCAAGGTGCGCAAGCGCTTCAAATAGGTCAATGCCGCTTCAATCTGCTGAGCATCCGTGTAGCTCTGGTCATTGTGGTTACCTGCAATCACATACACATCGGCCTTGAGTTTGACCAAGCGGTCCAAGCGTTCGAGGTAAGTCGTCTTCGCGCCATAGGCATTCGAAATGAAGCCCGTGCCACCTTGTGCCATGTTGGCTGCCGAGTCCGCACCGACGAGTCGAGCCACTTGGCTCACCCAATCCATGCCTGGTTGATAGGGGGTACCCAAACCACCTTGTGTCATGCTGTCGCCCTCAACCGCCACACTCCACCGGTTAGGGTTCGTTTCAACCTCGATGGCTTGACCTGACTCCACATGGATCTTGTGTGCCATGAAGCCGAACTTGTCCATCGACCAGATGCGAATTTTTTTCCTTTGCCCCTTCAATGGGGTTGCGGTGAAATCGATCTTGACGCCACCGGGGTTGAAAAACGTGGGGGTCGCGCCGCTTTGCTCCATGTGCACAACGCCGTCACTGATTCGGCGGTCATTGACCTCCAACACGAAACGCTGATTCCGATAGATCGCGTTGTAGGAGCCCAGGACAATCTTGTCCGACCCCGTCCAGAAGGTCATCGCACTGGATGCCGGCGCCGTGATCAAGGGGTTGCTGAGTTGCCCGCTGTTTCCGCCGAATACGCCGACTGCGATATTGCCCATGTTGGGATCAACTTCCAACAAGCCACCGGAATACGCCACCTTGGGGTCAGAGATCGTGGGCACGTTCACTTGATAGCCGACCATGTCTTTCAGCAATTCACTCTGCACACCCCACGTGATGGTTGGGGGCACGCTATCTGAATGTTTCGGTCGAACCGGGCCGTGGTAATACCAGATTGCATAGCCGTCATTCTGCTTGCCCAAACTCGTACCACTCGGCCCGCGACGATTGGAGTCGGGTTCACCACTGACACCCACACAAATGTAGCGATGCTGTGATGAATCGCCCGTTCCACGAACCACATCGCCGACCTTGTAGATGGATTGAGAATCCCAAACAGGCGTTTCGCTCATGGGTGCATTGGTCGACGCATTACTGAGTTCCGCTGCAGACATGCTGGTCTTGACTTTCGCCAGCAGCTTGGCACGCCAATCAGTTTCAACGGGTGGAACCACCACCACGCCCCCAGTGTTGGTTGACGATGCGTCAGCAGGGCCTGCCCCGCCTCCCCCACAGCCGCCCAAAACGCCGCAGAGTGCCGACCACGTTACAAGCGATTTAAGCCCCAAACCACGTCCGATCATGCTGAGATGCTCCCTGAGTCACCAATGAATCAGGCGCATTTTGAAAACAAGATATGACGTGTTAATGTCACAGCCCGTTTGTCACCCCACGTTCCCCCTTTTCGAAGGAGTGCTGATTGAAAGCGATTCAAGCCCTGGCTGTGACGCCTCTGCTTGTGTTGGCCACAGTTGCCAACGCGGCCACCACATACGACATCCAGCCGACGCACACGTTCCCCAGCTTCGAGGCCGATCACATGGCGGGCCTGTCCGTCTGGCGCGGCAAGTTCAACAAAACATCTGGTCAGATCACGCTGGACAAAAAAGCCAAAAGTGGCACCGTCGACATCACGGTCGACATCGACAGCATCGACTTTGGTCTCGACCTGATGAATACCAAAGCCAAGACCCCTGAACTGTTTGACGCCACGAAATTCCCAACCGCCACTTACAAGGGCAAGCTGGCCGCGTTCAAAAACGGCCGCCCGACACAGGTATTGGGCGACCTCACACTCAAAGGCATCACCAAACCACTGAAGCTCAATATCTTGACCTTCAAGTGCATGCCGCACCCGATGTTGAACCGTGAAATCTGCGGGGCGGATGCCTTGGCGACCTTCAAGCGCGACGACTTTGGGATGCCAATTGGTAAAGAATGGGGGTTCGACATGAAGGTCACATTGCGCATACAGGTGGAAGCCGTCGCACAAGAGTGATCCGTTTGGGTCAGCTCATCAGTTTCCGGACCGGCGTTGGCAATCGCCGAATGATGGGCTGCAATTGGTTCGCGTCGTTGGCCGTCCAGAATTTGAATTTGACGGTCAACCAAACATAAGCCAACACATACAGGATGCCGGCAGCAAACTGCCCCCAAGCTCCAGGGAACATCCAAACCAGCGGCCCCACCAGCAAGCCCCCAAGTAAAGCAGCACCAAACACGGCAATCAACTCGGACATCGGCCACGTCACCCTCAGGTTCGCTCGAATCGTCCAAGCCATCAAAACCACGATTGAGATGCGCGTGATGCCGTAGGAAACCAACGCCCCAACGAGCCCATATGTGGGCACGAGGCTGAACGCAGCTACCGCACTGATCACCACGGACCCGACGGAGACCTGAGCACGTAATTTTTGGTTGTCCGTCGTGGTGAGCAATGATCCAAACACCCCTTCAGACAATGTAAGACCGCCTACCAGCATCATGACGCGCAGAACATCCACCACGGCTCGATATTCGTCGCCGTACATGATGGACACGCCTGCGTCCGCCCACAAGGTGCCCAAGCCCGCCAAGAGCAATCCCAAAAAGGTGAAGTACCGCAAAGAATCAGACAAGATCTGATTGACCTTGGCCAGCCCCCCCTCGCCGTAGGCGTGCCCCATCATGGGCATCAACATCGTATTCAAGGCAGATGAGAGCAACTCAATCCCGCCTCTTGACAAGGCGGCTGCAATCGAAAAATAGCCAACTTCTGCCATGCCTACTTCGGTACTCAGCAAAAATGTTTCCAGAGTCTTATTACTGAGGGTGACGACAACCACCAACACCACCGTCCAAAACAAATGATTCTTGATCCGAGCCAGCAAATCTGGAGGCAAAGGCTGCAATTGATTAACGATGCCGCGGCGTCGGAGCATATACCCAGACATAAAGGCATAACACAAACTCAGAAAACCAAAGAATAAGGCATATGCAGAAAGGTCCGCATCAACCCATGCCATGACCAGAGCGCCCCCAATATAGGCCACACTCATCACGATCGTAATCCAAGACTCGACCGCAAAATCTTTATACCCTTTGGCAATAGAAACATCGAATATATAAATTGCCTTGCTCAGCAAGCTCACAAGGACAACGCCGACCAGCAAATAAGTCGACTCTTCCCAACCCTTGGGTTTCACAAAATAGGTAGAGGCGGTGAACAGTAATGCCGTGATCGCGACACTGAGCAACTGCTGCTTGCGTAGCCAATGATGAACATGACGCGCCTGCTCGTGATCACCACGACCATGGCATTCCGAGATAAAACGTATGCCGCAACTACTCAAGCCATGGTTACCAATGGTCACCAAAAAACCGGAGAGCCATACCAGATAGGCGTATTGACCGTAGTCATGCGGACCAAGACTGCGGGCAATCACGACACTCACAGCAAACCCAAGCGCTGTATTGATGTAGGTGGACAAGGCGATGAACGCCGCCACCCTCAAGTTAGAGGGCTTGGAGGGGGAAGCCATGGGGATTGTGTCGGTACATCAGTGGATTGCACAGCAGTGCAGTGTAGGATGAGCGTCCGGTGAACGCCAAGTGATTGTAGGGGCTAAGCGGGGAACTCAATTGCACACAAACAGATTCAACGAAATCGATTTCCTGCGTGCCCTGGCTTGCGTCATGGTCGTCCTGTTTCACTACACCTACCGCGGGCACGTTGGTGGATGGGTACCAGTCGCTGCACCTGAGTTTGTTCAATCGATCAGTCAATTTGGCTACGTCGGCGTACATCTATTTTTCGCCATCAGCGGGTTTGTCATTTTCATGAGCGCGAAAAGCGCATCCCCGAGGGGATTTGTAGCATCTCGCGCGGCAAGACTCTATCCCGCATACTGGGCCTCCATCATCATCACTGTGATGGCCGTCAGGCTCGGCAACATGCCTGAACTGACCGTCTCATGGCGAGACGCAGCCATCAATGTCACCATGTTGACGCATCTTCTTGGCGCCAGTTATGTGGATGGCGCCTACTGGTCCCTGGCCGTCGAATTGCACTTTTATGCGCTTATTTTCGTGCTGATTCGTTTGAATTGGCTCCACAGAATTGAGTGGGTCATGGCGCTGTGGCTCGCACTTTGCGCCATTGATCTCGTCAGGCCCATTTACCCGCTTCAATTCTGGCTCATTGCGAATTGGGCGCCGTTTTTTTGCTTGGGCATAACCAGTTATTTGCTGCGAACAGAGCCCGTCACACAAAAGCGCATTGCACTATTTGTGATCGCAGCCCTTCTGTGCATCATTTCTGGCGTCAAGAAAACACTGAACTCGCCGATAACGGATCAAATCATCGTGGGCTTACTGATGACCTGTATTGTCGGCATTTTCACTCTGATTTCTTTGGGAAGATTCCGACTCCAAGCCTCTCCTATCTTGTACTGGGCAGGTGCGTTAACGTACCCCATCTATTTGATCCATGAATACCTGGGATACACGCTACTGACAACCACACAAAATTCATCTTGGCCTTATGGATTATCGTTGGCAGCCACATTGAGCGTCATCCTACTCATTTCCTATTTCGTACACACGAAAATTGAGCGTGTATACGCAACCAAGTTACGCAGGATCATTCAAGGTGGATAAAAAGATGGCTGAATGGGATGAAGGTGGGTCCTTCATCTTTTACACATTTTTGCTCTATCTGCTGTTTCTCTTTCTGCGCCCAGCAGAGCTGTTTGCGCCGTGGCTAGAAGCCTATCGCCCTATGTTGTTTATATGGGCGACCGCTTTTCTTGGTTCTTTGGCGCAGGTTCTTGGATCCAAATCGGCTTCAGCAACCAGACTGCACTACTCGTTACTCTTGTCGTTTTGGATGCTGATCGGGTTCTCACACTTTGCACGAGGACAATTCGGATCAGGACTCGATGCCCTCAGCGACTTCAGTGCCGCCGTACTTCTCTTCTTTCTCATCAGTTTTAATTTGCGCAGCTTGAGAAGACTGAGGTCTGCAGCCTTCGTCATCATTTTCTGCTTTATTTGCATGGCCTGTTTGGGCATCTACGCCTATCACACAGGCTTTATGTCCGAAGAGTTGGTACTGCAACAACGCAAAGAAACCCCCATCGAGGCCCCGATTGAGCGCCCTGCGGTCCCGGCAGAGGACACATCCGGCGCATTCATGTGGCGAGTACGCGGGGTGGGCATTTTCAGTGACCCGAATGACTTCTCTCAAGCGCTGGTCATGATCCTTCCGATGTTTTGGTGGTTGTACAAAAAGGGCGCTTGGGTCAAGAACTTTGCCTTCATTGCCCTCCCAACCCTGACAGTTGGCTATTGCATCACCTTGACCAATTCCCGAGGCGCGCTGCTGGGTATCGCGTCGCTGCTCTTTTTTGGTATTCGCAACGCCTTAGGTACTGTGAAGACGGTGTTGCTGCTCGCCGGCGGGGGGGCCGGCGCGATGATCATCGGCGCGACAGGTGGTCGTGGATTTTCGTCAAAAGAAGAATCAGCCGGCGATCGGATTCACGCGTGGTACGAAGGTTTCCAAATGCTGAAATCATCGCCATTATTTGGTATCGGATACGGCAATTTTGTTGATCACCACCACCTGACCGCACACAACTCATTTGTCCTGTGCTTTTCGGAAGTTGGCTTATTGGGTTATTTCACCTGGATCTCTTTGATTGTGATTTCCTTCAAAGCAGTGAACAGGGTCGCGCAATATGCGCCACTGGGCTCTGATGCCAGACTGGCTGGCAACATATTGCGCGCCTCACTGATTGGGTATTTGACCTGCGCTTGGTTCTTGTCCAGAACTTATCAGCCCACATTCTTTGCGCTGATGGCCATGTGTACAGCGGTTTGGATGTGCGCTCGCAGGATGCCCGACTGCGCAAATATCCCCGAAATACAGGCCCCAATGGACTGGTTTAAAAGCTCGCTACAGACAACAATAGCGACCATCTCCCTCGTGTACTTTTTTGTCTTCATGCACCAAATGGGCTAAAGACAAAATGACCCATCTGATCAGAACCAAGGCGTCGCGATCAGAGCAACCCACATTTGCGTCATGCACCTCATTTTGATCGTTTTGTTCGCCCTGCTTTTGTGTGCGGTAGTTGTTGTGTTGCTCGATGTTCGAAAGAAGAACCTCCAGCAATGGCTGGGCAGTTACCTGAAACAAGACTGGCGTCCCGCTACACCTCCGACCGGTCTCAAGCACGTGATGTTTTGCTTTGTCGACCATTACGAGCCTCAGTGGCTCAAGCCAAGCTATGAAACCGAGGTGGCGCGGGTCGCACGCTGGCGGCAGGACTACCCCAAACTTTGCGCCAAACACCGCGATGGTGATGGCCGACCCCCAGTGCATTCTTTCTTCTATCCCGAAGAGGAGTACCGCGTTGAGCACCTCAATGCATTGGTTGAGCTATGCCAGATGGGTTTGGGTGAGATTGACATTCACCTGCATCACGACAAAGACACGGAAGCCGGTCTGCGAGAAAAACTCAGTCGCTTCACCAGGTTGTTGGTTCGCGAACACGGCGCGCTATCGACTGATGCAAATGGCAAACCATTGTGGTCGTTCATCCACGGCAACTGGGCCCTCGACAATGCGCATCCGACAGGTTTCGGCTGCGGCGTCAACAATGAGTTAAAGGTACTTGCCGATGAAGGCTGCTACGCTGACTTCACTCTACCGGCAGCACCCGATCCTTGCCAGACAAGCACGATCAACAAGATCTACTACGCCATTGACAACCCCGATCAGCCCAAGTCTCACGATACTGGAGTTCGGGTCAAAGTCGGCGGCGCTCCTGTGGGTGATCTGATGATCATCCAAGGTCCATTGGGTTTCATGTGGAAGAACCGGAAATTTGGCCTGCTGCCTCGCATTGAAAATGCAGACGTGCGAACCAGCTCTCCGCCCTCAACAGACCGGATTGATGCTTGGGTTGATATGGGCATTCACGTCGAAGGTCGCCCAGAGTGGATTTTCATCAAGGTTCACACCCATGGCACGCAAGAGCGTGACATGGATACCCTGCTCGGCGAACCGATGGACAAGGCCTTCTCATATTTGGAAAGCAAATACAACGACGGTAAGAACTACAAGCTTCACTACGTCAGTGCGCGCGAAACCTACAACATCATCAAGGCGGCCGAAGCAGGCCTCAGCGGCGACCCCTGCGAGTACCGCGACTACCTGATCCCCCGCCCATCTTTTGTGGCACAACAAGGCTGATGGGTATGTTGGCACTCAAGGCGATGGCAGTGGCCGGGGTGGTCCTGTTCGTTTACTCATACCTGCTGTACCCGATCTTGCTGTCCCTGCTGGCGGGTTGGGTTCAACTCAAGAGAGATATTCGACACGTCACGGGCAAAGTCAATCGCCGTGCGACGGCGCCATCCGTCTTCCCGCACATTGGTGTGGTCATCGCAGCCTTCAACGAGGAAAAGCACATCCGCCAACGTGTTGAAAACCTATTGAACCAAGACTACCCGGCCGACAAACTTCGTATCTACATCGGGTCTGACGGAAGCAAGGATCAAACGGGGGCCATATTGAAAGCCTTCGATGATGAAAGACTGCAGGCTTTTGTATTTGAACAAAACCGCGGCAAGGCCAGCGTACTGAATGACCTGGTCAGTCGCGGCCAAGAAGAGTTGATCGCTTTTTCTGATGCCAACACTTTCTTTGCCCCCGATGCACTCCGTAAGCTGGTGGCGCCCTTCTCAGATCCTGACGTCGGCGGCGTCAGTGGCGAGTTGCGCCTTCTCAGCGGCCAGGGCAATAACCAAGACGGCATCTATTGGAAAATCGAACAACTGCTGAAGTTTTTCGAAAGCCGTATTGGCGGTTTGCTGGGTGCCAATGGTGCGATCTATGCGATCCGGCGCAGCCTCTGGCGCCCCATTCGGCCAGACACCATCTGCGATGACTTCTGCGTGGCGATGAACGTGGCTGCGCAAGGCGCAAAGTTGGTTTATGAACCCAGCGCATGGGCCGAAGAAGAAATGCCGGACAACATTGATGACGAATACCACCGCCGCATTCGAATCGGCATCGGCAATTTCCAAGCACTGTTTCGTCAACCCGAGTACTTCACGCGAACGACCTGGGGCACCCGTTTCGCGTACCTGTCGCACAAGGTCCTGCGTTGGCTGGCGCCGCATCTGATCCTGGGTTCATTGGCCGCATCGATCGCTGTCGTACTGTTCGAACCAAGCGCCCAAGCATGGCAAGCCTGGCTGGCTATACAGGCGATCGGACTGATCGCTGCAGCCATTGCTTACCGTTTGACCCAAACTACCGATCGCTTGCCTGGCCCCATCAAACTGTTTGGATTCGTCTTTGCATTGAACTGGGCCTTCCTAGTGGCATCTTGGCGTTACATGACGGGCCAATACTCCGGTTCTTGGCGACGCACCGTTCGATAAGACACACACGAAAAAATCATGAGCAACAACAAACTGTCTTCCATCGTTCAACGGGTTTTGTACCACCACCGCACCCAGGGCAAGGCCGTCGAGGGCGTGCACATCCGCGGCATCACCGACGCCTTGCGCGCCGATGGCGTGCATGTCGACATCATCTCCTTGCCTGGCGCAGACCCCTATGTCACGCCCAAAGCGATGTCCCCAACTCAACAAGCCACGACGCTCATGAAGTTGGTGGCGCGCTTCCCAGAGCCCCTGTTTGAGTTAGCTGAATTGGCCTACAACGCCGTCGCCAGCTGGCGCCTGCTGAAGTATTTCAAGCAAAACGGGCCTGTGGACTTCATCTACGAACGCTACTCCTTGTTCATGTTTGCTGGCGTCTTGATTGCTCGCCTGAAAAAGATTCCGATCATTCTTGAGGTCAACGACTCCTCCACCGTTGAACGCGTTCGCCCCGTCTTTTTCATGAAGCTGGCCACAGCCATCGAAGGCTGGGTTTTCCGTAAGGCTGATGGCTTGGTGTTCGTCTCTGGTGTGTTCCGCGATCGCATCGTCGGTGCACACAAAACGGTCGCCCCCACCATCATCACCCCCAACGCCGCCAACATCGACAAGTTCAGCTACACACCCGAGCAACGCGCACAGGCCCGTACACGCTGGAAGCTCGACAACAAGGTGGTTTGCGGCTACCTGGGGGCATTTGTGCCCTGGCATGCCATCGACAAGTTTGTCTACGCCATTGCAGACCAACTCAAACAAAACCCGGATTTGGTTCTCTTGCTGGTCGGCGACGGCGCGACTTATCCCGAAGTCGACAAGTTCGTGAAAGAACGCGGACTGAGCAACCAAGTGATCATGACCGGACGCGTCCCGCACGACGATGTACCAGGCCTGCTTGCCGCCATGGACATGGCCATTTTGCCCAGCGCGGGCGACTACACCTCGCCCGTCAAACTGTTTGAATTCATGGCCTGCGGTATTGCACCCATTGCGCCCAACTTCTTGCCCATTCAGGAGGTACTGAAAGAAGGCCAAACGGGCTGGACGTTTACGGCTGGCAATCTCGATCGCGCGGTAGACATGGTCCTCACCAAGAGTCGCAACATCGATGAATTGAAGCAAGTGGGGCAAGCCGCTCGCGCCTACATCGCCGCAGAGCGGCAATGGCGGAACAACGTGGTCCAGTTGGTGGATTTCGTGATGTCGCTGAAGCGAGGCTAAGGTGTTCAAGAACCTGGTTGCCGACCTCCAAGCCAAGCGCCGACTGTATTCCCAGTATGGCGCCACGTACTCAATGGTCAGAACCTGTATGACCGATGGCACCTCTGCCAACGTGCTCTACCGCTTGCAGGAATGGTGTGCATCCATTGGTGGCAAGCCGGCCGGGCTCCCGGCCCACATTTTGAACAAGTGGTTCAACGGTTGTGTGATCGGCATCGGCGCTAAATTCGGACCGGGCTTCGTCTTGATTCACCCCATCGGGGTCGTGATCAACGCGGCCGTGCAAGGTGGCGCCAACGTGTGGCTAGAGAGTGGTGTCGTCATCGGAGACAACCGCGGGCGGTGCCCAGTACTGGGTGACGACGTCTTTGTGGGTTCGGGCGCCAAAGTCATTGGCGGACTCTTGGTGGGTAACCGAGCCAGTATTGGAGCCAACGCGGTCGTCGTCAAAAATGTTCCCGACGACCACTTGGCGCTCGGCATTCCCGCCCAGAATCGCCCCAAACGCTAGCCCACTGTCGGGGCGACATACGGAGCCAACTTATTGGATGGACAGCGCCAGCAACTCGGCCATCTTTTTGGCCCCCTTGTCATTGAAATGAACAAAGTCGGCAAAGTGTTCGGGTCCAGGCTCGATGTGTGACGCAGCATCGACGACGGTCACGGACAAGGTCGCTCCCACCCGACGGATCACTTCATTGGCTTGTGCATCCAAGCCAACCAAAGCCTCCTCAGTCAGTTCGGGATAAAAGCGTCGCCAGGCGATCGCCATGGCTTTTGCTTCTGGCTGGATGCTGGGACCAAAATAATTCGCATGGGTGACAAAAATCGGCTTCGCGCCAGCGGCACTGACAGCATTGGCAACGCAAGCCATGTCTTTGGCTAAGGCCGCCAAGGTGGCGTCAGGCACCTGCTTCTGAACCGTCAGATGCCTCGTAGCCCGCCACGTGGCGAATTGCCGCATTGGAGTCATCACCCAATCCGGCAAGATCGACTTGGATAACTGCTCCACTTTCCCGTACAGGCGGATCGTGTCACCGATCCCCTTCTCTGGCGGAACCGGAACTGGCTCCTTATGACAAAACGGCTGATCTGCACCAATGTAGTTGGCCGGGCTGGGATAAATGATGACGTACTTCGGCTGGGTCTTTTGAATCGCCGCATTCAGGTAGCTAACACGACCTATCCGGATACCCGGAAGGGCAATGTTCACCACGTTGAAACGGGCTTGATGTTCGTTCAGCTTGGACTCCAGCTGACGCGGATACTCCTTACCGGCACTCTCATACAAACCGAACGTCTCGGAGGCCCCAAAGGTAAGAATATTCGTGCGATCGGGCTGAGGCTCTGGCCCCCGATAGCCCATCGAGTTGATGTGCCACTTCCCAAATTTTGCATTTGGAACGCCCTCACGACCTAAATCACTGGCCTTGAACAAAGTGTTGATGGTGTAAGGCTTCAGCGGATCGGCGCCCTGCACCCACCAGTCGTCTAACCTCGCACAAAACTCCAGCGTCAGACATACAAGCGCAAATCCCGCTGTCCATTTGATGATTTTTGCAGCGCTCATATTCAGAATTGGAAATAAACAAAGGACTGCGTGGTACCACCTTGAAACAGGCAGGCGTAGGCCATGATGGTGTAGACAATCAACCGAACCACCAACGGCACGTGACGGTGATTGAGGAAATACAAATCATCCTTTCTGTATTGCCACAACTGGACCACCACAAGTGGCAATGCATAAGCCCCGATGGTTTGCAGCGCATCCCAGTCAATACCACTCAAGCCATTGAACAAACTTGCGGTCATTCCAACCACTTGGTCTAGTGATGTCGCTCTAAAAAGCAACCACCCATAACAGGTCATGACAAACATCACCGCCACCCTGATGGCCCACCACAGTCCTGTTTGTCGACCAAATGCTTCGCCACATTTCGCCAGAACTGGGGCACTCCAGCGGTGAATGGCCAGGATCGCTCCGTGATAGA
This sequence comes from Aquabacterium sp., assembly GCA_046299355.1. GTDB lineage: Bacteria > Pseudomonadota > Gammaproteobacteria > Burkholderiales > Burkholderiaceae_C > Aquabacterium. Next base: position 2,891 of record JBKBIO010000016.1, on the reverse strand, counting down.
AGCCCCACAGCACAAAATTCCAGGCTGCGCCGTGCCACAGACCGCCCAAGACCATGGTAATCATGAGATTTCTCTGCGTCATCAGGGTACCGTCACGATTCCCCCCCAGAGGCTTATAAAGATAATCTCTCAGCCACGATGACAAGCTGATATGCCAACGACGCCAGAAGTCGGAAGGATTTGTCGCCAAATAGGGCAAATTAAAATTCAATGTGAACTCAAAACCCATTATTTTGGCTAGACCCCGCGCAATATCGGTATACCCAGAAAAATCGCAATAGATCTGAACCGTGAACGCCAGAACACCCACCAAAACATCTGCGCCAGTAGGATCAGACATCCCAAAAACGCGATCGGCGATAGGTGAAACATTGTCCGCAATGAATACCTTCTTGAAAAAACCCCAGAAAATCAGGTGAACCCCCTCGAGCACTTGATCACGATTGATCACACGAGGTTGAGTAATTTGCGGAAGTAAAAGGGACGCGCGCTGAATCGGTCCAGCGATCAGATGCGGGAAATAAAGAACAGCCAGGAAAAAGTCCCAGAAGGAATTGGTGGCATGCAACTCACCTCGATAGACATCGATGGTGTACGAAAGCGCCTGAAATGTATAAAACGAAACACCCAACGGGAGGATGATTTCCAGCACTTCGACATTCATCTCCAACCCAAATACCCGCCCCAACTCGAGAAAAGATTGCGTAAAGAAATTGAAGTACTTGAAGAAGCCAAGCAAAGATAGATTCGATACGACACTCAACAGTAGGTAGCGCTTGCGCTCAGCCTGCCTTGACGGGTCACCATGACTGCCCTCCAAACGACCCGCAACCCAAAAATCCAGCGTCGTGGTGAACAACAATGGTCCCAGGAAGCGCCAATCCCAAGACGCATAGAAGACCAAGCTTGCCAGTACGAGAAACTTGTTTTGATTCTTATGCGACAACTGGTAATAAAACACCAGCACGATCGGCAAGAAACACAGCAGAAAAATGGCTGAGTTAAACAGCAAGTCAAACCTCTCTGATGGTCGATGGCTGTCGAAGGGGGCAGCCCGGGCAAAGTGGCGTCAGTTTACGTGAACCATACGCGCTAGGTTTGGTAGTTTGAATGCAAAACGCCCCCCAGGTGAATGCCTGGAGGGCGTTAGCTGTGACTGTTGGCTTGATCAGTTCGCGATCGTCAGCGGCGGGAACTGGACCGGCGTACCTGCAGGGGTCAGCTTACGTGCAACCACTTCGGTGGGCAATGTGCCAACCAGTGTGGTGAACGCAGAACCCGCCAGAGAGGAGAAGTCGCCCGTTGACAGGTTGGTGAATCCAGGCGAACCAGATTGCTTCGTCAGACCATACAAACCAGAGCCGTCGTACTTGGTTCCGACGTAAACGCCGGTGGTGTATCCACCCCAATTGGTATGCGTATTGGTGTAGTTGTTGATCCAGTTGCTTTGGAAATTCGCCTTACCCATCCAGAAGATCAAGCTAAACGGAGCTGGGGTACCGCCCACAGTCGCACTCTTGGCATAGAACAGGTTGTTGACGGCTACTGCTGTCGCAGGCGAACGAGTGTTCAAGAACTGGAACAAAGGCACCGTGTCGCGGTGGTACATCTGGTAGTCGAACTCTGAGATCACCTTGTTGCTGTAGAAGAACAGGTTGCCGTGACGATACTGCTTGCCATCGCCATACACCCCATCTCCATGTCCAACGGCGATGAACGAGGTCCCACGCAGACGGAAGATATTGCTGTAGACGAAGGCATGCTTGGTCAACAGGTCTCCCAAAGAGTCCACTGCAGCACCTTCAAAAGTACCGTTCGACTGGGGATCACGCAAAGACAGCCCGTAGGTACCGCCCTCCATGTAGTTGTAGCGGAACACAATGCCTGCGGAGCGATCCTTGACGTTGTCTCCTGCCGTGCCCGAAATGGGCTGACCGAAGTAGTTGTACTCGTAAATGGTGCCAATCGCTTCGGTGTAGGAGTTGTGCAAGCTTGCATCCCCAGAAACACCATTTCCATGGAAGTAGTTGCCAGAGATGAGCAGCTTTCTCGACTGACCAGCTTCATCGTTGAGGGAGTTGACGAACAACCCCAAGCCACTGTTGGACAACTCGCAATTGGTAATGGCCAAGTTCTCCGCAGGATTCACATAGATCGCCGCAGTGAAATTGGGCCAGTTGGCCGTGACTTTACTTTGGTTGGTGTACTTGTATGCACTGCGTGCATTCTTGATGCTCAGGCCCGTGATGTGCAGGTAACCTGGCTTGTAGCCATACACACGGGTTGGCACTGCCGTGGTGCTGGGCTTGCCAATCACAATCATGCCCGCGCCGTCATAGATGGCACTCATACCCATGGTCGTCGATGAAGATGCTCCAGCCGCATCAAACACCGGACGCTCACCATTTGGACCAGGCAAGCCCTTGATGGTGATGTACTTGTTCTTCTCGCCGCGAGAGCCGATGAAGATGATATCGGTGTAGGGGGTAGCGCGGTAGTCAATCAAGACCTGATCACAAGGCATCAGCTTCAGCCAAGGCACATCCTTGGGGGTCAGAATCGCACGAGTAGGTCCGACGTTATAGATCTTGCCTTCTGTTGCACCACAGGCACTGCGGCTTGGCGCACTCACGGTGTAATCCCAGTTGGCGGACGCTTCAATACGAGTCCAGTCTGGGCTAGTAGAAGGAGCAGGTGCAGGTGCTGGTGCTGGTGCTGGTGCTGGTGCTGGTGCAGGTGCTGGTGCAGGTGCTGGTGCTGGAGCAGGAGCAGGAGCAGGTGCAGGTGCAGGTGCAGGTGCAGGTGCAGGTGCAGGTGCAGGTGCAGGTGCTGGTGCTGGTGCTGGTGCTGGTGCTGGTGCTGGTGCTGGTGCTGGTGCTGGTGCAGGTGCA
>JBKBIO010000015.1:0-80921 GCA_046299355.1 Aquabacterium sp. | reverse complement strand
GTGAAGAACATGATCACCGGCGCTGCTCAGATGGACGGCGCTATCCTGGTGTGTTCCGCTGCTGACGGCCCCATGCCACAAACTCGCGAGCACATCCTGTTGTCTCGCCAGGTGGGCGTGCCTTACATCATCGTCTTCCTGAACAAGGCTGACATGGTGGACGACGCTGAACTGCTGGAACTGGTCGAAATGGAAGTGCGCGAGCTGCTGTCCAAGTACGACTTCCCTGGTGACGACACTCCCATCATCCGCGGTTCCGCCAAGCTGGCTCTGGAAGGCGACACCGGCGAGCTGGGTGAGCAAGCCATCATGAAGCTGGCTGAAGCCCTGGATTCCTACATCCCCACGCCTGAGCGCGCTGTGGACGGCACCTTCCTGATGCCTGTGGAAGACGTGTTCTCGATCTCTGGTCGCGGCACCGTGGTGACCGGCCGTATCGAACGCGGCATCATCAAGGTCGGCGAAGAAATCGAAATCGTTGGTATCAAGGCCACCCAAAAGACCACCTGTACCGGCGTGGAAATGTTCCGCAAGCTGCTGGATCAAGGTCAAGCTGGCGACAACGTCGGTATCTTGCTGCGCGGCACCAAGCGTGAAGACGTGGAGCGCGGCCAAGTGCTGTGCAAGCCCGGTTCCATCAAGCCACACACCCACTTCACTGGCGAAGTGTACGTTTTGAGCAAGGACGAAGGCGGCCGCCACACTCCTTTCTTCAACAACTACCGTCCTCAGTTCTACTTCCGTACCACCGACGTGACCGGTTCCATCGAGCTGCCAGCCGACAAGGAAATGGTGATGCCTGGTGACAACGTGTCGATCACCGTCAAGCTGATCGCCCCGATCGCTATGGAAGAAGGTCTGCGCTTCGCTATCCGCGAAGGTGGCCGTACCGTCGGCGCCGGCGTGGTTGCCAAGATCATCGAGTAATCAGTTTCATCGTAGGGGTATAGCTCAATTGGCAGAGCGTCGGTCTCCAAAACCGAAGGTTGTAGGTTCGATTCCTACTGCCCCTGCCACCTACTGAACTCGACGACATCCGCTGTCTATAGCAGCCCGCAGATCGCATGGTCTGTGGGCTTTGCTGCCTCAAGTCTGAATCATGTCCAACACCCAAATCGAAACCGTCACAACAAATGCTGACAAAGCCAAGCTGGCCACCGCAGGTCTGTTGGTTGTTGGCGGTGTGGTCGCGTTCTATCTCTTGGGTAAGCAGGACCTGTGGATGCGCGTTGCTGCACTGCTGGTGTTGATTGCTGCAGGCGTCGCGGTGTTTTTCACCTCTGCGCAAGGCAAGGAGTTGATCTCCTTCGGCCAGGACTCTGTCAAGGAGTTGCGCAAGGTGGTGTGGCCCGCCCGTCCTGAGGCCATGCAAATGACGGCCTACGTTTTTGCGTTCGTGGTTGTCATGGCGCTGTTCCTGTGGTTGACTGACAAAACCCTGGAGTGGGTCATTTACGGCCTGATTCTGGGCTGGAAGAGCTGATCCCACGCATCCCCTTATCAAGGAAGACTCACATGACCGACGTTCAAGCCACTCCTGCTGCTGCCCCGCTGCGCTGGTATGTGGTTCATGCCTACTCCGGAATGGAAAAGGCGGTCGAGCGCAACCTGCGTGAGCGCATTGATCGCGCAGGCATGCAGACTCAATTTGGTCGCATCTTGGTTCCCACTGAAGAAGTCGTGGAAGTCAAGAACGGCAAGAAGTCCGTTACCGAGCGTCGTTTCTATCCCGGCTATGTGCTGGTTGAAATGGTCATGACCGATGACACCTGGCACTTGGTGAAGAACACTTCCAAGGTGACGGGTTTTGTGGGTGGTGCAAAGAACCGTCCGGTGCCCATCTCGGAAGACGAGGTCATGAAGATCGTCAACCAGATGCAAGAAGGCATCGAGAAGCCTCGTCCCAAGGTTGAGTGGGATGTGGGTGAAGTTGTTCGTGTCAAGGAAGGCCCCTTCACCGACTTCAATGGCTCCATCGAGGAAGTCAATTACGACAAGTCCAAGTTGCGCGTGTCTGTCACGATTTTCGGTCGCGCGACGCCCGTCGAATTGGACTTTCACCAAGTCGAAAAAATCTGATTTTTCGAGCTTTCGTGATGGCGCCCCTCGCGCCACATCTAGCCAAAAGGCCCTTCGGGGCCTTTTTTCATGTCGGTTAGCATGCGATTTCTAGAAAACTTAGCTCGCTACAGCAAAACCGCTTGCCAAGATTCACAGTTAAGTTTTAGAATCGCGGGCTTTCCTCCTGCAGGGAGGGGTGTCCCTATGCGCGTCTAGCGAATCAGGGCTGCCGAAACTGCCACCCCAGTTGCAGGTGTGATGCAACACGAGGAGCCTGAGCGCGAGTTCATCGAAGCGAAGGCGTTTGTACTCAACCGTTTGGGCGTGGCCGCCTGCCGGTTTTAGGAGAAACACATGGCCAAGAAGATTATCGGCTTTATCAAGCTGCAAATCCCGGCTGGTAAGGCTAACCCCTCGCCTCCCGTCGGTCCCGCGCTGGGTCAGCGTGGTCTGAACATCATGGAATTCTGTAAGGCGTTCAACGCCCAGACTCAAGGCGTTGAGCCCGGTCTGAAGTTGCCCGTGGTGATCACCGCCTTCGCAGACAAGTCCTTCACTTTCGTCATCAAGACCCCTCCAGCAACCGTGTTGCTGAAGAAGGCGGCCAAGATCGACAAGGGTTCTAGCCGTCCTCAATCTGACAAGGTTGGCAAACTGACCCGTGCTCAGGTTGAAGAAATCGCCAAGACCAAGCAAAAGGATTTGACTGCTGCTGACTTGGACGCTGCTGTTCGCACGATCGCCGGTTCGGCTCGTTCGATGGGCATCATCGTGGAGGGTGTGTGAAATGGCTAAGTTGACCAAGCGCCAACAGGCTCTGCAAGGTAAGGTTGAAACCACCAAGCTGTACGCCATCGAAGAAGCCCTGACCATCATCAAGGATTGCGCCAACGCCAAGTTCGACGAGTCGATCGACGTCGCCGTTCAATTGGGCGTGGATGCCAAGAAGTCCGACCAAGTCGTTCGCGGCGCTGTCGTGATGCCTAACGGCACCGGCAAGACCAAGCGTGTGGCTGTGTTCGCCCAAGGTGCCAAGGCTGAAGAAGCCAAGGCCGCTGGCGCTGACGTGGTGGGTATGGAAGACCTGGCTGAGCAAGTCAAGGCCGGCAACATCAACTTCGACGTGGTGATCGCCTCTCCTGACACGATGCGTATCGTGGGTACCCTGGGTACCGTGCTGGGCCCGCGTGGTCTGATGCCTAACCCTAAGGTTGGCACCGTGACTCCCGATGTGGCCACCGCTGTCAAGAACGCCAAGGCTGGTCAAGTCCAGTTCCGCGTTGACAAAGCCGGCATCATCCACGGCACCATCGGTCGCCGTTCGTTCGACTCCGACAAGCTGAAGGGCAACCTGGCTGCTTTGTTGGATGCTTTGAACAAGCTCAAGCCTGCTTCGAGCAAGGGCGTGTACCTGAAGAAGGTCGCCGTGTCCTCGACCATGGGTGTCGGCGTCCGTGTGGATGTCAGCAGCATCACTGGCTGATCAGGCATGAACATCGTCCGCGCTTGATGCGCGGGCCGCTACCCTCGCGAGTCTGGTGGAGGGGAGTGAACAGAATTGGTGGGCTGCAGCCTTCGGGCTGTGGGCTATCAAAGACCGTAGGCGTTGGTCGTGTTGGCAGTATCGCGCGAACCAGCTTAATCCTCCAGCCTACGCAGATGGCGTCCCCGCCGTGAAGAATGGGTCTTGCTCGCAAGATTTTTTCCCAACGGTTAGGTCGCTGCAACTGGGTGTGCCCCAGGTGTCCTGCTCCTATGAGTGGGTGCGCCAAAGGCATGTTTGAAGGAGTAGACCTTGAGTCTCAATCGCAACGAGAAAGAAGCCGTCATTGCGGAAGTGGCTGCCCAAGCGGGCAAGGCACAAACGCTTGCACTGGCTGAGTACCGCGGTCTCACGGTGGCTCAACTGGATCAGCTGCGCAAAACCGCACGCGCCCAAGGTGTGTATCTTCACGTTCTGAAGAACACCCTGGCACGTCGCGCTGTTGCCGGCACCCAGTTCGAAGTCGCCGCAGAGAGCATGAGCGGCCCGCTGATCTACGGCTTCTCTGAAGACGCCGTGGCAGCAGCCAAGGTGATCGCTGACTTTGCCAAGGGCAATGACAAGCTGGTCATCAAGGCAGGTGCCTATGCAGGTAAGGCTCTGGACGCCAATGGCGTCAAGTCCCTGGCCTCGATCCCCAGCAAGGAAGTTCTGCTGGCCCAACTGTGCGGCCTGCTCAACGCGCCTGTGTCCGGCTTCGCCCGCGTCCTGGCTGCTGTGGCCGAGCAAAAGGGTGGCGGTGCTGCTGCACCAGCCGAAGCCCCCGCTGCTTGAAGCAACCGCTTCGTACTGAATTCAACATCTAACCGTATTTAGGAAATCAAAATGGCATTCGATAAAGACGCATTCCTGACCGCCCTGGACAGCATGTCCGTGATGGAACTGAACGAGCTTGTTAAGGCTATCGAAGAGAAGTTCGGCGTGTCCGCTGCTGCAATGGCTGCTCCCGCTGCTGGCGGCGCTGCTGGCGGTGGCGCTGCTGCTGCTGAAGAGAAGACCGAGTTCAACGTCGTTCTGACCGACGCTGGCTCCAACAAGGTTGGCGTGATTAAGGCTGTGCGTGAAATCACCGGCCTGGGTCTGAAGGAAGCCAAGGACCTGGTTGACGGCGCTCCCAAGAACGTCAAGGAAGGCGTTGCCAAGGCTGACGCTGAAGCCGCAGTCAAGAAGCTGGTTGAAGCCGGCGCTAAGGCTGAGCTGAAGTAATTCGGTGCGGCTCTCGCAGCCGCATAGCCGAAAGGCCGTTACGGCTGCTCCCGAAAGGGAGCAGCCTTTCGGCTTTCAGGGATTCATCCCTGGGAGGGCAGCCGAAAAATTTCACGGTGTACACTGTGAAGCTTTTCGAGTGTTCTCTGAACCGACTGCGGAGAACCGGTTTGGTCGAGCCTGGGTGCAATGCCCGGGTTGTCTGCCAGCGGTTGGTAGTGGCCAACCACCAAGCCTCGGACGCAAGTTCCGAACGGCCAGTCGCCGAACAGCGGGCTTTCTTCTTGGCCGGAAGAAAGTCTGAATTCGAAGCGGGATCGCCCATTGGGTGCCCGAAACGGAGAGTTTATGGCGCAAGCAACCCCTTACAGCTACACCGAGCGCAAGCGAATTCGCAAGAGCTTTGGCAAGCGCGGCAGCGTGCTCAACGTTCCTTATCTGCTGACCATGCAGAAGGATTCGTACGTTGCCTTCCTGCAAAAAGATGTCCCGCCTCAACAGCGCAAACCAGAAGGTTTGCAGGCGGCCTTCATTTCGGCATTCCCCATTGTTTCGCACAATGGCTTTGTCGAGATGAAGTTCCTCGAGTACAACATTGCCAAGCCCGCATTCGATGAGCGTGAGTGTCAGCAACGGGGTTTGACGTTCGCGTCGGCCGTTCGCGCTCGCCTGCAAATGATCATCTATGACCGTGAAACATCCACGGCTCAATCCAAGGTGGTCAAGGAAGTGAAGGAACAAGAGGTCTACATGGGCGAAGTGCCCCTGATGACCGACTACGGTTCTTTCATCATCAACGGTACTGAGCGTGTGATCGTGTCTCAGTTGCACCGTTCGCCTGGTGTGTTCTTCGAGCACGACAAGGGCAAGACCCACTCGTCGGGCAAGCTGTTGTTCAGCGCCCGCATCATTCCTTACCGTGGCTCATGGCTGGACTTCGAATTCGATCCGAAGGACCTGCTGTACTTCCGCGTGGACCGTCGCCGCAAGATGCCCGTGACGACCCTGCTGAAGGCCATCGGCATGAACAACGAGCAGATCCTGGAAACCTTCTTCCAGTTCGATCATGTGAAGTTGATGGACACTGGCGCGCAATTGGCTTTTGTGGCCGATCGCTTCAAGGGTGAAGTCGCTCGTTTCGACATCACCGACAAGAGCGGTAGTGTCGTGGTCGAGAAAGACAAGCGCATCACCGCACGCCACACCCGTGCCCTGGAACAGTCTGGTACGACTCACCTGAGCGTGCCCGAAGATTTCCTGTTGGGTCGTGTGTTGGCCAAGAACCAGATCGATCCCGACACGGGCGAAATCATCGCCAAGGCCAACGAAGAGTTGACCGAGTCGCTGCTCAAGAAGCTGCGCGCTGCTGGCATCCGTGATCTGGAATTGCTGTTCACGAACGAGTTGGACCAAGGCGGCTACATCAGCCAAACCCTGGCTACCGACGAAACCGCAGACGAGTTGGCTGCCCGTGTGGCCATCTATCGCATGATGCGTCCTGGCGAGCCTCCCACCGAGGACGCCGTGCAAGCGCTGTTCCAGCGTCTGTTCTACAGCGAAGACACCTACGATCTGTCGCGCGTGGGCCGCATGAAGTTCAACGCTCGCGTGGGCATTGACTCTCTGACCGGCCCGATGACCTTGTCCAACGACGACATCCTGCGCGTCGTGAAGATCTTGGTCGAGCTGCGCAATGGTCGCGGCGAAGTCGATGACATCGACCACCTGGGTAACCGCCGCGTGCGTTGCGTGGGCGAATTGGCTGAAAACCAATACCGTTCCGGTCTGGCTCGTATCGAGAAGGCTGTGAAGGAGCGTTTGGGTCAAGCTGAAACCGAAGCCCTGATGCCGCATGACCTGATCAACTCCAAGCCCATCTCTGCGGCTTTGAAGGAGTTCTTCGGTGCATCGCAGCTGTCGCAGTTCATGGACCAAACCAACCCTCTGTCGGAAATCACGCACAAGCGCCGTGTTTCCGCTCTGGGCCCAGGCGGTCTGACTCGCGAACGCGCAGGCTTCGAAGTGCGTGACGTGCACCCCACCCACTACGGTCGTGTGTGCCCTATCGAAACGCCTGAAGGGCCAAACATTGGTCTGATCAACTCTTTGGCGCTGTATGCCCGCCTGAACGAGTACGGCTTCCTCGAGACGCCCTATCGTCGCGTGGTGGACGGCAAGACCACGATGCAGATCGACTACCTGTCTGCCATCGAAGAAGGCAAGTACGTCATCGCTCAGGCCAACGCTTCGCTGGACGCCGAAGGCCGTCTGACTGACGAGTTGGTGTCCGCGCGTGACCACGGTGAATCGATCCTGACCTCGCCCGAACGCATCCAGTACATGGACGTGGCGCCTACACAGATCGTGTCGGTCGCGGCCTCCCTGGTGCCATTCCTCGAGCACGATGACGCGAACCGCGCATTGATGGGCGCCAACATGCAACGTCAGGCTGTGCCTGTGCTGCGTCCTGAAAAGGCCGTGGTCGGTACCGGTGTGGAGCGTGTGGCAGCGGTTGACTCGGGTACCGTGGTGACGGCCAAGCGCGGTGGTGTGGTTGACTATGTCGATACCAACCGTGTGGTGATCCGTGTGAACGACGCCGAAGCTGTGGCTGGCGAAGTGGGCGTGGACATCTACAACCTGATCAAGTATCAGCGTTCCAACCAAAACACCAACATCCACCAACGCGCCATCGTCAAGCGTGGCGACCAAGTGGCTGCTGGTGACGTGATCGCTGACGGCGCATCGACCGACCTGGGCGAATTGGCGCTGGGTCAGAACATGCTCGTGGCCTTCATGCCTTGGAACGGCTACAACTTCGAAGATTCGATCCTGATCTCCGAACGCGTGGTGGCCGAAGACCGCTACACCTCGATCCACATCGAGGAACTGGTGGTGATGGCTCGTGACACCAAGCTGGGTTCCGAAGAAATCACACGCGACATTCCTAACTTGTCCGAGCACCAACTGGCGCGTCTGGATGAGTCCGGTATCGTTTACGTCGGCGCCGAAGTGGGCCCTGGCGACGTGTTGGTCGGTAAGGTGACGCCAAAGGGCGAAACCACCCTGACGCCTGAAGAGAAGCTGCTGCGCGCCATCTTCGGCGAAAAGGCTTCTGACGTGAAGGACACCTCGCTGCGTGTGGATCAAGGCACCTCCGGTACCGTGATCGACGTGCAAGTGTTCACCCGCGAAGGCATCCAGCGTGACAAGCGCGCTCAACAGATCATCGACGATGAACTGAAGCGCTTCCGTCTGGACCTGAACGACCAGTTGCGTATTGTTGAAGCTGACGCTTTCGACCGTATCAAGAAGCTGCTGATCGGCAAGGTCGCCAACGGTGGTCCTAACAAGCTGGCCAAGGGCACCACCCTGGACGAGGCTTATCTGGCTTCCGTGGACAAGTTCCATTGGTTCGACATCCGTCCTGCCGATGAAGAGTTGGCCAACCAGTTGGAGTCCATCAAGAATTCGCTGGAGCAAACCCGCCACAGCTTCGACCTGGCTTTTGAAGAAAAGCGCAAGAAGCTGACCCAAGGCGATGAGCTGCCTGCTGGCGTGCTGAAGATGGTCAAGGTTCACTTGGCTGTCAAGCGTCGCCTGCAGCCTGGTGACAAGATGGCCGGTCGTCACGGTAACAAGGGTGTGGTCTCCAAGATCGTTCCGATCGAAGACATGCCTTACATGGCCGACGGCACGCCTGCCGACATCGTGTTGAACCCACTGGGCGTTCCTTCCCGGATGAACGTGGGTCAGGTGTTGGAAGTGCACTTGGGCTGGGCTGCCAAGGGTATTGGTCAGCGCATCGGCAACATGCTGCAGCAAGAAGCTGCCGCCGCTGAACTGCGCAAGTTCTTCGACGAGCTGTACAACCAGTCCGGCGGCAAGAAGGAAGATCTGGATAGCTTCACCGACACCGAAATCATCGAAATGGCCGGCAACCTGTCCAAGGGTGTGCCGTTTGCTACGCCGGTGTTCGACGGTGCCAAGGAAGAAGAGATCCGCGCCATGCTGCAGTTGGCATACCCTGCCGACATCGCCAAGGCCAAGGGTCTGACACCTACCCGTACTCAAGCGACCTTGTATGACGGCCGCACCGGTGATGCCTTCGAACGTCCTGTGACCGTGGGTTACATGCACGTGCTGAAGCTGCACCACTTGGTCGACGACAAGATGCACGCCCGTTCAACCGGTCCTTACTCGCTCGTCACGCAGCAGCCGCTGGGTGGTAAGGCGCAGTTCGGTGGTCAGCGTTTCGGTGAAATGGAAGTGTGGGCACTGGAAGCCTATGGCGCGTCTTACGTGCTGCAGGAAATGCTCACCGTCAAGTCCGATGACGTCAATGGCCGTACCAAGGTGTACGAGAACATCGTCAAGGGCGAGCACTCCATCGATGCTGGCATGCCTGAGTCGTTCAACGTGCTGGTCAAGGAAATTCGTTCGCTCGGTATCGATATCGAGCTCGAGCGCAACTGATAGAGGAATAGGAGAGACCTATGAAAGGTTTGCTGGACCTGTTCAAGCAATTCACGCCTGATGAGCATTTCGATGCCATCAAAATCGGTCTGGCCTCTCCCGAAAAGATCCGCTCGTGGTCTTTCGGTGAGGTCAAAAAGCCCGAAACCATCAACTACCGTACCTTCAAGCCTGAGCGCGATGGTCTGTTCTGCGCCAAGATCTTTGGCCCGATCAAAGACTATGAATGCTTGTGCGGCAAGTACAAGCGTCTGAAGCACCGCGGCGTCATCTGCGAAAAGTGCGGCGTTGAAGTCACCCAGACCAAGGTTCGTCGTGACCGCATGGGCCACATCGAACTGGCTGCACCCTGCGCGCACATCTGGTTCCTGAAGTCCTTGCCTTCGCGCTTGGGCCTGGTGCTGGACATGACCCTGCGTGACATCGAACGCGTGCTGTACTTTGAAGCCTACGTGGTGGTGGATCCCGGCATGACCCCGCTGAAGAAATTCAGCATCATGTCTGAGGACGATTACGACGCCAAGCGCATCGAGTACGGTGACGAGTTCGTCGCCTTGATGGGCGCCGAAGGCATCCAGAAGTTGCTGGCTGAGATGGATCTCGACGTCGAGATCGACAAGCTGCGCAACGACATGACCGGCTCCGAGCTGAAGGTCAAGAAGAACTCCAAGCGCCTGAAGGTCATGGAAGCCTTCAAGAAGTCGGGCATCAAGCCCAACTGGATGGTGATGGAAGTGCTGCCTGTGTTGCCACCGGACCTGCGTCCGCTGGTGCCGCTGGACGGCGGTCGTTTTGCGACCTCTGACCTGAACGATCTGTATCGTCGCGTCATCAACCGTAACAACCGTCTGGCTCGTCTGCTGGAGTTGAAGGCCCCTGAAATCATCGTGCGCAACGAAAAGCGCATGCTGCAAGAAGCGGTGGACTCTCTGCTGGACAACGGCCGTCGTGGCAAGGCCATGACCGGTGCGAACAAGCGTGCCCTGAAGTCGCTGGCCGACATGATCAAGGGTAAGAGCGGTCGCTTCCGTCAGAACTTGCTGGGTAAGCGCGTCGACTACTCCGGTCGTTCTGTGATTACCGTGGGCCCCACCCTGAAGCTGCACCAGTGCGGTCTGCCTAAGCTGATGGCGCTTGAGTTGTTCAAGCCCTTCATCTTCGCGCGCCTGGAAGCCATGGGCATTGCCACCACGATCAAGGCTGCCAAGAAGGAAGTCGAATCCGGCACCCCGGTGGTGTGGGACATCCTGGAAGAGGTCATCAAAGAACACCCCGTGATGCTGAACCGTGCGCCTACGCTGCACCGTTTGGGCATCCAGGCGTTCGAGCCTGTGCTGATCGAAGGCAAGGCCATCCAACTGCACCCACTCGTTTGCGCGGCCTTCAACGCCGACTTCGACGGTGACCAGATGGCTGTTCACGTGCCTTTGTCGATCGAAGCGCAGATGGAAGCCCGCACCCTGATGCTGGCCTCCAACAACGTACTGTTCCCTGCCAACGGCGAACCCTCCATCGTGCCCTCGCAAGACGTGGTGCTGGGTCTGTACTACGCTACCCGTGAGCGTATCAACGGCAAGGGCGAAGGCATGGTCTTCTCCGACCTGCTGGAGTTGCAGCGCGCTTTGGACAATGGCGTGGTGGAAATCACCGCCAAGATCAATGTCCGTTTGACTGAGTACACCAAGAACAAGGAAACGGGCGAATTCATCCCCGAGACCAAGCTGGTGGAAACGACCGTCGGTCGTGCTCTGCTGTCCGAGATCCTGCCCAAGGGCTTGCCTTTTGCGAACATCAACAAGGCGCTCAAGAAGAAGGAAATTTCCAAGCTCATCAACACCTCTTTCCGCAAGTGCGGTCTGAAGGAAACGGTGGTCTTGGCTGACAAGCTGCTGCAAAGCGGTTTCCGTCTGGCAACGCGCGCTGGTATTTCGATTGGTATCGACGACATGTTGGTGCCCAAGCAGAAGTACGAGCTGATCGAGCGCGCCGAGAAGGAAGTCAAGGAAATCGAACAGCAGTACGTCTCCGGTCTGGTGACCGCTGGCGAGCGCTACAACAAGGTCGTGGACATCTGGGGCAAGACCGGCGACGAAGTCGGTAAGGTCATGATGTCGCAGCTGTCCAAGCAAAAGACCATCGACCGCAACGGTAATGAAGTCGATCAAGAATCGTTCAACTCGATTTACATGATGGCTGACTCCGGTGCGCGTGGTTCTGCTGCGCAGATTCGTCAGCTGGCCGGTATGCGGGGTCTGATGGCCAAGCCTGACGGCTCCATCATTGAAACGCCCATTACCGCGAACTTCCGTGAAGGTCTGAACGTTCTGCAGTACTTCATCTCCACCCACGGTGCCCGTAAGGGTCTGGCGGATACGGCGTTGAAGACCGCGAACTCCGGTTACCTGACACGTCGTCTGGTCGACGTGACCCAAGACTTGGTCGTCACGACCGACGATTGCGGCACCGATCAGGGCATCAACACCCGCGCATTGGTTGAGGGTGGTGAAGTCATCGAATCGCTGCGCGACCGCATTCTGGGTCGTGTGCCTGCTGCCGATGTCCTGCACCCAGAAACCCAACAGGTTCTGATCACGGCCGGCAGCATGCTGGACGAAGATGCCCTGGACGTCCTCGAAGCCGCTGGTGTCGACGAAGTCAAGGTTCGTACGCCGCTGACCTGTGCCACACGCTACGGCCTGTGCGCCAAGTGCTACGGTCGCGATCTGGGCCGTGGTGGCTTGGTGAACTCGGGTGAAGCTGTGGGCGTGATCGCTGCGCAGTCCATCGGTGAACCTGGTACCCAGTTGACCATGCGTACCTTCCACATCGGTGGTGCCGCGTCGCGTGCCGCCATCGCTTCGAGCGTGGAAGCCAAGTCCGACGGTATCATCGGCTTCAATGCCACGATGCGTTACGTGACCAACGGCAAGGGTGAGTTGGTGGTGATTTCCCGTTCCGGCGAAATCGTCATCTCTGACCAGCACGGCCGTGAGCGTGAGCGTCACAAGGTGCCTTACGGCGCGACCTTGAACGTGATGGCTGATCACACCGTGAAGGCCGGTACCGTTCTGGCGACATGGGATCCGCTGACCCGTCCGATCATCACCGAATTCGCTGGTAAGGCTCGTTTCGAGAACGTCGAAGAAGGCGTGACCGTGGCCAAGCAGGTGGACGAAGTGACCGGTCTGTCGACTCTGGTCGTGATCGATCCGAAGCGCCGCGGTGCTGCCAAGGTCGTCCGTCCTCAGGTCAAGCTCTTGGATGCAGCCGGTCAGGAAGTGAAGATTCCTGGTACCGACCACGCTGTGACCATCGGCTTCCAGGTGGGCGCGCTGATCCAAGTCCGTGACGGTCAGGATCTGGCACCAGGCGAAGTCTTGGCCCGTATCCCAATCGAAGGTCAGAAGACCCGCGACATTACCGGCGGTCTGCCACGTGTGGCCGAACTGTTCGAAGCTCGCTCGCCCAAGGACAAGGGTACGCTGGCTGAAATCACCGGTACCGTCTCCTTCGGTAAGGAAACCAAGGGTAAGGTTCGTCTGCAGATCACCGACCCCGATGGTCAGGTCTGGGAAGAACTGGTGCCCAAGGAAAAGAACATCCTGGTCCACGAAGGTCAGGTTGTGAACAAGGGCGAATCGATTGTGGACGGCCCAGCCGATCCGCAAGACATCCTGCGCTTGCTGGGTATCGAAGAGTTGGCTCGCTACATCGTCGACGAAGTGCAGGACGTTTACCGTCTGCAGGGCGTGAAGATCAACGACAAGCACATTGAAGTGATCGTGCGTCAGATGCTGCGTCGCGTGATGATCGTCAACCCGGGCGACACGCACTACATTGCCAACGAGCAAGTGGAGCGTTCCGAGTTGCTGGACACGAACGACAAGATGCGCGCCGAAGGCAAGATGGTCGCGACCTACAGCGACGTCCTGCTGGGTATCACCAAGGCATCGTTGTCGACCGACTCCTTCATCTCCGCGGCATCCTTCCAGGAAACCACCCGCGTGCTCACCGAGGCTGCCATCATGGGCAAGCGCGACGAGCTGCGTGGTCTCAAGGAAAACGTCATCGTGGGTCGCCTCATCCCCGCTGGTACCGGTATGGCCTTCCACCAGGCTCGCCGAGCCAAGGAAGAAATGGACGACACCGAGCGCCGTGCCATCGCCATGCAAGAAGCCCAAGAGCGCGCTGCGCTCGAGTTGGCTGCTTTGGATGACGATGCTGCCGCCGCCCCTGCCGAAGGTGGTGTGGCTGAATAATCCTTCAGCTCACCCAAATACAAAAGCCGGAGCATGCTCCGGCTTTTTTCATGGTCACGTGCATTCAAAGACTCCTGCCAACAAAAAAGCCGCTGACAGTTGTCAGCGGCTTTATGGGAGCCCAGGATAAAGCAGCAGCGATCAGGCTTGGCGACGGCGTGCAACCCAACCCAATCCAACCAACCCCAACGCCATCATCGCGTATGTACTCGCCTCAGGCACTGCCGCCACAGCGGTCAGACCGTTCAGCTTGAAGGTGGTCAACGCGCCAGTGCCGGACAATTTGAATACGGTGCCAACCGCACCCGTCAAAGTCTCCGTATCGGTGCTAATGATGCCATCGCCAATCAGCGTGGCGCTGCCGCCTGCCCAAGTCAATGTGGCCTTGTCAGCCAAATCCCACTCAGCCAAACGCAAGCTGCTCAGGTTCACCAGTTGGGAAAAGCTCAATGTGAGCGATTCTCCGTCGCCAATGCCGCCCAGGTCGAGCAATCCAGTGGTGACGCCAAGACCTGCGCTGCTACGAGTAACATCGAGGCCGCCGCCAAGTGACGGGCCAGTCACATTTAAAGTGATACCCCCGCTCGATGTGGTCACTTTGGCGGTGGATCCGCTGCCACCAGTGAGATTGAAATCTGCGGCCTGCGCGATGGCGGGCAACGCTGCCGCGACCACGACCGCAGCAAGTGTCTTCAACGTTGGCATGTCGCCTCCTTGTAGTTAGTGGATGCTCCGTGACATGTTCAACGGAACTCCGAGGCCTCGATTATTGGATGGGGACGCCCATTTGAGATACGGGTTTGTCTTGAATTGGGTGATCACAGGGGCGCTAACGCGACGACCGCGCGCGGCCGGTCCTTGGTCAGCGCGCTTGCATGCCGACATGCGATTGGCTAGAATGGAAGGCTTTTCGGCGTTCTCTTGCGATGCAAATCCAAGAGAGGGCCGATTTGTGCTTGTCGCAAGCCTGGTTGAGTTTCGTTCAAAACTTGCCTAAGTGCTTGATTTTCAAGTGTTTTATCAACGGGAACCTAAAAATGCCAACCATTAACCAGCTCGTGCGTCACGGCCGTCAGGTCGAAACCACGAAATCCAAATCGCCTGCGATGCAGAACTGCCCGCAGCGTCGTGGCGTGTGCACCCGCGTGTACACCACCACTCCTAAGAAGCCTAACTCCGCTTTGCGTAAGGTTGCCAAGGTGCGCCTGACCAACGGCTTTGAGGTCATCTCCTACATCGGCGGTGAAGGCCACAACCTGCAAGAACACAGCGTCGTGCTGGTTCGCGGCGGTCGTGTGAAGGACTTGCCAGGTGTGCGTTACCACATCGTGCGCGGCTCTCTTGACCTGCAAGGCGTCAAGGACCGTAAGCAATCTCGCTCCAAATACGGTGCGAAGCGTCCTAAGAAGGCCTAATCTCCTTCTGAAAGTATTAGTCGGTCGTTTTCATTTGCGCGTCACCAATTGGTTGCAAGCTGCATTTGAGAAGGCCGAGGTGGCGGTCAGCCCGGAATGGTCCGGTTGCTAACCGAGTAAGTGGAGTCTATTGAGACTGGGCTCCTGATGTAGGCGAAAGCCAGCATCAACTGAAGCATTGAAAGGAATCGAAATGCCTCGTCGTCGCGAAGTACCCAAGCGTGAAATTCTTCCTGATCCAAAGTTTGGATCTGTTGATCTGTCCAAGTTCATGAACGTGATCATGGAATCCGGCAAGAAGGCTGTTGCAGAACGCATCATTTATGGCGCTCTGGAACAAGTCGAAAAGAAGGCTGGTAAGGATCCGCTGGAAGTCTTCAACATCGCTCTGAACAACATCAAGCCCGTGGTGGAAGTGAAATCCCGCCGCGTGGGTGGTGCGAACTACCAGGTTCCCGTTGAAGTTCGCCCCTCCCGTCGTATTGCTTTGGCCATGCGTTGGTTGAAGGAATCGTCGCGCAAGCGTTCCGAGAAGTCGATGGCTCAACGTCTGGCCAACGAACTGTTGGAAGCCGCTGAAGGCCGTGGCGGTGCGATGAAGAAGCGTGACGAAGTGCACCGTATGGCTGAAGCCAACAAGGCCTTCTCGCACTTCCGTTTCTAATCCACCCCCTGCAGTTCGGCTGCATCAAAGGCGTCCGGCACGTTTTGCGCGTGTCCGGCGCCTTGTTAAATCTGGAGTGACCTCATGGCACGCAAGACCCCCATTGAGCGCTATCGCAATATTGGTATTTCGGCTCACATTGACGCCGGTAAGACCACCACCACCGAGCGCATCCTGTTCTATACCGGTGTGAACCACAAGATTGGTGAAGTGCACGAAGGTGCTGCCACCATGGACTGGATGGAGCAAGAGCAAGAGCGCGGCATCACCATCACTTCCGCTGCGACCACTTGCTTCTGGAAGGGCATGGACATGTCCTACCCAGAGCACCGCTTCAACATCATCGACACCCCTGGCCACGTGGACTTCACCATTGAAGTGGAACGTTCCATGCGCGTGCTCGACGGTGCTTGCATGGTTTACTGTGCTGTGGGCGGCGTGCAGCCTCAGTCTGAAACCGTGTGGCGTCAGGCTAACAAGTACAAGGTGCCTCGTCTGGCCTTCGTGAACAAGATGGACCGTACCGGTGCCAACTTCTTCAAGGTCTACGACCAAATGCGCACCCGCCTGAAGGCCAACCCTGTGCCCGTGGTGATCCCAATCGGTGCGGAAGACAACTTCAAGGGTGTCGTGGACCTCCTGAAGATGAAGGCCATCATTTGGGACGAAGCCTCCCAAGGCATGAAGTTCACTTTCGAGGAAATCCCTGCCGAGTTGGTGGAAGATGCCAAGAAGTGGCGCGAGAACATGATCGAGGCCGCTGCTGAAGCTTCTGAAGAGCTGATGAACAAGTACCTCGAAGAAGGTGAATTGTCTGAAGCCGAAATCAAGTTGGCCCTGCGTACCCGCACGATCAACGTTGAAATCCAGCCTATGCTGTGCGGCACCGCCTTCAAGAACAAGGGCGTTCAGCGCATGCTCGACGCCGTGATCGACTACCTGCCATCGCCAGTGGATATTCCACCCGTGTCCGGTACCGACGAAGACGACCAGCCTGCTACCCGTAAGGCTGACGACTCCGAGAAGTTCGCTGCGCTGGCATTCAAGTTGATGACTGACCCCTACGTTGGTCAATTGACCTTCGTGCGCGTCTACTCCGGCGTTCTGAACTCTGGCGACTCTGTCTACAACCCCATCAAGGGCAAGAAAGAGCGTATCGGCCGTATCCTGCAGATGCACGCTAACGAGCGTGAAGAAATCAAGGAAATTCTGGCCGGCGACATCGCTGCTTGCGTGGGCTTGAAGGACGTCACCACTGGTGAAACCCTGTGTGATCCAGACTCCATCATCACCCTGGAAAAGATGGTCTTCCCTGAGCCTGTGATTGCACAGGCCGTGGAACCCAAGACCAAGGCTGACCAGGAAAAGATGGGTATCGCTCTGAACCGTCTGGCTGCCGAAGATCCTTCTTTCCGCGTCAAGACCGACGAAGAGTCTGGTCAGACCATCATCGCCGGTATGGGCGAGTTGCACTTGGAAATCATCGTCGACCGCATGAAGCGTGAATTCGGTGTGGAAGCCAACGTGGGTAAGCCACAAGTGGCCTACCGCGAAACCATCCGCAAGAAGGTCACCGATGTCGACGGCAAGTTCGTTCGTCAGTCCGGTGGTAAGGGTCAGTATGGTCACGTTGTGTTGACCGTGGAACCCATGGAGCCAGGCGGCAAGGGCTTCGAATTCGTCGACGAAATCAAGGGCGGTGTGGTTCCTCGCGAATACATCCCTGCGGTGGAAAAGGGCATCATCGACACGCTGCCAAACGGCGTGTTGGCTGGTTACCCCGTCGTGGACGTCCGCGTGCGCTTGACCTTTGGTTCGTACCACGATGTGGACTCGAACGAAAACGCCTTCAAGATGGCTGCTTCGATGGGCTTCAAGGACGCTTGCCGCAAGGCCGATCCTGTGATCCTCGAGCCCATGATGGCCGTGGAAGTGGAGACCCCTGAAGACTACGCTGGTACCGTGATGGGCGACTTGTCCTCACGTCGCGGCATGGTCCAAGGTATGGACGACATGGTCGGCGGCGGCAAGGTCATCAAGGCCGAAGTGCCTCTGTCCGAAATGTTCGGCTACTCGACCTCGCTGCGTTCCGCTACCCAAGGTCGCGCCACCTACACGATGGAATTCAAGCAATACGCTGAAGCCCCTCGTAACGTGGCAGAAGCCATCATTACCGCTCGCGGTAAGTAATCAGGGCTCACCCCCTACGCGCTTCGCGCGCCCCCTCGAGGGGGCGACACCAGCAGACCGGCGAAGCCGGATCTGCGGTATCCGCTGGATCAGGTTCAGTGGCGCGCGCAGGGTTAAGTTGCTGAATCCAGGCTTGGGTGTTAGCATCCGAGCCTCAAATTTCAAGCCGGTCTTCGGCGCCACGCGAGTGGTGAGTCTGCTGCCCATGGCAGATTCGTGCTGGAGACCTAAAACGCGCATGGGCAACTGTTCTTTGTTTGGAGAAACAAATGGCAAAAGGTAAATTCGAACGGACCAAGCCGCACGTGAACGTGGGCACCATCGGTCACGTTGACCACGGTAAGACCACCCTGACGGCTGCTATCGCTACCGTTCTGTCGAAGAAGTTTGGCGGCGAAGCCAAGGCTTACGACCAGATCGACGCAGCACCTGAAGAAAAGGCTCGCGGCATCACCATCAACACCGCTCACGTTGAGTACGAAACGGCTAACCGCCACTACGCTCACGTGGACTGCCCTGGCCACGCCGACTATGTGAAGAACATGATCACCGGCGCTGCTCAGATGGACGGCGCTATCCTGGTGTGTTCCGCTGCTGACGGCCCCATGCCTCAAACCCGCGAGCACATCCTGTTGTCTCGCCAAGTGGGCGTGCCTTACATCATCGTCTTCCTGAACAAGGCTGACATGGTGGACGACGCTGAACTGCTGGAACTGGTCGAAATGGAAGTGCGCGAGCTGCTGTCCAAGTACGACTTCCCTGGCGACGACACCCCGATCATCCGCGGTTCCGCCAAGCTGGCTCTGGAAGGCGACACCGGCGAGCTGGGTGAGCAAGCCATCATGAAGCTGGCTGACGCTCTGGACTCCTACATCCCCACCCCTGAGCGCGCTGTGGACGGCACCTTCCTGATGCCCGTGGAAGACGTGTTCTCGATCTCTGGTCGCGGCACCGTGGTGACCGGCCGTATCGAACGCGGCATCATCAAGGTCGGCGAAGAAATCGAAATCGTCGGTATCAAGGCCACTCAGAAGACCACCTGCACCGGCGTGGAAATGTTCCGCAAGCTGCTGGACCAAGGTCAAGCTGGCGACAACGTGGGTATCCTGCTGCGCGGCACCAAGCGTGAAGACGTGGAACGCGGCCAAGTGCTGTGCAAGCCCGGCTCCATCAAGCCTCACACCCACTTCACTGGCGAAGTGTACGTTTTGAGCAAGGACGAAGGCGGTCGCCACACTCCTTTCTTCAACAACTACCGTCCTCAGTTCTACTTCCGTACCACCGACGTGACCGGTTCCATCGAGCTGCCAGCCGACAAGGAAATGGTGATGCCTGGTGACAACGTGTCGATCACCGTCAAGCTGATCGCCCCGATCGCTATGGAAGAAGGTCTGCGCTTCGCTATCCGTGAAGGCGGTCGTACCGTCGGCGCCGGCGTGGTTGCCAAGATCATCGAGTAATTCGCATGACACCTGCCCGGGCGTTGCGCAAGCGGCCCCCGGGCGTCATCGTTCTTTTTAAGGAAGTGTGTCATGGCACAACAGAAGATCCGCATCCGCCTGAAGGCCTTCGATTACAAGCTGATCGATCAATCGTCAGCTGAAATCGTTGAGACCGCCAAGCGTACCGGCGCCATCGTCAAGGGCCCCGTGCCTCTGCCGACCCGCCTGCAACGTTTCGACATCCTGCGTTCGCCCCACGTCAACAAGACTTCGCGCGACCAGTTCGAGATCCGCACTCACCAACGTCTGATGGACATCGTCGATCCTACCGACAAGACCGTTGACGCTTTGATGAAGCTGGACCTGCCTGCTGGCGTGGACGTTGAAATCAAGCTGCAATAAGCTCGATAGGACTCTGTCCCATCCCGCAAGCCGCTCTTCGGAGCGGCTTTTTCTTTTGCGGCCTCGGCGACCAACTTGCATTGCCGCCGCGGCTTTGATATGATCGCAGGCTTTCCCGTAATGGGTGGATTTGCCGTTGCCTAATTTTTAAGCAGTGGTGGCCGCCTAAAACAGGAATTCGTAGGTTGAGAGCAGGCTTGTACAGATGCTTTTGGCCAAAAGAGTCGGCCCGGCCAATCGTTGTCGGGCTTGTGTAAAAGGCCCCCATGTGGGGCTGGAGAAAAACCATGAGTCTTAGCAACCGTCTCGGATTGCTGGGCCGCAAGGTGGGCATGATGCGCATCTACACAGACGACGGCGACGCCGTGCCTGTGACAGTGCTCGACGTGTCCAACAACCGCGTGACCCAGGTCAAAACCGTTGAGACCGACGGCTACACCGCCCTGCAGGTGGTGTTCGGCGCGCGCAAAGCATCGCGCGTGACCAAGCCCGAAGCTGGCCACCTGGCCAAAGCAGGCGTGGAAGCAGGTGAAGTCACCCGCGAATTCCGCGTTGCCCCTGAAGTGGCTGCTGAATACAAAGCTGGCGCGACCATCGCTCCAACCGCTTTGTTCCAAGCTGGCCAAAAGATCGACGTGCAAGGCACCTCGATCGGTAAAGGCTTCACCGGCACGATCAAGCGCCACAACTTCGGTTCGCAACGTGCTTCGCACGGTAACTCGCGTTCGCACAACGTTCCTGGCTCCATCTCGATGGCGCAGGATCCTGGCCGCGTGTTCCCCGGCAAGCGCATGTCTGGTCACATGGGTGACGAGACCGTGACCACGCAAAACCTCGACATCGTGCGCGTTGACGAAGCTCGTCAGCTGCTGCTGGTCAAGGGTGCCGTGCCCGGTTCGAAGGGTGGCTTCGTCACCGTTCGTCCCGCTGTCAAGGTCAAAGTGAAGAAAGGAGCTAACTGATGGCCCAGCTCGAGCTCCTGAATGAACAAGGTCAAGCCGCTTCCAAGGTTGAAGCGTCTGACACCGTGTTCGGCCGTGAGTACAACGAAGCCCTGATTCACCAGATCGTTGTTGCTTACCAAGCCAATGCCCGCCAAGGTACTCGCGCTCAAAAAGACCGCGAAACCGTTAAGCACACCACCAAGAAGCCCTGGCGCCAAAAAGGCACCGGCCGCGCTCGTGCTGGTATGTCTTCCTCGCCTCTGTGGCGCGGGGGTGGTCGCATTTTCCCGAACAGCCCTGACGAAAACTTCACCCAGAAGATCAACAAGAAGATGTACCGCGCCGGTATGGCCGCCATCTTCTCGCAACTGGCTCGTGAAGGTCGCCTGGCCGTGGTGGATTCGATCGCTGTCGAAGCTCCCAAGACCAAGTTGTTGGCTGCCAAGCTGAAGGCCATGAACCTGGATCACGTCCTGGTCATCGCTGACACCGTGGACGAGAACCTGTTCCTGGCCGCTCGCAACCTGCCTAACGTGCTGGTCGTCGAGCCCCGTTACGCCGATCCCCTGTCCCTGGTCTTCTACAAGAAGGTTCTGGTGACCAAGGCTGCGATCGCCAAGCTGCAGGAGATGTTCGCATGAGCACTCTGAACAAAATCAATGAAGACCGCCTGTTGAAGGTGTTGGTCGCTCCGATCATTTCGGAAAAGGCCACCTCCGCTGCTGAGCGCGGTCAAGTCGTGTTCAAGGTTCTGCGCGACGCCACCAAGCCCGAGATCAAGGCCGCTGTTGAGCTGCTGTTCAAGGTCGAAGTGACTTCCGTTCAAGTCCTGAACCAAAAGGGCAAAGTCAAGCGCTTTGGCGGCCGCATCGGTCGTCGTGACCATGTCAAGAAGGCCTTCGTGGCACTGAAGGACGGTCAAGAGCTGAACTTCTCTGGGGAGGCTGCGTAATCATGGCCGTCGTCAAACTCAAACCGACATCGCCTGGCCGTCGTGGCGTGGTGAAGGTCGTTCACAAGCACCTGCACAAGGGCGCTCCTCACGCTGCGCTGTTGGAGCCTCAGATCCAGAATGCTGGCCGTAACAACAACGGTCACATCACGATGCGCCACAAGGGCGGT
Organism: Aquabacterium sp.; assembly: GCA_046299355.1. GTDB lineage: Bacteria > Pseudomonadota > Gammaproteobacteria > Burkholderiales > Burkholderiaceae_C > Aquabacterium. The sequence continues at coordinate 59,197 of JBKBIO010000015.1, read as the reverse complement.
GGTCACAAGCACCACTACCGTGTTGTCGACTTCGTGCGCAACAAGGATGGCATCCCAGCAAAGGTTGAGCGTATCGAATACGATCCAAACCGCACGGCTCACATCGCTTTGGTGTGCTACGCCGACGGCGAGCGTCGTTACATCATCGCTCCCCGTGGTCTGGAAGCTGGTGCAACCGTGATCAGCGGCTCTGAAGCCCCGATCAAGGCTGGTAACACTCTGCCTATCCGCAACATTCCTGTGGGTTCGACCATCCACTGCATCGAGATGAAGCCAGGCAAGGGCGCGCAGATCGCACGTTCCGCCGGTACATCCGCTGTGCTGATGGCTCGCGAAGGCACCTACGCTCAGATCCGTCTGCGCTCCGGTGAAGTTCGCAAGATCCACATCGAGTGCCGCGCGACCCTGGGTGAAGTGAGCAACGAAGAACACAGCCTGCGCCAATACGGTAAGGCCGGTGCGATCCGCTGGAAGGGCATTCGTCCGACCGTCCGCGGTGTTGCAATGAACCCAGTTGATCACCCGCACGGTGGTGGCGAAGGCCGCACTGGCGAAGGCCAAGTCCCTGTGTCCCCATGGAACACAATGACGAAGGGCTATCGCACCCGCAACAATAAGCGCACGCAAACGTTCATCGTTTCGCGTCGCAAGAAGTAAGAGGTAGGCTGAAATGGCTCGTTCTCTGAAAAAGGGTCCTTTTGTTGACCATCACCTGCTGGCTAAAGTCGAGAAGGCTGTCGAAACCAAAGACAAGAAGCCCGTCAAGACTTGGTCGCGTCGTTCCACCATCCTGCCTGAGTTCATTGGCCTGACCATTGCTGTTCACAACGGCAAGCAGCACGTGCCTGTGTACATCCAGGACCAGATGGTTGGTCACAAGCTCGGCGAGTTCGCCCTGACCCGTACTTTCAAGGGTCACCCAGGCGACAAGAAAGCCAAGAAATAAGGAGCAGCGACGATGGAAACCAAAGCAATCGTTCGCGGTGTTCGCCTCTCTGTTGACAAGGGTCGTCTGGTTGCAGACATGATCCGCGGCAAGAAGGTGGACCAAGCCCTGAACATCCTGGAATTCACCCAGAAAAAGGCCGCTGGCATCATCAAGAAGGCTCTGGAGTCGGCAATCGCCAACGCCGAGCACAACGACGGTGCTGACATCGATGAACTGAAGGTCAAGACCATCTATGTGGAGCAAGGCACCACTCTGAAGCGTTTCACCGCCCGTGCTAAGGGTCGTGGCAATCGCATCAGCAAGCCTACCTGCCACATTTATGTGACCGTGGGCAACTAAGCGAGAGGCTGAACATGGGACAGAAAATCCACCCAACCGGCTTCCGCCTGGCCGTCACCCGCAACTGGGCATCGCGTTGGTACGCTACCAACCGTCAATTTGCCTCGATGCTGGCTGAAGACCTGGAAGTCCGCGAATTCCTGAAGAAGAAGCTGAAGAACGCGGCTGTGTCGCGTATCTTGATCGAGCGTCCCGCCAAGAGCGCACGCATCACCATTTTCTCGGCACGTCCGGGCGTGGTGATCGGCAAGAAGGGCGAAGACATCGAAAACCTGAAGGCAGAACTGGCCAAGCGCCTGAACGTGCCTGTGTCGGTGAACATCGAAGAAGTGCGTAAGCCTGAAGTCGATGCTCAGCTGATCGCAGACTCGATCACGCAACAGCTGGAAAAGCGCATCATGTTCCGTCGCGCCATGAAGCGTGCGATGCAGAACGCCATGCGTTTGGGCGCCCAAGGTATCAAGATCATGTCGTCCGGTCGTCTGAACGGCATCGAAATTGCTCGTACCGAGTGGTACCGTGAAGGCCGTGTGCCACTGCACACCCTGAAGGCCGACATCGACTACGGCACTTCCGAAGCTCACACCACCTACGGTGTGATCGGCGTGAAGGTCTGGGTCTATCGTGGTGATCGTCTGGCTAACGGCGAAGCCCCTGTGCTCAAGGGTGACGACCGTGAAGATGATCGTCGCAACCGTCGAGGCCCTCGCAGCGATCGTCCTAACGATCGTCGTGGTCCTCGCGGTGGTCGTGGTGCCCCTCGCGCTGATGGCGCGCCAGCTGACGGCAGCGATAAGCCCGCTGTTGCCGCTGACGCCAAGCGCGTTCGCAAGGCAGCTCCTGCTGCTGAAGCGAAAGGAGAATAAACATGTTGCAACCTAATCGTCGCAAGTTCCGTAAGGAACACAAGGGCCGTAACACTGGCGTGGCGACACGCGGTGCCGACGTGTCGTTCGGCGACTTCGGTCTGAAGGCTACCGAACGTGGCCGTCTGACCTCTCGCCAGATTGAAGCTGCTCGTCGCGCTATTTCACGTCACGTGAAGCGCGGTGGCCGCATCTTCATCCGTGTGTTCCCAGACAAGCCGATCTCGAACAAGCCTGCCGAAGTCCGTATGGGTAACGGTAAGGGTAACGTCGAGTACTACGTCGCTGAGATCACCCCCGGTAAAGTCCTGTATGAAATCCAGGGCGTGCCAGAGGCTCTCGCTCGCGAAGCGTTCACCTTGGCTGCTGCCAAGTTGCCGCTGAGCACGACGTTCGTCGGCCGTCAGTTCGGCATCTAATTCAAGGCGCTAAGGAGAAAGTTATGGCGAAAGCCTCTGAACTGCGCGCCAAGGATGTGGCCGCACTGGAAACTGAAATCAAGGATCTGCTGAAGACTCACTTCAACCTGCGTATGCAGCGTGCGACTCAGCAGCTCAATGACACCTCGGCTCTGGGTAAGACTCGTCGCGACATCGCTCGCGCCAAGACGATCCTGACCGAGAAGAAAGGAGCCGCCAAATGACGGAAGCTCAAACTAAGGTTGTCCGTTCGCTGGTTGGCAAAGTCGTCAGCGATGCCCGTGACAAGACCGTGACCGTTCTGGTCGAGCGTCGCGTCAAGCACGAGCTGTACGGCAAGATCGTGGCCAAGAGCCGCAAGTACCACGCTCACGACGAGAACAATGAGTTCAAGTCGGGTGACGTGGTCGAGATCAGCGAAAGCCGTCCTCTGTCCAAGACCAAGAACTGGGTTGTGACCCGCTTGGTCGAGAAGGCTGCTGCAGTCTGATCGGTCTCTGACCCCAAGCGCGTTGGGGGCTTCATGCCTCCAATGCCAAGTAAACCGGCCCCAGGTCATACTGGCGGCCGGTTTTTTTATTTATTGTTGAAAAGGAGCAAACCATGATCAAAGTCGGTGACCAACTGCCAGATGCCACTCTGTTTGAATACATCGAAGTCGAGGGCAATGGCTGCAGCCTGGGCCCCAACGCCTTCAAGGTGGCTGATAGCGTGAAGGGCAAGACCGTCGCGATCTTTGGTTTGCCTGGTGCTTACACACCGACCTGCTCGGCTCAGCACGCGCCCGGCTACATTGCCAAGGCTGCCGAGTTCAAGGCTGCCGGTGTTGACGAAATCTGGTGTGTGTCGGTCAACGACGCGTTTGTCATGGGTGCTTGGGGCCGCGACTTGGGCGCCGCAGGCAAGGTTCGCATGATGGCCGACGGCAGTGCTGAATTTGCAAAGGCCACGGGCTTGACCTTGGACCTGACTGCCAAGGGCCTGGGCTTGCGTTCCGGCCGTTATTCCTTGTTGGTCAAGGATGGTATGGTCAAGTCCTTGAATGTCGAAGAAGGCGGTGGCTTTGCCGTGAGCGATGCGGATAAGCTGTTGGCCCAGGCCAAGTCTTTGTAAGCTCATCTCCGACTGGTGACGGCATCCGTGAAGGCTGTCGTCACGCCCTCTTTACCAGTACCGCTGCAGGCCAGTCAGGCACTCGCGTTCCATCTCCCGAGCTCGACTTTGTCGCCACTGGCAATGTACGACCCAATTCAGGTCTTTGCTCAGCTGGAAACGACTGTCTAATTTGAGACCCCTGTCCCACGGGCGATTGGCGATGTAGCGGTGAGCGAACACCTCTGGAAGCAGCCGCCATTGCGCTGAGACGTCCCATACCAGGCCCATGGCCACGCCGCTACCGAAGGCGGACTGGGGCATGGATAAGCCAGTGTCGAGCCAGATTTGGTTGTCCATGAACAGATAAAACAAAGCGGTCGGTGTCCCGGCTAGTTCTCGTGACCATCCTGGGCCACCGTTGATGTCAATGCGCAGTGGCCGCTTGCTCTCCTCATGATGGTCCCCTGCGCGAGCGTCTCGCCAAGGGCGACTCAGGCCAAATTTCACGCGCCACGATCCCGCTGAAATCAGACCATCGTCGGGGCTCAGGGACACGATGTCCACGGGCGTCAACTTCTCTAATTGCAGGCCTTGCCCTTCCGTTTGGCTGACTTCAAGCCGGAAGAACTGGATGGCTGACCCACGTTGGAAGCCCGCCTCCACATCGGTGAGGTCATGATAGGCGCCTCGTGTTTGAAGCTGGAGGGTGGCGAGGCCATTGCGTTGTCCGATCAGCACGTCAGTGCGTGCAGTGCGGTGCCCTTCGTGCGGTCCGACAGACGGGACAGGCACAGCAGGCAGTGAGACCGCCGGCAATGCTGCGCGAGCACCTAGCAACTGGCGCCGCAAGTCATTGACCTGGTCAGCACCCATCGCTCGTTGTGTGGCGTCAAAGGCCAGGTATCGCTCGGCCACTTCTAGGATAAGGGCCTGATGTTCGGGGGCAGCCACGCGCGCTGCAATATCGGTGGCCCGCATCTGCCCTGTGGCAAGTTGTTTGGCCACGGTGATTTGATCGCGGCTCAGACGATCTGCACGATGTTTCAATTCCGTACTGTTGGCCGGGCGGTAATTCACTCGCTTGAGCAGACCGGGCACTTGCACCACGGCGCGCACGGTGTCGATGGGGATGGCCTTCCAAGTGAATTGGTCCGTGAGATTCAGTCCCGGGCGGGCTGCATCGATCAGCGCCAACAGGTGATACGAGCAGTTTTCATCAAAGAAGAAGTAGTCAAACCGGGTGGGGCCCAACTCCCAAGCGTGCGCCAGCAGGCGGTCCATTTCATCGGGGGAAAGCGCCAGTTCATATTCCCAGATGTCGCGGTTTTCGAGGTCGTTGTAGTCCCGGATGCGCAGGTAGTAGGGCGCGTTGGTGAACTGTCCGGCGTAGAGTCCTGTCAAACCCTTGAACGCGAAGGCCAGGCCTTCAGACTCGTTGCCATCTGCCGCGTAGTTGATGGCGTAGGACAACAGCGGCGAGCGTTGCTGGCCGACGGTCTTGGGATCGAGCCGCAAAAAGGTGTGACCGTACATCGATGCCGGACTGTTGAGGTATGCCGCTGGAAAGACCAGCGTGGCACTGTCGGCATTGAGCCCGTTGCGCCATTGCTGGTAACGGTCGCATCTTGGGGGCGGTAGCTTGGCCGGATCAAAGTGCAGCTGTGTGTTCAGCCATTGGAAGCGCGCGATGAATCTGCACGAGGCCTGCTGACTCAGGGCACGATTTTGTCGATCATCGAAAAAAACCGCTAGCGTGGCGAGCAACTCAGCTTCGGGATCTTTGGCGCCATGGGGGGCGTTGAAAAAGTCGCTGTCGTCAGCGAGGCTGCGATCCCGCCGCGTGATGGGGTGCACTTTGTAGTGCAGCAGTGTGCGCCAAACCGGATCACGAGCCAATTGGCGTGTTTGGGCTTGCGCTTGAAGCTGGCCGAGATAAGGGTCAGGAGATTGGGCATAGACGGGCGCGGCCGTGAGCACGAGGCTGCATAGCATTCCCAGGCAGACAAGCGGGGCGACGACGAATGGGCGCCAAAAAAACAAAATTGCAAACATGCGAGAGCCAACAAAAATGCCCAGCCAAGCTGGGCATTGTTTTACCGCGTCATGCGGCTAGACCTGGATCGATCAGATCAGGGCGGCGTAACCAGCCAAACGGGTGTTAGCGGCCAGCACGTCCTTCAGGTTGGCAGCAACCTTGTCGTCGGCGAACACGGTGTTGAAGTTGCCCTTGATGGTGGCAACGAATTCAGCACGGTCATCGGCCTTCACGCCCATCATGGAAGCCAGCGCATCCAGGTTTTCACCTTGGCCAGCAGCGGCGTCACGCGACAGGGCCACGCGGCTGCCGTCAATGAACATGGAGATCTTCCAGCTGGAAGACACCACGCCGTCTTGGGTGCAGCCAGAGGTACCGAAGGTGATACCAACGGAGTTCATGAACGTGCCGTTGACTGTGAGAGCCAAAACCTGAGGTGCAATACCGCGTTGGCCGTTGAAAACGGCAGAACCTACCCCGCAACCAGCGCCATTGTTGGCCATGGCCGAGCCAGCAACCACCATCAGGGCGGCAACAACAAACTTCTTCATATCAATATCCTCCTGTAATAAACGCAAAGCGCGCGTAACAGCACATGTGAACATGCTGACCCCGCATAGGGTGCCAGGGGTCGCTCAGAAATGAAAGCCCCTTTGTTTCGACGGGCCAACATTTCCCACCTATGGGGGCGGGCTTTCGGACAAGTGACGTAAAAGGGCAGACCGACGGGGAGATTTTGGTGCTTGCGCCACATTCAAGTCACACGGTGCCGCCTACAATCGAAGGCCCTTCTGAGGAGTAGGGTGTTGTTTTATTTGGCTGCATAGCCACTTTTTAGGGAATGGGAATGAAGAAGATTGCACTGTTGGCCTCCTTGGTGTCCGTTGGCCTCTTGTCGGGTTGCGCTAGTGTTATTCGCGGGACGTCGGATACGGTTACTGTTAATTCGCTCGAAAAAGGTACAACCATTTATATCAATGGTGCGCCACGCGGTGTAGACGTCGCCCAAGTCCAAGTTAAGCGTGGCAACGTTCACCAAATTCGTGTTGAAAAAGAGGGCTGTCAGCCAGTCGCTGAAACCACATCAGAGAAGTTCGACGCAACTTCTTTGCTCGGTATCTTGCTTGACTTCGGTCTGATTACGATCCCGGTCGACCTGATTTCGGGTGCGGCCTGGAAAGCCGAACCTACGACCTACACGGTGACACCGATTTGCCCAAAGAAGTAATCACACGCCTATTGATCTCACCAATGGCACTCTGTGTTCGGTCGTGATACATTCAAGACATGAGTAAGTGCTCCTGCTTTTACTTTTGGCATTTTGAACTCCCGACCATCACCGGCGCAGGAGTGGCCAGCGCATAAGCAGACCACCAAACACCCTGAAAACCGCCGGAAGACCCCGGCGGTTTTTTTTCGACAACCGATTCATACCCGCAACAGGAAGTCCACATGTCCGCCAAATCCAGTGCCTCGGCCGGCTGGGTGCCCCCCGCCGACAAGACCTCGCAAACCGACGACGAGCGCATCCGCAACGTCATTCCGCTGCCTCCGCCTGAGCACTTGATCCGCTTCTTCCCGATCCGCGGCACCGCCATTGAGACCTTGGTGGCCGATACGCGCAAGAACATTCGCAAGATCATCAACGGCAAAGACGACCGCATGCTGGTCATCATTGGCCCATGCTCGATCCACGATCCTGCTGCGGCGATGGAATATGCACGCAAGTTGCTGGATCTGCGCGAGCAGTACAAGGACACCCTGGAAGTGGTGATGCGCGTGTACTTCGAGAAGCCTCGCACCACCGTGGGCTGGAAGGGTTTGATCAACGACCCCTATCTGGACGAGAGCTACAAGATCGACGAAGGCCTGCGCATGGCCCGTCAACTGCTGCTGGAGATCAACCGTTTGGGCATGCCAGCCGCCAGCGAGTTCCTGGACGTCATTTCGCCTCAGTACATTGGTGATTTGATCTCTTGGGGCGCCATTGGTGCCCGCACCACCGAAAGCCAGATCCACCGTGAACTGGCCTCGGGCATCAGCGCGCCCATTGGCTTCAAGAACGGCACCGATGGCAACATCAAAATTGCCACTGATGCGATCCAATCGGCTTCGCGTCCGCACCACTTCCTGTCGGTTCACAAGAACGGTCAGGTCGCCATTGTCGAGACCGGCGGCAACCCAGACTGCCACGTGATTCTGCGTGGTGGCAAGGCGCCAAACTATGACGCCGCCAGCGTGACCGCGGCTTGCAAGGACTTGGAAGCTGCCAAGCTGCATCCTTCGCTGATGGTGGACTTCTCGCACGCCAACAGCTCGAAGCAACACGAACGCCAAGTGGTGGTTGCGCAGGACATCGCCGAGCAGGTTTCGGGTGGTTCCAAGCAAGTGTTCGGCGTGATGGTGGAGAGCCACTTGTGCGCTGGCGCACAGAAGTTCACCCCAGGCAAGGACGACCCATCCAAGCTGACCTATGGTCAGTCCATCACCGATGCGTGCATTGGTTGGGACGACTCTGAGAAGGTGTTGGAGATCTTGTCCAACGCCATCAAGGCACGTCGCGCTCGTTGAGGCGCGGTGCGGGTGTCCACCGCGCGTGGGCACCCACCAGGCTGGCGGCCAAGATCGCCAGCCAGATCCCCTGCCCGGCAATGCCGGTGTGATCGAGCATCCACCCGCTGATGATGGGGCCCATGGCGCCACCCAAGGTGTAGGCGGCAATCATGGCTGACGTCCCCGCCAGCGCGGATGTGTCTGCAAAGTCATGCGCCACCCGGATCATGCTCAAGGTGTACATGGCGCCGCCCAATGCACCCCATGCGCCTGCACACAACCACACCAGTGGTGGCCAGTGGGCGGCATAGACGAAAGCCAGGCTGAAGGTCAGCAAAGCAAAGCCACCGAGTGTGTACAGGCGGCGAGCTGGCCAGTGATCGGCCAACCATCCGACCGGATACTGCAGGATGAAGCTGCCCATGCCCATGGCGCCTGCAATGGAGGTGGCTTGGGCCAGATCGAGCCCGGTTTGCGATCCATAGGCCGTGGTGATGGAGCCCAGGCCCACTTCAAAGACCCCGCCGACCAAGGCAGCCCAAATCAGCGCAGGCCGGAAACGCAAGGCGGCCATCATGCCCATGGGGACGTGGTCGTCCGCCGTGGCGCGTAGTCGGTTGATGTGTGATGAGGCCGTCAAGGTGACGGCGCCAGCCAGGCCCAATGCCGCCAGGAACATCGCTGCGGTGGCGGTCAAGTCGAACGCCGTCGGCAGAAAGGGCCCCAAGGCCATCGCTGAGCCCAAGGTGGTTTGGTAGAGCCCAGTCAGGCGACCACGATGGGTGGCGGGCACGTTGTGGGCAATCAGGGCCTCGGTGGCATTCCAAGCTGCCGCGGCACCCGTGCCCGCCATGAAGCCCAGCACGCACCACACGCGGTAGTCGTCCGTCAACAAGTAGCCGCTGCAGGCAATCAACTCCAGAATCAAACCGGCGCGGTAGGCCTGCCCCACGCCGATGCGCCCAAACAAGCGCGGCACCCAGGGCACCAGCATCACGATGCTGACGAAGGGCAGCATGGCGATCACGCCAATGGCCGTGGCGCTGGCGCCGCTGGTTTGCAGGCGCACGGCCAGCACGGGGTTGAGCAGGCTGTAGCTCAACACCACCAGGGCCGTGCCCAGCATCACCCGCCACAAGCCGGGCGGCAGTTTCAGTTCGGACACGTCAGTTCAGCCAGCCCTTGCGACGGAAATACCAGAAGGGGGTGACGATGGATAAGACCATCAAGCCCAGTGCGAGCGGATAGCCCCATTCCTGGCTGAGCTCCGGCATGTGCTGGAAGTTCATGCCGTAGATGCTGGCGATCAAGGTGGGTGGCAGCAAGGCCACCGATGCCACGGAGAAGATCTTGATGATCTTGTTCTGGTTGATGTTGATGAAACCGACGGTGGCATCCATCAAGAAGTTGATCTTGTCGAACAGGAAGGCCGTGTGGCTGTCCAGCGAGTCAATGTCTCGCAGAATCTGGCGGGCTTCTTCAAACTGATCGGCATTGAGCATGCGCGCACGCATCATGAAGCTCAGCGCGCGGCGCGTGTCCATCACGTTGCGGCGAATTCGTCCATTCAAGTCTTCCTGGCGGGCGATGGCGGCCAGCGCTTCGGCGGCGGCTGCGTCGTTCACTTCGTCTTTCAGAACGCGGTGGCTGACTTTTTCCAGATCGTCGTAGATGCCCTCGAGCGTGTCGGCAGAGTACTCTGCATCGGCGTCGTACAGCTTGAGCAGCACGTCTTTGGCGTCTTCGATCAAGGCCGGGATGCGGCGCGCACGCATGCGCAGCAGGCGGAACACCGGCAGGTCTTCCTTGTGAATGGAAAACAGCACGTTGTCGTGCAGGATGAATGCCACGCGGACGTTGCGCGGGGTTTCGTCATCGTCGATCAAAAAGTCGGAACGGATGTGGATCGCGCCGTCTTCTTCATAGAAACGGGCCGATTCTTCCAAGTCGTCGTCAATGATGTCGGCCGGGATGACCAGGCCGAACTTGACGGCAATCCAGCTTTTTTCTTCAGGAGAGGGGTCCTCCAGGTCGACCCAAACCGGACGAGCGGGTGTCAACTCGTCGAGGCTGTCGATTTCTTCCTGGAATAGCCGGCCATTGGCCAGCGTAAAGACGTTGAGCATGGGAACTCCAGCGTCAAACAACGCGTGCGATCAAAAAGGGGTTGTGTTGTGTGTACCGCCCCCTCCTGTCGCGTCATTGGCACGGCGGCATCTCACAAGATGGCCAGCGCACAATGGCTGGAGTGGGCGGTCACCTAGGGGGAATGTCCAAGGTGACGACTCCGATGGCGAGCCACGTCGGCTCAGCCCGTATTATTGCCTGATCATGGCCCTTTCGTTGTCTCGTATCGACCTCAACTTGTTCCGCGTCATGGATGCGGTGTTTGTGCACGGCGGCATTTCGGGTGCGGCGCGGCATTTGCACCTCAGCCAGCCGGCGGTGAGCCACGCCTTGGCGCGGCTGCGCGAGGCTCTGGGTGATCCCTTGTTTGTGCGACAAGGCAACCGCATGATCCCCACCGAGTTGACGCGACGCATCATGGTGGATGTGCAGGCGCACTTGCGAGGTTTGCAGTCGGTGCTGGATCAAACCGAGGTGTTTGACCCCGCCTCGCTGGAGATGACGCTGCGCATTGGCTTGCGTGACGTGCTGGAAGCCATCACCCTGCCGCCTTTGATGCAGCACCTGGCCCAAGCCGCGCCCGGTGTGGTCTTGAGCAGCCAGCGGGTGGCGCGAGAGCACATGGAACGCGCCTTGATTGGTGGAGAGGTGGATTTGACCTTGGAGCGTCAGTTGCGCGTCAGCTCGCGCATCCGTGGCGAGAAGCTGGCCACCGAAGGGTTGACCGTGGTGATGCGGCGTGACCACCCTCTGGCATCAGGTGTCATGGATGTGAGTGGTTACTTCTCTGCCAGGCACGTCTTGGTCTCCAACTTGCCAGAGTTGCAAGATCCCTTACAAGCGGCGTGGACCCATCTGGGGCTGGGTGAACGGCAGGTGGTGTTGCGCTGCCAGCATTACTTCGCGGCCTGCCAGGTGGTGGCCGACAGCGATCTCTTGTTGACCATGCCCCGAACTTACGCAGAACAACTGGCCCGCGTGCTACCAGTGGTGTGCGTGGAGCTGCCTGTGGCAGTGGCGCCTTTGCAGATCTGGATGTATTGGCATGTGGACCGCGATGGTGACCCGGCCCATCAGTGGTTGCGCCGCCTGGTGGGTCAGGGCGCGCGTCAGGCTATGCATGAAATGAATAGCCAATGATGAAAAACCATCATTTGTAGAAAGACCCTCGGGTTGTGACAATGGGTCTATTCCGTCATCTGACAGATGACTTGTCTGGAGAACCTCATGGACTTCCAACCCAGCGAACGCGCTCGGCAAACCGCACAACGTGTCCGCCAATTCATCCAAACCCACATCGAACCGGTTGAGAAAGAGCACTGGGCGGGCATCCTGGGCCAACGCCACGGCGGCGATTGGACGCAGTGGACCATTCCGCCGCGGGTGGAAGAACTGAAAGCCAAGGCCAAGGCCGAGGGTTTGTGGAACCTGTTCCTGCCAGATCCAGAACTGGGGGCAGGCCTGAGCGTGCTGGAGTACGCCTTCAGCGCCGAAGAAACGGGCCGCTCGATGATGGCGCCCGAGATCTTCAACTGCAATGCGCCCGACTCCGGCAACATGGAAGTGCTGTGGAAGTACGGCAGCGCCGAGCAAAAGGAAAAGTGGCTCAAGCCCTTGTTGGCGGGTGAGATTCGCTCCGTGTTCTTCATGACTGAGCCCGATGTGGCTTCGTCAGATGCCACCAATATGGCCGCCACCGCCGTGATCGATGGCGACTACATCGTCTTGAACGGCAAGAAGTGGTGGTCTTCGGGCGTGGGAGATCCGCGTTGCAAGATCGGCATCTTCATGGCTTTGACGCCTGACGAAACCAAGGGGCGTCACAACCAGCACTCGATGGTGCTGGTGCCCATGGACACGCCGGGCGTGGAAATCAAGCGCATGTTGCCTGTGTTCGGTGAGTACGACGAACCCCACGGCCATGGCGAAGTGCACTTCAACAATGTCCGCGTGCCCATTGGCAACTTCATCTCTGGCCCGGGCCGGGGCTTTGAGATTGCGCAAGGCCGCTTGGGCCCAGGCCGCATTCACCACTGTATGCGTTGCATTGGTGCGGCTGAGAAATCTCTGGAGTTGGCGATCAAGCGTGGCATTGAGCGTAAGGCGTTCCGCAAGTCCTTGGTGGACTTGGGTGGCAACCGCGAACGCATCGCCGAAGCCCGTGTCGCCATCGATCAAGCGCGTTTGCTGACGCTGCAAGCCGCCTGGAAGATCGACACCTTGGGGGTGATGTCGGCCTTGACAGATGTGTCAGCCATCAAGGTGGTGGCGCCGACCATGCTGCAAAACGTGGTGGACTTTGCCATTCAGATCCACGGCGGCATGGGCGTGTCCCACGACACCATGTTGACGGCCTTCTTCAACCAGGCGCGCAGCCTGCGTCTGGCCGATGGACCAGATGAAGTGCACAAGGGCATGATCGCCCGCCTGGAATTGATGAAATACGGAGTGAGCAAGTGACGTCATCCACGACGCAAGGGTCTGTGCAAGACCAAGGCGGCCAAGTCCGCGCGGGTGAAGAGTTGAATGTGGCGGGCGTCGATGCCTGGTTGCACGCCCAAGTGCCGGGTCTACAAGGCCAGCCGGAGGTGACGCAGTTTTCTGGTGGTGCCTCGAACTGGACCTACCGTCTGAAGTACGCCAACGGCGACTACATCCTGCGCCGACCACCCAAGGGCACCAAGGCCAAGGGTGCCCACGACATGGGTCGCGAGTTCAAGGTGCAGCAGGCCTTGAAGCCCGTTTACCCCGTGGTGCCGAACATGGTGGGCTTGTGCTCGGACGAGTCGGTGACCGGCGCTGAGTTTTACGTGATGGAGCGCATTGCCGGCATCATTCCCCGTAAGAACATGCCGCGTGGTTTGAGTCTGGACGAAGCCACCACGCGCAAGCTGTGCACCAATGTGCTCGACAAGTTGATCGAGTTGCATCAAGTGGACGTGAAGGCCTCTGGGCTGGAATCCTTGGGCAAAGGTTCAGGCTACTGCCAACGCCAAATTGAAGGCTGGAGCGACCGTTTCCTCAAGGCCAAGACCTGGAACGTGTCGAGCTTCAGCTACGTTCGAAAATGGCTGAAAGCCAATACGCCCCAGGATGTCGCCAACTGTGTGATCCACAACGACTGGCGCTTCGATAACGTGATCCTGTCTGAGCAAGACCCCACGAGAGTGATCGGTGTGCTCGACTGGGAAATGGCCACATTGGGCGATCCTTTGATGGACTTGGGTAACACCTTGGCCTACTGGGTGCAGGCCGACGACGACTTCTTGATGAAGGGCGTGCGCCGCCAGCCCACCCACCTGCCCGGCATGATGACACGCCAGGAAGTGGTGGACTACTACCTGAGTAAAACCGGCTTCAAGGTCGACAAGGCACAGTGGGCTTTCTACGAGGTGTATGGTCTGTTCCGCTTGGCGGTGATCGCCCAGCAGATCTATTACCGCTATCACCACAAGCAAACGCGCAACCCTGCATTCAAGAACTTCTGGATCATGGTTAATTACCTGAACTGGCGGTGCAAGCGGCTCATCAAGCAAGCCAAGCGATAACAGGACAAAGCCAGTCACATGGGTGCCATCTATTTGATTCGACACGGGCAGGCGTCTTTTGGGGCTGCCAACTACGACCAACTCTCTGAGTTGGGGCACCAGCAAGGCGCAGTCTTGGGCCAGGCACTGCTGTCTCGGGTCACGCGGGTGGATGCCGTCATCACCGGCACCTTGCAACGTCATCAAGCCACGGCTGCGTCATGCTTGAAGGCGATGGACTTGGGGCTGACCCCACAGGTCCACGCGGGCGTCAATGAGTTTGACCACGAAGAAGTGATCGAGCGCGCCGAGCCTCGGTATGCCGACAAGTTGACCATGATGGCGGACTTGGCTGCGAGTGGCCACCCGCGTCGCGCTTTCCAAGTGTTCTTTGAGGGTGCGGTGCAGCGGTGGATCAGTGGCGAGCACGATGCCGACTATCGCGAAACATGGAGAGCCTTCAAAAACCGTTGTCATGCTGCGCTGGATGACGTGATTGATCAATCGCAAGGCCATCCATCGTCAGGCACCACACTGGTGTTCACGTCGGGGGGCTTTATCGCGATCGCGGTGCAGCGTTTGTTGGGTATTCCTGATGCGCAGGCCTTTACACTGAATTGGACCTTGGTCAACGCAGGCGTGACCAAGTTGGTGGTGGGCTCACAAGGTGCGCGTTTGTTGTCGGTGAACGAACACGCGCACTTTGAAGGCACGCATGCGCCCTTGCTCACCTACCGTTGAGATTCAAAGAACGATTCCAAGAACATAACGGAGACAGACACATGACAAACCTTCGTGAGCCATCGTGCCGCGCCATGCGTGGCGGCATCACCGCCATCGTGGGTGGCGTCCTGGCCTTGACACTGGTGGCAGGTGCAGCAGGCGTGGCCACCGCGTGGGCGCCCGATAAGCCCGTGGCGGAGTTGCAAGCGAAGTATGCACCCCCGCCTTCGCAGATGGTGGCCATTGACGGCATGACGGTGCACTTGCGTGACGAAGGCCCCAAAGACGATCCCATGCCCATCGTGCTGGTGCATGGCACGTCTGCCAGCCTGCACACTTGGGATGGGTGGGCCGATGCCCTCAAAGCCCAGCGTCGAGTGATTCGGTTTGACCTGCCCGCTTTTGGTTTGACCGGCCCCTCGCCAGACAACACCTACACCACGCAACGCTATGTGCAGTTCGTCAAAGCGGTCTACGACCACCTGGGCTTGAAAGCCTCGGTGCTGGCGGGCAACTCCTTGGGCGGCGCCATTGCCTGGGAAGCGGGGCTGGCCATGCCAGATCGCATCAACAAATTGGTGTTGGTGGATGCGGCCGGTTACCCGATGACGCCCAAATCCATTCCGATTGGTTTCAAGTTGGCCCAGATCACTGCCCTCAAGCCCGTGATGACCAAGCTTTTGCCGCGCGGCATGATCGAATCCAGCGTGCGCAATGTGTATGGTGATCCCAGCAAGGTCACGCCTGAATTGGTCGATCGGTATTACGACCTGACCTTGCGTGAAGGCAACCGCCAGGCCTTGGGTGAGCGCTTCCGCCAGACCGTCTGGGGCGAGCATGCGGATCAGATCAAACAAGTCAAACAACCCACTTTGATTCTGTGGGGCGATCAGGACCGCTTGATTCCGCCCGATCATGCCGAGCAGTTCAAGCGAGACATTGCGGGCAGTCAATTGGTGGTCTTCCCCGGCTTGGGTCACGTTCCCCATGAAGAAGATCCGGCCACCACCGTGGCCGCTGTGAAAACCTTTTTGTCGATGAACTGAAGCACCATGTCCAGACCTGTACGCAAAACCATTCTCATCACGGGCGCCAGCTCAGGTCTGGGCGAAGGCATGGCGCGCCTGTTTGCCGCCAAGGGGCGCAATCTGGCCCTGTGCGCGCGTCGCTTGGATCGGCTGGAAGCGCTCAAGGCGGAGTTGTTGGCCAAGCACCCTGGCATTCGCATCGAGCTGCGTGCCCTGGATGTGAACCAGCATGACCAAGTGTTCGCGGTGTTCAACGACTTCAAGCAAACCTTTGGCACCATTGACCGCATCATCGTCAACGCCGGCTTGGGTAAAGGCCAGCCCATTGGCAAAGGTCGGTTTGATGCGAACCTGCAAACGGCACAAACCAACTTCATTGCCGCCCTGGCGCAATGCGAGGCCGCGGTGGCCATCTTCCGCGAGCAAAAGGCCGGGCACTTGGTCACGATCTCGTCCATGAGCGCCATGCGTGGATTGCCGCGCAACCTCACCACCTATGCCGCCACCAAGGCAGGCTTGGCGGCCTTGACCGAGGGCATCCGCGCGGAACTGCTCAAGACGCCCATCAAGGTCACCACCATCTTCCCTGGCTACATCGAAACCGAATTGAGTGGCAAGTCGGCGGGCAAGACCCCATTGATGGTCGATGGCGAGTCGGGCAGCCAGGCACTGGTGGCGGCCATCGAGCGCGAACCCGCGACCGCCTGCGTGCCGGCTTGGCCCTGGACCGTGATGGGGTGGTTGATGCGCAACCTGCCTTTGGGCGTGGTTGCGAAGATGACCTGATGGGGGCATGATCAAGGCTCATCTGTGACGATGAGCCGAGAGGTGTGCCTTTGACATCATTGCTGCTTTGGACGCGTTCGAAGGACTGGCAGACTCAACTGGGTCAGGCCGTGTTGGGGCGTGGTCATGAGGTAGTGGTGTGTGACCATGCCGATGCCGTGATGCAGGCGATTCTGGCCGATGTTCACGAGCTGCTTTTTCTTGACGAGGCGCTCTTGCGCGACCCCCAGGACCACAGTCCTTTGTCCATGCTGTCTCAAGCAGGCTATCAAGGCAAAGTGGTGGTGTTGGGCCGTGATCCCGCCCTTCATATCGCGCCCTCGGTGCCAAACGACCACAGCCCCATCTCGATCAGTGAGATTGTTCACGTCGACGCCTCACCGACGCCACAGCAATTGCAGCGATTACTTGCATACTTTGATCAATCTCCCCGCTCGAAATGGGCGGGGCTGACTTTTGAATCGATGCCTGGCTTTCAGCAAATCCAGGCACGCTACAAAGATAAACTTCCTGCCCAGTTGCTGTCTCTGCAGCAGGCCTTTGATGCGCGAGCGTGGAGCGATCTTCAAAAGCAGGCCCACGCCATCAAAGGGGGGGCTGGCTCGTTCGGTCTGCCTCGCTTGACCGAGTTGGCCGCCCAGTTGGACAAGGCGGCGCGAGCCCAAGACGAGGCAGATGCACAACATTGGCTGGCTTTGATCCAGCGCGAATTCGGAGGTGGAACTTGAGTGCAACGCAAGGAGACGTCTTGATCGTTGATGACGTCGGCAGCAGTCGCGAATTGCTGGCGACGGTACTCAAGCAGGTTTGCGTGATGCCCTTCAGGATGGCCCGCGACGTGAGCGAGGCCTTGTCGGCGTGCCAGGAAAAGTTGCCAGAGATTGTGTTTCTGGACATTGATCTGCCCGACCAGAGTGGCCTGGAAGTGTTGAAGCAGGTGCATGCGCGCAACCCAGATGTGTTCATCGTGATGGTGTCTGGGGTGGGCACACCCGACAACGTGAAACAAGCGCGCGAGCGTGGCGCAGCGGCCTTCATCCTCAAGCCCTACAAGCCACAAAAGGTGGTGGAAGCCTTGGCGATGTACGAGCGCAAGACCCTCAAACCGGCGCTCCGCCCCGACGCGGTATGAAAAAAGCCCACCTCAAAGGTGGGCTCCGTGCACACAGGTGTTCCTGTCGTGGTCAGTGATGACCGCCGATCTTGTTGTGCAGCTTGAAGTAAGACATCAGGTTTTGCAGCTGTCCGGCTTGCGCAGACAACTCTTCCGACGTCGCTGACAACTCCTGGGCCGCCGCGGCATTCTGCTGCGTTGTTGAGTTCAAGTGCTCCACAGCACTGCTGATCTGATTCACGCCTTCGGCCTGTTCGCCCGATGCAGCGGCAATTTCCTGCACAAGCTCACTGGTCTTGTTGATCGACGGGACCATTTGCTTGAGCATGTGGCCCGCGCGTTCGGCCTGATCCACACTGGAGCCGGCCAATTGACCAATTTCCTGTGCGGCCACTTGGCTGCGTTCCGCCAGCTTACGCACTTCGGCTGCCACCACCGCGAAGCCGCGGCCGTGCTCGCCTGCGCGGGCGGCTTCGATGGCGGCGTTCAGCGCCAGCAAGTTGGTTTGATAGGCAATGTCGTCAATGATCGAGATCTTGGTGGCGATGTCCTTCATGGCTTCCACCGTACGCACCACCGCGTCGCCGCCTTCCAAGGCTTCCTTGGCGGCCTTGGTGGCCATGCCATCGGTCACATTGGCGTTGTCACTGTTCTGGCGGATCGAGCTGGCCATCTCCTGCAGCGAGGCACTGGTTTGCTCCACGCTGGCGGCTTGTGATGCAGCCGATTGCGACAAGGACTGCGAGGTGTCCGAGACCTGATGTGATGCGGAAGCCAACTGTGAGGCTGCTGCTTGCACCTCCACAATGGTCTGGCTGAAGTTGTCGATCAAACTGTTGATCTGTTCTGCCAGTCCTTTGAAGAAGCCTGTCTTGTTCTGTTCTGAGATGCGTGCAGAGAGGTCTCCGGTGATCGCGCCCTTGACGATGCCGCTGACTTCTTGTTCAGCCTGCAACTGCTCGGTCTTGTCGGCCCACTGCCCAACAGTGCCCAACTTTTGGCCTTTTTGATCACGGATGGGTGTGGTGGTCACTTCATAGGTTCGTCCGCCCAAGGTCATCACAGTCGTAACCGTTTGCTCCAGGTGCTTGAGACGTTCAAGTGCCGCAGTGGGATCCTTGTAAAAAACACCCACACTGTTGCCAAGGAGCTTGTTCGCATCGAATCCAGGCAGGTCTGCGCGGAACGCTGCTTCATCTCGACGGATCACATTCATCAGGGCTGGATTCAAGTAAACCAAAACACCGTTTTCGTCGGCGATCCGGATCGGCATCACTGAGGCGTCCAAAGCATTTCGGACACGTTGATTATCCGAGGCCAGCCGTGTCTCCCGCTCGCGCGCTGCAAGATATTCTGTTTGATCTTGCCATTCCACAACCGTACCAAGTCGATGTCCTTTGTCGTCCACAATCGGGTTCACGATCAGCTGGAAGTGACGTCCACCAATAGCCAGATTGGTTTTGTGGCTGCTGGTCAGTTGGGCCAACATATGGCGTTGGTGGCTTGGGTTTTTGTGAAAGACGTCGATGTTGGTGCCCACTACCGTCGCGGCATTGAAGGCAGGTAGTTGTTTGCGTAGATCAGCCTCAGCAACCTTCAGCATGTTTGCCAAGGAGTGGTTGACGTAGACGATGTTGTGATTTTCATCGGCCACCATCATGTTGGTCGCGGCCACATCCAACGCTTGCTTCAGGCGGGTGCTTTCTGCTGCAGACAGACCCGAGGCCTGGCCTGACTTAGCCTGACGCCAGCTGGTCTGATCATGAGAGGCCTTCATCACGGTTTGCACCAAAGCCAAAGCCTTGAGCGTGCGCCCTGCCACCCCTGTCGCGCTGGATTCAGTGGAGGCGCCAAAGTTCTGTTTCACCAGCCCTTCCACCACGCCGTTGATGTGTGCCAAGGGTTGCGCCAATTGCTTTTGCAGCCACAGCGCACCACCAATGGCAGACACGGCGGCCCCCAAGCCCACAACCCACAGATGCGAGCTGCCTTTGAAGATCAGTCCCAGCACAGCGGGCAAGGCGGCAATGAGCACTGCGACCAGCCAGATCTGTTGCGTCGGAGCCATTCCGTTGGGGACGGCATCCAACTGGTCGCGCGCCGCCTCTTTCATGGTCTTGGCCAGCACGCCATACACCTCGACCCAGGCCTCACGCACTTCGCTGGTGAAATCCTTGCCCAAGCCCTTTTCCAGTGTCCACAGCAGGGCGGCGGCCACGGTGTCGTAGTGGCTGTCTTCCACCCCGTAGCCCAGATGCCGAACGCCCAATTGGCGTACCACCGGCACCAATTTGTCCAGGTCATCTAGCCCCCGTACCGCGGCGCCGATCATCTGCAT
This sequence comes from Aquabacterium sp., assembly GCA_046299355.1. Lineage (GTDB taxonomy): Bacteria > Pseudomonadota > Gammaproteobacteria > Burkholderiales > Burkholderiaceae_C > Aquabacterium. The sequence continues at coordinate 39,298 of JBKBIO010000015.1, read as the reverse complement.
CAGCTTGCGCCCCTGCTCGACACGGTCGCCCCGGAAGAGGCGGCTCAAGCTGGGGTCCAGTTCAAACAGTCGGGTATAAAAAAGGTCGGCTGCCGTGTCGGCGATGGGTGTGACCTTGGCAAAGCTGGACTGCACCAGCTGTATCTGTCGCGAGTTCATGACGAGCAAGCTCCTGTCAATGGATCAGAGGGGGCAGATCTTCTGTACTGCGTCGAACAACTGCGTGGGTTGAAATGGCTTGGTCACCCAGGCCTTGATGCCGATTTCTTTGCCTTCGGCGCGTTTACTCTCTTGCGACTCGGTGGTCAACATGATCACCGGCGTGAATTGGTAGGGTGTGCTGCGCATGTGTCGCACGAAACTCAAGCCATCCATGACGGGCATGTTCAAGTCGCAGATGACAAGATGAATCGCTCTCCCGTCAAGCAAGGCGCAGGCCTCTTGTCCGTTGGTGGCATCTACCACGGTGTAGCCAGCCTTTTCTAGGCCGACTTTCACCACGGTTCGAAAGCTGCCACTGTCCTCAACGATCAGAATGGTTTTGCTCATAGCGTTTCTCCCCGATCAAGCCGCGGCAGCGCCGGCGTCGCTGTCAAAGTAGTAGGTCATGCGTTTCCTGGGTGACAGGTAGGCGTGGGCTTCGGGGGACAGTTGTTGTGGACGTAAGGTTTTGGTGATGGCCACGTCCGGTTCCACCTCCAGGTCGACCAGGATGGCTTCCTCGCGTGGAACCGTCGGGTCATGAATCAGCACCACAGGGCGCAAAGGTTTCGTGGTGTTTTGAGAGACCACCATGCCGGTGGTGCCGTTGTTGAGGACCACGATCGTGCCGGGTGGGTACACCCCCATGCAGCGCACAAAGGTGCTCATGGCCAATTGGTCGTACTGATTGCGCTGTTGTGCAAACATGGTCGACAAGGCTTCATGCGGTGTCAGCGCCTTGGCCAGATTGTTGGGGTTGCACAGTTCGTCATAGGCATTGACCAGTGACACGATGCGCGACAACAGCGACATCTGGGCCGCCTTCACCCCTTGTGGGAAGCCAGAGCCATCGACTTTTTCGTGGTGCTGCAAGATCACCTGCAAAACCTCGGCCGATAAGCCCATCTTCTTGCCAATGTTCACGCCATATTCGCAGTGCTGATGCCACAGCGCCAGTTCCGATTTGTTCAGCGCTTCTTGGGTCTTGATGATGCGATCGGGAATTTCCAACTCGCCAATGTCGTGAAACAGCGCCGCCATGCCGACCATCTGGACCACCGGGGCCGGGGCCTTCAACTCCTTGGCCAGCATCATCGACAAGATGGACACGTTCAAGGAGTGGAAGTAGACATCCTCTTTGCCAATCTTGTCGGCCATCAATTGAATGGAGACGTCCGCATCCACCAACATCGAGGCGGCCATGGTAGCAATCAGTTCTTTGGCCGATTCGCGTACCTCAACCGGCTTGGCAAATACATCCTTGTTGATGGATTTGATGGTCTTTGCAGCCGACAACAGCTCTTTTTCGCAGGCCGCCGTGCGAGCGCGTTGGGCCTCTAGCCGCGCCATACGGGCTTTCTTCGCGGCCATCATGCCCTCGTCTTCGCGAGGTGGGGCCACCATTGAGGGGGGCGGTGGTGGAGCGTCCGCCGGCGGTGGGGCCAAGGGCTGGGTATCGCTCTTTTCGGGGGAATAACGCACCCGTGTCATGCCCAAAGACTGGATCGTGGCCACCTGCTCCAAATTCTTGATCTTGAAGCTGGAAAATGTGAAGGGGTGCTGCGTCCAGGTCAGATCAAGGTGTACGTAAAGCCCGATGCATAACTGCTCGGGCAAGACGTAATGTTCGGTGGTGGTGGACATGTATGGGGTCAGGCAAGGAATTTGTTCACGGCTTCCAACAGCTGTTTGGGGCTGAAGGGCTTGGTCAGATAGCCGTCGGCACCCGCTTGTTTGCCTTGCTGTTTGTCGTGGTCTTGGCCCTTGGCGCTCAGGATGATGATGCGTGTCTTGCTGTGCGCGGGATCGCCCTTGAGGCGTTTACAGACCTCAATGCCATCCATGCTGCCGGGCATCATCACGTCCAACAAGATCAGGTCGGGTTTCAGGGATTTCGCCAAGGCGTAGCCTGCGTCACCGTTGTCCGCCTCGTGCAGCTCATAGTCTTCGAGTTCCAAAGTCAAGCTGATCAACTCTCGAATGTCAGCTTGATCTTCCACAATCAGTACGCGTTTCATCGTCGCTCCCGGCCTATGCAAACCACCGCTTGCCACCGTTTTCTCTTCATGTGATATTGCCCTTCAGTTTTCAAGGATAAAAGCCGAAGAAGCCCGAACAAACTCGGTCATTTGGAGACCCGATGGACAACTATTTCCACCAGGTGATGACGGGGGGCGCCAAAAACGCTGACCGGATCATGCTGGCCCTGCTGGCCGGCAATGCTGGCTTTTTGTTCTGGATGGGAACCCAGCAGGACAATGAAGGGTGGCGTTGGTGGGGGCTGCCATTGTTGTGCTTGGGCCTCATCGGACATGTAGTTCGTAACCGATGGCCCTGGGCGCGGCACTTGGCGTTGGCCATGTTGGTGGCTGTGGTGGCCGCCCAAATCCAGTTGGCCACGCATCTTCCGGTACGCTACTTGAACGGGGTGATGGTGGTGTCTTGGTTGGTGGTATCGCAGCGCTGGCCGTGGGTGCTGGCCGCTGGCGTGTTGTTTGGCGCGCAGTTTGTGGCAGCCGAATGGGGGCATCCTCGTGTTGTTGTGGGGATCGTGTTGCTCGGTCTGCACGCATCCTGGATGGCCCGTCTGGCTTGGGCACACCAGCGCTTGGAATCGGAATGGTTTGACATCGACTTCCTCATCAAGGCCATGGGCCGGGGTGCGTCGATTCGTTTGGACCTTGATGTGGTGCGCGCCGATTCGGCGGTTGGCAAACGGTTAAAAGAAGTGCAACACCGCATGGCTGTGGCCATCGGCGAGGTGCAAACGGCGACATCAGGTGTGCAGGGGGCAGTGTCGGTGCTCAATACCAGCAGCGATGAGTTGCGCGAACGCACCACCAACACGGCTTCTGGATTGCGGGACGTGGCCATGTGCCTGGAGCAAATCAATGTGATCGTGCAGTCCAGTGCGGAGGCGTCCAAGCAGGCGCGTGCGCAAGCCGCCTTGGCCACCGAGCGGGCCTGTCAAGGCCAGGAGCAGGTGTCGCAAGTGGTGCACACGATGGAAGCCATTGAGCGATCCTCGCGTCAGATCACCGAGATCACATCCGTGATTGAAGGCATTGCCTTCCAGACCAATTTGCTCGCCCTCAATGCGGCGGTGGAGGCTGCTCGTGCGGGCGAGCAGGGGCGCGGTTTTGCGGTGGTGGCGGCAGAGGTGCGCAACTTGGCCAAGCGTTCGTCCGAAGCCGCCCATGAAATCAAGCGCTTGATTGATACCTCGGTGAACACCGTGCAGCAGGGTGCCAAGCTCGTGGGCACCGCGGGACAAACCATGAGTGACATTGTGGATGCCGTGAAGGGCGTGGGCGAGGCCTTTGACCAACTCTCGCAAGACAACAGTGAACATGCCGATGGCATTGGCGTGGTCACCGAGCAGGTCAAAGAGTTGGATCAAGTCACCCAGCGCAACATCGCTGTGGCGCAGCAAGCAGCCGACGTGGCCAGGGAATTGACCGTACACGCGAGTGCCATGACCGAGGTCCTGAAGGCGTTCAAGGCGGTGCCACATTCAGGCGCGGCCAGCGCTGGTCAGAATGCGGATGACGGCATCGCATCAAGCCGCGGCGGCGTATTGAAGCCGTACGCTGAGCGTGTGGCACCCACGCCTGCATCGGGAGCCACCGAGGTGGAGTATTTCTGATGAGCCTGCAACGTGTGGCATCCGCCCGTGTGGTGCTGGAAGTGGTAGTGGTCGTGGCGCTGGCCGAGGCCCTGATCATGTTCGTGCTGGGGTGGTTTGCGCCAGATTTGCCCCGCGTGCAGGAGGCCGCGCTCGACGCGGTGATTCTGTCGATGGTCGTGGGGCCATATTTGCTCTGGCGGATCCGAACGCAGCAGATCGAAGTGGAGCACACCGCTTGGCGCGCTCTGCGTGGCAATGGCGCGTGGTTGGTTGCGTTTCTGGTGGGTTTGGTGCTGTCGTGGTTGATGGCTTGGAGCTTTTGGCGAGCCGAACAGCAGGCGGCGGAAGTTCGCTTTGATCGAGCGGCCAGCCAGATTGAGGCACAAATTCAAACCCGATTTGATCGGGCCTACCAAAGCTTTCATGGCGTGCGCAGCACCATGGCGATGTTAGGTCGGACCCTGAAGCCGCAAGAGTATCGAGATTGGATGCAGACACGCTTTCCCAACGGTGACGTGTTGGGCATGCGCGGCTTGGGTTTGATTGAACGCATTGAGCGTGCTGATCTCGATGCTTGGATCGCTCACACACGTTCCCTGGGGCGGCCCGATTTCCGTGTCAAAACCAGCGGCAATCACCCCAATCTGTATGTGATCAGCCGCATCGAGCCCATTGAACGAAATGGGCCGGCGCTTGGATTCGACGTGGGCCAAGAGGCGAATCGACGCGCGGGCATCCAGGCGGCTGTGGATACCGGTGAGTTGACGCTGACCCGTCGCATTGTGCTTGTTCAAGATGGGCAGAAGCGTCCGGGTTTCTTGCTCTATCTGCCCTTGTACCGTCCGGGGGCGCCGCTTTCTTCGGTGCAGGAGCGCCGAGAGGCGCTGTTGGGTGTGGTTTATGCACCGATCGTGTTTGAGGAGTTCATGCAAGGTGTGGGCAAGGAGCTGGCCGGCGCAGTCGATTTTGGGGTTTATGACGATCCAGTTGCCTCTAGCAACACATGGCTGGCAGGCCCATTGCGCGAAGAGAGCAAAGCCGATGGCCATCACAATTTGCTGAGACGCGCCAAATTGAAGTTGGGCGGGCAAGACCTGAACTTGCTGGTTCGGGCATCGCCTGAGTTTGAGTCGGCGTATGGCCGGAGCTTGCCCATTTGGGCGGGTTTGGCGGGTACTTTGTTGAGCGGGCTGATTGCGCTGGCCATCTGGTTGTTGCAGTCCAGCCGCGGTCGAGCCGAAGCGTTGGCGGAGGCGCGCACGGCTGACCTGCAAGAGGCCAAGCAAGCGGTGGAGGCTGTACTGAGAGAGCAGGGTGCCGTGCTCCGTACGCTGGATCAGTTTTCGATCTACTGCGTGGCTTCGCCCGATGGTTCGATCCAGGACGTCAACCCAATGTATTGCCGCATGAGTGGCTACACGCGCGACGAGTTGATTGGTCGTAACCCCCGCTTGTTGTCCTCAGGGGTTCACGATGCGGTCTTCTGGCTTGATGTGTGGCAAACCTTGTTGCATGGTCAGCCTTGGATTGGGGAAATCTGTAATCGCGCGAAATCAGGGCGCCATTACTGGGTGCACACCGTCATCGCACCGGTCTTGAATGCCCGAGGCGAGTTAGAGAAATACATTTCCTTCGGCTACGACGTGACAGAAGCGCGCGCCATCCAGGACGAAATGGCCGCCAATGCCGAGCGCTACAACTTGGCCATTGACGGTGGCAGTGATGGCTTGTGGGATTGGATGAATGTCCGTTCGCAAGAAACGTGGTGGTCACCGCAGTTCTATCGCCTCCTGGGCTACCAACCGGATGAGATCCCAGCCGACTTGGTGACTTTTGATGCCCTGCTGCATCCCGATTATCAGCAGGCCACTTTCGTGGCGCTGGAGGCCGCGCTGAAAAATCACCAGAACTACGACCTTGAATACCCCCTTAGAACCAAGTCGGGTGAGTACCGTTGGTTCCGCAGCCGAGCAAAGGTCTACTACGACGATTTTGGTGCCGCCACGCGGATGGCCGGCTCCATTCAAGACATCCATGACCGGAAAATGGCCGAGGCCAAGATTCGCGAGCACAGCGAACAAATGGCCGCCATCTTCTCTTTGACGCCCGATGGTTTTGTCTCATTTGATGAGCACGGCGTGGTCGCGTATGCCAGCCCTGCTTTTGATGCGCTCATGGGGCAACCGTCACAGTGGGCCATTGGGTTGACGGAAGAGGAGTTCAGCCAACGCCTGTTCCAAAGTGCCGCACCCGGGCAGATCATCCAATCTTTGGCCGACGTGCGCCAGCATGCGGGACGCGTGGTGCTCGAAATGAAACCACCGGCCAAGCGCATGCTGGAGGTGCGTTTGAGCCGCGGGCAAGGTAGTGCGGTGTCACAAGTGCTGGCTGTGCGCGACGTGACCCACGAGACCGAGGTGGATCAAATGAAGAGCGCTTTCTTGTCGATGGCGGCACACGAATTGCGCACCCCCATGGCCAGCATTTATGGCTTCACAGAGTTGCTGCTGACGCGAGAACTGAAACCTGAAAAGCAAAAGGATTTGCTGGGTCGCATCTATCGCCAAAGCGAAGCCATGTCAGGGATCATCAATGAGCTGTTGGACTTGGCACGCATCGAGTCCCGTCAAGGTAAGGACTTCACCTTGGGGGCGCATGACCTGACCCAGCTGGTCGATGCAGTGGTGCAAGACTTCAAGGTGCCAGAGGGGCGTGATCAGCCCATTGTGGAGGGCACCATCGGGGATTCGATGATCTGGGTGGATCGCAGCAAGCTGCAACAGGCCGTGCTGAATGTGCTGTCCAACGCCTACAAGTACTCACCGCAGGGCGGTGATGTTCGTATTCGTTTCCTGTCACGCAGCCATGATGATCGTCAACAGTTGGGTGTTCAGATCACCGACCAGGGCATTGGGCTGACGCCTGAGCAGTTGGCTCGAGTAGGCGAACGCTTCTATCGTGCAGACAAGTCAGGCAATATTCCAGGCACGGGCCTGGGTGTCACCATCGTCAAAGAAATTTTGGAATTGATGGGTGGCGAGATGGACATCAGCAGTCAATTTGGTGAGGGCACCCAGGTGACTTTGTGGGTGCCTCACTTCGAGGTCCGTCCTGTTCAAGCAGCCAGCATGGTGATGGCTTGATTGCTGGCCTTGAGATCTGATTGGCTGCGTCTCAAGACGCCGCAGCCAATGAAGGTTTCTTCGTCAATCGCAACGATGTAGGCGGTTTTTCTTCCAGCTTGCTGGTCTGAAATGATGGGGGCATCGTATTCGACCCAGCCCTTACCCTGAGCCATCAACTGATCCACTTTTTGGAGGAACTCGGTGGCGACCTCGGCCTGAATGGCGGGGATGTCATCGATGTTCTTGCCCACCCACTCTGGGTGTTTGGACATCACGACAAAATCGCCTTGACGATTCAACCCAAACAGATACAAGTCGCGGTCGATATAGTCGCCTTGACGTTGGTTGAAGTCAGCTACTGCGCGAGACCAACCCACCTCTGAAATGCGATGCAAGGCTTTCTCGACCATGGCCTGGGCTTCGTCGGCTGTGCCCTGGCGCAGCACAATATGCGAGACCGATCGGCGCAGAGCGTTGGCTTGATCTACCAAAGCTTGTGAGGAGCGAGACGATCGATCGACCAGGCTGGCATTCTGATGGGTCAGATCATCCAGATTGCCCACGGTCGCCGTCACCGCTTGCAGGCCATGGCTTTGCTGTTCGCTGGCGGAGGCGATCGACTTCAGCTTCATGGATACATCGCCCACCCCCCGCACGACAAAACCCAGGCTGGAGTTGACTTCGCCGATGCGATCAACGGACAGGTCAATCAATTCAGTCGTGTGTTCAATCACATCATGCACTTCAGCGGCCGCGTCTGCGCAACGTTGTGCCAATTGGCGGACCTCAGAGGCCACCACAGCAAAACCTTTGCCCGACTCGCCTGCACGTGCGGCTTCTACCGATGCATTGAGTGCGAGCAAGTTGGTCTGGAACGCGATGTCGTTGATCACATTGTTGATTTCAGCAATGCGGTGAGCGCTTTCTTGCAAAGAGTGAATGCTGTTGACCGTTTCGGTCATGCTGGCCGCACCGACCTCGGCTTGGGTGCGGAGTTGATCGGTCATCTGCTCCAGGGCTACGGCGGCTTCCGCATTGCTGGATACGGCGGAGCTCAACTCTCCCACGGTCATCACCGACTGTTTCAGGCTGCTGGCTTGTTCTTCGGTATGTCTGGATAGCGCCATGCCGTCGTCCGACACAGATAAGCCAGCTTGCCCCACTCTCACTGCGCTGCTGCGCACCTCTGAAACCAGAAGGGAGAGTTGATCGTTCATCGCGTCAATTTGATGACCAATTTCAACCAACTCATCGCGCCCCGGCAGTTCGAGGCGCTGTGACAAATCGCCCCGACTGGTGGCTTTGATGGCGCGTTGCAGTTTGTCAATTTTCTGGAAGAAATCCTCATCAAAGCAACTGCGCAGGTACAGCACGAGGATGATGCCTGCGATGCACAGGCCGAGTTTGGCAATCAGAGTCAGCCATTCTTGTTGAAGACGTTCTCTCAGGCTGCTTGCCAGATCGTCGTGCACGTTGGCCGACATCCGACTGATCGAGCCCTGCGCATCTTCAGCCAGTGCCACGAAGCTTGCAGCAGACAAGCCTTGCGCTTGTCCTGCAGAAATGCGCTGGATGGTTGCCAGTAATCTTTCCGCTTGAGTTTTGGCGCTGGCCCAGGTGTTGGGCACAGAACGGCCCGCTCGTTCAATGGCCTCCATGCGGGTAGTGAGATCTAGCAAGGCCATCTCCACGTGTTGCCCGTGTATCTTGAAGGCGGCAATGTCCTCGGGCAATGCAGGTTGCCGTGAAAGCAGATCGTGTCCAATGCTGTTGACGTGCGACAGATGCTCACCCAGGGTCGCCACTCTTTCAACGGCCAAATCCATCAAGAAGAAGGTGTGGGCTTGTGGGTCGAACAGCAGGCCGGAGTCTTCGCCCGCCGCTTGCAAAGCCAGTCGCATAGTTTGGATCGGTGGCGCATACCGTGCCCACACTTCTTCGTCTGAGGTCACGCCGCGGCCGTTCAGGATGTCGGTCATCTGCCCTTGCGCTTTGGTCACCAACTGGTTGGTGCGCGTGTCAGCCCGTTTTTGCAATGCCGCGTTCAACGTATCCATGCGGTCCTTTAGGCTGCGTCTGACCTGAGTGCGGGCAGCCTCGTTGCTGGCACCACTCTCGCCCACGGCACGAAGCGCCAATTGGCGACTGATCTGCAAATCCCTGAGGACCTCGTTCATCGGCTCAACGATCTCTGCGCCCCACAGTTCACCATTGGTATAGCTGATGTCATTTTTGGCTTTGTCAGCCACAGTGAACATGAACATCAGCAGGGGCACCAACAACACCATGCCCATCACGAAAAGTTTTTCTTTGACCCGCAATTGCTGAATCAGACGCAGGCCGGGTGCTTTGATACGATGGCTCATGAAAATCTCCTGCGAGTTCAGCCGAACACAAAATGACGAACGGAGCGCTTGAGGCTGTCGCCTTGCGTTCTCAGGGCTGTGGAGGCGCTGGACAATTGATCCACCAACTTGGCATTGCCTGCGGCAGATTGCTCCACCTCTCGGGCAATGTCCAACACCTCTTGTGATTCGTTGACACCGGTGTGGGTCAAGCGAACAATCTCATGCATGATCTGGTCCACTGCGGCGATGGACTCACCCGTGTGATCGACCGCTTCGCTGGCCCGGGTTGCCATGATGTTGCCTTCATCGATCACATTGATGGATGAGTTGACAATCGTGTGAATCTTGCGTGCTGCATCTTCGCTGCGGCGCGCCAGTCCTCGCACTTCCTGCGCCACGATCGCAAAGCCCTTTCCTGCGGCACCCGCGCGCGCGGCTTCAACCGAGGCATTGAGCGACAGCAATTTGGTTTGGTACGCCACTGTCTCGACCAGGCTCACCACCTGGGCAATTTCACGGCTCTTCGCTTGCAGGGCTCGCATGTTGTCGCGTAAGCCGCTCATGGCCTTGTGGCTGCGTTCTGCATCGGCGCGCATGGTGCGAACGTGTCCCGCGGCAGCTGCGACTTTGTTGCCACACTCGTCCATCGCCGATGAGAACGTGCGCGTCTTGTCGCCCACGTTGTGAATGGCGTTACGAATTTCGTCCGTGCGTACAGACAGGCCGGAGTTGCCGGCAGCCACTTCCTTGGATGCATGTGAGATCGACGCCACGCCTTGCGTCACCGCCTCCAGCAAATGCGAAAACTGATGGGCGGATGTGCCCAGGGCTGCCAAAGCTTGCCCAATTTCGTCTTTGCCCCATCCCTTGGCGGCGATATCCAAATTGCCATTGCCTAACTCAGAGAGCTTTCGAACCAAGGTGATCAAGCCACCATTCAGTACGCGGTAGGTGGCAAACATCAGGTATGCACACAACACAATGCCTGCTGACATGATCAAGATGTAGCGAATCAGTGTGGACTGCGCTGCAGCCAGGTCTGTTTGTAGATCCTCAAAAAGTGTGCGGTAGCCGGTTTCGAGGATGACCCCGTTGCCAGCCAAGGCCTCGTCGCCTTGCTTCAAGAAGGTGTCGGCGCTGACGGACCCAATGGCCACGTCAGAGGCTTGCGATGATGAGCCTGCCACGCGAGCGACTTTGCTGGCGGTTTGTAGAAAGCGTTGATTCAGCTCCAGGCTTTGCGCCACTTGGGTCTTGTCCAGCACGCCTTTGGCGATCAAATTGTCCAGATGGGGGTGAACCTGCTCCGACAGCAGTTGTGCTTTGGCGATTTCGCTGCTGAATCGATGGTGGTAATCGTGGCCAGGCAGTTGCACAAACATTTGCGCGCCCATGCGCTTGACGTTACGGAGGATCTTTTGTTCGTGTGTCAGCAAATCTGTGATGCCCAAGCGTAAATCGCGGTGCAAGGGTTGCTGATCGACCACCTGGCCCCATGTCGAGCCTAATGCCGTACTCAGGTTCATCAGAGTCTGGTTGTAGTTCCCAAGTGCATCCGAACGGGGCGGCACAGGTTCTGTCTCGGTGGCCGGCGCTTGAATGCGGCTGTAAAACGCGGAGCGGGCATCGACCACTGCAGCCCAGCTTTGTTTGACGCTGACGGGTGCTTCGTAGGCCGTGATGGCTGCTTCTAGAGACTTGAAGTGCTTTTCTTCCTCTTGCTTGAGGGCATCAGACACCTGATCCTGTCCTTTGGACTGGCTTTGAATGATCGCTTCATTCAAATTGCCAATGGCCACCCCCAACTGCCCCAGTTTCACCACATGCCCCATGCCCAGCAGGCTCATTTGGCTGTGTCGCCAGGCCGTCCAGCGAGTCTGGGTCGACTCTGCCAATGGCATGGCCAGCACGGTGAGGCTCAAGCACAGGCAAATCAAGGTTTTGGTGCGCAAGGTGAAGTTCCGCATCAGGCGAATACCGGGCGTCCAAATGCCATGGTGTTGCGTGTACTGACGCAGGGCTCTCCATAAGCGCCCAAAGCCCGCGAGTGCGCTGGTTGAGCCGGTTACTGCCTGGTGACTAGAACTCATAACGCCGTCCTCTATGTAGAAGGCCTTTGGCTGAAACGGGGTCGCGCGCACCGACAGGTTGGCCGAGGCTACGACTGGTTTCGAAATTCTGGATCTTGAGTTGGATCAGAAGTGGCTGGAGAAGCCCCCGAAAACGTGGCTTGATTCACGGATTTCAGTTGGCGGGATTCGTTCAAAATGCCCAGACAGTACCGATAAACCATCGGAAACCTGGGGGTGTGAATGCATGTCTGCCATCACGCAGTCTTTAAGAGGGACTTTGCACATGAAGCCGCTTGACGCAGCGCAAGGGACGGATGTTGAGCAGTCTTCTCGTCAGTTTGATTGGAGCTACCTCCTGTTAGGAGGTTTGGCCGCGCTGGGCGCCGCTGGGGCCGATCGCCTGGGGGGAACCATTGCCTTGGCAGTGTTCGCGTTTGGCATTGGCCTGCTGGGTGCCTTACTTGGCTTGGGGTGGATCCAGGCCTTATGGTCTGGCGACGCTGAAGGCGAGATGCAATCCGCCGCCAAGACCCAGACGGAAATCATTCAGGCAGATCTCAATAAGCAGGTCGTACCGGTATGGAGGCGCCACATCGAAGGCGCCAAGTCCTACTCGGAAACCAGCATGGCCGATTTGTTGGGCAGCTTTGCGGCCGTGTCCATGCAGCTCGACGAAGCATTGGGTGGCTACACGCACCTGAGTCTGTTCGATGTGGGCTCCCCAGAAGAAATGCTGGCCACCCACCGAGACGAATTGGACCAACTGACCAACACCACCCGCCTGGCGGTCAAACTCAAAGATGACATGCTGGATGTGGTGCAGTGGCTGTCGGACACACTCTCAGAGATGGTGGTGTTGAGCAAAGAGGTCGAATCTGTCAGCCGTGCCACCCATTTGTTGGCCCTGAATGCCTCGGTGGAGGCCACTCGCGCCGGGGAATCTGGCGGTGGCTTCGCGGTGGTCGCGACCGAGGTGCGCGCATTGGCCGGTCAATCACGCCAGGTGGGCACGCAGATCGGCCGTTTGGTGACCCAAATGCAAGACCGCATCAATACCGTGCGTGGCCGTGTGCGCCGCCACGATACCGATGAAGACGAAATTGTTCGCCAGGCTGAACTCAATGCGCATGCCATCTTGGCCGCATTGATTGGCAGTGTGGCAAGTGCCTCAAACGCCTCACGTGCCTTGCGCGACTCCAGCAAAGCCGTGCAAGACGAATTGGAAAACATCTCCGTGAGCCTGCAATCGCAAGATCGCCTCAGCCAGATGCTGACGGCGGTGACCAACGACATGCAGCGCATGGAAGAGTGGCTCAGCGGCGCCGAAGACGCGGCGGCGTTGCATCCAGTGAAGTGGCTGGAGCGGCTGGAGTCCTCCTACACGATGGAGGAAATGAAGGCCAGCCATCACAACGTGGTGATGGTGGACAAAGAGTCTTCGGGTGTGCAGTTCTTTTGATACAGCGGATAAAGGATTTGATGATGAGCAAAACGATCTTGGTGATTGACGATTCGAGCAGCTTCCGTACGGTGGTGAAGCTGGCTCTGCAAAAGGCGGGCTATACCGTTCAGGAGGCGGGCGATGGCCAGGAGGCCGTTGACAAGTTGCCAGGGGTGAAGCCAGCGCTGATCGTGTGTGACGTGAACATGCCCCGCATGGATGGGCTGACCTTTGCGCGTCATGTGCGCAACCATCCCGTCCACAAGTTCACGCCCATCATCATGCTGACCACCGAGTCGCAAGAGTCGAAGAAGGAAGAAGGCAAGGCCGCCGGCGTTCGCGCCTGGATCACCAAGCCGTTTCAGCCTTCTCAATTGGTAGACGCCGTCAAGCGTCTGTGCCCCTGATCCAAGGAGCATGCCATGAGTGACATCGGTGACACCACACAGGCCTACGCACTGCCACCCGAATTGACCATTCCGCACGCCGCTGAAGTGCGAGAAGCCTTGCTGCAAGCTGTCAGCGTAGGCCAGATGAAATTTGATGCGCAGGCTGTAGAGGCCATCGATTCCTCGGGCATCCAGCTGCTGCTGGCCTTGAGCAAAACGCTGCAAAGCAACGGCGCACATCTGGAATTGAGTGCCCCGTCCACCCCGGTAACGGATGCCCTGCGCCTGTATGGGCTCGGCGATGTGATCACCGCTTCACATTGAGCAGACCATGAATTCAGATGACGAGATTCTGGCCGCGGCCAGAGAGGGCTTCCTCGATGAAGCCAAAGACATGCTCAGGCAGTTCGAGGAAGCCTTGCTCACCATGGAGCAAGATCCGGGCGATGCTGAAGCGGTGAACTGCGCCTTTCGGGCGGCACACACCATCAAGGGCACGGCGGGTTTGTTTGGTTTTGATGCTGTGGTGCACTTCACCCACGAGGTAGAAAGCCTGTTGGAGTGCATGCGCAGCGGCCAGATCCCCGTGACGGATGTGGGCATGAGCTTGCTGCTGCAAGGTCGTGATCAGATGGAGCGTTTGCTCGCCGAGATTGGCCAAGGTGAGGCCAGCCCTGAGGTGGCCGGCATCAGCGAACGCCTGGGTTCCGAACTGCGCGCGCACCGGGGTGCCGCTGCCGAGCATGGCCATGCGGCGTCGTCTTCCAAGGGCGCCAGTGTGGCGGCAGCCAGTGGTCCCAGCGATGCGGGTGGCGCGCCTTGGCACATTTCCATTCGCATGGGCCGCGATGCCTTGCGCAATGGCTTGGATCCCATGTCTTTCATTCGGTACCTCGACTCCATTGGCAAAGTGGTGGGTATCCGAACCATCGCGGAGGGGCTGCCGGAAATGGCCGCCATGGATGCAGAAACCTGCTATCTGGGTTTCGAGATCCGCCTGCAGACCGAAGCAGACCGCGCCACCATTGAGCAAGTTTTCGAGTTCCTGGCGGAAGACGCTGACATCGTCTACATCACGCCGAACGCACCCGAAGACGAGTATCGCGCCCTGTTGAACAAACGCGCGCCCGAGCCTGATGATCAGGCGGTGCTGTTGTCGCATTGGCAAGTGCTGGCCGGGCCAGACGCTGCGCCTTTCATCGAGCGCCGCAACGAGGCTGCGCCGGCCGCATCAGACCGTCGCCAAAATGAGCCCGAGCGTCGTTCGGGTTCTCGAGACCGTCGCGCCGGCGATGATGCCCGCTTCATCCGTGTGCGTGCCGACAAGCTCGACAAGCTGATCGACATGATTGGTGAGTTGGTGATTGCGAGCTCAGGCGCCCAGTTGGTGGCGCAACAAGAACAGTCGCCCGCGTTCATCGAAGCGGCCATGCGCATTCATGACTTGGTGCAAGAGGCGCGTGATGGTGCGCTGGGCTTGCGCATGGTGCCCATTGGCGAGACCTTTGCGCGTTTCCATCGTGTCGTGCGCGACGTGAGCAAGCAGTTGGGCAAAGAAGTCGAGCTGCAGATCACTGGTGGCGACACCGAAATGGACAAGTCGATGGTGGAAACCATTGCCGACCCCTTGATGCACTTGGTTCGCAATAGCTTGGACCACGGCATTGAATCGTCGGATGACCGTATCCTGGCGGGCAAGTCCCCCGTGGGGCAGCTGGCTTTGCATGCGTATCACGAGTCCGGGTCCATCGTGATCGAGGTGAGCGACGACGGCAAGGGCCTCAACCGCGATCGCATCTTGCAAAAAGCTGTGGAGCGTGAGTTGGTCGCCCCCGGCGTGGAGCTGACCGACGAAGAGATTTATCAGCTGATCTTCCAGCCGGGTTTCTCCACCGCCGAGCAGGTGACCAACCTCTCAGGCCGTGGCGTGGGAATGGATGTGGTCAAGCGCAACGTGGAAACCTTGCGCGGGCAGATCAAGGTGGCGAGCGACCCAGGCCGTGGGGCAACGATCCAGCTTCGGCTGCCACTGACCTTGGCCATCATCGACGGCTTCCTCACCAATGTGGGTGGTGTGAGCTACGTGTTGCCGCTCGAGTTGGTCGGTGAATGCCTGGAGGTGCCGCCCGAATACAACGCAGACCCCAGCAAGGTGTCAGGTCATTTTGACCTGCGTGGCGAAGTGGTCCCTTACCTGGACTTGGGCTTGTTCTATCGCCACGCGCCGCCCAAGACGGGGCGCCGCAGTTTGATCCTGGTGCGTGACGGGATGAACCGTGTCGGTCTGATTGTGGACCGACTGATGGGCGAGCACCAGACAGTGATTAAGCCCTTGGGGCAAGTGTTTCAACAAATTCGAGGCTTGGCTGGCTCCACCATTTTGGGCAGCGGCGAAGTCGCGCTGATATTGGATGTGCCAGCACTGCTGGATTTTGCGATCAATCGACTCGGCGTTCGATCCGTTTCGACTGGTTTGATGTCTTGATCGATAGTGACTATCTATACTGAAGGAGTCCTGTGATGGCCCGATCTGAATCTCTCGGCATTTTTACATTGGCTGCACCGCTATTGCGCCCTCTCAATTTGAGCGGGAAGCTCGGCTTGATTGGTGGTGCGTTGATGCTGCCTTTGGCTGCGCTCGTGACGCTGAACTTTCAATCGTTGCAAGCCAATATCGATGTGGTAGAGCATGAAATGAGGGGTGCACCTGCGGCTCATGAGATGCTGGACCTGATTGACCTCATGCATGACAGACGAGGCTTGTCCGCCATGCGGGCCAACGGTGCTCAAGTCGATGACAACATCAAGAGTGTTGATCAGGAAATTGACAAAGTGATTCAAACGGTCGACGCTGCTTTGCCGGAGTCCGAAATGGATGACGTGATCAAAGCGTGGCCAGCTATCAAAAATGGGATTGCCGCCGCGCGAGATGGCAAAGCTAAGACTGCAGCCGAACAGTTTGAGCAACACACGCAGGTCGGTAACCAGGTACTGGGTTTGGTAGATCAAGCTGCTGCAAGTAGCGGTTTGCTGTTCGATCCAGATCCGGCTGCTTACCTTTACATGGATGCGGTTTTCGTGAAGACGCCCCAATATTTGGGTGCAGTCAACATGATGCGAGGCATCATGGTGAAGGCCCTGCAAAAAGGTGAGTGGACTGAGGCAGACGCAGCCGCATTGAAGCAGCAAGCGCAGAGCATGCTCGAAGCAAGTACCCCTTTGCAAATTCGAGTCGACTCGGTCAAGCAATATGGTGAGAAGGAGCTTCCAGAATGGCGCTCTTCGATTGAGGCCGTGCAAGCATATCGCGAAGAGCTGTTGACCATCAGCGCCAAAGCCTTGCAAAACAAGAGTACCGCAGGACTTCAGCCCTTGGCTGTTTTTGAATCGGGCCAGAAGGCGATTGAAAAATACGATGCTTTTCATAACGCTGCTTACGAACGGATGTATCAGCTGCTAGAAAAGCGACATGCCGAGCTACTCGCCCAAAGAAACTGGTCGATGGGCGGAACAGCTGTGGGGTTTTTGGTCGCCTTGTATCTGTATTTTGCAGTGGCAGGCGCCGTCCGCCGAGCCTCTGGCAATGTAGTGGCCGTGGCCGAAGCGCTTGCCGCAGGCAAGCTGGACGTTCGTGTTGACGTCGAGGGGCGTGATGAGTTCGCTGCTGCTGGTAAAGCCTTGACCGCGGTTCAAACTGCAGTCAAGGGGTTGGTGCAAGACATGAACAACATGGCTTCTGAACATGAGCGTGGCGAAATTGACGCTGTGGTTGATGCCCAGCGCTATCAAGGCGAGTTTCGCTTGGTGGCGCAAGGCGTCAACGACATGGTGGGGTCGCACATTGCGATCAACAAGCTGGCGATGGGCGTTGTGGGTGAGTTTGGCAGGGGCAATCATGATGCCGCGCTCGACCAACTGCCAGGCAAGAAAGCATTCATCAACGAAACAATCGAGAGCGTTCGCGTTTTGCTGAAGCAAGCAGCCGCAGAAGCCGGGGCAAACCTCCGAATTCGCCAGGCATTGGATGTCGTTCCCATTGCCGTCATGGTGTCTGATGCGGATGGCGTCATCCGGTACGCCAATCAAGCAGTCACGCAGTTGCTGTCTCGAATCGAGAGCGACTTGCGCACTGTGGTTCCCAATTTTGATCACAAGAAGATTGTGGGTCAGAACTTTGACGTTTTCCATCGCAATCCTGCGCACCAGCGCGGCATTCTGGACAAGCTGACCCAACCACATCGCGCTCAAGTGAAGTTTGCCAATAGCACGATCAGGCTGACAGCCAGTCCGGTTTTTGACGAGACTGGCAAGCGTCTTGGCTTCGTGTTGGAGTGGCTGGATAGAACCGTCGAGGTCCAAGTTGAAAACGACGTTAATGCTCTGGTTCAGGCCGCATCGCGCGGTGAGTTCAATCGTCGCTTGCAAGTGACGCCACAAGAAGGTTTCATGAAGATGTTGGCATCCGGCATGAATGAGTTGGTGTCATCCACCGAGCGAAACCTGCTCGACATCAGCGCCTCGATCAAGCGCGTGGCCGATGGTGATCTGTCTGAGAACATGAAGGGCGAGTACCACGGTATCTTTGCCCAGCTGCAAACCGATGTGAACCAAATGACCGATCAGTTGGTCACCACCATTTCTGATGTGATCTCTGCCGCCGAGGCCCTGACCTCCGCCGCGGGCCAAGTGTCGATGACCTCTCAGTCGTTGTCGCAATCGGCCTCGGAGCAAGCTGCCTGCGTGGAAGAGACCACCGCGTCGCTGCAAGAGATGGGCTCGTCGGTGAAGCAAAACAGCGATAACGCCATGGTCACCGATGGCATGGCGTCGAAGGCCGCGCATGAAGCTTCAGAAGGTGGTCAAGCCGTGACACGCACGGTCGAAGCCATGAAGTCGATCGCCACCAAGATTTCGATCATCGATGACATCGCCTACCAGACCAATCTGTTGGCCCTCAATGCGGCCATTGAAGCGGCGCGAGCCGGTGAGCATGGCAAGGGCTTTGCTGTGGTGGCGGCCGAAGTGCGTAAGCTGGCCGAGCGCAGCCAAGTGGCTGCCCAAGAAATTGGTCAGTTGGCAGGTTCCAGCGTGAACCTGGCCGAGCAGGCCGGGACCCTGCTGAACCAAATGGTGCCATCCATCAACAAGACATCTGAGTTGGTGCAAGAAATTGCCGCAGCGTCGGGTGAGCAATCGCAAAGCGTCACCCAGATCAACCAGGCCATGGATCAGCTCAATACGGCCACGCAGCAAAATGCATCGGCTTCCGAAGAGTTGTCTGCCACCGCGGAAGAGCTGTCTGCGCAAGCCGGTCAGTTGCGCGAAATGATGTCCTTCTTCCGCTTGGCACAAGGCGGTCACACCTCGGGTCGGGCCAACTGGCAATCGGAGTCGCGTAGCGCACCCTCTCGTGCCACGAGTTTCTCGGCGTCTTCAACTTCAGCGATGAGTCGTTCTGCGCCTCGCTCGGCCCCGTCTTCCAGTGCAGCGAGCTGGTCGTCAGGCGGCAACGCGTCAGAGATGGTTTCGACGGTTGACGAGTCCAGTTTCTCTCGTTTCTGAATAGGAGGCTGTCATGACCATGACACCCATGCAGGACGTGAGCCAACTCGATGGCGGGGGGGGCGACATGGAGCGTCCCGCGCAGCAGTTCCTGCGGTTTTCGGTAGGGGCTGATGCGTATGCTGTGAGGATTGAACTCGTCCGGGAAATTCTCGAAGTCGGGCAAATGACACCCTTGCCACTGATGCCAACCTTTGTGCGCGGCGTCATGAATTTGCGTGGTGCGGTGGTGCCTGTTGTGGATCTGTCTGCAAGGCTGGGCATGGATCCGACAACCATAGGCCGCAGAACCTGCGTGATCATGGTCGGGTTGTCTGGCGCTCAGGGTGCTCAGCACATGGGGGTGTTGGTCGACGCGGTCCAGGAAGTGTTTGATGTGGATGATGGGTGTGTGGAATCCGTTCCACGCATGGGCACCAAGATCGATCCATCTTTCATTGCCGGCATGGTGCGTGTTCGAGGTCTGGTCACGCCAGCCTTGGATTTCGAGCGCACCCTGGCAGAGCAAACCTTGGCGGAACTGATCGCGCAAGGTCAACCGGGAGCAAATCATGCTGTCGCGGCAACGGTTTGAGGCAGTCACCGATCTGTTCTTCAATGTATCGGGTATCCGACTGGCTGAGCACAAGCGCCCGCTGGTGGTGAGTCGCTTGCAGAAGCTGGCGCAAGAAAAGGGCTGCGCGAATCTTGACCAGTACATCGATCAGCTGATCGAGCAAGCAGACCCGCTGGAAGTGGTCAAGGTGGTGGACAAGCTCACCACCAATGAAACCTACTTCTTCCGCGAGCCACAGCACTTTGATTTTCTGACGCAGCTGGTCACATCGGGCCGCCGGCCCAGCGATTTCCGTGTCTGGAGCGCAGCGAGCTCCTCCGGGGAAGAGGCCTACAGCATTGCGATGCTGTTGGGCGACAAGATCGGGCCTAGCGGTTGGGAGATCGTAGGCACTGACTTATCGACCCAGATGGTGGAAGCTTGCCGTCGCGCCCTCTACACCTTGGAGCGTGCCAGAAATGTGCCGCAGCCCTACTTGAAGAAGTGGTGTCTCAAGGGGGACGGCAAGTACGACGGCTACCTGCTGATAGACAAGCCCCTTCGGTCCCGCGTTCGATTTCTCGGCGCCAATCTCACCCAGGATTTGCCAGATATTGGACTATTTGATGTGATTTTCTTGCGTAACGTGTTGATCTACTTTGACAACCCAGGCAAAGAGGACATAGTCAATCGTGTCATCAAAAAGTTGAAGCCCGGTGGCTATCTGTTCACTGGTCACGCTGAATCACTGGCGAATCTGAATGTCCCACTCAAAGCCCTTGCCCCGGCCGTTTACGTCGTCGCCTAACGCGACGACGCCTGCCGCGCGCCCTGGCTTGCCGGTGGCGAAGCCGGCTTCGTCCACGACATCATCTGCAGCGAAGCCGTCCTCGTCCTCGCCCTCGACCGGCCTGGCAGGTGCGCGGCCGTCAGCGACCGCTCAAGTTGCCGCCCGTCCGCCTGGTGCGCCTGCTCTGGCTAAATCTGGTGATGTGGGCATCCTCTTGGCTAAACCTGGTGAGCATGTTCATTTGCTGGCCGGGCAACTTTATTTTGGCAATGCCGCCGCCCGTGTCCATACGTTGCTGGGTTCTTGTGTAGCCGTCACGCTCTGGAACCCAACGCGTCGCATTGGAGGTATGTGCCACTTCTTGCTGCCGAATCGGGTGCGTACCCCCGGTATGCCACGCGATGGCAGATTTGGTGAAGAGTCTCTGGAGATGTTGGTGGAGGCACTCACCAAAGCTGGCACGAAGCCTCAGGACTACACCGTTCACCTGTACGGCGGTGCAGACACCATGCCCGATACGCAGGGCATCAAGCTGAACGTGGGCGAGCGGAACATCGAGCAAGGCTGGACCTTGATCGATCGATATGGGTTCAATCTGGAGAACGTGGATGTGGGTGACCACGTTCCCCGCAACGTGTCCATGACCTTTCCCGATGGCGAAGTGGTCATGCGTCGCGGTCGTTCGATGAAAACGAGGTAGACATGGCTGTAACCGCCTTTGTCATTGACGATTCTGCAGTGGTGCGTAAGCACCTCACCGACACGCTCACAGCCGGTGGCATTCAGGTCCTGGGCAGTGCGGCTGACCCGCTGTTTGCCTGGCCCAAGTTGCAATCGCATTGGCCTGACGTGATCGTGCTGGATGTCGAGATGCCGCGCATGGATGGCATCTCCTTCTTGAAGAAGTTGATGTCAGAGCGACCCACCCCCGTGGTGATGTGCTCGACCCTCACCGAAAAGGGCTGCCAAACCACGATGCAGGCCTTGGAAGCGGGTGCTGTGAGCTTTGTCACCAAGCCCAAGATGGGCCTGAAAGATTTTTTGGAAGACCGGACGAATGGGTTGGTGGAGGCCGTGAAAGCGGCTGCGAGGGCCAATATGAAGGCCTTCTCCCCCGCCGCCCGTTCTGCCTCAGCGGTCGTGCCTGCCGCTGGTGTGAGCCCCCCTGTGGTCAAGGCGCCGCTGACCGTGGGTGCCATGTCTGAGACCACTGACCGTGTGGTGGCCATCGGCATCTCGACCGGTGGTGTCCAATCCATTGAAGTGGTCCTCAAGCAGTTGGATCGTACGTGCCCGGGCATCTTGATTGTCCAGCACATGCCCGCAGCATTCACCGCTTCTTTTGCCTCACGCCTCAACAGCCTGTGCAACATCGAGGTGCTGGAAGCCAAAGACGGGGATCGCCTCATCAATGGCCGTGTCTTGATTGCGCCCGGCGGCAAACACATGCAGCTCAAGCGCAGCGGCGCCCAGTACGTGGTGGAGGTCAAAGATGGCCCCCTGATCAACCATCATCGCCCCTCTTGTGATGTGCTGTTCAGATCGGTGGCGGCCTGCGCAGGCCGCAATGCTGTCGGGGTGATCATGACCGGCATGGGTGACGACGGTGCGCGCGGCCTGAAGGAGATGCGCGATGCCGGCGCGCACACGGCGGCGCAGGACGAAGCCAGCTGTGTGGTGTTCGGCATGCCTGCGGTGGCCATCAAGATGGGCGCAGCCGATGACATCGTGCCCCTGCAAGACATTGCCGCATGGATTCGTCACGCGGCTGCACGCCCTCTCAAAGCTTTGGCCGCGAGCCGTTGATGCACATCCCACCCCGTGCGGGTGGGTTGAGCGCTCAATGCATGAACGCCGATAGCGACTGCACCAACTGATCAGCCTGCTTTTTCAGGTTGCTGGAGGCTGATGCGGTTTGTTCCACCAGGGCCGCGTTCTGTTGGGTGATCTGGTCCATGTGTTGGACTGCACCGTTGACCTGGCCAATGCCCTCGCCTTGCTGTTGTGAGGCCGCGTTGACGGCATCGATCAGCTTGGCCACTTGTTGAACCTGGTCCACGATGGTGTGGATCGTTTGGCTCGCTTCGTTGACCTTCTCGGCCCCCGTGTTCACTTTTTCGACGCTGGCGGCAATCAAGGATTTGATCTCTCGCGCTGCATGGGCTGTGCGTTGCGCCAGTTGACGCACCTCACCAGCCACCACCGCAAAGCCCTTGCCCTGTTCGCCCGCGCGTGCCGCTTCGACCGATGCGTTGAGTGCCAGTATGTTGGTCTGGAAGGCAATGGAGTCGATCACGCCAGTGATGTCTGCAATGCGATGAGAGCTGCTGGTGATGTCATCCATGGTGGAGATCACCGCTGAGACGGCGTGGCCACCGTTGGCCGCCGATTGGCTGGCTTCGTCCGCCAACATCGTGGCTTGTCTGGAGGTGTCGGCATTGTGTTGGACGGCCTCGATGACCTGGCTCATGGACGTGGCGGTTTGCTGCACGGCCGCTGCCGATTGCTCGGTGCGCTGATTGAGTTGTTGATTGCCCTGGGCAATGCGATCGATTTCGGCCTGCAACTGGCGCACTTGTGTCGCGACATCATCGATCAGCCAGCGAAACATCAGGCCCATTTGGTTCACGCACCGCAGGGTCATGCCGATTTCATCGATTCGGTTCATGCTCACGGGGGAGCGAGTCTTGCCGGACGTCACATCGAGGGCCTGGCGCTCGAGTTGCTCCAGCGGTGTCGCCACTTGCGCCTCGAGCGCCCAGGACGCCACACCTAGCCCTGCCCACAGGCCAGCCAAGGCCATCCATGACAAGGGGGCTGTAGCCGTCAGCAGTCCCACAGTGCCCAACGTCCCTCCCAGTGCCATGCCCGCGCGGATGCGCGCGCGTGTGGACAAGGTTTGCGGCCAACTCAGCCAGGCCATCCACCCGGTGCGAATGACCAAGCCCTTGTGCACGCGCATGCCTTGGGCTTGGCCGCGATTCATGGCGGTGTAGAGGGCTTGTGCTTGTTGAGTTTCGGCGCTCGACGGTTGGGTGCGGACAGAGATGTAGCCGGTGATCTGCCCCTGGGAGATCAAGGGCACCACATTGGCACGTACCCAGTAGTGGTCGCCATTGTTGGCCCGGTTTTTGACCAATCCCGTCCAGGGCCAACCGGCTTGAACCGTGCGCCACATGTCGGCGAACGCGGCGGGCGGCATATCCGGGTGGCGAATGATGTTGTGCGCTTGACCCATCAGCGCTTCACGAGCATAGCCACTGATGTCAACAAAGCTCGGATTAGCGTAGGTGATGCGACCTTTGGCGTCCGTGGTCGACATCAACGTGGCGTTGGCGGGATAGTGCAGTTCGCGCTGGGTGACGGGCTGATTGTTTCTCATGGCCGAAAGAACTCCTGATCGTTTCCGTGCAGGTAGTGATTCAGTGGGCCATTGTCAGAAATCCCGCTTTGGCTGATTCTTGAAATAAAGCAAGAACATCAGCCATGTTTGAAGCAAATAAAAACGGCACCCCGCAGGGTGCCGTCTTGGGTGGTCACACAAGTCGTGTGTGACGATGCGTGAATCAGGCCTGAGCCTTCTTCTTCAAACGCCATGCGTGCAGCAGA
The DNA here is from genome assembly GCA_046299355.1 of Aquabacterium sp. Classification (GTDB taxonomy): domain Bacteria; phylum Pseudomonadota; class Gammaproteobacteria; order Burkholderiales; family Burkholderiaceae_C; genus Aquabacterium. The sequence continues at coordinate 15,598 of JBKBIO010000015.1, read as the reverse complement.
GGCTCTGTGTAGCCGGAAGGCTGTTCCTTGCCCTTGAAGACCAGGTCCAAAGCCGCTTGGAAGGCCGCGCCGTTGGGGTTGGCCACCAGAGGTTGGTACAGCTTGTCGCCAGCGTTCTGGCCGTCGACCACAGCCGCCATGCGGGTGAAGGTTTCACGCACTTGGGCTTCGGTCACCACGCCATGGTGCAGCCAGTTGGCCACGTGCTGGCTGGAGATACGCAGGGTGGCGCGGTCTTCCATCAGGCCCACGTTGTGGATGTCAGGCACCTTCGAGCAGCCCACGCCTTGGTCAATCCAGCGCACCACATAACCCAAGATACCTTGGATGTTGTTGTCCAGCTCTTGTTGCTTCTCGGCGTCGGACCAGTTGGCAGCTTCCACCACGGGGATGGTCAGCAGCTTGTCCAGCAGCGATTGAGGATCTTCGCCGTTCTTCTCGATGTCGGCCTGGATGGCGGCCACGCTCACTTGGTGATAGTGGGTCGCGTGCAGGGTCGCAGCGGTCGGCGATGGGGTCCAGGCGGTGTTGGCGCCAGCCTTGGGGTGAGCGATCTTCTGTTCCAGCATGCCGGCCATCAGGTCGGGCATGGCCCACATGCCCTTACCGATCTGAGCGCGACCACGCAGGCCGGTTTGCAGACCGATCAACACGTTGCGGCGCTCGTAAGCGGCAATCCAGGCGCTGTTCTTGATGTCGCCCTTGCGCATCATGGGGCCAGCCAGCATGGCGGTGTGCATTTCGTCGCCGGTGCGGTCCAGGAAGCCGGTGTTGATGAAGGCCACGCGGCTCGAAGCAGCGGCAATACAGGCCTTCAGGTTGGCCGAGGTGCGGCGCTCTTCGTCCATGATGCCCAGCTTCACGGTGCTGTCAGGCAAGCCCAGCAACTGTTCCACGCGGGTGAACAGTTCAGCAGCAAAAGCCACTTCGGCAGGGCCGTGCATCTTCGGCTTCACGATGTAGACCGAGCCAGTGCGCGAGTTGCGGATGGGCTGGCCGTTGATCTTGCCGTGGCCCTTCAGGTCGTGCAGGGCGATGGTGGTGGTGATCACGGCGTCCATGATGCCTTCGGGGATCTCTTTGCCCTCGGCGCCCCACAGGATGGCGGGGTTGGTCATCAGGTGACCCACGTTACGCACGAACATCAGCGAGCGGCCGTGCAGCTTGACTTCACCACCATTGGGGGCGGTGTACACGCGGTCGCCGTTCAGGGCGCGAGTGAAGGTCTTGCCGCCCTTGGCCACTTCTTCGGTCAGGGTGCCCAATTGGATACCCAGCCAGTTGCTGTAGCCCAGCACCTTGTCTTCGGCGTCCACTGCGGCCACGGAGTCTTCCAAGTCCAGGATGGTGGACACGGCGGATTCCAGCACCACGTCGGCCACGCCGGCGGGGTCGGTCTTACCGATGTTGGTGTTGCGATTGATTTGGATGTCAACGTGCATGCCGTTGTTCACCAGCAGCACGCTGGAGGGCGCAGCAGCGTCGCCTTGGTAGCCCACCAGTTGAGCGGGGTTCTTCAGGCCCACGGTCTTGCCGCCCACGGTCACAGCCAATTGGCCGTTGACGATGGCGTAGCCGGTGGAATCCTTGTGCGAAGCGCCTTCCAGCGGCGCAGCGGTGTCCAGGAAGTTGCGGGCCCAGGCGATGACCTTGTTGCCGCGCACTTCGTTGTAGCCGGGGCCCTTGGTGGCGCCGCCTTCTTCAGAAATGGCGTCGGTGCCATACAGGGCGTCGTACAGGCTGCCCCAACGGGCGTTGGCCGCGTTCAGAGCGTAACGTGCGTTCAGGATGGGCACCACCAGTTGGGGGCCAGCTTGCAGAGCCAGTTCGGCGTCCACATTGGCGGTGGTGGCCTTCACGTCAGCAGGCACGGGCACCAGGTAGCCAATCTTTTCCAGATGGGCCTTGTAGGCGTCCATGTTCTTGATGGGGCCGGGGTTGGCGGTGTGCCAGGCATCCATTTCAGTCTGGATGCGGTCACGTTCGGCCAGCAGGGCGGCGTTCTTGGGAGCCAGGTCGTTGACGATGGCGTCGAAGCCAGCCCAGAACTTGGCGCTGTCGATGCCGGTACCGGGCAGAACCTTGTCTTCAACAAAGCGGAACAGCTCGGTGGCCACTTGCAGGCCGTGGACGGTGGTGCGTGCGGTCATGAAAACCTCGTCTGGATGAACAGAGAAAACGGGCGAAAAAACAAAGCGTCGATTGTCGCGCGTTGCGGTCTTTTCAGGGGAAAAAACGGCGGACGAACGCACCTCGCCTTGATGACAGGCGGCAGTGTATTCGATACCTGCATAAACATTAATAGATCAAAAAGTGATTGATTGATGACTTTTAAGCAAGAATCGGGGTTTGTCGTCGCTTGCAAATCGGTGTGAGCCCGAATTGCTTGCATCTAGGGGCATCGCCAACATGGCGCCATCCATCCACCCGAGGGCTCATGGATCGACTCAAGCAGATCGAAACCTTTGTCGCTGTGGCCACCAAGGGCAGTCTCACGGCGGCCGCTTTGGCCGAAGGCATTGCGCCGGCGGTCATCGGGCGGCGCATTGACGCGCTGGAAGAGCGCTTGGGTGTGAAGCTGCTGGTGCGAACCACGCGTCGCATCAGCCTGACCCATGAGGGTGCGGCCTTTCTGGAAGACGCCCAACGACTCTTGGCTGATTTGGCGAATGCCGAAGCCAGCGTCAGTGCGGGTGGCATCAAGGCCAGCGGACATCTGCGAGTCACCGCGCCAGCGGGTTTTGGTCGACGTCATGTTGCGCCGCTGGTGCCCCAGTTTGTGGCCGAGCACCCGGAAGTGTCGATGTCGCTCAATTTGTCCGACCGGGTGGTGGACCTGGTCAATGAGGGATTTGATTGCGCCATCCGGGTGGGGGACCTGCCCGATTCCAGCCTGGTCAGTGTGCGCCTGGCCGATAACCAGCGACTCTGCGTCGCCAGTCCCGCGTATCTGGCGCGGCGAGGCGCTCCAGTGCATCCCAACGACATCGCCAAGCATGAATGTCTGACCCTGAGTTCTGAAGCCAGTCAGACACGGGGGTGGGCGTTCAACATCGACGGCGAGCCCACCTATGTCCGTCCGGCTTCGCGCTTGGATTGTTCCGATGGCCAAGTGCTCCATGCCTGGTGCCTGGCGGGCTTGGGCCTGGCCTGGCGTTCCATGTGGGAAGTGGATGCAGACCTGCGTGCGGGCAAGTTGGTGCAAGTGTTAGACGACTACTCAGCCCCGGCCAACGGCATCTATGCCGTGTTTGCTCAACGCAAGCATTTGCCGCTGCGCTTGCGTTTGTGGATCGACTTTGTCAAACACACCTACGGTGATACGGCTTATTGGCGTGCTGCGCGCTGATTGGCTTGAGATTGCGGCACACTGCTCCGACCTCATCAACGATGCGTGATTCCCATGTTGCTTGAATCCTGGCTGGCATATGCCCACTTCATCGCCATCTTCGCGGTGATTGTCTTCATCACCAGTGAGGCAGCCTTGTGCCGAATCGAATGGATGAACGCGGCGGTGGTTCGTCGCCTGGGACGGCTGGACTTGATCTACTTGTTTGCCGCCATCGCGGTGGTGGCCACCGGCTTGGCCCGCACCTATTGGGGCGTGAAGGGGATGGGGTGGTACTGGCAACAACCGCTGCTGCACATCAAGGTCACCTTGTTCGTGATCATCGGACTCATCTCGATCAAGCCGACGCTGAGCTTCATTCGCTGGCGCAAACAGTTGGATGCCACGGGCGCCTTACCGGATGAGACCGAGGTGAAGTCGGTGCGTCGCCTGATCATGATCCAGGCGCATCTGCTGATTTTCATTCCCTTGGCGGCCACCTTCCTGGCGCGAGGCGTCTGGGTCAAAGGCTGACATGCGCACGGGCTGAAAAGCAAAACCCCCGCGCACGGCGGGGGGGTGAAGCAGCGCGGGTGCTGGCTTATTTGCTGGCGGCGGCTGCAGGCGCAGCGGCTTCCTTCTCGCACTTCTTCATGAAGCTGTTCTTGGCGGCGCCTGCCAGGGCTTTGCCATTCTTGTCGACCGCTTTGGCGGCGCAGGCAGCGGCACCGGCTTCCTTTTCGCACTTCTTCAGAAAGCTGGTTTTGGCGGCGCCGGCCAGTTTCTTTTCCGCGGCCTTGGCATCGCAGGCGGCATCGCCAGCATGAGCGGTGGCGGCCAACAGGGCCAAAGACAAAGCAGTCATCAATGCACGCATGAGGGGCTCCTTCTAGTCAGTCAGACGTTGTGCAGAGCCTCGATGAGGTGGGCTCTGTCTGCCCACTGTAACGCCCGCGTGTCAGATCCCGATGACAGCCGTGACAGCTTTTACATGATCCGTCGCGGATGAGCCAAAGCCTCATGGGCCGCATGCAGACGTCGCACCAGGACCCGAATGAAAGCCTCGTCAAACAAATGACGGCAAGCCGGGCTGAGTTGCTGCATGGCCTCTGGCGTGAAGGAAATGGTCGTAGCGGGTTCAGTCACCACCACGTCGGTGCTGTGGCGACGTAGCTCGGGGCTGGGAGCCAGGTAGGCCATTTCTCCCACCGAAGTGCCTGCGCCCAGCAGGGCCACACGCTTGGCGTTGCGATACACCTCCACACTGCCTTGCGCAATGATGTGGAAGGTGCGTCCCTCTTCGCCGCGGCGATACAAGGCGTGGCCGAAGGAAAACCGCTGCCACTTCGCGCGGTGCACCACTTCCCACAATTCCACGTCACCAAACGAACCAAAGAAGTCCAGCGTGCGCAGCAAGTTGAAGCGCTCGGAATCCAGCACGCCTTGCAGTTGGCCACGCGGTACCTTGTGATCGGTGATCAGTCCCGACAGCGCTTGGGCAAACTCGTCCCAATTAGGGAAGCGGTCGCCGGGCTCTTTGGCCAAAGCCTTCAAGACGATGGCGTCGACATCGGGGTGCACCCCGGAACGCAGGCTCGACAGGGGGGTGGGTTCCTGGTTGTAGATCTGGTTCATCATCACCGCCTGCGAAGGTGCGTCGAAAGGAGGGCGTCCGGCCATCATGTGATACAGCACGGCGCCCAGGGCATAGATGTCCGAGCGGCAGTCCAGCACCTTGCCGTCCAACTGTTCTGGCGACATATAGGCCAGTGAGCCCACTTGATGGATCTGGGTCGATTCGGCCGCCATGTTCAAGGCGCTGCCAAAGTCGGTGATTTTCACGTCAGCCACTTGGCCAGCGTCGTTGGTGATGGCCATGATGTTGGCGGGCTTCACGTCGCGGTGAATCAGCCCTTGCCGATACACATAGCCCAGTGCCATGGCGCACTTGAAGCCAATTTCCACCACCATCTCCAGCGGCAGCAAATGATCTGCGCGACAGAACGTGCGCAGTGTGGTGCCTGGCACGTACTCCATCACCACATAGGGCGAAACGGGGTCTGGCACCGCGTCAAAAATGTGGACCACATTGGGGTGCTGCAGGCGTCCGACCAGGGCCGCCTCGGCGGCAAAGAATCGGGCGTAAACCGGTCCGTCGACAGCGTCGCCCAAGGCAGATGCCTTCACGCGTTTGACCGCCACCTCGCGGGCATGGAAATCATCGCGGCAAAGAAACACCTCGCTGGTGGCGCCTTCGCCCAGCTTCTTGACGATGCGGTACTTGCCAATCATTCCCGCATCGAGGTCGATGTCAATGCCGTCCATGCCTACCCACTTGTATGAATGGCGCCATCTTTCCATGTCGTGACATGTCCAAGACGCCAGAAAAGCACGCTTCACACTGTGCATTTCTTGGCACATTGGCCGCCGGCCTCAGGCCTCGTAGAATCCCGTGCATGATTCAAGCCAAGCGTGCCCTCCTCTCCGCCCTGGGTGAAGCCCTGCGTCAAGTTGCGCCTGAAGCGCCCGACACCTTCGCCCCGGCCTTCGAAGCCCCCAAGCAAGCCGCTCACGGTGACTTGGCTGTCACCGCCGCGATGCAGCTGGCCAAGCCCCTGAAAAAGAACCCACGTGAGCTGGCCACGGCGCTGGTCGCTGCCCTAGAGGCGCAGCCTGCTGTCCAGCAATGGGTCCAATTGCCCATCGAAATCGCGGGGCCGGGCTTCATCAACCTGCGCCTCAAGCCGGAAGCCAAGCAGTCCATCGTGTCCGATGTGCTGGCAGAAACCGACAAATTTGGCTTCCAGCCCGCCACCGGCAAAAAAGTGCTGGTCGAGTTCGTCTCCGCCAACCCCACGGGCCCGCTGCATGTGGGCCATGGTCGCCAGGGTGCGTTGGGCGATGCCCTGTGCAATCTGTTTGAGACGCAGGGGCAATCGGTCACCCGTGAGTTTTATTACAACGACGCGGGTGTGCAGATCAGCACCCTGGCCTGGTCGACCCATGCGCGCATCAAGGGCTACAAGCCGGGTGACGAGCATTGGCCCGAGTCCGCCTACAACGGCGACTACATTGCCGACATCGCTGCCGATTTCCTGGCGAAGAAAACCGTCAGGGCCGACGACCGCGAATTCACCGCCTCCGGTGACCCGGAAGACCTCGATGGCATCCGCCAATTTGCAGTGGCCTACCTGCGCCACGAGCAAGATCTCGATTTGAAAGCCTTCGGCGTTCGCTTCGACAACTATTACCTCGAGTCCAGCCTTTACACCGACGGTCGCGTTGAAAACGCCGTCCAACGCTTGGTCGACGCTGGTAAGACATATGAAGAGGGCGGCGCCCTGTGGTTGCGCTCCACCGACTACGGTGACGACAAAGACCGCGTCATGCGCAAGACCGACGGCGGCTACACCTACTTCGTCCCCGATGTGGCCTATCACATCGCCAAGTGGGAGCGTGGCTTCGAGCAGTGCGTGAACATCCAGGGCTCCGACCACCACGGCACCATCGCCCGCGTCCGTGCGGGCCTGCAAGCTGCAGGTGTTGGCATCCCCCAAGGCTGGCCCGACTACGTGCTGCACAAGATGGTCACCGTGATGAAAAACGGTGAAGAGGTCAAGATCTCCAAGCGTGCCGGTTCCTACGTCACCCTGCGCGACCTCATCGAGTGGACCAGCAAGGACGCCGTTCGCTTCTTCCTGATCAGCCGCAAGGCCGACACCGAATTCACCTTCGACGTCGATCTGGCCCTCAAGCAAAACGACGAGAACCCCGTGTTCTACGTCCAGTACGCCCATGCACGCATTCACTCCGTGCGCGCGCAATACGCTGAAAAGGGCGGCGATCTGAGCGCCATCGGCCAAGCCAAGCTGAATCTGCTGGTGGCCGACACCGAATTGGCTTTGATGACCAAGCTGGCCGAATTCCCCGGCATGCTCACCGAAGCGGCCAAGGGTTTGGCGCCTCACGATGTGGCGTTTTATCTGCGCGACCTCGCCAGCGCCTTCCATAGCTACTATGCTGCGGAACGATTCCTCGTGGATGATGTCGAACTCAGCCGGGCCCGCGTGGCACTGCTGTCGGCCACCGCGCAGGTGCTTCGCAACGGCCTGTCGATCTTGGGCGTCAGTGCGCCCGAGAAAATGTAAACAAAGGGTTCTGGTTCATGAATTCCCAACGCGGTGGATTCTTCCTGGGCATGATCGTCGGCCTGTTGATCGGGCTCGCCTTGGCTTTGGGGGTGGCGCTGTACATCACCAAAGTGCCGCTGCCCTTCATCGACAAGGTGCCGCAACGCACCGCCGAGCAAGACGCGGCCGAAGCCGAGCGCAACAAAAACTGGGATCCCAACAGCCCCTTGTACGGCAAGAACCCAGCCAAGCCCAAGCCTGTGGTGCAGCCTGTTCAGGTCGAGGGCGCGTCCGCTCCGGCATCGGCTGAAGCGCCTGTGGTGGCGCCAGCGGCTTCTGCTGCCAAAGCGCCCGCCTCTGCGGCATCCAGTTCGCGCAACCCTGCCGCTATCCTGGCTGGCGAGGCTGTGTCCACCGTTTCGACACCTGATCCGTTTAGCTATGTGGTGCAAGCCGGTGCTTACGGTAGCGCGGCCGAGGCAGAACAACAGCGAGCCAAGTTGGCCATGCTGGGGTTGGAGCCCAAGGTCACTGAACGTGAGGTCAACAGTCGCACCATGTACCGAGTACGTCTGGGGCCATTCCCGCAGCGCGAGCAAGCCGATGAAGTTCGGACCAAACTCAGCGCTGCAGGGGTCGAATCCGCCCTGGTCCGTGTTCAGAAGTAATGCGTCAAAAAGGAAACTGCATGAATCGCCGCGATTTTTCGATCCAGACTCTGGGTGGACTGGGTTTGGCCTTGGGGCTGCCCTCAGTGGTGTCAGCTCAAGGCGGGCCTATCGAAGGCACGCACTACGTCAAGCTCTCGCAGCGTGCACCGACCTCTGCGCCCGCTGGCAAGATCGAAGTGGTCGAATTCTTTTGGTACGGCTGCCCGCACTGCAACCACTTCGAGCCCTATCTGGCGGCTTGGATGAGTAAATTGCCTGCCGACGTCGCCTTCCGTCGCGTCCCTGTGGCATTCCGTGAGAACCCCTTCGGCATTCATCAACGCATGTATTTCGCGGTGGAAGCCATGGGCCTGGTCAGCACCTTGCACCCCAAGATTTTCCGAGCCATGCACGTCGATCAACTCAAGCTCGACAAGCCTGAGCTCATCCAAGACTTTGTGGCCAAGCAAGGCGTGGATGCCGCCAAGTTCATGGCCCTGATGGACTCGTTTGGCGTCAAAACCAAGGCCAACCAGGCGCGTGCACTGGCCGATGCCTACAAGATCGACGGTGTGCCCGCATTGGGCATCGCAGGTCAGTTCTTCACCAATGTGGGTCTCAATGGCAATGAGAAAAATGCCCTCGCTACGGTTGATTTCCTGATCAATCGGGCGCGCAGCGGCAAGTAATCTTCATCGCTTGTCCACATCGAACAACGGGGCCGTGTGCCCCGTTTTCAAATTCCAGACCTCGAGTGCGTAAATCACGCGGACATTTTTCCCGCAAGCGCGCTGTCGTGGCTAGAATGAATGCAAATTCCATGCCTTTGAAGATGCTCGTTTTCCCGCAATCGGTTTTTCGTTCGGCTCTGACACGTGCGCTCCTGCCTGCTGTGCTGGTGGTGGCTGCACTGCCAGCCGCTGCGGTCAAGGCCGATCGAGACCAGCCCCTGTCCTTCGCTGCCGATGCCGCTCGGGTCGACGAGGCGCAAAAGCTCAACATCCTCAGCGGCAACGTCGAGATCAGCAAGGGCACCATGGTCGTCAAGGCTGACCGCGTAGAAATTCGCCAAAACGCCGACGGCACCCAATCTGCATCGGCGTTTGGTGGTGCTGGTGGCAAAGCCTATTTCAGCCAAAAGCGCGATGGCGTCAACGAATCCATTGAAGGCGAAGCGGAACGGGTCGATTACGACGGCAAAGCCGACACCGTGCGCTTCACAGGCAAAGCGGTGATGCGCCGACTCAAAGACGCGCGCACCAGTGACGAGGTCAGCGGCCAAACCATCGTCTACGACAACCGTACGTCTGTTTTTCAGGTTTTGGGCAGCAACACACCGGGCGTCAGCTCGGGGCGGGTTCGCGGCGTGATCACGCCACGCTCGTCTGCCGAAGGGGCCCGTCCATGAGCGAAGTCGCCCCTGTCGTCGGCGCCGAGCCGATCAGCATGCTGCGGGCCGAGGGCCTGAAAAAGCGCTACGGGGCTCGCACCGTGGTCCATGACGTCCACGTCGCCGTCGGCGCGGGTGAGGTCGTCGGCCTGCTGGGTCCCAATGGCGCGGGCAAAACCACCAGCTTCTACATGATCGTCGGCTTGGTGCCCGCAGACGCCGGCATGATCGACATCGACGGTGAGCGCGTCGAGCGGTTGCCCATCCACGAGCGTTCGCGTCGTGGTCTGAGCTATTTGCCTCAAGAGGCTTCGATCTTTCGTCAGCTCAACGTCGAAGACAACATCCGAGCCGTGCTCGAGTTGCAATACGACGAACAAGGCAAGCGTCTCACCGAGGCGGTCATCACCGAGCGGCTCAACACCCTCTTGCACGATCTCAGCATTGAAAAGCTGCGCACCAGTCCTTCTCTGGCGCTGTCGGGCGGTGAGCGTCGTCGCGTCGAAATCGCCCGCGCACTGGCTACGCAGCCGCGCTTCATTTTGCTCGACGAGCCTTTCGCGGGCGTGGACCCCATCGCCGTCATCGAGATTCAGCGCATCATCAGCTTCCTCAAGTCGCGCGGCATCGGGGTGCTCATCACCGATCACAACGTGCGCGAAACCCTGGGCATTTGTGATCGCGCCTACATCATCAGTGAAGGCCGTGTCCTGGCCGAAGGCCGTCCCTCTGACATCGTCAACAACGCGGAAGTGCGCAAGGTTTACCTTGGCGAGCACTTCCGCATGTAATTGAATCCGGGTCGCCAAGCGCCATGAAGCCATCCCTGCAGTTCCGGCTCTCACAGCATCTGGCCCTGACCCCCCAGTTGCAGCAATCCATTCGGTTGTTGCAGCTCTCCACGCTCGAGCTTCACCAGGAAGTCGAGCAAATGCTCGAGCAAAACCCGTTTCTCGAGCACGACGACGAATTCGCCTCGCTAGAGACTGCTGCCTCCCTGGAGTTCGAGCGCCAGCGCAACGAGCGTCAAACCCAAGAAACCGATCGCTCCGAAGCCCCCGACACGTCTGAGGCAGACAGTGGTGGTTCGCTCGATGGCATCGAGCTGGGTACCACCGAGCGCGACGATTGGGAAAACGGCACTGAGCGCGATGACTTCGACGGTATCCGTGAAACACCGTCGCGCAACAACGCGGACGACGACGATTTCGATCCGCTTGAGCGCAACAGCATCGCCATCAGCTTGCAGGATCACCTCAAGCAGCAATTGTTGGGGACGCGGCTCAGCATGCAAGACATGGCGGCCGTCGAGATCCTAATTGAGTCTCTGAATGAAGACGGCTACTTGGCCGACCCCCTCGAAGACATCGCCGAAAGCTTGTTGCCCGAGGATGCTGACGAAGAGATGCGTGATGAGGTCCTCTCGCGTCTGCGCTGTGCCCTGGGGTGGTTGCAAAGTCTCGAGCCTGTGGGGGTGGGTGCCGCCAACCTGGCCGAATGCCTGATCTTGCAACTCAAGACGCTGCCGCGCAGCGAGGCGCAGATCATCGCCATCCTCATCTGCCGTCATCACCTCGAACTGCTGGCCAAGCGCGACATCAAAAAGCTGATGTCTGTCACCGGTGCAGACGAAGATTTGGTCAAGCAAGCCCAGTCGCTCATCGTGGTGCTCGAGCCCAAGCCAGGTCGCGCCTTCACGCGCGCCGAGGCCAACATCATCGTCCCCGATGTCATCGTGCAGAAGTCGGGCAGGGGGTGGAAAGTGGTGCTCAACCCAGACGTCATGCCCAAGCTGCGGATCAACGATCTGTACGCCCAAGCCATGCGTCAGTCTCGTGCGCCGCGTGGCGGGGCGTCGGCCGAAGGGCATGCCGCCATGAGCTCGCGGTTGCAAGAGGCACGCTGGTTCGTCAAAAACATCCAGCAGCGTTTCGACACCATCTTGCGCGTCTCCAACGCCATCGTGGAGCGCCAGAAGAACTTCTTCACCCATGGCGAAATCGCCATGAAGCCGTTGGTCCTGCGAGAAATCGCCGACGAGTTGGGGCTGCACGAGTCCACCATCTCGCGCGTCACCACGGCCAAATACATGAACACGCCGTTTGGCACCTTTGAGCTCAAATACTTCTTTGGCTCATCCCTCAATACCGAGGCCGGTGGCAACGCATCCAGCACCGCTGTGCGGGCTTTGATCAAGCAGTTGGTGGCGGCAGAAGATCCCAAGAAGCCGCTCTCAGACAGCCAACTCTCCACGATGCTTGAGGAGCAAGGCATCCAAGTCGCGCGGCGCACTGTCGCCAAGTATCGCGAAGCCCTCAAAATTGCCCCAGCCAACCTGCGCAAAGCGCTCTGACCCCTTGTCATGCAAAACCTGGGCACCCTGATCGATCGCATCATCACCGTCATGCCAGTGGGCGATTGGGCCGCATTGGCCTTGTTCGTCGTCGGCTGGTGGGGCTACGCGGTGTTTGCTCGTCGTCGCGCCTTGGTGGAGCGCACCTTGCTGTCCAGCACCAACTACTTCCGTCGCAAGTGGATGGAGCAAGTCACCCATCGTGACCAACGCATCGTGGATGCGGCCATTACCCAAAACCTGGCCAGCAGCCCCAGCTTCTGGGCGTCCACCACCATTCTGGTTCTCGGTGGTTTGCTCGCCGTGCTGGGTACCAACGAACGTGCCTCTGAATTGGTCAAAGACTTGCCCTTTGCTGCGCGCACCTCCATGCTGGTCTTTGACATCAAGATCATCGTCTTGCTGGCCGTCTTCGTCTACGCCTTCTTCCGTTTCACTTGGTCGATGCGTGTTTATTCCTTCGGCGCCATCCTCGTGGGCACTGCTCCCAACGTCGAAGTGTTCGACAATGGCGATGCCGATCGCAAAGAGTTTGCCGCTCGCGCCGGCAAGCTCATGGGCATGGCCGCCGAAAGCTTTGCAGATGGACTGCGAGCCTATTACATGTCCTTTGCCGTGATCGGATGGTTTGTCTCCCCGGTCCTGTTTATCCTCGGGACTGTGGCGGTGTTGGCCATCCTCTACCGCCGAGAATTTCGTTCAGACGTGCTCGAAGTCCTGCGCGCCTGACCCCTCTTCGGGGCCTTCGTTCGATCGACGGCCCCATTGCTCTTCTGTCTGCCATGCCGATCAAACCCACCCGCCGTCCCGTCGTCTCTTCTGCCACAGGACGCCCATCTGGGGAGTCTCGATCCCCTGCGGATCGCGGTGATCGGCCAGACCGTGAGCGTGGCCGCCAAGGGGATCGGGATGAGCGTGCACACCGTGCGGGTCCCACAGGTCACAGCGGCCATCGCGATCACGATCGTCGCGCGCCATCGCGGTCTCCTGTGCCGTCGGGCGCCGGTATGCGCGGGCCAGATCGTGCTCACCAGCAGGGAACCCATTCCGATCATGGGTCCATGCAGCGCCCGCTTCAAGCAGATCGCGCCGCGTCCTTGTACCTGCCTTGCCCAGTGGGGGTCGAAGAACTCCTGTCTGCCGAGGCGCAGCGCATCCTGGGCGACGATGTCGACATCCAACCTTCGCGAGGCGGCGTCGAAATCCAAACCCGACTGCCAGCGGACCTTATCGAGTGCGCCATGCGCCTCAACCTCGAAAGCCGTCTGGCGCAACGGGTCCTGTGGCGCGTCGCTTCCCGTGTCTATCGCCACGAAGACGACATCTACGCCTTGGGTCGCACCATCAAGTGGACGGATTGGATCACGCCCCGTCATACCATTCGTGTCGACGCTACCGCGCGCAACAGTCCCCTCAAGAGTCTGAACTTCGCTGCCTTACGTATCAAAGACGCCGTCTGCGACGATCTGCGTGAGCGCACAGGCGAGCGCCCCGACGTCGACACCCGTCGCCCCGACCTCTCTTTGGTCCTGCATGTCGACGACATGGTGGCCACCCTGTATGTCGATACATCGGGCGAGGCCTTGTTCAAGCGAGGTTGGCGTGAAGACAAAGGCGAGGCGCCACTGAAAGAAACCTTGGCTGCAGCCATGTTGGCCGCTGCAGGCTGGCAGGGCCGCCCCGGAGATGGCGCCTTGCTCGACCCCTGCTGTGGCGCTGGCACCATTCCCATTGAAGCGGCGCAAATCGCTTGCGACATCGCGCCTGGCCTCTTGCGTCATTTCGCGTTCGAGCGCTTGCTCCCCTTCCGTGAGCACCTGCCCGCCTGGCAAGCCATGCGCCAAGCCGCCAAGCAACGTCAGCGCGCTCCTCAAGTTCCCATTTACGCGGGCGACGTGGCATTCCGCATGACCGACTTCGCGACCCGCAACGCCCAACGGGCGGGGGTCTTGCACGCCATCGAATTCAAAACCGCAGATGCCTTGCAGCGTCCTGTGCCCTGCGAGCGCGGCATCATGATGTTCAATCCGCCTTACGGTGAGCGCATTGACCCCAAAGGCTCGGTGCGCGGACGCCCTCGCCATGACGAGGAAGATGCGCCACCACTGCCGCGCGCTGGCCGAGAGCAATTCCAAGACGCCGAGGCCAACGATTTCTTCCTCAAGCTCTCAGCCCATTGGAAGCGCCAATATGCGGGATGGACGGCTTGGATCCTGTCTCCCGACATGAAACTGCCAGGCGCCATGCGCCTCAAGGAAAGTCGCCGTGTGGTCTTGTTCAACGGCCCCATCGAGTGCCGCTTGTTCCGGTTTGACCTCACCGCCGGGCGTCATCAACCCAAAGGCGACACGGGCTCCAGCCCTGCGGCCGACGCCTCCATTGACTCCATAGAGTAAGGGCTAGAGTGAGCGCATGGCGCGCCGTGCGCTCATGCCTCCCCCGTCGACTCCCACATCGACGCCATCACCCCCAGCGCCATCAGCGGGGCCGTATCCGCGCGCAACACGCGGCGTCCCAGCGATACCGCCTGCCAGCCTAACGACAAGGCCGCAGACTCCTCCGCAGGGCTCAACCCGCCCTCCGGGCCACTCAAGAAACAAACTGCCCGGGTGTGATCCGGCTGAGCCTGCGCCCAGGTCCGAATCGGCTTCGCGTCCGTCAAACTCAGTACCCCACAGTCGGTGTCGGTGGCCTTGAATTGATCTAGCCACTTGCCAAAGGGCATCACCGCTTGAATCGTGGGCACGTGCGTGCGTCCAGACTGCTCCGCTGCGGCAATCGCCACGCCCTGCCAGTGCGCCACCTTCTTCGCTGCCCGATCACCGTCGAGTCGCAGTACCGACCGTTCACACATCAATGGCTGGATGCAGGTCACCCCCAGCTCGGTCGCCTTCTCCACAATGCCATCCATCCGGTCGTTGGCGGGCATCCCCAAAGCCAACGTCACCGCTCTAGGTAACTCGCGCTCAACAGTCTCGTGAGACAAGGCCTTGAGTCGAACCACCTTGCGGCCCATGGCCAATACCTGGGCCTGCCACTGTCCGCCTAGGCCATCAAAAACCTGCACGACCTCGCCGGGCTGCATGCGCAACACCTGCACATGCCGACTGGTCGCCTCATCCAGGTCCCACTCGAGCCCCGCACTCAAAGCCAAAGTCGGCGTCACATACAAACGAGCAGGCACTGGCAAACTCTCCAAACAGGTTGATTCCACACAGGCAGCATCCTAATGCGAGTCAACTTCTATCGGATCTCTTGTGCTGTGTCGCTGCATGCGTACGTAGGGGCGTGAGCGAAACTCTTCCAGCCTCAAGCGCGTCGAGCTCGGAGCGCAATGCTTCCTTTTAGATGCGCGAGTCCTCCCAACCCTAGCGCCAGAAAAATGAGTCTGAAAGTATTTTCAACAAAAATGCAACAAAGGCTTGCGCGCCAATTCAAAAGGGTGCCATAATTGCGTTCTTCGCTGATCACGACGTCGCAAACAAAACGACAAAACAGATCAAGTTCTTTAAAAATTAACAGCCGATAAGCGTGGGTGTTTGGGTAGCAAGAAGCAGGTCGCAAGACCAGGTCCTTGGACCAAATGCTCACGGATAGACGAAATGAAATTCACTTGTAGTGAAGTTCACTTCAATTCCGTTTAGAGCGAGTTTACAGAGATTGAACTGAAGAGTTTGATCCTGGCTCAGATTGAACGCTGGCGGCATGCCTTACACATGCAAGTCGAACGGCAGCACGGGAGCAATC
>JBKBIO010000014.1:0-84904 GCA_046299355.1 Aquabacterium sp. | reverse complement strand
ACATAAGCGTGTCCGTAACGACGAATGCCCTTTTTGTCGCCCACAGCCTTGGCAAAGGCCTGACCCAGAGTGATACCGACGTCTTCCACCGTGTGGTGGCCGTCGATGTGCAGGTCGCCCACGGCGTGAATGTCCAGGTCGATCAGGCCATGTCGGGCGATCTGATCGAGCATGTGGTCGAAGAAACCAATGCCGGTGTGCAGCTTGGCGGCGCCCGTGCCGTCCAGGTTCACGCGAACGGTGATCTGGGTTTCGGCAGTGTTGCGGGTAACTTCGGCGATGCGGTCGGTTCCGACCTGTTCTGGAGCGTTCATGCGGGGCTGGAAGTAAGGGGTTCGCGCAAGATATCGGCCAGCGCTGACATCAAGGCGTCATTTTCCGTAGGCAGGCCCACGGTCAAACGGACACAGTTTGCCAGCAAACGGTGCAGTCCTGAGACATTTTTGATCAGGATGCCACGTGTTTTGAGTTCGGCAAACACGGCAGCAGCGTCATTCACCCGCACCAAAATCATATTGGCCTGGCTGGGATAGGCCTTGGCGCCGGGCATCTGAGCCAGTGCTGCCAACAGGCGCTCACGCTCAGATTTGATGACTTCGGCTTGGCGGGCAAACTCGTCAGCATGCTCCAGGGCGAACAGGGCCGCCTCGGTATTGAGCACGCTGATGTTGTAGGGGGGGCGCACTTTTTCGACCTGTTCGATCAGGTCCTTGCGCCCCATCATGTAGCCCAGACGGACGCCGGCCAAGCCGAACTTGGACAGGGTGCGCATCAGCAGCACATGGGGGTGACGGGTCAACCGATCTATGTAGGATTTGGACGCGAAGGGCTGATAGGCCTCATCCATCACCACCAGGCCTTCGCCATTGGCGGCCACCGCGTCAATGATTTGCTCGATGGCGGCGTCGTCCCACAGGTTGGCTGTGGGATTGTTGGGATAGGCGATGTAGGTGATGGCGGGCTTGTGTTCTCGGATGGCCGCCAGCATGGCTGGGGTGTCCAACTCGAAATCAGCCGTGAGAGGCACGCCCACAAAACGCATGCCGGTTTGCTTGGCAAAGGCCTCGTACATGACGAAGCCTGGCAAAGGTGCCAGCGCCACCGCACCCGGCTTGGCGCACGCCACCGAGAGCAAAGAAATCAACTCATCCGAACCATTGCCCAAGACCAAACCCTGATCGGCTGGCACCTTGGCGTAGTGGCGCAAGGCCGCATGCAGATCGTTGATGCGGGTGCCAGGGTAGCGATTCAGCGCCACGCGGCCCAGACGCTGCCCCAACTCAGCCTGCAACTCAGCGGGCAGCGTGAAGGGGTTCTCCATTGCGTCGAGCTTGATGTAGCCAGCGGCATCTTGCACATGGTAGGCGTGCATGGCCAGCACATCGGGACGGAAGACGTCGAGCAAACTCATGGTGGGGCTTTGGTGGTGACGCTTGACAGGCTCTTGGAGGGCTTGGGACGTGGCTTACTTCTTCAGACGGAACTCAGCCGCTTGGGCGTGGGCTTGCAGGCCCTCGCCGTAGGCCAGCACGGCGGCGGTTTTGCCCAGAATCTGGGCACCGGCTTCGCTGACTTCAATCAGGCTGGAGCGCTTCTGGAAGTCGTACACACCCAATGGCGACGAGAACCGCGCCGTGCCAGAGGTGGGCAGCACGTGGTTGGGGCCCGCGCAATAGTCACCCAAGGACTCGGAGGTGTAGGCGCCCAAGAAGATGGCGCCCGCGTGCTTGAGCAAAGGCTCCCACTTGTGGGGTTCGTTGCTGCTGACTTCCAAATGCTCGGGGGCGATGCGGTTGCTGATGTCGCACGCCTCTTCCATGTTGCGCGTCAGGATCAAAGCGCCACGGCCTTCCAGCGAAGCGCGAATGATGTCTGCGCGAGGCATGGTGGGCAGCAAACGATCGATTTCAGCTTGCACCTTGGAGATGTAGTCGGCATCGGGGCACAGCAGGATGCTTTGCGCCAACTCATCGTGTTCAGCCTGACTGAACAAGTCCATGGCCACCCAGTCGGGCGGTGTGGAGCCATCGGCCAACACCAGAATTTCGGAGGGGCCGGCAATCATGTCGATGCCCACCTGGCCGAACACGTGCTTTTTGGCGCTGGCCACATAGGCATTGCCCGGCCCGGTAATCTTGTCCACTTTGGGCACGGTGGCCGTGCCATAGGCCAAGGCGGCCACGGCTTGCGCGCCACCAATGGTGAAGGCGCGGGTCACGCCAGCCACGTAGGCGGCGGCCAGCACAAGCGGGTTCTTTTCGCCACGAGGCGTGGGCACCACCATGATGATTTCGCCCACACCAGCCACATGGGCAGGAATGGCGTTCATCAACACCGACGATGGGTAAGCGGCCTTGCCACCTGGCACATAGATGCCCACCCGGTCCAGCGGGGTCACCTTCTGGCCCAGCAAGGTGCCATCTTCATCGCGATAAGACCAGCTCAAACCACAGGCTTGCTTCTGACGCTCGTGATAAGACCGCACGCGAGCTGCAGCGCTTTCCAGGGCGGTGCGTTGCTCAGCGGGCAAGCCATCGAAGGCGGCTTTGAGTTCGGCTTGGCCCAACTCCAAAGCAGCCATGCCATCGACTTGCAGATGATCGAAACGAGCGGTGTATTCCAGCACCGCATCGTCGCCACGCAGACGAACGTCAGCGAGGATGGCGGCCACACGGTCTTCGATGGCCGAATCCGTTTCAGCGGACCAATGCAGCACCTTCTGGAAGGCGGCATCGAAGTCGGGCTGAACGGTAGAAAGGTGGCGAATCTGGACTGTCATGGCAGGAAGGGATGTTTCGGATCAGGCAGGAATGGCCGACTCAAAAGCCTCGATCAGGGCACGGATGGGCTCGCGCTTGAGCTTGAGCGAGGCCTGGTTGACCACCAGACGCGAGCTGATGTTCATGATCTGCTCAACCTCGACCAACTTGTTGGCCTTCAGGGTGCTACCGGTGGACACCAAGTCCACGATCGCATCGGCCAAACCGGTCAACGGCGCCAATTCCATCGAGCCATACAACTTGATCAAGTCAACGTGCACACCCTTGTTGGCAAAGTGCTCACGGGCGATGGTGGTGTACTTGGTCGCAACGCGAATGCGAGAACCTTGTTTGACCGCGGCTTCGTAGTCGAAGTCAGCACGCACAGCCACGCTCATGCGGCATTTCGCGATGTTCAGGTCGAGTGGCTGGTACAGGTTGTCGCCACCGTGCTCGATGAGCACATCCTTACCGGCCACGCCGATGTCGGCACCGCCGTGCTCCACGTAGGTGGGCACATCGGTCGCGCGCACCAGCACCACACGCACATCGTCGCGGTTGGTGCTCAGGATCAGCTTGCGCGACTTTTCAGGGTCTTCGGTGACGGTGATACCGGCAGCAGCCAACAGAGGCAAGGTTTCCTCAAAGATGCGGCCTTTGGACAATGCGAGAGTAATCATGCTTTCACGCGTTCAATGTCAGCGCCAATGGCGCGCAGCTTGGCTTCCATGCGGTCATAGCCACGGTCCAAGTGATAGATGCGGTCGACCAAGGTTTCACCTTCAGCCACCAGACCGGCAATGACCAAACTGGCCGACGCGCGCAAGTCAGTGGCCATCACGGTGGCGCCAGAGAGTTGCGGCACACCCGTGACCACGGCACTGTGACCATCCACCTCGATGCGGGCACCCAAACGAACCAGTTCGTTGACGTGCATGAAGCGGTTTTCAAAAATGGTTTCGTGAATGACCGCGGTGCCCTCGGCCACGCAGTTGAGCGCCATGAACTGGGCCTGCATGTCGGTGGGGAAGGCGGGATATTCGCGAGTGCGGAAGCCCACCGCCTTGGGGCGGGCGTCGGCCTTGACACGAATCCAGTCGTCGCCAGACTCGATCGACACACCTGCTTCGCGCAGCTTTTCGATCACGGCTTCCAGATGGTCAGCATTGGCTTTGCGCAAGGTCACGTCGCCCCCGGCCGCCCCCACCGCACACAGGAAGGTGCCGGTTTCAATGCGATCAGGAATGATGTGGTGGGCGGTGTCGCCAGCCAAACCATGCAACTTGTCGACGCCTTGGATGCGGATGCGGTGCGTGCCCTGCCCTTCGATCTTGGCACCCATGGCAATCAGCATGTTGGCCAAATCGATGATCTCAGGCTCTTGGGCGGCGTTTTCAAGAATGGTCTCCCCCTCGGCCAGCGCGGCGGCCATCAGGAAGTTCTCGGTGCCGGTCACGGTCACCATGTCGGTGGTGATGCGTGCACCCTTCAAGCGAGTAGGCTGGCCATTTGCATCCAAAGGCGTTGAGGCCTCGATGTAGCCATGCGCCACAGTGATCTGGGCACCCATGGCCTGCAGACCCTTGATGTGCTGGTCGACAGGACGTGAACCAATCGCACAGCCACCGGGCAGGGACACGCGGGCACGACCAAAGCGCGCCAGCAGCGGGCCCAACACCAGGATCGACGCACGCATCGTCTTGACGAGCTCGTAGGGCGCCTCGGGGTTGTTCACCTTGCCGGCATCCAGCGTGACGACATTGGGATCGTCAGCATGGCGCTCGGAGACCACACCCATGTTGGCCAGCAACTTGAAGGTGGTGGACACGTCCTGCAATTGAGGCACGTTGACCAGCGTGACGGGCTCCGCGCTGAGCAAGGCAGCACAGAGGTCAGGCAAGGCAGCGTTCTTGGCACCAGAGATCGTCACTTCGCCTTGCAGGCGACGACCGCCACGAATCAGGAGTTTGTCCATGAAAACACAAATGGCACGAAGCCGCCACTAGGCTGGCATCGCGCCGAAGTCCAGAGTAAAACAAAGGCGATTCAAGCGCCCGACTGCTGCGCCCACTCAGCGGGCGTCAAGGTCTTCATCGACAACGCATGAATCTGAGCCCGCATTCTATCGCCCAGGGCCTGATAAACGCGCTGATGACGCGCAATACGGCTCTTACCCTCGAATTCCACCGAAACAATGGTGGCAAAAAAGTGCTGGCCATCACCATCGACCGACAAATGGGTGCAGGGCAACCCATCGGCGATGTATTGGTGAACTTCTGCGGGAGTGGGATCAGCCATGAAACATCCTATGGTTCAAAACAATGCGGTCATCAATGACGAATTTTGTAGCCCGTTTTCAGCAGGTGCAATGTGATGCCTGAGACCACGGCCACCGTGACCGACACGATGGCCAGGCTTTCCCAGGGCGACACATCGCTGACACCAAAAAAGCCGAAACGGAATCCATCAATCAAATAGAAGAACGGGTTGAATCGCGAAACCGTGTACCAGAACGGCGGCAGCGAGTGCACCGAGTAGAACACGCCAGACAAAAAGGTCATGGGCACGATGACAAAGTTCTGGAACATGGCCATTTGGTCAAACTTCTCGGCCCACAAGCCCGCGATCAAACCCAGGGCACCCAGCAACACACCTCCCAGAATCGCAAAAACAAGCACCCAGGCCACCTGCGCCAAACCCGGCCAGACAACCCAGGCGGTCACCGCAAACACGCCCAAGCCGACCGCCAGCCCACGCACCAGTGAGGCGCCCACGTAGGCCACGAACCAGGCCCGGTGCGACAGCGGGGTCAACAAGATGAACACGAGGTTGCCCGTGATCTTGCTTTGGATCAGGGACGAAGAACTGTTGGCGAAAGCGTTCTGTAGCACGCTCATCATCACCAAGCCAGGAATGAGGAATCGCGTGTAAGAGATGCCATCAAACACCTGCACATGATCTTCCAGCACGTGCCCAAAAATCAGCAGGTACAAGATGGCCGTGAGAACGGGAGCACCAATGGTTTGCGCACTGACCTTCCAGAAGCGCAACACCTCTTTGTAAAACAAGGGACGAGCGCCCATCAAGCTGTTCATGCCGCCCCCCCCTTGGCTGCCTGCTGGCCGTGCATGATGTTCAGGAAGACGTCTTCCAGGTCGGCTCGCCCGATTTCCAAGTCCTCTACGCGACACTGCGCTTGACGCAAACGCCCCAGGATGGACTCCACTTCGGTGGCATCGTGGGCAGGCAGTTGCACGATGCGCCCGGTCACCCGCGCTTGCGCAACCAGATCAGCAGGCAAGGCTTGATCGGTTTTGAAGCGCAGCATGGTGCTGGCCGTGCCGGCAAGCAGATTCGACGTCTTGTCGAGCGCCACCAATTGGCCCTGCTTGATCATCGCGATGCGATGACACAGCGCTTCGGCTTCTTCGAGGTAATGCGTGGTCAGCAACACGGCATGCCCCTGCTTATTGAGCTGCGCAATGAATTGCCACAGTGTTTGACGCAACTCCACGTCGACACCCGCAGTGGGTTCGTCCAACACGATGACCCGAGGCCGATGCACCAAGGCCTGAGCCACCAGCACGCGGCGCTTCATCCCACCCGACAACTGGCGCATGTTGGCGTCCGCCTTGTCGGTCAGACCCAAATGGGCCAGCAACTCGTCAATCCAATCGTCATTGCGACGCAAGCCAAAGTAGGCACTTTGGATGCGCAAGGTTTCACGCACTGAAAAGAAGGGATCAAAGACCAGTTCCTGCGGCACCACCCCCAAGGCCTGCCGGGCCTGGGCGTAGTCCTGGACCACATCGTGACCACACACGGAAACTTGACCCGCTGTGGCACGACTCAGGCCGGCCAGAATGCTGATCAGCGTGGTTTTGCCAGCCCCGTTAGGCCCCAGAAGACCGAAGAATTCGCCTTCTTGAATGTCAAACGACACGCCCTTCAAAGCCTGGACCGTTCGGCCCGCAGATTGAAACGTCTTGGTGACGTTGTGAAATGAGACCGCGTTCATGGGGCTGAGATTGTAGAGGCCTCATCCAACCCCTGCATTGAGGGGGGCGATCGACAACACAAAATCGGACGCGAACGTTACGATTCGCCTGCATTTTGACCGTGTACCGAGGAGACAACCTTGTCCGATTTGAACGCTCGCTTTGAGCAAGCTGTCGCTCAATCCAAGCTACTGCCTGCCAAGCCTGATAACAACACACTTTTGAAGATCTATTCGCTGTTCAAACAAGCAACCACGGGTGATGTGCAAGGCGACCGTCCAGGTTTCACCGACTTTGTCGGCCGAGCCAAGTACGACGCCTGGGCAGACCTGAAGGGTCAAAGCCTGGATCAAGCCAGACAAAACTACATTGAACTGATCGAATCGCTCAACAAGTGATGGATCGCAGGCGTTAGATCGCCAGCTGCCTACTACCCGCAGGCAGTGTATCGGGCCCCACACCTTCCCAGGTTGGGGCCTTTTTCATGGGCGCTGTGTCTGCAGCACCCCTTCAGGACCGTTAAGCTTGACCGGCCTTTTCGAGCAAGCGCGACAGGTTCTTTTCAATCTCGGCTTCGATCATGGGCTTGACGGCCTTCATCATCATGCCCAGCTTGGCTTCCAGCTCCAGTGCGTCACCGCGCACCTTCATCACGCCGGTCACGCCAGAGCGCTCGAATTGGATCTGATCTTCGGTCTCACCGGGAACCAGGGTGCAAGTCAGGCCCATCTTTTGTGCGGCGCCTTCCATCCACTTGTTGGCCAACTCACGTGCGGTAGCCAAGCCCAGGTTGTGTGGACGATTGATATTGATGTCTGCCATGATGAAATCTCAGGTGAATTGAACTGCGGGTCGAAGTGTAGCGCCGAGCAATCTCAATTCAAGCCAGTTAAGATGTGGCGCATTCACCTAGAGGGCTTGCCCACGTCATGTCCGCTGATTTGTCCTGTTTGACCCATCGTGCATTGCCAGAATTGCTGGCACAAGGATCAACCATCTCGGCTCTGCGCCGCGATATCCACGCACACCCTGAACTCAGCTTCGAAGAAATTCGCACCAGCGATCTGGTGGCCCAGCAGTTGGAATCATGGGGCGTTGAAGTCCATCGGGGTTTGGGCAAGACCGGTGTGGTGGGGGTCATCCGTGGACGGCCGGGCCGCAAAGCCATCGGCCTGCGTGCGGACATGGATGCCCTGCCCATGACCGAGCACAATCAATTCGCGCACGCCAGCCGTTATCCCGGCAAGATGCACGCCTGCGGCCATGACGGACACACGGCCATGCTGCTGGCGGCCGCGCAGTACCTGTCAGCCCATCGCGACTTCGCAGGCACCGTGAATCTGGTCTTCCAGCCCGCAGAAGAAGGCGGCGGCGGTGCCGCTGAGATGATGCGCGACGGCTTGTTCGAGCGTTTCCCCATGGACGCCATTTTCGGCATGCATAACTGGCCAGGCTTGAAAGCAGGACAGTTCGCCATCAAGCCCGGGCCGTGTTTTGCCTCCAGCAATGAATTCCGAATCGTGATTCGGGGCAAGGGCTGCCACGCGGCCATGCCTCATCTGGGCACCGATCCGGTGGTGGTGGCATGCCAATTGGTGCAAGGCTTTCAAACCATTGTGAGCCGCAACGTCAGACCCATTGACACCGGCGTGATCTCCACCACGATGATTCAGGCGGGCGAAGCCACCAATGTGGTGCCCGACTTTGTGACGTTGCAAGGCACCGTGCGCGCCTTCACCGCCGACGTGCTCGACCTGATCGAGAACCGCATGCGCCAAATGAGCGAGCAAATGTGCACCGCTTTCGGCGCGACTTGCGAGTTCCATTTCCAACGCAACTACCCTGCCACGGTCAACCACAAGCGCGAAGCAGAATTTGTTCGACAAGTGATGGTCGATGTCGTCGGTGAGGCCGATGTCCTCGATTTCGAACCCACGATGGGTGCCGAAGACTTCAGCTACTACTTGCTGGACAAGCCCGGCGCCTACTTCGTGATTGGTAACGGCGACGGCACCCATCGCGAGGGCGGCCACGGCCTGGGTCCATGCATGCTGCACAACCCCAGCTACGACTTCAATGACCAGCTGATCCCTTTGGGCGCGACACTTTGGGTGAAACTGGCTCAGGCTTGGTTGACCGACTGATCGGTATCACCCAGCTCAGGGTGCTTGGCCAAGGTCTGCGTGCCCACGATGATCATGCGCAACATGGTCGTGAGTTGATCTGCCACTTGCGGATGTTGTTCGACAGGCATGTCCATGGCGATGGTGCCCATGGCAAACACCAAGCGGGTGATGGCCTTGGCGGTCACGGCGGGCTCATAGAGCCCTGTTTTCCGAGTCTCGGCTAAACGAACCAAGTCCGCACGCAGCTCGTCTTCAAAAAACTGCAGCTCGCGCTCCACCGCGTGCTTGTATGCCGCGGACCCCACCGTGCCCTCGCGCAGGATCATGTGCAGGAGTTTGTCGTCAGCCTGAAGCTGCTTCATGAAGGCTTCGACGGAGCCTCGCACCACGCTTTGCCCCGATACAGCTCGGTGGCGAGCCTCACCAATGATGCGACGCAGCGAGGTGCCGGCGCGCACGATGAGCGCGATGGCCAATTCGTCCATGTCGCGGAACTGCCGATAGAAGCTGTTGGGCGCAATGCCCGCTTCTCGGGCCACTTCTCTCAAACTGAGTGTGGACACGCTGCGATGCGGCCCCACCAGTCGAAGCGCCGCTTCGATGATGTGCTCGCGTGAGATCACCGCCTTGCGACCCAGAGGCACAACACGGTCGGAATGAGAGGAAACGGTCGACGTAGTCACGGCGGCTTCAGCACAGTAAACACCCCCTGAAACAGGGGCAACGCGCCATCATACTGCGCCACATTAATGCACATGTGTATAGACATTTGTACATACTTTCCTATAATCGCGCCCAATACGTGGCACCTGTCACGCCCTCTCTATTGGAGCTTCTGTGTCTCGCCAACAACCCGGCCCACTTCAGCGATGGATTCGCCCTTTCATCAATCCAGGCACCCTGGATTACTGGGCGCAGCACATGAGCGCCAATTGGTCTTGGGATCGCGCCCTCGCGGTAGTGGTCGCACGCACGGTTGAGGCACGTGACACTGTCACCCTCACACTGAAGCCCAACCGCCATGTGGTGTGGCCCAAGCCTGGTCAGCACCTGAATGTGAGCGTGGAAGTGAATGGCCGCCGCCAAACACGCAGCTACAGCCCCACGCGCATCGACCCACGTCGCGGCACCTTGGACATCACGGTCAAACACATCCCGGCCGGCGTGGTCAGCACCCAGTTGTGCCAACGCACCCAGGCTGGCGACATGGTGGAGTTGGGCGAACGGTATGGCCAGATGACTTGGTCTGCGCCGATTGGCGGGAAATGGTTGCTGCTGGCTGCAGGCAGTGGCATCACGCCGATGATCAGCCTGATTCGCCAAGCCCGCGCGCTGAACAGCCACGCCGACATCGTGCTGATTTACGCCGCCCGTCAGCGCGCCGATTTGTGCTTCCTGACGGAACTCCAACAGTGGGCACGCCAACATCCATCGTTCCGACTGCAGGTGTTGCTGTCTCGCGAGACGGCGCTGTTGGCCGACGAAATGCCAGGGCGACTGGATGCCAGCGTTGTGCAATCGGTCGTGACCGACTTGGACAGCCGACAGGTGTTGGCCTGCGGCCCCGCCGGGTTCGTCGACACGGCCCGACAACTGACACAAGCCCGCGCCCTGAACTTCACTGCAGAAGCCTTCACCCCGCCAGCCCTCGCCAGCGCCGTGGATGAGCCCTTGCAAACCGTCAATGTGGTGTTGCAACAAAGTGGTCGCACCGTGGCCATTCCTTCTGGCCAAGCTTTGTTGCCCGCACTCGAAGCGCACGGCCTGCAAGTGCCACACGGCTGCCGCATGGGCGTGTGCAACAGCTGCTCGTGCGACAAGGTGGCCGGCACCACACGCAACCTGCAAAGCGGCGAACTCGACACCGAACCCCACAGCGCTGTTCGGCTGTGTGTGTCCAGCGCCCGCACCGACCTGACTTTGGACCTTTGATACCCATGACCGCTAAGACATCCCAAAGCCGCGCCCTGACGCCAGAAGAACTGCAACAGTTTGGCGCCGAGATCGATGCCCTGCGCGACCGCGTCCGTGCCGACCTGGGCGAGCGCGATGTGCGCTACATGCGCAATGTGATCCGCCTGCAGCGCTGGATGGAAGTCGCAGGCCGCGCCATTCTGGTCAGCTCGGGCTGGTTCCCACCCTTGTGGCTGTTGGGCACCCTGCTGCTGGGCATGTCCAAAATCATTGAGAACATGGAGATTGGTCACAACATCATCCACGGTCAATTTGATTGGACCGGTGACCCACGCATGCAAGGCAAAACCTATGAGTGGGACATCGTGGGCACAGCCGACAACTGGCGCAAAACCCATAACTTCCGCCACCACACCTACACCAACATCCACGGCATGGACGACGACGTCGGGGGCTATGGCGTGCTGCGCCTCTTCCCCGAACAAAAATGGCACCCAGCCAATTTGTTCCAGCCCATTTATGCCGTGATCTTTGCCCTGCTCTTCCAGTGGGGTGTGGCCATTCAAGACCTGCGGATCGGTCGCTATTTCCTGGGCAAGATTTCAGGCAAGGCCTTGTATCGCCAATCCAAGCCCACCTTGAAAAAGGCGGGCCGCCAGTTGGTGAAGGACTATGTGATCTTCCCCTTGCTCGCGGGCCCCTTCTTCCTACCGGTCTTTTTGGGCAATCTCGTGGCCAATGGCATGCGCAATGTCTGGACCTACGTGATCATTTTCTGCGGCCACTTCACCGACACCGTAGAGACCTTCCCCCGCAGCATTCTGAAGAATGAATCACGTGCGCATTGGTACCTGCGCCAAGTGCGCGGCTCCTCTAATCTGCGCGGCGGCAAACTGCTGAACCTGATGTCGGGCAACCTGAGCTTCCAGATCGAGCATCACCTCTTCCCCGATATCCCTGCCAACCGTTACGTGGAGATGGCACCGGTGATCCAGGACATCTGCAAACGCTACGGTCAACACTACAGCAACGGCTCGTTCGCGCGCCAGTTCTCCACCGTGATCTGGCGCATTGTTCGCCACTCCTTCCCCAGCCAACCCCGTCAAGACGCGGAAGATCTGGTCCTGGAGTAAACCGACCCACAGCAGCCGATGGGCTGCAGACACGGCCCAAACGCGGGCGGCATTGAAGTCACAATAGTGGGCTTCCATGCCGCCCGTTTTGCATTCTCCCTCTGCCGTACCCACACCCGCCCCCACCGACACGGTGTGGCGCATGTCTGTGCGCACGCTCGACCGAGGTGACGGCCTGCTCGGCATGGCCCCGTTTGACAAAGTTGGCCCCAGAGGAGCGCCCGTCACCTTGGTTCGCGTGGAGCCGGAAGCGCCCTACCTTGCCATGCAGATGGGCCTGGTCAAAGTGCCCTACCGAGCGCTGCAATGGCGCACCGAAGAGTTGGCTCGACAAAACCGCGCGCCATGGTCCGATGCCTGGACCTTGACGCTGGAAGACGACTTCGCCGACTTCATGGTGGAACAGGTGCCCCGCTTGCGCGAGCGGGGCTGGATCATCGATGTGGCCCCCGGCTTTGCCCATCACCCTCAAGAGGCCGAAGGCTGGCACATCCAGGTCAACAAACTGGACTTGCCCGAACGCGAAGGTTCGTGGCTGGTGACCATGGGCGTGATGCTGGATGGGGAACGCTTTGACCTGGCCCCCATGTTGGCTGACCTGATCAAACGCGATGCCCGATGGTTGGATGCGCGCGCCGTGGCCGCCATGGACGAGGCCGGCACGGTTTTGTTGCGGGCCCCGGGGGGGAAACGCGTTCGCGCCCCCATTGGCCCCATTCAGGCCATTGTCAGCCACATGCTCGACCTGCTGTTGAGCCCCCGCCAGCGCGAGACAGGCTTGCTGATGTCAGATTGGGATGTGGCCCGACTGGAAGGCCTTCAAACGCAATTGAACACCTCGCTGTACCACCGACTGGACACCCAACAGGCGTGGCGATGGCAGTGCGATGCCACCGTGCAGGGCTTGATCGACCGTTTGCGAGCAGCCCGCGCCTTACAACGCCGCCCCGCGCCCGAGGGTTTCAAACTCCAGCTTCGCGCTTACCAAGAAGAAGGGCTGGCTTGGCTACAGCATTTGCGCCAGCATCAGTTGGGCGGCATCCTGGCTGACGACATGGGCTTGGGCAAAACCGCGCAAACCCTGGCCCACATTCAAACCGAAAAACAAGAAGGCCGACTCACCCGCCCCGCCCTGGTGGTCTTGCCCACCTCGCTCGTTTTCAACTGGCTGCACGAAGCCCACAAGCTGTGCCCAAGCTTGCGCATGTTGGCGCTGCAAGGCGACGATCGACACCGATGGTTTCAACGCCTCGATGAGTTCGATGTGATCCTGACCACCTACCCCCTGGTCTGGCGGGACATCGACGCACTGTGTGCCCAGTC
The DNA here is from genome assembly GCA_046299355.1 of Aquabacterium sp. Lineage (GTDB taxonomy): Bacteria > Pseudomonadota > Gammaproteobacteria > Burkholderiales > Burkholderiaceae_C > Aquabacterium. The sequence continues at coordinate 71,651 of JBKBIO010000014.1, read as the reverse complement.
GTTTCACTTGCTGATTCTGGATGAGGCTCAAACCGTCAAAAACCCCAGAAGTCGTGCGGCATTGGCCTTGCGACGACTGCAGGCCTCACATCGGCTATGTTTGACCGGCACCCCCATGGAGAACCACCTGGGTGAGCTGTGGGCTCAATTCGATTTTCTGATGCCCGGCTTTTTGGGCGAGCACGCACAGTTCCAACGCGAGTGGCGTGACCCCATTGAGAAAAACGGTGAAACCCTGCGTGCCCACTTGCTGGCTCAACGGGTACGCCCGTTTGTGCTGAGACACCGTAAAGCTGATGTGGCGCAGGAGTTGCCGCCGAAGACCGAAATCGTGGAGCGACTGCGGCTCAGCGGCCAACAAAAGGACCTTTACGAAAGCGTTCGTGTCGCAGCAGACGAATTGGTGCGCCGTGCATTGGACAAACAAGGCTTCGCGGGCTCGCAGATCTCCATCCTCGATGCCCTGCTCAAACTGCGCCAAGTGTGCTGTGACCCGTATCTGATCAAGGGTCGACACATGCCCGTGGGCATGCCACGCGTCAAACTCGAATGGCTGCGAGACGCGCTACCGGAGATGGCGGCCGAGGGTCGTCGCGTGTTGGTGTTTTCGCAGTTTGCCCAGATGCTGCAATTGGTCGCTGCCGACCTGCAACAGCTCGGTCACCCTTGTTTGATGTTGACGGGAGACACCCCTCCCCACCAGCGCGGCGCATTGATCGAGCGCTTTCAATCTGGACAGACCCACACCCTGCTGCTGAGCCTGAAAGCCGGCGGGGTGGGCTTGAATTTGACCGCGGCCGACACCGTGATCCACCTGGACCCGTGGTGGAACCCTGCGGTCGAACAGCAAGCCACCGACCGCGCCCACCGCATCGGCCAGGACAAGCCGGTGTTCGTTTACAAGCTGCTGATTGAGGGCAGCATTGAAGATCGCATTCAAACCCTGCAAGAGCGCAAGTCAGCCTTGGCCGAAGCGGTGCTGGGCCACGCCCACGACGCCGGCCCGAATTGGTTCAAGCCTGAGGATCTGGAGACGCTGCTGGCGCCGTTGGCAGAGCAGGCAGACCATGCATCGCACGGGCTTTGAGGCATTTCTCGTCACCCATCTCAAGCTCGCGACACGTACTCGATCGCAAGGGATAAATACGGCAACCCACGGTTTGGCCGATCTGTCCGTCCAGCGCCACACAGCGCGCCGGTTTGGCCTCGGTCCCTTTCATGCAACGCAGGTGCGGCGACACGGGCACCGTCAAGTCCCGCGGCACGGAACCACCCGGCGCATCATCGGCCTCGGCCCAGTAAAAAGAAACGCGAAAGTAGGCGCAACAAGCCCCACAGGTCTGACACGGATGCAAAGTACTCATTCCCAGCTGATGCGATTCCATTGCAGCGCTCGACTGCGCCAATGCTCTTCGATGGCCTGCACGAAGTCAGGACGAACCAACTTGGCGCGCTGAAGCAGCCAATCGTCATCCTCATGGCGCAGCACCACGCCTTCCAGGTTGCCATTTCTGTAATGGCTGGTCTTGTCCTGCACCCACTGAATCAACTCGGGCAACTTCACAGCGCCTTTGGAGACACGGGGCACGAGCTTGATGCCCAAGGACTCGGCCAGTGCATCACGGCGCTTGGTGCTCCAGAATCGCTGCTCGCGGCGGTCGTACACATCAAAAGCCATGAACCAGTCTGGCAAGGTGTCGTAGTCGAGTGAGTGCTGCGCGGCGCACCATTCTCCAAACAACATGAGGTGGCTACCCAAGGCGTCAAACAGGTCGTCCTCACGCGTGGCCAGCCATTCTTCGAGCCGAGCGAATTGCCCGCCATAGGGGCGGTTCAGGTATTGACCACGGTTTTGCACATGCAACACGGCCTCGGTCGAAAACGAGATGCCCATGTTGGCACCGTCGAGTTTTTCTTCGATCACCAACTCATGCGCCAAGAAAGCAGCCACTTCGTCCGGTGCCAGAACTTTGTCGTCCCGGGGTTGACCGGGCGCCAACCAGGCGATGTGCGGCGTGTGCGGAAAGCGAAAAAACTCAGTCATCTTGAATGTGAGCCTGTGTCAATGATCGTGTTTGTGTTCATGAAAGGCGGCGATCACGGCTTGGCAAATGAATCGCACCTCAATTTGATGATCGCGCAAAGCGGGCGCCCAATCCAGCCATTTGGAGTCTGTGGCCTGCAAGATCACGGGGTGTTCGGGATGCGCCACAGCCAGTGCCACGAATTTGCGATCGGAAAGGTCAAACTGATCCAAACGAATGTCTGAGGGAAAGTGGACATGGTGGCCACCGACCATCGGCAAGGGCAGTTTGTCGACCCTGGCGGGATTGTCCTGCTCATGCAGCAACCAGCGCAAGAACACATCGCCTACCCCCGTGCCGTCACTGGCGTGGGTCTTGTGCTGGTATTCGCCCAGAATGGCATGCGCATCGTCCAGTGCAACCCGGCCTTCCAGCATGATGGCCTGCAACCATTGGGCGCAACGGGCCTGGCTGGCCGAATCGACCTGTTCGTGTTGCCCATTGGCCACCAAAATCACATTGGTGTCGACAATCCAGGTGCCTGTGGCCCGAGGCAAAGGCGCGCTGCCATTGTGGGAGGCTGTGCCTGCGTGCGCCGCCGAGTAGCGCCCCGGCCCATGGTGAGACATGACAGATGCTAGGTTGGTGTGGTTGCCCATCGTCATAGTCTACCCAGCAAGCGGCTCAGAACACGCTATTCTTAGGGCATGTACGCCTCTTACTTCGGCCTCAAGCGCGAACCGTTTTCGATTGCGCCAGACCCTCGCTACCTGTTCATGAGTGAACGGCACCGCGAGGCCTTGGCGCATTTGCTCTACGGTGTGGGGGGCGGCGGCGGGTTTGTCTTGCTGACGGGCGAGATCGGTGCAGGTAAAACCACCGTGTGCCGTTGCTTCCTGGAGCAGATTCCCAGGCGTTGCAATGTGGCCTACATCTTCAACCCCAAACTGACCGTGATGGAGCTGTTGCACTCCATCTGTGAGGAGTTTCGGATTCCTGTCGAGGGCCTGGACCCCGTCACATCGAGCGCCAAAGCCTACCTGGACCGTCTCAACGAGTTTCTGCTGCGTACCCATGCGGTGGGCCAGAACAATGTCCTGATCATCGACGAGGCCCAGAACCTGTCTTCGGATGTGCTGGAACAACTGCGCTTGTTGACCAATCTGGAAACCACGGATCGCAAGCTCTTGCAGATCATGTTGATCGGACAGCCAGAGTTGCGCGACATGCTGGCCCGCCCCGAGCTGGAGCAATTGGCCCAGCGCGTGATTGCCCGCTTCCATCTGGATGCACTGTCAGAATCTGAGACCGATCAATACATTCAACATCGCTTGGCCGTGGCCGGGCTCAAACAAGGTCAACTGTTTGATGCCGCCGCCGTGCATCGCGTGCATCAAGCCACCCGAGGCGTGCCACGACGCATCAACCTCTTGTGTGACCGTGCGCTGTTGGGCGCCTATGCCAAGGGCCAGCCAACCGTGTCAGAGGACATCGTGGCGCAAGCCGCGAAGGAAGTGTTCGACTTGGACATGCCGGGCCGCGCCAAGGCGCAACGCGCATCGTCCAAGGCCCAATCATCTCGCCAGGCAAGCTCTGTGGCGCGTTACGCGCCATGGGCGGCCGCTGTGCTTGCCGTGGCGGTGATCGGTGGTGGTGGCGCATGGTACGCGTGGTCTGACCGAGTGCCACCCGCAGGCCATGGTACCGACACGGCAGCCGGCGCGACTGGTGCCCTGGCCTCCAGCACCCCTGGTGCAGGACTGGCCGCCTCCCAGCCTGCCACCGCCGCATCCGGCGTGGCCATGGCCACATCCTCAGCGGCCAGCGGTCACACGCCCGCGCCGTCGGTGGGCACGCCGTTTGACTGGAACCAAGGCTTTGACAACGCCTGGCGAGACAAAGGCCCAGCATGGTCGGCCTTGGCTCGCTTTTGGGACGCCTCGCTGCCTGAGGCCCAAGCCTGCACCCAGGCCCCACAGCAAGGACTGGCCTGCTTTGAGAGCAAAGACGGCCTGGCGCTGATCCAGGCGCTGAACCGCCCCGGCGTACTGACCTTGTTTGATGCCCAAGGCCGCGTCGCCTACGGTCTGCTACGGGGGCTGCACACGCAGCAGGACAAGACAGTCGCCCAGGTGCAAATCGGCGCGACGACCTACGATCTGCCGCTGGCGGATCTTTCGCGCATGTGGCGAGGTGATTTTGCGACGCTGTGGCGCACACCGGAGTCCTACAAAGGCAAAGTCTCCGACGGGCAAACGGGTGCACAGGTGGACTGGCTGGCGGAACAACTGGCCGTGATCCAACAAGAACCTGCGCCCGGCCCCAAGCAGAAAATGGATGCCAAACTCAAAGCGCGCGTCCATGCTTTCCAGTTGGCGCAGGGTTTGACACCCGATGGCGTGGCCGGTGCGAGCACCTTCATGCAAATCAATCGCGCTTTGGGCATTTCAGAACCTACTTTGCGAGGCCAACATGTCGTACATCCTTGATGCCCTGCGCAAAGCCGATGCCGAACGTGAGCGTGGTGAGATTCCAGGCTTGCATGCGCAAGTCACACCCAGCGCCGACACCACACCGCCGCCCGCCACCGCCGCGTCACACCGCGTCTGGATCGTGGCAGGAGCCACGGCCGTTTTGACCGTGGTGGTCTCCTGGATGATCTTTGGACGTGGCCCCGAACCTGCGCCCCCACCCGCGATGCCAGGCCCCATGGGCATGCAGACCATGCCACCGACGGCGCCCATGGCTCAGCCAGACACTCCGCCGGTCGCGCCACCCCAAGCGACCATGGCACCGCCCCCTGCCCCACCGGCCATCCCGCCTACGGCTTATTACCCACCAGTGAACACCGTGCCTCCCACAGCGACGGTCTCAGCTGGCGATACAGCCGGCATGACCAAGTCCGAGGTCATCGCTGCGCAGCCCGCGACACCAACCACGACTGCACCAACCACGACCTCGCCAAGTACAACTCCACCACGCAACGAGGCCCCCAGGGCTGAGGCTGCTGCGAACAAATCAGCTGACAAAGGCGGCAAATCGGAAGCTGGCAAGCTGTATAAGTTGATGGACTTGCCCGAAGCGGTCCGGCGTGATCTGCCCACGCTCACCATCGGGGGCGCCATGTACTCCGAGATTCCGGCTCAACGCATGTTGATCATCAACAGCCAGGTTCTGCGTGAAGGCGACACCGTGGCCCCCGAATTGGTGTTGGAGGCCATTCAACTGAAAGCCGCCATCTTCCGCTTCAAGGGCTATCGATACATCGTGAACTATTGAGGCAAAGGCCGCGAGAAGCGGCACTCCACCTCGCGTGGTGGCGCAAGGTACACCGATGCGCTCACGAGCACATCGGCGCCAGCATCGGCATAGGCCACCGCATTGCCGGCATGGACATCGCCAGACACCGCCAGCATGGGATGCAAGCGGCTGTTGTGCAGCGCCACCCGAGTGGCCCTCACCGACTCTGGGCTCATGCTGTCGAGTTGAATGATCTCGCTGCCGGCGAGTGCAAAGGCCATGGCCTCGTCCAGCGAAGCGGCCAGACAAACCAACTTGCGCTCGGGCTGGTGTTTGCGTAAACGCCCCACCATGTCGTCGATCGATTGGTCCAGAAACACTCGATGGTTGGGCGTCAAGAGTACACCGTCTGACAAGCCCATGCGATGCATCACGCCCCCACCCGCGGTCACCGCCTTGATCGTGAGGGCACGCGCACCGGGCCACGATTGTGGCGGACAGGCCAGCGTGGTGCTGTGTCCTGCGGCGCGCAATTCGGTCACCATGCGTGCCACTTCGCTGGCCACACCGCTGGCCCTCTGAATCAGGTTTTGAGCGACGTCGGCACAGGACATCAAGGCGGCCACCGGGCCATGCACCGTTAGCAAAGGCACATCTGACAGGACATGCTGCCCCGACGCGGTCAGCCCATGCACATGTCCGCCCACTAACTCAAAGACGCGTGCGGCCTCTTCCACCCCACATACCGTCATGGGCTGGCGACTGGCCACGACCACGTCCCCAACGGCAGATTTGAGCGCCAATGCTTGGGTGGTGAGATCGCCAAACGGCGCGTCCTCACGAATCAAGGCATGGAGCGCGTCATCAGACAGGCAACGCAACATGGAAACCTCGTCTCAAAGCGTCGGTTTCCGTAGGCTAAACCGCCAGGGTCGGCTTGCCAAGAGGCCAGACGATGGACGCGTCACGCAAACGCGACGCGCATCACGCTCCTCAACACGCCGAATCAGGCTTCCTGAGCGCGTTGAGCCAAGTGAGCCAAGGCCTCTTCCACCTGATCCACCAAGACCAAACACAAATCGCCAGGATTCAGGCGAGACAAGGCCTTGTCGATGGCGACAAACTCACCATAGATCTCCTCGACATGCGTGGTGCGGCTAGCACCGACCAAACCCTCTTGGAGCAAACGCAGCACTTCACCGTCTTCCCGGCCGCGCTGGCACGCATCCTGGAACAAGATCACGTCGTCAAAAGCGGCACCCAGAATCTGGGTCTGCTCGCGGATGTCTTCGTCGCGACGGTCCCCCGCACCGCTGATGACCACCGAGCGGCGCTTGGCAGGCATGCCCTCCACGGCCGACACAAGAGCGCGCATGGCGTCGGGGTTGTGGCCGTAGTCGGCGATCACGGTCGCGCCACGGATGTCCATGACGTTGAAACGACCCGGCGCATTGTCAGCATCATTGACGAAGCTGGCCAAACCGGCGCGGATGGTGTCCCAGTCCAGCCCAACCGCCCAGGCCGCAGCCACCGAAGCCATCACGTTTTCGACCTGGAACCCAATGGTGCCATTGCGGGTGATGGGCACATCGCGCAGCGGAATGCTTTCGCGCCAGCTGCCCTCGACGGCCACAATCGCATCGCCATCGACCGAGACGGTGCGCTTGCCCTGGGCACGATGCGCCGTCAGGATGGGGTGGTGCAAATCGCGCGCGAAGAAAATGACCTGACCTGGACACTTGGGCGCCATCGCCGCCACGATCGGGTCTGCGGCGTTCAAGACACCATAGCCGTTTTCCGCCACGTTCATGACGATGACGCGCTTGAGGACGGCCAACTCATCCACGGTGGTGATGTAGTTCAGCCCCAGGTGATCGCCAGCGCCAATATTGGTCACCACAGCGACCTGACAACGGTCAAAACCCAAGCCCTCACGCAAGACGCCGCCACGTGCGGTTTCGAACACGGCCGCATCGACATCGGGGTGCATCAGCACATTGCGCGCACTCTTGGGGCCACTGCAGTCGCCGCTGTCAATCTGGCGGCCATTGACATACACGCCATCGGTGTTGGTCATGCCCACACGCAAGCCGCTCGTGGCAATCAAGTGCGCGGTCAAGCGAGCGGTGGTGGTTTTGCCGTTGGTACCGGTCACGGCCACCACCGGAATGCGACCATCTTCACCCGACTTGAACAGGTGCGACACCACGGCCTCACCCACGTTTCGGCCCTTGCCAAAGGAGGGAGACAGGTGCATGCGCAAGCCTGGCGCGGCATTCACTTCCACGATGCCACCGTTTTGCTCTTCCAGGGGACGATGCACGCCTTCGCACATCACGTCCACGCCGCAAATATCGAGCCCCACGGTTTGTGCCGCAGCAATCACGCGAGCGGCCACTTCGGGGTGCACGTCCTCGGTCACATCGGTGGCGGTGCCCCCCGTGCTGAGGTTGGCGTTGTTACGCAAGACCACGCGACGGCCATTTTCTGGAATAGAGTCAGGCTCCAACCCTTGAATGCCCAAACGCGCCACGGCGATGTCATCAAAGCGGATTTTGGTCAGCGAGGTGGCATGGCCATCACCACGGCGAGGATCTGAGTTGACCTTGTCCACCAACTGACGCACGGTATGCACCCCATCGCCAATCACGTGGGGCGGGTCACGGCGTGCGGCGGCCACCAGCTTGTCGCCCACCACCAGCAAGCGGTAGTCGGCACCCGGCAGGTATTTTTCAACCATCACGGTGCCGATTTCCTCGGCAGCCTTGAAAGCAATGGCCAAGTGATCTTTGTCGACCACATTCACGGTCACGCCCTTGCCTTGGTTGCCATCCTGCGGCTTGACCACGACGGGCACACCGATCTCCATGGCCACGTTCCATGCATCTTCAATGTCGGTGACCGGACGACCAATCGGCACGGGCACACCGGCGGCAGCCAAGAGGCGTTTGCACAGGTCCTTGTCTTGCGCAATGGACTCCGATACGGCGCTGGTGCTGTCGACTTCAGCAGCCCAGATGCGGCGCTGCTTGGAACCCCAACCAAACTGCACCAGACTGCCCTTGGTCAAGCGGCGGTACGGAATGCCTCTCGCCACGGCAGCGTCCACGATGGAGCCGGTGCTGGGTCCCAGACGCACATCTTCATCAAGTTCACGCAGATCAGCCAAAGCCTTGGCCACATCAAACGCCCCGCCCTTGCGCGCCGCCTGAATCAATTGCTCGGCCAAGTCAAAGGCCAAGGTGCCAACATCCTCTTCAGAATATTCGACCACCACTTGGTAGACGCCTTTGTCGACCGTCGCGGCAGTGCGGCTAAAGGTGACGGGGCACCCTGCTTGGGCCTGCAAAGCCAAAGCCACCGATTCCAGCGCGTGGGCCAAAGAGACATCGCCCGAGCGGCTCTCGGCTCGAACGGGCCCTAAGCCAGGAAACAACTGGCGCAAACGAAGCTCGAAATCAGGCAATTGCGCCAGATTGCATTCAACCTCCTCGCAAGTCACGATGGCTTGAATTGAGGTATGGCGGCTCCACAGATTGGGACCGCGCAAAGCGCGGATGCGAGACACTTCCATCAGCGTATCTTTCTCATCAACTCGTTACAGTGGCTCACGACGCCACAGAGGCAGCTTGTTTGGGCGCTTGTTCGCACGTTTCAATGCCCGCAGAAATCAATTCAGGGCTGATGCCCATGGCCCAGGCCGCACCCGCCACTGCCAACAGCACCCGGTGAGTGTCCTCGGTGGTCGAGGCTTGCACCATCTTTTGCACAGCAGTGCTGTTCAGATTGATGCAACGGGACTCCTGTGAGCCGTTCTGCGCCAAGACGATGTGCTCGTCTTTGACGAAGACGGCACGTCCGCCGGCCGCACGATGCTTGACCATGGCCGGCAGTTGTCCATCGCGGGCATAGAAAATGACTTGCCCGTCGCACAACTCCGCCATCTCGACCAGACCATCCAATTCGGCATTCAAGACCGCCGCGCCCTCTGGCAACACCACATCCACCTGGGTGCGCAGCACGCGGAACATTTGAGAGGCCTCGCGCACGTCATGACGCGCCAGCGCTTCAGAGCCGTCGAATGCCAAATCGGTGACGACACCCACCTGGCAACGGTCATAAGCCAAGCCATCTTCGAGAATGGACACCGCACCGTTTTCCATCACCACGGCATTGACCTCACGGTTCATCAGCAAGCGATGCCCTGCCTCCCAATTGGCACTGTTGGCGTTGTCCACGCGGCGGCCCGCCAGGAACAAGCCGTCACGGCATGCCAAACCCACATGGCGACCACTGAGTTGCAACAACCACGACAGCAAACGCGCAATCGACGAGACACCTTGGCTACCCGCCACCCCAATGATCGGAATGCGACCGGATGCCGACTCGTCAAACAAGTGATCGACAATGTGCTTGCCCACAGGACGCGGCAACCCTTCGGCCGGCTTCAAGTGCATGAGCAAACCAGGGCCCGCATTGACTTCGACGATGGCGCCGCCCGTTTCATACAAGGGGCGCGACACATCCTCGGTCACCAAGTCGATCCCGGCGATGTCCAAGCCGACCACGCGCGCCGCCAAGCCCGCCTGGAAAGCCACATCGGGGTGCACATCATCGGTGCAGTCGATGGCCACGTTGCCGTTGCGCTGGATCAGCACCTTTTGCCCCGCCTGGGGCACAGACTCACCCGTCAAACCTTGGCGCTCCAGCAGCAAACGAATGGCAGGCTCTCGGTCCAAGATGATGGTTTCGAGGGGGAACTCCTCAGCCTCGCCGCGGCGGGGATCGGTGTTGAGCTGCACATCGATCAGGCGCGCGACGGTGTTCACACCATCGCCGGTGATGTAGATGCTCTCACCCCGTGCCGCCGCGACCACTTTGCCGCCGACCACCAACAAACGGTGCTCGTCACCTTTGATATAGCGCTCCACGATGACATCGCTGCCCTCGGCATCGGCCACGCCGTAGGCGGACTCCACCTCGGCCTGCTGGGTCAACTCCAAGGACACCCCACGGCCGTGGTTGGCATCGGAAGGCTTGACCACCACCGGCACACCGATGTCTTGAGCGGCTTCCCAGGCCTCGGCCGGGCTGTTGACCACCTGCCCCTCGGGCACCGGCACACCCACCGACTTCAGCAGGGACTTGGTCAGATCCTTATCGCCGGCGATGCCCTCGGCGATCGCGCTGGTCAGATCCGATTCCGCCGTCCAGATGCGGCGCTGAGACTTGCCGTAACCCAGCTGAACCAGGTTGCCATCGTTCAAACGAATGTGCGGAATACCGCGGTCAGCGGCAGCGCCCACGATGGCCGCTGTGCTGGGGCCAAGGTAGCAGTCGTCAATCTGTTCACGAATGCGGTCGACCGCGGCCTTGACGTCAAATGTCAAACCATTGATGGCCGCCATCAGCAGAGCATGGCCTTCGGCCAAGGCGGCACGCGCCACTTGCTCATCGCGCGCACGGAACACCATGCGGTAGACGCCATGCTGCGAGGTGCTGCGCGTTTGACCAAAACCGGTGGGCATGCCCGACAGGTTCAACAGCTCAATGACCACGTGCTCCAGGATGTGCCCGGCCCAGGTGCCCTCTTCCAGTCGCTGGATGAAGCCCCCCCGCTCGCCCACACCGCAATGGTGTTCGATCAAGGCGGGCAGCATGGCCGTGAGGCGCTCGTTGAAGCCCGGCAACTTGTTGGATGGAAACTCTTCCAGCTCACCGAGGTCCAGCCAGACCTCGAGGACCGAACGGTAGGTCCAGATATTGGGGCCGCGCAAATAGTTGATGCGCAGTAGCTTGATGTCGTTCTTTTGGCTCATACCCAGCGGGAAGATGTGTATACGCAATTGTGCCTGCGGTCGGGGACCTTGACGCCCAACAAATCAACACTGCACCCAAGCATATTTTGAATGCAATGAAGCGGCGTAGACGCAGTATGGACCGCTGACTTGAGACTCAGAACGCTCGACACGCCCATTTGGTTGACCTGGGCGCACAAACTGCGCGGCATGGGCTGGGTTATCCTCGCAAAACCTGATTCCGACCTCGGCAGCCGGGTGTCATCCCCTGCAGTTCAAGATTGACGTCGAATTAGAAATTTCAACAACAGAAAATTGCACTGGGAGGTGCGCCTTGATGCCTGGTCATTCTTCGTCGGTCAACCATGCGTTTGCTGACACACAACCCATTCAATCGACTCAAGGTTTCACGTTCACGGGTAGCGGCAGTGAATATTTCCGCATTTGGATCGTGAATTTGATGTTGACGATCGTGACCTTGGGTATTTACTCCGCATGGGCCAAGGTCCGGCGCACGAAATATTTCTATCACAACACCGTGATCGATGGCTCGTCGTTCGAATATCACGGCAACCCGATATCCATCCTGAAAGGGCGCGCCATCGCGGTCCTGCTCTTTGTGGCCTACAACACGATGGTCGAGAGTGGCAGCGGCTGGTTGGCACTCCTTGCCCTCGTGGGTCTGGCTGCCGTACTGCCTTGGCTGCTTTGGAAAAGCCTGCAGTTCCGCGCCTGGAATTCCAGCTGGCGGGGCGTACGGTTTGGTTTTGGCGGCACAACGGGTGAAGCCTACAAGACCTTCCTGATGTGGCCGGTTCTGGCGATCGTGTCGCTTTACCTGCTGCTTCCCTATGCGCACCACCAGATCAAATTCTGGCAACACAATCGGGCAAGATTTGGTCAAACATCTTTCGAGATGCGAGCCAATGTACGAGGCTTCTATGCCGCGTATTTGATGGCCCTCGGCGCCGTGGTGATGGGACTCGTTTGCATGCTGGTGTTTGGCGTGTTTGGGGCGCTGAGTGCGGCCGAAACGACGAGTCAAAAGGCTGCTGCGCTGCAACAAATGATGATCGGACTGGGTGTGATCTATCTGGCCATGTTGGCCATCGGGCCCATGCTCGCTGCCAAATTCTTCAACATCGTCTGGAGCCACACCCAACTTGGAGACCATCGTTTCGAATCTCGCATTCCCTTGGGTCGTGCGGTGTTCGTGGGTATGACCAACTTGCTTGGGGTCATCTGCACGCTCGGCTTGTTCATTCCATGGGCCGCCGTCCGTTGGACCCAACTGCGAGCCGAACACCTGGTACTACACACGCAAGGCTCACTGGAAGACTTCGCAGCCACTGCTCAAAATGAAGCCAAATCATTGGGCGAAGGGGTTGCAGACTTAGGCGACTTCGATCTGGGGCTGTGATGCGCTCTTTGTCTGCGAGATATCTGGACGGTCGCTCGACCCGCCCCCATACGGTCGCGGTGCATTTGGATGCCGATGGCATCCGCATCGATGGCGACATCGCGCAGCGGCAGGAAAGCTGGTCTCGCATTGACATCGCCGAGCGCACACGGCATGGCCCCCGTCGACTCACCCTGTCTGATGGGGCCACATTGGAATTCGATGATCGCGCTGCACTGGACGACGCGCTCCAGCAGTTCGGTCATCAAGACGGCTGGGTCGTCGGACTCCAAATGTCATGGAAAGCCACACTGGCATCCTTGCTTGCTCTCGTGATCGTCTTGGCTGCGGGCTATCAATGGGGCCTCCCATGGGGTGCGCAGGCTCTGGCCGAACGCGTCCCCCCAGCGGTTGAACAAAAATTAGGCGACTACGTCTACGCGCAACTGGATGAACGCTGGTTCCGACCCAGCAAGCTCGATCCGGAACGCATCGATCGCCTGAAACAGCAATTTGATCAAGCCGTCCGCGCACAGCGGACACCCACTCCCACCTTCCGACTGGAGTTCAGGGCGGGTGGCCCATTGGGGGCCAATGCACTGGCCCTGCCTGGGGGGATCTTGGTCGTCACCGACGAGCTGGTCGCGCTGGCCCCTGATGACGACGCCATCATCGGTGTGCTTGGGCATGAACTGGGCCATGTTCATCACAAGCACGTCACGGCCAACATCATCAAAGCCAGTGGCTTGTCGATGGTGGCATTTGTGCTGTGGGGAGATGTCAGCTCACTGTTGGCCGCTGCACCTGTGGCGCTCTTGCAGGCCAACTACTCCCGCGAAAGCGAGGAAGAAGCTGACACCTATGCCTTGAACTTCATCCGAAACGCAGATCTGCGGGGAGGCAGCGTGGCCGACTTGTTCACCGCGCTCCAAAAACAGGCCGGCGAAGGCGACACCAGCATGTGGGCCTCTCATCCCAACACGGCTGAACGCATCGAACGTTACCGAAAAGGCCATTGAGCACGCCGATGGATGGGGTCAACGTGATCTGACTTGCAGCGTTAGGAGAAAATACGTTCCCTGAATTAGGAACCGCATGCAAGCTCATTCTGCAAAAGAGACTCCGCCAGCCGCTCAAACCCTGCCTCTGGCTGAGGGTGAAGCTGTGTTGGCCACATTTTTGGTGGACCTGGACGCCACACTGCGTTTTTGCCAAGGCGATTTGACGCTGAGCACGCGTCGCATTCTGTTTCGTTCCGGATCTCAGTCGCCCCTCCAATCCTGGCCATTGCGCCCAGGCTTGCACCTCAAGCATCATGACCACGCCGGCGTCGGCACCCTTGAATTGCATGATGCGCAACAGCGTGTCGCTCATTGGCACTTCACCTTAGACCAACACAGCGCAGCCTTGCGCCTGGTCGAGCAGTTCGAACGGCTGCAGGCAGCCCCGCATCCAGATCACGCACACGCCGACGACGACGCGGGCGTGTGCCCCACCTGCCACGCCCAACTCCCCCCCGATGCTGAGGAATGTCCGGTCTGCAACCGCGAGAGCCAAACACCGCCCTCCACCTGGGTGTTGTTGCGCTTGTGGCGATTCGCCAAGCCCTACCAATGGCAACTGCTGGCGGGCTTCCTGCTCACCCTGGGCTCCACCGCCGCCACCCTCGTGCCGCCATACCTGACCATGCCCTTGATGGACAAGGTGCTGATCCCCTTCCAGAACGGGCAACAGATTGACCCCATGCTGGTAGGTGGCCTGCTGGGTGGTTTGCTGGCCTCGGCCCTGTTGGCCTGGGCCCTGGGCTGGGCCCGCACCTATGTGCTGGCCCTGGTGTCGGAACGCATCGGTGCCGACCTGCGCACCACCACCTTCGAACACCTTCTGCGCTTGTCGCTCGACTATTTCGGCAGCAAGCGCACCGGTGACCTGATGAACCGCGTCGGCTCGGAAACCGACCGTATCAACGTCTTCCTGTCACTGCACGCACTCGACTTCGCCACCGACGTGCTGATGATCGCCATGACGGCCGCCATTCTGGTGTCCATCAACCCCTGGCTGGCGCTGGTCACATTGGTGCCCCTACCCTTCATCGCCTGGTTGATTCACCTGGTGCGCGACCGCCTGCGCACCGGCTTCGAGAAGATTGACCGCGTGTGGGGTGAAGTCACCAATGTGCTGGCCGACACCATTCCGGGCATCCGCGTGGTCAAGGCCTTTGCCCAGGAAAAGCGCGAAGCCACCCGCTTCCGTGCCGCCAACCAGTACAACCTGGAAGTCAACGACAAACTCAACAAGACCTGGTCGCTGTTCTCTCCCACCGTGTCGCTGATGACCGAAATCGGTCTGCTGGTGGTGTGGGCCTTCGGCATCTGGCAGGTTTCGCAAAACCACATCACCGTAGGCGTGCTCACCGCCTTCATCGCCTACATTGGGCGCTTTTACGGCCGGCTGGACTCCATGAGCCGCATCGTCTCGGTCACGCAGAAAGCCGCAGCCGGCGCCAAGCGCATTTTTGACATCCTCGACCACGTCTCGAACGTGCCCGAACCCGTCAACCCTGTGAAGCTGGACAAGATTGAGGGCCGCATCGAGATGAACGGCATTGGCTTCCGTTACGGCAGCCGCACCGTGATCCGCAACCTCAACCTGGACATCCGCCCCGGTGAAATGATCGGCCTGGTCGGCCACAGCGGCAGCGGCAAGAGCACCCTGGTGAACCTGATCTGCCGCTTCTACGACGTGACCGACGGCGCCATCAAGATCGATGGCACTGACATCCGCCGCATTGCCGTGTCCGACTTCCGCCAGAACATCGGCCTGGTGCTGCAAGAGCCCTTCCTGTTCTTTGGCACCATTGCCGAAAACATCGCTTACGGCAAGCCTGACGCCACACGCGAAGAAATCATTGCCGCAGCACGCGCCGCACACGCGCACGAGTTCATCTTGCGTCTGCCTCAAGGTTACGACTCCCTGGTGGGCGAACGCGGCCAAGGCCTGTCGGGCGGCGAGCGCCAACGCATCTCGATCGCGCGCGCCCTGCTGATCAACCCACGCATCCTGATCCTGGACGAAGCCACCTCAGCTGTGGACACCGAAACCGAAAAGGAAATCCAGAAGGCGCTGGACAACCTGGTCCAAGGCCGCACCACCATCGCGATTGCCCACCGCTTGTCCACCCTGCGCAAGGCCGACCGACTCGTGGTGATGGACCGCGGCCAAGTGGTGGAAGTGGGCCCGCACGACGAGCTCATGGCCCAACAAGGCGCTTACTGGCGTCTGTATGAAGCCCAGGCTCGCAAGGCCGAGCAAGACGCCATCTGAGGAGCGGCCCGATGAACACCCATGCAGTGAATATGAATCTGAGCCGCAACGCCTTTGGCAAATTGGTCTATGTCGATGCCGATGGCGTCGAGCACATCGGCGTCACGCCCGTGCGCGCCTTCCCCATCGCAGCCCCCAACGAAGGCTTGTCCATCGTCAGCACCGATGGGCACGAGCTGGCCTGGGTGTCGCACCTGAGCGACCTGCCGTCCGCCACACGCAGCCTGATTGAAGAAGACCTGGCCATTCGCGAGTTCTCGCCCACGGTGGCTCGCATCTTGAAGGTATCCACCTTCTCTACCCCCAGCACCTGGGATGTCGACACCGACCGGGGGCCGACCCAATTGGTGCTGAAATCCGAAGACGACATCCGCCGTCTGGGTGAAGGTCAGCTGTTAATTGCCAGCGGCAATGGTTTGCAATTCCGTATCGGCAATTGGCGTGACTTGGACAAACATTCCAAAAAGCTGCTGGAGCGCTTCCTGTGACGATGGGCTTGACCGATCCGGCACCGATACGCGTGCTGTCGCTCATCCCCCCGATGACGCAGCTCAACACGCCCTACCCGTCTACCGCCTACCTGACGGGCTTTTTGCGTTCACGCGGTGTGCCAGCCTTTCAGGACGACCTCGCCCTGAAACTGGTGCTGCGCCTGTTTACCCGCGAGGGCTTGCAGGCCGTGCTGGACCGCGTCAAAGCCGTGCCCCGCAAGGCGCGCACGCCGGCGCTGCAGTCGTTCGAGGAACAGTTTGAGCGATATGCCGACACCATCGGCCCAACCTTGCGGTTTTTGCAAGGCAAAGACACGACCTTGGGCCACCGCATCTGCAACCGCAGCTTTCTGCCCGAGGGGCCTCGCTTCGAGGCCATCGAGCACTACACCGTGGGCGAAGAAGGCGAAGACCCGATTGGCTGGGCCTTTGGCTCGCTGGGCATGCACGATCGAGCCAAGCATCTGGCCACGCTCTACCTGAACGACCTGGCCGATGTGCTGCGCGATGCAGTCGATGAACGCTTTCAGTTCGTGCGCTATGCCGAATCGCTGGCCGCCAGCCAAGCTTCGTTTGACCCTTTGGCCGATGCGCTGGAAGCGCCACCCAATCTGGTCGATGAGCTCTTGGCGGAATTGACGGTCGAAGCCGTCGAGCGGCACCAGCCCCAACTCGTGCTCGTGTCGACGCCCTTTCCCGGCAATGTGTACGCAGCCTTCCGGATGGCCCAGACCATCAAAGCCCGCTTCCCCCACATCCATACCGCGCTGGGTGGCGGCTTCGTGAACACCGAGTTGCGTGAACTGCGCGAAGCCCGCGTGTTCGACTATTTCGACTTCGTCACGCTGGACGCCGGTGAGCGCCCCCTGCTGGCACTGCTCGAGCACCTGCAAGGCAAGCGCAGCAAACAACGACTGGTTCGTACGTTCGTACGCGACACCGAATCGGGTCAAGTCAAGTACATGAATTGGGCAGAGCCCGATGTGCCCTTTGCCGAAGTAGGCACGCCCACCTGGGATGGTCTGCCGCTGACCGAGTATTTGTCGCTGTTGGACATGCTCAACCCCATGAATCGGCTGTGGTCGGACGGACGCTGGAACAAGCTCACCATTGCACACGGCTGCTATTGGAAGAAATGCAGTTTCTGCGACATCAGCCTGGACTACATCGGTCGATACGAAAACGCCACGGCCGAGATCCTGGTCGATCGCATCGAGGCCATTGTGAAAGAAACCGGGCAAACCGGCTTTCACTTTGTCGACGAAGCCGCACCACCCAAGGCCCTGAAGGCCCTGGCGCATGAACTCATCAAGCGCAAGTTGCAAATCTCATGGTGGGGCAACATCCGCTTTGAAAAGTCCTTCACGCCCGAGTTGTGCCAACTCTTGTCAGACAGTGGTTGCATTGCCATTTCCGGCGGACTGGAAGTGGCCTCTGACCGCTTGCTGGCCTTGATGAAAAAAGGCGTCTCGGTCGAACAGGTGGCCAAGGTCACCCGCTCGTTCACCGAGGCGGGCGTGTTGGTGCATGCCTACCTCATGTACGGCTTCCCCACCCAAACCGTGCAAGACACCGTCGACGCGCTGGAATACGTGCGCCAACTGTTTGAAAACGGTTGCATCCAAAGTGGCTTCTTCCATCGCTTTGCCTGCACCGTGCACTCGCCCGTGGGCATGAACCCCGAAGAATACGGGGTGACCTTGCAAGCCTTACCGCCCGTGTCCTTTGCCAAGAATGACATCGCCTTCGTCGACCCGACAGGGGTGGACCACGATGCCATGGGCCGCGCCCTGAAAAAAGCCATCTACAACTTCATGCATGGCGTGGGGCTGGACTCCGACGTGCGCAGCTGGTTTGACGTGCGCGTGCCCCGCCCCACCGTGAACCGTCAGCGCATTGCCAAGGCCCTGGCCGAAGCCTGAAGTGCACTGAAGCAGAAGCAGTCACAGAAGCCCCTCCCCACATCACGCCAACCGAATCTGCCCGATGTTCGAGAACCTACAACCCACCATCGTTTGGCAACACTTTGCCACCCTGTGTCAGATTCCGCGCCCATCGAAGCAGGAGGGGCCGCTGCGCGAACATCTACAGCAGCGGGCGCAAGCTCGGCAGCTCGACACCATCATTGACACAGCTGGCAACCTGATCATTCGCAAACCGGCCTCGACAGGCTGCGAGACGGCACCTGGCGTGGTGCTGCAGGCTCACCTCGACATAGTCTGCCAAAAGAACGCCAACTCGAATCATGACTTCACTCGCGACCCGATTCATGCGGTGGTGGCAGACGGTTGGGTGAAAGCCCCCGACACCACCTTGGGTGCCGACAACGGCATGGGCGTGGCCATGATGCTCGCCGTGCTGGAAGACACCGAACTGAAACATGGTCCCATTGAAGCCCTCTTCACGGTAGACGAAGAAGCCGGCATGGGTGGTGCACACGGTCTGCAGTCCGGCTTGCTGCAAGGCCAGCTGATGCTGAATCTGGACACCGAAGAGTGGGGGGAGTTCTACCTGGGTTGTGCGGGCGGGGTCGATGTGAATGTGGAGCGCCCTGGTCAGGCTGAGCCCCGGCCCACAGGGTACGTGCCGCTGAGAATCAGCCTGCAAGGCCTGCGTGGCGGCCACTCGGGTGTCAACATCCATGAAGGCCGGGGCAACGCCATCAAATGGCTGGTGCGTGTTTTGTTGGACTTGAGCCAACGCTTCGATGCCCGCCTATCCAGCCTGCAGGGCGGCACCGCGCGCAATGCCCTGCCCCGCGAAGCGTTTGCCACCCTGGCTGTGCCTGCCCAGCATCAAGCGTCGATCGCTGCCGCAGTCGAGCAATGGCAAGCGCTGCTGATTCAAGAATGGTCTGACATCGAACCCAAGCTGGCTTTGCGCATCCAAGCCGCAGAAAGCGTCACCCAAATCTTGTCGACCGCAGAACAAACCATCTGGCTGAACAGCCTGAACGCTGCCCCACACGGTGTGCAACGCATGAGTTTGAAGGTGCCCGGCGTGGTCGAAACCTCCAACAACCTGGGCATGGTCGACCTACAACCGGCACACGGCTCGTGCAACTTCATGGTGCGATCGCTGATCGAGTCGGGCTTCAATGCCTTGGCCGACCAGATCATCAGCTTGTTCCAACTGACTGGCACCTCGGCCACTGCCACTGGCCACTACCCCGGTTGGGCGCCGAACCCCGCGTCACCATTGTTGGCGCAATGCCAGGCCGTATACCGACAACTGCACGGACAGGATGCCCACCTGCAGGTGATTCATGCCGGTTTGGAATGCGGCCTGATTGCGGCGAAGTATCCAGGCATGGACATCGTCTCGTTCGGCCCCACCATCCGTGGAGCACACGCCCCTGGCGAGGCCGTCGAGATCGAAGCAGTCGCGAAGACCTGGGACTTGCTGAAAAACATCCTTCAGAAACTGGGCCAAGTCTGACCCACGAGGTCAAGCCTCTTGGGGCTCCAGCAAACGCGCCAACAAGGCGCCTCGGTACTTCTCCTCGAGCGGAATGCGTACCTGCAAGGGGCTACCAGGGGCCACTTCAATGGCTTCGCCGTCCATATTGCGCATGGCGTCCAGCTTCACGATCTGGTTGCCACTGGGGTGAATGATTTCGATGTGGTCACCCACGGCGAACTTGTTCTTCACCTCGACCTCAGCCCAGCCATCGGCCACGCCGCGCACCTCAGCCACGAACTTGCTGCGCTGGAACTCTGAGTGCCCCGTGATGTAGTTCTGGTAGTCCTGCACGGGACGGCGTTCCAGCAAACCGCCGGTATAGCCACGGTTAGCCATGCCTTCCAGTTGCAGCAACAAGTCCTTGTTGAAGGGGCGGCCAGCCTTGGCATCATCAATGGCTTGGCGGTAAACCTGGGCCACGCGCGCCACGTAATACAGCGACTTGGTGCGGCCTTCCACCTTCAATGAGTCGATGCCGATCTTGACCAGGCGCTCCACGTGCTCCACCGCACGCAGGTCTTTCGAGTTCATGATGTAGGTGCCATGCTCATCTTCCATGATGGGCATGAGCTCGCCGGGGCGGCCTGCTTCTTCGATCAGGTAGACCTGGTCCGCCGCAGGGTGGCGCTTGCCATCTCCACAAGCCGAGAACGCCTTTTCGGCGTCTTCCTGCTCCTTGGCAAAGTTGAAGTCACCTTCCAGCTTGATGG
Source organism: Aquabacterium sp. (assembly GCA_046299355.1). Taxonomy (GTDB): domain Bacteria; phylum Pseudomonadota; class Gammaproteobacteria; order Burkholderiales; family Burkholderiaceae_C; genus Aquabacterium. The sequence goes on along the minus strand of JBKBIO010000014.1, from coordinate 51,203 downwards.
GAATGACCTCGCCCGTGTCAGACGCTTGCGTGCCTTGATAGGTGTTGTACTCCCAGCGGCACGCATTGGTGCAGGTACCTTGGTTAGGGTCACGGCGGTTGAAGTAACCCGACAGCAGACAACGGCCCGAGTAGGCGATGCACAGCGCACCGTGCACGAACACTTCCAACTCCATGGTCGGGCATTCCTGGCGGATCTTTTCGATTTCGTCCAGGCTCAACTCTCGCGACAAGATGATGCGCTGCACGCCCATCTTTTCCCAGAACTTCACCGTGGCAAAGTTGGTGGTGTTCGCCTGCACCGACAGGTGAATCGGCACCTCGGGCCACTTCTCACGCACCATCATGATCAAGCCGGGGTCGGCCATGATGATGCCGTCGGGCTTCATCTCGATGATGGGTTCGATGTCGCGCAGGTAGGTGCGCACCTTGTCGTTGTGCGCAATCAGGTTGCTGGTCACGTACAGCTTCTTGCCGCGCTGCTTGGCTTCCTGAATGCCTTGCTGCAATTGCTCCAGGCGGAACTCGTTGTTGCGCGCGCGCAGAGAGTAGCGCGGCTGCCCGGCGTACACCGCGTCGGCACCAAAGTCGAAAGCGGCACGCATTTTTTCCAGCGAGCCGGCGGGCAAGAGCAATTCAGTAGCAGGACTAGTCATAGACCGCTATTTTGCCGTGGATGCATGGCAATGAGACAATTTCGCGCATGAACACCGCCCCGTCCTCCAGCTCAGCCAACACCGCTGAACCCGCCCCCCCCGCCGCGCCTGATTTGGTCCACGCATCCTTCTACAAGTTCGTGGTTTTGGCCGACCCGGATGCCGTGGCCGAAGCGCTGCGGGAGGTGACCCGCAAGGTGATGGGCAGCATCATCGTGGCCGAAGAAGGCATCAATGGCGTGATGGCCGGCCCGGCTGCTGACCTGCAAGCGGCAGAAGACGCGCTGCACAACGACCCGCGATTCGGTGGCGCCTTCACCGACATGGTGTTCAAACACAGCCCCTGCCTGACGCGCCCATTTTTCAAGATGAAAATTCGGCGCAAGCGCGAGATTGTGGCATTTGGCATCGACGGCATCACCGGGCTGACCGACAACCGCGCCGCGGCCAATCACGTGCCGCCTGAGCAATGGCGTGAGCTGATCCAACGCGATGACGTGGTCGTGCTGGACAACCGCAACAGCTTCGAGTACCGCCTGGGCCATTTCGAGCATGCAGTCGACCCCAAGGTCAACAACTTCCGCGACTTTCCGCGTTATGTGGAAGAACACGCTGACGAATGGAAGGCCGAGGGCAAAAAGGTGGCTATGTACTGCACAGGCGGCATCCGCTGCGAAAAGATGAGCGGCTGGATGCAAGAGAAAGGTCTCGAGGTCTACCAGCTCGAAGGCGGCATCCTCAACTATTTCCTGACCTTGCCTGACGCCAACAAAGACTGGCAAGGCGAATGCTTCGTGTTCGACAGCCGCGTCGCCATCGACACCCAATTGCAGGAAACACCCACCACCATCGATCAGGTCTACGACCCCGATGAGCCAGAAGAAAAGTGGCGTCTGGAACGGGCCCATCGTCTCGATCCCTGACCTCTTCGGTCCATCCGGTCTGCGATGACCCGCACCTACACGCCTCCGACCATCGACGGTGTCAGCGCCAGTTCACTGGTGCTGCCGCCCGGCCCATGGCTGCGCCTGATTGACTATTTGGTGCACCGCCTGCCTGCCGTCAGCCGCGAAGAGTGGACACAACGCATGCAAGCCGGTGATGTGCTCGATGAAACGGGCCAGACTCTAGGGCCAGAAGCCCGCTATCGCAAGCAGACACGCGTTTACTACTACCGGCGTCTGGCCTACGAGCCCCCCATTCCCTTTGAAGAAACGGTCTTATTCCAAGACGATTGGATCGTGGTGGCCGACAAGCCGCACTTCCTACCTGTGGTGCCCGCCGGCCGCTATGTACAAGAGACACTGCTGGTGCGACTCAAACGCAAGCTGGGCATCGACACCCTCACCCCCATGCACCGCATTGATCGCGATACCGCAGGCCTGGTGCTGTTCTCCATCCAGCCCCACACACGCGCGAGCTATCAGCACCTGTTTCGAGACAAGGCCATCACCAAACACTACGAAGCCATCGCGCCCACACGCACGGATCTGAATTGGCCCCACACGCATCAAAGCCGCCTGCAGGAAAGCGCGCAATTCATGGCGATGGAGGAAGTCGATGGGCCTGTGAACGCCACCACGGTGATCGACCTTCTGGAACAACGAGGCGAGCTCAGCCGCTACCGGCTTCAGCCCGTCACGGGCCAAAAGCATCAGTTGCGCGCGCACATGTCGGCCTTGGGTATGCCCATCGTCAATGATCTGTACTACCCGGTGCTGCAGCCCGATCACATCCCGGACTACAGCAAGCCCTTGAAGCTATTGGCGAAATCAGTGTCCTTCACGGACCCCGTAACAGGGCAAGATCGCGCCTTTCAATCTCAACGTCAGTTGGACTGGCCGACCTGAAGGCAGGCGGCCGAGCGAGCGGGCGTACCCACACCTGACTTCAAGATCAATTGCGCGACATGGCCTCGCCCATGCGTACTGGGCGCGTCGCTTCCCAAGTGGGGTTGAACTGAACATGTCCCTCTTTGGGGAACAACAAGACCACAGTCGACCCCAACAAGAAGCGCCCCATCTCATCGCCCTTTTTCAGCACGATGTTCTGATCTTCGTAACGCCACTCGCGGACATTGCGCGTGCGTGGAGGGTTGACCACGCCATGCCAAACCGTGGCCATGCTGCCCACAATGGTCGCGCCCACCAAGGTCAAGACAAAAGGGCCCGTCGCGGTCTCAAACACGCACACGACCCGCTCATTGCGTGCAAACAAACCGGGCACGCCACGTGCGGTGGCCGGGTTCACCGAGAACAAGTCGCCCGGCACATAAATCATGCGCGTGAGGCGACCATCGCAGGGCATGTGGATGCGGTGGTAGTCCTTGGGGCTCAGATAGATGGTGGCAAAGGTGCCGTCTTCGAACTCAGCAGCCAACTGCGCATCGCCGCCCACCAGTGCGCGGGTCGAATAGTGGTGCCCCTTGGCTTGAAAGATCTGGTCTTTCTTGATCGCACCCAACTGACTGATCGCACCATCCACGGGCGATACCAAGGCGGCATTCGCCAAGGGCCGCGCACCCGCCTTCAAAGGACGCGTGAAGAATTCGTTGAAAGTGGGATAGGCCGCGAAGTCAGGGTTCGCCGCTTCGGCCATGTTCACGCCGTACTTGCCCGCGAACCATTGGATGAAGGACGTGGTGGCTCTGCCGCCGCGCAGATTGGCCAATTTGCCAGCCAAGGCTGTCAAGGCTTGTTTTGGGATCAGGTACTGCGACAGAACAAACAAACGGTCAGACACGGACATTCCTCTAGGCGCAAACCGTTTGCGCCGCGGGTGCGATTCTATCGGGCTTGACCTACCGCAAAGGCGACTTGACCTGGCTGAAGAAAATGGACTCGAGTAAACCCGAAGGAGCCGCCATGCCCGCCACTCAAACCGTTCCCCTCAAAGCCCAAGCGTCCTTGATCGACCCGCAAGCGGCACCCTTCGAAGTTCTGGACCACGCACATCAGGAGATTGCGACCGCCTTGCTGCATTTGCAGGACTTGGTTGCACACCTGAAAGACAACGGTGTGGACGAACACGCTCGCAAACAGGCCAAACACCTGTTCCAGTTCTTCATGAACCATGCGCGCCAGCACCATCTGGACGAAGAAAAACACGTATTCCCGCAGCTACTCAGCAGCGGGGATGACACCTTGATTCAAACCACGCTCAGGCTGCAACAAGACCACAGTTGGATTGAACAGGACTGGTTGGAATTGGCGCCTCAGATCGAGTCGATTTCAGCAGGCTACAACTGGTACAACATCGATCAACTCGAGCACTCTGTGCCGGTCTTCATCGCGCTGTATCACGACCACATTCAATTGGAAGAATCTTTGATTTACCCAGAGGCCAAGTCCCGCATTTCCGCCTGGGACCTCAAAGGCATGGGCCGAGAAATGGCCGCGCGCCGCCATCCAGATCGGCGAGCCGCCTGACGCCTGCTTGTAGTCCCACCGCGTTCAGTCGCGGTGAACGTAAAGGTCTGCAATCACCGGGCGGTGCTCCGAGCCTTCGTGGCCGCCCACTTCTGCGGCAGCCACCGCCAAATCTGGCGTCACGAGAATGTGATCAATGCGATTGATCGACACACCAGGCTTCAATGAGTGGCCATGGGTGTAGCCATATCCAGCACCGGCTACCTCAAAGGCATCACGCAGACCTACTGCTTCAAAATTCTCAATCACCCTTGAGCGCTGAGGCGCATTGAAATCCCCGGCGATGATCGCTGGGCGCCCCCTGGCCAAGAAATCGGACACCAGTTTCTCTGACTGAATCAAGCGTGCCTGCATGCTGCGCTGCCACTCATGGCGCCCCCAGTATGTTCGATACCTCAAGGCATTCAGACCCTTGCGTGGCGACAACAAGTGAACCGAGTACAGGTCGATGTCCTTCCCATGTACCGAGACCACGCAGCGCGCATAGGTGTGAGTTTCACCAAAATAGTTCATGAAGCCCTTGGCGCAGTCTTTAAGCGGATGCTTGCTGGCCACGATGTACTGACCAAACGTGAAGTGCTCACGCGGACCGATCAACTGTTTGGTTTCAGCCGTGAGTTTGAGCGCCCCTGCCTCCGCCTGCCCTGCATCCTGCATCACGATCACGTCCGGATCGTGCTGTGCGATTTCCCAAATGACAGGCCCCAAGCCCTCAGGTCTCTCCGAGCTTTGGAAGGCCTTGATGTTGTAGGTCATCACCCGCAGATGCCCTGTACCAGACTCACCCCGAGGCCACTCCAGTCCCATCAGCGGCCCCAGTACGATCAAGGTCCCCGACAAAGCCACGAGCCGCCACTTCCATGGCTGCGTCCACGATAACAACAAGACAAATGCAGATGGAAGCAGCCACCCCCAAAACGGCGCATATTGCAGGGCTCCGAGCACCCAATGCCGCTCGGCCCCCCAAGACCATAACGCCCACCAAGCCAATGGCAGAGCGAAAGCCATCAGGATGGCTGCACGCAGCGCAACGTTGAGCCAGGGTGTCTGCTTCATCGGTCAAGACAATCAGTCGTTTTCGGTCACGAAGATCTCGACACGGCGGTTCTGTGCACGACCTTCTGGCGTCTCATTCGACGCAGCAGGCTCGCGCTCACCCCGGCCCTCAAAGCTCAGATTGCTGGCGCGGACACCGGTCGACTGCAGATAGGACACCACCGAACGTGCGCGGGCCAAGGACAACTGATCATTCGACGCATCGCTGCCGACGTCGTCCGTGTGCCCCACCACGCGTGCACTCAGGCCACAGTACTCACGCAAAGACTTGGCCACTTGATCCAGGGTTTGTTTGAAGGCGGGCTTGATGTCAGATTCACCCGTTTCAAACAACAAGGAACCTGGAATGTTCATCTTGACCGAACCATCCGGCATTTCGGTCAAACTGATCGAAGCTTTGTACTGCGAACCAACCAAAGCACCAGCCAGTGCACCGAACAAGGCGCCATTACGTGTGCCTACACCGCGCTTGTTGGCCACCTGGTTGCCCACCAATGCACCAATCGCCGCACCGGCCACCGCACCAATGGCCGTGTTCTTGGCTTGGGAATTGGGCAAGCCCTTGCAGCCAAACATGCCACCTTCAGAAGGCTGGTTTTGTCCACCGGGCGTGGTGCCACAACCGACCAACGCCACAGAAACCACAGTCGTGCAAACGATCACTGCACCACGACGCATCGACATGCCAAAATCCATGAGTAACCCCACTTCGTCAAAATTTACAACGGGCGAAGTGTACCGATTGATCGTGTGATTCCACTGGAGTTCCCAATGAGCCGTTTCAAACGCATCACTTCCGCTATCGTGGCTGCCTCGGTCCTGTCGTCCAGCATGTGGACCAGCGCCCAAGCCGCGACCATCAGCACTCAAGCAGCGGCTCAGGAACAATCCATCTCTGCTGAAGCGGCCAACCAGGCTCGCGTGTCGATCGCGCAGACGCTGCAACGCGAAGATCTTCGCCAAGCGTTGCTGAACAAAGGGGTGAACCCAGAAGACGTGCAAGCGCGCATCCATAGCCTCAACGACGAAGAGGTACTGGCCTTGTCGGACCAATTGGAGCGTGCCCCTGCTGGCGCATCTGATGTGCTGGGTGCCCTCGTATTCATCTTCGTGCTCCTGCTGGTGACAGACATCCTGGGGTTGACCAAAGTCTTCCCCTTCACACGCTCGATTCGCCGTTGATCTTGGGCCGTCTGGGTCGACGTCAACGCGCCGTACTGCCAGTCGTGGGGCTCTGCCTCGCTCTGGAGGGATGCGCACTTTGGCCCGCCACGCCCCAGACAGACGCCTTGTTGCGCTCGGTCGTGTCGGCATCGAAAGTCGAGCCGCGACCACTGACGTGGGTTTCCCAAGCAGACAACCACTGCGGCCCAGCGGCACTGAGCATGGTCATGGCGCAAGCTGGTGTGTCGCCGCCCTACGACCGCATCGTAGGGCAGGTCTATACACCAGGTCGACACGGGAGCCTGCAGCTCGACATGCTGGCAGCACCTCGTCGCTTCGGATTGGTCAGCTATCCCGTCCCACCATCGTTGACCTCACTGCTTCAATTGAATGCAGAAGGCCATAGCCCGGTTGTACTCCTCAACCTGGGACTGGACTGGCTGCCTCGTTGGCACTATGCCTTGGTGGTGGGCCACGATCTCATCGAGCGCGACATCATCCTGACCAGCGGCACACAGGCACTGCAGCGCATGCCTCTCCACACCTTTGAGCTCATGTGGTCTCGCGCTGGCCAATGGGGCATGGTGGTGTCTGCACCCGACAAAATTCCCCTGGCGATACAAGCAGCCGAGGCTGAAAAGGCGGCCCTGTCTTTTGAACGTGTGAATCCCCCGGCCTCCGCAGCACAGGCATGGAAAGCGCTGAATCGACGGTGGCCAGACAGACTGCTACCTCGCCTTGGCCTCAGCCACGCCTACATGCAGGACCAACACTGGACACTGGCCAAAGACACCCTATTGGAAACAACTGCCAAGTTTGACAGTGCGGTGGCTTGGAACAACCTGGCTCAGGTCTGGCTCTCTCTGGGTGATGCCCCTCGAGCCCTTGCTGCGATCGAGAAGGCACGCCTGACAGCACGGGCATCTGAACCCCAATGGTTGCCGACGATCGAGGAGACAGCGGCGGAAATCGCCCGCGCCACCCCCCTCGCTCCTTAGTCAACGCTTCTGCGCTTCATGGATATTTCACATCAACCGAATGTGCGCCCCGTGCCATTAAACAAAGCCTACTTGTTGTTGAATCACGGCCCTGTGACGCTCGTCAGCAGTCAATCTGAAGGGAGTGTCAATTTGATGGCAGCAGCTTGGGTCATGCCTTTGGACTTCGATCCACCCAAAGTGGCGATCGTGATCGACAAACAAACCCGAACCAGGCAGCTGGTCGAATCCAGTGGCAGCTTCGCACTCAATGTTCCTGGCCGAAACCAATTGACACTGACGCGACAAGCAGGACAACTCTCTGCTCTGTCACAGCCACAGAAATGGCAAGAGCTCGGCTGCGTGGCCCTCAAGGGCTCACAACCCGACACCGTACTGATTGAAGGTTGTGTGGCCTGGTTGGAATGCCGGATCATTCCGCAGCCAGCACAACAGACACAGTTCGATTTGTTCTTGGCCGAGGTGACCCATGCGTGGGCCGATCAACGACAATTTCGAGATGCGCGTTGGCATTTCGACGATCCGGACCGACGAACGATTCACTACGTCTCCGGTGGGCAATTCTTTGAGACTGGCCCTGCGATCCAGAACACACAGGCGGACTGAGCCAACAAAAAAGGGACCCGAGGGCCCCTTTTTGATGTTGCGCTTGAGCTGAAATCAAGCAGCGCGACGGCGGCGAGCCATCATGCCCACCACAGCCAAACCACCCAACATCAGAGCGTAGGTTTCTGGCTCTGGAACGGGAGGCAGAGGTGTACCACCCACGCCAGCGAAACCGAACACATAAGTGGCGGGCGTACCGTTGGCAGGACCGTCGACGGTGTTGCTTTGACCCAGAGAGTACACCTCAGCACCGACGGCGCCCAGGGCTGCCATCGCAGCGGTTTCGCTACCAGCTGCACCGTAGAAGATGTCGAACGACACCGACTCACCGGCTGCGATCGTGCCGAAGTCAAAGGTGAAGTAGGCACCATGATCGTCAGGACCTGCATCGACGAAGTTCACGTTCGAGGTGCCAGCCACGATGGGATCAGGGTTGGTCAAAGGGTTCGGCGTAGCGAAGCCATCGTCACCAGAGAACACCAACTTGGAAGCGCCTACACCACCGATGGTGACGTACTCGTCAAAAGCGGTTGGGGGGATGTCCCAGTCCATCACGCGGGTGTAACGGATGTTGGCTGCAGAACCCGTCAGGTTGGTCAGCGTGACACGGTTCTTCACCAATGCATCGCTAGCAGACAAGCCATAAGCTTGCGAGACGCGCAGCTCGCCACCGACGTTCACAACCGAAGTAGCAGAGTTCACTGTGGAAGCAAAGCTTTCCAGGAATACATTGCTGTTGCCGCCGTTGCTGTTGGCAGACCAACCCACGGTCGAGCCAATCGATGCGCCCCAACCTTCACACAAGCAACCTGGGGAGATGCCGTCACCCAGACCATCGACATAGATACCAACCAAACCCTTGGTCGAGTCATTGACACCCAAGGCGCCCATGTCTTGAATACCAACAGAAACACCACCGGCGGTGGTGATGACTTGTTCGGCCATGGCCGAGCCCATTGCGACCGACAGCGCGGCAGCCAGAGCGACCTGAATCTTTTTCATATTGACTCCTTGTTGAAGAATTGGATGTCCCCGCATGGATCGCATTTTTGTGCAATCACGACAGAGGACTTCGGAGACCATTAGAACGCGCGAGCAACGAGGAGGCACTCCCTAAGAGAGGGGGGAAATGCCAGCGAGCCCCCCAAACCAAGGGTTCAGCAACTGCTTCATGTGCGCACTTGTCGTGTTTCCACGACTGGAATGTCTCCAGCTCTCGAAAACATCAAGAGGAAATCAAGAGCAAAACAAAAAGCCACCCGAAGGTGGCTTTTGAAAATTTGGTGGGCCCTGTAGGATTCGAACCTACGACCAACGGATTAAGAGTCACCCTAGCCCGTTTCCAACACGTGCCGACCAATTTCAAGGTCAGCAAACAGTATCTGCTTTGACTACCGACTGCTTATGCAGTCCCTAGCCCTCTCAAGGATCAAGTGTATACGTGAAATATTGCTTGTCAAACAAAAACAAATCGAAGTGTTACAGAGCTTCCACAGCCGCCCGCATGTCATCCAGGTCAGGATGAACGTATTGAAGGGTTGTGTGAACGGATGTGTGCCCCAAAAGCTGCTGAACTGCTTTCAAATTGTTACCTTTGACTTTCAGTAGTTGCGTTGCCGTGGTGTGCCTGAGTCGGTGAGCGCTGATGCGACACGCGTCTGGCGGCAATTCGTTCATGAAGCGAACGAAGAATCTGGCCACATGCTCTTTGGTCATCACCTTGGACTGGAATCGCCGTCCGAACAAGGGCAAGCAAAAAACCTGGTGATCTGCCAGTTGAGCCTGGCGAATCGCCAACGTGCGTTTTCGCAGATCAAGCAAGATGGGCAAAAGTGGCTCGGCAATGGGGATCTCCCACTCGCGTCTCGTTTTACTGGTTTCCGCTCGTAGGCGAATCGACTTGGCTTCAAAGTCAATATCGCTCCAAAGCAGACCAACCAGTTGCCTGAGGCGAACGCCGGTGTAATACAAGGTTTGGAGACAGGCCAGCCAGAACCACTGAGGCGGGAATTTTTCTACCGCCATGCCGTGGCGGTCAATGCGATAAGCTCGCTCCAGTGTGGCGATGTAATCGAGCAGAACGTCCTTTGGGACGCTCTTGGGACGCTTGTAGGGCACCGGGGCCGGCTTGACGATGCGGAAAACATTCTTGGTCAGCCAGCCTTGATCAATGGCGTATTTGGCCATGGCCGACAAATGTCGTCGACGCGAGTTGAAGGTCACTGGACTTAAACGCTCCAGCGACCTTTGTCGGTAGCCCACAAACCAATCAACCGTCATTTCTTGAAGATCCGGGTCATACCCAAAATCAGAGCAAATGACATTGACCACATACCCATAGGTTTTTGCCGTCTCCTCGGTCCACAAACTGACCTGACGGCACTTCTCCATCAATTCACGTAGCCTCACGTGACTCCCCCATCGTTTCCATCCCGTTGCTTGACGAGATGATTGAGGGTAAACCACTAATCGCACATTTGCATATACGTATGCCACCAGTTCCCCCTTCCGGGGGCACATGTGTGACGTGGGGCAAAGTTGGGTCATACGAATTACGCGTATTTTTTGTAGAGCGCGACTTGCCAGCGCACAAATAGCGCACAAGCGGCAACTGTCGGCAACACCACCCATTCAGGCGGGATCGACATGGGCACGCTCAGCGGCGAATCAGGCTACTACAAGGAGTGGTATGTGCACTCCAAGCTGTTCAGGGGCGTCATCCGCTTGATGATGAACCCATCGAAGGTGCTCCTGCTCAGCAACCGCTCAGAAGACAACAACCCGCTCGATGAACGCTTGGCACGAGGAATGAGTGTGTCTGAGGCCATTGACGATCTCCTGGCCTCTCGCGGCATTCACGAACCGAACTGAGGACTCACATGTCAACATCACCGCCGAACCAAACTCCAATCGTTGAACTCAAGCCACAAACCCTTGGAGCCGAGGCAGCACCGCAATCGCCTGAATCTGGATCTTCGAATGGATCAGGACCAGGCTGGGTAGGCACAACGCTGTTAGCGATCACCGTTTCGGCCTTGGCTTTGGTTGCCTACGAGCGCCTGATCCGAGATCCACGCACTCCACGACTGGGAACTATTGATGTCGCAGAGCTTTTTGCCTTGAACCAGGCAAAGGTGCTCAAAGAGGCTTTGGGATCTGGATCAACAGCAAACTTAGATCCAGGTACGTTGGGCCAAAAAGCCGCAACCGCCATGTCGGATCAGATTCAGGCGTTCACAAAGCAGTGCAATTGCCTCTTGATCGCCAGTCCAGCCGTATACGGGGCGACAGCAGCCATCACGGACTTTACCAAAACGATCAAAGAGGCAAACGGACTGACAACCTCGCTGGGCGACCTGGCAGCAATAGGTGCTCCGGTAGCGCCAGTAGCACCTGGCGGCGAAACATCGTCGCAACAAGGGCTGACATTGCCATCTACTCGTTAAGCCACCTAGACGGGCGATCACGCACATGACAACACCACCGAACACAACAGCGCAGCCAGTCCAGCTCCCTACTCTGGCCTTGGATTTGATGTTCAAGCGACCAGGCTGGCAACAACGCTGGTCGCAATACAAACAGACACAGCCAGCCATCGCCAAGCGCCGACTGCCATGGGTGATTTTGTTGCTCGTGTTCATCTGGGTGTTCTCTCAGCATCTTGCGATTTGCCCGGTGATCACTCGCAGCATTGATGCAAACGTTGTGTTGGTCCTCAAGGGCCAGCCTGCCAAGCGGGGAGACTTCGTCGCGTTCGTGTACGCCGGTGACGAAATTGGTGGTCACAAAAAGGGTGAAGGCGTGGTGAAGGTATTGGCGGGCCTCCCAGGGGACACCATTACCCGAATTGGTCGCGACTTCTACATTGACGGCCAACATCTAGGCCGAGCCAAGGAACGTTCCGGTGTCGCTGATCCCTCTTTGTTAATGAAGGCGATGATGTGGGCGGGAATCACGAGCAATCCGCCATCGATTGATCTCAAAGCGAGTGAGTCAGTCGTCATTCCGGCCGGATACGTTTGGGTGCAAGGAACCGACAAGGACGCCTTGGACTCCCGCTACGCCGCCATGGGTCTGGTGCCCGTCAACACCTTCATTGGCAAAGCCGTCAAGGTGTTCTGATGAGAATCAAAAGTGCAAGCATTGTGGCGATCTGCTGTGCAGCCTTGGCTGCCATCGTCACTGGCGTTGGGGCATCGGTCACAAGCACAGACGACAGCGACTTGGGAACGCTGGGCCCGCTGTATGACATTGCCGAACCCGACTTTGTGGATGAGATGATCTCAGTAGCCAAAGAGCGTGAGGCTTCAGGTGAGTGGTTACGCAATCAGCAAGAGGCATCCAAGCGCATCATCGCATCTATACGCGAGCCACGCCCCATTGAAGGCATCACCAAAACGATGGTTGCTCGCACTCGGTATTGGGACCCCTCTATAGTCGTAGAAGAAAACATCATCAATGACAAAGGTCAGGTCATCGTTCCCAAGGGAACGGTGAAAAACCCTCTCGAAGTGATCAACATCGAAAAATCGATGCTGTTTATTGATGGCAGAGACGCTGCTCAGATCGCACTCGCCAAGTCGGCGATTGCAAAGATGGGGGATCGGGTCACGCCAATACTGGTGGCTGGTCCGGTAATAGCTTTGATGGAAAAGTGGAAGCGTCCTGTCTATTTCGATCAACAAGGCCTACTGAGCACAAGGTTCGGTATCAAGCAAGTGCCTGCATGGGTCTACCAAGAAGGCAAGAAAATGCGCATCGACGAAGTGCTCGCGCCAAGCCCCACCACCGGAGAGGCTCAATGATGAGCAAGACCCTTTGGAAAAATATCCCACGGGCACTCGCATCCCTATTTCTGTTGGGCATTACCGGCTTGAACGCACATGCACAGACATGCTTCGGAAAATTCGCCAGCCCTGCGTCAGACGTCTGTTGGTCATGCATGTTGCCGATAACAATTGGCGACAGCAACAGCACCCCCGGTAAGAATCAAGACGATAGAGACAACCCGAAAAATCCAGTTTGCGTCTGCCCTACTCCAGTTCCGCCATTTGTAAAAGTCGGCTTGGAAATTGGCTTCTGGGAGCCCGCGCGAATGTTCGAAGCCGTCAGAAAGCCATATTGTTTTCCGGGTCTGTCTGGCACCGATATTCCGCTCGGCTTTACTGCACCGCACGGCGCGCAAGGCAGCAAGGTAGCGCTAGGAGGAGCCACATCTGGTGCTTTCTATCAAGCACATTTGTACGCGCACCCGATCCTCTATCAGCTTCAAGCGATGACGGGGTTCGATTGCCTTGAGCCAGGGGCGATGGATGTCACATACATCACCGAGCTCGATCCCGCCTGGAACGACGATTCATTGACTCTCCTACTAAATCCAGAGGTTCTGCTGTTCTCAAATTTGCCAGCAGGCCTCGCTTGTATCGGTGATTGCTTGATGTCGATTGCTGGGATGCCGTTGGATCCGATGTTCTGGTGCGCCGGATGCCATGGATTGATGTTTCCAACAAATGGACATGTCCAAGCGCACATCGGTGGAGCCGAGAGCTCCAGCCTGCTGCTGACCCGAATGATGTTTCAGATGCATAGAAAGGGCCTTGCAAAGCAGTACTGGGGACAAGCCGCAGTGTGTGGGCCTAAGCCGTCTCCGATGCTCACGAAATCAGCTTACAAGAAGAGCTTGGTATATCCCAGAAACCAACCCACGATCATGGGGCAATGTTGCAGTCCGCTTGGAAGAACGTCAGTCATCTGGGGCGCCGGTATGGAGTTCCCAGTGAAAGGTGAAGACTGGCTTTACCTGATTTTCAGGAAAAGAAACTGCTGCGCTACGCCACAGAAATGACCCTCAATGACTACGGGGCAACCATGCTGAATGTATTGAAGAGACGCGCGCTTGTTGGAATTCTCGCCGGACTCTGCGGCGGGACTGGTATTGCGTTCGCGCAAAGCCTTCCCAGGATTTCAGAGACAGACCTGACGAAAGGCCAGATGCCGCCCGTTGATCTCGAAGCTTTAACACAGCGATATGAAGCCGTCGCTGCTGCAGCAAGGGCAAACGGTACCGAGGAAGGCAAAGTGCCTTCCGGTTTGTTCGTGTTCGTCAGCTTTGGCATGCCGAAAGAAGCACTGAAGAAGATTGTCGTACAAGCAGAGCGAGTCAATGCAACGCTAGTACTGAGAGGCTTAGTCGAGCGATCAATTCCCAAGACTGCGGCCGCAGCGAAAGAAATGCTGGGGTCTCACAAAGTTGGCTGGATGATTGATCCACGGCTTTTTAAACTGTACCAAGTGTCACAGGTCCCCGCCACGGTCCTGGTCCTGCCTGGCACCGCAGCACAGTTCTGCGAAGATAAAAAGTGCGCCAACCTACCCGAATACCTTAAGGTCTCTGGTGACGTATCAATCAGATACGCATTGGAAACGATGGGCCATGGCAGAAGCTCCGATTTGGCTGCTTTAGCCACCACATATGTCGAGCGCTTTGATGAATTTCGGGGACAGCAATGAAGCTGTTCCAGGTATCGGTTGCCTTCGGTTTTATGGTCGCCGCTGCTCAAGCGATCGGGGGCACGGTCGTCGATGCCGAAACCATTTTCAAGGACGCACAATCGCTAGGGTCTAAGGCCCAATCGGACATCTTGGGTCGAGTGAAAAGCGGAGAGGCCTCGGGCAACGTGCCCAACTACAAGCCAGACTACCCGGCAGCAACGGAATTCGAAAAAAATCCGTCACAAGCTTATGAAAAACAGAGCACAGCCTGTTCATCAAATCCCAAAGATCCCACTTGCGCTGCGGTTGCCACTGCAACGCAACCCAGACCAAAAGTATTCGTGAAGTTGAGTGATCCAGGATTAGCGGGTTTGGATGCCACGAAGGCGCCAGAAAAAATCCTTGGAAACTTCAGCACAACCTACAACGCATGCACCACGGGAACGCCAAAGCTGATCAGCCCTGCAGAAGTACGAATTGACTCCTGCCAAGTGCATTTCGGAGGTTGGAAGGAGAACACGTGCAACAAGAAGCTCAATGTAATAACACAGCCAAAGTACAACTGTGTTCCGGGCACTTGGTGGCAGGTTTGGGACATTCCTCGGCACATCGCGCCGTGGTCAGACAGACTGAAAGCTCAGGTCCTTTGCGAGCCAACACGAACAGACGGAAAGATGCGTTTTAGAGTGCTTGCGCATGGAGGCAACGGGGGATGCAACGATTGGCAAGAGATCGATGTAGACATGACAACGGCGACAACTGAAGACACATGGATCGCGACGAGTCTTCCACATTGGGGTGATCCAAAGAAGGGCTCATGCAGGCATGTTGACGTCTACCAGAAGGGGCCCGGCTGCAAAGACGGTTGGTGCGAGAAAACATTTCACTTTCTTCGTCATGGCGTTGAGGAGTACTGGATAAACGCATCTTTTCAGAAGCCATATCTAGTACAGGAAGCAGGCGAAGGGATTGATAGCACATGCACGCCCTTCGAGAAGAGAGCCCTAGGTGGTTTGCCACCGGATGGGGTCAACACGCCTTTCAGTAGCTACGAACTACCATACAGAGTCATGGCTGCCGGTGGCCAATGCATTCGAACAAACAGCACATGCATTGACGGCCCTGCAGAAAAGGTCATAGACGGAATTCCGGTCTACAAAGCATGCTGGGAGTACAGCAACCAGTTCAGTTGTGCGGACATTCTCCCCAGCTCAACATGCGCAGAACCAAAGTATGGACCTTGCTTGCAAGCTGGCAGCTCTACGTGCCTGAGTCCCGGTCTAAACGGTACATGCGACAAAGCAGAGGTACCACTTGAGTGCGAAAGCAAACCGGCCGTTTACACCGATGCGATCAACTGCGGCCCCACAGCATTCTGCGGAGGCGGTAGCTGTTACGACTCATCTTCTCAGCCAAACACCGAGTTCGCTGAATCTCTCACTTACCTCAACGCGGCAGCAGAAGCAGCGAAGGAATTCGATGTCAACACGCAGAGAATCTTCCGGGGTAAAGCGCTGAAATGCAAGAAGAAGCTTGTCGACGTTGTTGACTGCTGTGATGGGCAGACCATGCTAGACGCCATAGGTCAAGGAGGACCACTGTTGCTCGCCTGCGCAATGGATGTCGCGCAAATCGCAGAGCTGCAGTCAAAGCGTGACCAAGGGATGTGCCATCAAAACTGGACATGGGTCAGCGATCATGGCGCGCTCAGCATTCCGCTGGAAGAGTCGACAAGCTACTGTTGCTTCAATTCGAAGCTGGCACGAATCATTGTCGAACAAGGGCGACAACAACTTGGTATTGCTTGGTCCAATCCATCCGGAAACCCGGACGATCCCAATTGCGAGGGATTTACTGTTGAACAGCTGCAAGCATTGGACTTTTCCGCCATGGACTTGTCCGCTGTATACGCCGACATCAAGGTGACGATCCCTGCTCCAGAGTCTGCAATCACAAAGTCAAGTAGCTCTGTTCCAAATTGCTATTTCGGTGCTGGAAACTGCCAATGAAAAAGACACTGACATTCCTGTTAATTGCCGTGACAGCCCAAATGTCCTGGGCCGGACTTGGGGATGCATCAAAGCCTGTTCCAACATATCAGAAAGGGCCTGAGGGATGGTTCTGGCACGAGGACCGTCATTCTGAATCAGAAGAGAAGGCCAAGAAGACAGCAGTGCCCTCTGTTGCCACCCCAGCCCAAGATGACCCGGATACAAAGGACTTGGCTGCGTTCACCAAGTTCCAAAAGCAGTTGGATGAGGCCATGAAGATCGCAACCATCAATCCAACCGACGCGAACATGAAGCGCTTCTTGATGCTGTTGGCTGAATCCAGGCGCAAGGCGGCCGTGTTCACGATGTCTGGCGTTCGTGTGGCCGCCCTCACCCCTTCTGTGGATGATCGCTTCAATGGCATGAATATGCGCCCACCTAGCCCGGCTGCAACCCGCGTGTGGGATGCCAATGTTCAGAACGAGCGCAATCAGCGCATTCAGGCCCTGTCACAAACGCATGGGATCTTTTTCTTCTTTCGTGGCGACTGCCAGTATTGCCATGCATTTGCACCCATGCTGAAACGATTCGCCAATGCGCACGGACTGGCCATCTTTCCAGTTTCGATGGACGGAGGGATCCTGCCAGATTTCCCGGACTCGCGACCAGACAACGGGATGGCACTCCAGGTCATGGACCAACTGGGGATACCGCGCGAGCAGTTTGTCGTTCCTTTCACTGTGTTAGCAAGACCGAAAACACGAGAGGTCATCCCGATTGGCTTTGGAGTCATGAACGAGACCGAACTTGGCGAGAGACTGGATCTTTTCGCCAAAGAGGCGATGAAGGCAAACGACACCGGCGCATATGTCAGACAGCCGTCCAATAGGTAAGAACACCTTGAATAGGCGCACAAAACAGATTCACAGAGGTAGCACATGACCGGATTTGCAAAGAAAACGACAGCGTCGGCTGCCTGCATTACGCTGATGATGGCCACCCCGATGGCGGTAGCTCCAGCCCATGCAGACATCAAATCTGCCATGACAGACATGTTCAACAGCTCAAGCGTCATGTCGAGCGGTTCCCTACCAAATGTCTATCAGACCCAGTCAAGCAATGTTCTGGTAGGCGGCAGCATGCAAATGAGGATGCCCGTTAAGAACTACCAATTCTTCACTTTTGAACAACCTACTGTGAAAGCTGGCTGCGGCGGCGTAGACCTAAGACTCGGTTCATTCAGCTGGATCAACGAGGAAAAGTTCAAGGAAATGCTGCAGGCGATTGGAAACAACTCTGTAGGTTTGTTGTATCAGGCCGCGCTTAGCGTGATCAGTCCACTCATCGGAGGAAAACTGGAGGGCTTACTGAAGACATTGCAAGACGCTTCCGAGTACATGGCCAACAGTTGCCAAGCTGCAGAAATGTTGGTCGACGGTGCCCTGGGAAGAAAAAATGCGGACCTCTACAGCGCATGTATGAAGATTCAAACCCTCAAAGGGAAAGACCAGGTAGAGGCTAAAGCGGCTTGTAAGGACCACGCACCAGAAGAGAACGAAAAAGGCAAAAAGGACTCAGACCCCGCGATTCGAGCCATGGCTCAAAAAGACATCAATTTGGTGTGGGACGCATTGTCCAAAACCAAGTTGACGCACGATCAGAAGGAGCTTTACATGAACATCACGGGCTCCATCATCATTCGCGCAAAGAAGGCTGACGGTGCAGGCGCTGATACCGATCGGCCAGTTGACGCCGTCATTGATACGCTACAAATTTTGGAAACAGGTAGTACGGGGTCTGTTGGACCAGTTAAACCAGGCGACGTCACCATTAAAGGTTGGCATCAATGCGACAAGGTCGCCGACCCAGACTGTCTCAATCCGACAGAGGTGGATAAGTCGTTCACGCCTTTCAGCTACCAGGCCTTTAATCACATGATGAACCTTCTGAATAATCTTCAGAGCAATTCGTCACCGAAATCTGGCGACATTCAGTTTGTGAACATGTCGAGTTTGCCAGTCGTCAGCATGCTCAAGATCGGATACATGTCGAGAACGGATAGCCTGGCCCTCAGTCTGGCAAATCGCTATTCGCGAGTCATTGGATATGACTTCGCGTACAACTTTCTTGAGCGAGGTTTGAAAGATGCAAGGTCTTACCTGTCAAACGGAGCCAATCGACGCGGGATTGAAAGTGAGAAAGTCGATACGTTGCTCGGCCGCATGGACAACATGCTGATGAAATTGAACGCAGAAAGGCAGTTCCGCGCAACGGACGAGGTCTCGATGAATCAGATGATTTCGAACATCGTTGAAACCGAAAAACAGATGTATGCGAATTTGCCACATGGGCTGCAAAACATGCTCATGTTCACCAATCAAATGAGCTCTATTCGGATGCGCTAAAGCGCACCAGACCATTCAGGCGCGAGGAACTCGATGGCAGTCGCTGACTACACCTTCTTTACCTACGGCGATGTAAATGGCATGTACGGCATGCTCAATGGCGTCGTCTTGCTAATGGGCAGCAACGCTTACAACACCATCGTCCATCTGATGTTGTTGTTGGGCGGCGTGCTGATGATGCTCTACATGATGGGTGTAGGGGTGCATGCACACCGTGGTTGGAAGTGGTTGGTCACGGTGACCATGATGTCATCCATCATGTTTGGACCCAAAAGCACAGTGGCTATCGAAGACGCTACGGGTATTCAAAGCCCTGCGATTATCGAAAACGTTCCGACCGCATTGGCCTTCTTCTTTGGCGTCAAATCGTCTGCGGGGTACAAGTTAACGGAAATGGCGGAGACAGCCTTCCAGACCCTCCCACCTGTACCGCCCCCAGGTATGGCGGCGGTGAACTATACGTTGCCTGCAGAATTGGCTTACCTGAAAAATGGGATGATGTTCGGGGCTCGGGTCATGGAGTCCAGCCGTTCGGCGATGTTCATAGACCCGACCATCAAGAGCTTAGTGGTCAACTACGTCAAGGATTGTGTTATCCCAAGCATGGGTCATCTCATCTCGTACAACGAACTGATGACCTCTACAAATGTATGGGAAACCATGCAGAACACCAATAAGGCGCTGTTTGGTACTGCATTGAATGCTGCAGGGGATGCCTTTGAGGCAAAGCCATGCGATGTCATCTATAAGGAAATTAGCCCTAAGCTAGACGGAGAGGTGAACAAAATCATCTCCCGCATGGGCAAGTTCACCTACCCCAATGCCCCGGCAGGGGTGGATGCGGGTGACTTGATCCGCCCGGCCATTGTGGCCACATACGCCAAGAGCAACCTGATCGCGGCCAGCGCGACAGCTAACTCGATCATCTTGCAAAACGCAGTGATCAACACCATGGGCGATGCGGCAGGTGCTTTGGCGGTTCAGATGGGTGATATGTCATCCATCCTGCAAGCCTGGGCCAAGCAGCAAAGTACGGCCAGCTTGAACGCCTCTCTGATCGCGCAGGGCGAAACTGTTGGCGCAGCTCTACCGATCGCCAAAAACATCCTGGACATGCTGATGATCGCCGCCTTCCCTGTCGTGTGCCTGCTCTTGCTGGCCACCGAGGGTGAAATGCTGCGTTCACTGGGAACCCGATACATCATGGCCATGGTCTGGACCGAGTTGTGGCCATTCCTGTATGCAGCCGTCTCGTTCATTGGCAACACCTATGCCTCGCAGCGCATGGCTGGCTTGGGCATCTTGCCAAGCGGCAATGGCCTGGCCATGATCAATGCCGATGCGATCTACTCCGGCACGATCTCTGACCTGGCAATGGTTGGGTGGGCGATGACTTTGGTCCCGGTGATCTCGGGCGCGATCGTGTACGGCTTCGATCGCATGGTGTCCTCAGGTGGTGGCATTGGAGCCCTGGCTACCGGTGCGGGGACGGCGGCCGGTAGCGCTGCGGCCGGAAACTTGTCGGGGGGCATCGTCAACTTTGACAAGTATGACGGGGCGATGATGAAGACCGACCCGGCCATGGTGCGCAGGGACACGGTTTCTGGGGTTTCCTATGAAAACGTGATGAACCCTTCGGCATCGGCATCCCGATGGGAAGCCAGGACAGGTTCGAGTCCAGTCACCATGACCGACGTCATGGAGATTGCTAATCGCAACTCCGCCAAATCGAGCTTGGCCTATTCTCAAGGTGAAAACCAACTGGCGTCAGCTCGGGCTGCACTGTCAACCAATTTGACTCAAGCAATACGTTTGGCGGAAGGCAAAGGGGACAGCCAAACAGCCCAACGTTTGGCTGAAGCCTCCAACGCTTACAACATCAAGCTGAGTGCCAATGAACAAGATTCTGTCGTGAATGAAATGGCGGCCAATCTAGGAATTCGTGCGACGGAGTCGAACAAGAGAGTATTGGCGCAAGCGCTAAATGCGTCCATGGAGATAAGCGCCAAAACGCCTGGTGAAGGATTGGTTCCAACAGTCGGAGCAAGCCTGAAGCACTCACTGCAGTGGGAAGGAAGCAGGACCAATGACAATACGATTGAGAATGCCCTCCAAAAGGGCGTTAAAAGTGCCCGACTGATTCAGATCGGTAGAGCCGCAGACATTGCGGAATCAGCGCGTCAATCCACCAGCTTTACACAAGGCGATGAATCGGCGAAACGCTTGTCTGATGACTTAGGCGCTGACTTGGTACGAGCACGCGAGTTCACCAAGGCCGCCGAAGTCTCGTTCAAAGAAGCCAAGGAATATGGACAAAGCGCCGAAAGCATACGAGCAGAAGCTGCACAGTTCGGATTCAACTGGATCGGGTATTACAACTCTTTCGCCTACGATGCAACAGGTCGCGACCCCAACACTTTGTCACGGGAAGAACACCAACGCTTGCTGCCGCAGTTCATCGAAAAGAGAACCATGCCTGGGCGCGACGACGATGGGCCCTTCCTGGCACTCAACCTGTTCCGCGATATCGCCAAGATGATGCCAGGAGAAAACTGGAGGCTCTCCGGATCTGACACCTACTCGCCTAGCGGCCTCGAAGCTGAGTTTAATAAAGGCGCCACAAAACCACTGCCCGTGGCACCTCCTTCAAACCGAGACGAAAATGCCGCAGCTGTGCTGAATCAATTTGGTCGCAATGAGAAGTTGGTTCGCGGTCAAGCCCAGAAAGTGGGTTTGGACGACACAGACTCGATCACACCGCCCGCTGAAGTTGGCGCGCCAGGGACGACGACCAACGCGGCAGAGGTTCGCGCCGAAGCGCAAGCCCGAGTTCAAAGTGGCCAGGAGAGAGTCACCGATGACACTAAAAATCTTGACCGACAGCAAAAAACTGCCGCTGAGAGAGCCACCGGGGGTTGGGACAGCTTAAGTAGAGTGGAAACGAACCCCATGGATCCAACTCGCCCGTCAAATGGAGTCGATAAAGTGATGGAGATCAATCGGCAAAAGGCTGAGGCTGAGAAACAGAAGTAATGAGGCCTAGTATCAACAAACCGATCAAGGCGACAAAATTTAACAGTCGCTATGATAGATATTGCCAGGCATATACGAATACGATATATCGGTCACCCAGTCAGTGAAAATTTCTTGACTTCCAGTAACAGTTTCCTGATTCATGCTCGATACGCGGATATGGCCCGCAGAGTTAAAGTCTCGGTCATCGATGGTACGAGCTGAGTTAGGCTGTGGCGTGTTGTAAAACACATCAGGATCCCCAATGGCAGCCCAATCCATGAAGCGAGCAAATGCTGGCCACCAGGGATCTATCAAGGCCATTCGCAATAATTGCATTGCGTATTCAATCGAGTTCATCAGAACCTCCGTCCATTTTTACTTTTCTACACCTCAAGCGTACACCCGCCCGGACTCGCGGTGAAGCGAATTCACCTGGTGTTTTCGGGCCAATCTGGTCTCAGATTTAGCCAACCCCTCAAATCACGCTTGCCAAGGGTTGATCACAGAAAGGCCTGCCGCCTCAAAAGGTGCCGTGTCGCGTGAAGCCACACAAAACCCTCTGGATGCGGCAATCGCGGCGATATAACCATCTGGGGTCGGAAATCCTCTCCCGCCCTCCTTGGCTGTCATGGCCAACTCCGCGTAGTGGCGGGCAGCATCGATGTCAAATGACAGGATCCGCCCGTTGAATAGTTCCAATAATCCGTCCAGCGCCTGGCTCAATAGGTTCTTGCGCTTTCCGGTGGGCAGCGCCGCAATGCCATACAGCAACTCGGCCAGCGTGACGCTCGACAGGTACAGCGTTTCCGCAACCTGGTTGTTCAGCCACGCTTGGACGGCATCGTTTGGCTGAGGTTTCATCGCCTCTGAAACGACATTCGTATCGAGAACGATCATTCAAACCTCATTGGCTCGGCTGCAGTCTTGTCCCTGGTTTGTTCCACGGCCGCGATGTCCTTGTCGGTGAGACCAATTCGTTCCCCCAGTTGAGCCAACGCATCACCCAAGCGAAGGCGTGTTTGGGGCTTGACAGCGCTGGCCAGGATTTCACGCACTTCGGCTTCGGTGCTGCGCCCATGCTGGGAGGCCAGCACGCGCAGCGCACGATGCACGTCATCCGGCACGTTGCGCACTGTGAGTATCGCCATGGCAGCATTCCTTACTATTGCATTCAATGCAGTCATTGTAGACAAATGCAAGCATCAAGGCAACACAAGAAAATCGTCACACGAACAATCTCATGAACGAGGTCACGAGCGTCATCACAGATTGCCTGACTGACGGAATCCAAGTCGGTGGAGCGGCTTCCAGGAACAGATAGGCCCCAGAGAATGCAAGGGGCCCAACGTATTCCCATGCAGGATTAGGCAAGAAAAAGTATGCCCCACCCATGGCTACACCCCCAATGACCAGCGACTCTGGCAGAGGGCTGGGCTTCTTAGCTTCAGCAGGGATCGATCGCGAAATAGGCGTGCCTTCTTGCGTTTGCGCCCGCTCCTGGCTTTCTTGCGGGTCTGCAAGCGGCGCTGGCTGGTCCGCCAGTTCACGCAAGCCGTCTAGCGCCTGCTCGGCCACGAGGACGAACCGGTCCAGATCCTCTATCTCGTAGCCATCGTCGTGCACGAGTTTGTTGCGGACAGTGGCCACGAACCGGATCTTGCGCACAAGGTCCGCTGGGCAGCGGTCCTCCACGGAGGAAATTTTCTCGTGAAGGCCGCGCCCCACGGCGCTGAATTCACGAGCCAACAAGCCTTCTAATTCCTTGGAATAGCGAATGACTGTTTCAAATGGTCCCATATTTTTTTTTCAGCGCACTCTTTGGTGCCCTGCTCCCTTTTCGGACAGCTTACCGCCTAGATCAAAACCGCCATTCCAGCCCCCTGCCCTCACAACGCATCATCACGTAAGACCGCGATGCCTTGCAGTGCCAAGTCTGCCGTGGCGCGGCCGCGCCCATCGACAAAGCCTTGGGCACCAACACAACGGCACAGACGCCACCTGGATCCCTCACCGACTCATACTTGATCCAGTCGATCCCAGCCTCGCTGGCTGCTGCAGCCAATTTTTGAGGGTACGAATAGTCGTTTGGGGCAGTCCATAAATCCCGGCTCTCCACCCACGGCTTCTTGGTCAGAGCGATGGCCAATCCATCAACTTCTGCTTGGAAGAACGTGTGCTCCGTGACCAGCTCATGGTTGATCAGCCCTGCACTGTCCATCACAAAACGCCATCGCCAGTAGGCCACCTCGGCACACGCAGTCTCGACTGTCTTAGCCCCGTACCACAGGCCTAAGGTGCCAGCTGCCCGAAACCGGCTGGCTTGGGCTGGCCGGTACCGGAAAGGCGTGTACAGCAAATAGTGCTGGCCAGGAGGGTGATCCGGGGCAGCCGGCTTGCTGCCCTCCAAGATCTGCTCCAAGACATCTTGTTCAGCCAGGTTGTCGACCAGGCGCATGGTCGACACAACATGTTGCGCTTCAACGCCCCGCCAAGCCGACATCGAACTACGCGAGGAGCCATCCTCAAACCAAGAGGACTGCCAAGGCGATTGCTGGCACCTTTGTGCCCCGATCTCAGTCATGCTCGTGCCCGCATCCCATCCAGATAGTTCAGCGTGGCCACCAACCCCTCGGTACGCTCAATCAATTGCGCAGGCGTGCCGCCCAGGGCGCGATTCACAGAGGTCATCCACGCAAGCCGCTTGGCATCGTCATTGCCCACGAGCGCATCCAACGATCGAAAAACCCGGATCAGCAAGATAGCTAACTCCCCTTCTTTCGAAGCCGGATCAACCCCTCGGGCGCCTGCCTGGATCCTTGAAATGGTGGCTTCACTGATGCCTAGGATGCGCGACAGTGCTGGGCCTTTGAGGCCCAGCAACTCAGCCGCACCCATCGTGGCCTTGGCCAATACTTGGGCGGGATTGACTGCTGCAATGGCTACCATGGCAAACCTTTCATTTGAAAGAAGTATAGCAAATCATTTCAAATCAATCGCAAATGGCAAGGAGCAGACCGAGGCATCCGTGAGAAGGGAGCGGATTGGAACCAGGCGAGTTTTCCGAAGGAATTGAACAGCCGGTCTTGATGGTGGGCTGCCGGGGCGTAGGCAACACCAAGCACACAACCTTGGTCTGAGCTCTTGCGAGTTTTGCGGCCTCGGCCACGAATCCCGGGCGGGGGACGACCCCGCCAACACCAGGCAACGGCCTGACGGCCTACGGCATAGGCCGCTTGGCTAAACCTTGGTTTAAGGACGATGGAGCGATATCTCGGCCACTACACTTTCGCCAGGCTAGAAAATTTCGGAGGGAACGATGGCCATTGGACGCGTGAAGTGGTTCAACTCGAGCAAAGGGTATGGCTTCATCATCTCGCCAGACATCGAAGGCGAGGTGTTTGTGCATTTTTCCACCATCGTGATGGATGGATATCGCAAGCTTGAGGAGGGTGAGCAGGTCAGTTTCGATTTGATTCAGTCGAGCAAAGGTCTGACCTCGACCAACGTGCAACGAATCGCGTCCAGGCACATAGATGCAGCTGGCACAGACTGGCCGGCTGCTGCTTGATTCATTCCCAACTCACATCGACCTGCGCTTGGCCAAACGACACAAGGCACGGAATTGACAGCGTCGGGCAGCCAGTTGTACAGTAGATACGTTTTCTTGGCTTCGGCCCGACTCATGCACGAACGCATGGCCTTAAAGCTACTTGGCTTCTGAAAAGTAGCGTGGACTTCGGTCCTGAAGTTTCTATTGCAACCCTCTCGGGACCTCTGATCCCGAAAGGGCTGATGGGTCCCTTTTTTATTGGAGATCCATCATGTCTAAGCAACCTCGCCAACCTCAAGTTTCTCAACAATCCGAAGTGACCTACTTCGATTTTTTGAGTACCGGTGTCGGCTACCTCAACCGCATCCGAGACGTTAACCCACGCGAAGGCGGCCCTGCATATGTGGCCTGTTCTATCAATATTTTGGTAGGACCTTCGAGCAACGTGACTTATCGTTACCTGGACTGTCGCGTTGTTGGCAAACAAGCATTGGAAGCTGTGGATATCATCTACAACGCCATGCAAAGCGATCAAGACAAAGTTATCGTCACATTCCGTGTCGGTGATATTCGTCCTGATTCATACACGATCAATAAGCGTGATCGAAATGGCAATGAACAGCCTGAAATTCGTCACGGTTTAAAAGGTCGTTTGCTACAAATCACGTCTGCAAAAATCAATGGCGTTGCCATCGATCTACCGCAGATCGAACACGATGATGCCCCTGCATCAGACGTTCAAGATGATGCTCAACCATCTCAAAGCCAACGTAATGAGCAACGCGCTGATTACGATGACTCTTACGATGAAGAGCAAGCAACAGGCACCCATGGTCGCCGACAAAACCAACGAGCTGCAGCTCCTGTACGTCAACAACAACGACGTTACAGCCGCTGATTAGCCCGTTGATCAAAACCCAAGAGAGCTTCGGCTCCTTGGGTTTTTCTTTGTCTCAAACGACAACTGTTGATCTAACAATTCATTTCAACCCTGGCGGGAAGCACATTCCCTCTGGGACATGTGCATCCTCGCGCTTTCAGAGAGGATTCACTTATGAACACAACGACTTCTGTCACTCGATACGGACGACTCGCTCAGGCCATTTGCGGAAAGAAGCTTGAAGTACGCGTTTTGCAATCTGCTGCCGGTTTCTATATCGGTACAGCAGATGACATGGGTCCAGTCTCTCGCGAATCAAATGAGTATTGGCGGAAGCGCGAATCAGCTGAGCATGCGCTGATTCACGATCAGTGGACCCAGAAAGAGCTCTAAAAACCAACCCGCATGGGCCTAGCCCCTCGGGGCAGGCTCTCACCACTCAAGGAGATGCCTCATGTATGATCAAAACGTACCGTTTCAGGTTCAACTCACAACAAATTCACTCATGCCGAAAATCTTGTTCATTCGCGCCGAATGGGATTCAGACGCTCAGGTATGGGTGGCGACATCGGACGACGTGCCCGGCCTGGCCACGGAAGCCGAAACGCTTGAAGCCTTGTCAGCCAAGCTGGAACTGATGGTTCCCGAGCTGCTCGATGCCAACGGGCAGCCTCATGATGACGAGGTGCCGTTCGAGCTACTCGCCCGCAAGTTCTCTGTGGCACACCGTCGCCAAACCAGTTGAACTGAGGGATGGGGAGCAGCTTCACACCGGAGTTGCTACGGCTGCTGCGAGAAGCAGGTTGTCGCTTTGAACGTCCAGGCAAAGGCGATCACGACATCTGGTTTTCTCCGCACACAGGCATGCGATTCCCGGTAGATCACAAAATCAAGTCTCGGCACACAGCGAACGCTGTTTTAAAACAAGCAGGACTGCCCAAACGTTTCTAAGCTCAAGCCCTGTTCATCGATGATGGACGGGGCTCTTCTCCACCCCAAACGCACCGGTTCTTGAAGACATGAGGGTGATACAGCCCTCACATCTCGTTGCGCAAAATGAAGTTACAGCGCAAACTAGTCAGTGCACACGTCCGTATAACATGGAAACTACCCCTAAAATGGGGGTATGTTTTCGAGAGCATCTCAGTTCCAACAAGGTGCTTCCGAAAACAAGGTTTGTTCCCGTTGGTGCTCACCGGTAAAAGCACCGCCCTGTTTTGTGTGTTTCGTCAAAACACTCGCCCTAAAACCATCCGGCTTCTGAAAGATGGTGTTCCCCTTGTGGGAACTGAAGTTCTCCCTAGGATCTTCCAGAGCTCCCTCGCTGATCGGCACAGCCCTCTCAATCTTTGCTGGTCTCGACAGTACCTGGTGATTCATCTCGACGACAAGCCGAACCCTTGTCGTTTGTTTCACAACAAGGCAAAGCAACGCTCTCGCAGCGTTGCCTTTGCTCTCTACCTATTTCACCCTCGTGGGCGCATGTATCGCCCGTCAGGGTCCGTGTGCGCCTGCTTCCCTTCCTTACTAGGAGCACACCATGAAACCAACCCGAACTGATGGCCCCGTTCGACTATCTGGCACCTTAACCGTGACAGAACGCGACGGTGCAAGGGGGCCCTTCAACGTAGGCGAACTTGCCACCCCACTAGGTGACTTCAAGGTCATCGACCAGTGGCTGGAGCAACTAGATCCAGGGTCTTACAAAGGCGATTTCTGGGTCTCGCGAGTTGAGCCCAGGTCGAATGTCTGGAAAAACCGCGTCTTTGTGGAGATTCGCGCCACGGTTGTGGACTACAGCCTGGAAGAAGACCACGAGAACGTTACTTCGCACACCAACAGCGTGCCTCCAGAACCTGATCCGATTGAAGATGATCGTCGCTCTAAGTCGTCCAGCGAAACGCCAAAGAACACCACGACGAATGCAATCAGATTCCGGCGCCCTGTCCCATCACCAGCGGCAACACCCAATCGCAACGATCAACCCTCGCGAACAGCATCGAGCCAAAGCCGGAGCGATTCGGCCGAAATCGGCGAGCTGTTTGGGCATGAACTTGCTCCATTGGTGATAACCAGAGTCGACGCTATCAAGCTCGATCCGACCGTTGACCGTGAGTTGTTCAGAAAGCAAAAAAGCTGGCTCAAAGAACATCAATATCGATTCGACGTAGCGGAACAAATCTGGAATCCGCCAACGACTTAACCTTGAAGTTCCAAGCCCTCATCTATCGATGTGGGCTTGTCCGAAGCATCCGTGATGCCTGGGACAAGCCCACAACAATTAAGATTGTTGCGGCTGTCTATCCATGGGTGACCATGACCTGGATCGTGGTGCCGTCTAGCCTTCGGGCGGTCAATCGGGTAATGTTGTAGTGCTCTGGTCTGCGCTTCGAGCACGCTGTACGTGATGTCTAGTGGGATGGACAAAGTCAGTTAGGCAGACAACACTCAAAGCCCGGACCTGGCGCTATCAATGCGCCGGGTTCTTCAAGGGGTTGGTGGACTCTTTGAAGAACCTTTTTCATAGCCTGGACGACTCAATCGTCCCGCCGATGCGCGTTAAGCATCGCCAAAGCTGCGCGGCTCCCGAAACGCAGCGGCACCGTCAGGTGCTGGAGTTTTTCATTGCAACCCGATTGGGGATCCGAATCCCCAGTTGGGGTAGTGGGTCCCCATTTTTTATTGGAGATCCACCATGTCCCAGCGTCAACGTAAGTCCCTCTCTGAACAACTCGAAACCATCAAGGGTTTGACTGTTTGTGAGGTTTCCTCAGACAGCGCACAAACCAGTGTGCTGCCTTTCCCAAAACTGCTCCCAGTTGAGCAAATCGTAGTTCCTGAAGACGATACGCCCAACCAGGCCTCATCGTCCAAGGAAACACTGGCCCTGAAGTCCAACACGGACTACTGGGCTGAGTTCGAATCGAACATCAACGAGTTTGCCGTCGCCAAGACGGTTGTCGATTACCTCGACAAAGACTCAGAGATGAAAATTCAACTCAATGGCCTGTACGTTAAAGCCTGCATCACCATCAAACGTGATCAGATCAAGTACGCACAGGAACAAGAAGCGGCTGAAGGTGCCGCTTTGGCTCGATCCGCTGCGATGCAACAGGACTTGGCCAACGCCGCTGCGATCGCGCGCCGGAGATCTCCGCTTCATTGGATCAAAAGTGGCATTGCCGCTGCTTGGTCGTCTGACGCGAATGCTCCTGGCGTGATTGCAGCTGGTTTGCTCTTGCTCTGCGCCGTCGTGAAGATTGGCTAATCCCAACTCCTGATATCGATGCTCATGCATCGGTATCAGGCTCCTTTCTTGTACATCCAACCCATGCGGTGATCCAGGCGCCGTATGGCAGATCCTCGGGCCCGCATCGCTCATCAGGAGTCTGTCATGCAGCAACTGAATGTCGCTAAAGTGGTTTTTTGGAAGCAATTCCTGTCATGGCTTTCCACAGCCGACGACCAGGATCTCGATGCGCTGGAAGGCTGTCTGAGCTGCACATGCAGTCAGGCTCGCGTTCCAATCGATCGAGCATTGTTCTCTCAGGGGGCAAACCTTCCCCTCACTTTGAGGGAGTCTCTTGCAAACCCACCGATTCGCTCCATCTCCATGGACACGCGGATCCATCGCAATTCGCACGCCTTGCGCGCATGCACTTCAAACTAAGGGGATTACCAATCATGGCTCGCCATGTTCACTTCATTCGTCTTGGGGAAGACTGGCAACGTCGCACAGTCAACCTTGTTCGCCTTGTCGGCATCTACCAAACCAGTGCGGCCGCAACGCAAGAACCATCCAGTCAGCTCGTCATCAAAGACGACGTCTGCAAACAGGTCTCTTGCTTGCTCAACGTCTCACAGGCTTTGGCCAAAGCCGTACTCAACGGCGAAGTTAAAACCACACAAACCGGAGATCTCTTGGAACTCCACCTCAGCGATGACCAACTGCCTTTGATGGCCATGGTCTGATCACATCTACACCAACCTTGCGGGGTCAGCATCCCGCAAGGGGTGCTCTCCCTGCTCTTTCAAAAAGGAGCAGTCGTGGCACTGATTTTTCCGCGCCTGGCGCACAACTACATCAAGCGTGGGTACTACCCAACCGATTTAGGCTCTCTGGATGCCATTTGCCGAGCCATCGACACGACAGCAGAAAAGGTCCGCATAGCGGATCCCTGTTGTGGCGAAGGTGCAGCGCTGTTGCATCTCACGGAACATCTCAAACAGGCGGGCAGCCAAGTCGAGCCATTCGCCATCGAGGTTGATGACGAACGCGCTTGGCGAGCGAAAGAAGTCCTCCAACCCTTGAGCGGCCATGTCGCACACGCCGACATGCACGACGTCATCATCCGATCGGCCTCGTTTGGCCTTCTCTTTCTGAACCCACCCTACGGCGACACCGTCTCAGACGCCGCAGGCCTGAGCGACGATCGTCGTCGGGACCGGCACGAGAAGATCTTCTGCCGCACCTGGTTTCCTCGCCTTCAGATTGGCGGCGTTCTTGCGCTGCTGGTTCCGTACTATGTGCTCGATACCGAGCTCAGCACGCTGATCGCCAGGCATTTCGAGCGCGTTCAGGTTTTCCTCGCACCCGAGCAACAGTTCCAGCAAGCCATTGTGCTGGGCATCAAACGACGGCCTGGGCATGCCAGCGTGGACGTGGTCAACCAATTGACCCAGTTCGCCGCCGGTCAGGCTCACCAAGAGATGCCATCGACCTGGTCACAAGAGCCCTACTGGATTCCTGAAACCAGCGAGGCTGACTTCTCATTTGCCCTGGTGCGCATCGATGCCAGACAGCTGGACGATGAACTCAATGGAAAACTGCGCGGCCAGACCTTGTGGCCCAAAGTGCGTCACGTCTTCCGGGCCTCATACAAAACCGCTGCGCGCCGCCCCTTGTGTCCGCTGTCGGATTGGCACCTTGCATTGGCACTGGCCGCCGGCCAGATCACCGGCGTGGTTCGCTCCAACGACCAGGTGATGCTGGTCAAGGGGTCCACGCACAAAACCAAGGCCATCCACCAGGAGTTTGAGCACGGAGAAGACGGCAGCGTCACGCAAACCACTGTGGCCATCGACAAGTTCGTTCCGATGATCAAGGCGATTGATTTCACCCCTGGATCTGCCACGTTCGGCAAGGTCATCACGATCCGATAACCCGCCCGCTCTCCGCAAGCCATGTGCTTGCGGGGACTTTCTCAAAGCGCCAGACCAGGCGCTTTCAGAAAGTGCATCCCCTTGTTGACTTCGGTCAGCCGCTGACGGCGTAACCGTCGCCCAACCGCAACTGGCACCAGTGTGTTGCGGGGCCCGATTTTCGGGTCTGGTGTTTTCTTCTATCAACCCGGCCGGGTGGTCATGCCCGGCAGGGCTTGCCCCATGGCCATTTATTTTTGAAAGGAATGGCCATGCCATCAAACAGCGAAGAGAAAGTGCCCAGCAAGGGTCACACTGCGTCAGACAAATCCAGACGATCTGGAGCACTTGTGCCGTTTGGCATCAAGTTTCCGGACACTCAAACCATTGTGGCAAATGGAAGGCACAAAGGCGACAACGTCGCACTGCCCTTCTCTGCTCGCTTTGTCATTACCGCACAGATGGTTCATTCGCTTTGCGAGGCTTGGGCATGCCTGAACCTCGCTAAGGGCAATGAAATGCACCTGTGGCACTTGAGTGAGTTCAATCTCTCTCTGGAGCCAGATGCGCAAGTGAAAACTCCTTCGCTCATCGAGCTATTGCAGAAAGAGTCATTTGATGGCATCCACGCCTGCGTGTTTGCCGACGGTGACGTCAGTTTTTACTTGGTCCATGAAAGCGAGGAAATCATATTTCTAAGCAAGACCTTCCCGCTCACCCAGTTCTGGATTCCTGACTGGCTCTGAGTTCTACCCATGGGCTGAATCAATTGATTCAGCCCTTTTCTACTCTTATGCGAGGTAGCCATGCCGGTATTTCAATGCCAGCAGCAGGCCGACATCTTCATCGATGCCCTGGCCTGCGATCGCCGTTCCAGCCTGATCTTCGTGAGTCTCTACGGAAGGGACGGCTCCATTCAACAATTCCTCAGCCGGATCCAACTGGGATCCAGTGCGGACGGGATCAGCTCGATCTCTGTCAGCGATCCTTCGGGTGCACGCCTGGATGTTTCTGTTGGTGACCCACGCCGACTAGAAAAGGTGTCCGGCCAAATCCCCAAGGGCAGCCTCTTTGGAAAACTCGGGCATCTCTGGGTTTACGACCCGACTCTCCTGAAACCTGACAAAGCCAACTTGCGCGGCTGGCTGCTGTTTGATCAGGATCACGGCGCTGCGGAGCAATCCGAGGCGATTTGGGAACTGATCAAGGCCTTGTCCCCTGTGCCCCTGCTGGATCACTGGCAAGAGGCCATCGAGGGCCTGGTGAACGCCGGCAGCACTGAATCAGGCATCCACGCTGCCAAAGCAATTGGCGATCTCAAACCCGTGGAAGTTCAGCTTCCGTCGGATTTTGAGAGCCAGGTCAGCCAACTGATCATCGCTGGCCAGTTGGCCCTGGAACCGTGCCAAACCCAGTCGTCGCTGATTGACCAGGCTGCCGCCTAACCCTTCCTCATAACCCCCAACGTGCGGGCCATACCCGCATGGGTTGGCTCGCAATTTTTTGGAGCCAACATGGATCTACAAACACTCTCAGAATCTCCCATCGACACCACAGCGGAGACCACCACTCAAGACGACAGCGACTCGACCATGGCGCTGAGTTCGTTCGTGAGCACGTTTGGCCCCGCCCTGCTGGGCGCGGTCAGCGAACAAAACCCCCCGCTCTATCGCAACCAGTTCAACAGCCGTCGCAGCCAGATCCTGGCCAGCCTGTCCCGAAAGCCGTTTGAGGCCCAGGAGCACCGGATCCAGGCTGGCGCGACTTTGCTGCTCGACGAGGATCAGCGTGCATTCATCTTGAATGGCGAGATGGGCACGGGCAAGACCATGATGGCCATTGCCCTGTCAGTTCTCACACACGAAGCAGGCTATGAGCGCAGTTTGGTGATCTGCCCACCCCACCTGGTCTACAAGTGGCGGCGAGAGATCAAACAGACTGTGCCAGACGCCGTGGTCTGGATTCTCAACGGGCCAGACACGCTGCGAAAGTTGCTCCAACTGCGGGCCATGCACAAAAAGCCCACCGTGCCGACCTACTTCATCATGGGTAGGGTCAGGATGCGGATGGGATTTGACTGGCAGCCTTCGTTTTCAAGCCGACTGGGGGCAGTTGGGCAACCGGATGGAAGTACCTCACTCATCAAGGTTGCCTGTTGCCCTCGATGTGGAACGGAAATCTGCTCTCCTGATGCGGACGGTTCACCTCAACCCATGACACCCATTGAAGCTCGCTTAAAACTAAGCGATAAGCAAGCAAAATGTGTGAAGTGTGAGGAGGCTCTCTGGTCTCTCAAGCGGCCTAATGCTCAGGCTAAGTCCGCTGAAGATGTCCTCACGGAAGCATTGAAGCAGATCCCCACCATCGGCGAAAAGACAGCATCTCGACTTCTTAAGGCTTTTGGCACAAAGCGCATTAGCGCCATGCTGGAAGACAACGTCTACGAATTACTCAACCTGATGGATGAAAACGGCGATCTGATCTTCACAGATCGCCAGTTCAAACGTATGGAAAGGGCAATGGCAACGACAGAGTTTAGTTTCGGGACTGGTGGTTATCAGCCCAGCGAGTTTGTCAAACGCTATCTCCCCAAAGGGTTCTTCGGGACATTGATCGCAGATGAAGGTCACGAATACAAGAACGATGGGTCCGCGCAAGGCCAAGCGTTCGGTGTATTGGCTAGTCAATGCCGTAAGGCGATTCTCCTAACTGGCACGCTGATGGGCGGCTACGCTGACGATCTCTTCTATCTACTGTGGAGACTGAACTCGACCATGATGATTGAAGACGGATTTACTCCCCATAGAGGCTCGATGGGCTCTGCGGGATTAAGCTTCATGCGAGAGCATGGGGTCATCAAAGACGTCTACAAGGAAGTCAGCTCGGGCCAGGAGCGATCACATAGAACAGCTAAAGGCAAGTCGCGCATTGCACATCGGGTGTCCAAGGCTCCTGGCTTTGGTCCAGTTGGGATCATGCGCTACGTGCTTCCCATCACCGCGTTTCTCAAACTCAAGGACATCGGGGGCAACATCCTGCCACCATATACCGAGAAGTTTGTGGGCGTGGACATGGCGCCGGCTCAGGCTGAGGCCTACAACACGATGGCGGCACGCCTCAAGGACGCTTTGACCAAGGCACTGCGGTGCGGAGACAAGACGTTGATGGGCGTGGTCCTGAATGTGCTGTTGGCCTGGCCAGATTGCGCCTTCAGATCAGAACTGGTGCACCACCCTCGCACTCGTGCGTTGCTGGCCAGCGCTCCACCGATCTTTGACGAAGCCACTGCGGCACCGAAAGAAGAGGAATTGATCAGGATCTGCAAAGAGGCCAAAAGTCGCGGACGCAAGATCCTGGTCTACACCTCGTACACCGGTACCAGGGACACAAGTTCTAGGCTAAAGATTCTGCTGGAAGCCTCTGGCTTCAAGACGGCAGTCCTGAAATCATCTGTGGAAGCGGCAAAGCGCGAAGATTGGCTATTGGAGAAAGTCGATCAAGGTTACGACATCATCGTGACCAATCCGGAGCTGGTCAAAACAGGTCTGGACATGCTTGAGTTTCCAACCATCGTTTTTATGCAAAGTGGCTACAACGTTTATACCTTGCAACAAGCAGCACGCCGGTCGTGGCGAATCGGACAGCTACTGGATGTGGAGATCTGGTACCTCGGCTACAGGCTCACAGCTCAAATGAACTGCCTGGAGTTGATGGCCAAAAAGATCGCCGTGTCACAGTCAACGTCTGGAGACATGCCAGAATCGGGGCTCGATGTCCTCAACGACTCGGGTGATAGTGTGGAAGTGGCATTGGCCAAGCAATTGCTTGTTTGATGCAAAGTGAAAAGCCAGTCCTCAAAAGGGACTGGCTTTTTTATATTGGAACAATCTGAGCAATTCACTCGACATAGACTGAACCGCTGGACTTCGGCGTTCTTCCATTCCTTGTAAGCATCGGGGCGAAAATGAGGACAAGTGCCAAGAACGCTGCAAGTCCAAGAATACAGGCCAGGGCCCAACCGATTGTCCGCGCCCATGGGACATCAACCCTCAAAAAGAGGAGAGCAAATAGACCGCTAACCAATGACACCGCACCAAGCCCAAAGGCTGTGCCTTCAACACCACTCACTTTGAGTCCCATAGCTGCCTTAGATCGCCAACTGTTGCGCCCTCGTCGAGTTTGATAGAACGACGTGGAGCCGTCAGCTTGACACTGCCTTCTGGAAGACCAAACATGTCTTCGATGGTTTTTTGCATGTTCCTTCCTTCTTAGGCGTTGGGCGCTAATGGCCTGTAGAACGTGTCATCGTCATTCAAGATGTCGCGCACCAAGACTGGGGACAAGCCACCTTGACCCCGCGAATAAGCGAGAACTTCATCCACGCTGACGCGAAGTTGATGTACGTTCCTCGCTCGTATCTGAAGGCTTTCTGCCAAAGCTAGTCGCTGACTATCGGAACGCGCCCTAGCGGCATTCGAAGTTGCGAAGCTGAACGCAGCATGGTCACTTTCTGCCATTGGGAGCCTGCGCGCCTGTAATCGCTCTTCCTCGCGTTGAATGTCGGACTCTCGCTGATCGCGCAAGGCGACTAGGTAAGGGATGACATCTTTGACATTTCCAAGAATGAGCGCCCGCACCCGATCAATCTCGGCATCGGTAAGCTCAGGCACTGAGGCTAGATCGCGCTTAGCTCTGACGTGTGTTGGTCGAACAACGGCATGGGCCAGCGCACAGGCATAGCCGTAAACGCAAAAATCGCGGCCATCCGTGATGAACACAACCTTGCTGTAGATCGGCTTGTTGCACAGCCTCTCAACACGAACGCATTGGCATCGAATTCTTCGCTCTCTTGGAAGCGAGAAAAGCGCGACCGTGTACTCTGCGCCGTCACGGAGCGTGAGCGTACCAGCGGAAAGTGCCTCGCTTGTTGTCATACTCTTGACCATGATGTACTAGCCAAGTTTCCGTTCGTTCAGTGGGCGGTGACGTACTTGTTACGGATCAGGTAGGTGATCAGTTCGTACACGGTGCCGCCCTCCTTGGTCTTGCCGGTCAGTCGGCCTTGTCGATCCGTGAGGTTGATGTAGTACACAGTCTTGCCTTCACGACACAGCTCTCCAACCAGCGGTTCAGCCAGCTTCTCCAGCTTTTCCAAGCGACACAGGTAGACGTGCTCTGCGCGAAGGCGGCGCAATTCGCGCCTATCCAACTCTTGCTCGATGGTGCGCATATTCTTTCCCCGGTCAGTTCGATTTCAAAGACTCGATCAAGGCTAGTACATCAGCCTCAAACTGCGCACGGCCAGCGACACCAGACGCGGGAGCGTCATGGGCCAGCGAGTACCGTTGATGAGGCATGACGTGCTCCTTGTACTTGGCCTTTGTGAACGGGGACTCCTTCGTGTAGACAAGGGTCCGGTCGGCTCGTTGACCGACCGCCAGGCCAGTAGCTCGGCCTGAGAGGGAGATATCGCCGTTATCGTAGATCGTCAGCATGATTTGCTCCAGTTGGAACGCCAGGAACCGCCTGGACTCGGTAGTGCATGGTTAGATTGTAGCATTTATATAAACGCTGTCAAGCCACATTCTTCGCCTTCTTTGCGAATGCCTCAACCAGTGCCCTGCGAATCACGGCCACCTGACTAGCGCCGTAGCCAGCGCCGATAAGGCCGTCCAAAGCCTCTACAGCGGGCGCATCAAGGTCGGCCACCACTCGTTTGCCTTTGGCCTCTTCCAGGCGCTCCAAATGCGCCACAGCGCGCTCCGTGCGCGTCACATCACGACCGCGCTTGGCAACCTTCTTGGCTGGTGTCTTGGGTGTAGTCATCGCGAGCTAACGCTTTCATGTTGACGAATGAGATCCTCGAAATGTTCTGCCTCGCGAATCGCTCGATCAGGGGAGCCGTACCAACCTAATGACGTTACTGCGCTTTCAGATCGAATGCGGACGTTCCAGCACAGTTTCCTTGCCACATACTCCCCTACTCTTCGCATTTGTCGGTCTGAATAGGCTACATACACCTCGTGCAGTGGTATCTGTTCGTCTAACGTACCAGCCACGAAAAATCCTTGCTCCAGCAGCTCTGCAGCTATTCCTGGTGCTGACGTGATGAACCTAGTCACTGCTCTTTCCATTTCCCTCACCGGTTAGTCCGGTAGCCCCGTGCCAATCAGTTTTACGGTGATGGTTGCAACCACCGATGCAACGAAGAAATGTATTGCTGTCCAACTCGGGAGCACTCTGTCATACACCGACTGGATCTCCAGGATTCGCAGCAACCATCCAACTGCCATAGCAGCATCCACCAACCATATGGAGACAATAAGCGCAATAAGACCAACACCCAAAAAGGGCACCGCATCAACGGCTTGCTGAAACTTCGTCATCGTCAATCTCCCAATTTTCCGTAGCCTCCGCCAATTGCGCATCCATCACAGCCTTCCTGATCCCACTTGAAGTAGGTCATCAATAGCGAAGACAACCATGTCGTGCTCCTGATCGGTTTTCGATTCAGTTTGTAGGTATTTGGGTATTCGACGGCCAAAGCAAATAGCCGCCGCCAGTACCTGGTCGCCACTCTCCACCCATCGCTTTACCCGCAGCAGTGATGTAGTGCCTACCGGGGTGATCTGCTTTAACCTCAACCAACCCAGCGGAGACAAAACGATCCAACAAGTCCTTCGTTGTACACCCCAGTTTTGAGGCGAGCTTGGCAGTCGTCAACTTCTCATACGCATCGGCACCCGCCGCCACAGGAACGGTGACAGGAGAAGGCTCGTCTTGCTGCTTCTGCTGTTCAACACGTTCAACAGATATGCGAACCTCTTCACTTACTCTGATCAATCTCTGAGCTTCTTCGTAGACCTCGCGATAAAGGTCTGGGTCTTCGGCCCTGGTGATCAAAATTCCCATCTCGTTGTTGTTCACCATGCTGAATTCGTAAAGGTTCAGGCTGGTGACAATTGCAGATTCCTCACTCAGATAGCACTTTGCGTGCAGGTTTCTGCAAAACGAAGTACGCACAAACGTCAGAGCTTTAAGCCATTCGGCCTCCGCCGGGGCGAGTTCGCTCTTACCATAGACAACTCGAACGTCTATTTTCAGGCGGTCCTTGTCTGCCAACAGTTCCTTTATCCGATCGTTCAGCTTCAAGAATGGGCTGATCAGTATCAAGCGATCACGTGCAGCCTTAATCAACTCTTCGAGGTGGTAATTGGTGCCGCTGGTGTTGAGAAATTTTGCCATTGGTGCTTAGTTGCCTCTGAAGGTTTCCTTGGAACTTTCTGTTAGTCTGGATCAACGCCCAGATCCCGCAAAGCATCGCCGATGCGACTACTCGTTGGTGCGTAGTTCGGCAAGTAGATCCGCGATCCCGCAGCGTCCCGAAGTTGCTTGCGCGCCTGACGAAGCAGCTCTGTCAGTTGTTCGGCTTGCTCTGGAGTGAGAGTCGTTGGAATGCTCATGCTTGAATTTTCCGTCAGCCCTGGATGACAGTGGCTCGGTCGGCTGGACCATGCCACGTGCTGCCGTCCTCATCGTCTACAACAGTCAAGAGATCAAGTTCCTCGTTGAAATCGACAACCGAACCCGTGCCCCATTCGCCTAGCCCTGTCTGGTACTCGACAACCTGCCCGACTCTCATTAGTGTCCCTTCCATATTCAAGTGCCATTTCTTTCGGTTATGGCCTGATTTAATACCGCACTGGCGTGCTCCATCCATCGATCAGGAACAATTCTGATTCGCAAGGATGTGGGCTTGGCTATCCAGGCCTTGAAGGTCGATAAGGGAACTGGTCGCGCCTGGCCCTCGTTCAGCAAATGAATCGAATGCCAGCATCAGCAGACAATTATTCGTTTCATCTGGTTTGCCTCACGCTTACCAATTTTCTTAACTACTAGCTTTGTCAAGCCTTCGCCTGAGCCACCATAGACATCAATGTCACCGTGTTTAGTAATCGCTGCGCTCAACTGACGAATCAGTTCACTCGCTTTTAACGGCTCCTTGACCTTACGAAGTGAATAGTCGACGACGACTGCTCCAGTTAACGTCTGAACCAACGCAATGGCGTCTCCAACTGTTCGACATTGAATTGCCTCATCATCCGAAATCTCGATACCAAACTCATCTTCGATGGCCATCGAGAGTTCAACCTGGTCGAAGCTGTCAGCGTCGAGGTCTTCAATAAATCTGGTGCTGGAATTGACTTCGCCATCCAAGCTACCGAATTGATCAGCCACCGTTTGAATGACACGAAACGGCACGGACTCGCTTGTCGGTACCGTCTTCTGTTTGGGAATACTGGTTGGCATTGGTGCTTCTTTCCGATGGGTTAGATGACTCTGCCATCAATCGTGCGTCGTACCCACACTCCGCCATTGTTTGCTTGTTCGAACCCCTCCTGACCGCGCATCACCTCAGGTGCTCGCGCAAGAAGGTCTCGATAGTTCTCAGGTGTCCACAGTATCGAATCGTCTAGGTCGTCAGCATCAGACTCGCGCAACATGAACTCATTTGATCCACGAATGGTCAGTGAAGCGTGATATGCCAGGAAGCATGCCAACACATTCGCGTCAAGTTGCTGAGTTGTTGTGCTTCCAGAGCGCAGAGTTTCAACGCACTCGTTCGTGGCTTTGCAATACAAGTGAAGGTCCGTGCTCATGGTGTCTCTTTCCGTTTTAGCGCGAAGCGGCATTTGCTGCTTCGTCACGTTGGGCATCCCAAATCGCCTCTCGGTCGGTCGTGTCCACCTCATCAAAGTGGACGATGCTGCCGAGAATGCGTGGGTGCTTCGCCAGGAACGCCATCGCTTCCTGGTCAGTGAATTCACGTGGAGGCGTTACGCCGGAGCGTAGGTTGTCCTTTACCGCATTGAACAGCGACTCGCGCAGCTCAAGCGTGAATGTACGGGTGGGCTCGTTCGGCACGGTACTCTTCCCAGGGTTATCGCGTTGACAGGTCACG
Organism: Aquabacterium sp.; assembly: GCA_046299355.1. GTDB lineage: Bacteria > Pseudomonadota > Gammaproteobacteria > Burkholderiales > Burkholderiaceae_C > Aquabacterium. The sequence continues at coordinate 10,859 of JBKBIO010000014.1, read as the reverse complement.
CAGCCATTGACGGACGTTGGCAAGTGCGTTGTTGCCATCCTGGGAGTGGGGGCCGCAGCTCTTCAACTCGTCGATGATCTTCTCCAGTTGGGGCCAGTGCTTCTTGGCTTCCGCGTGAAGTTCCTGAATTCGTTTGTCCCGCTTCGCTTGTTCATTGGCCATGGTCTTGTTTTCCTATGCTGTGGCCGCACATTCAACCTGAGGATGCGCAGCCGATGCGCCGTGATGCTGAGTCACCCGCAGCGGGTTTGGATAGCCAGCGGGCAAGAACTGCTGAAGATCCTTCTTGATGTAATGCCGAACGTCGAGACGCTGGCACAAGTCAATCATGCGCAATGTGTAGTCTTGCCAATCGGTGGTCTTCGTCATTGGAAGGTAGTTCACCCTGCCGATCTTGAATAGGTCTACATAGTGGTGCGTTTCGCTGACGATGCGAAGGCTGCTTTCAACGTCGAGTGTCGGCTCAAGGCTGACCCATGTGAAGACACCCGCCGCATGAAAGCTTTGAAGCGCAGCGAGTCGATCTGCCGGTAGAGCGGCACCACGCTCCCACTTACGAGAGAACGTCTCGTCAAGACTTGTGAGAGTGCTGGCGAATGCATCACGGTCGGGACGGAAAACATCCAGATCGCGCAGCGCTCGCGTACCACCCTTTGTCAGTGTGCAAAACCCGAGACCGTGGTCGCGCAGCACAATCAGCGTGTCACGCGTCAGAGATGTGTCGCCTGGGTGGTATGGGTCCGTTGTGAATGAGAGCATCACTTGTTCGCGGCGGCCAGCAGCTTGGTACTTCTTGGCGTCCTTCTGCAAACCAGTCATGAAGCCTGGGCGCGAGAACGCACCAGCATCAAACTCCGGTCGCGCCATCTTGATGACGGCAGGCACATAGCAATACGCGCATGCGTGACCACATCCACGGTATGGGTTGGCCGCCAAAGCAGCGTACTCACCCGCTTGGCCAGCAGGTTCATAGATGTACGCACAACCCTTGATACCAACGGAGCTATCAGACATTAGTTGTTCTCCCTCTTTCCGAAGTCTTACCCAATTAATGATGAATAAATACCTGCTAAGAAAACTGCCACAAAGCCCGCACAGCGCCAGAACCACCGCCATCTCTGACCAGACCAGCCGCCCGCCAGAACACCCATGAGCATCGTTGTGATTACCATGTACGTGGCCATGACATTTCGCCCAAAAAGGCTTTGAAGAATCACTGCCACCACGAGGCCATACACACCCAACGCCAGACCTTCGACGCAGGATTTGCGCATTAACTCTGTCGCCGCCTGCCCCACAGTCTCTTTCCAAATGGCGTTTGCTGCCACATAGATAAACCAGGCCCCAAGTGCCATTACCGGGGCAAAGATGACACCCGCGTAAATCCAATTGTTTGTGTTGTTGAGCTCCATGCGGCAATTTTCCGATCGATCGCGGCACAGCCGCATAAGCCATCTAGGGTGACGTCTCTCACTTACCCTTGTGACGCGTTCCAATTCTGATGAAGTCGTCGAGCATCGCGTGAACGTCATTAGTCGAGAGTGCGGGCGGCCAAAACCAATCGTCGTGAGGAACGTACCAACAGCGCTTAACCAGCGGATCACTCAAGAGTGACAGCAGCACGACTGCATGTTCGGGGAAGGGCCCTTCGGGGTAGTCCTTGCTCCAGTAGCGTCCAGAGCACGGCAACTGTCCGACTGCACCGCTTGGAATGGCGAACACGCAACCAATTGGTTTGCCCTGGCGGTCTCCGTCGTAGACGCTTGAATCGAGGTGACCTGTTTCATCGACGGCATATCCGCTGAAGCCTTCCATGGTGGGTACTGCGTCGTCGAGGCTCTGCACTTCAAGTTGATTCGCCGGCTCAGGACGAATCATGAAAGTCCTCGCTTGAAGTCGCTCACGAATAGCCCCAACCTCGTCAGGTGTTGGTGCGTGATGAAACTCCACGTAGATGCTGCATCCGGTTCCCATTACGATTCCCTGTAGTGGTGCTCTTTCCTTGGGTTATGCAAAGTCGGTCGCACGGAGCTTCAATGCGCGCAAGCCATGCCATACAGTACGGCATTCGTGGCAGTTGATCTTGGTGCCTCGCGGTGCTTCGACCGTACCCGTTTGACCGATTGCAGGATCGTTGCCGTCGAGGCCACACAGGGTTGCATAGTCACCGCCGCCAACGCTGGGCACATGCCACTCCACCGCGCCATCGACTTCAACTCCGATCACCTTATGGCTCATCGCTTTTTACCGTCTAAAGTGACCCGGTATGTTTACAAAGGGCGCACCTCTGGTTTTTCGTTGGTTTTTTACTTTCACAATGCTCGACCGAACCAGTGTTAGCACATCGAGCTTCCTGCGGTTTCAGTACCGACTGAAGGATTTCTTCCTCTGCTTGTTGCCAGACGGTCTTTGCGCTTTCATAGACTTTATTCCATGCTTCGTGAGAACCAATGCGTCTAGCATTGACTATTAGTCGCGAATGCGACCGTACAGAATTGGTTTTACGCAGTTCTTTGTTCATGCTGTCTCGTTTGTAATGTTGCCAGTCATGATCTCTTTCCAGGTTATTCGGCACTGCGTATGGCCGCCTCAAGCTCATGGCGAGACTTGACTGATTCATGCTCCACCAAGACTGCGCGACCTGATTCCGTAAGCTTGGCCATGCGCCGGTACATGGGTGCCCAATGGTCCTCCGTGACCAGACCAGCCTCTCGGAGTGGCCCGATCAGCTTGCCTGCCATTCTGGCCGCCCCCTGTTGAGTCCATCCAAGGTTGGCCTCACTCCCACGAGGGATCAACTCTTGCACCAGACCCTTGCTGTTGTAGCCATTGGGCTTGTCAGCAAGAAACCGTAGCACCGACAGGCGTAGCGGAGTCATGTTCAGCGTTGACATGCAACTTTCCAGGGTTATCGCGTTGATTGCAACTCGGCTTCGATTGCCTCAGCTTGCGCAAGAAGATCCTGCCCTAATGCGCGTAGCGTTGCAGCCTTCTCTTGCATCCAAGCAGGCCCCAACTCCTGATCACTTGAATTCAAGTGGCTTCCAAGGTCGGACCACGCCAGAACAGGAGCCACCGAAACGCGACCGGATGCGGTAATCACTGGGTGGTACCCTGGCTTTTTGTTTTGGGTTGCCACTTGCGTTGTTTGGCTAGTGGCTGTTGGCTCTGTATTGCCACTCCACATCGCGGCCATGCCTTCGCAAGTGGTGCCCAGCGCGAGCGTGTGACCACGGTCGCCAGTATCGAAGTCAATTTTCGTCATGAATCGTTCAGTTGGATGTTGCGACCAGCGCATCACGCAAAGCAATCTCTGCGCAGCCATAGCCTTTGTCTTTGGTATCTCTCGTGATTTTGCCGTTCGTCTCGATCCGCCACTCGTAGCAACCCATGTCAGGTTCGCCATAGACCACAATCTCTGAAGTCGTCGAGTACGGCGCAGGAATTCTGTACATCTCTTTGATGTCAGTGTTTGCCATGTCGCCCTCGATCAACTGATTGCTGAAAACAATGCCCAACATGGGGCGCTCTCATCGGGCCTTGCATCAATTGGCCTCCCACGGGACCACGCAGACTGATGAGTCTCCTTAATGTGGTTCATCACGGTCACACCGTCCTCAGCGTTGACGCTCATGCAAACACGAACCTGCCCGACATCCCGGCGGTCAGATCCGATGACTTCACAATCGAAGGTTAGGCGCACGTCGCGATACCCTGGCGCGTTGCCAATCGTCACGAGTTTCGCCGACAAGTCTTCTTCATGTCGGATCATTCCCCGCTGCGCACGCGGTGTCGGCGAACCATCACCAGTTTTCTTCAACCGCTGAACATCCGTGATGTTCCAGTCCTGCACCAAGCGTTCAAACTTCTTACCACCTTCGGAGAAGTAGTTGTGAACCTCCTTGCGGGTGAGTCGAGCGTCCATGACCAGGACGGCCATCGCATCCTGGAATGTCGTGGGTTCAAGCAGCCGCAGGTCTGTGAGGTCGAACGGGAAGCGATACCCGTTGTAAAGGCCGAGCAGAAAGCGAGCGGCAACAATCCCATGATCATGGTTGAAGTCTGTGGCCAGCAAATAAAGCCTCTGCAGGGCCTCAAAGCCTTGTTCTTCAACCTGCTGTTGTGTCATGCCCATGGCTTGCTCCCTTTTGAGTCAGGCAATTTGAATCGGATCACTGGATTCCAACTGGTCAATCAAGTGAAGGCCTTCCAACTGAAGGCAGCGCTCAGCAAAGGCCAGTGCAGCGTCTTTGCTTGGGGCGACGGCGAAGGGGCCTGCACTCCAACCCGGAAGATCTACAGCAACAGCCCATCCATTTGTGGATCTGTACAGATAGCCAACACGACGACCATCGGCCTCCAAGTACCAATCCTCGATGGAACTGGTTCCCGTGTGTACCGTTTGGAGTTCTTTGCTCATGCTGGTTTTCACTCGGCAAAGACTTCTTGCAACGTAGTCAACGTTGCAGTAAGCGTCTTGGCTGAAACCGCGCCCAGCCGCTTGGCTAAGCGAACCTTGTCCACAGTGCGGATCTGATCAAGCAAGATCAAGCCCTTGGTCCCCGCGTGCGTCACAGGAATGCGAAATGGGGCACCAAAGCCCTTGGAGGTCATGGGGGCCACCATCACGGTCTTGAGGTGGTCATTCAACTCTGCGGGCGAAACAACCACACAGGGTCGAGCCTTCTGGATTTCGCTGCCAACCGTGGGGTCAAGATTGACCATCCAGATTTCTCCGCGCTTCACCACACCAACTCCGCGTCTACATCGTTGGCGAATTCGCCCATCACCAGCTCATCGCCACCCTTTTCCGCCAAGGCCTGCGCCGCTTCTGCCCAGCCAGCACGAGGTGCAGCTTGAGGCTTGCGCAAAACGATTGCGCCGTTTTCGACCGTCAGGTCAGCGGTGGGTTCTTCCGCAAGGCCCACTTGGGCCAAGACCGGCTTAGAGAGCACAATGCCCTTGCTGTTGCCAATGGTTCTGATGTTCACAAGCATTTGAATCTCCGTTGACACAATGTTATTCCAATTTCAAGCAATCAACAAGCACCGTTACAACATTGTTAACACTTTCATAGCGCCGTGGTGAACATCGCTTCAAGGGTGGCTTTGGATGGCTCAAGATAAGGATCTGCATGGTCCAGCTCAGCGTGACCCAAAAGCCGTTGGACAACCTCAAGGTCATGGCCTTGCTCAACCAACCTGGTGGCAAACGTTCGGCGACCCGAATGACTTGAGCATTCATGCAAACCAGCGGCCCGATAGAGTCGAGAAATATGCGCCTGGAGGCTATCGCATGCGAGGTAGGTCTCTTCGTGGCCATCCGCCAGGATTCGACGCTTGGCGGTTAATTCAAACTTGGATGCCTTGTGAGTCAAAATCAAAGGCACCTCAGGCATAAGCCCCTTGAACCTGTTTCGATCAAAGTCCACCACCATCCCCCGCTTCCAACGGTACTCGATGTATCGGTTCAGCGCAGCCACGGTCAGTGGGTGAGTGATGAACACGCACCGCTGGCGACAGCCTTTAGTGATGGCCGCTCGTAGAGACACTTCTTTGCGAAGCTGGCCTGATGGCAACATGACATCGCTCGGGAGGATTTGAGCAATTTCGGTAACGCGCATCGCGCACGTCAAGCCCAAAAGCAGCACCAGATTGTCGCGCTCCGGGTGACGACTGGTTGCCTCGGTCACGCGCAGAAGATGGCGCATTTGCGCGGGCCGAAGAATCCCCGCTCGCTTCTTGTCGTCCATGGCCTTGTCCTCTGAATAGCACGCAAATTCGAGCGTGTTCCGAGAGAAAAGGCGGCAAGCCTCCTTTCGAGCATATCAGGCCCGTCCTGCTTGTGTTCTCGGAAAGATGGCAGCAAAGGCGCGAAACGTCTCATGGGCCGGAGTGGACCAATCGCCTCTGTGCCGCATTGACCAATTCGAAGCAAGCACTGGAAAGTGGAAGCAGACAGCAACCTTTGCCCAGCAATAAGTAGAGCCGCTCGTTGACACACGTCGAATTCAGTGCAATCATTTAGCAATCATTGCGAATCGAAGGACATCAAAATGGAGCCTGGAAAAATTCTGGTTAGAAATATCCCTGGATATATCTTCAACGCGCTTGTTGGCCTAGCGGCCAAACGGGATCGCTCGACTGAAGCCGAAGCACGCCAAGCCATCACAGCTTGGGTCTCCCCGGCGCTCATCGAAGACGAGCGAGGAACACGATCCAAGGAAGTCGCCCAGCGCCTGACTCTATTGTTGGAGCAAGTGAACGCGGCTAAGCCTGCGGGCAAACATCGCCCCTCTCACGTCGCCCAAGCGATCGGTGAGGAGCGCGCCCAACATGTAGAGGACTGGTTCTTGGGCAAGCAGGAGCCCACCTTCTCCCAGTTGGCATCCATCGCTCAGGTTTATGGCGTGCGCAGCCCATGGCTACAGCACGGTGACGGCCACATTTACCCGGTTAACTACGAGCGTCTGCCCGACAGCCCCGCACAGGCCGTACAGTGGCTGAGCTCCTGGCCAAACGAGGACACCGACGACGATACCCTTGAGCACCTGCACTTGATTCGAGAAAACAGCGAAGGCGGTGCCTTCTACTTGGTCAAGCAATCAAAGGCTGGGCGTTACCTTATCTACCGCACCCCCTACAAGATTTCTGAAGAGATTGGCGCCGGCGGCGAAGGCGCGCTCAAACACCTATTCTTGAGCCTGGAGGTCTTGTACAAAAAATACAGCTCAGGGGACTACCGGATCACCAGCTACCTAATGCGCCCCGATGACGTTAAGACATTGATCAACGGCAACACTAACCCCGCCATGCTGCTGCGCGACCGTGATGAATGCATTTGGTGGGAGGACATCTGGGATCCCGAGCAATACCCCACGCGCCAATACTGGGAGGGCTGGAAAAGCCTCTGCGAACGCATTGATCGCGCCATCAGCTCAACGCCCTACTTGAATGAGCTCCGCGCAAAAAATCGCACAGGTGAAGTTCAATAACCTGCAAAACCCGAATGCATAAAGCAGATGGAGCCCCTATTTATTGATACCAAGCGTGGTATGGGCGCTTCACGGAATCGGAATGCCATAAACCTACAACCTATTCGAGGCAAAACCACCGACGTGTTCCAATTGATCTCAAAGTCCGCGTCGACTACTACGAATCTGGATAACAAGAACTGTTGAAACATTGAACTCTAGTAGCGATGAACAAAGCAATCTACACCCCTTCCACGCCTGTAAACCTAGAGAACCCATTCGACATGGATTCAACGCAAAGCCGCCGACGGCTTGCGGAGAAATTGAATGACGTCGTTTCAAGGATGAAAAGCGGCGGTGTGATCTCGGTAGAAGCGCAATGGGGAGATGGGAAGTCCTGGTTCGCACAGAATTGGTTAGGCAACATGAAAAACGAGTTGCACCGGAAAGCAGCTTTGATTGATGCATTCTCAAACGATTTTGTAGATGACCCTTATTCGGTTATCTCTGCAGAACTATTGACATTGCTTCCGATGGGAAACGGGCCAGATAAGGAGCTCAAGGCAAAACTGTGTCGAGTGGGAGGAATGCTAATTCAAGCCAGTGGAAAGGCAGTAGTAAAGGCAGTGGTAAAACACACCATTGGGGAAACCGCAGGAAGTGAGTTAGCAAGTGATATTGACGATGCGATTTCTGACCCATCAGCGGAATTTGTCGACCGCATAATCGGTGAACAAATCACAGCGTTACAAAGCGCAAGAGCATCAATCTCTTCGCTTAAATCTAAGCTAGCGAAGTTGGCAAAGGACGATGGCCCCATCGTCATTCTGATTGATGAACTCGATCGCTGCAAACCAGACTTTGCGGTGAGAACCTTGGAACGAATCAAACATTTCTTTGACGTACCCGGTTTGATATTTGTGCTATTCATCAACAGGAAAGCAATGGTCTCTGCCATTAATGGCGTTTACGGGTTGGGGGAACAGTTATCAGAGGGTTACCTTACAAAGTTCATCCATCTATCGGTCAGCTTGCCCGTCCTTAGAGAACCTGTAAACAGTCAATCGATTGGTGATCTTGAACGCTATTGGGACGCCTGTTATGCCCGATATCACGACGCACAGGACCGCATTGCACTAGAGTTTCGAGATGCGTTTTGTTCGATGGCGTCCAGGCTTGGCATGTCATTCAGAGACATCGAGAGAGCGATCACTCTTTATCTGTTCTCTGACAGAAAGGTAAGACCTTCAACGGTCTGGTTAGCTTGGCCCATCCTCTGCAAAATCTATCAGCCAACTACATTCGCCCAAATACGTTCTGGCAAATTTACAGACACAGGTGCTGAAGAACTCATATCCTCAGTCCGACGTAACAATAGTGAAGACCGTATGCTGTCCACCATTGCCTCAGCACACAGAGTCCTTGCTGGAGGGGCTACGGACTCCCTTTCAGACGATCTGGAACGCATGGGTGGACACCCCTTGGATCGTGTGATCAAGGACCTCTTTGAAGCGGTCGACCTCTAAAGGCAACACCCCAAATGATAATTACTCGACCCCTATTAACTAATGAAGCAGACCTGCTCGTCGGCAATGAGTGCGAACAACTTCGCTTCACATCAGACGATGGCGCGATTCTGATCTGCATTGATGCTCCACGGACAGGATGGAGACATGATCAGATCGAAACGATACCGCCCCCCCCTTCCCCTTGGGACGCATGGTTAGGAAAAACATGGATCGGCAGTTCAGAGGTATAAAAAAACCCCGAACGCACGAGGCGCTCGGGGCTGGAATCAGGTTCTCAAAAACCTTATGTAGGAATGCCAGTAACGTCTACCAAACTCTGACGCCCAAGCTTTTTGCTTGGCATCAACATCACTTGACCAGTCAGTCGTTCTAGTTCCACGTAACGTTTGTAGAGGTTTGGATTCAATTGGGCTGCGGTGGTAAGGTCGGCTTTACTCGACATGATGCAGAAACAGCAAGAAAGCCGAGACATTCCCTTGCTGTAGGCCCAATGGGGCTGTTGCCCCATATGTTCGATGTATGAAAAGATTTGGCCAACATCCCAATCGTGGATTGGCAACCACTCATACCACTCCCTTCCAGCCTTACTGTTTCTCTCAGAGTACTTAAACGCCGAAAGCTTGGCTCGACTGGAGCTTTCCTGGGCACGCATGCCCATGCAATTGACAATGAGCTTGTTGCCCATTTGACGTATCGTGCGCTCTATTGGTCCGCGCTTCAAATCGGAAGTACATTGGCGGTTAGATGGGCTAGGGAACATCCCACGTTGTTCAATCATCTGCAGCAGGGTTCTTCTAGCCTTGCATGTGTGAAGCGGATGACTGCCAATCGTTTTTCGGATGTGCTCCTCAACCCCCTCCCATTCAACTTCGGGTAATACTGCATGCACAACACGAATTTGATTTTGAGGGACATGACGATGAACAAAATGGAACATCGCTTGGCTATCCTTTCCTCCGCTATGGTTCACAACAAACACTGCACCTCTTTCGATGAGTCGCAGTACCTGCTCAGGAACGGCTGCATCGAATCGGGCTAGCCAAGATAGTTCACCGCTCTCAGAGCGCTGTCCTCCTTCGAACAAATACATTTGATTCATGTGATCTCCGAAAAGTTAGGAGCCCACGGACCACAAAGGGGCAAGTGGGGCCCCTGGGGGTTATGAATTTGATGGAAACCTGGCATCGCCAAGCTCCCTAGTTACAACGCAGTGGATCAGTCGAGCAGGACCTGGATGGCACACAATCCAGCTGCCTGCAATTTGCGATGCGCATTTACCGTGATAGTTGCAACGTAAATGTCACATCCGAAACGCCTAGCGCCAGAGTGATCATGCGGAGTGCGTAAATCCGCTTTATGTAGGCGGATCCTGTGGCGCTTCAACGCCGATCGGGCCAAATCGTCGTGTTGCACAAGCCAGTAGATGGCGTAGCTACGGTAGATATATTGCGTGTTGAACAAACAAATTGGGGCGGCCTCACCCAGTTCGGGCCAATATGCCCTCCCCTGTTCAAGATTTATCTTGGACGAGTTGTCATCGGTACAAGTAGAAATAGACATCGTTGGCTCCATAAAAAATGGGCCAACTAAACCCGCCCGGGCTAATTGGCCCGTTCGGGTTGTGAAAAGCGTTGGTTGAAAGGTCTCAACAGGTTTATTGGATGTGAACTTCCGCTAGTGCGGACTTGATCTGGTTTGGACTCATGCGGAAGGCGCGGCCATCAGAAAGACGACTGACAGTCCATCCAAGTCTTGGACCAGCAAGACTAATCAGTTGGTACTGCTCTTTTCCGTAGGTCAGTACTAGACCAGCCTTCAAACTACTGAATCGCTTGGAAAGAAGTCTAGATCTCGCATGATGCTCTAGAACCGTAGATCGCCACTGCCTAGATGTATCGTTGATAGGTTCTGAAGCCATCCGAATATAGCTCAGAGGGCAATCAAAGTAGTACGGTCCTACCGATTCATCCAAACACTTGTAGCCCCATCCAGGGTTTCTCTGAGAGCCGGACTCAAGCAGATCCAAACCGATCCAACGACGTCCCTCAATTCCTTCAGCGAGAAACCAATGACGATTTCCTACCAACTTACTGGAAATGATTCGTGCTTGGCCAAAACGACTCGGCTGCGTGAGATGAGAAACAAGGTCAGACTTGGATCTCCATTGATCTGAAAATAGCCATCCCATACGGGCTCCTTCTTGATTGTGAAAAGGCCCGATCGCCCGTCGGGCTCAACGGGCCCTTGGGCAACTTCAGCTTTCGCCGAAATGATTCTTAGATGAGTGGATTGGAATCGAGTAGCTCGCTCAGCGTGGCATTTGCGTTGAGGTGCTCGGGAGGATGCCCTTGCAGGTA
>JBKBIO010000013.1:0-96858 GCA_046299355.1 Aquabacterium sp. | reverse complement strand
TGAATGAGCCAATTTTGACGGCTGGCTCTGCCGGGGAGGGCACCCACTTTGGGGTAATACGCAACCAGGGGTAACAACGCCAATTGGCTGCGCGGGGCCCTTGCCGGGTCTGTTACTTCGACTTGGGCCGCGAACTACCGTGCGTCATCACGGCTTCGATCAAGGCGACTTCGCTGTCTTGTTGCTTCTTGCGTTTGCTGCTGGTCGAGGCACTGGCGTTAGCGACGCTTGGCTGTTTGGGGCGAACCTCTTTCGCGCTCGCTTTGTTGGCAGCCAAGGCTGCGCCAGTTGCGGCTGTGGCTGCAGCCACCACGCTGGCATCGGGAGACGGCTGCGTCTTCAAGGCGGCCATGGGGTCACGGCTCGGTGCGTTGCTGCTGGCTGCCGTGGGTGGCAAGGCCTCCAAGGTTTCAAATGGTGCTGAGGCAGGGGCGCTGGCTGTCGGCGCCACGTCCATGGCGACGACCGCTGCGCTGGCGGGAGCAGAGGGGGGCAAGCTACTGGTTGCGACCTGAGAGGCTGGCGCTGCAGGCCCTGTGGCGACGGGGAGCTTGTGCGTAGGCGCCGGTTCGGGGCTTCTCAGCACGGTGACGAAGGACGTCATCAAAGCCAAAGCGGCCACGCCGAAAAAGGCCAGCCACACTTTGGATACGGGGGGTTTTTGTGCCCCCCCAAGTCGATGCGTCCCCCCCTTTCGTGCGGGGCGAGAGACTCGACGAGTGGATTCGAGCGTCGATAGAATCCGCACCCGCTGGGTGTCTGGCTCGGCCGCAGCCCCGTCTTCCATGCCCGCAAACAAACTTGGGCGCCCCTGGTCGTGGCTCACGGTCTTACTCCCTCAATCTGATTTTGTAGTGTGTTCAAGTGGGCGCATTCTACGAATCCAGTTGATTTCGGCGCGCTCTGGCGCAACGGGATTGCAATCAATCGTTACAGGAACAACTGTGCTTCTCTGGATCTGGCTCGGCTTTGTGCTTGGCGCCTTGACCTTGGCTCTGCTTGTGTTTCCGCATTGGCGCGAGGCATGGCTGTCGCGCCTGCAGCGCTCGGGACAGCGCGTGGAGGTGGCGGGTCAGCAGTGGGCCAAGGTCGTTCAGCACGGCGGCCGTCAGGTGGCCATGCAGTCTGTGGCGGTTGCCGATGGTTGGCAGCAGCGCATTCGCCAGCAGTGGCCTTGGATCACGCTGACCTTGGCCTTGTTGCTCTTGCCCGCAGCTGGGGCTTGGTGGTGGGCGGCCACGCAGGGGCATGACTTGGAGGCGTTTGATGACGTGATCGAACCGGGCAACCATCAGGTTGCGCAGTTGCTTCAAGGCGAGCATTTGGTGCCGCCGCCGCCTCTGCCGCCTGATGTGTTCCTTACGGAAGAAATCCAAAAGATCATGCCGCAACTGTCAACGGCGGATCGTCGTTGGGATCAGATGGACGAAGCTTTCGTGCAGCGACTCCTGTTGGTCTTCAAGATCATGCGTGAGGAGCATGGCTATGACATGGCCTTGTTGGAAGGCTATCGCTCGCCTGAGCGGCAAGACATGCTGGCAGCCAAGGGCTCTCACGTGACGCAAGCCCGTGGTGGACAGAGTTATCACCAGCATGGGCTGGCTGCTGATTGCGCCTTCCTGCGCGGCGGTAAATTGGTGATCTCTGAAAAAGACCCTTGGGCTATGCGCGGATACGAGTTGTATGGCCAAGTGGCTGAGCAGGTTGGCCTGACTTGGGGTGGACGTTGGCAGATGATGGACTTTGGTCACGTCGAATGGCGCAAACCCGGGTTCAAGCTGGCTCGCAAAGGCTGAGCAGCAGGACAGGCGCTGAAGGGATCGCTGACACACACAGTAACAACCTTTGATCGCAGCCCGTTAGACTCCGCCCCGCGTCGGGACAACCCGCGCACGCATAAAAAAGAACGTTACATCAGGGAGTTGCGGCGCCATGGGTCGTCCGTTCATCGTATTGGGTGATTCCACCGATCATGGTGGCACCGTCATTGAGGCATCGGGTGTCACCGATACCCACGGCAAGCGCATTGCTCGAGTTGGTGACAAGGTATCTTGTCCGATCAAGTATCACGGTACTTCCGTGATCGTGAGCGGGGACCCGACCATGATCATTGATGGCAAACCCGCCGCGCGGCATGGCGACAAATGTTCTTGCGGCGCGACGCTGATCGCGGCGCAAGCCGTGTCGACCGGCCAGTGATGGGCCGCGTGTCGTTCCCTCATTCATGTGCTTGAGCAGGCAGTAACGCAATGAGCCGTGTCTTGAAAGTGTTGGGTTTGTGGCTGTTGGTGGCCGCCATGGTGTTGTTGTTCACCATGTGGCACTGGCAGCAAACCGAACGCGATGTCGACCTGTATGACATCGTGATGCAACTCGTGGTGTTACCCACGGCCTTGGTGGGCTCCTGGTTGCTGGCGATGTGGGGCTTGCAGCGCTGGAAAGACCGAAAGCCAGCGGTTCAGAGCGACACCGCGCAGCAAGACGGCGGGGTTGTGGGATCGGCAGACAACAGTCGTCATGCTTATGCCTTGGTCGTGGATGCGGCGCTGCACACCCGCGTGGGCATGGATCCGTCGGCCGCATTGAGTGAGGTGCAATCGGGTGAGCAGCGTCCAGGGCTCGACCCCAGCTTGCAAGACTACGAAGGCATGCCGGTGTTTTCTGCGCGTGTGGAAGACGTCCCTGTAGACGAGCTCTTGCCTGCACCAGACGAGGAGGGGGAGGTCGCCTACAGCGAAGCGGCAGCACGAGCCGCTTTCTTGTTGCAGGCGCCGTGTGAGCAGTTGATGCAAAGCTGGTCGACGCTTTTGGAGACGTGGGCGCAGAGCCATGCCCCATCGCCATCCGCTGAGTACGAACCAGCTGACTGGTCTGGTAAGGCGTATCTGTCTGGCGTGGCGCACCCCAAGCAGCGAGAAGGACAAGCTCGCACACAACAGTTGCAATGGACGGTGCGCTTGCTCTTGCCTGCGCGTTGGACGGTGGCCAATCATGACCTGGTGGTGTCACAAGTGCGCTCGCGCATGATGCCCTTGATTGAACAGGCACAAAGCTTGGGTATTGCGCCACCAGTCTGGCAAGTGATTCCACCCGCCACGCCCGACGCCTGGTGGCTGGAGTGGGATCAGGCGGTCACGCGTTGGCATCGCGAGGGCAGCACCGAAGCCATGCTGATCCTGGCTGTTGACAGTGCCATGGACGAGGCCACAGTGGAGCAGTGGCAAAGCATTGGAGAGCTGTTCACAGCCCAACACCAGACCGGGCGTATTCCGGGCGAGGCGGCCACGGGTCTGTTGGTCGTGAGCCCGGCTTTGGGTGCGCAGTTGGATGCGAAGGCCATGCCCCAGCAGCCAATTCGCCTGTCCCGCCCTGTGTGTTTGAAACGTGACAAGTCAGCCGATGCAGCGGGGCGCGTGGGTGCAACGGTGCTCGCAGACGCCATCACGCAGGCTCTGGATGTGGCAGGTTTGAAGGCGACTGAAAACATGATGGTGATTGCCGATGCAGATCACCGAGCCAGTCGTACCTCTGAGTTGTTTGAGGCCCTGCAGTCATTGATCCCTGGTCTAGACCCGACGACGCAAGTGGCTCGTGCGGGTGAAGTCTTGGGCGATGTGGGTGTGGCCCGAAGCTTGTTGTCAACTGCCTTGGGATGCGCTGCCGTTTGGACGGCAGAAGGTGACTCCGTGGCCTTGGCAACCCATGTTCATGCACCGCATGAACGCGTGGTGTTGGCGTTGACAGCAGCCGGCGAAGTCAACGCCGCTGCTGTGTGATTGTTTGGATTCGAGTATGCAAAGAGTTTGGCAGTTTCTTTTGGACCCTCGTGTCTTGACCGTCATTGGCTTGGCCGCTTTGGCCACCTTTCTGTTTCTGGGTGCGGATGCCTTGAAGATCGGTCTTATTTGGGTGGCCGTGATCCTAGCGCTGATGGGCCTGATTTGGGGGGGAATCTGGCTTTACAAGTGGCGTCAAGCTCAAAAGGCGGCCCAGCAACTGGAAGCCGCCATGGATGCCGAAGCGCAGCGCGCGGTGGCGCAGGCATCGGCTGACAAGAAGGACGAAGTGCAAGCCGTGCGTGAGCGCATGGCCGAAGCGGTCAAGCTCATCAAAACATCTAAGTTGGGCGAGACGTCGGGCGCTGCCGCGCTCTATGAGTTGCCCTGGTATGCCGTGATCGGGAACCCCGCTGCAGGGAAAAGCTCTGCGGTGGTGATGTCTGGGTTGAAGTTTCCCTTTTCAGACAACACGGACAACGTGATCCAGGGCATTGGTGGGACGCGGCATTGCGATTGGTATTTCACCACCGAAGGCATCTTGCTGGATACGGCGGGGCGCTACTCCGTTCATGAAGAGGACCGCAGTGAGTGGCTGGGCTTCTTGTCTTTGCTCAAGAAGAACCGCCCCAAGGCACCGCTCAATGGCGTGATCATCGCGGTCAGTGTGGCCGAGTTGGGGGCCAACAAACCTGAGTTTGCGATCGATCTGGCGCGCAAGTTGCGTCAGCGTGTTCAGGAGTTGACCGAGAAACTCGAAGTCTTTGCACCGGTCTACATCGTCTTTACCAAAGCCGATTTGATCGCTGGCTTTGTGGACTTTTTTGAAGACCGTGATCGTGATGAACGCGACAAGGTCTGGGGCGCCACCTTGCCCTATGACGTGGCCAGCAAGGCCGATGCCGTGGCTCAGTTCGATCAGCATTTCGATGAACTGTTCGAAGGCCTGAAAGAGGCCTCGGTGGCGCGCATGTCTTTGCATCGCGGTGAGCAGATGCCACCCGGCGTGTTGACTTTCCCGCTCGAGTTCGCAGCGCTCAAGCCTTCGCTGCGAACCTTCATCACCACGCTGTTTGAAGATAACCCTTATCAGTTCCGCCCGATCTTCCGTGGTTTCTACTTCACCAGTGCGGTTCAAGAGGGGCAGTCCACCAGTCGAGCCAGCGAACGGGTGGCAGGCCAATTCGGTCTGCAACTCCAGCAAGGTGCCACAGCCGCCGTGTACTCCAAGAGCGGCTTCTTCCTGAAAGAGTTGTTCTCCAAAGTCATCTTTGCAGACAAGCAGTTGGTGCAGCAGTACACCAGTCGCAACAAGCTGCGTTTGCGCTATGCGACCTTCCTGGGCGGCGTCGTGTTATTGGGCAGCCTGTTGGCTGCCTGGACTTGGACCTACATGGGCAACCGCCAGTTGGTCGCACACGTTCAGTCAGATCTGCTGAAGGCCAAACAGGTGCAAGAAGGGCGATCGGATTTGCAGTCGAGGTTGGAGGCCCTGGAGATCTTGCAAGATCGTTTGGAGCAGATTCAACGTTACCGAGAAGACCGTCCGTGGTCGCTGGGTCTGGGCCTCTACCAAGGTGACGCCATTGAAGCGCGCCTGAAACAGGAGTACTTCGAGGGCTTGCAGGCCGTGATGCTCAAGCCCGCAGCGCAATCGATGGCCAGCTATCTGACGGAGGTCAATGGCAAGGCGGCGGAGCTCAAGCCTGTGAGCCGGATTGCAGATGCGGCGGCGCCTGCCGTGACGCCCGCGGCTTCCGGTGCCAGTGCGCCTGCGGAAACTCAAGTTGCTGCGGTGCCGGTCTCCGACAGCGGCTACACCAAAGCATCCAGCACGAATGTGACCGAGGCCTACAACGCCTTGAAGGCTTACTTGATGCTGGGTGAGCGCGCCAGGTTGGAGCCGGGTCACATGAGTGATCAGTTGACACGCTTCTGGCGTTCTTGGCTGGAGGCCAATCGGGGCACCATGCGTCGTGAGCAGATGATTCAGAGTGCCGAGCGCATCATGTCCTTTGCCGTTCAGCAGATGTCTGATCCGACTTTCCCAGAGTTGGAATTGAATGTCGGCCTGTTGGATCAAACGCGCGAGAACCTGCGTCGCGTCATCAAAGGCATGCCCGCACGTGAACGTGTTTATGCCGAGATCAAGGCGCGTGCCGCGACCCGCTTCGCGCCAGTCACAGTCGTGAAATTGGTAGGGGAAGATGATCGCAACTTGATTGCTGGAAGTTACGCGGTGTCCGGCACCTTCACGCGTGAAGCGTGGGAGGAGTACGTCAAAGACGCGTTCAAGAATGCCGCCAACAATGAACTGCAATCGACCGATTGGGTGTTGAAGACGGCGGCCAATGATGACCTGACCTTGGAAGGCAGCCCTGAGCAGATTCAGAAGGCGCTGACCCAGTTGTACAAGACCGAGTACGCCGCCGAATGGAAGCGCTTCATCCAGGGCATTGCCGTGGTGGACTTTGCCAGTTTCGATCAGGCAGTTCAAGGCATGAACCGCTTGGGTGATCCGAGTAATTCTCCACTGGGCAAGGTGGTGAGTGCCTTGTATGACCAGACTTCATGGGACAACCCATCTGCCTTCAACGACCAGTTGAAGAAGGGGCAAAAGTCATTTGTGGATTGGTTCAAGCAAAGTGTGCTGCGCATGGCGCCCTCCCAGGTCAATATGAATGTCAACGTGAACATGGCAGACAAGACCATCGCCATGGGGCCGATCGGCAAGGAGTTCAGTGCATTGGCCAAGATCATGGCTCCGCGCGAAGGTGGTCAGACCGTCTTCAGCGTTTATCTCCAGGGGCTGGGTAAGGTGCGTGGTCGCTTCAACCAGATGAAGACCCAAGGTGACCCTGGGCCCGCCGCTCGCAAGATGATGACGGAGACCTACGAGGGTGGGGGCGAGCTGTCTGAGGTGCTCAAGTTTGTGGACGAGCAAATGCTCATTGGCATGACCGAATCTTCGCGCCAAGCTTTGCGTCCCTTGTTTGTTCGCCCCTTGATGCAGGCATTTGGTGCCATCGTTCGCCCGGCTGAGGCTGAATTGAATCGCGTGTGGATGGCGCAGGTCTACGATCCATATCAACGCACCTTGTCGACCAAGTACCCGTTTGACCGAGCATCGAAGGTCGAGGCCAGTCCGGCTGAGATCGCCAAGGTGTTTGGTGCAGAGGGAGCTGTGGCCAAGTTCACCGAGCAGTCATTGGGCGCTTTGGTGGTTCGTCGTGGAGACACCTTGACCGCGCGCACGTGGGCCGACATGGGCGTGCGTCTGCGCCCCGAGTTTGCATCGGGCTTGGGCATGTGGATTGCGCCGTTGGCGGGGCAATCAGCGGGAGGTGGTGCTGCGGGTGGCAGTGGTGGCGGCACAGGTGGCGCGTCCGCTGAAGCGCAGACCGTGTTCCAGATGTTCCCCTTGGCCGCGCCAGGCTTGACCGAATACACCATCGAGATCGATGGGCAGACCATGCGCTATCGCAACGGTGCGGCCAGCTGGTCTCATTTTGTTTGGCCAGGAACCGGTACGCCGGGTGTGCGGATCACAGGTGTGACCCACGACGGCCGTTTGATCGAGTTCATCAACGAACCGGGCCGCTTTGGCCTGGAAAAGATGATCAACACCGCGCAAAGAAAGCGCCTCGATGGTGGCGTGTTTGAGTTGCGTTGGCCGCAAGCTGGCGTGTCAGTGGCTGCGCAGTTGCGCATCATCTCTAATGCGGCATCGAACCCCAATGCAGCACCGCCCACTGCGGCGGGCGCGGCGCCTGCGAACAAGTCTGAAGCGGGTGGCGCAGTCTCACGTCCGGGGGCATTGCCCGCGATCATCGTGGGGGATGTCGACACCTTGTCTGCGCCCGCTGTGGCCGCATCCGGAGCGCTGTGATGACGATGACAGAACAAACCGCCGATCTTATGTATTTCGGCAAGCTGCCGTGCCGAGGGGACTTTGTGCGGAGTTCGCAGCACGCCCCCTTGATCGATTCATTGGATCAATGGCAAACCCAGTCCATGGAGCGCTTGTCGACCGACCCTCGTTGGAAACTGGTTTACGACGCTGCGCCGAGCATGCAGTTTGCGGTGCTGGGTAACAAGAGCCCTGTGGCCTTGGCGGGTACATGGTTGGCCAGCCAAGATTCATCTGGGCGCCGATTCCCATTCATTCTCGCGGCAGCTTTTGACTTGCAAGAGCCTCACAGCTTTGCACCGCTCAGCCCTTTGGCGCTGCAGCGCATGTGGGCGAAACTGGACCAAACCAGTAAGCAGGCGTTTGCCGCGCAAGACTTGGAATCGGTGCAGTTGCACATGAATGGCGCGGTGGGCTTTGATGCCTCGCGCGCCACGGCCCGCGCCGGCTTGGTGGACTTTCTGGAAACGCACTCGGTGGCCAGTCTGGAACAGATGCTGGCAGTGGCTGGGAATCGGCTGTCATTGCGACAAGCCATCTTGGCGCTGGGTTTGTTATTGCAGCCCGTGATGGCGCAGGGGCCCGCCCGGCTGAGCAAAGTGCTGCACCTGCCCTTGGTGCAAGACCGTTTGATGCGCGGGCCTGTGGCGGCATTCTGGTTGTCCTTGATCACTGGGTTCTTTGCGCGCCACGATGTGGAGTGGGGCATTTTCATGGCCCAACATCAAGGTCGACCTGGAATGGTGTTGAGTTTCCAAGGTGCGACTGCGTCTGCCATGACCGCCATCATGGATCCGCAATTGCTGCAGCAACAAGCGGTGACGCTGGATGCGGCCGAGTGGGTGGAAGATGAAGTGGAATCCGACTATGGCTTGCGCAAGCTCTCCAACTATTTGAAGGACCCCGCCATGTCATTGGCTCAGGTCTTGCGTACCTATGAAGAGGTGTTCCTTGGTCAGTAAGCACGGAGCCATCAAATATTTGGCGTGGAGTGTGATCACGCTCGCTGGCTGGATCAGCATGCCAAGCGCGGCATGGTCGCAAACCAGCCCAACCGAGTCATCTGTGGTGATTCAGGGTTTGGTGCCCGACGATGGGTTCAGGTCTGCGGTCGTCAATCGTGTCATGGCACTGTATGGCCGCGAGCGCGTGGTGGATCGACTGTCCACAGGTGGCGTCACCGCCTCTGCACAATGGCGTCAGGACGTCGCGCGTTTGTTGCCCGCCTCGATCAAACAGGTGTCGCGCGGTCAGATCACCTTGGAGGGGCAAGTCGTCGACATCAAAGGTGAGGTGCCCAGTGAAGCGGTGCGCCAGCAAGTGATTGCAGACCTCAGCCAGGCTGCGGGCGGCGCCTACACCGTCAAGCATGGGCTCAAAGTGGTGGTGCCAGAGCAGGTTCTGATTGACCAGGCCTTGGCCAATCGCACCGTCGAATTTGAACCCGGCAGTGCCGTGTTGACGCCTGCAGGCATGAAATTGCTCGACGAAATGAGCCAGACCCTGGCGCAATTCAAGGGGCGTCGTTTCGAGTTGATTGGGCACACCGATGGCAATGGGCAACGTGCCAGCAACATCGCCTTGTCTCTGGCGCGTGCGGAGGCCGTGAAAGCCTACCTGGTTACCAAAGGCCTATCGCCTCAGAACTTGCAAACCAAAGGCTTGGGGCCAGACCAACCGATCGCCTCCAACCAGACCGATCAAGGGCGCGCTCGCAATCGCCGAATCGATTTCAAGCTCATTTTGTGAACAGGTCACGCGAGTTGTCATATTCGGGGCAGTCCTGAGTTTCGTCAGGTGTAATTTGTGACAAAGTCCGAGACATGACAGGTCTCGGCGGATGGCTGGGTGCCTGGTAGGTGTTGTTTGCCTCGGCCGCCGGGGCGCGTGGTATTGCCATCGGTCTGCCGTTGGGCCCGGAGATCGAATTGCAGGAAGAACAGTCCTCACCCAACCATCAGCCCAACGCTCAGGCTGATTCATTGGCTGAGTTGAAGGCCCAGCTGGCGCAGGCACAGGCGCAGGCAGCCCGTTATCAACGGGTGTTTGACATGTCCGCGTCGGGCATGGCGGTGGTGGCACTGGATGGCCGCTTTGTTCGTGTCAACGCACGCTTGTGCGACATCTTGGGTTACAGCGCAGAGCAACTGCAAGCCCTCAAGTTTCAAGATATCACCCACCCGGAAGATTTGCTTCAGTGCCAAAGCTTGGCGGATGCTTTGATTTCGGGGCAACAACAAGGCTCGCGCCTGGAGAAGCGCTACATCAAAGCAGATGGCAGCGTGCTTTGGGCCTCTTTGTCCGTGTCCATGCTGAACGATGAAGCGGGGCAGCCGCAGTACTTCATGGCGGTGGTGGAGGACATTGGCGATCGCAGGCTTGCTGAGCAGGCATTGAAAGAGCGCGAGGCCTTGCTCAGCAGCATGGGCCAGTTTGTTCCGGGCATCATTCACAAGGTCGGATACGACGAAACCGGTCACGCTAAGTTCCTGTACATCAGCGACCGGGCGATGGAGATGTTCCAGTTGCCCGCTGACGTGATGGCGGCGGATTATCGAGCCCACCATCAGCGTGTGCACCCTGACGACTTGCACTACGTGCGCCGTCTGGCCAAACGACCTCCACCAGGCCTGCCACTCCATCCCGTCGACTTTGAGTATCGTGTGATTCTTGAAGGCAAAGGCTTGCGCTGGTATGGCGGCCGAGTTTTACCTGAAATCGAGCCGGACGGCAGTTTGGTCTGGTACGGGCACACGGCTGACATCACCGAACACAAACAGTTTCAGGAAATCAAAGTGGCGGCCCAGGTGGCAGAGGCCGCCAATCGGGCCAAGAGCGAGTTCTTGTCTCGCATGAGTCATGAATTGCGCACGCCACTCAATGCCGTGCTCGGTTTTGCGCAGCTGCTCAGGCTGGACCGTCAGCATCCTTTGACGGATGGGCAGCGTCACAAAGTGGAGTTGATCGAGCGCTCGGGCGGCCACTTGTTGGGCGTCATCAGTGACGTGCTCGATTTGTCTCGTATTGACTCAGGTAGCTTGCCTTTGTCGATTGAGCCGGTGTTGGTCTCTGGTGTGTTGGAGGAGGCCTTGTCGATGGTATCGGCCGCCGCGACCGAGGCCAGTGTGATGCTGTTGTCGCCGGAGGTGGACAAGCGCGCTCGCGTTCAGGCTGACCGTTTGCGGTTGCGCCAGATCTTGGTCAACTTGTTGACCAATGCCATCAAGTACAACCGCAGGGGCGGGCAGGTGATGGTGTCGATTTGGCAGGATGCGGGTCAGATCGCGATGGAGGTCACCGATACGGGACGAGGCTTGAGTCCAGAGCAGTGCGAGCACCTGTTTGAGCCCTTCAATCGCTTAGGGGCTGAGAACACGGGGATTGAAGGGACGGGCATTGGTCTGGTCATCGTGCGTCGTTTGTTGGAACTGATGAACGGTCAGATCGATGTCAGCAGTCAGTTGGGCGTGGGCACGCGCTTCATTGTCTGGCTGCCCTTGGCGGAGGTGGACGATGACTTGCAAACCACGAAGCCAATCTCGACCATTTCTGGGGCGCTGAATGGTCCTGACAGTGGTTACACGGTGCTCTATGCCGAGGACAACGATGTCAACGTGGCTTTGTTCAAGCAGGTCATGGCTTTGCGACCGCATTGCCGTTTGATGGTCGCGCGCAATGGGCGTGAAGCCCTGCATTTGGCTGAGATTCAGCGCCCGGATCTGGTGGTGTTGGACATGCACTTGGGCGACATGAGCGGCTTTGAAGTGGCTGAGGCACTCGACCGTCATCCGTCGACGGCCGGTCTGCCCAGGGTCGCCTTGTCGGCGGATGCCATGCCTGACACGATTCATGAGGCCAAGCTGCGAGGCTTTGCCGCCTATCTGACCAAGCCGCTGGACGTGGTGGCTGTGTTGCGCTGCCTGGACGAAGTGATGTCAGGCAGCGCGTCTTGAGGGCGTTGATCGATCAATACTGCTGTTGTTCGCCGGGCGCATCTTCAATGCCCAGCAACTCTTGCAGATGCGCCATCGAGCCTTGATCCTTGATGACGTGGCGGAGCCATTCGTGCAGGGGCATGTCACCCCATTTCACGGCTTTGTCAGCCAAGTAAGCCACGGGGCTATGGGGTTCGGTTCGGCGGAAGAATGCCGCGACCTCACGCAGTTGTTGCAGCGCTTGCGCACGGGTCTTGATGGGGCCACCCCGACCGCCTGGCGCAGCGGTGGTATCTGCTGAGTCGTCGGTCGCTGTGCTTTCGGCGGTGTCTGGCTCTGACTCGCCACCCGCCACATCGCTCAACCCGGCTTCACGCATGAGGCGTTCCATGTCATGCAGCGCTTGGCTCAGAGCCTCTTTGGCGGCGACAAAGCCTGGGCCGTTGTCACCCAGGTGTCCATCGATCACCGTTTGGAAGGCCAGCAGTTGCTCATGCGAGGCGCGCAGAGCTTCGGCCGCTTGTCGCAGGCTGTCAGCGGACGTGTCGTTGATGGCGCGCTTGATTTGGTCCAGGGTGACCTTGTCGTCGTCGCTTTGATCGCCCGAATGCCCAGTTTGTGTCGACTGCAGCTTGGCGGTGCGCCAGGCTTGCAGGCTGTAGCCCGTTCCTTGACGGGTACGCACGACCGGGCGCGTGTCGGCCAGTTGCACCAGCCGCTGGAGCAGCCATGACAGGTTGCCGATGCGCTCATCCATGTCGCCATCGTCCGCCTGCGGGTAGACCGCATCCCAATATTGTTGGCACAGCGCGGTGCAGACTTGCAAGCCTTGGTGCAAGCCGGTGTACCCTTGCGTCAGAGCCAGCGACTCGGTAAGCCACATGGCCAGCCGCAGGTCTTTGCTCTTGTTCGTCAAGAGCTCGGTGCACAGGCGGGCGACGCCCGGCCAGTCGGCGACTTTCAGTGTGGTGACCCACTCGCCTTGATCCAGCGTGGGGTCGTCTTCGCGACGCATCTCCGCGATCTGGTCAAATTCGAGCGAAAACGACAGATCCTCTCCACATGGCTGGGACCCTGCAATAGGGGCCAGCAAGGCTTCTACATTCATGACTTCCCTGTTCACTTTTTTGCGCGGAGCGATCATCCCATGAACGGGTGCAGGATGATGTGCGGGCAGATCCCCTCACCGGGGGGAGCAGGCGCCAAGATCTTTGCTGTGAATCAATATTTATTAATGAGATTGATTCGCAATAACATTTATTGATAGAATCGAACCCATGGTTCCCGCTGTTTCGTCGCCTTGGTTGCGTGCCCCTGCTGATTTGCCTGCTGACATTCGTCCGATGACGCGATGGGGCCTGATCGTGGGTGTGTTGGTGACCCATGTGATCGTGGCAGCCGTGGTCGTGATGACCTCGCGTCAGGAAGCTGTGGTGGCTGATGCCGCGCCCATTTCCGTATCCTTGCTGACTGAAACGAAGTCGGGTGAGTTGGTTCCGACGGCGCCCGCTGTGGTTCGCTCGGTGCAGCCCAGTCCTACACCGGTGACGAAGGCGCCTCCTGCCCCGCTCCTACCTCTACCCACACCACCTGTGGTGTCTGTGGCGGCCGCCGCTCAGGCGCAAGACATGGTGGTGCCAGTGGCCCCTGCTGTGGTCGATAACAAAGCGCCAGTCGATGCGCCTGTGGTACCTGTGGCAGCCGTCGCCAATGCAGTTGCGGCATCGTCGGCCAACGATGGAGCTGTGCAATCGGCCAGTGCCCGCCCCGTTCAACTGTCCCACACAGCGGTTCGATATCTGAAAAAAGTGGAGCCGATCTATCCAAAGGCCTCATTGCGCCTGGATGAGTCCGGGCATGTGGTTGTTCTGGTGGTGGTCGACGACCACGGTCTGCCGGTCAGTGCGTCCATCAAACAATCCTCGGGTTATCCGAGGCTGGATAACGCTGCACGCGAGGCGGCGATGCAGTCGCGATACGTGCCATACACACTCAATGGCGTACCCATGCGCTTTGAGGTGCCGGCGCCTTTTACATTCAAACCTTCCTCTGAGTAAGTTTCATGCCTACCTCCGATTCGCCTGCGATGGCTGCACAAGCAGCGTCTAATGTCGTGGCGCCTGTTTCAACAAACGCCGGTGCGCTGACGCAGGCGGTGACCGAACAGCCGCCAGCCCAGTTGGGCTTCTCTCACTTCATTGCGCAAACGGATGTGGTGGGGCAAGCTTTGTTCGTGATCCTGGTGTTGATGTCACTGGTGTCATGGGCTTTGATCGTGACCAAAGGCGTGGCGCTGTTCCGCCGTCAGCGTCGCAGCAAGGCCTTCCTCGACTTCTTCTGGAACGCCACGTCCTTGGAGGCTGTGCAGCATGAGATTGCTACTCATGGCGTTCACGAGCCCTTCGCTCATTTGACGGCTCACGCGATGCACGCCCAAGCCCACCATGCCCGCTATGGCGCGGCCAAACTCGAAGAGGCGGGCTCTGCACAGGAATTCTTGACCCGTACGATCAAGAAGGTGCTGGACGAAGACACGATGCGCATGGAGAGCGGCTTGAGCGTGTTGGCCACCATTGGTGCCACGGCGCCATTCGTGGGTCTGTTTGGCACCGTCTGGGGGGTCTATCACGCCTTGTTGGCCATTGGCGCGACCGGTGCTGGCACCTTGGACAAAGTGGCCGGCCCTGTGGGTGAGGCTTTGATCATGACCGGCATTGGCCTGGCCGTGGCGATTCCTGCGGTGATGGCCTATAACTGGCTGACGCGCAGCAATCGCGTGTGGGCGGCGCGCCTGGATGCGTTCGCATTTGAGTTGTTCACCTTCTTGTCGACAGGCCAGACCCTCAAGGGAAGTCAGGTCGACGATGCAGACGGCGCCAAAGTGCGTGCCATCAAACCTGTGACCAAGTCTTGATCGGAGTGCATCATGGCCTTTGCCAGTTTTGATGACAAACGCGGCGGCGCGCCCCTGGCCGAGATCAACATGGTGCCGCTCATCGACGTGATGCTGGTGCTGTTGGTGATCTTCATTGTCACGGCCCCATTGCTCAGCCACTCCGTGAAGCTGGAGTTGCCTAAAGCCAGCGCTCAAGTGGTGTCTGCCAAAGCGGAAAAAATCGACCTGTCGATTGACGCAGAGGGCATTCGCTATTGGAACGGTGCTGCGCTTAGCCGTGAAGAGGCCGCTGCTCGCTTCATGACTGAAGCAGCCAAGCCCACCCAGCCCGAGGTGCACTTGCGTGCCGACCAGAACGTGCCTTATCGCGCCGTGGCTGAAACCTTGGCGGATGCCTCACGTGCAGGTTTGAGCAAGATTGGCTTCATCACCGATCCTGAGGCGCCCGCAGTTGCCGCCAACGCTGCGCCTGCAGCTGCGAAGAAATAAGCGAAGAAGGACTACCATGCGTGTCCATGAGCACGCAAACTTCTTCCGCCACACCCCTCGTGTCCCCCCAGGCCTTGGCCGGCATCAAGGTCATTGAGCTGGGGCAGTTGATCGCAGGCCCCTTTGCAGGCAAAACCTTGGCAGACTTTGGTGCCGAGGTCATCAAGATTGAACCACCGGCGGCAGAAGATGCTCAAGCCGGGCAGGGTGGAGATCCCTTGCGCCAGTGGCGCATGTTGCACAACGGGACCAGTGTGTGGTGGCAGGTTCAAAGTCGCAACAAGAAGAGTGTGGTGCTGGACCTGCGCACCGAAGAGGGCCGCGCCACCGCACGCCGCCTGATTGACGAAGCTGACATCGTCATCGAGAACTTCAAACCCGGCACCATGGAGAAATGGGGCATGGGCTACGAGGCTTTGAGTCAGACCAACCCCGGGCTGATCATGTTGCGCATCAGCGGGTATGGTCAGACCGGCCCTTACCGAGAGCGACCCGGCTTTGCCGTCGTCGCCGAAGCCATGGGTGGCATGCGATACCTCAATGCAGAGCCTGGGCGTGTGCCAGTACGCGCAGGTGTCAGCTTAGGTGACACCTTGGCCGCCTTGCATGGCGTGATCGGGGTGCTGCTGGCCTTGCAAGCCCGCCACCAAAGCATCAGTGCGCAAG
The DNA here is from genome assembly GCA_046299355.1 of Aquabacterium sp. Lineage (GTDB taxonomy): Bacteria > Pseudomonadota > Gammaproteobacteria > Burkholderiales > Burkholderiaceae_C > Aquabacterium. The sequence goes on along the minus strand of JBKBIO010000013.1, from coordinate 81,186 downwards.
CGCCCAAAGGGCGTGGTCAGGTGGTCGACGTGGCTTTGTATGAGGCTGTGTTCAATTGCATGGAAAGCCTGTTGCCGGAGTTCAGTGCCTTCGGCGCTGTGCGCCAACCTGCGGGGTCTGCCTTGCCAGGGATTGCGCCCAGCAATGCCTACCCCTGTGCCGATGGCATGGTGGTGATTGGCGGCAACGGAGATTCCATCTTCAAGCGCTTGATGCAAGCGATTGGCCGCGACGACATGGTGCAAGACCCCGCACTGGCGAGCAACCCAGGCCGGGTCGAACGTGTGGCCGAGATTGATGCAGCCATTGGGGCTTGGACATCTCAACGTTCTGTTGCTGATGTTCTGGAGGTGCTCAATGCCGCCAGTGTGCCCGTGGGGCGTATCTATAACGCCCGGGACATTGCCGAAGATCCGCATTACCGCGCGCGAGACATGGTGCTGCCGGTCACCACCCATGATGGTCTGACCGTCGAGGTTCCTGGGATCGTACCCAAGCTGTCTGGCACGCCGGGCGCGATTACACGTCGAGCGCCCGTTTTGGGCGAGGACACGGATGCTGTTTTGTCTTCCTTGCCACCGGACTCATCGACAACTGCTTGAGTGCACGCGTCTAGAGAGCTCACACCTCGCTCATCCTCGTTGGCGGTGAATGCGACTAGGTGATGGTAATGCGACATCTACTCCCTCGGCCTCTCGCCAAAGTTCCACAAAAGCCTGGAACCACCACGAGCGAAGTCCCAAAACCAGGGTGTAGGGCTTGCGTTGTGAGGCGGGCAGACGCTGGTCGGTCAAATGTTGCTGGGCGAAGTCCTCCGCCACACGTTGCAGGCGCTCAATGAGGCTGGTGGTCAAGGATGGACTGATCGAGCCATGCACCAGCATCAGCAACTCATCGTTGCCCTCAAAGCCGCCGCTGAAATACTCGTCGACCACGTGCTCCCGGAAGAACTGCATGACCGGGCCATTCGGCTGCCACTTGAAAGTTTTGGCGACTTTCAATCGGTATCGGTTCAAAGGCTTGAGCTCAATGATGCCTAGCTTGTCGAGTTTGCTGAGATAGCGGATGCACTCGACCTCCGTCAGCTTGTAGCTGCTGATGATCTGCTCAAACGTCCATTGGCTGAGGCAACAAATGGCCATCAGCAATAGCTTTTTGTCAGCCACCACGGCGCGCTCTTGAGCGATCGTCAGCTCCGTTCTCAAGGGTTGTTTGTCGGCGATTTGTCTGGCCAAGTCGCCAAAGTCAATCCGGATAGCCCGACACATCTCATCCACTTTGGACAGTGGCATGTCGCCCTTGGCAAAGATGCGTTTGATGCTCGACTCCGCCATGCCTAGACGTTCTGCCAATTGCGCATAGGTGATGCCTGCGGCTTTCAATTCTTGCTTGAGTGCGGCAACGATTTCGGAAGAGCTGCTCATGCTTGATGACGACCTAATGGTCAAGAAGTATCGAAAAACAATACTGAAAGTCTATATGAAAGGCACTTCGTATTGTTATGTTGACCCGATTGAACGAGGTTCCCACAATCCACTCCGTGTTCAACAACGCCTCTACCAACATCATGGGCTCACACATACGTCGCGACACCAAGGCTTGGACGGTTCAAACCTGGTTGTCGTTCCTGACAGCAGTCTTTCTTTGCGCAACAGGCTTGGCTTGGCTTCCTGGTTCAGCGATAGAGCAAGCCTTCATGGTGATGGCTTATGTGTTTTCACTTTCCGCCGTCTTTGTGGTGTCCAAGTACGTGCGTGATCGTGATGCCAAATTGAGCGAAACCCCGATGTGGGGATGGGTGGTTTGGTCTGGTTTTGCCATGGCTGTGGCGCTGACAGGTTGGGGCATGTGGAACATGCCTGTGTCACCGAACTACAAGGCCTATTTGCTGGTGGCGTGGTTGTTCATGCTGTCTTCCGCATTCACTCTGGCCAAGACACTGCGCGATGCCTATGAGGCCGACCTGCAAGAAAAAGCCCATCGTGTGCGCATGCCTGTGGATGTCCAGGCTTGATGCCCCGATTGCCAACCTATTGACATATGCAAATTTCTGGAGATCAACATGAATGATCGTATGCACTCGAATGATTGGGTTCTGTTTGCCAAGAAGGCCATCAACGTGGCGGTGCTATCTGTCGCGGCTTTGACGAGCCTGACTCCCTCTGCCGCCATGGCACATACACGCTCGGCGTCAGAGGCCAGTGCGCTTTCGGGTATTGCTGTGGGTATGGTGGTTGCTGCACCCTCAGTGGCTTTGGTTGGTGTGGCATCCATGGCTGTGGTGGCTGTGACCGTGGTGGCCGATGGCACGATCTGGGTTTTGGAGCGGGCCAGCGACGGTACGCGCTTTGTCGTGAAAGTGTCTACCGCAGCGGCTGGCGGCGCTTCGTTGGTCGTGGGAACGGCGGTCGCCGTGACGGCCGTTTCGGCAGGCTGGGTGTTGTCGACAGCGGGCCAGGTGATTGCGTTTGTACCCAACACGCTGGGCCAAGCGCTGTTGCATCACGAACGTGTCATTCAGTAAGGAGCAGATCATGTTCAAACTGAAAATGGGGTTGCGCCAACTGATCGGTGGTATTGCCCTGGCTACTCTTGCTGGTGGCGCTTTGATGCAGCCTGCGCATGCCGGTCGAAGCTGTCAGCCGCAAGCGATTCAGCTCAATGCTTTGACCCAGGGTTTAGCGCTGGCCGAGCGAACGGTGAAGAAGTTGGATGAGTCTGGGGCGCAGGTGGTTGTGTTGGCGCGTGTGGGGCAGGACCTCCAAGAGTATGGTTTGCGCTTCTCTCATCTCGGCTTTGCATACAAGGAAGGCAACGCTTGGCGCGTTGTTCACAAGTTGAACCTCTGCGGCACCGATCAGTCGTCTGTCTATCGAGAAGGCGTGGCCGACTTCTTCATGGATTCGCCTTACCAATACATCGCGGGCGTCATGCCTCTGCGCTCGGATGTGGCTCAAAGATTGATTCCCATCTTGAAAGAACCCTATCTGGCGGGGCATTTGCACACGCGTGCCTATAGCATGGTGGCATACCCGTGGGCGACCGATTACCAGCAGAGCAATCAATGGGCCATTGAAACCTTGGCTGCATCCATGGGGGCTGGGGTGGGCGGACGTGCTTCGGCGCAAGCCTGGTTGAAGAACCAGCGTTACGAGCCGACCGAGTTGAACATCTCGACCATGGAGCGCTTAGGCGCGCGCATGACAGCCGCCAACATCAGCTTCGATGACCACCCGTCGTATCTGCGCTTCACCAATCGCATTCGCACGGTGACGGTCGATTCGGTGATGGCATGGCTACAACGAACTGGCTATGGCGATGCTCAGTTCGTGGTTCGATGAATGCGCGCAAGGCGTTGAGGCCGCTGTTTTGATGTCAAATGTCAAGCCAAACACTGGGAGATGACTCGTGAACTCACGCGGCTTTGAATCTGCCCCCAATTCGGACGTCGCCAAGCCGACCGGTGGGCAGTTTGCCCTCTTGGGGCAAAAGCGTTTTGCGCCCTTTTTCTGGACCCAGTTTCTGGGGGCCGCCAACGACAACTTGTTCAAGTTTGCTTTGACCGTTCTGGTGACGTACCAGCTTCAGGTCAGTTGGCTCGAGCCTAAGATGGCCGGCTTGGTGATTGGCGCCTTGTTCATTCTTCCGTTTGTGTTGATGTCTGCGACCGCGGGTCAATGGGCTGACAAGTATGACAAGGCCATGATCATGCGTGCCGTGAAATCACTGGAAGTGATCATCATGGTGGTGGCGGGGCTGGGTTTTTGGTTCCAGTGGGTGCCGGTGTTGTTAGTCTGTGTCTTTCTGATGGGGCTGCATTCCACCTTGTTTGGGCCGGTGAAGTACGCCTACTTGCCACAACACCTGAGTGAGCGTGAGTTAACCGGTGGTAACGGCATGGTCGAGATGGGCACCTTCGTGGCCATCTTGCTGGGCAATGTGGGCGGCGGCTTGTTGATGAGCATTGCGGGTACCGGAACACATTGGGTCGCCATCAGCTGCTTGGCTGTCGCCGTGTTGGGGTGGGTGACAGCCAAGTCGGTGCCTGCTTCGCCTTCGTCTGATCCTGGCTTGAAGCTCAACTGGAATCCTGTTTCTGAAACTTGGAAAAATCTAAAACTGGCCGCCGAGTATCCGAGCGTCTTCCGGTCCTTGTTGGGCATTTCCTGGATGTGGTTCTTTGGGGCCGTATTCCTGTCGCAGTTTCCATCGTTCGCCAGAGATGTGTTGGGCGGCAACGAACAAGTGGCTTCTCTGCTGCTGGTGGTGTTCTCGATCGGGATCGCTGTTGGTTCCTTGCTGTGCGAGACCTTGTCTCACCGCCATGTCGAAATCGGCTTGGTGCCCGTGGGGGCGGTGGGCATGACCGTGTTTGCCTTGGATTTGTACGTGGCCAGCTCCGGCATGGCTCACGCGAGCGGGGCGTACCTGACCGTGGGGCAGTTTGTGGCGCAACCCGCGCACTGGCGGGTGATGGCTGACTTGGCCCTGTTGGCCTTCAGTGCGGGGTTGTACAGCGTGCCCATGTATGCGCTGATTCAGCTTCGCGCCAAGCCCAGCCACCGGGCCCGCATCATCGCGGCCAACAACATCCTCAATGCCCTGTTCATGATCGTGTCCAGCCTGATGGCCGGCGCCTTGTTGGGTGCAAAGTTTTCGATTCCAGAGGTGTTCGCAGCCACGGCCATCTTGAATGTGCTGGTGGTCGGCTACGTGTTCTGGCTGATGCCCGAGTACATCTTCCGTTTGTTCATGTTGTTCCTGACCCGCCTGGTGTATCGCGTCAAGGTGCGTGGCGATGAACATCTGCCAACGGATGGTGCGGCCATTTTGGTGTGCAACCACGTGAGTTTTGTGGATGCCGTCATTTTGGGTATCGTCAGTCCACGCCCGATGATTTTCATCATGGATCACCGCATCTTCAAGACGCCGGTGTTGGGATGGCTGTTTCGCATGCTCAAGGCGATTCCCATTGCGCCGCAGAAGGAAGATCCAGAGGCCTATGAGCGAGCCTTCCAGAAGGCCTGTGACGTCTTACGGGATGGTGAGTTACTGTGCCTGTTTCCCGAGGGGGCCATCACCCGTGACGGCAAGTTGGCACCCTTCAAGGGCGGCATCATGAAGATCCTGGAACAAACGCCTGTTCCTGTTATTCCGTCTGCCTTGCACAACCTGTGGGGTTCGAGCTTTTCTCGGATCGACGGTGCTGCCATGGCCAAGCCTTTGCGTCGGGGCCTGTTCAACCATGTGGGGCTGGTGGTGGGCGCCCCGATTCCGCCAGATCAGGTCAGCCCGGAGTCTTTGCAGGTGCGCGTTCAAGCCCTGTTGGATGAGCCAACCCCCTGAGGTGCAGGGGTGTCATCGTTCCGTCCTCGAAGCTGAGCCATCATCACGTCATGAACGCATTTTTGACTCCCGCCGTTTTGGCACGCGTTGTGCCGTTTGTCTTGTTCATGGTCTTTTTGGCCCTGCGGGGGCATTGGCCTGAATCATTGCAGGCCATGCTGGATGCCAAATGGATCTATGGCATAGGTGTGGTCGTGGTCAGTGCGGCCATGTACTTTTACTGGCCTCGTTACAAAGAGTTGGGTAAGCAAGCGCCACGTTTGGGGTTTGGTGGCTGGTGCTTGTCTGTGCTGGTGGGCGTGGTGGTGTTTTACTTGTGGATCAAGTTAGACAAGCCGTGGATGATTCTGGGTGAACCCACCGCTTCGCCTTTTCAACCGGTCGACGAGCAGGGTCAGTTGATCTGGTCCTTGGTTTTGATCCGTTGGGTGGGGGCGGCGCTGATGGTGCCGCTCATGGAGGAGTTGTTCTGGCGCTCGTATCTGATGCGCTGGATCGATCAACAAGATTTTGAGCAATTCGATCCCAAGGCGGCCAGTTACAAGGCTGTGGCCTTGTCTACCTTTGCGTTCATGTTGGCGCACACCCAATGGTTGGCCGCCATCGTGGCCGGTTTGGCTTACGCCTGGTTGTACAAGCGCACGGGGTCTTTGTGGGCGCCTGTGGTGGCACACGGTGTGACCAATGGCGTGCTCGGCATCTGGGTGGTGTTGATGGGCAATTGGGCGTTTTGGTGATCCACCGATTCAGGGTATGGTTGAGTTAAGGGAATTCCCTTAAATTCGCATCGAGCCGACGTTTTTTGTTCCTTTTCGGCGATGGGAGTGGATGTGAATTTCAAGCGAGTTTCTACCGTTTTGGCTTTGGTTGCAGCGAGTTCCGCCGCCAATGCTGCTTTTAACAGTTACACCGACCAAGCCTCTTGGGCGTCTGCGGTGGGCGTGCCGGCTTTGCTGGAAACTTTCGACGACGGCACCGTCGACGGATTTGCCGTGAGCACGCTGGGTGCCGGCCATTCATTCAGCATTGCTTCGGGTCGCATGAACGACCGTGTGACACGTTCTGGTGCCACCTCTACCACCTTGACGTTTGACGCAGCCATCACTTCCTTTGGCGCGAACTGGGATCTCTCTCCAGGCGGTCAAGGCCAGGGCCTGCAGATCTTCGTGGATGGTGCTTTGGCCGGTACCATCGCCAACACTTTCACTGGTGGTTTCTATGGTTTTGTGTCGACACAAGCCTTTAGCAGCCTGACCATCGTGGCCGGTCAGCAAGGCGGCAGTGCTGAAACCTACAACCTTGATAACGCGCGTTTTGCAGCGGCTGTGCCCGAGCCTGAAGGCTTGGCATTGTTGCTCGCTGGTTTGGGTGTGGTGGGCTTCGCGGCACGTCGTCGCCAAGGCTAAGTTCTCGCTCGGCGAAAAAAGGCGATCTGTTGATCGCCTTTTTTATTGCCCCGATTTAAGCACCACGCGCTCGGTCTGCGGCGAACTGCTGGCGGAACTGTGCGAAACGACCTTCGTCGAGGGCCTGACGCACTTCTTTCATCAGGTTCAGGTAGTAGTGCAAGTTGTGGATGCTGGTGAGCATGGGGCCCAACATCTCGCCGCAACGGTCCAAGTGGTGCAGGTAAGCGCGGCTGAAGTTCTGGCAGGTGTAGCAGGTGCAGGTTTCGTCCACCGGGCGTTGGTCGGCCTTGTTTTTGGCGTTGCGCAGTCGCAGATCGCCAAAGCGGGTGAACAGGTGGCCGTTGCGCGCATTGCGGGTCGGCATCACGCAGTCGAACATGTCCACACCGGCAGCCACGCCGTCGACTAGGTCTTCGGGCGTGCCCACGCCCATCAGATAGCGCGGTTTGTTCTCCGGCAACTTGTGCACGATGTGATTCATGACCCGCAGCATTTCGTCTTTGGGCTCTCCCACACTGACGCCGCCCACGGCATAGCCGGGCAGGTTCATGTCGACCAGCGCTGCAAGCGAGTGTTCACGCAGGTTCTCGAACATGCCCCCCTGCACGATGCCGAAGAGGGCATTGGGGTTTTGCAGGCGCTCAAACTCGGTGATACAGCGCTTGGCCCAACGCAGACTCAGTTCCATCGACGAGCGCGCTTCCTTTTCCGTGGTGATGTGGCCAGAGCCCTTTTCACCTTGCCAGTAAGGGGTGCATTCGTCGAACTGCATGACGATGTCGGAGTTCAGAATGGTCTGAATCTGCATGCTCACCTCGGGGGTGAGGAAGAGCTTGTCGCCGTTCACTGGCGAGGCAAAGCGCACGCCTTCTTCGCTGATCTTGCGCATCTCACCCAGCGACCAAACCTGGAAGCCACCTGAGTCGGTCAGGATGGGTTTGTTCCAGGCTTCGAACTGATGCAGGCCACCGAACTGCTGCATGATGTCCAGCCCAGGGCGCATCCACAAGTGGAAGGTGTTGCCCAGAATGATCTGGGCGCCCATGTCTTCCAGGGACTTGGGCATCACGCCTTTGACCGTGCCGTAGGTGCCCACGGGCATGAAGATCGGGGTCTCGACCACGCCGTGGTTGAGGGTCATGCGGCCGCGTCGCGCCAGGCCTTCGGTTTTGAGGAGATCAAATTTCAACATCGTGGGGCCTCGTGGGTTCAGGCGTTTTGGGCGGCGCGTTCGATCAGCATGGCATCGCCATAGCTGAAGAAGCGGTAGCGTTGTTCGATGGCGTGCTGATACAGCGCACGGATGCGGTCGTAGCCGGCCAAGGCGCTGACCAGCATCATCAGCGTGCTCTTGGGCAGGTGAAAGTTGGTGATCAACACGTCCACCACCTTGAAGTCGAATCCGGGGGTGATGAAGATGTCGGTGTCGCGGCTGCCAGCGTCAATGATGTCTTCGCGACGGGCATGCAATGCGGCGGACTCAAGTGCACGCAGGGTCGTGGTGCCCACCGAAATCACGCGGCCACCTGCAGCTTTGGTCTGGCGAATGGCTTGTACCGTTTCGTCTGGCACGTTGAACCATTCGCTGTGCATCTTGTGTTCGGCCAAATTGTCGGTACGCACTGGCTGGAAGGTGCCTGCGCCCACATGCAGCGTGACTGCTGCGGTTTGCACACCGTGGTCCTTTAGTGCTTGTAGCAGCGCCTCGTCGAAGTGCAGGGCAGCCGTCGGAGCGGCCACGGCACCAGGGTGTGCGGCAAACACGGTCTGGTATCGACGCACGTCGTCTTCTTCATCTTCGTGCGTGATGTAGGGCGGCAAGGGGACGTGACCGTGCTGCTCCAGCAAGGTCAATGGATCGCCCGACAAGCGCAGGTGGAACATGCCGTTGTCAGGGCCGCATCGGCCCAACACTTCGGCATCGAAGGCATTCGCAAAACGAACCACGCTGCCAGGTTTGGGCGACTTGCTGGACCGCATGTGCGCCCAGACTTCGTTGTCAGGCAAAACGCGTTCGACCAAGGCTTCGACCGCACCGCCAGACTGTTTGTTGCCGTACAGGCGCGCTTTGATCACGCGGGTGTTGTTGAAGATCAGCAGGTCACCCGCCCGGAGTAAACCAGGTAGATCGCGAAAGATGCGGTCAACAGGGGCGGGGCCGCGGCCATCCAGAAGCCGTGAGGCGCTGCGCTCGGCAGCAGGGTGTTGGGCGATGAGTTCGGGCGGCAGCTCGAAGTCGAAATCGCTGAGGGTGTAGGAAGTTTGCATACCGTTGAGGGGCGGACGGGCCCCGTGCCAAGGAAAACCCCGTATTGTCCTTCAAACCACTGGGTCGTGCCTGCACAATGTGAAGTCGGATTTCACAGCCAAGTCAGGAAACCATCGTGGCGCAAGGTGCGTCGTCTCGTCGTCAGTCCAGTTCAGCATCTGCATCTCAGAGCCTCAAGGCCTCGGGAGGCGTGGCTGCAGACAAACGGACGCCGCCGCAAAAAGCCATGGACAAGCTCGGCCTGGTCCGAGACATCGACCTGGCCCTGCATTTGCCGCTGCGCTATGAAGACGAAACCAAGTTGACCCTGTTGCGTGAAGCCCGTGATGGCCAAACGGTGCAGATCGAAGGTGTGGTCCGAGACAACCGCATCGAGATGCGGGGCCGCCGCCAGATGATCGTCAAGCTGGACGACGGCACAGGCGAGGTCTTGCTTCGTTTCCTGAACTTCTATGGCTCTCAGCAAAAGAGCTGGGCGCCGGGGGTGCGCTTGCGCGTGAGGGGCGATTTGCGGCACGGCTTCTTTGGCCGCGAGATGGTGCACCCCGCGGTGAAGATCGTTCGAGAAGACACGCCACTGGCTGCAGCCCTCACCCCCATCTATCCGACCAGTGCAGGCTTGCCACAAGCCTATCTGCGCAAGGCGGTGGCGGGTGGTTTGAGTCGTGCACCCTTGGAAGAAATCATCCCAGCGAAGTTTTTGCCAGGCCGTTTGCCCAGCTTGCGTGATGCTTTGCACTGTTTGCACCATCCCAGCCCAGACGAATCGGTGGCTGCATTGGAAGATCAAACGCATCCGGCTTGGCAGCGTTTGAAGTTCGAGGAGTTGCTCGCGCAGCAGTTGTCGCAGTTGCAAGCGCGCATGGAGCGGGCCTCCCTTAAAGCGCCCGTCTTGAAAGCCAAAGCGGGCGGCTTGCACGAACGCTTGATGGGCGTGCTGCCCTTTGCGTTGACGAATGCGCAGCAGCGCGTGTGCACGGAAATCGCGGAGGACTTGGCCAAGGCGCAGCCGATGCACCGGCTCTTGCAAGGTGATGTCGGTTCGGGGAAAACCGTGGTGGCCGCCATTGCGGCGGCGGTGGCCATGGATGCGGGTTGGCAATGCGCCTTGATGGCCCCCACGGAAATTTTGGCCGAACAGCACTTTCGCAAACTGGTCAGTTGGCTGGAGCCTTTGGGTGTGAAAGTGGCTTGGCTGACCGGCAGTTTGAAGGCCAAGACGAAGCGCGAACAATTGGCCCTGGTGGCCAGCGGTGAGGCGCAATTGGTGGTGGGCACGCATGCGGTCATCCAGGACCAGGTTGAGTTTGCCAATCTGGGCTTGGCCTTGATTGACGAGCAGCACCGGTTTGGCGTGGCCCAGCGTCTGCAACTGCGCCGCAAGCTGGAGTCCCATGAGTTGGAACCTCATCTCTTGATGATGAGCGCGACCCCGATCCCGCGCACCTTGGCCATGACCTATCTGGCCGATTTGGAAGTCAGCACGATTGATGAGTTGCCACCCGGTCGCACCCCCATCGTCACCAAAGTGTTCGCTGATACACGCCGGTATGAGGTGATTGAACGCATTCGCGATGAGGTGGCCAAGGGCAGTCAGGTTTATTGGGTCTGCCCTTTGATTGATGAAACCGAAGAGTCAGACCAAGCTGCAGACGAAAAGGCAGGGCGCGAAAGCAACAAGCGGCCACCGTTGGACTTGAGTAATGTCACGCAGACCCATCAGGAGTTGAGTGAGACCTTGCAGGGGTTTGGCGTGGGCCTCTTGCATGGGCGCTTGCCCGCCGCGGAAAAGGCCGTGGTGATGGATCGCTTCTCCAAAGGGGAGTTGTCGGTCCTGGTGGCCACCACCGTGATCGAAGTGGGCGTGGACGTGCCCAACGCCAGCTTGATGGTGATTGAACACGCCGAGCGATTTGGCTTGAGCCAGTTGCACCAATTGCGTGGCCGGGTCGGGCGGGGCGCGGTGGCCAGCGTGTGTGTGCTCTTGTACGCCTCACCCTTGTCGGACACGGGCAAGTCTCGTCTCAAGGCCATGGCTGAAACCAACGATGGTTTTGAGATTGCCAGACGTGATCTGGACATTCGGGGGCCGGGCGAGTTCATGGGCTCACGTCAGTCGGGCGCGGCCTTGCTTCGCTTTGCAGACCTGCAAGAGGACGAGGCCTTGGTTGCGCGCACCCGCGCCGTGGCCGAGCAAATGTTGGCACATCACCCTGATGCGGCCGCACGCCATGTGGCCCGTTGGTTGGGCCAGAAGTCAGAGTACCTGAAGGCCTAGGCCTGCGCCCAATTCTGTCAAAACGCAAATCATCAGGAATAGCTGATTGATTTGCGCATTTATCAAATTGTCATCGTGTGGTGATCGGCGTAGTCTTTTCGGATCATTTCAACTGACTCACGCGATCGACATGGACAAGACCTCTAAAGCACCTCGCACAGCTCCCGCCACGCCCGCCAAGAAGGCGGCGCGTAAGAGCGCGGCCAAAAAGACGAGTGCCAAGGCACCTCGTCCGGCCAGCCGAGGTGATGTGGCGCCATCGGTCAAGGGGGAACGGATAGAGGCTTTTGTAGCGCAGCAAGCAACCGAGGCAGCGCAGACGGCTCAAGTGGCGGCACTGCACGATATCGTGCGCCAGACGCCTCCTGGTGAGCTGGCACAGGCGATCGAGGCGGTGCTCAATGGCGCGTCTCCTGACGACGCGGCCGTGTTGCGCCAAGCCCTGCGTGGCGAATTGGATAGGCATGCCGCTCGCGTCAACCCTGATGAAGAACTGGCCCCGACTTGGCGCGATGCGACCACATATCCTTATCGCAACCTGATGGTTCGGAAGAACTACGAGAAACAGAAATACCGTTTGCAGGTGGAGTTGCTCAAACTGCAGTCCTGGTGCAAACGAACGGGTGCCAAGGTGGTCATCCTGTTTGAAGGGCGGGATGCAGCAGGGAAGGGCGGAACCATCAAACGCATGATGGAGCATCTCAACCCGCGTGGTGCCCGTGTTGTGGCTTTGGAAAAGCCCAGTGATGTCGAACGCGGCCAGTGGTACTTCCAGCGCTACGTGCAGCATTTGCCAACTGCAGGTGAAATCGTCTTATTTGACCGCAGTTGGTATAACCGCGCCGGTGTGGAGCGCGTGATGGGTTTTTGTACCGATGAGGAGTACCAGGAGTTCATGCGCCAGGCGCCGGAGTTCGAGCGCAACCTGGTGCGATCAGGGGTGCATCTGATCAAATTCTGGTTCTCGGTCAGCCAGAAAGAGCAGCGCCGCCGCTTCAAGGAGCGCGAAACCCACCCGCTCAAGCAATGGAAACTATCGCCAGTGGATTTGGCCTCGCTGGACAAGTGGGACAGCTATACCCGAGCTAAAGAGGCCATGTTCTTCCATACCGACACGGCAGACGCGCCCTGGACCGTCATCAAGAGCGATTGCAAAAAGCGCGCGCGTTTGAACGCCATGCGTTACTTGCTACACAAGCTGCCCTACGAGAACAAGGATCTCACCAACGTGCCGCAACCAGACCCCCTGTTGGTCGGGCGAGCCAATGTGGTCTACGAGCGTGGAGAGCATCCCACGTTGTTGCAAAACGAAGGGTGAGACCGGCAGAGGCGGTCGGGCGCCTTAACAACGGCCCGACCGGCGGCTGCGTGGGTTGAGTTTGTCTAGCTCGGTGATCTGCTGTTTCAGCAACAGGATCAAGGCACGCGCTTCATCCACCTCGAGTGACAGGCAACTGGTGATGCGTTCGTCTTTCGCGGGGCGTTGCAAAACCAATGCATCCATGTTGATTTCCAGCAGACCCTTGTCGTGCCGGACGGACTTGATGCGTTGCAATTCGATGTCGTAAGTTTTCATAAGGGCGAGCGCAGGCCACGGGTAAGCCTGGGATTGTCGGGCAAAGTGGGCCGGGATGTCGCACAATCGAGAGCATGACGCTGACCGAACTCCGTTACATCGTGGCCGTGGCCCGCGAAAAGCATTTTGGACGTGCAGCCGAGGCCTGTTTCGTTTCCCAGCCCACCCTGTCGGTGGCGGTGAAAAAGCTCGAAGAAGAGCTGGATGTGAAGCTGTTCGAGCGCGGCAGTGCCGAAATCACCGTCACGCCCTTGGGCGATGAAATCATTCGTCAGGCCCAATCGGTGCTGGAGCAAGCGCAGGCAATCAAAGAAATTGCCAAGCGCGGCAAGGACCCCTTGGGCGGGCCCTTGCGCTTGGGCGTGATTTACACGATCGGGCCCTATCTGTTGCCTGATCTGGTTCGTGAGGCGATCGACACCGTGCCTCAGATGCCCTTGATCCTCCAAGAAAACTTCACCCACAAACTGCTGGACATGCTCCGGGCTGGTGAGCTGGATTGCGCCATCATGGCCGAGCCCTTTGTGGATGCAGGTTTGGCGGTGGCACCCTTGTATGAAGAGCCCTTCATGGTGGCCGTGCCCAAGACGCACCCTTTGGCGAAGCGAGACAAGGTCAGTGCGGAAGAACTCAAGCAGGAAACCATGCTCTTGCTCGGCGCAGGCCATTGCTTCCGTGATCACGTGTTGGAGGTCTGCCCCGAGTACGCGCGCTTCTCGAGTGATGCCGAGGGAATCCGAAAGAGCTTTGAGGGCTCATCTCTGGAGACCATCAAGTACATGGTGGCGGCCGGGATGGGGGTGACCGTGGTGCCCCAGTTGTCCGTGCCAATGGAGCCCAATCCGCACATCGTGTATGTGCCGTTTGAGGACCCCGTCCCGACGCGCCGAGTGGTGCTGGCCTGGCGGCGCAGCTTCACGCGTTATGAAGCCATTGCCGCCCTGCGAAACGCCATCTATGCCTGCCCCTTGCAGGGGGTGACACGGCTGACAGCCTGAGGTTGTGCAGGCTGTCGGTGCGGCCTGACTCACTCCTTAGGCGATGGTGCTAAGTCGCTTTTGTCTTGCTGGTTCGGTGCTTCAAAGCAGTCCATCACCACAAAATAGATGGAGGCTTGGGCGGCACTTAGGGTCCACATGATGATCATCACTGCGATCACTTCCACGAGCATCGGTATCGGAATCAGCAATGCGACCACACCGATCAGCAAAGCGGCCAATTGAATCACCGCAAACCAGCTGAGCCCATAAACGACAAAGCTGGTCAGATTGCGCCAACTGGCGATTGCGCTGAAGAAAATGGCTTTCCCGACGGGGACGCGTCCCCAGAAAACCAGGGCCGGAGTGTGAAAAAACAAGAGTGAGACCGGCAATGTCAAGCCAATGCTCCAAAGTGCATCGGCTTGCACGCGGGGGTCGCGAACCAATTCAGCCAAGTCTTTGGCCTCTTGTTGGGCCAATTGAAGTGCCTCAGCGCCTGGCCCAAGCCAGTCCGCCAATTGCATCGTGAACAGGAAAGTGGTGGCATGAACGGCACCTAAGGTGAGCCACTCTTTTCTGGGGGCATGTAAGCTGCGCCATGGCTCGATCAGAACCGACGGGGTCACTCTTTGTCCTTGGCTTGTCATGTGGGAGGCCAAAATGAAGCCCATCCAAGCGGTCGGCATGAGGCCTAGAGCCAATATGGGGCCGATCACCGGCAAGCTGGTCAGTAGGAGTAGGCTGCTAACCACCAGCCCTATCAGCGCCATGAACGCCACAGGTTGAGCCTTGGCGGTCAACAGACCTTGTTGAACCCAACGCCAACCTTGCAGGGCAGGGACCAATCGCAGTTTCATGTGTTCAAGCCTGACGGGTGTAAGACCAGGGCGCATTGCGGCGCAAGGTCAGGACCCGTTCAAAATGGGTGGGGTCGTGTGGCTTCAGCATGGCCGCATCGCGCGGCAGGTAGAAGTCCCACAAACGAGAGGTCCAGAAACGCAAGGCCGCGCCACGCAACATGGCGGGCAACAAGGCCAATTCGGTGTCAGTCAGACGGCGTTCGGCGTCATAAGCGGCCACCATGGCCTGCGCACGAACGGGGTCCAGTTCGCCTGTGGCCAAGTCAATGCACCAGTCGTTCAGGCACACGGCGATATCGAACGCGAAGGTGTCGCAACCCGCAAAGTAGAAATCAAAGAAGCCCGACAGTTGGGGGCCGTCAAACATCACGTTGTCACGGAACAAGTCGGCGTGAATGGGGCCTCGTGGCAATTGTGGATAGTCTGGGCCCGCAGCCAGCGATTGTTGGAACGCCAATTCAGATTCGATCAACTCGCGCTGGGTCGCGTTCAGGTGTGGGATGACGACCGGCACCGTCTCGGTCCACCAAGCCAAACCACGCAGGTTGGGTTGTTGCGCAGGGTAGTCCTGACCCGCCAGGTGCATGCGCGCCAGCATGGCACCCACTTGGGCGCAATCCGCTGCTTGAGGCGCCAATTGGTTGCGGCCCTTCAGCCGAGTGACCACTGCAGCGGGTTTGCCTTTGAGGGTGTGGAGGATGTCGCCTTGCGCATTGGCTTGGGGGGCAGGCACAGGGATGCCGCGCGCCGCCAGGTGATGCATGAGGTTCAGATAGAAGGGCAGCTGCTCGAAACTCAGGCGTTCGAACAAGGTCAGCACGTAGTCACCTTGGTCGGTGCTGACAAAGTAATTGGTGTTCTCGATGCCCGATGCGCAACCTTGCATGGACTGCAAAGTGCCCAAGCCCAGATTGGCCAGCAGACCAGACGCTTCTTGTTCGGTAACTTCGGTGAAAACGGCCATGGGTGAAAAGGGGCAAAAAAGCGGATCAAAGCACCAGCGGGGGCCATCCAGAGGACGGCTTTCGCGAAATCCCCCCTGGTCGTCATGAGTTATACAGGTTAACCCGCAGCGTGCATGGGGGGCGAGCCCGAGATTGTAGAAGTCAGTGTGGCAGACTCGATTGAAACATTCATTTTTTGTCTGCCCAAGCTGTATCTGATCATGAACAAGTCGCCCAAAAGCGTAGCCAGTTTCTTGCCCCGGTCGGGTCTGTTGTTGACCACTGTGTGGGCTGCGATCACCTCAACTTCCGTGTGGGCGGCCCCCTCCGGAATGTACTTGGGGGCGGCCGGTGGCTTGGCTGTGAATGCACGTTCCTGCGGGGACTTCAACATCAACATCGACGGCAATGTCTGTGATCGCGTTTCAGATGGCGGCAAGATTTTCGCTGGCTATTACCTGTCGCCCGGGTTTGGCCTGGAAGGTTCCTACATGCGGTTTGGCTCCGTCAATCGCCGTCAGGCGACGCTGAGCACCACGCCGACCGTCGGGGCGGTCGACAGCGCGGAACTGCAGGATTCAGCTCGCGCTTTGGCACTGGGCGTGAACCTGGAAGTGGAAATCTTCCAATCGTTCACCAATCACCTACGCGTGGGCTGGAGTTGGACTCGCCACGATCAGACCGGCTACCGCACGGTGGTTCAGTCAACAGGCCCAACCACGTACGCCACCACCAACATCCGCACTCGCGAATACCGTGCAGCACCTTACTTTGGGGCTGGTATGTCTGGGATGCTGACACGCAATCTGCGTGTGTTCTCGGGCTGGGACTTCATCATCGACGGACATCGCAGCAACCACCTGTTCTCGGCGGGCGTCGCGGCGGAGTTCAATACCAACGAAGCTCGTCCTGACGGTGAATCGCGCGCCTATGGTGGCATCTCGCTGGTTCGTGCCCAGGCATCTGGATTCTGCCCCGGCCTGAGCGATTGCAAGGATGCCAATGCCGGATTGAAGGCGACTTTGGGTCACCGCTTCTCGCGTCATTGGGGTTCTGAGTTGGGCCTGACATCGGTCCGACTTGGCAAGGGTACCAGCGGTGCCAGCCGCGTCGAAGCGGATGGTCGCGTCTTCAGTTGGGCTGCGGTGTTGCGCATGCCGGTGATCGAGGGCGTGTCGGTCTTGGGTAAATTTGGCGTGGGCGCTGTCATGACCAGTGGTTCGGGCACGGTCGGCTCACAAGCCCTGCCAGAGACCCAATGGTCGGTTCGACCCTTGGCGGGCGTGGGTGTCGAGGCTGAGGTGGCCAAGGGCCTTCGACTGGTGTCGACCTTGGAGCGCACCAAGTACAAGGTGCTCGACGCACAGAACAATTTGAATATGCTGTCGCTGGGCGCGCAAGCCGACTTCTGATCGGATGTGGGCCCGAATCGGGCTCAAAACGGGCCCACAAGGGCTCACAATGGCGGCCATGAACGATACGGCTCCCACCCCTGACACTCGCCCGACCCTGCTTCTGGTAGACGGTTCCAGTTACCTCTACCGTGCTTTCCATGCCATGCCCGACTTGCGGGGCCCCGAAGGTATTCCCACGGGGGCCATTCATGGCATGGTCAATATGCTGGGGCGCTTGCGTAAAGAGGTGGACGCAGAGCATGCCGTCTGCGTGTTCGATGCCAAAGGCCCTACTTTCCGAGACGAGTGGTACCCCGAGTACAAGGCCCACCGCCCCCCCATGCCGGACGACCTGCGTGCTCAGGTTGAGCCCATTCACGAAGTGGTTCGGTTGTTGGGTTGGCCGATTCTGGAGGTGCCCGGCATTGAGGCCGACGACGCCATTGGGACTTTGGCCAAACTGGGTGAGGCCAGTGGCCACAAGGTGGTGGTATCCACTGGCGACAAGGACCTGGCACAGTTGGTGACGGAACATGTCACCTTGGTCAACACCATGACCAACGAGACCTTGGACATTGCAGGCGTGGTGGCCAAATTTGGCGTGCCGCCCGACCGCATCATCGACTACCTGACCCTGATTGGCGACACGGTCGACAACGTGCCTGGCGTTGAAAAGGTCGGTCCCAAGACAGCCGCGAAATGGATCGCCGAGCACGGCTCGCTCGATGGCGTGATGGCTGCTGCGGGTAGCATCAAAGGCGTGGCGGGTGAGAACCTGCGCAAAGCGCTGGATTGGTTGCCCCAGGGCAGACGTTTGATCACCGTGGTCACCGATTGCGATCTGGCGGCCCATGTGCCGAACTGGCCCGCCTTGGATGCCTTGGCCCTTCGAGCGCCAGACGCCACCGGTCTGCTTGATTTCTATGGCCGATTTGGCTTCCGTTCGGCGCGGGCCGAGTTGGAAAAACAATTGGGATTACCACCGTCGGTGGCTGGGGCGGCGCCTCGCGCTGCTGCACCCCATGCGGCCACGGCGTCAGGTGCCACGGCCGACCTGTTTGACGAGCCTGCCGAGTCCGAAGCGCCAACCGTGGCAGCGCCGTCCGAGGTCCAATACGACACCATTCTGGATTGGGCGGTGTTCGACCGTTGGTTAGCGCGACTCGAATCGGCTGAGCTGGTGGCGTTTGATACCGAGACCGATTCATTGGATGCCATGCAGGCGCGCATCGTGGGCCTGTCATTCAGTGACAAGGTGGGGCAAGCGGCCTACATCCCGCTTCGCCATGAAGGCCCCGATGCGCCCACTCAATTGCCGCTGGACGAGGTGCTGGCCAAACTCCAGCCTTGGTTGGAAAACGCCGATCGCGCCAAGGTGGGGCAACATATCAAGTACGACATCCACGTGTTGGCCAACCATGGCATTGCCGCGCGTGGATTTGTGCATGACACCATGCTGGAAAGCTATGTGCTGGAGGCCCATCGCAAACACAATTTGGGCGACCTGGCCAAGCGCTATGTGCACCGCGACGGCTTGAGCTACGAAGATGTGGCCGGCAAGGGCGCTCAGCAAATTCCCTTCGCGCAGGTGGCGGTGGATCGCGCATCGCAGTATTCGTGTGAAGACAGCGACTTGACCTTGCATGTGCACCAAACGTTGTGGCCTCGACTGCAGTCGGAGCCCAAGCTCCTGGACATCTATCAGCGCTTTGAGATGCCTACCTCTCGCGTGCTGCAGCGCATCGAGCGTCAAGGGGTCTTGATTGACAAGAGCTTGCTCCAGCAGCAAAGCCACGAACTGGGCCAGCGTATTCATGAGTTGGAACAGCAAGCCTACGAGCTGGCTGGGCAACCCTTCAACCTCGGGTCACCCAAACAAATTGGCGAGATCTTGTTTGTGAAGCAAGGCCTGCCCGTGGTCAAGAAAACCGCTACGGGGGCGCCCTCGACCAATGAGGAAGTACTGGAGAAGCTGGCCGAAGACTACCCCCTGCCTGCGCGCATTCTGGAATACCGCAGCGTGGCCAAGCTCAAGTCCACCTACACAGACAAATTGCCCCTGATGATCAACCCGCAGACGGGGCGCGTGCACACCAACTACGCCCAGGCGGTGGCGGTCACGGGGCGTTTGTCCAGCAACGATCCCAATTTGCAGAACATCCCCGTGCGCACGGCAGAGGGCCGCCGCATTCGCGAAGCCTTTGTGGCACCGCCCGACCATGTCATCGTGTCGGCCGACTACTCGCAAATTGAGTTGCGCATCATGGCGCACATCTCAGAAGACGAGAACTTGCTGCGCGCCTTTGCTGAAGGGCTGGATGTGCACCGCGCCACCGCGGCTGAAATTTTTGGCGTATCGCCCGATCAAGTCAGCAGCGAGCAGCGCCGCTATGCCAAGGTGATCAACTTTGGTCTGATCTACGGGATGAGTGCATTCGGTCTGGCCTCCAATCTGGGCATTGAGCGCTCCGCCGCCACGGCCTATATTGATCGCTATTTCCAGCGCTATCCGGGCGTGAAGCGCTACATGGATGAGACCCGTGTGGCGGCCAAAGACAAGGGTTATGTCGAGACTGTGTTTGGGCGTCGTCTGTGGCTGCCCGAGATCAACAGCCCCAATGGACCCATGCGTGCGGCGGCCGAACGTGCGGCCATCAATGCACCCATGCAAGGCACTGCGGCTGACCTGATCAAGCTGGCCATGGTGGCTGTGCAAGACCGTTTGGATGACACCGGCAAGCGTTCGCGCATGATCATGCAGGTGCACGACGAATTGGTGCTGGAAGTGCCCGCAGACGAAGTGGACTGGGTGCGTGCCGAGGTGCCTCGCTTGATGGCCTCTGTGGCGGAACTCAAGGTGCCACTCTTGGCCGAAGTGGGTGTTGGCCCCAACTGGGAAGCCGCGCATTGATGCATGGTTGAGGGGCCGACACGGCGCGTTGAACCGTGTCGAACCTGCTCAGAGTCCACCCATGCAGAGGTACTTCATCTCCAGGTATTCGTCGATGCCGTGGTGCGAGCCCTCGCGGCCGATGCCCGATTCTTTGACGCCGCCAAAAGGCGCCATTTCGTTGGAAATGATGCCCTCGTTGATCCCCACGATGCCGCATGCCAGTTGCTCGGCCATCCGCCAGACGCGTCCGATGTCTCGTGCATAAAAATAGGCAGCCAGACCCGATGAGGTCTGATTGGCCAAGTCCACGGCTTCGGCTTCCGTGTCAAACGCCATGATGGGCGCGACCGGGCCGAAGATTTCTTCACGCGCCACCGCCATCGACGGCGTGACATCCGTCAACACCGTGGGCGCATAGAACTGGGCTCCGGCCGAATGGCGGTGCCCGCCACACAAGAGTTGTGCGCCCTGGGCGATCGCGTCTTGGACCAGTCGGTCCACCTTGTCGATGGCGCAGGTGCTGATCAAGGGGCCAATCTGGCTGCCTGCTTGATCGCCGGGCGCCACATGCAGCCCTTGTACGGCAGCCAGAAATTTCGATGTGAATGCTGGCAAGACGCTGCGTTGGACCAGGAAACGATTGGTGCACACACAGGTCTGGCCTGCGTTGCGGAACTTGGACTGAATGGCGCCTGCCACCGCTGCGTCCAGATCCGCGTCCTCGAACACGATGAAGGGCGCATTGCCGCCCAATTCCAGAGACACCTTTTTGACCGTGCCGGCACAGGCCGCCATCAGTTGTTTGCCGATGCGGGTGGAGCCCGTGAATGAGAGCTTGCGCACCCGAGGGTCATCGGTGATGGCCTGCCCCACCTCGGCGGGGCGCTGCGTGGTGATGACGTTGAAGACCCCTGGAGGAATGCCGGCTCTGTGGGCCAACTCGGCCAATGCCAAGGCGCACAAAGGGGTGGCCTCAGCCGGTTTGACCACGATGGTGCAACCCGCAGCCAAGGCCGCTGCGGCCTTGCGGGTGATCATGGCCACCGGAAAGTTCCAGGGCGTGATGGCCGCGACCACACCCACAGGCTGTTTGATCACCAGCAAGCGCTTGTCAGCCGTCGGGGCCGGGATGGTTTCTCCGTTCACCCGTTTCGCTTCTTCGGCAAACCATTCGACAAAGGCCGCGCCATAGGTCACCTCGCTACGCGCTTCGGCCAGCGGTTTGCCTTGCTCCAACGTCATCAGCGTGGCCAGATCTTCTTGATGCGCCACCATCAAGTCAAACCAGGCCCGCAGATGCTGCGCGCGAACTTTGGCGGGGAGCGCTTTCCAGCTGTGGAATGCCGCTTGGGCGGCGGAGATGGCATGCGAGACGTCTGTCACGCCCATGTCCGGTACCAGGGCCAAGTCCTGTTGATTGGCTGGGTTTCGTACGACGAATGCGCTTCCGTCCAGGCTGTCGGTCCAGAGACCGTTGACGTAAGCCTGTCGTTTGATCAAAGGGTTGTCCTGCAAACCCAGCATGGTGTTCCAGATTCTTTGTTCGATGAACCGGTTCTGATCTTACGCCTGTGTTGATCTGACGACGCCGGAAGGCATCGTTTACGCTTAGTCTGATCCGTCATCGTTTTGTCAAACTTCTGACATGCATGACGGTCTACACTGGAATTGGAGTCTTCCATTGATGTGTCAGAGGTTGTACAGGTGCCAGGAGTCCCTCGTTTGAAATTGCTCAGTCGCGAACAGGCCATCCTTGAATTCAATCGGCGGGTGCTGGCGCAGGCTCAACGCGATGACGTGCCTCTGTTGGAGAGGCTGCGCTACATCTGCATCTTGTCGTCGAACTTGGACGAGTTCTTTGAAGTTCGATATGCGGACATCGTCGAAGCGGCGCGCACCAGTGGAACGGGCATCGGCCCTCAGTACCTGGCTGACGTAGCCAAAGAAGCTCACCGGTTGGTGCAGGACCAGTATCACGTCTTCAATGAGGTCTTGGGGCCTCAGCTTCGAGACGCAGGCATCGACATCCTGAACCATTCAGATCGCAACAACGAGCAAAGGGAATGGGTTGCCGCGTTTTTCCAGAAGCAGGTGCAGCCGCTGCTTGTGCCCATTGGCTTGGATCCGTCGCATCCTTTTCCGCAAGTCGCCAACAAGACGCTGAACTTCATCGTCCGTCTGGGCGGGCGCGATGCCTTTGGCCGAGACAACGACATCGCCATCGTTCGTATTCCTCGGGTATTGCCCCGCGTGATTCGTCTGCCCGACGACATCAGCGGTGGCCGCCAAGCGTTCGTCCTGTTGTCCAGCATCATCCGTGCGCATCTACCAGAGTTGTTTCCGGGGCGGGAAATCAAAGCTTTTTCGCAATTCCGGTTGACGCGAGATTCGGACATCGAGGTGGATGAAGACGATGTCACGGATCTGCGTTTGGCTTTGCGCTCCAAAATGAGCACGCGCCAGTTTGGGCAGGCCATCCGGTTGGAAGTGGTTCGAAGTTGCCCGAAAGACCTGTCCGATTTTCTGCTTGAGCAGTTTGGCTTGTCGGAGCATGCGCTGTTTCACGTCAATGGGCCTGTGAATCTGGTGCGTTTGTCGCAGGTGGTGGATCAGGTGGATGGAGATCACTTGCGGTTTTCAGCCTACCAGCCCTCTTGGCCTGTCGGTTTGCCGCGCCATGGTGAAATGTTTGATCATTTGCGTCGCCATGACGTCATGTTGCATCACCCCTTCGAGTCCTTTGATGCGGTGGTCCAGTTCCTGCGCGAAGCGGTCTATGACCCCAATGTGCTGGCCATCAAACAAACCATTTATCGCACCGGCAGCGAATCCGTGTTGATGGATTTGTTGCTGGAAGCGGTGCGACGCGGCAAAGAGGTCTTGGCCGTGGTCGAATTGAAGGCTCGTTTTGACGAAGAAGCCAACATCAACTGGGCTGAACGTTTGGAGGCACTGGGCGCGCAGGTGGTTTATGGGATCGTCGGCTTGAAGACCCACGCCAAGATGATGCTGGTCACCCGCAGGGAGAATGGTCGCCTGCGTCGATACGCGCATTTGTCTACCGGCAACTACAACCCCAAGACCGCTCGGCTCTATACCGATGTGGGGTACCTCACCAGCAATGCTGACATCACCACGGATGTCGACACTTTGTTCACCCAGTTGTCGAGCATGTCGCAGTGGAAGTCAGGGCGGCAGTTGTTGATGGCGCCGTTCAATTTGCAAAAGACTTTGGTGCGTCAGATGGCCCGGGTCGCACAAGCTGCCCGTGATGGTTTGCCCGCACGCATCGTGGTCAAAGCCAATGCCTTGACTGATGAGCCCTTGATACGTGGGTTGATCGATGCAGGTCAAGCCGGTGCTCAGATTGATCTGATCATTCGTGGTGCCTGTATTCTTCCGCCAGGCATTGAAGGCTTGACGGACCGAATCAGGGTACGTTCGGTGGTAGGGCGGATGCTCGAGCACACGCGCGTGATCTATTTCCGATGGGGCCCGAACGAGCACGATGAGGTGCTGTACCTATCGAGCGCGGACTGGATGAACCGCAACATGACGCGGCGCATTGAGTTGGCGTGGCCGGTGCGCGACGCAGCACTCAGGCAGCGGGTGATCGATGAGTGCCTGGTGCCATATCTCATGGATGGCAGGGATGCCTGGATTCAAGACAGCGATGGCTTTTACAGCCGTGCTGCGGTCGATGGGCACAGTGCCCAGCAAGCGCTAATGAACCGCTATAGAGCAGTCCTATAAATAGAAAATGACGATATGAGAGGCTCGGATGGATCTGATACTTTGGCGACATGCACAAGCAGAGGTGTTGGCCCTGAGTCCTGAACAGGAGTTGGCGGTTCAAAATGGGGAGAACTTGACCGTTCACCTGGATCCGGCTGCAGATCTAGCGAGGCAACT
The DNA here is from genome assembly GCA_046299355.1 of Aquabacterium sp. Taxonomy (GTDB): domain Bacteria; phylum Pseudomonadota; class Gammaproteobacteria; order Burkholderiales; family Burkholderiaceae_C; genus Aquabacterium. The sequence continues at coordinate 57,325 of JBKBIO010000013.1, read as the reverse complement.
GACCCCCAAGGGGCAGCGCCAAGCCGAAAAAATGGCAGCTTGGTTGAATGCCAAATTGCCCCTGGAGACGCGGGTTTTGGTGAGTCCAGCGCAACGCACGCAACAAACGGCCTTGGCGCTCGGCCGTTCTTACAAAACGGTCAAGGGTTTGAATCCATCTGCGACAGTAGATGACTTGCTCAAGGCTGCCAAGTGGACGCAAGGCGAAGGCGCTGTGCTCATCGTCGGGCATCAGCCGACTCTCGGGATGTTGGCTGCACGCCTGTTGACCGGTTACGACTTGGCTTGGTCCGTCAAGAAGGGCGCTGTTTGGTGGTTGAGAATGCGCGATCGAGCCGGGCAACAACAAGTGATCTTGCAGACAGTTCAGTCGCCAGACTTGCTTTGAGTGCACCCAAGGGTAAGCCGTTTGGCCGTCGGCAGCAGGAAGCAGGCCAGTTGCCCCGATAATTGCACCCAATGAGTGCCTCCATCAACCCGGTGTCGTCCGTGCCGACCATCGTTTTTGAGTTCCATGTCCGCGTCTATTGGGAAGACACGGACGCCGGAGGCATTGTCTTTTACGCCAACTACCTGCGCTTCATGGAGCGGGCGCGTACCGAATGGTTGCGTACACTTGGCTACGGTCAAGAAACGGCCCGGCAGTCGGGGGGCGGCATGTTTGTCGTCAGCGAGACGCAGGTGCGATATGTACGACCCGCCAAGCTGGATGACTGGCTGACGGTGACGGTCGCTGTGGTCGAGGCTGGCAAGGCCTCGATGGTGTTTGATCAACAAGTTTTGCGCGGGGATGAGGTCTTGACGGAAGGTCGAATCCGAATTGGCTGGGTGCAACCCGGACCAGAGGGATTCCGCCCCGGACGCATTCCCGCCGACATGCTGGCCGCTCTGACCCAGGGCATGGCCGGACGGCATTGATATCTGGAGGAAAAGGTTCATGAACCAGGATTTGTCCATCATTCATTTGGTGATGCATGCCAGCTTGGTGGTGCAGTTGGTGATGGCCTTGTTGCTGGCCGTTTCGGTGGCCAGTTGGACCGTGATCTTTGGCAAAGTCATTGGCCTGCGTCGCATCAAGCAAGACAACGAAGAGTTTGACCAGGAGTTCTGGGCGGGCCGCACCCTGCAAGAGCTCTACCAAGAAGCGCAACGTGGTGATGGTCCCGTCTCTCCGCAAGAGCGCATTTTTGCGGCAGGCATGCGCGAGTTCATGAAACTACGTGAGCGCCGTGTGAATGATGTGCCCTCCTTGCTGGAAGGCTCTCGCCGAGCCATGCGGGCCAGTTATCAGCGTGAGATGGATTTGATCGAAGCCAAGCTGGATTTCCTCGGCTCGGTGGGGTCGGTGTCGCCTTACATCGGTCTGTTTGGCACCGTCTGGGGGATCATGCATGCCTTCACGGGGCTGTCGAACTTGCAGCAGGTGACGTTGGCAACGGTTGCGCCTGGTATCGCCGAAGCCCTGGTCGCCACGGCGATTGGTCTGTTTGCTGCCATTCCCGCCGTGCTGGCCTACAACCGCTTCTCGCGTGACATCGATCGCATCGCCACTCAAATGGAATCCTTCGTGGAGGAGTTCTCCAACATCCTCGCTCGCAACGTGACGCAGGGGTAAGCAAGGTGGCGCAACTGCTCGGACGCAGCGGCCGCAAACGCCGCACGCAAAGCGAGATCAACATGGTGCCGTTCATCGACGTCATGCTGGTGTTGTTGATCATTTTCATGGTCAGCGCCCCCTTGTTGCCGACGGGGGTGATTGATCTGCCCACCATGGGTAAAGCCCAGAAGGCGCCTGAGAAGGTGGTCGAAATCATTGTGGAAGACGAGGATCGCGTGAAGCTCCGCGTCAACCAACAGGACTCGGGCATCGTGATGCTGGGTGATTTGGCTCGCCAGGTGAAAGAAGTGCAGGAATCGGCCGAGGGTGGGGCGCAAGCCGTGCCAGTGATCATTTCGGCGCGCAAAGATGTGCGTTACGAGGCCGTGGTCAAGATCATGGACACCTTGCAGCGCGCCGGCATTGCACGGGTGGGCTTGTCAGTTCGGACCACAGGCGGCTGAACATGAGCACCGTGGGCACGCCAGTGGTCTTGGATCCCAATCCTTTCCGTCCGCAGGACGCGAGTGGGTGGAAGCCGGGTTTGGCCATGGCTTTCTTCGTTCACTTGTTTTTGCTGGGTGGCTTGGCCCTGGGGGTGAACTGGAAGATCCAGCCGCCTGCCGCCGTTGAGGCGGAGATCTGGACCGATTTGCCCAAGGTGGATGAGCCTGCGCCGCCACAGCCCATTGCGCCGCCGCCAGAGGTAGAAGCCGTCAAACCGCCGCCACCCCCCCCACCACAGCCAGAAAAGGCGGTGGAGCAGCCGGATCAACCGGCGGACATGGCCATGGTGTTGACCAAACCGAAGGTGGCCAAGCCCAAAACGGAGGCGCCCAAGGAGGTCAAAAAAGAACCGCCACGCAAAGAGGTGAAGAAGGAACCCAAAGAAGTGTTCTTGCCTGATCCGCCGAAAAAGCCTACCAAGCCGGTGGTTGATCCCAAGGCGGAGGCCAAGGCGAAGGCTGCTGCGGAAGCGCAAGCCAAGGCCGACGCAGCCAAGTTGGCGGCCCAGCGGCAGGCCAATTTGGATCGCCTGATGCGCAATCTGGCCAAGGATCAGATTTCTTCGGCCGGCTTAAGTGAAAACTATAAGGGGCGCATAGCGGCGCGAGTGAGGCCCAACATTAGCTTTCCGGATGTTGGGGAGGGTAATCCGGCCGTGTTGGTGAGAGTTGAGTGTACTCCTGATGGTCGCATTACCGGACGCAAAATCCTCGCTGGCTCGGGCAATGAGCGATGGGACGAGGCCGTTTTGCGTGCGCTCGACCGCACCCAGGTCTTGCCGGCGGATGAACACAATCGGGTGCCCTGTCCGTTCGATTTCAACTGGCGCAGAAACGACTTCTGATCGCCTGCGCCGACTTGAGTTGCCTCAAAAGCTTGCATTAGTGAGCACTAATGCGCCCTTTGCTCGGGGCGCCTTTTCATAAGATGGCAGAGGTCAAATAGGATCTTTCTGCCAGCCATGTCCGACAACACCTCAGACTTGCCACCCCACGCCGGGCACGAAGCGCACGATGTCGAATCCGGGGTGTTTCGCTGGCCGACGCCGCCTTTCGCGTGCTACCCCCATCCTGTCCCGCAGTCCGACCACGAGCCATGTGAAATCGTCGGGCTCAACGGGCGGATCATGAAGGGCCGCTTGATCTTTTTCGTGCCAGACGAGCAAGTCGCGCAAGTGCAGGTGCCACCGTCCCGCACGACCATGCCCTTGCGCTTTGGTCAGTTTCGCTCGCTGTTGCTGACGCGTCCGTTCAAGGCTTCTGTGGTCGCCGAGGGCGTGGATCCACATGCGGCCGTGCTGGATCAGCGCATCAATGTCGAGTACCGCATCTGGCTCAAAGATGGCTCTGTGATGCGGGGGCACACCATGGGTCAGGTTGAGCAGCCCTTTGGTCTGTTCTTGTTCCCGCCATTGGATGCTGAAGGGACGGTGTCCCGCTTGTTCGTGCCCAACGAGGTGATTGATCGAACCGAACTGGGGCCCCGCATTGGCGAGGTTTTGGTCAACAGCATGGCGGCCACGGCCACCCAGATCGATCATGCGGTGGATGAGCAAGCGCGTATGCGCAATCAGAAGTTGGGCGAAATCCTGCTGACCCGCCAGGTGGTCACGGCCGAGCAATTGTTGCGGGCCATTGACCAACAAAGCTCCATGCCAATGGTGCGCATTGGCGAGGCCCTGTCGGCCATGGGCATGATCACCGAGGCCGAGTTGCATGCGGCCTTGGTGCAGCAGCAGCGAGATCGCGGTGTGCCTTTGGGGGAGTTGCTCATCAAGATGGGCATGGTGTCGCGGGAGGACCTGCAAACCGCTCTGGCGCGCAAAATGGGCTACCCCCTGGTGAATCTGGCCCAGTTCCAGGTCGAGGTGGATGCCTTGCTCAAGGTGCCTTTTGCCGTCGCGCAAAGGCTCAATGTGGTGCCCCTGCTGTTGCGAGACAACACCCTGATTGTGGCCTTGGAGGACCCCAGCAAGCGCTTGACGCTGGCTGAGTTGGAATTCATCACCCAATGCAAAATCGTGCCGGTGCTGGCACAGCACAACCAGATCGAAAGCGCCATTCGTGATGTGTACGTCAACATCGGCGCCGATGTGGGGCACCCTCATCCTCGCTCGGGTGAAGCGAGTGGCTATGACATGGAGTCCATCAACTCCATCAAGCTGGTGGCTGACCTCGAGGCGGACCGCGATGCATTGAATCGTGAGGAAGACAGCCCGATCGAGCAGAGCGACAACTCCTTGGTGCGGCTCATCAACACGATGATCGTCGAGGCCTACACCCAAGGCGTGTCTGACATCCATGTGGAGTGCTATCCCGGACGCGAAAAAGTGAAAATTCGCTTCCGCAAAGATGGCGCTTTGTTGCCCTATATCGAGCTGCCTCACAACTATCGCAATGCCTTGGTGGCGCGTCTCAAGATCATGTGTGATCTGGACATTTCCGAGCGCCGAAAACCTCAGGACGGCAAGATCAACTTTGCTCGTTTCGTGCCTCAATACAAGCTCGAGCTACGGGTGGCCACGATCCCGACCAACAATGGTCTGGAAGACGTGGTCATGCGCTTGTTGAGTTCGGCCAAACCCATTCCCTTGGACAAGATTGGTTTGAGCCCCGACAACCTGGAGCGCCTGCAAGAGGCCATGGAGCGCCCCTACGGCATGATTCTGTGCGTGGGTCCGACGGGCTCAGGCAAGACCACCACCTTGCACTCTGCGCTGAGTTACATCAACGTGCCAGAACGCAAGATCTGGACGGCTGAAGACCCGATTGAAATCACCCAACCAGGGCTGCGGCAGGTACAGGTCAACAGCAAGATTGATTGGACCTTTGCCAAGGCGCTGCGCGCGTTCTTACGGGCTGACCCTGATGTCATCATGGTGGGCGAAATGCGCGACGAAGAGACCGCCAGCATGGGCATTGAAGCCTCGCTGACGGGGCACCTGGTTTTGTCCACCTTGCATACCAACAACGCGCCGGAAACCGTGACCCGCTTGTTGGACATGGGCATGGACCCCTTCAATTTTGCAGATTCCCTGTTGGTGGTGTTGGCGCAGCGCTTGGTGCGCCGCATCTGTCATGAATGTCGGGTCTCGGAGCCAGCCACGCAGGCCTATCTGGAAGAGCTCTTGGCTGACTATGTGTACGGCATGCCCGAGGGGCTGGTGTCATTCACCCCCGATGCGGTCTTGTCGCGTTGGCGGCAGCTTTATGGCGTGCAAGGGCAGGTCATGCTGCATCACAGCAAAGGCTGCGAACGGTGTGCACATACAGGCTTCAAAGGCCGCGCCGGGATCCATGAATTGATGGCCGTCAGCAAGGATCTGCGTCGTCTGATACAGACCGGAGCACGCGCAGAAGAGTTGCAGCAGCAGGCCATTCGAGAGGGCATGCGAACCCTTCGTCAAGATGGCATTGATAAGGTGGTTGCAGGCATCACCACCCTGGATGAGGTGCGCGCCACCAGCAACCGTTGAGGTTGTTGTACTGATGCTGCACCACCTTTTCAAAAAAAGGTGCAAGATAGACGCCAAGAAGTCGCGAATTGCAGGGCAATGCTCTGGTTTATCTGGGTACTCAGCACTTGCGATTTCATTGATCTTAGGTGTTAAGGCGATGCGAGTCAGTTAGGCCGGGTCACCACCGCTGGATTCCCGGTCTTCCAGATGGACATCAATGGCTTGAGTCGTTGGTTCTGGAGGTCTGCATGGACGTCATCAGCAACTTCGCTGCTCGTTACGAGCGCACCCGCGAAGAGGAATATTCCCTGGAGGAATACCTCGAGATCTGTAAGCGGGACACCACCGCTTACGCCACGGCAGCCGAACGCATGCTTCAGGCCATCGGCGAGCCCCAGATGATCGACACGCGCAACGATCCGCGCCTGTCTCGCATCTTCACCAACAAGGTCATCAAGATCTATCCAGCCTTCGAAGAGTTCTTCGGCATGGAAGACGCCATCGAGCAGGTGGTGAGCTACTTCCGCCACGCCGCGCAGGGCTTGGAAGAAAAGAAACAGATTTTGTATCTGCTGGGCCCCGTGGGTGGCGGCAAGTCGTCGATTGCCGAGCGACTGAAACTGTTGGCCGAGAAAGTGCCGTTTTACGCCATCAAGGGCTCGCCGGTGAACGAGTCGCCGCTGGGCTTGTTTGACCCCACTGAAGATGGTCCCATTCTGGAGAAGGAATACGGCATTCCTCGCCGCTACCTCCAGCGCATCCTCAGCCCGTGGGCTGTGAAGCGTCTGGAAGAGTTCGGTGGCGATATCCGCCAGTTCCGCGTGGTCAAGCGCTACCCCAGCATCCTCAAACAGGTCGGCATTGCCAAGACCGAGCCGGGTGACGAAAACAACCAGGACATCAGCTCGCTGGTCGGCAAGGTCGACATCCGCAAGCTGGAAACCTATGCACAGGATGACCCTGATGCTTACAGCTACTCCGGTGGCCTGTGTCTGGCCAACCAGGGCCTGCTGGAATTTGTGGAAATGTTCAAGGCGCCGATCAAGGTGCTGCACCCCTTGCTGACCGCGACCCAAGAAGGCAACTTCAAGGGCACGGAAGGTTTCGGCGCGATTCCGTTTGACGGCGTGGTGCTGGCCCACTCGAACGAATCCGAGTGGAAAGCCTTCCGCAACAACAAGAACAACGAAGCCTTCCTGGATCGGATCTACATCGTCAAGGTGCCGTACTGCCTGCGCGTGAGCGAAGAGATCAAGATCTACGAAAAGCTGGTGCGCGGTTCGTCATTGGCCAAGGCGCCTTGCGCGCCCGGCACGCTGAAGATGATGAGCCAGTTTGCCATCCTGACCCGTTTGAAGGAGCCAGAAAACTCCAGCATCTTCAGCAAGATGCAGGTGTATGACGGCGAAAACCTGAAAGACACCGATCCCAAGGCCAAGTCGATTCAAGAGTATCGCGACTATGCCGGCGTGGACGAGGGCATGAGCGGCATCTCAACCCGCTTTGCCTTCAAGATCATCTCCAAGGTGTTCAACTTCGACAGCCAAGAAGTGGCGGCCAACCCCGTGCACCTGATGTACGTGCTCGAGCAACAAATCGAGCGCGAGCAGTTCCCTGCGGAGACCGAGCAGAAGTACATCGCCTACATCAAGGAGATGCTTGCGCCTCGCTATGCGGAGTTCATCGGTAAAGAGATTCAGACCGCTTACTTGGAAAGCTACTCCGAGTACGGGCAGAACATCTTTGACCGCTACGTCACCTATGCGGACTACTGGATCCAGGATCAGGAATACCGCGACACCGACACGGGCGAGATCTTTGACCGCGCATCCCTGAATGCCGAGTTGGAAAAGATCGAGAAACCCGCTGGCATCGCGAACCCCAAGGATTTCCGCAACGAGATCGTGAACTTTGTGTTGCGTGCACGGGCCAACAACGGCGGCAAGAACCCTCTGTGGACCAGTTATGAAAAGCTGCGCACGGTGATCGAGAAAAAGATGTTCAGCAACACCGAAGAGTTGTTGCCGGTCATCAGCTTCAATGCCAAAGCCAGTGCCGATGAGGTCAAGAAGCACGAGGACTTTGTGAACCGCATGGTCGAAAAAGGCTATACGGCCAAACAGGTTCGATTGCTTTGCGAGTGGTATCTGCGCGTACGGAAGAGTTCATGACCCACCCCCGAGCGCCCGTTGGCGCTCCCCCTCAAGGGGGCGCCGCTGACGGCCCGGCCAAGCCGGTTCCGTGGCGGCTGCTTGGATGTAACGTCGGACTGCCTCAATGACTGCTCAACACATCATCGACCGCCGACTGGCGGGAAAGAACAAGTCAGTCGGCAACCGCGAACGTTTCTTGCGTCGCTACCGGGACAAGGTGCGCGAAGCCGTCCAACGCGCCATCAATGGCCGCAGCATCCGCGACATCGAAAAAGGCGAAGACATTGCCATCCCCAAGAGGGATTTGTCTGAACCCGTGTTCAGCCACGGTGATGGTGGCACACGTGAGGTGGTCCACCCCGGTAACCGCGAATATGTGCGCGGTGACCGCATCGAAAAGCCACAAGGCGGGGGCGGGCAGGGCAGTGGCTCAGGGGATGCCAGCGATTCCGGAGAAGGTGAAGACGATTTTGTTTTCACGCTGAGCAAAGAAGAGTTCATGCAGGTCTTCTTTGAAGACTTGGCCTTGCCCAATCTGGTTCGCACTGCACTGGCTGAAGTCCCTGAATGGAAAAGCCAGCGCGCGGGTTTCAGCAGCGATGGCACGCCCAACAATTTGCACGTCGTGCGCTCCATGCGGGGTGCGCTGGGCCGCCGCATTGCCTTGGGCGCGAGCAGCCGACGCGAGGTGCAAGAGCTGGAAGAGCGCCTGGAAGAACTCCGCCGCCTCAATGCCGAATCCGGCTCAGGGCCGGGAGATGCCGCTTTGGTGCAGGAGCGTGCCAAAGAGATCGAAGCCCTGGAATCGCGTCTGCAGCATTTGAAAGGGCGCATCAAGGGCATTCCGTTCTTGGACCCGATTGACCTTCGCTTCCGCAGCCGCATCAAGGTGCCGGTGCCCACGACCAAGGCGGTGATGTTCTGCGTGATGGACGTGTCGGGCTCGATGGATGAGCAACGCAAGGAGTTGTCCAAGCGCTTCTTCATCTTGCTGTATTTGTTCCTGACGCGGCACTACGACAAGATCGAGTTGGTGTTCATTCGACACCATACGCAGGCGCAAGAGGTTAACGAACACGATTTCTTCCACGCCACGGAAACGGGCGGTACGGTGGTGTCGAGTGCCTTGGTGCTGCTCGACGAAATCATCCAGGCCCGTTATCCCACCAACGAGTGGAATCTGTATGTGGCGCAGGCCAGTGACGGCGACAACTGGCACCATGATTCCAGCCGGTGCCGCGAGATCATCGAAGACAAGATCCTGCCCTTGGTGCGTTACTACGCCTACGTGCAAGTGGCCCAGACCGAGCAGAACCTGTGGGATGAGTACATGGCGCTGGCCGAGCAGCATAAGCACTTTGCCATGCGCAAGGTGTTGGACCCCTCTCAGATCTATCCCGTCTTCCGAGAGTTGTTCAAGAAGGAAGGAGTGGATGCATGAGTGCCTCTGACCACACCAAACCTTTACCAGGGCCTTCGGATTGGTCCTTCGAGTTGATCGAGGAATACCACGACGTCATCCGCGCCACCGCTGCGCGCTACAAGCTCGATACCTATCCGAATCAACTGGAAATCATCACCGCTGAGCAGATGATGGACGCCTACGCCAGCGTGGGCATGCCGGTGAATTACCGTCACTGGTCCTACGGCAAGGAGTTCATCGCCACCGAGAAGAACTATCGGCGTGGCTTCATGGGCCTGGCCTATGAAATCGTCATCAACTCCAATCCCTGTATCAGCTACCTGATGGAAGAAAACACCATGGCCATGCAGGCTTTGGTGATTGCCCACGCGGCCTACGGACACAACAGTTTCTTCAAAGGCAACTACCTGTTCCGCATGTGGACCGATGCGGGGTCGATCATTGACTACTTGGTCTACGCCAAGAACTATGTGGCGCGCTGTGAAGAGCGTTACGGCATCGACGCCGTCGAGGAGTTGCTCGACTCCTGTCATGCCTTGATGAACCACGGTGTGGATCGCTATCGTCGGCCCAGCAAGTTGTCATTGGACAAAGAGCTGGCACGTCGCGAAGAGCGAGAGGCGTATCTGCAGCAGCAGGTCAATGACTTGTGGCGGACCTTGCCCAAGCGGGCCGACAAGCTCAGCGAAGAGGAATCCGTGCGTCGATTCCCGGCTGAGCCGCAAGAGAACCTGCTGTATTTCATCGAGAAGAACGCGCCGTTGTTGGAGCCCTGGCAGCGCGAGATTGTGCGCATTGTGCGCAAGGTGGCGCAGTACTTCTATCCGCAGCGGCAAACCCAGGTGATGAACGAAGGTTGGGCCACCTTCTGGCACTACACCTTGCTCAACACCATGTATGACGACGGTTACCTGACCGACGGCATCATGCTGGAGTGGTTGAAATCGCACACCAATGTGGTCTATCAACCGCAGGTGGGTAGCCGGGCCTACAGTGGCATCAATCCCTATGCGCTGGGCTTTGCCATGTACACCGACTTGAAGCGCATCTGTGAGCACCCGACGGATGAAGATCGGGCATGGTTCCCAGACTTCGCGGGCTCAGCCGAAGGCAAGCCGAAAGAGGAATACGCTTGGCTCAAGACCTTGGACTACGCCATGCGTAACTTCAAGGATGAGAGCTTCATCGGCCAGTTCCTGAGTCCCAAGGTGATGCGTGATTTCCGCTTCTTCGCCATTCGCGATGAAGAGGAGGCCAGCGAGTACGAGGTCAGTGCCATCCATGATGATGGTGGCTATCGGGCTTTGCGTGAATCTTTGTCAAGGCAATACGACCTGGGTTCCAGAGAACCCAATATCCAAGTCTGGAGCGTGAACCTGCGTGGTGATCGTTCTTTGACCTTGCGGCACACCCGTCACAACGATCGGCCCTTGGCCGATGGCACCCGTGAGGTGCTCAAGCACGTAGCCCGCTTGTGGGGCTTCCCTGTTCACATGGAAAGTGTGAATGGCGAAGGAGACATCCGTCAACATTGGACGGTGGTGCCCCCCGAATCCGAGTAAGGCCGCTGCCTCTCGGCCTTCACATCTTCAAGACTTTGCGAATGTCCGCCAGCAGGATCTCGTCCTTGTGGGGCTTGACGATCCAGGCCACCACGCCCGCGTCTTTGGCCTTGGCCTTGAGTTCCGGGTTGGTCTGCGTGGTCAGGATGAAGATCGGCACGTGAAAGCCTTGCTCTTTCAGGTGTTGGCACATCGTGAGTCCATCCATGCCAGGCATGTTCAGGTCTGTGATCACCAAGTCCACGCTGTGGCGGCTCATGGCGTCTAGACCCTTTTCCCCGTTTTCTGCCTCCACGATTTGAAAGCCTGCGGGCTCCAAGGTGTCACGCAGGGTGTCTCTCATGGTCTTGGCATCGTCAACCAGCAAGATGGTAGGCATGTCATGCTCCTTCTGACGATTCAGCTTGCACCTGGTTCTTGCCATGCTGTTTAGCCAGGTACAGGTATTTGTCTGCGCGTTGGAGCAGCGACTCCAACGTGTCATCTTGGTGGTGGTATGCCACCCCACAACTGGTGGTCACATGGAGGACCTGATCTCCGATGTCGACGGGCGTTTGCTCCAGCCGTTGGCGGATGCGCTCGGCGACGATCCGCCCACCCGTCTCTTTCGAATCATTGCAGGGCAGGGCCAATACAAATTCCTCACCCCCGTAGCGAACGGCAACGTCCGTATCACGGATGCAGCGCTTCACCACTTGGCCAAAGGTCTGAATGACTTTGTCGCCAGCATCATGGCCATACGTGTCATTGATCCGCTTGAAGTTATCCAGATCAAACATGACGATGGCCAACTCATGGAAGCTGCCACGTTTGGCTGAGGCCAGCAAGCGACTGATGCTGTCGCGCATGAACAGGCGTGTGTACAAGCCTGACAAGGGATCACGAATGGCACATTCGTACAGGGCCTGCGCTTGTTTGCCCAGCATGTCGGCTTGCGCAATGTGCTGTTGTGCCAGATAGCTGGCGGTGATGTCTTCCAAGGTCACCATGTAGCGGTCGACCTTTTCGTTGCGCGCAATGGGTTGGAAGCGTGGCTTGATCCATTTTTCTGCGGCCTCCGTTTGGATGCGCAATTGGCTCAGCTGCGACAGGACCCCCTCTTGTGCATTGAAGTTGGGCAGGTATTGGTTGCCGCATTCCTGCAGCAGGTTGAACACCGTCTGGATCGTTTCGAGCTGCTCGCTATTGTGTCGGGCCAGCACATCTTGCAAGGCTTGACCCACCAGGTCGCGTTGGTTGAGCAGCACGTGACAGTATTCAGAAAGGACCTCGGTGATGACGCCATGGCGGTCCATGACCATCAGCCCCAGCGGGATGCTGGAGAAGATGCTCATCAGCTTCAACTCCGATTGGTACAGGCTAGACAAGTCATCGCCGATGATGGAGATGACGCGGCCTTCTGCCTCGCTGATGTGCTCCAGAGGAAAAACGCGCCAAATGAAGGGGCGAGCAGCTTGCAGGGGATCGTGTCCTCCGAACTGCAATTTGAATTGGTTCTGCTTGGTGGGGGACTGTTGTTGCCGCAGGTGTTCAATGTGATGCAAGAGGATGCCTTTGTTCTCGGTCGAGAAAAAGGCAGTGAAGTCCATGTGAATGGCTTCCTCCATGCTGCAGCCCACCAGGTCGCAGAATGTTTTGTTGGCGCGGATGATGCGGTTGTGGCCGTTGAGCACCACAAACACGCTGGGGATGTTGTCCAGTATTTGCTCGCTGTACTCGCAAGCACTCTCCAGCATGGAGAGCACCCGATGTGAGGCGAGCAGTTCGTTGTGATTGTTGCTCATAGGAAGTCCAACTCGCCTTCCTCTACCTGCTCATCTTCCAGCCGGATCTGAGAGAAATCAGCATCGGCACTGAGTTCGAGGTAGCAACTGCAATAGATGTGACCAAAGGCCCCTTCCAGCCGCCAGAAATCGCCGAACTTGTTGATGGCGCCACTGCGCGTGCTGTAGTCGGCATAAATTTCGTAGATGCCCCGTGTGCAAAGGGGAATGCTCATGCCCATCCCGATTTGGTGGGCATCAAATACTCGGCAAACGCGTCCACCAATTTGATTGCTCAACTCCTTCATGTAGTCGATCAATTGCTTGTCACTCAGCGCATCTGATTTTTTTCCCTGTGCAGCACGATGAACGCGAATGGGCTCAGGGTTGAAGTGCACTTTGAAGTCGATCCGAAGGTCGTCACAGGTGACCATCACCATGGTGATGTAGCGAGTGAGTACTTGGCCCAGTTGCCGTTCGGCAGGCGCCGGTGCGATGTGTACCGGCGTGCCATCGAAGTACTGGCTGGTTTGCAGCACCGATGCCTCTCGGAGCAACTGACAAAAGGTTGTCGATGCTGGCTTGGGATGTCGTCGCAATCTCCATGGCATGTTCTTTCTATGGAGAGCCGGCCGACGAATCGACCGTCTAAGGCGTGCGCGATCTCACCTCACCACGCGCACTGTGGTGGCGTTTTCAGTTTGTCACTTTGAGTCACGAAGCGGGGGGCGTTTCACACAGGGAAAACGCCCATGCTGTGAAAAGCTGCCGCTTCGCGGTGGCGCAAGGGCACTTAAAGCGGGCCAGAGTCGGTGTGCAGGTCTTGCAGCAGGCTGTCGACGGCGCGCTGGGTGAGGTTGCGATCTTCCAGGCTCGTGGCCAAGCCCTCGGCGCGTAGCCGCTCCAATGCGCGTCGCGTCATGGAGTGCATGCGACCCGCATGGTCGCTGGAGAACATATAGAACTGGCGGTTGGCGCTGTACCAAAGCAGATGCGCCGAAGCCCAGTGGCCTTGAATGAACAACTTGCACCAGCTGCCTTTTTGCAAGGAGTCCACCCATTCACTGGCATGGCGTTCATTGTCTTGGTTCTGAGCTGCATCGCCAAAAGCCATGGGCACGGTGGCCAGCGAACCCACATTGGTGTCGAGCACTTGCTTGCGTAGGGCGTGCTCGAATGGGGCGGCATCTTCTTCCTCCATTTCTTCTTGGAGTTGGCGGACGATGTCTTCGGGCGTTGGCGCTTGGGGTGGCTTGGGGCGTGCGCGCAAGAACTTGGAGTGGATGATCATCATCTCATCCAGGATGGCCTCTCGCTGTGCTGCGGGCAAGGCGATCAAGTCCATGCCCTTTTGGATTTTGGCAATCAAGCCAGGCAGGTTCTGACGTAGTTCGTCGCGTTCTTGCATGGAGCTCGGACGCTGCAGGCTTTGTAAGAGTTCATCAACGGCGCTGAGCATGTCCTGGGCTTCGTCCGAATCTGTGCCGTGTTTGGCCATGGTTTTGGCCAGTACATTCACCCACGAAACACTGAGAAACTCACGGATGCGGTCACTGACACGCGAGGCGGCTAGTTGGCGGTTGATTTGTTCGCGCAACAGGGGGCGGAGCGCTTCGGTCTGATCAGCGGTCTCCAATTCGGCCACCGCGCGTTGCGACTGCGTCAGCTCTTGCTCAGACTGCTGATCAATGAATTGGTTGACCTGATGGAGCGCTTCTTGAAAATGCTGCGGTTGGGCGACGGGTTGCGCGGCCAGTTGTTGAAACAGGGGCTCAAGAAAGCTCAAGAAGGTCGACAATCCCTCGGTGCTGCTTTGAGTTTGGTAGCCCTGGGCGTGTGCCGCGACCTCGTTGAGCAACTGCCATGCGGGGTGTTCGTCGGTGCGCACCAGTTTGTCATCATGGATGGCCGCACGCATCATGGAGGGCTGAAGCCGCCTGATCAACTGCTGCACGCTGGGTTGCAGCACTTCGTCTTTGATCATCTGCTCAAACAGGCGCCCCAGCAAAGCCAGGGTTTGGGGGTCAGTTTGAGGCGGTCGCGGAGCCGCTGCGGGTGCGAGAGCCTGCGCCTGTGGAACCTGTTGAAGTTGCCCCAACGCGTGGTCCAGTGAGGCCGACACCGTGGGCGCGGGCATGCCCTGCGCCATCACCTGATGGTGGGGGATGCGATGCTTGAGTTGATCCAATGCGCCAGGTTGGGTGACGTTCACGTCCGAAGCTTTGGGTGGTCTCGGGTTGGTCACAGCCTGGTAGGCCAGTGGTTTGTAGCCGTGTTTGGCCAGCTCTTCGCAGGCTGCGGCGTAGAAGCCTCGCAGTACCTGGGCAAGGGCGCGCGCCCCTTCGCGCAACAGCAGGTTACGGCTGCTCGGTGTCAGATCCAGGGTTTGCGTGGCTTGGCTCATGGCCTTGGCAAAGATCACCGGCCGGAACGGATTGGCCTCCGGGCGCAGTTTGGTTTCGCCCAACAAGCTGGCAGCGTAGGCCTGTAGTTCTTTCCATTCCCACTCGGCGTCCAGATCAATTTGCTGCACGGTGCGTGAGATCTCGATCTCACGTTCGGCTTCGGATTCGTCAACCAATTTGAGGTCGCTGAGCTTCAGTTGATCGAGTGAGGGGGCACTGGTCTGGGCCCGTTCAGAGGATTCGACTCCTTCTTGAACGTGAAAAACGAAGCTCGACTCCAGCGCATTGCGCTGGCGTTGCAGGGTCTCTAGCACCTGAAACAGCAAGTTGCGGTCGTGGGCCAATTGCAATTCGTGATTGGCAGACCTCAGGGCTGTCAGTGTTTTTTCCATCCACTGCCCGATCAGCGCGGGCAGGCGCGCCAGTGCGGCCTGGACGTAGTGCTGATGGTGAGTATGACGAGTCATACCGGCAGGGTAGATGTTTTCCGTCATTTGAAAGCTGTGAAAAGCATCACAAGGCGAGGCCAGTTGCGGGGTTCAACACGCACACGACAGACCGGAATAAGCCGTGTTGCACCCCTTTTATCGGGCTAAAGAAATTGGGGCGCTCTTGAAGAATCAAGACATCCAGCAGTACACCCCATCAGTTTGGTATGTCAGACGAAAACGCACAGGACAAACAGTTACCCGCGTCAGAGCGGAAACTGCAGAAGGCCCGGGAAGAGGGCCAGGTTGTCCGTTCGCGTGATCTGGGTCACTTCCTGGTGATCCTGGCTGCCACCGGCGTGCTGCTCAGCTTGACGCCCGTGTGGATGGACAAGCTGCAAACACAATTGACCGCCGGTATGCGGTTTGACGCACGTACCGTGGCGGCTCCCGACATGATGATGGAGCGCCTGGCCTCCTGGAGTCTGCAGGGCTTGATGATGGTGGTGCCCTTCGGTCTCGGCGTGGCCGCTGCTTCGGTGGCCGCTGGCGTGTTGGCTGGCGGTTGGGTGATGTCCTTCCAGGTGATCTCGCCCAAATTCAGCAAGCTCAATCCTATTTCAGGGCTCGGCAACCTGTTCTCCAAACAGCAACTCATCGATGCCTTGAAGGCCTGTGCCATGGCATTGATCCTGGGGGTGGCGGGTGCGATGTTCCTGTCCAAGGTCTGGCCTGACATGGTCCAGTTGATGGCCATTCCCTTGCCGCAAGCCATCCATGACCTCGGCGTCACCGTGGCTCAGGTCTTGGGCTCGATGCTGTTGGTGATGGCCGCATTTGCCATACTCGACTGGCCCTTGCAAAAGTTCTTGTTTGCTGAGCGCATGAAGATGAGCCATCAGGAAATGAAGGACGAATTCAAGCAGCAAGAAGGCAATATGGAGGTCAAGGGCCGGATCAAGCAACGCATGCGTGAAATGGCCAGAAAGCGCATGTTGGCCGCGGTGCCAACCGCCGACCTGGTGGTCATGAACCCCACCCACTATGCGGTGGCGCTGAAGTATGACGAGTCCACCATGGGCGCACCAAGAGTGGTGGCCAAAGGCTTGGATCTGTTGGCCTTCAAGATTCGCGACATCGCCACAGAGAACCGGGTGCCCGTGCTTGAAGCGCCGCCTCTGGCGCGCGCGCTGTATGCCAATACCGAAGTGGATGCCGAAGTGCCCATGGCCTTGTACAGCGCTGTGGCCCAGGTGTTGGCCTATGTGTATCAGTTGAAGGCGGCCTTGACAGGTCAAGCCCCGATGCCCGGCAACATGCCAGATCTGGATGTGCCGGCAGAGATGGATCCTTTGCAATCAGCTCAACTGCGCCAGCAAGTGGCGGGCGAGGCTGATGTGATGAGCAGTGTGGAGACTGAGTGATGAACCCCTGGTTGCAGAAACTTCAACAGGCCCTCAGCGGGCAGGCGAAGAACACGCAGGCCTTGCTGGCCCCTTTGGTCGTGGTTTTTGTCCTCGCATTGATGGTGTTGCCTTTGCCAGCCTTTGTGCTGGATCTGTTTTTCACCTTCAACATCGCCACGGCCTTGATGGTGATGATGGTGGCCGCCACCATGCTGCGCCCATTGGACTTTGCCGCTTTCCCCTCGGTCCTGCTGTTGACCACCTTGTTGCGCTTGTCGCTGAACGTGGCGTCGACCCGTGTGGTGCTGCTGGAAGGGCATACAGGAACGGGTGCAGCCGGCCGCGTGATTGAGTCCTTCGGTCACTTCCTGATTGGTGGCAACTTCGCCGTGGGTTTGATCGTGTTCGCGATCCTGGTGGTGATCAACTTTGTGGTGATCACCAAGGGTTCTGAGCGGATCGCCGAAGTCAGTGCCCGCTTCACCTTGGACGCGATGCCTGGTAAGCAAATGGCCATTGACGCGGATTTGAGCGCAGGCCTGATCGACGAAAAGGAGGCCAAGCGCCGTCGCCGTGAAGTGGGCGAAGAGGCCGAATTCCATGGCTCGATGGACGGTGCCTCCAAATTCGTTCGTGGCGATGCGATTGCGGGCATCTTGATTCTGTTCATCAACATCATCGGCGGCTTCATCATCGGTGTGGTGCAGCACAACATGTCTGCCGGCGATGCGGCCAGTTCTTACGTGCTGTTGGCCGTGGGTGATGCGCTGGTCGCTCAAATTCCAGCCCTTTTGATCTCGGTGGCTTCCGCGATGGTGGTGTCCCGTGTCGGTAAAGACCAGGACGTGGGCCAGCAGATCATGGGCCAGATGTTCGCCAACCCCAAAGTCCTTGGGGTCGCAGCCGGCATCATCGGCATGTTGGGTGTGATCCCTGGCATGCCCGCACTGATCTTCTTGCCGATTGCCGGTGGCATGGGCTATGGCGCCTGGAAGATGCATGAAAAGCAAGAGTTGCAGCGCAACGCACCGCCACCCGTCGAAAAGCCGGCCGATGCGCCCAACCCCAATGGCGAGGCCTCTTGGGAAGATCTGCAGCCTGTGGACACCCTGGGCCTGGAAGTGGGCTATCGCCTGATTCAATTGGTGGACAAGGATCGGGGTGGCGATCTGTTGAACCGGATCAAGGGTGTTCGGCGCAAGTTCGCGCAAGAGGTCGGCTTCTTGCCGCCATCTGTGCACATTAAAGACAATTTGGAGCTCCGTCCCAGTTTCTACCGCATCACCCTGCGTGGTGCTGTCGTGGGCGAGGGCGAGGTCTTCCCTGGCATGTTGATGGCCATCAACCCTGGCCATGTGACCAATCCCCTACAGGGCGCCTCGGCGGTGGACCCTGCTTTTGGCCTGCCTGCGGTGTGGGTGGAAGAACGGCAACGGGAAGCGGCGCAAATGGCCGGTTACACGGTGGTTGATCCCTCGACTGTGGTGGCCACTCATCTTTCACACTTAATGCAACTCCATGCAGCCAAGTTGCTGGGACGGGTCGAAACCCAACAACTGGTCGAGCATGTGACGAAACTGGCTCCAAAACTCATCGAAGACGTGATTCCCAAGATGGTTGGCATCGCTACATTGCAGAAGGTGTTGCAATTGCTGCTCGAAGAGGGCGTGCACATTCGCGACATGCGTTCCATCATTGAAACGATCGCAGAACAGGCATCCCTGGCCCCGAATCTGGCCAACGATGCGCCTGAACTGTCGCGCCGCATCCGTGTCGGCCTGGCGCCCGCGATCGTGCAACAAATCTACGGCCCAGTTCGTGAGCTCGATGTCATTGCCATCGAGCCTGATCTGGAGCGCCTGTTGACCCAGGCTTTGACCGGCCCCAATGGTCCCATGTTGGATCCTGGCGTGGCCGACCACCTCACTCGTCAGGCAGCAGATGCCACCCAGCGTCAAGAAAACCTGGGTCACCCTGCTTGCCTGTTGGTGCCAGACGTGATTCGCCCCATGGTGGCGCGTCTGCTCAAGCGTGCCGCACCTCGTCTCAAGGTGCTGGGCCACAGCGAGATTCCTGAGACTCATTCGATTCGCATCGGTACCCTGATCGGAGGCCACGCATGAACGTCAAACGCTTTATCGGACGCAATTCTCGCGAAGCCATGCAAAAGGTCAAAGCGGCCTTCGGGGATGATGCAGTCGTCCTGTCTACCAAGCCCGCCCCAGAAGGCGGCATTGAGATCCTGGCCATGGCCGCTGACAGCGTGCCTGCCATCGAGTCTTACCCCGTGGACCGTGAAGAGCCCGTGGCTGCCCGCCCCGAGCCTTACACCTTCCCTGCCGTGAAGGCCGCAGCGCAAGCCAAGGAAGCTCCCTTCGCCGCCAAAGAGGCCGCCAAGGACGCCAATAAGGACGCAGCCAAGCAGGCCACCGTCGGTTCAGCCATGGCGAATTTGGCCAACACCGTGCAAGACGACGTCAAGCAGTTGGCCATGAGCACCTTGTCCTTCCAGGACTATGTGCGTGAGCGCATGCTCAAGCGTCGTCAGGCGGCGATGCAAGCGCGCACCGAGCCCGCTCTGGCCGTGTCGCCCGAGGAGCAACTCAACCAGCGCTTTGCACAGCCCAAGCCTCAGCGTCCATCCGTGTCGACTTCGGTGGATCTGGCTGGTGAGCCCATGATGACGGCCCCCGTGGCCACTCAAGATGAGCCCGTCGAAACCTGGCCTCAAGCGCCTGTGGTTCGTGCGCAAGCCGCCGCGCCCGTGAAGGCACCGGTTGCGCCGGCCAAGCCTGCCCAAGTGGTGCCTCTGCGCACCGACAACCCCGAATTGACCTTGTCAGGTCTGGCGCCACGTCAAAGCGCTGTGCGTGACACCAAGCCCGATGCGGCCACCATGGAGGCACTGAAGGCGGCGCAAGAGGCCAATGCTTCGATGCTGGGTGAACTGCGTGCCATGCGCGCCATGATGAAAGAGCAGTTCGAGACCATGGCTTTCATCGAGAAGCTGGGTCGCACACCTTCTCAAGCCGCCTTGGCGCAAAAGCTCCTGGACGGCGGCTTCTCTGCAGTCCTGATCCGCAAGATGCTGGATGCCATGCCTGCCGAGGTGTCTTCCGGTGCGCACGATGAAGTGCAGTGGGCGACCCAAGTCCTGCAGCGCAACCTCAATACCGCAGACCAGGAAGCCGCGATCGAAGACCGTGGCGGCGTGTTTGCGCTGATTGGCTCCACTGGCGTGGGCAAAACCACCACCACCGCCAAATTGGCCGCGGTGTTTGCCGCCAAGCACGGCGCGCACAACCTGGGCCTGATCACCCTGGATGCCTACCGGATGGGGGCGCACGAACAACTGCGCGCCTACGGCCGCATCCTGGGTGTACCCGTGCACATGGCGCATGACCGTGCCGCTCTGGAGGACCTGCTGGAGTTGCTGGCTGGTAAAAAGTTGATCCTGATCGACACCGCCGGCATGCCACAGCGTGACGCCCGATGCAAAGAGTTGCTCGACATGTTGGCGCATCCCAGCATCCAAAAACTGCTGGTGGTCAATTCCTCCGCCCAAGGCGACGCCATCGAGGACGTGATGATGGCTTACCAAAGCCAACAGTGCGCCGGCGTGATCTTGTCCAAGTTGGACGAGGCCGTGAAGCTCGGTCCAGCGCTGGATGCGTTAATTCGTCACAAATCCAAGGTTTTGGGTGTCGCAAATGGCCAGAGAGTGCCAGAAGATTGGCATCGTCTGTCATCGCAAGCTTTGATCCATCGAGCCCTGCGCGCCAGCCTCAATCCGGCCTATCGCCTGGACCCCAACGAGGTGAGCCTGGTCTTCTCGATGCCACCGATCAACGCCAGCGAGGCACAGGCTGCGGCACGAACTGTTTGATGTCATCTGATTCAGCACGATCGAACTGATAACCATCACAAAAACATGATTCGTTCAGAACGCATGAACCAAAACCAGAGCCAGGGTGGCATCCACCCTACGGACCAAGCTCATGGTTTGCGGCAGATGTTTGCCGCTCGGGTGATTCGCTTCATTCCCGTGGTCTCCAACCCCAGCGCTGCGTGCGGCGGTCTGGTGCTGGAGCGCTTGTGCGCGGCTTACGCGGCCTTTGGTTTGACCACCTTGGTGGTGGACGCCAGCGACCAAGCACGCCCTCCCAGTGAGTTGGCTGATTTCGACTTGTCCGAGGGCATTGAGGTGCTGTCTCAGCAGGTCAGCTACATGCCGGCCAAGGGCTTGCCACTGAGACATGTCGATGCGCGTGGCTCGTGCGCGACCTTGCTGGACGCCCTGGCCGATGCGTCACCGCAGAGCGACGTCATCCTCATTCATGCCTCGGCCAGTGAACTGGTGCGCATCTTTGGACAACGCGCGCAACAAAGCAACCTACGTCCCTTGCTGTTTTGCAATGACACCGCAGAGGGACTGAAAGATGCCTATGGGGCGGTGAAGGTGATTTGCCAGCGTGGCCATTGGATGGCATATGACCTGGTGATCTGCGCATCCCCCCGGTCCGCACAAGCTGATGAAATCGTGCGTCGTCTGGCGCAATGCGCCGACACCTTCCTAGGTGCCGCCCAGCGAAAAGCCTTGCGACTCGATCCCCGTGAATCCGCAGTATCTGACCCCACTCCCGCATTTCAGGAGTTGGCGGCGGGCCTCCTGCGATGTGCCTGGACACAAACCCTGGGCGACACCGCTTTCGACCACCTCGTGTCACCAGGGGCTGCGCTGCCCTCGCGTGTCACACCCGTATTGAATTGATGCCATGGAGCAGAACATGTACACCGCCAAAGGCCGTCTCGACATCGATTCCATGCTCAAGCAATACAGTCCGCTTGTGCGTCGTTTGGCTCATCAGATGATTGCCAAATTGCCGGCGAACGTCGAGATCGACGATCTCATTCAGGTTGGCATGATTGGCTTGTCTGATGCATTGACCCGATTCGATGCCGGGCAGGGCGTTCAGTTTGAAACCTTTGCCACGCAGCGCATTCGTGGTGCCATGCTCGATGAGCTGCGCGGTGCAGACTGGCTGAGTCGCGGCACACGCAAGCAGCAACGCGACATTGAATCTGCAGTGCACAAGCTGGAACAAAAGCTGGGCCGGGCACCGCAAGAAAGCGAAATTGCCAAAGAAATGGGCATGACGCTGCTGGAATACCAGGAAATGCTCGGCAAGGTGCGTGGCACCCAGCTGATCTACCTCGAAGACATGAGCGGCGAGGATGGTGACAATGATTACCTTGATCGCCATGTGACTGACGAAGGCAATGATCCGCTGAGCATGCTGCAAGACCACCGTATGCGCGTGGCCCTTGTCGAGGCCATCAAGAACTTGCCTGAGCGTGAACAGTATGTGATGAGCATGTACTACGAGCAGGATATGAATCTCAAGGAAATCGCTGCTGTTCTGGGCGTGACCGAATCTCGCGTATGCCAGTTGCACAGCCAGTCGATTGCACGCTTGCGCGTCAAGCTTCGTGAGTGGTAAGCAACTCCGCATCACCTGACCATGAAAGCGAGGGGTGTTTGTGTTGAGTTTTTTCAAGAAGGCCCACTCGCCAGCGGGCGAAGCAGCTTCGACACCCAAAGAACCGATTGAGTCCTCGAACTCGGCACTGAACGCCTTGGCCAATGGTTTGGCCAAAGACGCCACCACACTGGGCTTGGAGGTCGCACAACTACGCGGTACGCTGGAAGACACCAGCACTGCTGCGCAGCATCAGGCCGATTCCCTGCATCAGTTAACGGCGCAGTTGCAAGAGATCGTGCGGGCTCAGACCTTGATTCATGAGCTCACCAATGAAGGCCTGTCATCGGTGGGCCAAGCCCGTCACAGCGTGGCCGAAGTAGGGCGCGAAGTTTCGGAGGTGGTATCGACCCTGCAAGATGTGGCGGGTGCGGCCACTGACATCACACGCATTGCACTCCAAACCCGTTTGGTGGCTTTCAATGCATCCGTTGAAGCCAAGCGTGCGGGTGTCGCCGGAGCAGGTTTTTCTGTGGTCGCCGATGCGGTGAAGGACTTGGCCACGCAAGTGGAATCCAGCTCCAAGGCCATCATGAGCACCGTGGCGCAGTTGGACCAGCGCATCCAGGTGTTGGCCTCGCAATTGACCGAGAAGCAATCTGCGATTCAAGTGCATGGCACCACTTTTTTTGATGCGCTCACCGGTGTGGAGCAAGGAGTTCGTCGTATCAATCAGGCCGCGGAGGAGAGTCGATCGACCTCTGAAATGCTGCAGGCCTTGATTGACAACATGGATTCCGAGATGGGGTCCACGCGGAATGCCTTGGGTGGCGCACTCAAGCGCAGCGAGTCGGTGTTGGGTGTGTCCGAGCGTTTGATGGAGGTCATCGCCACCTGCGGTGTGAAGACCACTGATACCCCCTATGTTGAGATGGCCATCCGCGTGGCGGCGCAAGTAGGCCAAGCGCTGGAGGCCGCATTGCAGGCTGGGCGCATCACCGAACAGGCCTTGTTTGATGAGCGCTATAAGCCGATACCGGGCTCCAGTCCGCCTCAACACGAAACGTCCTTCAATGCTTTGACGGATCAACTGTTCCCAGCGATTCAGGAACCTGTCTTGTCGGCTCTGCCAGATGTGGTTTTTTGCATTGCAGCCGACCGCAATGGCTACATCAGCACCCACAACAAGGTGTATTGCCATCCGCAACGCGCCGGAGACGTCACTTGGAACACAGCCAATTCGCGTTGGCGTCGTGTTTTCAACGATCGGACGGGTTTGGCCTCAGCGCGTAATACACGTCCATTCTTACTGCAGACCTATCGGCGCGACATGGGCGGCGGCAACTTTGTTTTGCTCAAAGAAGCGGCAGCACCCATTGTGGTCCAAGGGCGGCATTGGGGTGGCTTGCGTTTGGCGTACAAGTTTACTGTGAAGTAAATCTCAGCTTGGCTGAGAACCGTCGCGAAGTTGTTCACGAATCGGCCTGTCAAGGTCGAAAAGCCTTCAATCTCTAACCGGACTCGAGTGGTTGGTCCGGCCCGACGGTTTGTTTTCAAACCCGGAGTCCAGTTATGAGCTTTTTGAGTCAATTGAAAATTGGTACACGCATCGCCCTGCTGGCCAGCAGCTTGATCTTGCTGATTGCGGCGATCGGCATCTATAGCTGGCGATTGGCCGGGCAAGAACACCAACGATTCACGGATACGACGGAACAAGCTCGGAGCTTTCAAAGCGCGGTGAACTTGGCGCGAAGTGCCCAAGTGAGTTTCAAGGTTCAGGTGCAAGAGTGGAAGAACTTCTTACTGCGCGGTGGTGACGCCGAGGCCAACGCCAAATACCGCAAAGGCTTTGACAAAGAAAGCGAACAGACGCAGACCCATCTCAAGCAGTTGCGCGACGTGATGGGCCAACTCGATCTACCCGTGGCAGCGGTGGATGAGGCTTTACGCTCGCACGCGGCCTTGTATTCGAAATACACAGAAGCGATGTCTCAGTACGACATGGCCAATCCAGAGGCCAGCGCCAAGGCCGTTGACAAGCTGGTCAAGGGCATTGATCGTGCTCCCACTGCCCACATCGATACGATCGTGGACGAAGTGCTGAAAGCGGCGGTGGTTCGACATGACCGAGCCGAGGCGGATTCGGCCAAAGCGTATAACAGCGCAGTGGGCGTGCTGGCAGTGGTCTTGATTGGTGCACTGGCCTTGGGCGGCGGGTTCTCTTGGTTTGTTCTCCACAGCATCACGCAGCCGCTGAATCAAGCTGTGAGTGTGGCGACCGATGTCGCCAACGGTGACCTGACACATCGTGTTCAGGTGCAGGGCGCGGATGAAACCAGCCAACTGATTCAATCTTTGGGCAAGATGAACCAAAGCTTGTCTCAGGTGGTGACGCAAGTACGCCAGGTGTCGCAATTTGTCGCAGAGGCATCCAGCGAGATTGCGACAGGCAATATGGATTTGTCCAATCGGACTGAGCAACAAGCATCCAATCTGCAGCAAACTGCTTCCGCCATTGAACATTTGACCCGCAGCGTGCGGCAGAGTGCAGACAGCGCCCACGAGGCGAGTCGTTTGGCATCCGATGCTTGTGTCGTGGCAGAGCAGGGTGGTGCGGTCGTGAGCAATGTGGTGTCAACCATGACGGACATCAACGAGAGCTCTCGAAAGATCTCCGACATCATTGCAGTGATTGATGGCATCGCGTTCCAAACCAACATCCTGGCCTTGAATGCGGCGGTGGAAGCGGCCCGTGCGGGTGAGCAGGGGCGTGGCTTTGCCGTGGTGGCGTCTGAAGTGCGAGCTTTGGCGCAACGCAGTGCGAATGCCGCACGTGAGATCAAAACCTTGATCAGCGCGAGCGTCGAGTGTGTGGAGCGTGGTTCAAATTTGGTGAACGATGCGGGAAGCACCATCTCGTCAGCGGTGGCTGCGGTGCAGCAAGTGCGCGACATGATCTCCAGCATCACCATGGCGGTGGAAGAGCAATCAGCAGGCATCGCTCAGGTCAGTCAGTCGATTGGGTCCATCGATCAAACCATGCAGCAGAACGCCGCATTGGTGGAGGAATCGGCTGCCGCCGCCGCATCCTTGCAGCAGCAGGCTGACACCCTGGTCAAGTCGGTGGAGTTCTTCAAGACCTGATCGGCTTCAAGTTTGGTCTATCAGTAAAAAGGCACGCCAATTAGCGTGCCTTTTTCGTCTGCGGGCCTGTCGGCCTAGGTCGACAGTGGCTTTCAGCCAATGCGCCCCAACAAAAGGTACTCCATGAGTACCTTTTGTACATGCAGCCTATTCTCCGCCTCATCCCAGACGACGGATTGAGGGCCGTCGATCACGTCCGCTTCGACTTCTTCGCCGCGATGCGCGGGCAGGCAGTGCATGAATAGGGCATCGGGCTTGGCCACAGCCATCATGTCGGCGTCCACGCACCAATCGGCGAAGGCCTTCTTGCGCGCTTCGTTTTCTGCCTCGTAGCCCATCGAGGTCCACACGTCGGTGGTGACCAGATCGGCGCCGCGGCATGCATCCATCGGGTCCTTGAAGACCTTGTAGCAATCGGTGTTGCTGATGCCCGCCACAGCAGGGTCAATCTCGTAGCCGCTCGGGGTGCTCACGTGCACGGTGAAGCCCAGGATCTCAGCCGCTTGCAGCCAGGTGTTGGCCATGTTGTTGCCATCGCCTACCCAGGCCACGACCTTGCCTTGGATCGATCCACGATGTTCGATGTAAGTGAAGATGTCGGCTAGGATCTGGCAGGGGTGGTATTCGTTGGTCAGGCCGTTGATGACTGGCACACGCGAGTTCGCCGCAAACTTCACCAGCTTCGATTGCTCGTAGGTGCGAATCATCACGATGTCGACCATGCGTGAGATGACCTTGGCGCTGTCTTCGATCGGTTCGCTGCGGCCCAGTTGGCTGCCATCGGTGGTCAAGTGCACCACCGAACCGCCCATTTGGTACATGCCCGCTTCAAAACTCACACGGGTACGTGTGCTGGCCTTCTCGAAAATCATGGCCAGCGTGCGGTCAACCAAGGGCGTGTACTTTTCGTAGTTCTTGAAGCGCTTTTTGATGATGGCGGCGCGTTCGAACAGGTACTCGTACTCAGAGGCCCGCAGGTCTTTGAACTGAAGGTAGTGTTTGATCAGGCTCATTCCGGGTTTCATGTCTCAGGCAGCGCTTTCCGACAGGAATTGACGGACCAGAGGGGCCAGGATGGCCACGGTCTGGTCGGCTTGTTCAACGGTGAAGATCAGAGGGGGCAGCAAACGCACGACCTTGTCCGAGGTCACGCTCAAGAGCAAACCGGCTTCCATGGCGCGATTCAAGATCACGCCACAGGGGCGATCGAGCTCCATGCCAATCATCAGGCCTTGGCCGCGGATCTCCACCACGCCGGGCAGGGATCCCAGCTCTTTGCGCAGGGCTTCCATCAAATGGTGGCCTACGCGTTCGGCGTTGGCCAGCAGTTGATCTTCTTCCATGATCTTGATGGTTTCCACACCGGCACGCATTGCCAAGGGGTTGCCACCGAAGGTGGTGCCGTGGTTACCGGGTTGCAGGATGTTGGCCGCTTTGGGGCCGCACACCACCGCGCCAATCGGCACACCCGAGCCCAAGCCCTTGGCCAATGGCATCACGTCGGGTTGAATGCCGGTCCATTGGTGTGCAAACCATTTGCCCGTGCGGCCCATACCGCATTGCACTTCGTCGAGCATCAGCAGCCAGCCTTGCTTGTCGCACAGGGCGCGCACGGCTTGCAAGTAGTCTGCGCGAGCGGGGTTGATGCCGCCTTCGCCCTGAATCACTTCCAGGAAAACGGCCGTGACATTGGGGCGAGTGCGCGCCACCTCTTCCAACGCAGCGATGTCATTCAGAGGGACACGCACAAAGCCTTCGACCAGTGGTTCAAAGCCAGCATGGACCTTGGGGTTACCTGTGGC
The DNA here is from genome assembly GCA_046299355.1 of Aquabacterium sp. GTDB lineage: Bacteria > Pseudomonadota > Gammaproteobacteria > Burkholderiales > Burkholderiaceae_C > Aquabacterium. The sequence continues at coordinate 30,198 of JBKBIO010000013.1, read as the reverse complement.
CGACAGTGTGGCGATCGAGCGGCCATGAAAAGCCTTTTCGTAAACCACCACCTCGGCTTTGTCGATGCCTTTGTCGTGGCCGTATTTGCGTGCAATCTTCAGGGCCGCTTCATTGGCTTCCAGACCAGAGTTGCAGAAGAACACATTGGTCAGCCCCGAGCGCTCCACCAACAAGCGCGCCAATTCTTCTTGCAGCGGCACTTGGTAGTAGTTGCAGCAATGGATCATTTTGCTGACTTGGTCCTGCAGGGCCGGGGTCAGTTTGGGGTGCTTGTGGCCCAGGGTGTTGACCGCAATGCCAGACAGCGCGTCCAGGTAACGTCGGCCGTCGGTATCCCATACGTAGGCGCCTTCTCCGTGAGACAAGGCAATCGGCAGGCGGCCGTAGGTGGGCATGACGTGGGGCATCGACACAGGAGCGTTCATGACAGTGTGGTTTCTTGCAAAAAAGAAAAAGGCGCAGGGCTATGCTGCGCCAAAGACATTTTAAGGAAATCCGGCGTGTATTCCCGGACTTTCTTGTGAGCGCGAATGCGACCGTGTTCGGGGACATGCACCACTTCTTTCACGGATCGCTCGTTTTGGTGCACACTGAGCATCAAGTTGGTGATCCATTTGACGAGATGCATACCGGGCCTGGCCTGTCTATAGGCATGCTCCGGTGCGGCTCATGGTTGAGCTGGCGGCATCTTTTTTGCTAGCCTGAGCACTGTCAGCCTAATGGAGAGCTGTCACGTATGGAAGCGCTGATCGAAGTCGAATCCATCGCCCGTGACGGGCCGTCCGGCCACCAGTCGGACACCCGTTCTGCCCCACACAGCAGTCAGACACAATCCGCTGCTGGTCAAGCGCAGGTGCCGCGAGCGGCACCGGTGCCTTCAACGAGTACCGTGACGTCATTTTCTCGAATCAAGCCCCGTGAAGTCTTCATTCAGGGCATCACCAGCCAAGGGCGAGCGTTTCGTCCGAGCGATTGGGCTGAGCGCCTGGCCGGTGCCATGTCCAGTTTCCGACCCGGTGGGGTGGCCATGGGGGCCGCAGCGCACTTGGGTTACTCGCCGTACTGTGTCCCGACCACGATGGGTGACGTCAAGTGCGTGGTCGTGAGTGAAGCGCTCAAAGACGTCGAACCGATGGCCTGGAACTTCGTCATGAACTTTGCCAAGGACAATGACCTGCAGGTTGTCGACGGGTGCTTATTGCCTTGATGGTGCTGAGGCCGAGGACAGCCCGCACTCACAAACAAGAAAAGCAAACAAAAAAGGCTCGCAATCGCGAGCCTTTTGTTTTGCACCGTCGAACAGTGCGATCTGCGACGCAGATCAGGCAGCCATGGCCTTGATCTTGGCAGACAGGCGGCTCTTATGGCGAGCAGCCTTGTTCTTGTGGAAGATGCCCTTGTCGGCGATCGAGTCGATCACGCTTTGAGCAGTCTTGAACGCGTCAGAGGCCTTGGCCTTGTCGCCAGCTTGCACAGCCTTCAGCACGCCCTTGATGGCGGTACGGAACTTGGAGCGCAGAGCAGCGTTGGCGGCGTTCAGCTTGACGTCTTGACGAGCGCGCTTACGGCCGGAGGCGATACGAACGGTCTTTTTGGCTTTGGATGCAGATGCCATGATTTTCTGGCCCGGTAGATGCCTGAAACGAGGCAGGTAACGAAAGCTACCTACTCAGACAATTCGCACCCCACCGAGCAAAGTTGGTTGGAAAGCCTGCGAATATAACACGCACGCCATGATTTGGCTAGATGGCAGAGGGGCCTTCCTATAATGACCTCATGAGCCTTCTGAAATCTGCCTCCATCGTTTCATTGATGACCCTGGCGTCTCGCATCACGGGTTTGGTGCGTGAGTTGTTGATTGCTGCCGCATTTGGCGCCAGCGCGACCACCGATGCCTTCAATGTGGCGTTTCGCATTCCGAATTTGTTGCGCCGTTTGTTTGCGGAAGGGGCGTTTTCTCAGGCCTTTGTGCCGATCTTGGCCGAATCACGTACCCAAAAGGGCGACGAAGCCACCCATGAACTCGTCAATGCGGTCGGCACCGTGTTGTTTGGCGCCCTGTTCGTCGTCTGCGTGCTGGGGGTGATTGGCGCCCCCGTTTTGGTTTGGGCGATGGCCTCTGGCCTGAAAGAAAGCGGCGGGTTTGATGCCGCAGTCGTCATGACACGATGGATGTTCCCCTACATCGGTTTCATGTCTCTGGTGGCTTTGAGTGCCGGTATCTTGAACACCTGGGGGCGTTTTGCCGTGCCAGCGGCGACGCCGGTGTTGCTCAATGTGTCGACCATCATGGCGGCCTTGTTTGTGGCGCCTTGGTTTGAGAAGCAAGGCATCGAGCCTGTGTACGCCTTGGCCGTGGGGGTGATGGTCGGTGGCGTGGCGCAGTTGGGCATCCAGGTGCCGGCCTTGCTCAAAATTGGCATGGTGCCGCGCGTGGGCGTTACCTTGGGTGCATGGCGCAAAGCTGCGGCCCATCCCGGTGTAGGGCGTGTCTTGAAGCAAATGGCGCCAGCCATTCTGGGGGTGTCGGTGGCGCAGGTGTCTTTGCTGGTCAATACGCAAATTGCGTCCCATCTGGGGCCGGGTGCGGTGTCTTGGTTGACGTATGCCGACCGCTTGATGGAGTTCCCTACGGCGATGCTGGGGGTGGCCTTGGGCGTGGTGCTCCTGCCGCAGTTGTCGCGGGCACAAGCCAGTGGCAATCAGGGTGATTTCTCCAGTCTGCTGGATTGGGGTTTGCGTCTGGTGGTGTTGTTGGCCTTGCCCAGTGCCATCGCTTTGTTGCTGTTTGCCAAGCCCTTGGTGGCCGTGCTGTATCACTATGGTCGCTTTACCCCGGCCGATGTTCAGCAGACGGTGTTGGCCTTGTCTTGCTACGGTGTGGGTTTGATGGGTCTGATCGGTGTGAAGGTGTTGGCGCCGGGCTTTTACGCCACCCAAGACATCAAAACGCCGGTCAAGATTGGCATCACCGTCTTGGTCATCACGCAAATGTTCAATGCCCTGTTTGTGCCATTTTTAGGGCATGCGGGCTTGGCCCTGTCGATTGGCTTGGGTTCGCTGGTGAACGCCACCTGGTTGTTGATTGGCTTGCGTCGCACGGGGCGCTATCAACCCGCGCCAGGGTGGTGGGTGTTTTTCCTGCGGGTGGCGGTGGCCACGGGCTTGTTGGCAGGGGGCTTGTGGTGGGCGGCGCAGTCGATTGACTGGGTGGGGCTGCGAGCGCAACCCATGCTGCGCATCGGCTACATGGCGGCCTGCCTGGTGGGCGCGGCCGTGTTGTACTTCGGCGCGCTGGCCGCCACCGGCATGAACCTGCGCAAAGCCATTCGACGCTGATCAGAGCTGGCCGCGAACCCACTCCATGGCTTCTTCCACACGCTCCACAGCGTGAATGGTGAGGCCCTCAATGGGCTTCTTGGGGGCGTTGGCTTTGGGAACCACGGCCACCGAAAAGCCCAGTTTGGCGGCTTCTTTCAAGCGGTCTTGTCCCCGTGGCGCAGGGCGCACTTCGCCCGCCAATCCGACCTCTCCAAAGGCGATGAAGCCTTTGGGCAGGGCCTTGCCGCGCAAGCTGCTCTGGATGGCCAGCAATACGGCCAGGTCGGCGGCGGGTTCACTGATGCGGACCCCACCCACTGCGTTCACAAACACATCCTGGTCATAGCAGGCCATGCCCGCATGGCGATGCAAGACAGCCAACAGCATGGCCAGCCGGTCGCGCTCCAAGCCCACGCTCAGCCGCCGCGGACTGGGGCCGCCCGCGTCCACCAAGGCTTGGATCTCGACCAGCATCGGGCGTGTGCCCTCCAAGGTCACCAAGACGCATGACCCTGGCACCGGTTCGCTGTGGGTCGACAAGAAAATGGCGCTGGGGTTGGTGACCCCTTTGAGACCCTTGTCCGTCATCGCAAACACGCCAATCTCGTTGACAGCGCCGAATCGGTTTTTGATGGCGCGAATCAAGCGGAAGCTGCTATGGGTGTCGCCCTCGAAGTAGAGGACGGTGTCGACGATGTGCTCCAACACACGTGGGCCGGCCAAAGCGCCTTCTTTGGTCACGTGGCCCACCAAGACCATGGTGCAACCACTGGACTTGGCCACTCGTGTCAGGTGTGCTGCGCATTCGCGTACCTGTGCCACCGAGCCAGGCGCGGAGCTCAGTTGGTCAGAAAACAGGGTCTGAATGGAGTCGATCACGCAGAACGCTGGTTTCTCTGCCTCCAGCGTGGCAATGATGTTTTCCAGTTGGATCTCAGCCTGGACCCGCACGCCCGAGCCGTCCAGACCCAAGCGACGTGATCGCAACGCGACTTGAGCACCGCTTTCTTCGCCCGTGACATAGAGCACCGGCATCTGGCGCGACAGGGCATCCAAGGCCTGCAGCAGCAGGGTGGACTTGCCGATGCCGGGGTCGCCCCCAATCAGCACCACACCCCCCGAGACGATCCCGCCACCCAGGACGCGGTCGAGTTCTTCCAAGCCGGTGGGGGTTCTCGCGATCTCAGCGGCCTCGATTTGAGACAGCGTGGTGACCGGTTGGGCGGCGTTCAGCCCGCGCGCCAGTGCCTGCATGCGGTTTTTGCCGCTTGAGGTTTCTGCGCGTGTTTCTTCGAGGGTGTTCCAGGCGTTGCAATGGGGGCACTTACCCAGCCATTTGGGGCTGATGCCGCCACATTCGCTACAGGTGAAAACGGTTTTTTCTTTGGCCATGCGGCTGCTTGATGGATGTCAGCAGCCGCAGACCCATCCTGGTGACATCAGGATGCGGTGGGGCTGCCCGTGGTGGCAGAAATTTCTTTGAACCGGCGCTCCAGTTCCTGCCGCAATTGTCGGCGCAGTTTGGCCGCTTCAAAACGACGCTTTTCATCATCGTTGGCGGGAACCAGCGGCGGCACAGGCGTGGGCTTGCGGTCTTCGCCAACGGCCACCATGGTGAAGAAACAACTGTTGGCGTGACGGACCACCTGGGTGCGGATGTTTTCGGCGATCACCTTGATGCCAATCTCCATCGACGAGGTGCCGGTGTAGTTGACGGAGGCCAGAAAGGTCACCAATTCGCCCACATGAATGGGTTGGCGGAACATGACCTGGTCGACCGACATGGTGACGACATAACTGCCGGCATAACGAGCCGCGCAGGCGTAAGCCACTTGGTCCAATAGCTTGAGAATGGTGCCGCCGTGTACGTTGCCAGAAAAATTGGCCATGTCCGGCGTCATCAGCACGGTCATGCGGAGTTGGTGGCGTTGGTGATCGATATCCATGTTGTGAACTGCTCAGCGATGTGATTGTTTTGAAAAAGCCAATCACCAATGCAAGTTTTATACCGAAAGACTATTTCAAGCGGCCGAAGGGTCAATCACCTGTACCGCAACCCGCGGTGACACGGCACACAGCAATTCATAGCCAATCGTGCCGCAATGCTGCGCCACTTCGTCAACGGACAGCATAGGAGTCTGCCCTTGTCGCGTGGGGCCCGTCCCCCACAGGGTGACTTCGCAACCGATTTGTGCCTGAGGCGCATCCGTCAAATCCACGGTCAACATGTCCATGGACACGCGGCCGATCAGCGGCACCCGAACGCCGTCAACCAAGACGGGGGTGCCATCCGGCGCATGCCTTGGATAACCATCCGCGTAGCCGCAAGCGACCACGCCAATCCGCATCGCGCGCGTGGCGGTGTAGCGACTGCCGTAGCCGACCGTGTCGCCGGGTTGGAGATATTGGGTGCCGATCAATTGCGTGCGCAAGGTCATGGCTGGTTGCAGGTTCCAATCGCTGGCGCTGTGTTCCGGGTAGTCGGGCGAGGCGCCATACAGCATCACGCCTGGGCGAACCCAATCCGCGCGCACGGCTGGATCATGGGCGTGGCGCAGCAAGGCGGCACTGTTGCACAAGCTGCGTTCGCCCGACAGGTCTGCTGTGTGTTGGAGGAAGACGGCTGTTTGTTGGGCAATGCCTTTGTCGCTGTCCGCATCGGAGAAGTGCGTCACCATGGACACCTCTTCGACTTGGGGCAGGGCGCTCAAGCGGGCCCAAGCACTGCGGAATGCTTCAGGGCGGAAACCCAGGCGGTTCATGCCTGTGTTCATCTTCAAGAACACCCGGTGTGGCCACTCGGTCTTGTGTTGCGCAATCCAATTGATTTGTTCGTCGCAATGCACCACGTGCCACAGGCCCAGTCGAGAGCACCACTCCAGGTCGCGCGCTTCGAACACACCTTCAAGCAAGAGGATGGGGCCACGCCAGTCCATCTCACGCAGCTTTTTGGCTTCTGAAATATCCAGCAAGGCAAACCCATCGGTGGCGCGCAGCCCCTCATAGGCGTGGACCAGACCATGGCCATAGGCGTTGGCTTTCACCACCGACCACACTTGGGCGTCTGGGGCGCATTGTTTGGCGCGTTGCAGGTTGTGACGCAAAGCGTCAAGGTGAATCAGGGCTTCAATCGGACGGGGCATATCGCCATTTTGCCAGTGTGACAACACTTGGCCGTGCTATAACCGGCCACCGCTGTGGTGATCGACCTTTTTCGCGCCAGGGCACTTTTGTTGAACGTAACTCGTTATTGCATCGCGCGCGCATGAAAAAAGGTTTCTTCACGATCATGGCGGCCCAGTTCTTCAGCTCGCTGGCCGACAACGCGCTGTTTGTCGCCGCGGTTGAATTGCTGAAGTCCAGTGGCGCACCTGAATGGCAGCGTGCCGCCTTGGTGCCGATGTTTGCCCTGTTCTATGTGGTGTTGGCGCCTTTCGTCGGGGCGTTTGCAGATGCCTTGCCCAAGGGCAAGGTGATGTTCCTGTCCAACGCCATCAAGGTGGTGGGCTGCTTGATGATGCTGTTCGGCTCGCATCCCCTCATTGCTTACGCGGTGGTGGGCTTGGGCGCTGCGGCGTATTCGCCCGCCAAATACGGCATCCTCACCGAGTTGTTGCCGCCATCACAACTGGTCAAGGCCAATGGTTGGATCGAAGGCCTGACCATCATGTCCATCATCATGGGGGTGGTGCTGGGCGGTCAGTTGATGGGGCCTGCCATCAGTCCGCTGCTTTTGTCGTTTGACGCCCCCTGGGTTCAAACCGCAATCGATACGGCACCTGAAGCGGCCATTTCGACCATGGTGATCTTGTACGGTTTGGCCGCAGCGTTCAACTTGCGCATCCCTCGTACTGAGACACCGCTGCAACCCTTCCCAACGCACCCGATGGTCTTGGTGAAGGACTTTGCAAGCTGCAACAGCCGTTTGTGGAAAGACCGTCTGGGCCAAATCTCATTGGCGACCACGACCTTGTTCTGGGGTGTTTCAGGCAATCTGCGTTACATCGTATTGGCCTGGGCCGCGGTGGCTTTGAACTACGACACCACCCAAGCGTCGTCGTTGGTCGGCGTGGTGGCTGTGGGAACCGCTGTGGGCGCTGTGGTGGCATCCATGAAGATGAAGTTGGACATGGCCACACGTGTCATCCCATTGGGCATCACGATGGGTATCTTGGTCTTGGGCATGAATTGGCTGCGTGATGTGAGCTATGCCATTCCCTTCTTGATTTTGCTGGGTGGCCTCAGCGGTTTCTTGGTCGTGCCCATGAATGCTCTGTTGCAGCATCGCGGGCATAACCTGATGGGGGCAGGTCGCTCTATCGCCGTACAAAACTTCAATGAGCAAGCCTGCATTTTGGCGCTGGGCTTTTTGTACAGTGCCAGTACCAAGGTGGGCTTGTCTGCATACGGTGCCATCACGGCATTTGGTTTGATCGTGGCCGGCTGCATGTATCTCGTCAAGCTGTGGCACGAGCGCAATCTGCGTAACCATCCCCAAGAGGTGGAGGCCTTGCTGGCCATTGCGCGGACTGACGGTCACCACTGATTCGGTTGGAATCCAAAGCAAAAAGCCTGCGTGGACAACGCAGGCTTTTTTGTTCGTGGTCCGCGAAAGCGGTTTATCTGTGGGGCTTAACGGCCACAAAGCACTTGCTGGCGCGTCAGCGCCGGCGTCGGGTGGATCCGCCGCCGAGAATAGATCCAAGCACGCCCCGAATGATTTCGCGGCCCACGGTGGAGCCAATCGTGCGTGCGGCTGATTTCGCCAGGGTCTCCAAAATGGAGTCGCTGCGGCTGTTGCCTTTCAGGACATCGCCCGTTTGACCTAGCCAACCACCTTCACTGGTGTTGGGCGCGTCACCCTTCAGCACCTGTCGGGCTTCATCTTTGATTGAGCTGCCGCCGTTGGATGTGCCGTTGGGGGAGTTGCCTGCGCCGCCTTTGAGTTTCTCGTAGGCCGACTCCCGATCCACCACTTTTTCGTACACGCCCGCCACCAAGGATTGCGCCAGCAAGGCTTGGCGCTGTTGCGCTGAAATCGGCCCAATTTGGCTGCCGGGTGGCAAAACAAACACACGCTGCGTGACGCTGGGGCGCGCTTTTTCATCCAACAGGCTGACCAAAGCTTCGCCCACTGCCAATTCTGTGATGGCTGTGGCGATATCGAGCCCGGGGTTGGCGCGCATGGTTTCGGCGGCTGACTTCACGGCCTTCTGGTCGCGAGGTGTGAAGGCGCGCAAAGCGTGTTGAACCCGGTTGCCCAATTGGCCCAACACGGTGTCAGGGACATCCAATGGGTTCTGGGTCACGAAGAAAACACCCACGCCCTTGGAGCGCACCAGTCGCACCACCAGCTCGATCCGTTCGATCAAGGCCGCGGGGGCGTCTTTGAACAGCAAGTGTGCTTCGTCGAAGAAGAAGACCAACTTGGGTTTGTCCAGGTCGCCCACTTCCGGCAGCGTCTCAAACAGCTCAGACAACATCCACAACAGGAAGGTGGCGTACAAGCGGGGGGAATTCATCAGCTTGTCTGCGGCCAGGATGTTGATCACCCCTTGGCCCGAAACGGTTTGCATGAAGTCCTGGATGTCGAGCATGGGCTCGCCGAAGAACTTGTCGCCGCCTTGGGTCTCGATCTGCAGCAGCCCACGCTGGATGGCGCCGATGCTGGCCGCGCTGATGTTGCCGTATTCGGTGGTGAACTGGCTGGCGTTGTCCCCCACATGCTGAAGCATGGCTCGAAGGTCCTTCAAGTCCAGCAAGAGCATGCCGTTGTCATCAGCGATCTTGAAGACCAGCTGCAAAACGCCTGATTGGGTGTCATTGAGGTCTAGCATCCGACTCAAGAGCAGGGGGCCCATGTCGGACACGGTGGCACGCACGGGGTGACCTTGCTCGCCAAACACGTCCCACAAAGTCGTGGGGCAAGAGGTGGGGGCGGTCGGTGTCAGGCCCCGTTCCGTCAGGATGGCAGCCACCTTGGGCGACAGGGTGCCCTGTTGAGAGATGCCAGTGAGGTCACCCTTGATGTCGGCCATGAAAACCGGCACTCCTGCCTTGGACAAACTCTCGGCCAGCGTTTGCAGGGTGATGGTTTTGCCCGTGCCGGTGGCTCCGGTGATCAGGCCATGTCGGTTGACCAAAGCGGGTAACAGGTGGCATTCAATGTCGCCATGACGGGCAACAAGGATTGGATCGGCCATGGAAATCAGACTCCCGGGGCAAAGCAAAAGGTAAAATCGCAGTATCCCTGCAATTTAACTACTTCGGAGCACCGCAACATGGCCGGTCATTCCAAGTGGGCCAATATTCAGCACCGCAAAGGTCGTCAAGACGAAAAGCGAGGCAAGATCTGGACCCGCCTCACCCGTGAGATCATCGTGGCTGCCCGCCAAGGTGGGGGTGATATCAACATGAACCCGCGTCTGCGTTTGGCCATTGAAAAGGCCAAAGCAGCCAACATGCCTGCGGACAACATCAAGCGCAACGTCGACAAGGCCACGGGCAACCTCGACGGCGTCACCTACGAAGAAATTCGCTACGAAGGCTACGGCATTGGCGGTGCGGCCGTGATCCTGGACTGCATGACCGACAACCGTGTGCGCACTGTGGCCGAGGTTCGCCATGCGTTCAGCAAACATGGTGGCAACCTGGGCACCGAAGGGTCGGTGGCTTTTCAGTTCAAGCACGTGGGCCAGTTTCTGTTTGCGCCAGGTGCCAACGAAGACAAGATCATGGAAGTGGCCTTGGAGGCCGGTGCCGAAGACGTCTTGACCCATGATGATGGTTCCATCGAAGTTTTGAGCGCCCCGGGCGATTTCGAAGCGGTGAAAAACGCGCTGGAAGGCGCAGGTCTGACTGCCGAGTTGGCTGAAGTCACGATGCGTGCTGATACGCCCATTGAACTCGCGGGTGACGACGCTGTCCGTATGCAAAAACTGCTGGATGTGCTGGAAGACCTGGACGATGTCCAGGAGGTCTATCACAACGCTGAATTGAACTGATTGAGACGCTATGAAAATTCTTGTCATCGGCTCGGGTGGCCGTGAGCACGCGCTGGCCTGGAAATTGGCCCAATCCCCCAAGGCACACAAAGTGTTCGTGGCGCCTGGTAACGGGGGCACAGCGCGTGACCCTCGCCTGACCAACGTTGCCATCACCGATGTCAAGGCTCTGGCCGATTTCGCAGAAGGGGAGAAGATCGCCTTGACCGTGGTCGGTCCCGAAGCGCCCTTGGCTGCCGGTGTGGTGGACGAATTCCGTGCCCGTGGCTTGCGCATTTTTGGTCCAACCAAAGCGGCGGCGCAATTGGAAAGCTCTAAGGCCTTTGCCAAGGACTTCATGAAGCGCCACAACATCCCCACGGCGTTCTACGACACGTTCACCGATCCCGTTGCCGCGCACGCTTATGTGGACAAGCACGGCGCACCGATCGTCATCAAAGCCGATGGCCTGGCCGCAGGCAAGGGCGTGGTCGTGGCCATGACCCTGCAGGAGGCCCATGAAGCCATTGACTTCATGCTGCTCGACAACAAGCTGGGTGTGCAGCACAACGCGGGCGGCGCTCGTGTCGTGATCGAAGAGTTCCTGCAAGGGGAAGAGGCCAGCTTCATCGTCATGGCCGATGGCAAGAATGTGGCCGTGATGGCCACCAGCCAGGATCACAAGCGATTGCTGGATGGCGACCAGGGACCCAATACAGGTGGCATGGGCGCCTATTCGCCCGCACCTGTCGTGACGCCCAATGTGCACGCCAAAGCCATGCAGGACATCATCTTGCCAACGTTGGCAGGCATGGCGCGCGACGGCTCGCCTTTCACCGGCTTCCTTTACGCCGGCTTGATGATCGACGAACAAGGCAACCCCAAGACGCTGGAGTTCAACACCCGCATGGGCGACCCCGAGACCCAGCCCATCATGATGCGCCTCAAGAGCGATCTGATCGACGTCATGATGCATGCCACCGATGGCACGCTGGACCAGATTGAACTGCAGTGGGATCGCCGCTTTGCCTTGGGTGTGGTCATGGCCGCAGGCGGCTACCCACTCGATCCCAAGAAGGGTGATGTCATCACGGGCTTCCCAGCCGATGCCGACGATGCCATGGTGTTCCACGCCGGCACCCAAGAAGTCGACGGCAAAACGGTGACCAGCGGTGGTCGTGTCTTGTGCGTCACGGCCCTGGGTGAGTCAGCCAAGTTGGCGCAGCAAAAGGCCTATGAAACCCTGGCTGGCATTCAGTTTGATGGCATGCAGTTCCGCAAAGACATTGGCTGGCGAGCCATCAAGCGTTGATGTCTGAATCCATGACCGATACCGTGCCAACCCAAGTGGTGCGTGAGTACCTGCTCGGTTTGCAGGACCGCATCATCGGTGCCTTTGAGACCGCTGACGGCAAACCCTTCATTCGCGATGCGTGGGTGAGGGGGCCTGATGAACGTCTGCAAGGCGATGGTTGTTCCCGCCTCGTCGAAGAAGGCAACTTGCTGGAACGCGGTGGTTGCAATTTTTCGCACGTCAAAGGCCCCAGCCTCCCTCCCTCGGCGACACAACATCGCCCCGAACTGGCCGGATGCCCGTTCGAGGCCATGGGCGTGTCGCTGGTTTTCCATCCCCGCAACCCTTACGTGCCCACCGTTCACATGAACGTGCGCATGTTGGCGGCCCACAAGCCCGATGGCACAGTCGTGGCCTGGTTTGGCGGCGGCATGGACCTGACCCCTTATTATGGTTTTGAAGAAGATGCCCAGCACTTTCACCAAGTCTGCAAAGACGCCCTGGCACCGTTTGGTGAAGACAAGCATCCCCGCTTCAAGAAGTGGTGCGACGAGTACTTTTTTCTCAAGCACCGCAACGAGGCGCGCGGCGTGGGCGGCATCTTCTATGACGACCTATCGGAGCTCGGGTTCGACGGCGGCTTTGCACTGACGCAATCGGTAGGCAACGCGTTCATCGAGGCTTACCTGCCGATCCTGCAACGCCGGAAAGACACGCCCTTCACGCAGCACGAGAGGGACTTCCAGGCCTTCCGTCGTGGGCGATATGTCGAGTTCAACCTGGTCTGGGATCGCGGGACCTTGTTCGGTCTGCAGTCCGGTGGTCGCACCGAAAGCATCCTGATGTCGATGCCCCCCATCGTCACCTGGCGCTACAACTGGCAGCCTGAAGCAGGTACGCCTGAGGCACGCCTGTACACCGACTTCTTGCCCCCTCGTGACTGGGTCTGATCCGCGCTCGACCCCAGGCCCGCGACGCATTGGCATCATGGGCGGCAGCTTTGATCCGGTGCATGCAGGGCATGTGGCCTTGGCCGAGTCGGCCCTGCGCCATTTGGCTCTTGACGAGGTGCGCTGGGTGCCGGTGGGGCAAGCTTGGCAAAAAAACCGTGCCATGACGGACGCTTCTCACCGTGTGGCCATGGTCAAGCTGGCTACGGCGCACGAGCCCCGGTTTGTGGTCAGCACCGTCGAGGTGGATCGAGAAGGACCTTCTTACACCCTGGATACGGTCACCGCCTTTCAGGCCATCGAGCCGGACGCCCAATGGGTGCTGATCATCGGGCTGGATCAATACAACAACTTGCCGACCTGGCGTGGCTGGCAAGAATTACTGGAACGCGTCGATTTGGCTGTGGCGTGTCGAGATGTCGACACCTTGCCAGATTTACCGTGGGGGCGAGTGACGGCGCTGCCCATGGTGCCCACGCCGACCTCATCAACCCACATTCGCCAGCAATTGTTGGCAGGTGTAGACCCAAATTCCCTGGTGCCCACCATGGTTTCCGAGCCCGTGGCGCGCTATATTGCCCAACATCAACTTTATGCCGACAGGCACACACCGCTGAATGGACATCCGTAAACTGCAAAGCGTCATCGTTGATGGCCTCGAAGACGTCAAAGCCCAAGACATCGCCGTGTTCAACACCGAGCATCTGTCTCCCCTGTTTGAACGCGTGATCATCGCTTCGGGTACGTCGAACCGGCAGACCAAGGCGCTGGCCTCCAGCGTGCGTAAAGCTGTCAAGGAAGCTGGTTTCGCGGTGATGCGTACCGAAGGCGAAGAAAACGGTGAGTGGATCATCGTGGACTGCGCTGCGGCGGTCGTTCACATCATGCAGCCGGCCATTCGTCAGTACTACCAGCTCGAAGAGATCTGGGGTGAGAAGCCAGTGGCGATCAAGACCAAGAAGACACGTACCTCTTTGGTCAAGGCGTCCGAGCCCATGGACGAAGAGGCCCCCGTGAAGCCCAAGAAGGCCTCCGGCAAGGTCACTGCCGCTCAAAAGGCTGCGACCACCGCGCCCACACGCAAGGCTGCAGCCAAGAAGGCGCCAGCCAAGAAATCCGCAGCCAAGGCCGAACCCGTGACCGAGAAGAAGGTCGCGGCGAAGAAGGTGGCGGCCAAAAAGGTCACCACCAAGAAAGTGGCGGCCAAAAAAGTTGTCGCCAAGAAGGCTGTTGTGCAAAAGGTTGTCGTGAATGCGCCAGCCAAGAAAAAAGCGCCTGCAGCCAAGAAAGCTGCGCCCAAAAAAGTGGCCGTGAAGAAGGTGGCCGCCAAAAAAGTGGCCGCCAAGAAGGCGCCTGTCCGCAAAACGGCTCGCTGAGCCTGACTTGGCAGTATGAAGCTCACGGTCGTCACGATCGGGCATCGCCTACCCGGTTGGGCAGAGGAGGCGTGCGAGGACTACCTCAAACGCTTTCCGCCCGACTGGAAGGTCGAAGTCAAAGCCTTGAAGGCCGAGCCGCGTGAAGGCAAGCCTGTGGCTGCCATCATGCAATCCGAGGCTGCACGCATCGAATCGGCTATTGACCGTGGCGTGCGGCGTGTCATCCTCGATGAGCGTGGGACCAGGCTGACCAGTGTCCAACTGGCGGAACGTTCCGAGGCTTGGCTGCACGATGGCCGCGATGTGGTGTTCATCATCGGCGGCGCTGATGGCATTGATCCCGCGTTGAAGCAGACGGCCGACGAGGCCATTCGACTGTCTGACATGACCCTCCCACACGCGCTGGCTCGCGTGCTGTTGCTGGAGCAGCTGTATCGCGCATGGTCTTTGCGCAACAATCATCCCTATCACCGTGCTTGAGAGGCGACTGAGGCATGACTGATTCGCCTTTCATTTATCTGGCCTCGCAAAGCCCCAGGCGGCGTCAGTTGCTGGACCAATTGGGCGTGTCGCATCGCTTGCTGTTGCCCGAGGCGCACGAAGACGCTGAGGCGTTGGAGCAGGAGCGTGCAGGCGAGTCGCCCGAAGACTACGTCCTGCGTGTCACCCAGGCCAAGTGGCGCGCCGCCCAGGAGCGCCTGGCGCGTTTTCAGTCGCGTGATCCAGGCATGCCGAATGCCCCCATCCTGTGTGCCGACACCACGGTGGCACTGGACCAGACCATTCTCGGCAAACCACGCGATGAAGCCCATGCTGCCGAGATCCTGGCCAGCCTATCCGGGCGTGCGCACCGTGTCTTGACCGCCGTGGTCATCAACGGACATGCTCTGGTCAGCACCTCCCATGTGGTCTGGCGCACCCTGAGCGCCGATGAAATCCAGCGCTATGTGGCCAGTGGTGAACCCATGGGCAAGGCGGGTGCGTACGCCATTCAAAGCCGCGCCGCAGCCTGGACGGTCCGCATCGATGGCAGTTACAGCGGCATCATGGGTTTGCCTTTGTACGAAACCGCAGAGTTGTTGCGCCCCTTGGGTTGGGTGTTCTGACACAAGTGCGGCATCTTGAATGCCGCGCGTTCATCCCTGTAAGCCAGGTGATGACTAACCCGCAAGATGTTGTCAAACCCACGCAATCACCTGCGTCCATGCGGTACAACATCGAAAACAGGTTTTGATCCGATTTACCGGTTGTAGACATGCCCGCCACACAAGACATTCTGGTCAACTGGACCCCTCAAGAAACACGCGTGGCCATCATCGAAGGTGGCGCTGTGCAAGAGTTACACGTTGAACGCACCCTCGAGCGGGGGCTGGTTGGCAACATCTACGCTGGCAAGGTGGTCCGTGTCCTTCCAGGCATGCAATCGGCCTTCATCGACATTGGTTTGGAGCGCGCAGCGTTCTTGCACGTGGCCGACCTGCATCGCGAGGACCCCAACGCCAAGCCCGCAAGTCGGTCCAGCGAAGTGCAAACGCCTATCGAAAAGCGGGTCCACGAAGGTCAGACCTTGATGGTGCAGGTCATCAAAGACCCCATTGGGACGAAAGGTGCGCGTTTGTCGACCCAGATCAGTGTGGCTGGCCGCTTGTTGGTCTTTCTGCCGCAAGATGATCACCTGGGCATTTCGCAAAAAATCGGTTCGCCTGAACTGCGCGATCAACTTCGCGAGCGCATGATGCGCCTTATTGGTGAAGCCGATAACCGTGAAGGGCGTACACGCTCGGGCGGTTTCATCTTGCGTACCAATGCCGAAGACGCCACCGACGAGGAATTGGCCTCTGACATCGCCTATCTGCGCAAAACCTGGGCCACGGTTCGTGACCTGGGTTTGAAGTCACCCCCAGGCACTTTGCTGTATCAAGAGCTGAACCTGGCTCAGCGCGTGTTGCGCGATCTGGTCAATGAGTCAACCAACAGCATTCGCATCGACTCGGTCATGCAGTTTGAAACGCTCAAGGCCTTCGGCGAGGAATTCACACCCTCGGCGGTGAGCAAGTTGGCGCACTACAAGGGCGAGCGCCCCATCTTCGATCTCTACAACATCGACCGTGAAATTGAGAAGGCCTTGGCCCGTCGTGTCGACTTGAAGTCCGGTGGCTATCTCATCGTGGACCAGACCGAGGCGCTGACCACCATCGACGTCAATACCGGCGGTTACGTGGGCGCGCGCAATTTTGACGACACCATTTTCAAGACCAATCTGGAAGCGGCGCAAGCCATTGCGCGCCAGTTGCGTCTGCGCAATCTCGGCGGCATCGTCATCATCGACTTCATCGACATGTTGCGCGAAGACCACCGAGACAACGTCTTGGCGGAGTTCCGCAAGCAACTGGCCCGTGATCGCACCAAGGTCACCCTCAGCGGTTTCTCTGCTTTGGGTTTGGTCGAGATGACTCGCAAACGCACCCGTGAATCTCTGGCGCACATGCTCTGTCAGCCTTGCCCCACCTGCGATGGTCGCGGGCAAGTGAAAACAGCACGCACCGTGTGTTACGACATCCTGCGGGAAATTTTGCGTGAGGCGCGGCAGTTCAATCCCCGCGAGTTCCGCGTGGTGGCCAACGCCACGGTGGTGGAGATGTTGCTCGACGAAGAAAGCCAGCACCTGGCCGGTTTGAGCGATTTCATCGGCAAACCCGTGTCTTTGCAGGCTGAACCCACCATGTCGCCGGAACAATACGACATCGTGCTGCTCTAAGACGGTGGATGTGGGCGCGCACTAGAAGATCTAGCGCTTGTCCGGGTCTGGCTGGGGATATTGGTGTCGGTGGCGGTGAATTGCCCTGCGGACGCGGCACAATGTCGCCTGTTCAAAAACCTCACCCTCTGACACCTTCATGTCCTTGTTGAATCGACTTTTGTCTGGTCGTGCCTGGCTGGCCTGGTGCCTCGCCTGCTTGATGCCCATGTCGGGCGCATGGGCTCAGTTCCGCGTCGAAATCTCAGGCGTCGGGGCCACGCAAGTCCCTGTGGCGATTGCCAAATTCAAGGGTGAGGGGCTGGCTCCTCAAGCCATTTCAGCCATCATCAAGGCCGATTTGGAGCGCAGCGGCCAATTCAAGCTGCTGGATGTGCCCGGAGACAAATGGGATGACATGAGTCGTCCGCCCATGGCGGAGTGGAAGTCCAAGGCCGATGCCATGGTCATGGGCTCCATCACCATGCTGGCTGATGGCCGCTACGACTTGCGTTTCCGCCTCTGGGACACGCTCAAGGGCGCTGATCAAGGTGGGCAGAGCCTTGTGGTCATCGCTGGCGATTTGCGCCTGGCTGCCCACAAAGCGGCTGACTTCATCTACGAAAAGCTGACGGGCGAGAAGGGCGCGTTTGCCACACGCATTGCCTACGTGAGCAAAGTGGGCAAGCACTACACACTGAATGTGGCTGATGCCGACGGCGAAGGCGTGCAATCTTCCCTGACCAGTCCGGCTTCGATCATCTCCCCCGCATGGTCGCCAGATGGCCGTCACCTCGCCTATGTGTCCTTTGAGGGCGGCAAGGCGATCATCGTCATGCAAGAGATTTTGACCGGCCAACGTCGCATACTGGCGGCCTTCAAGGGCACGAACAGTGCGCCGGCTTGGGCGCCCGATGGGCAGCACCTGGTGGTGACGCTGAGCCGCGACGGAGGCTCTCAGCTGTTCGTTATTGGCACCAACGGTGGTGCAGTCCGGCGCTTGACGGACTCCCAATCGATTGACACCGAAGCAGTCTGGACCCCTGATGGGGCCCAAATTTACTTCGTGAGCGATCGTGGAGGATCACCGCAAATCTACCGTGTTCCCGCCAACGGGGGGGAGCCCACGCGCGTGACCTTCACAGGCTCGTACAATGTGAGCCCTGCCATCAGCCCAGACGGTCGTCTTTTGACCTATATCGGACGGGTTGGTGGCGCTGACCGGGTACATTTGATGGACTTGTCGTCGGGCAATGTTCGTGTTTTGACGGACACCAGTGACGACGAAAGCCCCAGCTTTGCCCCAAATAGTCGGTTGATTGTCTACGCCACCCGCATCAATGGCAGGGAAGTGTTGATGACCACCTCGCTGGATGGCCGCATCAAGGCCCGGTTGGCAACCCCTACCGATGTGAGAGAACCCGTCTGGGGCCCCCAGGCAGGTGCTGCACGACGCTGATTTTGTTTTTTGACTTGACTTAGATCGTTTCCGGAGATCCATATGAAGAACGTTCGCTCTCTGTCCCTGGCTACCGTGGCTGCGGCCGCTGCCCTGCTGCTGTCTGCTTGCGGTTCGACCGTCAAGCTCGACGAAAACCAAGCTGGTTCCAACCAGCCAGCACCTGTCGTGAACGCAGGTTCCGGTTCCTCTTCTGGCGTGGGCACTGGTTCTGCTGCCACTTCCTCCGTGGCCCCAGTTGTGGTCGACGGTAAGGGTGGCGCTGCTGACGCAGGCTTGGCCAACGTGATCTATTTCGACTTCGACTCCTTCGTAGTCAAGGACGAATTCAAGCCTGTGGTTGAAGGCAACGGCAAGGCCCTGTCCGCTTCGGGCAAGAAGGCCGCCGTCGAAGGTCACGCTGACGAGCGCGGCAGCAAGGAATACAACCTGGCCCTGGGTCAGAAGCGCGCTGAAGCCGTGGTCAAGTCCTTGACCCTGGTTGGCGTGAAGTCTGAGCAATTGGAAGCCGTGAGCTTCGGTGAAGAGAAGCCTGCTGCTGCCGGTTCGACCGAAGAAGCTTGGGCCAAGAACCGCCGCGTTGAATTGCGCACCAAGTAATCTCGTCTGAGAGGATGGCTTCATGCGTGTGTTGTTCCCACTAGCCCACCGTCTACGTCCCTTGGCTTTGGCCTTGGTGTCCTTGTGGGGGGCGTCGGCGCAAGCTGGCTTGTTTGAGGATGAAGACGCACGCAGAGCCATCCTGGAGTTGCGGCAGCAACGCACGGCGGATGCCGATGTTTTGACGGCCCGCTTCAAAGAGCTGAATGACCAGATTGATGTCCTCAAGCGCAGCTTGTTGGACATGAACGCCCAGATTGAACTGGTGCGTAATGAGCTCGCCAAAGAGCGAGGCAAGAACGAAGTGTTAGCCCGAGATGTGGCTGAGCTTCAACGTAAACAGAAAGACATGCAGCAGGCAGCAGAAGAGCGCGCGCGTCGCTTGGAGCCTGTGGCGGTCAACCTGGATGGCAAAGCCTTCAAGGCCGAGCCCGAAGAAAAACGTCTGTTTGACGATGCCTTGGCCAAGTTCAAGGCGCAAGATTTTCCTGCGGTTGCCAGCTCGCTCAGCAGTTTGCTGCAACGCTATCCCGCGACGGGCTACCGCGAGTCGGCCTACTACTGGATTGGCAATGCCCACTACGGCGCGGCCCAGTACAACGAGGCCATCGCCTCGTTCCGTCAGTTGATCAATGCCTCGCCCGACCATGTTCGTGCGCCCGAGGCCTTGTTGTCGATTGCCAATTGCTACAGCGAACTCAAGGACGCCAAGCAATTGCGTAAGACACTCGACGATGTGATCAAGCAATACCCGCAATCTGAAGCGGCGCAAGCGGCCAAAGACCGTATTGCTTCAACGGCTGCATTGAAAGAGCCAGAGTCCAAAGGCGGCGCGGCCTCTGCGCCAGCGAAGCCCAAGCGCAAGTAAGCTTGGCGCCTGACATGAGTTTGGATGCTGATCTAGAGCGCCGCTTTGGCGGGTTGCGTCGTTTGCACGGCGTAGCTGCCTATGAGCGGCTCCGCGCAGCCCGAGTCGCCGTGGTCGGTGTGGGTGGCGTCGGTTCTTGGACAGTGGAGGCCCTGGCGCGAAGTGGGGTCGCACGTTTGGTGTTGATCGATCTCGATCACATTGCCGAATCGAATATCAACAGACAGGTTCACGCCCTGGAGCCTACGCTGGGACAGGCCAAAGTTCAGGCCTTACGAGAGCGCATCGCACTGATCCACCCCGCTTGTGATGTCCGAGCGATTGAAGAGTTCATTGATGAGGAGAACGTCAGCACCTTGCTCTGTGCGGATGATCTCGATGTCGTCATTGATTGTTGTGATCAGGTTCGGGCCAAAGCAGCATTGGCCGCTTGGTGTCGTGAGCATCGCAAAGGTTTTGTGACCGTAGGCGCTGCCGGCGGTAAGTCTGCGCCCCACTTGATCGAAGTGGCAGACTTAGCCGAGGTGACCCACGATCCGCTGCTGTCCAGTTTGCGTCAACGGTTGCGTCAGCGTCACGGCTTGCCCCGCAAGGGTGCCATGGATGTCACCTGTGTGTTTTCTCGGGAAGCGGTATTGCCCCCCCAGGATGCTGCTTGTGACGTGGATGCCTCGCATGACGGCTCACTCAACTGTCATGGTTATGGTTCGTCTGTGACGGTGACCGCGACTTTTGGTTTTGTTGCAGCGGCGCAATGTGTGCGACACATCACTGCAACAAAAAAGTTGCAATCAACTTAAAGAACAGGGTATACTCTAAGTCTTTGCCGGGGGTCGGTAGCTCAGTCGGTAGAGCAGCGGACTTTTAATCCGTTGGTCGCGAGTTCGAGTCTCGCCCGACCCACCAAAAATTTGAAGAATTCATTAAACTCGATGTATAATCGAATTCTTCGCAGAGTAACAAAACTCTGCAACCGCTTTAAGCGAGCGGGCTCTTAGCTCAGTTGGTAGAGCAGCGGACTCTTAATCCGTTGGTCGTAGGTTCGAATCCTACAGGGCCCACCAACCTCACCGGTTGGATCTGATCACGTCTGCAGTGATTGCTTTATGGCGAGCTTCGCCCTCTCTGGATAAATCCGGAGGACGGGCAGATGACGCGCAAACTAACAGCATTGAATAGCAAAGGTGGAGTCGGTAAGACTTGCACTATGGCCAACCTTGGCGGCGTTTTGGCCGACATGGGCGCTCGCGTTCTGTTATTTGATGCAGATCCTCAAGCATCTCTTTCAAAATACTACGAGCTGGAATATGAAGCCCCAAAGGGGCTGGTCGAGGTCATCACTGAGGGCTTTATTGGTGAGGACTGTATTTCCCGCACAGTACGACCCCGGTTGCACCTGATCAAGTGCAACGATGGTGACGCTGAATTGCAACACTGGTTGCATACCAAAGCTGACCGTCGCACACGCCTACAGGTCGCGTTGCAAGCCCCCATCATAGAAGACAACTATGACTTTGTCTTAATCGATACACAGGGCGCCATCGGCAATTTGCAGACTGCTGCGGCATTCGCCGCTGATCGCCTGCTCAGCCCTCTGCCTCCAGATACTCTCAGCATCCGTGAGTTCACGACGGGCACCCTCAAGGTGTTGCGTAAGCTTGGCGAATCTGAAAGCGAGCCCACTGCATTTTTGGCACCAATCCAAGTCGTGATCTGCAAAGCAGATGTATCGAAGGACGGCCGTGAACTGCTTCAAGCGCTGCACGAGGAGTACAGCCAGAGCGACGAGCTCACCTTCTTGGATGTGCAGATCCCTCAGGCAAAAGCCTATAAGGAAGCCGCAACTCGACGCCTACCAGTCCATGAGTACAACACGGTAGGCGGTATCCGCATGCCGTCTGGCTTTGAAGTTATGCACCGCTTGGCCTGGACACTCTATCCAGAACTCTACGGCTACTTTGCCGGTGGCAAACGCGCCGATCCAGATCTGGTTTTTGGGACGGCTACGCAGGCAAGCGGAGATAGTGAGGAGTTTGGGGGGGCCGCAGCATGACCGCACCGAAGAATCCCCCTCCATTGGGCATCCCAACCTCAGGCCTTTCCAGCACCGTACTGGCAAAACAATCGACCGTTCGGCGTGCTGCCAACCTGGAGATGGTCCACAGCAGCGAATCGGCAGATTTGCGATCAGCGCTCGCCAAAGCCAGCGTCCAAGTTACCAATCCAACGGCATCCAAAGTCGACTTATCCGAAGGCGACATCGACGGCACGCCAATTCGACTGAAGGTCACTGATGTTTTGCTGTGTGACCACCAACCTCGTATCTTTCTCAACGAGAGCTACGAGGAGGTTCGTACATCCATCGAATCTCAGGGGCTGACCACCAGCCTTGAGGTTACTCGTAGAGGTCCAGGCGAACCTTACATGCTCTCGGCAGGCGGAAATACGCGCCTGACCATTTTGCAAGATCTGTACAAAGAGACTGGCAGCGAGCGCTGGCTCTACCAATTCTTCATCTATCGCAAGTTCACCAGTGACCGTCGCCTCCTTGCCAAGCATTTGGCGGAGAACCTGGCGCGAAGCGACATGAAATTCTGGGAAGCCGCCAAGGGTGTAGCTGACCTGGTTGCTGACTTGGAGCGAGAGCATGGCCAGCTGAGCGAGCGCCGCTTGGAGGAGCTGTTACCCAAAGAAGGCATTTTCGCCAAGCGTGCTTTGATCTCGCGATGGATGTTCACTGCCAAGCGGTTGCATGGCCTGAATCAGGCGTTGCCAAACCTCACTGGGCAGCAGGTGTTAGATAAATACCAGCCACGACTCAATGCCGTGCTGCGTCTTGCGACGAAGTTTGGACTCGATACGCAAGATTACTGGGACAACATTGTTACCCCAACACTTCAGCGTGCAGGCGAAGAGTTTCACGCAACCGCGCACTACAACGTTGATCACATCTGTGACGCCGTCGAGGTTGCATTTGCTGAGCGTACTCAGGAGTCTGCGGCCTCGGTCAAGCGGATGCTGCATGCCTTGGCCGTAGCACAAGGCAATGTCACCCTGTCTGATCTAAGGGCTCCAGCGGTGCCGGTTCAGCCTGGCCCCGTCTTGTCCGATGCTCCGAGAGAACAAGACGCCCGTCAACTCCTTTCCGGAGGGGAGGGTATTCACAGAGGTACGCCCCCCATTCAACGGGCAGAAAGTACTTCAGCCTCAAAGGGGCGGCCCAGCAACGGCAGGGACGGAACTGCAACTGTGCCGGTTGACGCGGCACTCCCTTCGCAGCCCCAGGACTCTGACACCTCCGATCCATCTTTATTCCGAACAGCCGACCAAGTCGTGAACCTGGATGTGCCCATCCAGGAAGACATCTGGCAGCGGTTGCAACAAGAGATGCAGATTCTTGTTGAAATGGTTGGCCTGGAAGATTGTTATGTTCCTAGTGAGGCTATGCCGCTGGGATACTACATGGAGTATCCAGATACTGAGCGTCACGGTGTAGATCCGACCGTTAGGCAGACAGAGGCCCAAATGTGGGCAAGGGCGCAGGCCTCAGCTGTGTTTTGGACATTGCTCAAGCTTTCTGGTCAAACCGATCCAGATTGCGCGTCCCTCCTGGATCCCAATTCGAACTTTTACCGTTCGCTGCTCGACGACGATTTCTCGCTTGCCTACCTGTGCAATACGGTTGTCGGCGACGCCCCTTTCGAAGATGTTTTGCTCTTGGCCTCCAAGCCCGGCTGCACAGCCATGACCCAACTGCTCCAAGTTGTTGTGCTCATGCGTGCGGTCAATGAGCGCTTTCCCGACCGATGGCCTGAGACCTCGCCCGACAACGATATCGCCAACGCTGCCTAACCATAGAGCTACGACCGATCAGTCTTTGAGACACGCAAATCATGCGCACTGACGAGTCAAGCCATTGGCAGCATCACATTTTCAGTAGTAACGCAGTACAGGGAGTACGAATCGTGAGTTATGCCGCACCCGTTGATCTTCACAGCTCTACCGTTCGCTTGATTTTCATGATGCATTTGGCGGAGCAATTTGATCAGTTTGACCCCAATCGAATGGGCGAGTACCAGTCTGCGGGGATGACCCCAGCCTTCATTGATCGGTACCGCAGTCTCACAGTTTCCGAGCTCCTGAGCTTGGCGCGGACAACGCGAGAGAACTCCATTCAAGTGCTGGTGAACGTGCCCAAACTCGACTCGGAAATAACCCGTCTGGAGTACATCCGCGCGGACAACGAGACGTATGAATATTTCATCCGCAATGGCGCTAGCCTCAACCTCATCATGGAGCTGTTTACAAAGCGGCCCTCTGACGTCAAACGCATGCAAATGATGATGGGTGCCACTCCCTCCGTAGGCCGCAAATCGTTACCGGCCGAGGATGATCGGCTTGAAATTCTTGAAGCTTGGCATCGCATCCGTAATGGCACCCCTTGGCCACAAAGAGCGCGAGAGGACTTCATCCAGCTTCACAAATTGTTCTCGCACCTCTCTTTGTCTCAACTAGAAGGGGTTTTGTCTACCTACAAAGCCCACACCCACGAAGCAGTTGGCAATCCAAAAGTATTGGCATCCAAATCATGAGCGTTGTGCCTTTGATCCGCAAACCCATCCGTGGCGCCAACGCGCCGACCGAGCCCACTGCGTCGACGCCTCGACCTCGTCCAGTCATGCGCTACCACGGAGGAAAGTTCCGTTTGGCTCAGTGGATCATTGGACACTTTCCATCGCATGACACCTATGTCGAGCCATTTGCCGGGGCAGCGTCTGTCTTGATGGCTAAACCAAAGTGTAGAGCTGAGGTTTACAACGACCTCGACAGCCGAGTGGTTAACGTTTTCCGAGTTTTGCGCAACCAGGCGACAGCCAATGAACTTCGCAGGCGCATCCGGTTGACTCCGTTTTCGCGTGAAGAGTTTGAGGACAGCTATGCGCCGGCAACCGACCCGGTCGATGCTGCGCACAAAACCATCATGCAGTCGTTCATGGGGTACGGATCAGATGCCACGACACGTGAGGACAGGCCAGGATTTCGTGCCAAACGTGCCCAGGGCACATTGCCCAGCAGTGAGTGGGCTGGATGGCCTGAGAGTGTGCCGGTGTTCACTGAACGCCTGCGATCAGTGGTGATCGAAAGCCGCGATGCCCTGGAGCTGATGCCTGACTACGACACGCCCACTAGCTTGTTCTATGTCGATCCGCCCTACGTGCGAGCCACACGCTACGACAACGGTCGGCACGGCTACCGCCATGAATTGAGCGACCAGCAACACGAACAGTTGGCTGCCGTATTGCATGGCCTCAAAGGCATGGTCGTTTTGTCGGGCTATGCGTGCGAGCTTTATGACCAGATCCTTTTCAAGGATTGGATCCGTTTTGAGCGCGACACCGTCGCTGACAGCGGCGGTGCACGGACCGAAGTTGTTTGGCTCAACCCATCGTGCGCTCACGCTCTACACAAACAACAAACCACGCAAGCCAGTCTGCTCGATGGCGAGTCCCCAGTTTTGGAGAAACGCAATGTCTCGCTTTGAACATGCCACCACCTATTTCCCGCTCGGCTATGAGCGTAATGAGAAAGGCTTTGCCATTTTCAAAACGGATCAGCCGCCCATCAATCCAATGGTCGAGCAGTTTGTCCAAAACGATCGCTATGTCCGCCACATGGCCGAAATGGGCGGTGATGGATGGGAGCTCGTATCCGTGCAGGCAGCCCTTCGCGGCGTGTATCACTCCGAGAAAGGCGGGACTCCAGCCTTCTCTTATCCCTTGACAGCGGGGTTCTTCCTCTTTTGGAAGCGCCAAGCTGATCACGATCAATCCCGACAGTCCTGATTGGAGAAACATCATGTCCAAAAACGACTTGGCTGCCGAACTAGCAATCAATCCTGAGTTCGCGCTGTACATGCTGGATCTGCCGATCAGCTTTCACCGTGCCTACATCCCCATCACCGGCAAAGTCACCGCGGCGTTGATGCTGTCCTGGTCCGTACAGATCACCGAAGAGTATCTCGACAGCGGTGGTTGGTTTGCAAAGACCAATGAGGAATGGACCAACGACATTGGTCTATCTCGAGATGAGTTATCGGGTGCACGCAAATGTCTGCAGGAACTAGGTCTGCTGGAAATCCGTCGGGAAAGTGATCAGGTCGGTTCAATGAGACGTGTGAACCACTATCGAGTCAATTTCGAACGACTCAGTGAGCTACTTTTAGAGCAGGCGCACAAACTGCGTCGTTCTGGTGGTGTCCATTGACGTGACACAGCAGTAAAGCTGGCAATGCGCCATTTCTTCGAATCTCACAACAACACGGCACTGACGCAACACCTGTTGCACAGTCGGCCGATTGCTATCCATCGTCATGTCCTACAGATAGCAGGTCAGCCAGCGGCTGGTGTTCTGCTGTCTCAGCTCGTCTATTGGACTCGCAGAGGCGTAGACATAAAAGCCCAATGTGGTTGGATCCATAAATCAGCCGAACAGTGGGAGCGCGAAACCGGGATGTCCTGGAAGGTACAAAAGCGTGCCCGCCAGCACTTAATTGGGCAAGGCCTGATTGAAGAGCGTCAGGTCGGCGTGCCTCGTCGACTTGAATTCCGTCTGAATTTGAATGTGTTTGCTGAGAAAACCAGCCAGCTCATCCAAATTCGGCTGGCAGAAGATCTGTCCCTGGATCTGTTCAGATCCGATGACATCGTCATCAAGCAGTTGCTGGGACAGTCCATTTCTTACCACCGAGTCCTTGCACGCGTGACTACACACGTCAACGATGCGCTGCTGCTGTCTCGCTTGATCCATGACCAGCGACAAGTCGGACGCTGGCAGGTGCGCAGCCGCTCCGACTGGTTACGTGAGCTGTGCATGTCCCGCGATCAGTGGGAGACCGCTCGACGACACTTGCGCCTCATGGGCGTGCTCATTGAGCGTCAGAGCAATTTCCCTCGTCGCGTCAATCTCATGATCAACCAGGCGGCTTTGGTCGATTGCCTGGAGCGGCAGAGCAACGGGCAGTATTCGCTCATCAATCCCAAGTCACGCCAGGGTCTGCGTGTGCAAACCGGACTGGCCAACATCGCGCAACCCATTGATTTGACTGCAGTAGGAGGTTTTGGGCGATTCAGAACAGCGGAATTTCCGACATCAGAATCTCCCAAACCCGCCTACCCCAAACCCGCCTACCCCAAAGCCTCCTATAAGGCTGTCCCAAACCCTCCGGCACAGATCTCCCAAAGCCGCCCATATATAAAAGAAGGATTACAAGTAGGAGTACAACAACAACTACATGACGAAAATGGCTGCCAGATCGCGGTAGGCGAGCCTTCTGGGGTGGTTGTGGTTTGTGATCAAGCAAAGGATTCGGGGGTGGCCCGGCCCGGGCCAGTCGATCGCCCAAATCCGCCCAAGGTCTTGATGAACGATTCGGTTACGCCGAATCCCGATAACTTGATCTGGGCGAATTGGTTGTCCGAAGAACAAAAGATGGGCGCCTGGTGGTACTTGTCCCGTTTGCCTGTGGAAACGGCACAGACGGTGCTGGATGAGGTGGCTTTCAACCACACACGCAAAACCGTCGAGAACCCCGTTGGACTGGTTCGGTACTTGGTGGGGTTGGTCAAATCTGAAAGCTTTGTTGCCGAAGGCGCATCGACCATCGCCAAACAAAGAATCGACCGCGCCCGCCAGTTGGAGCACGAGCAAGCGCTACAACGCGCAGTCCAGCAAGCTCAGGCCGTGCCAAGTCCTGCTACATCTGAAAGCGCCGCAGTCATTCGAGCCAATCTCAAAGCCATGAGCGAAAAATGGAAGAAGAGCTTGACCGGACGTTCGCCCATCAAAGGAGCCTCGTCATGATTCACCAGCGACCGACCCGCCAGGGTGGCCCGGCCCGGGCCACCCCTGGGCAAGCGGGTTTGGGAGATTCAGCCCAACCTGACCCAGCCATCATTCAACGGCCACGACAGCACCTGTCAGTGGATCCAAACCACGCACACACTCAGTGAGGAAACCATGCCCGTTGTTCGCACCCCTACAAAATCGCCAGATACCGCTTCAGTCACAGCGGTATTTCCCGTCAGCGATAACTCCCCATTTGCCGATGGCTATGACATCGACGCGGAGCGCGAAGCCCTGTCTGATATGACGTCAGCAGATGATGTCGATCAAACTGATCCACGATATCCGCGCTTCGTGGAGCTCGAACGGCGCGAGTCGGAGTTGATCAAAATGCGACGGGCATTTACGACCCGTGATGCAGCCAATTCAGAGGTGCCCGATCAGGAAGCCATGGGCTTCCGTGAAATGGGAAAACTCACAATATCGGCGGATGATCAGGATTCGATTGATATTCACACTCTGCAAGCTGCTCGTTTGTTCCTTGGGCGTGAAATCAAGCCTGGTGAAAAAGGTTATGCAATGACTGGCGGTAAAAAGGTCGCTAGCTGCTTGCGCATCATTTGGCATTTGTCCAGCAACGATAATCCTTATGCCGATTACGCTTTGATTTTGGCTGTTGAGCGCATGGATGAGGTTCGCCGTTATATCGACGAACAAGCCAAGAAAATTCAAAAGCAATTGCAGGATTATGAAAATCAAGGTATTCGTTTGGCGGTTTTGAGAAATCCCAAACCATATTCTGTAAATTTGGGTTTTGGTTCACCTTATGGTTATTCTGTTATCATGCTGATTAACCGATTTGATTACTATGTTCGATTGATTCGAACATTGGTGAGCAAGAGTATTTTGAATGACCGGGAAGGCCGAGACCGAATTTACGATGTCGCCGGAAAGTGCCGCTCCATTTTTGAAGAGGTCGAGAAGTTCCAGCGAATTCTGAACCGAGAAAAGCTTCGTACACTGTCTCGTTTGGATTTTCTGCCGACTGCTGATGTCGCAGCTAAAACTCGTGTCACAGCGGTGGTTTCTATTTTTGGAGAGCTGCCACGGGAAGTATTCAACGGTCAAATTGTCCCTCGCCATTCCAAACGCAAAATCAATCTCTCTGCTGCAGAGTTGAAGTTGTTGGACGAAGTGCCATTGGGTGGTGAGATTCCTGTTGCTGCTGCAGAAGCTTTGTTGTGATGCTTGATGAACTGAACCGATCAGACGATCTTGTCCCGACTCGGGACAACGTATTCAACGATGACTGCGCCAACTCAATGCGCCAAACGCAAGTTGATCTGAAGCTGCAACTGGATGGCAAATCAATGCGCCAGGCGGGTGGCCCGGCCCGGGCCACCCCCAACCGGCTGATCTGTGCCAGTGGTTTTGACTCAGTCAGTTTGTCCTGCGGCAGTGAGCAGCTTCGCCTCGAAGGTGCCCAAATTGACCTGAAAAGCAGTCCTCGTAAGGGTGGCCCGGCCCGGGCCACCCCCCTGGACCAGCCAAAACAGGGGGTGAAAGGGCTTGGTGGGATGGGAAATGGCCTGCCGCAGCGGTTTTTGGAAGGTCTGACCTGTGACAGTGCTGGTCTCTCTCCATCCTTTAAGCAGCAACCTCAAGAGCAATCGCAAATGGAACAAGAATCTTGTCAAACGTTGGAGTGCTTGAAAGGGCCCTTAAAGGATAAGGCGAAAGCCGTGAATCAATGGCATCGGCTTACGCAAGATCGGCTCAACCAGATCCATCATGAGATGGAGGTCCTGCGGCAAGAGACCAAGCGCCAAGTCTCAGGTGACACAACTTGGTATCTGGACATTTACAAAATCACCTGGCGCAACTCAAAGTCATTGCGCTGGCGCATGGTTGGCGGCACTCACACTTTGTGGGAGCGAGTTGAAAGCAATTTGCAGTATTTGCCCCCGAGCCTGGCGCAGTGGTATCGCGAGGTCGATGTGAAAGCAAACTTGCTCAATGCCCTGGAACAAGTGGCGAGGTATGAATTGAAAACAATCAATCGATTTGCGGAACAAGGTTCACTTAAATCTAACGACGATTTCTAACTGGTCCATATTTGGACTTATAGGAGGTGAAGAATGGATTTGCAGCAATTGAATGATCATGGTGCATACCATGAAGCCAAGCGGCTTATATTGGGAGGGAAGCGCAGAGCCTATGCGGTTCTGATTTTGGCTTTCACCGGAGATATGGCTGTGTCAGCGGGAAAGGCAGCCATTGCGACAGCCGTAATCGCATTCTGGGCATTGGTGATGTACTGGGATGGTCCATTTAACATCGAAATTACAGATACCGTGCGTCAACTTTGTGTGACGCTATTTTTCGTTCTGTGGACTGGAATGATGGTAATGGGCCTGTCAAATTCAATATTGAATAGACACATCCAAAGAGTTGCGGACATGATCACAGCGAAAAATCTGGCTGTGAATGAAATCAAAGATCAAGCATAATCGGCTCAGACCGAACAAGAAAACAGGCATCACAAAGCTCCAACAAGGGAATAATTAGCTGGAGCTAAAAATGGGTATCGAAGCGCGTGTTGTAGGCAATCTTTTGACCAATCCTGAACAAAAAACTGTCAAGGTCAAAGGGGAGCCCAAGAAGGTAACGACGTTGCGGATCATGGCGGCTCCATGTCGTTTCGTGTGGAAAGCAACACTGTCACTGGGGCATCGCCGGCGCGAACGGGCTGGCCGGCAGGTGC
>JBKBIO010000012.1:0-115750 GCA_046299355.1 Aquabacterium sp. | reverse complement strand
CACCTGCCGGCCAGCCCGTTCGCGCCGGCGATGCCCCAGTGACAGTGTTGCTTTCCACACGAAACGACATGGAGCCCCAGGCGCAACGGTATTGCGCTCCAATTCATCAAGTTGAGTGATACACCGCCGAGCGCCAATACGCTTGGGCAACACAGTTGGCAGGTTTCTATGAGTGGGGCTTATGGCGGAGTTAAAGCTGTGTTAGCTGATGTGTCGCACACCATCCCTGACCTGCTCCCTCTCCGCCAAACGCAAGAGCCCCGCTAACCGCGGGGCTTTTTGTTTTTGTGCGTCACCGTTGGCAGGGCGCACGGGGTGGTCGTGCAGACATTCGGGTTTGCTCGTACAATCAAATCACGATGTTCCGTCGACTGTTTGCGCTCTGGTCTCTCGTTTCCTTGCTTTTGGCAAGCGGCCCGGCTTTTGCCGGCGGGGTGACCTTGTCCATCGCTTTCGCAGGCGAAGGTGTTTCGCAGCTCGTGCAGACCACCGACATCGCTGCCATCGAATCCGACGCCCAGTCCGACCCCGCCAAGGTCACGTCGGAATCAGTGGCTGCCACCCTCGTAGAGGTTGAGCCCTCTCTCGACCCCATGGATTGGCCCGAAGGCATTGAGTTGCTGGGCATCCTCTCGCGGGCATCGCAACTTTCTCATGCGATCGTTCCGCACACGCTGAGTGCTGTGCCAAGCCCTTGCTTGGCTTCCTTGCAGCGTCCTCCCTGCTCGCGCGCTTAACACCACCTGTTTCACCAGTTGGGTGACATGGGCGCGTGGCGCTTGACTTTCCATACGCTCATCCCCATTTGTTTCTAGAACGCTGTGCTGCATGGCCCGCGTTCGTTTCTGAGGATGAATTGACATCATGAACACGAATCTTTACTCCCCTACCAGTGCCTATGGCATGACCTCGGTGCAAGAGCGCAACCGCGTTCTGCGCAACACCTACTGGCTTCTGGCCCTGTCTATGGTGCCCACCGTCTTGGGTGCCTGGGTCGGTTTGGCGACCGGCATCAACAGCATGATGAGCGGCATGGTTGGCGTGGTGGTGTTCCTGGCCGGGGCTTTCGGCTTCATGTTTGCGATCGAAAAGACCAAGCACTCGTCCACTGGCGTTGCCGTGTTGCTCGCCTTCACCTTCTTCATGGGCGTGATGCTGTCGCGTCTGGTCGGCATGGTGCTGGGTCTGGCCAATGGCACGGGTTTGATCATGACCGCCTTTGCGGGTACCGGCGTGGTCTTCTTCGCCATGGCAACGCTGTCCACCGTCATCAAGCGTGACCTCAGCAGCATGGGCAAGTTCTTGTTCATCGGCGTGATCATGTTGCTGGTGGCTGGCATCGCCAACATCTTCATCCAGTCCAGCGCGCTCATGATCACCTTGTCGGTGATCTCGATCGGCATCTTCTCTGCCTTCATCCTGTACGACCTCAAGCGCGTGCAAGACGGCGAAGAAACCAACTACATCAGCGCCACTCTGGGCGTTTATCTGAGCCTCTACAACGTGTTCCAGTCCCTGTTGTCCTTGTTGGGCATCTTCGGTGGTCGCGACGAATAAGTCTCCGACTCTGGCACGTCTCATCACATTCAAAGGACCTGACAACTATGAAAATCTTCTCGACACTGGCCATGGTGTTTGCCTTGGCTTTTTCTGTGGTGGTGACCGACGCTGACGCGGCCAAACGCGTTGGCGGCGGCAAGACCACGGGCATGCAACGTCAAAACGTGCAGCCTGCTCAGTCGCCCACAGCGCCCGGTGGTCAACAAGCGCAAAAGTCGCAAGCTGACGCCCCTGTTGCTGGTGCTGCGGCCAATGCTGCAGCGGCGCCTGCGAAGCGCTCCTGGATGGGCCCCGTTGCCGGTCTGGCAGCGGGTCTGGGCTTGGCTGCTTTGGCCTCCCACTTCGGCTTTGGCGAAGAGTTGGCCAACATGATGATGATCGCTTTGCTGGTCATGGTCGTGCTGGGCGTCATCGGCTTCATCATGCGTAAGCGCATGGCGGCGCAGCAGCCGGCGCTGGCGGGTGCAGGCATGAACGGTGCGCAGTTTGCCGGCATGGGCCAACAAGCGCCTCGAGCGCCCTATGGCTCCGGCGGTGCCGGTGCTGCGTCGGCTGCGGTGCAAGCTGCACGCATCCCTGATGGCTTTGATGTGGCCGCGCTGGAGCGACAAGCCAAGGTGCAGTTCATCCGCCTGCAAGCCGCCAACGATGCTGGCAACCTCGATGACATCCGCGAGTTCACCACGCCTGAGATGTTTGCTGAGATCAAGATGGACATCTCCGAGCGCGGTGGTGCCACCCAGCAAAGCGATGTGCTCAGCGTGAACGCCCAAGTGTTGGACGTGGTTCACGAGCCTGCCCGTTACGTGGCCAGCGTGCGTTTCACCGGTGAAATCAAGGACCTGGGCACCCAGGAATCGGAAACTTTCGATGAAACCTGGCACTTGATCCAGTTCCACAACATCGGTGTGTGGCAACTGGCTGGCATCCAGCAGAACTGATTCACAGTTCTTTACCTGGGGCACACAGCCCCTTTACGCCTGATCGACATGATGAGGCTCCATAGGGTCAACAAAGGGTTGACCTGTTTGAAGGAGCTCTCTCATGTCGATTTCTATTTGGTCGAACACCCGTCGCGTCTGGTTGGCTGCCGGCGTGTTGAGCACCGCCGCATTGGTGGCCGTTTGGAGTGTGAATGCACGGGCCGCACAGCCTCCTGGGGGCGCCGCTGGAGAGTCGTGCCCACATGGTCATGCGATGGGCGGGGTTGGGCACGATGCCAAGATGGGCGCGGGTCCGTCAATGATGCCGGGGCTGATGCCATTGGCGGGGCGTGGCATGGAGCGCATGGCCAAGCACCTGGACTTGAGTGCCCAGCAAAAGGAGCAGATCCAGAAGATTCAAACGGCAGCCCGAGCCAATATGGAACAACTTCGTGAAGAAGGGCGGGGCTTGCATGAGCAGGGCGCACAACTCTGGTCAGCGGCCAAGCTTGATGAGGGTGCCATTGAACAATGGCGTCAAAAGCTCAGCGCCCATCACGACAAGATGAGTCAACAGATGAGCCGCGTCATGCTCGACATGGCCAAAGTTCTGACGCCAGAGCAGCGCACCAAGGCCGTGGCGTACATGAAGACTCGCGCGGAGCGTCACCAGATGCGCCAAGGCATGCAGGGACATTCGCACTGAGTGTCAGTCCTGAGTTAAACCATCACGATAAAGGGCACACAATGGTGGACATGAGCGAGCAAATCTTGTTGATCGACGACGACCTGCGCTTGAGCGCCATGATTGGCGACTACCTGCGCAGTCATGGCTATCAGGTCGCCAATGCACCCAGTCTGGCGGCTGGCCGCGAAGCGCTGGCGCGTCAGGCCTGTGATGCCTTGGTGCTCGATCTCATGCTGCCCGATGGGGATGGTTTGGACTTGTGTCGCGAGCTGCGTGCCTCGCCTCGAACCAAGTCGCTCCCCATCTTGATGCTCAGTGCGCGCGGTGAACCGACTGACCGTATCGTGGGGTTGGAGATTGGTGCAGACGACTACTTGCCCAAACCCTTCGAGCCACGTGAACTGCTCGCTCGCATTCGCGCGCTGTTGCGGCGCACAGGTGCCGTGGCCACCGATGCCGATGTCTGGCAGTTTGGTCGACTCGAGATTGACAACGGCCAACGCCAGGCGCGGCTGGATGGCAAACCTTGCGAGCTCACCTCGTATCAATACGACCTGCTGTGTGTGCTGGCTCAGCATCCAGGGCGTGTGCTCAGCCGTGATCAGATCATGGACATGCTCAAGGGCCATCCTCTCGAAGCCTTTGATCGCTCGATTGACGTACACATCTCTCGCATTCGCGCAGCGATCGAAGACGACCCCAAAGAGCCTCGCCGTATCCTGACCGTGCGTGGTGTGGGCTACGTGTTTGCCAAAAAGCAAGACGCAGACGCTTCCGCATGAAAACGCTGGCGCTGCGCATTTATTTGGCCGTGGTGGCCGTGTTGCTGATTTTTGCCTTGATCTCGGGGTGGTTGGCCCAGCGGCACATGGATCATGAACGCACGCAGCTGCACAGCCAGATGGTGCGCAGTGAACGCGCAGCCGCTTGGGCTGAGTTGCTGGAAAACAGTTTGCCCGACGTCACGCAGCCGGAGGCCGAGCAGGCGCGGGTGTTCTTGGAATGGGCGCAGCGATTGCGCATGCCCATGGCTCTCGACAATCCCGAAGGCGTCCGATTGGCTACCTCAGAAGAGATGCTGCGCCGCTTGGCCGTATTGCCGGGGGCTGAAGACTCCCTTATGGCGGTACGTTTGTCGGATGGGCGTACCCTTTGGACCATGCGTGGTGGCGCATTCCGCTCCCGTATGGCACCGCCACCCTCGATGCACGTGCCTCACCCTCCCAATATGTTGGGCATGGGCGGTCGTCCCCCGCCTGGCTCCATGGGTGATGGGCCGCCTCAAGATATCAATTGGAACCCCTTGACCTGGATCCTGCCCCCCATGCTGGCGCAGGGTGCATCGGCACTGTTGATTTCTCTCCTGGTGTTGTTCATCGCCGTGGCCGTGGGCGCGTGGCCGGTGGCCAATCGTTTGACGCGCCGACTCAAAGCCTTGCGCGACGGGGTTGACACCTTTGGCTCAGGCCAACTTCAGCATCGCGTCGCGGTAGAGGGCAAGGATGAGGTGGCCGAAGTGGCGCGCAGCTTCAACGACGCCGCCCAACGCATTGAGGAGTTGGTCACCTCCAATCGCAGCTTGCTCGCCAATGCCAGTCATGAACTGCGCTCACCGTTGGCGCGCCTGAAGATGGCCGTTTCCATGATGGCAGACATGCCGCCCGAGCGCGCCGCCCAACTGCGCCAGGAAATTCATCAAGACATTGCGGAACTCGATGCCTTGGTGGAAGAAGTCCTGTTGGCCTCGCGACTGGATGCGAAAACCCAATTGAATCGCCAGCCCGTTGACCTCTTGGGTTTGGTCACCGAAGAGGCGCGCCGTGTGGATGCCGACGTGCAATGTATGGATCCCACTGGCAGTTGGACCTACGCGGGGGATGAGCGTCTCATCCGCCGTGCTGTTCGCAACTTGCTAGAGAATGCCAAGCGTTACGGTGGCAGTAAAGGGATTGAGATCACGCTCCAAAACGTCGCCGGTGCGGCGGTGGAGATCCAAGTCACGGACCATGGGCCGGGTGTGCCGGCAGATCAGCGTGAGCGTATTTTTGAGCCCTTCTATCGCATGCCCGGTCATGCAGAGCATGCTGGGGGCGTAGGGCTTGGTTTGAGTCTGGTCCGTCAGATCGCACAAAGCCACGGGGGCTCAGTGCGCTGTGACGCGCCACCCCAGGGCGGGGGGCGCTTCACGATGACGTTGCCGCGCTGAACAGGCGGCAACGTTCGGGCGGCTTCGTGGATCAGGCAGCGAAGGTGCCGCGACCGATCGGGAAGTAGTTCAGGCCGGTG
The DNA here is from genome assembly GCA_046299355.1 of Aquabacterium sp. Lineage (GTDB taxonomy): Bacteria > Pseudomonadota > Gammaproteobacteria > Burkholderiales > Burkholderiaceae_C > Aquabacterium. Next base: position 110,293 of record JBKBIO010000012.1, on the reverse strand, counting down.
GCCTTGACCATGCGTGGGTCGTACAAGTTGCGACCGTCGATCACCACTGGGGACTTCAGGGTCGACTTGATGCGGTCAAAGTCAGGGCTGCGGAATTCCTTCCACTCGGTCACGATCACCAGCGCGTCGGCGCCTTCCAGTGCAGCGTTCGGTGTCTCCGCGTAAGACAGCTTGGGCTCGTCACCAAAAATGCGTTGTGCTTCGGTCATGGCCACGGGGTCGTAAGCGGTCACGCTGGCGCCACGTGCAAACAACTCAGCCAACACCACACGGCTGGTGGCTTCACGCATGTCGTCGGTGTTGGGTTTGAAGGCCAATCCCCACACTGCAAAGCGCTTGCCGCTCAGGTCTTCACCAAATTGCTTGACGATCTTGTCGACCAGCACCATCTTCTGGCGATCGTTGGCGGCTTCCACGGCCTTCAGCACCTTCAATTCCTGACCTTCGTCGGTCGCGGTCTTGATCAGTGCTTTCACGTCCTTGGGGAAGCAGCTGCCGCCGTAGCCGCAGCCGGCATACAGGAAGTGGGTGCCAATACGGGGGTCGGAACCAATGCCAATGCGCACCTGTTCAATGTCGGCGCCCATCTTTTCTGCCAGCAGGGCCAGCTCATTCATGAAACTGATGCGTGTGGCCAGCATGGCGTTGGCAGCGTACTTGGTCAGTTCGGCGCTGCGCACATCCATCACCACCACGCGTTCGTGGTTGCGCTGGAACGGGGCATACAGTGCGCGCATCAGCAAAATGGCCTGCTCGTCGTCCGCGCCCACCACGATGCGGTCGGGCTTCATGAAGTCGTCCACCGCAGCGCCTTCCTTCAGGAACTCGGGGTTCGACACCACGGCAAACTTGGCATCACTGCCGCGCTTGGTCAATTCGTCGGCCACAGCAGCACGCACCTTGTCAGCCGTGCCCACAGGCACCGTGCTCTTGTCGACGATCACCTTGTAGTCGGTCATCAGACGACCGATGTTGCGTGCGGCCGCCAGCACATATTGCAAGTCGGCCGAGCCATCTTCATCGGGGGGCGTACCCACGGCGATGAACTGAATCGTGCCGTGGGCCACGGCCTTGGCCACGTCAGTGGTGAAAGACAAGCGGCCAGCCTTCACATTGCGTGCCACCACCAAATCCAGACCGGGCTCGTGAATCGGAATGCCGCCTTCTTCGAGGATGCGGATCTTGTTGGGATCCACGTCCAGACACAGCACGTCGTTGCCCATTTCGGCCAAGCACGCGCCGGTCACCAGACCCACATAACCGGTTCCTACGACAGATACTTTCATTCAAGCCCCAAGATTCAAGGTAAAACTAATTTGGTATTTTGACAGACGAATGGCGGGTGCTGGCGGTATTACGCCCGCGCATCCCCCCAACGCAGGGACGTTGCTTCATCCCCTTGGTAGGTGGTTTTGCCGTTGCGGTCTACGCAATAGACGGGGGAGGCCACCACGTCTTCGAAGACGGCACCTTCGCTGATGCGGGTGTATTCAAACAGCACGCTGCGTTTGACGGTGCAACCTTCACGCAAACGGCTACCGTGACCGATCCAGGCTGGCCCTTCAATGGTCACGCCCGGTTCGACACAGGTGCCGGAGCCAATGTAGACCGGGCCGCTGATCTTGACGGTGTCCCAGTCGACGCGCGTGTTCAGTCCCACCCACACGCCTGGACGGACCTCGCGGCCAGGCATGTCCATCTGAGCAATTTCACCGCGCAGCACGCGCTGGCACACCGCCCAATAATCGCTGACTCGGCCAATATCAATCCAATTGAAATGACGCGTTTGGGCGAAGAAGGGTAAATTCTTCTCGACCAATAATGGGAACAATTGGCTGCCGATATCAAATTCAACCCCTGCTGGCACCAAATCCAGCACTTGAGGTTCAAACAGATAAATGCCGGTGCTCGCGAAGTTCGATTTGGCTTCCTCCGGACTGGGCTTTTCCTGGAATGACGTGACCTTGCCAGCTTTGTCGGCTACCACGATGCCGTAGTTTTTGACCTGATCCTGGGGCACGGGTAGCGTGACAACGCTGGCCATCGCGCCCTTGGTCTTGTGCTCGAACAGGGCGGCTTGGATGTCCAGGTCGATGATGGCATCGCCGCACAGCACGATCGTGGTGTCGTCGAAGAAGCCGCTGAAGTCTTGAATGCGGCGCATGCCTCCGGCAGAGCCCAGAGGCTTGGGAACGATTTCGCCGTGTTCCCGCACACCTTCGTAGGCGTAACCGATGTTCACGCCCCAGCGATGACCGTCACCGAAGTAGTTTTCAATCTTCCAGTGATTGAAGGCGACGTTGACCATGATGTCCTTGACACCGTAACGCGCCAGGTGCTCGATGATGTACTCCATCACGGGCTTTCCCAGAATGGGCACCATGGGCTTGGGGGTCTGCTTGGTCAGTGGGCGCACGCGGGTTCCCTGTCCCGCCGCCAAAATCATCGCTTTAGCCATTTCGTAATATGGAAATGAGTGGAGTCTGATGGTGCATCATGCAACAAGCGAGCCGGCCTGTGGTGCGAAAACTAGGTGTTTCCACCTAAATGGTGGGGCTGGTGTCGTAATCAGGTGGCAGCTCAGCTTGCGCGACAATCGTCAGTTAGCCTAAGCCCTTTTGGCTGGCCACGGTATTGAGGCTTTCGACATGATTTTGATTACGGGTGCCGCAGGGTTCATTGGCGGTAATTTTGTTCATCATTGGTTTGAACGTGCGACCAAATTGGGTTTGGCGCAAGAGCCCGTCGTGGTCTATGACAAGTTGACCTACGCAGGCAACCCCGCCACCATCGCCGAACACTTGCAGTCAGGTCGTGCCATTTTGGTACAGGCCGATGTCGCAGACCGCGAGGCCGTGAAGGCTGCCCTACAGCAGTACAAGCCGCGTGTGGTGCTCCACTTTGCCGCTGAAAGCCATGTGGATCGATCCATTCATGGCCCTGGGGAGTTCATCCATACCAATATGGTGGGCACTTTCAGCATGCTTGAAGAATGTCGCGCTTACTGGATGGCATTGCCAGACGCCGAACGCGCGGCCTTCCGCTTCCTGCACGTCTCGACCGACGAGGTTTATGGGTCTCTGTCCGATACTGATCCGGCCTTCTCCGAGACCACGCCCTACGCGCCCAATAGCCCCTATTCGGCCAGCAAGGCCGGGAGCGACCACTTGGTTCGCGCCTACCACCACACCTACGGCTTTCCCACGCTGACCACCAATTGCAGCAACAACTACGGCCCCTACCACTTCCCGGAAAAGCTCATCCCCTTGATGATCTTGAACGCCTTGGAAGGCAAGCCCTTGCCGGTCTACGGGGATGGCCTGAACATTCGCGACTGGTTGTATGTGCGTGATCACTGTGAAGCCATCTGTCAGGTCCTCGAGAAGGGCACCCCAGGTGAAACCTACAACGTGGGAGGCATCAATGAGATCAAGAACATCGATGTGGTCACCACGATTTGCCGCATCCTCGACGAGCTGCGTCCGCGCACCGATGGTCAACCTTACGAATCCCTGATCACCTATGTGAAGGACCGTCCTGGCCACGACCGCCGTTACGCCATTGATCCCACCAAGATTCAACGTGAGATTGGTTGGCAGCCCGCTGAAACCTTTGCCTCAGGCATTCGCAAGACGGTGCAGTGGTTCCTCGATCACAACGAGTGGATCGATACCGTGCGTTCCGGCGCTTACCGCGATTGGGTGGCCAAGAACTACGCGGGGCGTGCATGAAGATTTTGCTGCTGGGCTGTTCAGGCCAAGTCGGCTGGGAGTTGCAGCGCTCGCTGGCACCGCTGGGTGAGGTCATCGCACTCAGCCATGCAGATGGCCCGCCCCAAGCGCCCCACTTGCGCGCCGATTTCATCAACCCAGCCCAGGTCGCGGAGATCGTGCGAGTGGTTCGTCCCGATGTGGTCGTCAATGCAGCGGCGCACACGGCGGTCGACAAGGCGGAATCTGAGCCTGAGTTGGCTCGATCTCTCAATGCCTTGACCCCAGCTGCGATCGCGACAGAGGTGGCCAAGCTCGGCGCCTTGTTGGTCCACTACAGCACTGATTACGTTTTTGATGGCTCGGGCCAATCCCCTCGCGATGAGCAGGCTCCTACCGCACCCCTGAGCGTGTATGGCCAGACCAAACGAGAAGCCGAGTTGGCGATTCAAGCCAGTGGCTGCCGGCACCTGATCTTTCGTACCAGTTGGGTCTACGCCGCGCGCGGTGGCAACTTTGCCAAGACGATGTTGAGGCTGGCGGCTGAGCGCGAGCAACTCAAAGTCATCAGCGATCAAATCGGTGCCCCCACCGGCGCGGATCTGCTGGCCGATGTCACCGCCCACGCCATCCGAACCGTTAGTGGCGGTCGCGATGAGCTGCTGGGGCTCTATCACGTGGTGGCTTCCGGTGAAACCAGTTGGCACCAGTACGCGACACACGTCATTGAATGGGCTCGCGCTCATGGGCAACCCATTCGTATGGCATCTGACGCGATCTTGCCGATCCCTACCTCTGACTATCCCACACCAGCCAAGCGACCGCTGAATTCTCGTTTGGACACCAGTCGCTTCCAAAAAGCGTTTCAACTCGTGTTGCCTGATTGGCGCGAGGGTGTGAATCGCATGCTTGAGGAAATCTATCCATCATGACCGCACGCAAAGGCATCATCCTCGCCGGTGGATCTGGCACCCGCTTGCACCCTGCCACGCTGGCCATCAGCAAACAATTACTGCCGGTTTATGACAAACCGATGGTGTACTACCCGCTCAGCACTTTGATGCTGGCTGGCATTCGAGACATCCTTATCATCAGCACACCCCAAGATACCCCTCGCTTCCAGCACCTGTTGGGTGATGGCAGCCAATGGGGCATCAATCTGAGTTACTGCGTGCAGCCTAGCCCGGATGGCCTGGCGCAAGCCTTCATCCTGGGTAAAGACTTTGTGGGCAACAACCCCAGCGCATTGGTCTTGGGGGACAACATCTACTACGGTCATGCTTTCCAGGACCTGCTGAACAATGCGGCAGCGCAGACCAGCGGCGCCAGCGTGTTCGCCTATCACGTGCACGACCCCGAGCGCTATGGCGTGGTCGAGTTCGACGGCCAATACAAGGCCTTGAGCATTGAAGAGAAGCCCAAGCAACCCAAGAGCAACTACGCGGTCACCGGGCTGTACTTCTACGACAACCAGGTCTGTGACATCGCTGCCAACATCCAACCCAGCCCTCGTGGTGAATTGGAGATCACCGACGTCAATGCGACCTACCTTAAGCAAGGTCAGTTGAGCGTCGAGATCATGGGGCGTGGTTATGCCTGGCTTGATACCGGTACGCATGACAGTTTGCTCGAAGCGGGTCAGTTCATTGCGACCCTGGAGCGTCGTCAGGGACTGAAAGTGGCCTGCCTGGAAGAAATCGCCTACCGATCGGGTTGGATCAGCGCGGAGCAGGTCCAAAAGCTGGCGCAACCCATGCTGAAGAACGGCTACGGGCAGTACCTGCTCAAAGTCATCAACGACAAGATTTTCTGATCCTCCCATGAAACTCATTGCCACGGCGATACCAGACGTCGTCATCATCGAACCTGCCCTGTTCAAGGACGACCGGGGTTGGTTCATGGAAAGCTTCAACCAGACGCGCTTCAATGCCGAACTGGAGAAACTGGGTTTGCCACCCGCCCGCCCGTTCGTGCAAGACAATCACTCGTGCAGCCAAGCGGGAGTTTTGCGTGGTCTGCACTATCAGTTGCCCCCGCATCCGCAGGGCAAGCTGGTGCGCGTGGTCAAGGGCTCAGCACTGGACGTCGCGGTTGACATTCGCCGTGGGTCGCCGACTTTTGGCCAATGGGTGAGCGTGGAGCTCTCCGCCAGCAACCACCGCCAGTTGTGGATTCCTGAAGGTTTTGCGCACGGTTTTGTGGCCCTGGAAGACGACACGCACTTCCTCTACAAGACCACCGACTATTACGCCAAAGACTGTGAGCGCAGCATCCTTTGGTCTGATCCCGCCATTGGTATCCAGTGGCCAGCATTGCAAGTTGGTCCGCTGTTGGCACCCAAAGATGCTCAAGCGCCCCTCTTGAAGGACGCGGATGTCTTCTGATTGGGTGGCGTCTTCGCGCAAGTGGGGCCTTTACGCCCTGTTTGTGGTGTTTGCAGTTTGGTGCGGCATCGCTTTTCATCGTGACATTGTCCAGATCGATCTGAGTTCCCTCAAGCATGCGGGGGGCACGATCTTGTTCGTCACCGGCTTATCGCTCTTCAACTACGCTCTGCGCGTGGTCCGCTGGCGGATCTATATGACCAAGCTTGGTCACGTGCTACCGTGGTCTTTCACTGCGCTGTCTTTCATGGCGGGGTTTGCTTTCACCTTGTCACCTGGTAAGTTGGGCGAAATGGTCCGTGCTCGCTACTATGTGCCCAAAGGTCTGAGCATGAGCAGCTTGACCGGCGCCTTCTTCATGGAGCGACTGCTGGATTTGCTGGTGATGATCATGCTCGCGGCTGCCGTGCTGGCAGAGCTCGAAAAATATCAGCTCTTCTTCTGGGTGGCCGTGGGTTTGGTGGGGGGCATTCTGGCCGTGTTGGCACTGGTGCCATGGGGGCGTATTCGTTTGCCCTTCGGGCAAGGGGTTGTCAGCACCTTGAGCCACGCACGAGGCTTTCTCTCGCCTGGCGTCTTGGTGGTTGGTCTGGCCTTGGGTTTGGTGGCTTGGTTTGCTGAGGCTTGGGGGCTGAAGCTGCTGGCCGACATTCAATTGAGCGAGCCCATTGCTTTATCTTCCGCAGTAGGTATCTACGCCTTGGCCATCATCGTGGGTGCCCTATCGTTTCTGCCTGGTGGTCTCGGTTCGACGGAGGCGGTCATGGCGGCCTTGCTCTATGCGCATGGCATGACGATGCCGCAAGCCATCCTCACGACGCTCATTTGTCGTCTGTTGACCTTGTGGTTGGCGGTGCTGATTGGTTGGCTATGTGTTTGGCAGCTACGCCGCCATCCCGCCTGAGTCATTGTTGAAGTTGTTTGGCTGACCTCTCCCATGTCTGGAAACCGTCCTCTTTGTGTAGACCTTGATGGCACGCTGATCCGCAGCGATTTGCTGCTCGAGTCATTCTTGCTGCTCATCAAGCTCAACCCGCTCTACCTCCTGCTCGTGCCTTTTTGGCTGTTGGGGGGAAAGGCTAAACTTAAGTCCGAGATCGCCAAGCGGGTCGAACTCGATGGCGCAGCCTTGCCCTATAGCGCGCCGTTTGTGGAATGGCTCTTGGCTCAGAAAGACGCTGGTCGGTCGATCTGGCTGTGTACCGCTTCTGACCAATCCCTGGCGCAAGCTGTGGCTCAGCACCTTCAGTGTTTCGACGGTGTATTGGCCAGTGATGGCCAACTCAACTTGGCAGGTGCCAACAAGGCACGGGTCCTGGTTGAGCGCTTTGGTGACAAAGGCTTTGACTATTGCGGCAACCATCAGGTTGATCTGCGCGTGTGGCGTCACGCGCATCAAGCCATTGTGGTCAACGGGTCCGACAAATTGGCTCAGCAGGCTGAAAAGTTGTCCCAACTGGGCCCCGTCTTCAAGCCCTTGAAGGGGGGCGTGAAAGTGTGGCTGAAAGCGCTGCGCGTGCATCAATGGGCCAAAAACGGACTGATTTTTGTACCGTTGGCTGCCGCGCATCAGTTGACTGATTGGGACGTGCTGCAAAACGGTTTGCTCGCCTTCTTGGCCTTTAGTCTGTGTGCGTCGTCGGTCTACTTGCTCAATGACATGCTGGATCTGGCAGCTGATCGGGCCCACCATAGCAAATGCAATCGGCCTTTTGCATCAGGCCAGTTGAGTGTGCTGTTTGGTTTGCTCGTGGCGCCCATGTTGCTGGTGGGCGCTGCATTGATTTGTTTGCTCCTGCCCCCGAAGTTTGCCCTGGTGCTGGCGTTGTACTACGTCGTCACCTTTGCATACAGCTTCTTGCTCAAGCGCTTGGTCATGATCGACGTGCTTACCTTGGCGGGGCTCTATACCGTACGATTGGTGGCAGGTGCCGCAGCCACGGCCATTCCTTTGTCCTTCTGGTTGTTGATGTTTGCCATCTTCATCTTCTTGAGCCTGGCGATCGTCAAACGCTATGCCGAGTTGTATGTCATGCGTGAGCAAGGCAAGTTGAAGGCCTCTGGTCGAGGCTACCAAGTGGAAGACATCAGTCTTTTGCAAAGCTTGGGTGGCGCATCGGGTTACCTCAGCGTGTTGGTGCTGGCCTTGTATCTGAACTCCCCAGACATCAGCGTCATGTACAGCCATCCGAAACTGGTTTGGGGTCTTGTTCCCATCATGCTGTATTGGATCAGCCGCATCTGGATGGAGACGCACCGTGGGCGTATGAATGACGATCCCTTGGTCTATGCCCTCAAGGATCCCATCAGCCTGCTCACCGGCGTTGCTGCCGTGGCAGTGTTGGCGATGGCCGTCTAAAGCGCAGGGCTACATCACATGAGCACGGCACGCATCACGTCTTGGGGCCGGGTCGAATGGCCCGAGCATCAAGTCTTCGATCTGACGGATCGCCACCAAAGCTGGGGTGAGCAAGTTGATCGTCGCGAGGCGTCGCCCACGACCTGGCTGCCCTATGGCAACGGTCGCAGTTATGGCGATAGCAATCTGAATCCCGGCGCTGGGCTGTTGCGTGCCAGGGGGCTGGACCACTTCATGGCCTTCGATCGCCAGACCGGCATCTTGCGCTGCGAGGCCGGGGTGCTCTTGTCTGAGATCCTGCGGTTGGTGGTGCCCCAGGGGTGGTTTCTGCCCGTGACACCGGGCACACAGTTCGTGACTGTGGGGGGCGCCATTGCCAACGATGTGCATGGCAAAAACCACCACGTGGCCGGCTCGTTTGGCAACCACGTACGGCAGTTTGAACTCCTGCGCTCCGATGGATCGCGGCGTATCTGTTCTGCTGCGGACAACCCAGATTTGTTTGCAGCCACGATCGGTGGCCTGGGATTGACGGGCTTGATCACATGGGCTGAGATTCAACTGCGGCCCGTCATGAATCCCTTGATGGATTCTGAGACCATTCGCTTTCGCTCGGTGGAAGAGTTTTTTGAGTTGAGCGCAGCGTCTGAAGCCGATTACGAATACACCGTGTCGTGGATCGACTGCGCTTTCACAGGCCGTCGACTGGGGCGAGGCCTGTTCAACCGCGCCAACCATGCGCCTGCCATTTGCCAGCCCGAGCATCTGCGCAAACCTGTGGCCGCAGGGGTGGTTGAGCATGCGCGCAGGGTGCCCATTACGCCGCCCCTGTCATTGATCAATCCACTGTCACTCAAAGCCTTCAACACGCTCTACTTTCATCGGCAAAGGGGTGATCGTGTGCGAGACATCCAGCACTATCGGCCCTTTTTCTATCCCTTGGATGCCCTGCTGGAGTGGAACCGCATCTATGGGCCCAAAGGTTTTTATCAATACCAATGTGCGATTCCGCCCGATGATGCCGTGAAGGTCACGCGGCAATTGCTTCACACCATCGCTGCCAGTGGCATGGGGTCTTTTTTGGCTGTGCTCAAGCAATTCGGCTCGGTACCCTCGAAAGGCCTCTTGTCCTTCCCTATGGAGGGCACAACCTTGGCGCTCGACTTTCCCAACCAAGGCGAGCGACTGCACCAGTTGTTTGATGCGCTCGACCAGATCGTGTTGCAAAGTGGGGGGCGCCTTTACCCCGCCAAAGATGGTCGGATGTCGGCCAAGGTGTTCCAGGCGGGCTATCCCAACTGGCAAGCTTTCAAAGCATTTGTGGACCCGCGCATGAGCTCTGGCATGTGGCGACGGGTCATGGAGAACACATGAGAAAAATCCTGATCGTTGGCGCCAACTCCGCCATGGCTCAAGCCTGTGCCCGTCGCTGGGCGCAGCGTGGCGATGCTGTCTTTCTGGCTGCACGCAACGCCCGCGCGCTCGAAACCCTGGTGGCGGATCTGCGTGTACGCGGTATCAAGCAGGTGGGCAGTCAAGTGTTTGATGCCAACCAGCTGGATCAGCATCAGGCCTTGATCGAGCAAGCTTCACAGGCCTTGCAAGGTTTGGATACCATCTTGATCGCGCATGGCACCTTGACCGATCAAGATAAGGCCCAACAAGATGTGAACTACGCTTTGGCTGAAATCGCGACCAACGGCACCTCGGTGGTGTCCTTGATGACGGCCGCAGCCAATCGCTTTGAGGCCCAGGGGCATGGCGCCATCGCGGTGATTTCTTCGGTAGCGGGTGACCGCGGTCGCCAGAGCAACTATGTGTACGGCAGCGCCAAGGCTCTGGTGTCGGCCTTTGCATCAGGCTTGCGTCAGCGTTTGGCCAAGAAGGGCATTTCTGTCACCACCATCAAACCCGGGTTTGTGGACACCCCCATGACCGCCGCGTTCAAGAAAGGCCCCTTGTGGGCCAAGCCCGATCAAGTTGCCAAAGACATCGTGGTGGCGATTGATCAGGGTAAGACGGTGGTTTACACCCCGGGATTCTGGCGCCTGATCATGTTGATCATCAAGCACATCCCGGAGTTCATCTTCGTGAAATTGAAACTTTGATGACAATGGGTGTCGCCCCCCTCAAGTAGGGCAATTTCAGGGGTAGCACTTGAGCCATTTGGCTCAGACTACGTTTTGTCATACTCGATCTCTAGACTCGCCCAAGTTGAGCACTTGAGAGTCTGGTATGACCTTTCAGTTGATTTTTGCCATCGTGCGTGCGCGGTGGATTTTGGCCAGCAGCATCTTTCTGTTGGTTCTGACCACGGCGGTGGTTTACACCTGGTTGGTGCCCAAAAGCTATACCGCCAGTGCGTCCATCATCATCGATATCAAAGGGCAGGATCCCATTGCGGGGATGACCTCGCCTGCACTGGCTTCCCCTGCCTACCTGATGACGCAAGTCGACGTCATCAACAGTTCTCGCGTGGCCCTCAAGGTGGTGCGCAACCTCAAGCTGAACGAGTTGGGTGAGATGCGATCCAAGTGGCAGTCCGCCACGGGGGGTATTGGCGACTTCGAAGGCTGGCTGGCCACGCTGATCAAGAGCAATATGGAAGCTCGCCCCTCACGCGGCTCCAATGTCATCTACGTCACTTATCAAGCGGCCGATCCCCAGTTCGCGGCAGTCGTCGCCAATGGCTTTGTTCAGGCCTATCTTGAGACCACTTTGGATCTGAGGACCGCCCCGGCGAAGCTGTACAACGACTTTTTCGACGCCAATGCTCGGCAACTGCGCAGCAATTTGGAGGCAGCTCAAACTCGGCTCTCGGGCTTTCAGCAAAAAGAGGGGCTGCTCGTCAACGATGAGCGACTGGATGTTGAAACTGCACGCTTGAATGAATTGTCCTCACAGTATGTGATCACTCAATCTGCAGTGGCGGACTCGGGTAGCCGTCAGGCTGCCGCCCGAGTGCAGGGCGACCGATCCCCAGATGTCATCAACAACCCCTTGGTTTCGTCACTGCAGGCGGAACTCAACCGCCAAGAGGCTGCGTTGGAGCAGATGACAACCCGTCTCGGAGACCAGCACCCTCAAGTGCTTGAAGCGAAAAATGGCATTGCCGAGGTACGCCGCAAATTGGATGCCGAGGTGCGTCGTGTCACGGCCAGTGTGGGCGTTGGCAACACCGTGAATGTCAGTCGCGCGGCGCAAATCAAGGTGGCTCTGGAAGAGCAGCGCGCCAAAGTCTTGAAGATGAAAGCCATTCGCGACGAGGCAGCCCTGTTGCAGCGTGATGTGGACAACGCTCAACGCGCCTATGACAACGTGATTGCTCGCATGGGGAACACGAGCCTGGAGAGCCAAGTCAATCAGGCCAACATCAGCGCGCTCGAAGTTGCGAAGGCGCCCTCGAATCATTCCAGTCCACGCGTGCTGACAAACGTGGCGGCTGGCTTCTTGATCGGATTGATCTTGGCTGTTGTCCTTGCATTGATCGTTGAGCATGCGGATCGTCGTCTGCGATCTCAAGATGACATGGAAGCGCTCTTCCAGCAAGCCTTGATTGGTACGGTTCCTTCCTTCCCACGCCCTAAACAAAAGGCTCAGAAAAGCGGCCTGCGTGGACCAATGCTCAAAGCTTTGACACATAAGGCGGCATGATGACGACACACCAAATGGGTCAGCAGATGCCCAATACCGACGTCACGCTCGGCCATATCCTGCAGCGCACAAAGGGCCTCTCTTCCGAGCAGGTTGAACAGGCCCTTGCTTACCAGAGAGAGCATGGCATGCGCTTTGGTGAAGCCGCTGTTGCCTTGGGTCTTGCTCAGCCTGACGACGTGGTCTGGGCCTTGTCACAGCAGTTCCGCTACCCCTACGCTCCACAGCAACAGGTCAATGTTGATCCTGAACTGGTTGTTGCGCATTCGCCCTTTGATGATGCGATCGAGGCATTCCGTGACATTCGTTCGCAATTGGTACTCGGCGTCTTCGCTGATAGCCAATCGAGACGCGCACTGGCGGTCGTCAGCTCCGATGAAGGTGATGGGAAAACCTTTGTGGCAGCCAATTTGGCCGTAGCCTTCAGTCAGTTGCCAGGCCGGACCTTGCTGATCGATGCCAATCTACGTGAACCGCGCTTGCACGAAATCTTTGGGGTGGAGCAGGACATTGGCTTGACAGGCGTGTTGGCGGGGCGAGCCGAGCCAAACGTCATCAAACCCGTCGAGCAACTGCCCAACCTGTATTTGATGCCCGCGGGTGTTCTGGCTCCCAACCCTTCTGAGTTGCTTCAGGGAGCCGCGTTCAGCCTCTGTTTGAACGAACTGTTGGCCAGGTTTGACTACGTGCTTGTGGATACGCCTTCCGCCTCGGCCGGTTCAGATGCGCGCGTGGTGGCGGTGCATTGCGGAGCCGCGCTGATGGTGGGGCGCCGCAACAAAAGCCGAGTCCCTCGGATGCAGTCGTTTGTCAAATTGCTGAATAAAAGCCAAGTCAAGATGGCCGGCATCTTGATGAATGAGTTTTGATATGACAAAAAAAGTAGCGCTGATCACCGGGGTCACGGGCCAGGATGGCTCTTACCTGGCGGAGTTTCTGCTGGGCAAGGGTTACGTGGTGCATGGCATCAAACGTCGGTCGTCGTCGTTCAATACCGACCGCATTGACCACCTGTATCAAGATCCGCACGTTGATAACCGCAACTTCATCCTGCACTACGGCGATCTGACCGATTCGACCAGTTTGGTGCGCATCGTGCAGAAGGTGCAGCCTGACGAGATCTACAACCTGGCAGCCCAATCGCACGTGGCCGTGTCGTTTGAAGAGCCCGAGTACACCGCCAACGCCGACGGCATTGGTGCTTTGCGCTTGCTCGAAGCCATTCGCATTCTGGGCTTGGAGAAAAAGACCAAGTTCTACCAAGCCTCGACCTCTGAGTTGTATGGCCTGGTGCAAGAGATTCCTCAAAAGGAAACCACACCGTTCTACCCCCGTAGCCCTTATGCGGTGGCCAAGCTGTATGCCTACTGGATCACGGTGAACTACCGCGAGGCCTATGGCATGTATGCCTGCAACGGCGTGCTGTTCAACCACGAAAGCCCTGTGCGTGGCGAAACCTTCGTCACCCGCAAGATCACCCGCGCCATCAGTCGCATTGCCCTGGGTCTGCAAGAGTGCTTGTACCTGGGCAACATGAGCGCACTGCGCGACTGGGGCCACGCCAAAGACTACGTTGAGATGCAGTGGCTGATGCTGCAGCAAGACAAGCCCGAAGACTTCGTGATCGCCACCGGCGTGCAATACAGCGTGCGCCAGTTTGTGGAGTTTGCGGCCAAGGAGTTGGGCGTCACCTTGGCTTTCGAGGGGCAAGGCGAAAATGAGGTGGGCTATGTGCAAGACATCTCGCCCGTTCAAACTGCATCAGGTCAATCAGAAGTTCTTGCGAAGTGCAAGGTGGGGGACGTCATCGTGCGCGTGGATCCGCGCTACTACCGTCCCACTGAAGTGGAAACGTTGTTGGGCGACCCCACCAAGGCGCGTGAAAAGCTGGGATGGACACCAAAGATCTCCTTGGCTGAGTTGGTCAGCGAGATGGTTCGCAGTGACTACACCGCTGCCAAGCGTGACAGCTTGGTCAAGCTAGCCGGTTTCAAAGCCTACGACCACCACGAGTAAGTCATGACGCCACTCTCCATCGAACAAGAAAGCGCAGTCGTGCCAAGCCAAGCCAAGCCTTGGTGGCCCGTCTCCCTGGATATCGTTGTCTTCGCGGTTGGCATTTTGGCGTTCTACGCCATGACGGTGTTCCGCCTGCTACAAGATGACTCTGCTGGCTTGTGGAGTCAGGGTGAGCACAGCCACGGTCCCATCATGTTGAGCTTGTCTTTGTGGCTGCTCGTCAATCGCTGGAGAGATGCAGAACTATCGCTTGCGCAGCAACCATCCGGTCAAGCTTGGGCGTGGCCTGCTTTGGTCCTGGCACTTGCCTTGTTTGTTTCGGGTCGAGCCTTGGGCATCATCTACTTCGAAGTGGGCTCTTTCATTCCGATGTTGATGTCCTGGATCCTGCTTCTAGGCGGTATTCCTCTGCTGAAGGTCCTGAAGTTCCCGGTCTTCTTCGCGATCTTCATGATCCCCCTGCCGGGCTTCTTGCTCGATCCTATCAGTCACTTTGTCAAGCTCAAGATATCCATTCTGGTATCTGAGTTGCTGTGGGCGTTCGACTATCCGATCAGTCATACAGGCGTGGTGATCAACATCGGGCAATACCAGTTGTTGGTGGCAGATGCCTGCGCAGGGATGCGAACGCTGTTCATGCTCGAGGCCATGGGCATCTTCTATCTCAATGTGTTTCGCCACAGTTCATGGCTGCGCAACATTGGTCTGGCCTTGCTCATCATTCCCATCTCCTTTGCGGCCAACATGATCCGGGTGCTGTTTCTCACCTTGATCACCTATCACTTTGGCGACGAAGCGGGGCAGGGCTTCTTGCACGGATTTGCGGGGCTCGTCCTCTTCACCACAGCGATGTTCCTGATGATGGGTATTGATAGCCTGTTGCGGGTCGCCTCCCGCCGTATCGATGGTCAAGGAGTTGCCGCATGATGGCCACGCTGATTCAACCGCCGCGTATTGCAGTCAAATGGCTGATGTTGATGTTGTTGCTCATGTCCATGGCGTGGGCGGCAGCCGAATTGTTGCGACCCAGTCGGTACTGGGCCGATCAAATTGGCAACCCAAAGTACGCCCAGTTGATGCCCGCGCAGTTTGGTGACTGGATCAAGGTCGAGAACATGAGTTCCGCCGTGGTCAATCCCGTTCAGGCCGAGATGCTCGATCGCATCTACAGCGAGACAGTGGCGGTGGGCTACATGAACCGTGCCAATGGTCGTTTGATGATGGTTTCACTGGCTTACGGTCGCGATCAATCGACTGATACGCAGTTGCATACGCCGGACATGTGCTATCCCTCGCAGGGATTCCGGGTTGAAGGCCATTCAAAACACAAGATTGATACGCCATGGGGCCTGCTCCCCGCGATTCAATTGCAGACCGTCATGGGGCAACGCAAGGAACCGCTGACCTATCTGGTGAGAACAGGCGATCAGGTCACCGATGGCTCGCTCCAGCGCAATCTGGCGCGCTTGGCTCTGGCTGCCCGAGGCTACAAGATGGATGGCCTGCTGATTCGCGTGTCCGAGGTCTCGCGAGATGATGACGCGCTGCAGGTCCAGGAGCAGTTCTTGAAGGACTGGTTTGCTGCCATGAGCGACGATGTGCGCGCGCAGTTCATCGGCCGTCGCAACGACAGATCCTGATCATGCGAGACCAGGCCATTCGCGCCCGCATCTGGGCCGCTCTGGGGGCAGGCGCCTTCAGCCAAGTGATCAGCCTGGTCATTCAATTGGGCTCATTGCCCCTGTTCTTGATGCAGTGGGATCCCAGTCGTTACGGTGTCTGGTTGATGTTGTCTGCCATCCCTGCATACTTGTCGATGGCCGATGTGGGGTTGGTGACGACAGCCGGCAATCGCATGACGATGGCTCTGGCGCGTCAACAAGTGGCTGCCGCCGATCGCATTTTCCAGACCGCACAGCTGTTCATGGTCCTGGTGATCAGCGCCATCTTGGCCTTGGCTGGGAGTGTGATCTTTGGTGGCTGGATCCAGATGCCTCACGAGCAAGCCTGGGCGCTCTGGTGGCTCACCGTGGCGGTTCTTCTTTCGCTGGCAGGCGGTCTGGCGGAGGCTGTTTTCCGATCAACGCATCGCTACGCACAAGGTACCACCTGGGCTAACTTGATTCGTCTGCTGGAATGGGTGGCCTCGCTATTGGGCTTGTACCTGACAGACAGCTTTGTGGGTGTCGCCATGGGCATGGCAATGGCGAGGCTTCTTGGCCTGCTTGTTCTGGTCTGGCGATGCGATGCATCGCAACATCAACTCTCATGGGGTCTTAATCAAGCTTCCAGCCAAGAGCTGAGGGAGATGATCAAGCCAGCGGTGTCCTTCATGGCATTTCCACTCGCCAATGCCTTGACCTTTCAGGGTGCCACCTTGCTTGTGGGGTGGATCCTGGGGCCTGCATCCGTGACCGCATTCAATGCGGCGAGAACCGTTTCCAGAGTGGCTGTTCAATGCACGGCCATTCCTGCGCACGCGTTGTGGGCCGAGTTCTCGCGGCTATCAGCGCACACAGATGTTTCTGCGCTGCACCAGCTCTATCGGCGCGGTTGGCGTTCGGGGCTCGTGTTATCGGTCGTGCTGAGTGCGGCACTGTATTTTGTCGGCCCTTGGCTGTATCAGTGGTGGACCGCTAAGCAGCTGAGCTTTGACGCCGATCTGATGCTGATCTTGCTGATCTATGCGGCCGTGGCTGGCGTCTGGCATGTGCCACGTGTCTTACTCATGTCCACCAATCAGCACAGCGGGTTGGCTGTTTGGCAGTTGGTCTCGTCTGGACTGATGCTGTTGATTGGCTGGTGGGGTATCACACACGGCGGCCTGGTCGCGATGGCGTGGTCCATGTTGTTGATGGAAGTTTGGCTGGCTGGCATATGCGTCATGCAGGTCCGGTCTCGGTTTCATCAAGGCCCAGTCAATGGAGTCGTACTGCCATGAAGGTTTCTTTGTCCACGATCGGCAAATTTCACACATTTGACCTGGCGCGTGAACTTCACGCAGCCGGGTGCCTGCACAACATCTACACCGGCTATCCAGCGTTCAAGCTCAAGAACGAGAATTTGCCCGTGACCAAAATGCGAAGCTTCCCCTGGGTTCAAACGCCTTACATGGCCATGAATCGTTGGGGCGTATCGACCAAGCAGACCAATCGTCTCCTTGAGTACATCGGCAAACGTGCGCTAGACCGCTATGTGGCCAAGACTCTGCAAGGATGTGATGTTTTCGTTGGTCTGTCGGGTTCTGCTCTGATGAGCGGCAGACGGGCAAAGGCCTTGGGGGCGCGCTACGTGTGTGACCGGGGCTCTGCCCATATTCGTGTGCAGGACCAACTGTTGCGTGAAGAGCATGCCCGTTGGGGGCTCCAGTTCGAAGGCATTGATCCACGTGTCATGGATTTGGAATGCGCTGAATACGAAGAGGCCGATTGCATCACCGTTCCCTCGCAGTTCGCGGTTCGCTCATTCATCGAACAGGGCGTTGCGTTCGAAAAAATCCGCTTGCTACCCTATGGCGTGAATCTGAATCGTTTTGAGCCAACGCGACGACCCGAAGCCGACCGCTTCGATGTGCTCTTCGTGGGCGCGATGAGTGTTCAAAAGGGCATTCCTTATCTGTTGCAGGCGTTTCAGATGATTCAGCATCCCAACAAGATGTTGCATCTGGTGGGCTCACCCTCGCCTGAGTTCATTGAACGCATGCAGACCTTGCGACTCTGGGATGAGCGTATCAAGGTGTGGGGCCATGTCGATCAAACCGAATTGAAGCACTTGATGAGTGCGAGCCATGTCATGGTGCTGCCCAGCGTTCAAGAGGGGTTTGGCATGGTGATGGCACAAGCCATGGCCTGTGCTTGCCCCGTCATCGCATCTTCAAACACAGGTGCTGCAGATCTCTATACCGATGGAGAAGAGGGGTACATCGTGCCTGCCCGTGATGCCCAAGCGCTCGCGCTCAAGTTGCAGGACTTGATTGATCATCCAGAGTGGCGCGATGCCATGAGCGTGAGAGCCTACAGCCGTGTCAAGAACATGGGCGGCTGGCGCGACTATGGTCTGCAAGCACAGCGCATCTATCGAGGGTTGCTTTGATGGGGGCGCTGCGCATCTTGTATTTGGGAACCAAGAGCGGCACCTGCTTGGATCGGGCTCGCGCTTACGAACGCCTCGGTCATCAGGTTTTGCACATTGACCCCAGGGCATTGTTGCCTCAAACCGCCTGGGTGGATCGTGTGACCTGGCGCCTCGGTGGCCAGTATTGGGCGCCACTGTTGCGTTCGGCGTTGGTCAAAACTTTGGCTGGGCGTCGCTTTGACATGTGCCACGTTGATTGCGGTGAGTGGATCACGCCTGCGACCGTTACGATCTTGAAGGCGCACGCCAAAAAGGTCATCAACTACTGCATCGATGATCCCACCGGCCCCCGTGATGGGGCACGCTTCCATGCCTACCGCGAAGCGCTTCCTTACTACGATCTCGTCGTGGTGATGAGACCCCAGAATGTAGATGAGGCCAAAGCCTTGGGCGCTCGTCAAGTCATGCGTGTGTACATGTCTGCGGATGAGGTCAGCCATGCCCCCCGCAACATGACCGAAGAACAACGTCGCCATTGGGAGACCAAGGTCTTGTTTCTAGGGACCTGGATGCCTGAGCGAGGCCCCTTCCTGCTTCAATTGATCGAGCAGGGCGTGCCGCTGTCGATTCGCGGAGCGCATTGGCAAAAAGCACCCGAGTGGAAGAAGCTGCAGGCACACTGGGTTGGCGGCCCTGTCAGTGGCGATGAATATGCCTATGCCATCCAGTCGGCCCAAGTCAATCTTGGTTTGCTGTCAAAAGGCAATCGAGACGCGCATACGACGC
Organism: Aquabacterium sp.; assembly: GCA_046299355.1. GTDB lineage: Bacteria > Pseudomonadota > Gammaproteobacteria > Burkholderiales > Burkholderiaceae_C > Aquabacterium. The sequence goes on along the minus strand of JBKBIO010000012.1, from coordinate 91,307 downwards.
GCAGCATGGAAGTACCGTCGCTGGGAGGGGTGTTGTGCGCTGAGAGGACCGATGAACACGTTGTGCTTTATGAAGACAAGAAAGAGGCCGTGTTTTGGTCCACCGCTGAGGAGTGTGCAAAAGCTTGTATGGCGCTGTTAGCGGATGATGAGGCCCGCGCCAACTTAGCCCAGGCAGGGCGGACCAGATTCCTATCCTCGGGATACACCAATCAGGCGGTTCTTGAGCAAGTGCTTCATCGGAGTGTGTCCAAATGAGCGGTAGTTTGCGTTTGAACCTTGATCCCTACTTGTGGTGTCAGATCTTGGTTCTATTGGTTGTGGGGCTGGTTGTGCTCTCGCACCCTGTCATGCCACTGTATCTGACCGGGCTGGTTGCGGTGTCTCTCATGGGCCTGGTCGGGTTGCTGAGATGCGTCGTCAAGCCGAGAGAGGTGTCTTTGTGGGATCTGGCGGTTGTATCTATGTGCCTTGGTTACGGGGTTGGCACGTTGAACACGGAGATCAATTGGATCTTCATGCTTCAGGACTACCTCTCCGTTACTGATGCTCGACCAGAGTCGATTGCGAGGATGCTGGCTTGGCTGATGTTGCTTGCGGCCTTTCTTTTGGCGCTTGGTTCAATGGATTCCCTCAAGGTCTTTGCGATCGAGTGGGATGATCAAGCCCAAGGGATTGGGCGAGTGATGGTGATCCTGGTAGCTATCGCGGCGGTCGTGCAAGTTGTGACGGGTGCTATTGGCTATCACCAAGACATGACCGGAGACGGGGTCCGAGTGTCTCCCTTGGCAGCCATCACGGTCAGTGCAATTTGTCCGGCCTTGGCGATTGGCATCTTTTGTCTGCCTCGGGCTGATGCGAAGACCAGACAGATTCTTCTGTTGAGTCTCATTGTTCTGCTATTGATTCAGTTCTACCAAGGTAGGCGGGTGTTTATCTACAGCGTCGTCTTGATGCTCATGTGCTATTCGGCGACCCAGTCACCCCGTCATTGGTTTAGTCCGAAGAACTTACTGTTGATTGTGTTGGCGGTGGCTGCGATGGCCATGGCATCGAAGGCCTTCTATGCCCTCAGAATGGCCAAGTGGGAGTTGGGCGACAGTGCTAAAGATGTGAAGCTGCTCATTCAGACCGGTGCAGAGATACTCTTTGATGCGAAGCGGTCTGGGTTGAACGAAGAACTCTCTGAAAACCAAAAGAGTCGTACCTTCATCATCGGATATCCGGCGGAGATTCTGGAAGCTCTGGACGATAGGGAACCGCTGGGTGGGCAGTTGCTTGTCTTCGACGTGGCCTTGACCGTTCCTTCGGTTCTGTGGCCCAACAAATACCGAGTCGTCTCATTAGGGTCGGAGGAGACCATTGCCAACCCGCAATTGGGGCTACGGGTTTCAGATGAGGCAAACAGTTTGATATCGGCGGGTTTGTCCGATTTCGGTGTGCCAGGTATTTTTCTCTACACCGCTGCGATTGTGTTGATTTTTCGATTTCTGATTGCCTTCGTGAGACGCTTCGGTAGCCTTCCGCTGCTGTTTTGTTCTGCCACCTTTGCCAATGCGCTTCTGAATGTCGAGGCTGCCATGGCCGACTACTTCAATGTGCTGAGAGGGCTCGTCATCTTGGCCATTGTGGTCGGCTTGTTGATGATCACGTGGCGGTCATGTGCCCCCTTCTTCTATCGAAGAACAACATGAAAATCGTATTCTTCTGCCATCCGTCTTTCATGCGCTCCCAAAGCATGCCGCGCTTTGCCCGCATGATCGGCGAAGCCATGCGCGGTAAAGGGCATGAGGTGCATTACTGGTCTCCTAAGCCGATCATGCAGCCCAGATTCGCCGGTACGCGCTTGGAGAAGTGGGCGGGCTATGTCGATCAATATGCGCTGTTCCCTGCGTGGGTGAAATCGCAGTTGCCTCGCATGCCTGACGAGACCCTGTTTGTGTTCTGTGATCAGGCCTTGGGCCCGTGGGTGCCATTGGTTAAGCATAGGCCCCATGTGATTCATGCGCATGATTTGCTGGCACTCAAATCCGCGCTGGATCTGGTTCCGCAGAACCCGACCTCTCGCAGTGGCAAGGTCTATCAACGCTACATTCGATCAGGCTTCAGGCAAGGGCAACACTTTATTTCAGTGTCCAAGCGCACCGAGCGGGAGTTGAAAGAGTTCGGCGGTGTGTCGCCCAGCACCTCGACGGTGGTCTACAACGGTTTGAACTACCCCTACCACCGGGATCAGCCTCAACAGGCTTACCAAGTATTGATCGAGGCAGGTCTGCCTGCGCGCACAGAGGGCATGTTGCTCCATGTGGGCGGCGACCAATGGTACAAAAATACGGCGGGCATCATCCGCATGTATGCGGCCTATGCCAAACAAGTGGCCCAACCTCTGCCTCTTTGGATGGTGAGCCCGCCACCAAAACGGGCGGACGTGTTGTCTGCACTCGAAACCGTCCCCTCACACGCACAGGTCTTGTTCTTCCAGGGCTTGGATAACCGTGTGCTGCAGGCCGCGTACTCTCTTGCCAAAGTGTTCTTGTTCCCGAGTCATGCAGAGGGTTTTGGCTGGCCGATCATCGAAGCGCAGATGTGTGGTTGTCCCGTCATCACGACAGAGGATGCACCGATGAACGAGATTGGCGGACCTAACGCTGTGTATGTGCCGCGAGTCGATGGCCAAGATCTGAACGTTTGGGCCCAAGGCGCTGCGGTGCAACTGATGTCGTTATTGGACTCCGAAGTAGCAAGTTCAGCTGCCTCCATTCAAGCTCGAATCACCTGGGCATCGCGGTTCACGCAAAGCCATGCCATTGATGGCTATGAGGCGGTCTACGAATCGATCGTGCGCCAAGCATATGAAACGTTACGTATTGCTTGACTACATTCGCGCAGTTGCCGCAATACTCGTCTGCATCGGGCATTTGCGGGCGGCACTCTTTGTCGACTATTCGCAGCTTGCGTCGACCCATTTGTCTACACAAGTGCTTTATCTGTTGACAAGCTTGGGGCACCAAGCAGTGATGGTTTTCTTCGTGCTGAGCGGTTACCTCGTTGGTGGAGCTGTCTTGACATCGACAGCGAACTTCAGTTGGCTTCGATACGGAATCGCGCGATTGTCAAGGTTGTGGATCGTTTTGCTTCCGTGTTTGTTACTTACATGGATGATCGACGGATTGATTCTTTACTGGGCGCCAGAGGTGTTGTCGGGGTATGCCGCACAGCATTGGCATTCCGGTCCGAAGCTTGCTGAGTTTGATCAGTCTCTGTTGACTGCGCTTGGTAATGTTTTTTTCCTTCAGACGATTGCGGTACCTGTCTTTGGGAGCAATGGACCGCTCTGGAGTTTGGCAAACGAGTTTTGGTACTACATCTGCTTTCCTCTGCTGTTGGTGGGAACTGGCGTTCTCAAAGAGTACTCATGGCGAAGCAGGGTCTTCGCTTTATTGGCATTGTTGTGCCTGTCCGTTGCCTTTCCAGTTTCGATTGTTCAGGGCTTTGTCGTTTGGCTGATGGGTGCGGGAGTGGCTCTCGTTGTTCGATCAGGCGTGTCCTTCGGCTATAGCAGTTGGCAGCGGTGGTTCAGCGTTTCGCTGTGGATAGTTGGGGTTGTCGTTTCTTGGATCTGCGAAAAGCGTCAAATCCCCATACTTGGTGACTGGTTACTTGGCGCTTGTTTCTCGGTGTTCTTGATCGTTCATTTGAGCCGAATCAAACAGCATCAGCCGACTGCTGATCAGCGAGGGGTGATCGCCCAGTATCTTGTCCCTCTTTCGGACATGTCCTTTTCCCTCTACCTTTCGCACTTCCCACTGGTGTTGGCGTTTGGTGCGATCTTTTCGATGCATGATCGTATGCAGCCAACCTGGCTGGCATGGGGAACATTACTGGCTTGTCTTTGCGTGTTGATCGCTCTTGGGCGTTTGATTTGGTGGACCTTTGAGAGGCACACAGACACACTCCGAAGACGGGCTAATACGCTACTCAATCCGGTATCGGCGTCAGCTTGAACTCTTCGGTCTTGAGCACAATCATGTATTCGTAGATGGCGCGCAGCACGGCGTAGATGAAGCCCGCGCGACCATCCAGGAAACCACGCTTGCCGACATACAAGCCCATGAACATCACCAAGGGCCTGAGCGGCATTTGGTAGTACAAGCCCTTTTGGTGAATGCGTCGTTCGTTGCGGTCTTGGCTCAACAGTGCTTTGCGCCAGGAGTATTTCGGGCACGTCTGGCGTGTCGACAGGATGTGTTTGGCTTCGTAGGTGCTATAGCCGTTGTGTTTGGCGAACCAGTGGCTTAGCCCCTTGCTGAAGGGGTAGTGGTCAAAGTGAGCCGATAGATCGACGGTGATGCCATCAATGACCGTGATCGGGTTGATCACTCGTTCGAAGTGAACACGTTCGGGCCGGATCAAGCGAATGTTGAAGGGCGATGGCGTGACATGTTTGAGCCACGTTCCCATGAAGTAATCCCGGCGTTGGATGCGAAATGCTGCGACCTTGGTATTCGGCTTGCAGTGCTCCTGCATGGCTTGCAAGAGCTCCGGTGTGGTCCGCTCGTCAGCATCCAACATCAGCACCCAAGGGTGTTTGAATCGAATGTTTTGCAGGCCCCAGTTCTTGTGTCCTGCTTCGTCGCCACCGAATGGTGCTTGCGTATTCACATAAGTGCGTTGCGTAACTTGAGCGCCCATGGACTGCGCAATCTGAACGGTGTCGTCCGTGCTGCCGGAATCAAACACATGAACGTCGTCAGACCATGCCACGCTCTTCAAGCAGCCGGGCAAATCTTGAGCCTCGTTCTTCGTCAGGATCAGAACAGAAACAGGAATCATGGCGTCAGTCTCGAATCACGCGTGGCTTGAGCGGGCGGGCAGGGTTGCCGGCATAAACGTGCCATGCGCCTTCTTTTGGGGTACGGGTGATCACTGCACGGGCACCGATCACGCAGCCTTCGGGTATGTGTACGCCCGGGCCTACAAATGCCTCGGTGCAGATCCAAGCCCGATGCCCAATGTGGATAGGAAAGGCTTGCAGCTGAAAGACCGGGCTGGTGTAGTCATGCGTGCCTGCGCACAGGTGAGCCCCTTGTGAGATCACCGCTTCATCGGCAATGGTGATCTGAGCCATGTTGTAGAAGTGAACGCGCTCGCCCACCCCCACATGATCGCCAACCCGAAGCTGCCAGGGGGCCCAAACACGTACGCTGGCATGCACATGGAAATGTTGTCCGATCTTGGCGCCGAACAGCCGCAAGAGGGCGACGCGCCATGCGTGCAGCGGGCGGGGGCTGGGCCGGAACAGGCACAGCCACACCACGCCCCAGAGTGCTCGTAGAACGCGGTTGGATAACGAGAATGATGGCCCCGTTCTTGAATCAACACCCTGCAGAATCACCTGAGCACTCCTTTGGGCTCAGATCATGGGCTGCGGAGGTAAATCGCCAAAGTCGCATCGCGTAGTCCGAACGGCTCATGTCTGTGGCTGCTAAGAGTCGGTGGGTCAAACGGACTACGCCCTGCGACTTGGTGGCGTTATGCCCCCCATCAATGATCACGCCCAATCAGGAGTGGTCATGAAGATTTTGATCTACAGCGCCAACTATGCGCCCGAGCCCACCGGCATCGGAAAATATTCAGGTGAAATGGCTGAGTGGTTGGCGGCCAAGGGTCATGACGTGCGCGTGGTGGCAGCGCCGCCTTACTATCCTCATTGGAAGATCGCTGAAGGCTACAAGTGGCCGCTGTATCAACGTGAGCAGCTCAACGGCGTTGATGTCTGGCGTGCGCCGATCTGGGTGCCTGCTCAGCCTGGTGGCCTCAAGCGCATCTTGCACCTCTTGAGCTTCTCCCTCACCTCTGCCCCAGTGATGTTGCGCCAGGCCTTCTGGAGCCCGGATGTGGTCTTCACTGTGGCACCGGCGATGTCCTGTGCACCTGTGGGTTGGTTGACCGCACGCTTGTGCGGCGCGCAAGCCTGGTTGCACATTCAAGACTTTGAGGTAGATGTGGCCTTCCGCATGAACCAACTCAAGGGCAAATGGTTGCAGCGCTTTGCTTTGGGTTGCGAGAAGCGCATCCTGAAGGCCTTCGATAAGGTGTCCACCATCTCGCACAAGATGGTTCAGAAACTGCATGCCAAGGGCGTTGACGCCAACGCGGTGGAACACCTGCCCAACTGGGTGGATGTGCAGGGCATTGCGCCACTGCAAGAAACCAGCCCCTACCGTGCTGAGTTGAACATCCCAGCTGATGCCAAGGTGGCCTTGTTTTCTGGCACATGGGGTGCCAAGCAAGACCTCATGCTCATTCCTGCAGTGGCTGAACAACTGCAAGATCGGGAAGACATCTACTTTGTGATCTGTGGGGATGGCGTGATGCGTCCACAGGTCGAGCAGGCCGCTGCACAACTCAAGAATGTTCGCCTGTTGCCGCTGCAGCCCAAAGAGCGATTGGGCGATTTATTGGGCATGGCTGACATTCACTTGCTGACACAAAGCGCCGATGCAGAGGACTTGGTTCTGCCCTCGAAACTGACCGGCATGCTGGCCAGTGGTCGCCCAGTGGTCGCCACTTGCCGTGAGGATACCGAAATCGGGCATGTGGTGAGCCGTTGCGGTCGTGTGGTGTCGCCTGGGTCGGTGGGTGAGTTGGCTCAAGCAGTAACTGATCTGGCTGACAGACCTGCAGATCGAAGTGTCCTGGGTGCGGCCGCGCGTATGTATGCAGAGCAGGTTCTTTCAAGGGACGCCATTCTCTTAGCGTGGGTGCAATCCCTTCAGTCTTCGGAGCTTGGTCTGCCAGAGGCGATCAATCAGTGAGGAGACGGTCGGAAAAGATGAGCAAGGTCACTGGTTTGCCTTTGGCCACTCATCCAGTTGTCTAGGCTGTGGTGGAGCTCTCCGCAAGACAACTGAGGGATCAACACGCCGTTTTGAATCAGATGGGGCGCTTCATCAAAGTGGTTGTCCGATTGGCGCCACCCGGAGGGTGGCAATGCACCACAAATCGTTTGGCCACGAATCTGCCCTCCCATTACAAAGTGGTGTCCACCCCATCCGTGATCTGTGCCATCGCCGTTCGTGGTGAGTGTTCGGCCAAATTCCGAAGCCGTGAACGTGGTGACGCTGTTGAACAAATTTGAAAGCTTCAGGGCTTGGTTGAAGTAGGCCAAGCCTTTGTCTAGATCCGCCAACAAGGCTCGGTGCCGAATTTTCTGGCGGTCGTGGGTATCAAACCCATGCATGCCCACAAAGAAAAACTGACGGCGAATGCCGAGCGCGCGATGGGCTCGCATCATCGTGACCACCGTCTTCAGTTGGTGGCTTAGCTCACATTCCCAGGCCAATGGAATTTTGAGTTCATCTGCAGGTACTCTAGGCAGCGCTCGCTCCAAGATGCGCTCGGCTTGCATGGCCCGTTGATGAATGGCGACGGCATCTTGGGCCAGCTGGCTCGTGGTGGCAGTGCTGAGAACGCTTTGTAGCCGCGTGGCTAAGAGGGCTGAGCCATACACACGAGGCTCACCTTTGGCGTCCAACTGCGTGCCGAGTCGGATGCCTCCTCGGGCATCGGCCTGATATGGACGGACGACACGGCCATTCAGCCATGCGCTACTACCCGCCATGGAGATCGCCGTGAACATGTCTTGCCCATTGAGGTGTCGTACTTTGTCGGCAATCTGTCCTCCCCAACCAATCTGGGTTCCTTCCGGCCCGAACGTTTGCCAGGTCGACTGTTGATCGTTATGAGAAAACAGCCCTTTGGGAAGCTTCACTGCTCTTGCTTCATAGGCCTCTTTTGACGTTGGCTCTTCTAGTGGCCCGATATTGGCCAAGACCGATAAATCGCCTTGGTTGAAGAGCTTGGCTGTTTGAGCCAAAGATGGATGAAGGCCATAACTCTCATCGGGGTGGCCATCCCGGAGTTCCAATGGAATCACCGAAGAGCGGTTCAAGCCAACAGAGTCAGGCGAATACGGGCGGCAGGCAGCGTAGTGAGACCAGGCCAAGTCACTCGTGTTGAGAACGGTGTTGTGCGCATCATTTCCACCGTGAAGGAAGATGCATACCAGGGCGCGGTAGTGCGTGTTGCTCGGGTCTGCGCCTGCAGCAAAGGCAAGCGACGGAAGCCCGAGTAACATTTGGAGAAACTGCCGCTTATGCATGATTCGGTTCAGTTTGCGCTAGCGTTGCACGAGGAAATCTGCAGAGGCGCAGGCCAATAGCAATGCGCTTCTGATTTGTCTTCGTTTGACGAGAGTCTGATCTGCCCGGGTTTGTGCGGGTTCGTACATGTCGTTGATGACGGATCGCATTTGCTCCCGAAGAAAGTCAGACATCGCTCCACCAAATAGGCGAACATTCAATGTTTCAATGAATCTCTCTGGGTCATCAATCAATTTGATGAACTCTTCGTTTTCATCGAGGTTGAATCGAAGTTGCACGTCAACTGGTCCCGTCTTTTTATCTGGACCATTCCAGCCAATACCCCACTCGAGGAAGCCGCGCATATAGTTGACGTAACCTGCTGCGCTGACTTCGGTCATGATCTGCATTTCTGGTGAAACCAGGCCTGCTGCGGCCATGCTGCTGTTCGGCGCGACATATCCGGGTCTGAAGAAGTTGAAGACCGAAGGGCTGCGCATGGGCGATTGAGCCAAGCCGAAACCATGGTCATGGGTAGGGCGCATCAAGAACTCACCGCTGACCGACATGCCACCCGTCGCGCGCAAAAGAGCAGACAAACGCAAAACGGGTTCCCTCAGTTTGCCAAAGGTGGGATGGAGGGCGACTTCTCTTTGGCGCGCTTCTGGCGAAAGCAGGATGGCTTTGATCACTGCGCCAAGATTACCCTTGCTGGTCTCAAAGACGCCCGCTACGCCTGCAATGTACTGAGGGCTCGGGTTGGAGGTAACAAACCTTTGAATCAATTGTTTGCTGATGAATGGCGCGACATTGGGGTGGTCAGCAATCACACGTAAAGCCTGCTCGAGCTCCTCCGTTGGCGATAAGCCTGAGTTCGCCGGAATGGTGTGTCCTAGAAACGATTTCGACGATTGGGAGTGGAACTGTGGGTACTCAGCCATCGGTAAGATGAGCCGATCTGGAAAAGACGCACCAGTTTGTCCGTTCACACCCTCGAAAAAGCAACGCTGGTTCCTCGGCATGGGGCAAGCCCAACTGAAGCCTGTCATGACTTTAGCGAGGCCTGCCACATCGTTTTGGTTGTAGCTCGGTATCAGGTTGCCTTGTGCGTCAAGCTTTGGGCTGCCATCGATGTTCAACTGGTTTAGGCCAATCGAAAACAACTGCAAAAGCTCGCGCGCAAAGTTCTCATCAGGCATGCGCCCAGACTCGGGGTCTTCCTTCTGATTGCCTCTATGGGATAGGAAGCAGCCCATCGCAGGATGCAGGCTGATTGTGTGAAGCAGTGACTCAAACGAGCCAAATGCGTGACGGTTCAGTTCGTCCACGAAATGCGCGACGGAGCGAGCATTCTTGACGTCGCCGCAGCTGTCAGCCAGTGAAACGACAAAGATCTCGGACAGTGCAAATGCCATGCGCTGTCGAAGTTGATCCTGATGGGTAATCGCCATGCGCCAAAAGCTGGCCGTGACCTCGTCAGTGCTGGCTTGGTCTCCCCGCTTGCTCAACACCTTGTTCTGTTGATCCCAATACGCCTGATGGCTCAAAGCAGGCAAGGGGAGCTTGAGTTGCTCGTCAATCCACGCCTCATAGCCGATACGCTGCACGTGCGCGATATCGTTCGGGGTGGGGCCAAATGTGGCCTGTGTCAGGAAGCGGGCGGCGTCGGCTTCGCTGATATTGGCGGCTGCGCAAGCTTGAAATGCCAAGCCTGCAAACCAGCCGCCCAAAATGCGCTTAAGCGCGCGCATCACCCCAACGCAGGGTGGTGCCTTCCTCGCCCTGGTAGGTGGTCTTGCCATGACGGTCGACCACATACAGCGGCGAGGCAATCACTTCCCACAGCGTGCTGTTCACGTCCATGCGGGTGTAGTCAAACAGCACACTGCGCACCAGCTTGCTGTCTTTACGCAGGACGCAGCCGTTGCCCAACCAGGCAGGCCCTTCGATCACAGCGCCTGCGTCAATCTGGCAGCCCGAGCCAATGTAGACCGGGCCCTTGATCTGCACATTGTCCCAATCCACGCGAGTATTGAGGCCCACCCACACACCGGGGCGAACCTGTTCGCCGGGCATGTTCATGTCGGCGATTTCACCGGCCAACACGCGCTGCAGCACCGACCAATAGTCGGTGACCTTACCGATGTCGATCCAGTGGAAGGGACGGCTTTGGGCGTAAAAGGGCAGCTTGCGGTCGACCAGCAAGGGGAACAACTGACTGCCGATGTCGAATTCCACGCCGGGTGGCACCAGGTCCAACACAGCGGGTTCAAACAAATAAATGCCCGTGCTGGCCAGGTTCGACAACGCCTCTTCGGGCTTGGGCTTTTCCTGGAAGGACTTCACCAAGCCGTTGTCATCAGCTACCACAACGCCGTAGTTCTTGACCTGGTCGTTGGGCACTTCCAGCGTGATCACGCTGGCAATGGCCTGCTTGGCCTTGTGTTCGGCCACAGCAGCGGTGATGTCCAGGTCGATGATGGCATCGCCACAAATGACCAGCGTGGTTTCATCGAAGAAACCGCTGAAGTCTTGAATGCGCTTCATGCCGCCGGCCGAGCCCATAGGGCGGGGCACGATCTCACCGTGTTCGCGCACGCCCTCAAAGGAATAGCCGATCTCAACGCCCCAGCGGTGTCCGTCGCCAAAGTAGCTCTCGATCTTCCAGTGGTGATAGGCCACGTTGATCATGATCTCCTTGACGCCATGACGCGCCAGGTGCTCGATGATGTACTCGAGCACGGGCTTGCCCAGGATCGGGATCATGGGCTTGGGCATGCCTTTGGTCAAAGGGCGAATGCGGGTACCCTGGCCCGCTGCGAGGATGAGAGCTTTGGTCATAGTTATTCGAGAGATATTCAGCAATTAGGACACAGGTCTGTGTCACTGTCATTTCAGGTTGCCCCTGATTTGGCGTTAAACGCCACGGAGATGGGTCTCAAATCCGCCATCGCGTCTGGATGGTGGCAGCGAAGCCCAGCGTCACCAAGCCTAAGACACCAGGGCCCGCCCAAAGTTCTGTTGTGACCCACAATGCACCAAGCCAGGCTGCAGCCCAAAGGAAGAAAGCCAACCATTGCTTCGCGATGGCCGATGGGAGCCAAGGCAGAACGAAGACCACAGGCGCTGCGAACATATAAAGCAGCCAACGGATCATGCTCGCCACTCCTTTTGCAGATGCTCGGCCAAACGCATGGCAAATGCCATGATGATCATGGTCGGTACGGCGTGTCCACCATTGGTAAAGATCGCGCTGCCCGTCACAAACAAGTTTTCAACGCTATGTACGCGCAGATCGGTGTTGACCACGCCATCTTGTGGTTTGGCACTCATCCTTGCTGTACCGATGTGGTGTCGATTTCCTAAAACAAGGCTGTCGATCCCCTGGGGGCTCAAAGGCGGTGCAATGAAGCGCCCCCATCCCAATCGAGTTAACTCGGACACCAAAATGCGTTGGCCGGTGGCGTAGGTTTTGTAGTCCAGATCATTGAAGTGCCAGTTCAAAATAGCCTTTCGGCAGCCCAAGGCATCTCGTTCGTTTGAAAGCGTGATTCGGGACAAGGGGTTGGGAGCCTGTTCAATGCGCTGGTCCAACTCGAGTTCAATCGAATCGGACGCTTCATCCAGTCGAGATTGCCACCTTGCGACCAGATAATCGAACGTGGCAGGTAGGTCGCCAACCAATTTGTTCAATGCTCTCAGTGCTTTCGCATCTGCTGGTTTCCAGAATCCATCGCGTAGTTGTTGGGCGGCGTCTTGAGTCTTCTGGTGAGCGGGTACAGGCAAGAAGCGGCAGTAGTAGTCGAGTACCCCTTCACGCCGCATCACTTCTTTGCTCAGACCGATATTGATGTTGCGCATCACCTGGTGTGCGTTGCCACCGTTGTACATGCTCAAAAAACGCTTGCTAGGCACCAGTCTCCCCGAAGTCATCTTCGGGTGTTCCATGAAGTAGCGGCCCACATGATCAAATTGGTTGCCAATACCTTGTTTGTGGACATCATTCGAGTCCAGTAAAAGCCGTGCGCTCTCAATGCCATGCGTAGCCAAAACATAGATACGAGCCCTCAGCTTGAAGGCCGGTTGGCCCACGGCTCGCACTGACAATGACTCCACACGCTTACCGTCTGCGGCCAAGTTGATCCGGGTCACATTGGCATGCAGGTAGATCTGGAGGTTCTTCTGAGCTAGCAGGGCATCTTTCCAGTATTTGCCCTGGCGGACATGGTGGGTCAGTTGATAGACCTGACTCACCAGTTCACGCGTATGGGCATCTGGCAAGTCGTCGGGGTTCACGCCCAATCTGCGTGCCTGTTCTTGTAGTTCGAATCCCTTCATATCCAAGCCGAGGTCTGCGGCGGCCTTGGCAATGTATGGATTCAGATCATTTTCGTTGATTGGCCACGCGGGCACACCTAGGTCAGGGCGCCCCGCGAAAGCATCGTGTGTATAGGGCCGACAGAAGCCAGCCCAATGGTTGGTTGTGCCACCAAAATAGCGCAAGCGGCAGGCGGCGAGGTCGTAGTACTTAATGCCTCGCACCTCGCCTTGAAACAAGGATTGCGTGGCCGCTTCGAGTTCCAGTCCGCCGGACTCCAACAAAACCACATTGAAGCGCGCCCGTGCCAGCGAACGCGCCAGCGTGATGCCTGCTGCGCCCGCGCCCACGATGACCACATCGGTTTGGACGTCGGTTTGCGTGTCTCGTTTGGCTGTGTCGATGAAAGCATTCATCACGATGCCCTAACTTGAGACATTAAGGCCAGCAAGCCTATTTGGGTGTGACTGAACTGCACACCCTCGACCGTGATCGTGCGCATGTGGGCTTGATCATCTGCGTGCAATACAGGTGCCATCAGAGTGATGACGGACTCGCTTACGCAGCCATTCAGTTGAGCGCTGATACGCACCATGCAAGCCTGGGTCATTTCAGGGGGCACTTTGCTGAGTACTTTTTTCGCCAGCATTTGCAAAGACAGGGCGTCTGCATCCGAGGCTTCTATCCATTGCCATCCCGTCCATGCACCACTGGCGCCCAACGCCAACACGCTCAGCAAGCCTCTGCGGCTCAAGTGCAGATGACTCATGGTCGGCTCTCCAGATATTGGACGATGGCCGCCGCTTCTGCTTTTGACCAACCGCTGACGGCCATTTTGGTGCCAGGCGCGAATTGTTGGGGCGCTTGAAGGAATGCGATCAGGTTTTCATGCGTCCAGGTAACGCGGAGACGCTTGAGGGCTGGTGAATAGTCGAACCCATCGACTTCACCGCTGCGCCTTCCAACCAGATCGACAAGGTGGGGGCCAACAAAGTTGGCTCGCTGGTCAATGTAGTGACAGTTGGCGCAATTTTCGACAAGGTGACGTCCACGCTCGAGTTCTGTTTCGCCGCGAGTGCCAGGGGCGGTTGCAACAACTTTCTGAAATTGGAGCGCGTAGTTGCACATTGAGTAAACGCCAACCCAAATCAAAACGCCAAAAATCAACCGAGAATCTTTCAAGGCCATTACTCAAATGCGGGTACTCGTGTGGGCGGTGTAAGTCAGTTTACAAGTGTTTGCCCGCTTATCATCACCCCAACATGAAGCTTGACAAAATTTTAGCGATGGGGGCCTATGGGGTCCAAGCTGTTGCGACGCTTGCGCTGGTATTTGCGGTCAGTCATTTGCTGACTGGAGGCGAGTACGGTCACTATTCGTTGATCGTGGCCTCTGCGCAAAGCGCCGCAGTTCTCGCTTTTGAGTGGGTTCGTTTGGCAGCATCTCGTTTCTGCGCAAACCTTGGCGCCGATGACATGCGGTCGCGCAAAGACACAGTGCAAGCATCTTTTCTGATGGCGGTTTGTGCCATTGCTGCCCTTGCGGTGGGGGCGGTCGCTGTCGGCCTTTTGTCTGTTTCTGAGACTTTGGTAGGACTCGCAATTACTCTGCTCATCGGCATCACTGATCTCTTGTTGGTGTTTTTGCGTGTTCAGGGCAGTTTTAACCAGTTTGCGATTCTGCAGATGGTGCGAGCATTTTCATTGCTTGCTGGATCAGTGGCTGGTGCATTTTGGTGGCAAACCGCGCAAGGCGCGTTGTTGGGTATGTGCGCTGGATATGCGTTCACTTTGCTGGTTTATGTGCTGGCTGCACCAACTTGGTGGAAGTGGAGTGCGCGAAACTTCGAGCCGGCTCTCTTTAGAAGCCTTGCCGTCTATGGTGTATCGGTCGCAGCAGCCTCTAACATCCATTTGCAGGTTCCTTTGCTCATCCGTTGGTTAGGTAAAGCTTTTCTGCCCGAGGCTGGTTTTGCGGGCTTATCTCTGGCCATGGACATTCTGCAAAAGCCGTTTGCATTGGTCACGTCTGCCATTGGTGGAGTGCTGACTCCTGGCGTGATTGTCGAATTTGAGGAGGCCAAGAACCCTCACGCGCCAAAACTGCGCCAACTTTATGAAATCCAATTGTGGTGCGTGGTCTTGATGCTTGGCTTTGCCATCGCCTTATTGCCCGACCTTTGTGCGCTGCTCATCAAGGCCGAGCTGCGTGATTGGGTCGTGCATTTTGGCGTGCCGGTCGCGCTAGTGTTTGCTGGGCACACCTTGTTGCAGACCACGATTTCGATACCTGGACATCTGCTTCATATGGGCGGACGGTTGATCGGCCATGCGGTCCTGGAACTGTCATGTGTCGCCATGCTGATGTCGACTGTTCTCTATGTCGCTGACCTTAGGCCCTACGTTTGGTTGTGGCTTGGCGCCTTGGCCGTGTTCATCAGCATCGCTCTGGCGTTCCCTTTGGTGCGCAAGGTGCCCTGCAAGCTGCCTGTCGCGGCCATCTATATCGGGGGTTTAGTCGCGTTTGTGCAGGCGCTGCTCTACTTTGCAGATACGCAAGGCAATCTGCTGCTTATGATCGCTAAAGCCATCCTCACGGCCGGTATCGGTGCGCTGGGGCTCTGGTGTTACCGCATCGTTTCGAAATGAAAAAAGTCCTCTACCTTGCAGCAGGAAATCCGGTCCAACCACGCGTGGGCATGGACCTAGTCATTCACGAGCACATCAAAGAGTTGGCTGCAGAGCCGTCCATAGAACTCACCGTGGTCGCGGTTGCGCCGGGCATCTCAGGGCAGCCACCTGCCGGCGTGCACTCAGTTGGTGCCGCCAAGGTTCAGCTTTTTGTGGGAGATCTGTTGACTGAAAAAGGCGGGCTTCACCGTGCGCTCAACAAGGTCGCGATGATTTGCCGACGGTCGGTGCCAGTGATGGCCTACTCGTTTTTTTCACAGCCGGCTACCCGTGCGGTTCGATCGCTGCTCGCCCAGCGGCGCTTTGATGTGGTGGTGATCGACCATTACTATGCGCTCACCAATATCGACCTGAACCAGATCGTCGAGTCGGGCGCAAAGGTGGTCTATGTATCGCATGACGCGATGTATCCACACATCGCAGAAATGGCGAGCATGAAGGCAGGTGCTCTTGGCAAAGCTTATTACATGTTCGAAGCTTGGCGTACTGGCCGCGTTGAGAAGCGTCTCTTCAACTTGGCTTCGAAGGTGGTTCATCTCTCGGAGTTCGAGCGGAACCAAGTCCGAGAAGATCTTTCAAAACATCTGGCCTTATTGCCTCCCATTTGCTCTCCCGATGCCCTGGCCGCTGCCGATGCCAAGGCCGATCCCGCGTTTGCCAACACCGTCGTCTTCATCGGTTCTCCAAACCATCCTCCCAACGCTCATGCGTTGAACTGGATCATCGACGTGTTTGCGCCTGCTCTGGCTCAGGTGGCCCCCCAACTTCAGGTCGCACTCGTTGGCGGTGGCACCGATCGACTGGCTGTAGGTGTATCGAATGTTCGGGGTTATGGTTTCGTGAGTTCAGAGACGCTGCAACAGATGCTCGCGTCATGCGTGTGCTCGATCAGTCCAGTCGTTCGTGGGCGTGGCATCAAAGTCAAGGTGCTGGACGCCATTGCAGCCGGTTGCCCTGTATTTGCCACAGAAGAATCTTTACGCGGCTTTGAGCAGTTTGGTTTGCCTCCCTCCATTCAACTCGAACTGCCTACAGCATTGGTCGACGCCATCGCTGCGCTGGCCGCAGATGTTCAAGCCCAAGCAAGCGCTCGGGAAGATATGGCCCATAGATGGGCCAACTTTCTCGTGAATCGACAAGGACGGTTGGCGGCCTTGTTGTCAGAACTCAATTAACTCGACTTGAACATCGACTCAAAGCAGCGCTTCCAGAACTCCTTCTTTCGCTCTGTGACTTCTGCCAAAGCGAACACAGCCACGATGGTTGCGGCCATCGAGGTATAGGCCCATTCGGTCGTGCCGCGTTCCAGTGGGTTGATGGCCAACGACATCAGCAGCAAAGGCTGGTGCGCCAGATACAAGGTGAACGTGGCGCCCGCCAGCCATTGAATCTTTCGTTTGGCTCTTTGCGCTGCCACCGATATCCATGTCAGTCGATTGGCGAGTACGACGAAGCTGATCAGGTTGACGCAAAACAGTAGGCCGATGAAGTGAAAGTGCAGAACCGTCATGGCGGTTCTCTGATCCCAGCCTACAGGCAAGAACATGGACTGTGTGAGCGGGGCGCTGTACTTTCTTGCTAGTAGGTAGAGCACGCCAGTGGCGCAGAAGGCCAGGGCCGCCCAAGCCGTCGGCGTGGTGCTCAGTCGCCGCTCAGAGTCACGTAAAAACCTGTAGCACGCTACTCCCAATAACCAAAGTGGGAGGTACAGGCAAATTTTCGGGCCGGCAATCAGTGCGGCCAAGCCTGCAAGCGCCAGTCTTGCCTTCGGGCCGCCCGGCGCGAACATATAAACCCCGAAGATGATGTAGTACCAGACCTCGAATCCGAGAGACCAATAGGGTTCATTGCTGCCCACTTGGATATGAGACTGCCATAGTTCGTTTGTGAACGTAACCATTCGCAGCAGGTCTAGCCACGTCCAGTCTGGATTGAAGTAGCTGGTGTTCAAATGCGCTGAACCATCGTGTCCTAGTTGATATCCCAGATAGGGCGTAGGGTCCATACGGTAGCCAAGCCAGTCCGCGCAAACGGTGATGGCTAATGCGCCCAAGGCCACAGAGTACATGCGCGATGCGCGCGAGATGGCATAACTACGACCTGAACGTTCCTTCTTATCGGTGACGAACGCTATCACGAAGCCGGAGAGCACAAAGAATATCGCCACCGATGCAGCACCATGCCCCGCCAGTCCTCGGAAGTACCCGCCCGTGAAATTGAACGCATGTCCGAACAAAACGAAGGCGGCTGCGGCTAAACGTACCGCATCTAGATATATCGACAGTGATGGGTTCACGGGTAGATGGTTCTTACTGATGTGTCCGCAGCGAGCTAATGAATCATTCGCCGGGGCTGTTGAAGAAAACAGGCAAACGCGTTCATGTTGTCGTCTGCGTTGGCTGAAGAGGTGGGTGAACAGCAGTTATGTTGGCTATCTTCTGAGATGAACTGATGCCTTGTTTTTTGACAGACAGCAAGACGATTGGGCCCATCATCCGATCAACCACTCTTTGATGCGGGCCTCTGCAATTGTGTTTCTCTTAATTTGTCGATGACGAGTTTGGTCGCGTCTCTGACCTTTGGCTCTAAATTGGTCGCGACGTAGAAAGACAGCCAGACCGGAACGGCTAAACCGATGCTCCAGCTTACCAAGGAGTCGAGGCCGGCGCTCATACCCACGCTGATCGCTGCGAATCCTACGGTGACATGAAGGAGGTAGAGGGGGTAAGTGGCCAAGCCGCAGTTTCTGACCATGCGAATGACACGTTCACCGATGAGTCCAGTGATCGCATCGTTTTTGTGAATCGTTACGATAATCGTCGTTACAGCTAATAGCCACGTCACAAAAGGTATCCATCCAGACACCGGAACATTCATGTAGTCGGTGGCGTGATGAGCAATCTTGGCAATTTGGACCGCACAAATGGGCGCGCACAGTGCAACGGCGGCCAATGCCTTGCCGATCCCGTTTGCTCGACTGATAAAAATCCCGAGGCCGAAGTAAATTCCATATTGAACAAAGGCGGCATCGAACCTGAACGTCCCTGCGACTTTTCTCGTCCACTGAGAAATGGAGGCTTGCTCCGGGCCAAAGGTGTACAGCGCCCAGAAAGAAGCACTCATCAGGCATAGGCCCCAAGCCACGATGCTGGATGCCCGTGGCGAGCGTCCGATGCAGGCAAGCATCAGTGCGTAAAAGACCATCTCAACGGGAAGCGTCCAATAGGCGCCATCAACCCAAGGCCCCAAGGGGAAAATGCTCGACGATCTGAGCCACAGGGCCATCCATTGTTCAGACGGGGCCTGATGGGTGGCGATGATGCAGCCCATGCTGATGGCTGTACACACCCACACCCCCGGATACAACCGAAGAAAACGTGATCGGACATAGTTCCAAGTTGTTTTTCCGTCAATCGATTCGGCGATAACGATTCCCGAGATGACGAAAAACACCTGAACGCCAATCCACCCGTATTTGGACCACGACATGGCGATTGCGCCAATGAGCTCAGTGTCGATGATCCTGGCCATGAAAGGTCTGCTTGGATCTACCAGGTAAAGAGCTCCCAAGTGGTAGAACACGACCGCCAAGGCTGCGCAAAATCGTGCAATATCCAGACCGATTAAATGTTTTTTCCTCACCTTGCGTATGCCTTAAATTGTTCTACCCGCTACGGTGTTGATCACGCGCTTCCATCGCCCATGACGCCAATATTGGAAAACGTTCTGTAATCAACGGTATGTTGCGTTCGGCAATCGAGCGAACCGGCGTCATACGACGAGACACAGCAACATCCTGATAAGAGCAGGTCGATAGTAAATGCCAGCCCAGAAAGACAGAATCCCCAATTCCGGGGAAACCCTCAAAGAGGGTGGTCGGAAAACCTGGGGGCTGGATACACTCGATGATCCTTTTTCAAAGTTCGACACCAGATTGCACGATTTCTATGACCAGAGCCTCGCGCATTGTTATCAACGGTAGGTTTTTATCTCGGCCCGTCACGGGAGTTGAGCGCTTTGCGACGGAGATGCTCTCGGCATTGGACCGTTTGATCAGCGACGGCGGGGCTCCGCTGCCACCGATCGAGATCCTCTTGCCGCCTGGTTGTACGCCCAAGGTCTCGTTCGCCAATATGCCGTATCGCACCGTGGGGCGCCGACAGGGTCACGGGTGGGAGCAGCTTGATTTGCCTAGGGCTTGTGGGGATGCCCTGCTTGTCAACCTTTGCAATACGGGCCCAGCCTTTCGTGCTCGTCAGGTGGTCGTGATTCATGATGCAGCCGTGTTTGCAGTGCCTCGTGCATACAGCTTTGGGTTCAGATGGGCGTACCGGTTATTGCACACTTGTATCGCATTGACGGCTGGACACATTTGGACCGTATCTGAATACTCTCGGCGCGAGCTTCAACGGTACTTGCCTCTTCGCAATAAGCCCGTGCAGGTGCTGCCCGAGGGGGGCGAACACGTTCGCCGAGTCAGACCAGACAGCGCCGTTCTGGATCGGTTCGGCATTGGTAGCAGGCCATATGTGTTATCGGTGAGCAGTGCTCAGCCCGCCAAGAACTTTGGCCTGCTCGTGCGCGCGCTGGAACAGACGGGAGATCCTGGCTTTGACGTCGTTGTCGCTGGAGGGACAAACCCTGCGGTTTTTTCTGAGAGTCAAGGCAGCTTGCCGCCTTACTTCAAACACGTTGGTTATGTGACCGACGAAGAGTTGGCGGCTCTTTATCAACGGGCCACGTGCTTTGTGTTCCCATCACTGTACGAGGGATTTGGCATTCCCCCCCTCGAGGCCATGGCTCTCGGTTGCCCGGTGGTGGCGTCAACCGCTGCATCCATCCCTGAAGTTTGTGCCGACGCCGCACAATATTTCGACCCCCGCGATCCGAGTGCTCTGTTGACAGCCCTGATGGCGGTGATGAGTGACCCACATTTAAGGGATCAACTCAAAGCCAACGCTGTACGGCAAGGAGAATACTGGACTTGGACTCGAGCCGCTTCTAGCCTTGCGCGCGCATTGCAGGACGCCGTCGCGGGCTCTCACTCAATCAGCAAATCATGACTGCAATTCAATCCATTTCCTCCGCCCCTGCTCATCGAGCGCGCCGGGTGGCTCTCGTGCACGACTGGTTGGTTGTTTATGCCGGTGCCGAAAAAGTACTTGAGCAAATGCTCGAGGTGTGGCCGGATGCAGATGTATTTGCCCTTGTCGATTTTGTGCCTGAGAAAGACCGCGGCTTCTTGAAGGGCAAGCAGGTTCATACGAGCTTTATTCAAAAGCTCCCGTTTGCTCGCACCAAGTACCGGGCTTATCTGCCCCTTATGCCTTTGGCCATTGAACAACTGGACCTGTCTTCCTATGATCTGATCGTGTCCTCCAGTCACGCGGTGGCCAAGGGCGTTTTGACCTCTCCATCGCAGACACATGTCAGCTACGTTCACTCGCCCATCCGATACGCGTGGGACCTCCAGCATCAGTATCTGCGAGAGTCCGGCCTGACAAAGGGCTTGAAGTCATTCATGGCCCGCGCTCTGCTTCATTACATCCGCCTTTGGGATTTGCGAACTTCCAATGGCGTGGATGTCATGGTCGCTAACTCGCGATTTGTTGGCAAGCGCATCCGTAAGGTATACGGCCGGCAGGCAGAGGTTATCTATCCGCCAGTTGATACCCAGCACTTCACACTACGAGCAGAGAAAGACGATTTCTACCTGACGGCATCGCGTATGGTGCCTTACAAGATGATTCCTGCCATTGTGGAAGCCTTTGCGCTGATGCCCGAAAAGCAGCTCGTGGTGATCGGCGATGGGCCAGAGATGGCTCGTATTCGAGCAGCAGCAGGGCCCAATGTAAAAGTGCTTGGACATCAGCCGTTTTCAGTGCTCAAGGAGCATATGCAGCGCGCGAAGGCGTTCGTATTTGCTGCAGAGGAGGACTTCGGTATCACGCCGGTGGAAGCGCAGGCGTGTGGCACGCCCGTGATCGCATACGGGCGTGGTGGGGCGTTGGAGACCGTGCGTGGCCTGGGTGTGATGGAGCAACCGACCGGTGCGTTCTTCTATGAGCAAACTCCGGCTGCCATCGCTGAAGCCGTGCGACGGTTCGATGAACAAGCGGCTTCCATCTCGGCTGCCGACTGCCGTAGCAACGCAGAGAAGTTCTCTATTGAAAACTTCAAGCGCAATATTTCTGATCTCGTAGAGCGCGCCTTGGTCGCACAAATGGATAACTGAGAGAGTCCGCAATGAAGATTCTGGTTACCGGCGCCGCCGGCTTCATCGGTATGCATACCACCCTCTCCCTCCTGGCAAGGGGGGACGAGGTGGTTGGTATCGACAACATGAACGACTACTACGATCCGCAGTTGAAGCGTGATCGCCTGGCGCACATCGGCGCTCAGTGCCCTGGTGCGCCGTTCACGTTTGAAGAGATGGACGTGGCTGACACGCAGTCGTTGTTAGATCTTTTTCAGCGCCATCGGTTCGACAGAGTCGTCCACCTCGCAGCACAAGCGGGTGTCCGCTACTCCTTGCAGAACCCGCATGCGTATGCGCAAGCGAATTTGGTCGGTTTCGTCAATGTGCTAGAAGGTTGTCGCCACCATGGCGTCCAACACCTTGTCTACGCCAGCAGTTCCAGCGTGTATGGCGGCAATACCAAAATGCCGTTTTCAGAAGACGACTCTGTTGATCACCCCGTCAGCCTGTACGCAGCGACCAAGAAGGCCAATGAGTTGATGGCCCACACATATAGCCATCTCTATGGTTTGCCCACGACTGGTCTGCGCTTCTTTACCGTCTACGGTCCTTGGGGGCGACCAGACATGGCGCCTATGCTTTTCACCAAGGCGATTCTGGCCGATCAGCCTATCAAGGTCTTCAACTTTGGAAAGATGAAGCGTGACTTCACCTACATTGATGACATTGTTGCCGGGGTAATTGCCACCCTGGATCGCATTCCCGAGCCCGATGCAAGCTTTGATAAGGATTCGCCCACTCCGGCGAGTTCTTGGGCGCCGTTTCGCGTCTTTAACATTGGACACAGTGAGCCGGTCGAGTTGTTGGACTTCATCGGCGCGCTTGAACGGGCCATCGGCAAGCCGGCCCACAAAGATCTACAAGCTATTCAACCCGGCGATGTCGTGGCCACTTATGCGGATACATCCAAACTCGAGTCGTGGACTAACATTCACCCGAGTGTCTCGGTTGACGAGGGGGTGAAACAATTTGTTTCATGGTACACCGCCTATTTCGGGGGGTGATTCGGGATTTTGCGCGGAAATACTTCCACACGGATCGCCATAATCGACCCGTTGTTACTGTCTGCTTGGGCGTGAAACAGAGTGTGACGGTTCTGCGATCCGTGAAGTGTTACCGGGGTTAATTTGGCCAGATAGCTATCCTGCTTAACACGTTCATTGGCATTTCAAGTGCGTCATGGCGGCGCGTGCATAGGCAGTTAAGCATGGATCCCCGTTGTACAAAACCCCTTAAAAAATCTTTGGCGGCCGTATGGGTCGTATCGCTCTTGGTTCAGGGGTGCGGCGGCGGTGCCGGCGGCCCCGAAGCCCCTACCCCAGTTGGTAATGAGGTCGCCAATGGTTTGATCGCTCAGCCCGAAGGTGTGACATCGACGACGACAGGCTCCACACCCATCACCGGTGGAGCGAACACCACGAGTGGCAGCACGACCACGGATACGTCTACCACCACAGCACCCACCGTTGAAAGCAGCGCAGCGGTGACGTTTAGTCCCACGTTATGGACTAAACCTGTTGCGCAAACCATTGCCAACTTTAATACGTTGACAGACAAAGTTTCCAATTGGTCATATATCAATGGAAATGAGTTTCCAGGCGCTTCCGGTTCATTGGCAGAGGCGGTCTCCGACCAAGATGGGACGCCAGCCGCGCGGCTGTCGTATGACCTTGGTTGCGGTGCTACGGCTGTCACGCTCAAGACCTCAGCCGCCTGTGGCAAATACGTCGGGATGTCGCTGCGTCTGCCTACGCCTTTGGATATCAGTGCAGCGGATTCGCCAGTGCTGACTTTTAGCTTCAGAAATCCTCAAGCGGCGGTTAATCCGTTTGTTCGCGTGATCGATGGTTCGGGGCAAACGCTTCAATTCAAGGCCGCTGGGCGCAGTATCCAGGCCCCAGGTGGCCAGACGTGGCAAAAAATATATGTGCCCGTCGGCCGGTCGACGACATTCTTTGGTGGCGCCAATGACGGTGTTCTGCGTGCGCCTATCAAGGGCATCTTCATTGGCGTTGGCGACTTCACGTTACAGCAGCCGCCTGGTTGGATCGACGTCGACAACATTGAAGTGTTGAAGTCACCAACTTTTGCATTTGAATTAAAGACTGCTGCGCCTGTGAGTCATCTGTCAGCCTATCCGACTTATGTCGGGCGGTTGGCTGTCACGACCCACACCAGTATGGGGCTCGCCCACGATAAAGCGAAAGCGGCGGGGATTCAGATCGTTCGTCGGGATCTCTTGTGGGGTTCGGTCGAAGTGAACGGACGCTACGACTTCACCGAGGCGAACCGCATTGCCTCGGCCTTGGCCGCCAAGGGGATGTCGGTTTTATGGATCCTTCGCGGCGGACACCCGAATTACGGTGGTGGTACTCCAGCCACCGATGCTAGCAGGGACGCGTTCGCAAGATTCGCTGCGGCGACAGCGGCGAACTTCCGAGGGAAGAACGTCTTTGGCTACGAGATCTGGAACGAACCGAATGGTGTGCAGTTCTGGCCAAACAAGGACCCCTTGGACTACGCGAGGCTGTTGAACAAGACCGGTGCGGCCATTCGCACAGCCGATGTGGGGGCAAAGGTGATCTCGGGTGGCACTGCTGGCCTGGATACGAATTACTCCATCCAGTTGGCTGGCGCCACCAACCCATCGGCCATTGACGCCTTTGCTGTCCACCCATATTCCAAGGCGACGCCCGAATCGCTGGCGTTCGGAATGGCGCCGTTGGCGAGTATCGTGAATAGCCAAGGCCTCAATAAGCCGATTTGGAATACGGAGTGGGGATTCTCATCCTACGGGGACTTTGATGCGGCTGTTTACGGCGACGGTTATTCGGCGAAAGCCAGAGCTCGGCAGGCGGTCTTGGTGTTGCGGAAGGTGCTGACCCAACTCGCTCTCGACGTGCCGTTTATTGCCATCCACAGCCTGGTTGACTATGGGTCCGATCCGATTCACCGCGAAACCAACTTTGGCCTTCTTGCGAACGACGGTAGTGACAAACCTGCGATGTCGGCCATTCGGACGCTGTATTCCGCACAATCTGGCCGCGCCTTCAAGGGGGCCTTGGCCGACGTTCCGCCGGGCTTGCACGTGGTGAAGTGGGAGTCTGAGTCCGATTCTGTGTATGCGGTGTGGACCGAAAACGTGAACGTCGAGAACTACAAGGTCCGGATTCCCGCAACAGCCAATTCCCTTAAGCGGTGGGATGGAACAAGCCCCGTCAGCACCCTAAATGGTGGATACTACGAGCTCGCATTAGCGGAGAGGGATGGCCCTTTATGGGTCCGGATCCCGAAGTAATCCAACGCTGAATTAGATTTCGTTACATATGACAAGAGCCCCGTAGTGGGCTCTTGTTGTGCTTGGCAAACCCGCTTGCCCCTCGCAGACAAGAGATACCATGAAACAACGGAGCGTCACACTCGACCACATAAAAGGGTGGGCGATATTGGTGGTCGTTTTTGTCCACGTCTGGCGAGGTTTGCATGGGGCCGGACTGCTTGGCGGCATATCCGAGGACGTTTTTTGGGCAGTGAGTAGCGGTAGCACCATTTTGTGTATGCCGCCCTTTTTTCTTGTGTCTGGCTACCTCTTTGGTCAGTCCATTGAGAAGCGCAGGGGGGCACAAGAGCTCGCGAGCAAATTCGATCGAATTTTTTATCCTTATTTGGTCTGGTCGCTATTGGTTGGGCTGCTGGAAGTATTTGGTTCCGGGTATAGGAATGGTGAGACGGAGCTCGGCTCTCTCTGGTCAATACTTTGGGAGCCTCGCAGCATTTTTTGGTTCTTGTACTCCCTCTTCAATTGTTACCTGGTCACTGAAATCGTCGTGGCAGCGGCCGGTGTAAGGGTCGCAAGACTGATCTTGGTTCCTATTGGGGTCGGACTTCTTCTGTTTTGGAGTCCCGATCGCCAGTTGCCTTTTTCTTTGCCGCAATTCCAGATGAGCTTCATCTACTTTGCGATCGGGTTTCTGATTCCGCGTCGTTGGCTACAAAAGTCTGAGTCTGTGTACTCGGCGCTAGTTGCCGTCGTGGCCGCGCTCGCGGTGGTTTACGTTGCCGGTTTTGAATACCATGTCTATTCGTTGAGTATCAGAAGCGTCTCGCCAAATCTGACATTGGTGGCGGTGCTGGTTTTGCTGATGTTGACCCTCGGCATGCGTGCATTGCCGGTAAAACGGTTTGACTGGCTTGCCGAGTTGGGGCGTAGATCGTTGGATATCTACCTCCTCCACCTTCTCGTCATTGCCCCCATACGAATTGTTCTGGATAAATTCCTCGGTATTCAGTCAGCCGTTTTGATAACGCTGCTCGCCTTCCCCTTGGGGGTGTTATTGCCGCTCATTTTTGCTCAAGTATTGCGCGAAAAGGGCTTTGATTTTTTATTTCATCCGCCCGATTTATTGTCCGCAAAACGCTGGATGAAAAAATGGCTAGGATCGACTGCCGCAAGATAGTGCAACGCGTCTGTTCATTGCATCTATTTGCACAAGATATCCGGCTTCTCAGAACTCTCCGCCCGTTTATCCCGGGATGCGCCGCCTGGTTTGAGTCCCTTTTCGTGATCGTGGGTGGAGATTTGCCAGTGCGCTCTGCAGCGTTTTCCGTTTTTGAGTTTTAATCGGAGTGACGCTTGATTGGACTTGATGTCGTCGGCCACCACATCGATAGAAGACAGTCTCGAAATCAGGTCGTGTGCGGTTCTATAGGCCTCGAGCGCGGGCTTGGGCTTGTAATCATAGTCAACCAGTCCAAAGGCCTTTTCCTTGTTATCTTGTTCACGCGCGTCGTTAGCAAGCGAATACCACCAGACTCCGCCAATGAACGGGCGGGCGCGGGCGAGTAAATGGAAACGGACGATGAAGTCGGCAACATGGTCAGGCGTCCAGGCCAGGTGCCCCTGATGAGTTGGCCATCCAATTTCCGTCACATAAATGGGAATGTTTCGCTCCGGGCGCGCCTTCTGAATTTTGGAATGCAAATCGTCCAGTAATTTAATGCTGTGTTCTGGTTTGCTTTTGATATTCCACATCATATAGGGGTGTGTGGAAAATCCGTCCAAGTGATCGAGGCCACCCTCATCAATGAATTCGTCGGTCCAATGAGTGCGCGATGTCGTCGCGGCACCTCCCAAAATAGTCGCGGAGGGGTCGGTTTTTTTGACGGCTTTGTACGTTGCTTTTAACAGGCGCACATAAGTGGCCACATCCCGGATGGTTCTTGGGTTTTTGTTGGAGCCCAACCCCAGGTCCCACTCGTTCCAGACTTCATAGAACTTGACCCGGCCCTTGAAGTAATTGGCTAGAAAAGTGGCATAACGAACGAATCCGGCGATACCTTCGTCTGAATAGACGCCGTCACCTCCATCGTAGAACTTGTTGCCATAGTTCAGAATGATTAAGGGATAGCCACCTTTTTCAACGGCATTGTCGACATAGGCTTCCACGTCCTTCAAGTTGGGTGGGTAAGCCAACTCCCCCTTGGTCAGTTCAATTCGACTCCATGTGGCTTCTTGTCGTGTGCTGGACGTTCCTGCATAACGTAATACAGGCTCTCCTTTGCTAAACGGCGCGCGACCTTGTCCTGAGTGCAGGCCAATGCCCATCACGAACGGGTGAGAGTAATAAGCAGTTTGGGCACATGCGGGCGCCGGGAACGTCCATAACGCCATGCACCATATCCACACCACCAGAGGCACGGTTCTGAACAAGCTTCGCAAAACAGATCTCCTGGCGCAACTACTAGGTTGGCAGATTTCTGCGGTCGGATTCAACCAAGATCCGGTGAGAGACGGCGGCACCGCAAGTTAACCAAAAGATGGGGAGTGTCCAATCAGGAATCGCAATGGCCCAAGCTACCAAAACGCCCACCAAACAGTAGAAGAAACCCCTGGAGTCATCGGTTTTTAATGAGTAGGTTTTGTACAAAACCGCGCCCACAAACAAAACGAAAACAATCATGGTCGGGATGCCAACCGAGGCTGTCAGTGTCGCGATAAGGCTCGACGCGCGCAGGCTCCCGACGCCTACGCCCATGCCATATGAGTCGACCAGCGACCGCCACGCGAGGGCGTCGGCATTCAATCTGACTTCGCCGGATCCCCCTTCAAATTTTTTGACCAATAGGCGTTGCACATATTCGCCGTCGGTGTAGAAATAGTCTGCAGCGATAGCCAATAGCACTGCGATGAAAATCGGGAATGCCAACTTCAACAGGTCTGCGTCGATGTGTTTCAGATTCAGGAGAATCCAGGCGACGATCAGGAGTCCGAGTCCCACATAGGCGGTGGTGGAGGTCGAGAAAATCAAGACCGTTAAGCTGAACAGCCCGAGCGCTAACCTTCGCTTGCCGAGCATCAGAAGCCCGAAGGCTGCCAGAAAGTGCAAGGAAAGCATCGACGGTTCCAGGAACGTAGCCGACATTCGGCGCATCCCGATCATGGTCTGCTCCTCCAATTGCATCACGCCCAAGTTCGAGTTGATGATGTTCGAGGGCCAAGGTAAGCCAAACTGGAACCCAATGATTTGGTAGAAGCCCAGGACGCCCGAAAACACGGAGCCAGCAGCGATGCCAAACAGAATGGCTTTATCGATCTTGTACTGTCTTTTCGCAAAAATCCAGGGAAGCAATACGAGTAACAGGTTGAAGGCCATGTAGACGGCCTGGATCGCATTGGTGGAGCTTGGCTTTAACGGTACAGCAAAGCCGCTATCCAACCCACCGCGGGACGGAAGGACCGTCACATATCCCTGAAATACTCGAGGCAGCAAATAGGCGCCGCCCGCGACCAAAATGCAGAAGTAAAGGAGCAGCCAGATTTCCAGCGGAACGCCCTTGCGTTGCATGGCCTCTGGGATGCGCTGACGGTCCTTGATGATGAGGATCAGGGCAATGGGGACGAGGCAATACGCCGGCGCAAGCCCAATCGCTCGACCGCCCACAGCAAAAAGGATGGGAGATGCTGCCTGAAAGAAAGCCAAAAAGGCAGTGGTTGCTGCCCATTGGTAGGGGCCACGCAGCGCGTACCAAGTCGCAATGAGGAAAAAGGGAAAGAAATCGGTGAAGTACATTTCAGCCGACTACCATTGAATGGGACGTGCCATTTTTCTTGAGGGCAGCCTCGTATGTATGCAGATAATTCTGTGCAACAGCCGAGGGGACGAACTTGAGTCCATCTTGACGCGCGAGCTCGCACATGTTCGTGTAATGAGACTCGGGCAATGACGAGGCTTGATCTATGAGGCGAGCGAGCGATTGACTCGACTGTGCGGAGAACAGGTAACCGTTGCGGTCGGTTTTGACCAGTTCTGGCGTTCCTCCGGTTGCTGTTCCCATAACCGGAACGCCGTGGGCGAAAGACTCAAACAAGACGCGAGCGAGGGGTTCGTCCCAAATCGACGGGACAACAGTCCAATGCACCTGGCTGTAAAAATCCTCAGGCTTGACGCGACCAATGAAGTCGATAGGCAAACCGGCAGCGCGTTGTTTCAACGTATCGACATAAGAAGGCTCGCCTTCGCCTGCAACCAATACATTCACTGGCCTGGACGGCTGAGCTTCTTTGAGACCGTCAATCAGCAGTTCCAGCCCCTTTGACGGCGCCAGACGGCCAATGAAGCCCAGTTGCAAAACCTCTTTCGGGCGTCTGTCGGCGTCATCGGTTGGGCTGTAAGCGTTGTAGATCACGCCTGACTGCGATGTCCGAAACAGTCCATGCTCGATGTGCTTGTTCAGGATGAATTCGCTGTTACCTACGACGACATCGACATGCTTGGTGGCTGCAATTCGAGGAATGCTCAGCGTCTTACAACTGGTGCACCGGCCAATACATGGCTTGCCTCCAGAGAACATAGCCGTGTTCGGACATAGCAGGTAGTAGTCTCGTAGTGTGTGGACGATCGGGATCGATCGACTTTTGATCGCGCTCCACACGGATACGGAGAACCCAGACAAGTTGTTGGTATGGACGACATCGGGCCTGAAGTCGTCGATGATGGTATCGATCAGCTTGGGTGCCGTTGGATTGAAGCTGTCAATGCTGTGCCAAAGCAGTCGCTTCCACCCAGGGTGTTTTCCAGCGTCAGCAGGGTAGTACAGATTGGGCGCGGGCAGCCTGAAGATGTCCACGCCGTTCAATGTGCTCCTCTCGCGTTGCCTGCCAAGCGTCAGTACTGCGGTAGAGTGTCCTCTCGTTTGCAAAGTCTCTGCTAAGAAACGCACGGATTTCTCTGCCCCACCAATTTCATCGGGCGCGTAGAAGCTGTTGATATACAGAATTCTCATGAGTTGGCTTCTACCCAATGAAAGGCATTGGGGCATCGGCGCCGGTGGCTCTCGGCGTCTTGATCATTTGATGAGCAGTTGTCGAGCGGACTCGGGTGTTGCTGCGACCAGGCTGGTGAGAAACGATTCCTGCCGCTGAAATGCTGCGGCCTCGTCCTGATCGTTGGCAATGCGCTGAGATACACGGACCAAAATGCCATCAGTGATTTCGCCCGCCAAGCCCTCCAACAGAATGTGCTGACGTGTGGCCAGTGCGCCCGAGCTATAGATATGGCCGATGCGGATCCAGTAACTCACCACTTCTTTCATGCCGCGCTGGTCTCGAGCGATCATGCGTTTGCCGTACACGGGTTCGCCCGACGGCGTTTTTAATGGGAAGCTGATTTCCTGAAGTGATTCGACCTTCAAGCCCTGTGCGGGATAGCACAGTTCGGGCCTATGTATCTTCACTTCTTGCCGTTGGTGCCGCCCCCACGCCAGCGCGACTTGGATGACATGTCCTTGCGTGTCAACATACGTGCGCATGACTGTCTGATCGTAGGGCTGGTTGATATCGCTTGCAGCGGTGCCATCGGTCAATCCGACCTGGATGGCCGACGTTTTGAAGGTGCTCCAATTGCCGAACCTTTCCGGTACCAGTTGCTCAAGGGCTGGCGGTGCGCTGGCCTCTCTGAGTGTCGGCCTGAGCATGTGAGCGCTCGCGGCGCTGACCAGCAACGCAACGACTACGGCAATGGTCTTCAGAGGCATCGTGCTGCGCTTGGTGATGTTCATTTTCTTGAGCGTGAACCGCCGTAGCTATTCATGATCGTGCCGGCGAAGTGAGCGCCACTGGATTTGAGGGACTTCACGAGGCTTTGCAATGCGGAGGCGCTGGTGCAACCTTGGCGGCAAAGCGCTACTGCTGCACCGCACTTGGCGGCGATGACCCGCGCGTCGGCGCCATGTTCGGCTGCCGGCGTGTCAACGATGACGTAATCGAATTTCCTAACCAACTCGTTGATCAGAATGTCGAACGTCGGCTTCTGAACCAACTCCAACGGATTTGGAGGGACGACTCCCACTGGCATGATGTACAGGCTGGACAACGCATCAATGGGGCGGATGACATTCGATTGTGCTCGTCCAGCCAGTACGCCACTCAGCCCATTGGTCGTGTGCTCGTTTGGCAAGCCGAAGATCTCATGTTGCCGTGGGCTGCGAACGTCGGCATCAAGCAGAAGAGTCCGGCGTCCCAGTTGGCTAAAAGCGATCGCTAAATTCGCAGCGAAGTAACTCTTGCCGTCACCGGAATTGGGGCTGCAAATCGCCAAAGCGGGCTTCGGGTCGTCAGACTTGAAGACCGTTGGCAGCAGCTGACTTCGTATTTCGCGGAAGAACTCGGCGGGCGCGTCAAATGGGTTGGTGGCGGCAACCAGTTCACTGTTTACCGTCTTGATGTTCTCTGCGTACGGGTAATGGAACTGCTGTGAGAGTGCCCACAAAACGTCCTCACGCTTGGCAAATCCGAGCGCGACTGCGGCCTCGCCAAATTTTTGCCCAGTATTCTTTTGGAACTCAAGAATTTGCTTTACTTGCTCTGGCGACAAGTTGTTGGTCTCGGCAATGATGTCGCCGATAGGCTTGTCTTGGGTCAGTACGGTTGTATCTTGATACGGCTCGTTCATGTTGGGAGTTCCAGACTTCAAGACGTTGATTTGGCAGGAGCGTTCAATTCGGGCAACGCTCGCTTTCCAACACGGAGGGTCAGACCGACCGGGGCTTTCTGGTCGCGCTGTACACCCTGTGCTACCGGCATGACGCCCATGAAGGGCTCATCGAGAATTCCCTGCAGATCTTCTGGAGAGCGCAGCTTTCGATCACTCATTTCACGGCCCACTGCAGCGGCGATACCGACCATCAGCCCAAAAAAGAGCCCTGCAGCTGAGAACAAAAAGACTCTGGGGAACGAGGCGCTGGCAGGCGGGCTGGGTACCTTGAGGATCGATACGGTGCCCTGGTCGCTGCGGCTCTCAAGCGTGGTCTGACTGTAACGAGCTTGTAGCAGGTCGTACGCCTTTTGTGCATTCTCGACATCCGACAACAGTACGGCAGCCTGATCGCGGGCTTGTTTGAGTTTGAGTATCTTCTCTCGCTGGGCTTCCAAAGCCGCGCGGACTTGCTGTTCGCGCGACTGGTTCACCGTGTCGTTGATGCCCACGCTCATGCGGACACGTTGAGCTTCCGATTCAATTCTCGTTTGCAATTCATTGATGTTGGCTTGCAGCTCGATAACCTGGGGGTGCTGGCTTCCAAAACGGGCGTTGAGTTCCTTCAAGCGGGCCTCTTGACGAGACAGGTCGGCTTTGAGTCCTGCCACCACTGGGTTCCCCAGTACCTCGGCGCTGTTGCTGCCACTTTGTGCCTTGCGGCTGCTCGACTCGGCACGGATGGCTTGCATGGCGACCAGTTGCGAGGACAACTCCGCCAACCGAGCGTTTTCGACGTCCATGCGCTCGTCTGTGGCAACCAGTCCGGTCTCTTGTTGATAGGCCGACAGTCGCGCCTGCGCTTTTTCAACGCGTTCTTTGGCCAATTTTGATTGCTCGTCAAACAGGGTCGCGAAGCGCTTCGCGGGCTCGACTCGCAGTTCGATGGCCGTGTCGAGATAAGCCTGGATGAACGCATTGGCCATTGCAGAGGCAAAGTTGGGGTCCACTGCGGTGTAGGCAATGGTGATCACCGACGAGTCTTTTGAGGGCATCACGTCGAGCTTCTTTTGCAGAAGCTCTGCGAGCCACGTTTCAAACACACCTTGGCCTCCTGTGCCGTCCTTCCACTGCTGGCGTAATTGCTCGCTCTCACGCAGTCTGAGGGTGTCAATGACCTTTCTGGCCACACGTTCGCTGCGGATCACATCGATCTGTGTAGCGATATAGGCGCCCGCGAAACCGCCGGGCATGACCATGCCATTGATGGGATCAGGCGACTTGACGTCAATAACTACCGAACCGGTCGAGGTGTATTGCTTGGGGACACTCAGGCTGGCGACCAGTACGACTGTGAAAAATGCCATGCTGATGGTTAGGACGATCAGCCACCGAGCCCGTAAAACGGCTAAGAATTGCTTGAAGCTCATGTTGCGCTTGGTTTGTTTGATGTATTTGCGGGGGCGGAATTCTTGAAGAACAGACCCAGTATGCTGTCTGTCCCGACGGTCAGGGCTGTTGCGAGCATGAAAAGCAGGATGCCGGCAAAGTCGTGCACGAAGCCTTGTCCTGCTGCGTCACCGAAGTAATAGGTTACCAAGACAAGGATGCAAACGCGCGCAACGTTCGACACGAACGAAATCGGCAAGATCAAGGACGCCAGCAAGATGTTGCGCCACTTATTGGTGTGTTGGACCACGCTCATGTAGAACACCCCGATCGCTTCGAGCGCGAAGATCGAGTTCAGGCCTGCGCAGGCGTCAGCCACCAGCAGTTGATAAGGGCCAATGGTAAGCGTGACGCCAGATCGACCGATGGGGTACCCCATGGCAAACAGCAAGCTCTCCGAGACATAAGACACGGCGGATTTCAGCGGCGCTGTGACCTGGTCAACAATCGAGCCAGGGATGGGAATGATGAAAAGGATGAAGAAGATGGGAAACCACATGAGTTTCCAGCCAGCCCATCCTTTGTAGATCAAGACAATCCCAGAAATGACAAAGATCTGGGAACCCACGTCTAGCAGCATGACGTCCTGTGAGCGGCCGACGACGTAAAAAAGTAAACCTACGGTAAAAGATACTGCCGCTGAGACCGTTGCTGGTTTCGACTGGAGCAGTTGGAACGACTCCAGTCGTTGCCAAATGAGCCACATCGTCAATGCGAGCATCACCGGTCCGTGACCTTGCCCGACGATCTTCCAAAGCGTGTTGTTGAGTTCCATGTATGTCGGGGCATACATGGCGGTCAGGCCCAAGCCGATGGCGATTAATTCTGCTGCCGATGGCGCCGCGGTGGGCGGCTGGGAGGAGTGTGCTGACGATGTGGGCAAGGCGGCGGCAGTCATGCAATCAGGCGTAGCGGTTGAGGAAGTCTTGATAAGCAAGACGGATGCCGTCTTCCAGCGTTGTGCGTGCAGACCAGCCTAGTCCGTTGAGGCGTGAAACATCCATGAGTTTGCGGGGCGTTCCATCAGGTTTGCTGGCGTCAAACTGCAATTCGCCCACAAAACCAATCACTTTAACGACAGTTTCGGCTAATTCACGAATCGTAACGTCAGTTCCCGTGCCAATGTTCACGAGTGGGCCGTCGTAATTGGATTCCATCAGATAAACGCAGGCATCAGCGAGATCATCTGCATATAAGAACTCACGCATGGGGGTGCCTGTGCCCCAGACCACGAGTGATTTATCGCCACGTAGTTTGGCTTCGTGGGCCTTGCGGATCAGTGCGGGCAGAACGTGGCTGTTATTCAGGTCGTAATTGTCATTGGGCCCGTACAAATTGGTGGGCATGACACTGATGTACTGTCGACCATATTGGCTGTTATAGGCCTCACAGAGTTTGATGCCCGCGATTTTGGCGATGGCATAAGGCTCGTTGGTTGGCTCCAGCGGGCCTGTCAGAAGGTAATCTTCTTTGAGTGGCTGGGGCGCCAGTTTGGGGTAGATGCAGCTGGAGCCCAAAAACATCAGTCTCTGCACGTTTTGTGTGTGTGCAGCGTGGATCAGGTTGGCTTCAATCATCAAGTTTTGATAAATGAAGTCAGCCCGGTAAACGTTATTGGCTTGAATGCCGCCGACTTTGGCTGCGGCAATGAACAGGTAATCAGGCTTTTCTTGCGCCATGAAGTTATTTACGGCGGCCTGGTTGAGTAGGTCCAGTTGATCCCGGCTGCGAGTGATCACGTTGGTATATCCGCCGGCCTGCAGTCGACGGACCAATGCGGATCCAACCATGCCCCGGTGTCCGGCGACAAAAATCTTGGCGTCTTTGCTGAGGGTCATGAGTCGGTTGTGCGCTGCTTTATTAAGGAGGGAGGACGCGGTGGGAGATTGGTTCCACGGGTTAACCCCCGGGTTTGCGGGTCTCGCCACCCGAAAATTCTGGCAACTTGCCAAGTGTATCGACTTTGCTAAGTCAAGAGGATGAACCTGTGTGGCACCCCCCGCGACTGCTTGGCCCCCGGTTGGGGGTGGCGAATCGCAAAAAACAAAGCCCGCCACGCGGGTGCGTTAGCGGGCTTGTCTGAATTTGTTGGGTTTAATGGTTCGCGTTGGTGTTGTGGAGGTCGTGTTCTTCCACAAACATGCTTTTGACCATGCGGCCGACAAACACAGTGTTGGTTTGGAAATAGCGCTTGGCGAGTCGGCGTGGCTCGCTGGCCAAGCGATGCAGCCATTCCAGCCCCGCCTTTTGCATCCATGATGGGGCGCGTTTGATGGTGCCTGCGTGGTAGTCGAATGCGGCCCCCACGCCGATCATCACGGCTTGGATGCGGCCGCGGTGTTGCGCCATCCAGGATTCTTGTTTGGGGCAGCCCAAGCCAACGAACACCACGTGGGCGCCGGATTGGTTGATCGCATCGACGTGGGCTTGGTCTTCTTCGGCCGTCAGTTCGCGGAAAGCTGGAGACAAGGTGCCCGCGATGCGCAAATTGGGAAACTGCTGGGCAAGGCGTGTGCGAAGCTTGTCGAGTGTGGCTTCGGTGCTGCCGTAGAAGTAAACGGTTTGGCCGATGCGTTCTGCGATGGCCAGATAGCGCCACATCAGGTCGGGGCCGTTGATGCGCTGTTGTTTGTCGAAGCCTTGACGGCGCATAGCCCAGGCCACAGGGGCGCCATCAGGCAAAGCCATGTCAGCCTGACGGATGACGGTGCCGAAGGCAGCGTCTTGGCTGGCAGTGACGACAGAGTGAACGTTGCACAGTGTGATGTAGCGTGACTGGCGTTGAGCGCCCCACGCGACGATACGACCCAGGGTGTCTTCCCAAGTGCTTGCATCAATGAATGAGTCGAGAACGTAAGCGCCGCGCATGACACCGAGATGCCGGGCAGCCGATGGGCGCACCTGCCGAGTCACTCGTTCACCGAATGACTGGGAGGGGTAGCCGAAATCAGGGTCTGGGTGTCTCATGTGGCGGGCTGGAGAGCGGGGTAAGGCTTGTACTGAACAGCTGTACTTCTCGATCCCCGAAGGTTCTCAGACTCACCTTCTAGGGGGTGCGAGGGTTTACCCAAGACCTATGTAGGGATGGGGAAGGTCGTGCGACAAACCTAAATTTGCTGTTTCGATGGGCCCCCACGATCGAGGGGGGCATCGCAGGGAATACCTTAGGAACAGACCCATGGGCCAATGTGATCCTAGTGGGCACAATCGCGCGTCCGTCCACTGTCATTTTTTTGTGGAGTTATTGAATGGCACAGTCTTTGGCGCCTGCATCGGCCCGCGGTGCACAGCCCTTGTTGCCCGATCAAGTTCAGTCTTGGAGTTTGATCGTTGTCCTGTTGGGCTTGGCTGCGTTGTTTGTGCCGACCTATGTTCAGCTACACCACGAGGTGTGGGATCAGGATGTTCATGGCCATGGCCCCTTGGTGCTGGGGGTGAGTTTGTGGCTGCTTTGGCACGACCGACATCGCATTTTTGAGGGTGTGGGGCACCCAGCGCCCGTGTTGGGTTTTGTGGTGTTGTTGTTGGGTTTGGCTGTGCATGTGTTCGGCCACTCTCAATCGATCAACATGCTGACCACTTTGGCTCAACCGGTGGTGTTTGCTGCCGCGTTGTTGCTGTTGCACGGAACGGGCGCGTTACGGCGAGCCTGGTTTCCCCTCTTCTTCATGTTGTTCATGGTGCCATTCCCCGAAGTGGTAGTGCAGACCATCACTCAGCCGCTCAAGCATGCGGTGTCGGTGGTGGTAGAGAACACTTTGCATTGGGCTGGCTACCCAATCGGTCGTGCGGGTGTGACCTTGAGCATTGGGCCCTATCAGTTGTTGGTGGCGGACGCATGTTCTGGCATGAACTCGTTGTTGACGCTTGAATCGCTGGGCCTGCTGTACATGCGTTTGATGAACTACCAATCGAAGGCACGAAATGTGTTTTTGGCCTTGGCCATCATTCCAACCTCTTTTGTAGCCAATGTGGCTCGTGTGATCATTTTGGTGCTCGTGACCTATTACTTTGGCGATGAAGCGGGGCAGGGCTTTGTCCACAGCTTCTCGGGCTTGGTTTTGTTTGCGATTTCTTTGGTCTCCATTTATTTGCTGGATCGTTTGGCAGGTTTGTGGTTCAAGGAGAAGGTGGTGTCAGCAGCATGAAGAAGTCTTCTGGATTTGCGGTTTTGCTTGTGGCCGCAACATTGATGGCTGGGGCCTCCTATCTCGGAAAGTGGTTGCAGCCTGATACCAAGATGGCTGATATCTATCCGCGGCCACCGCTGGCGTCGGCGTTTCCGCAGCAGTTTGGTGAGTGGCGGATCGAGGGTGTGGCTCAAAACATGCCTCTGGCGCCTGATGTCGAAAAGCAAATCAAAACCATTTATACCGAGACCGCTGATCGCGTGTATGTGAACGACCGTGGTGAGCGGATGATGGTGACCGTGGCGTATGGCCGAGATCAGTCGGATGGCTTCAAGGTGCATCGCCCCGAGGTTTGTTACGCCGCGCAGGGGTTTGTCGTCAAAGCACCGCAACGCGGTGAAATCAATTTGGGCGCTCGGCAAATTGGCGTCCAACGTGTGGATACCCATAAGGCGGAACGATTCGAACCCGTGACATACTGGATGGTGATTGGCGATAAGGTGGTGAATACGCCTTGGCGCCATAAAGTCGAGCAAGTTCAGTTCGCATTCAGTGGGTTGATTGCCGATGGTTTATTGGTGCGAATTTCGTCGTTTTCGAAAGATCCAGCCGAGGCCTATGCAGCCCAGGATGAATTCGTGCGCCAGTGGATGGCACACGTTCCTAACGATCAACGTTCGCGCCTGTTCGGAAGCTAATTCAAGATATTGGGTTTGGATATGACCAAGAAGGTGGCGTTGATCACGGGTGTGACGGGGCAGGATGGCTCTTATCTGGCGGAGTTTCTGCTGGGCAAGGGTTACGTGGTGCATGGCATCAAACGTCGGT
Source organism: Aquabacterium sp. (assembly GCA_046299355.1). Taxonomy (GTDB): domain Bacteria; phylum Pseudomonadota; class Gammaproteobacteria; order Burkholderiales; family Burkholderiaceae_C; genus Aquabacterium. The sequence goes on along the minus strand of JBKBIO010000012.1, from coordinate 53,519 downwards.
CGTCGTCGTTCAATACCGACCGCATTGACCACCTGTATCAAGATCCGCACGTTGATAACCGCAACTTCATCCTGCACTACGGCGATCTGACCGATTCGACCAGTTTGGTGCGCATCGTGCAGAAGGTGCAGCCTGACGAGATCTACAACCTGGCAGCCCAATCGCACGTGGCCGTGTCGTTTGAAGAGCCCGAGTACACCGCCAACGCCGACGGCATTGGTGCTTTGCGCTTGCTCGAAGCCATTCGCATTCTGGGCTTGGAGAAAAAGACCAAGTTCTACCAAGCCTCGACCTCTGAGTTGTATGGCCTGGTGCAAGAGATTCCTCAAAAGGAAACCACACCGTTCTACCCCCGTAGCCCTTATGCGGTGGCCAAGTTGTACGCCTACTGGATCACGGTGAACTACCGCGAGGCCTATGGCATGTATGCCTGCAACGGCGTGCTGTTCAACCACGAAAGCCCTGTGCGTGGCGAGACTTTCGTCACCCGCAAGATCACCCGCGCGATCAGCCGCATTGCCTTGGGCCTGCAAGACTGTTTGTACCTGGGCAACATGAGCGCGCTGCGCGATTGGGGTCACGCCAAAGACTACGTTGAGATGCAGTGGTTGATGCTGCAGCAAGACAAGCCCGAGGACTTCGTGATCGCCACCGGCGTGCAGTACAGCGTGCGCCAGTTTGTGGAGTTTGCAGCCAAAGAGTTGGGCGTGACGCTGGCCTTTGAAGGCGAAGCCGAGGCCGAAGTGGGTCGCGTGGTCAAGGTCGAGCCCGTGAATGGCGAAGTGCTGGCCAAGTGCAAGGTGGGCGACGTGATCGTGCGCGTGGACCCACGCTACTACCGTCCCACCGAAGTGGAAACGTTGTTGGGCGACCCCACCAAGGCGCGCGAAAAGCTGGGCTGGACGCCCAAGATTTCCCTGGCCGAGTTGGTCAGCGAAATGGTGCGCAGCGATTACACCGCCGCCAAGCGTGACAGCTTGGTCAAGTTGGCCGGCTTCAAGGCTTATGACCATCACGAGTGATGGGGTGATTGAGGCAGTGTGTACCAGCGTTTAAGGAGCCTGATTCGGGGTGAGCGTTTCTGGATGGTTTTGGCCTCCTTGGCGCTTCGTGGTCAGGCTTTCCTGGTGGGACTGCTGATCACGCGTTTATATGGGCCTGAGGGTTTGGGGCTTTATGCGGCGACTTTGAACGTCGCCGCATCCCTGGTCACGCCGTTGACCAGTTTGGTGCAAAACAATGCGGCCTGGTTATCAGCGAGATCAAGTACTGCTGCGGCCCGCCGCCGCTTGATCGAGATTCATCTGCCTTGGTTGCTGGCGGGCGGCCTCCTGTCGTTGGCGGGGGTGCTCGGCCTGGCGCAGGCCAGTGGTTTGCCATTGCCTTGGCTGCCTGGTGGGGGCTGGGTCTTGCTGGCTGCAGCAAGTGTCATCTTCTACCAGTTGTTCAACGCCCTGGGCCAGGGCTTGTTGCAGGGGGTAGGGCGATTCTTAGGGCCCGCGCAGGCGAGTGTCGCCTTGACACTGATCCTGACGGTCATGTCATGGCCCGCCATCGTGTACGGGGGGGTGCATGGCGCCTACCTCATCTTGGCGATCGGATCCATCGCTTTGCCCTGTATTGCGCTGGCGATCTATCTGATTGGTTCTGAGCGAGTGGATGACCGAGGGGTGAGTGGGCGACCGAGTGAGACGGCGCTTTCTGTATCCTTGCTGCTCCAGCGTTGGCGAGTGTCGTGGCCGTCTGTGGTGGCGGCATTGATTTCATCTGCGGTGACATGGTTGTGCCTGGTGTATTTGGTGCACCGCTCACATGGTTCGGTCGGGGTGGGATGGGTCTCTCTGGGCGTGCAGTGGGGTACGCTGATGCTGTTGCCGGTCACAAGCTGGGGCGGTTTAACGATGAAGAGAATCTTGGACTCAGTCGGTGATCGGAGCGGTGTGGGCTTGCGTGCTGTGGTGGCACGCTTGGTCATTCAAAACGGTGGTGTGACACTGGGCTTAGCGGCCCTGGTGGTGCTGGCATCCGGTGCGCTGGGCTGGTTGTATCGTCTCCCCGCGGGCGATCTTGCTGCGATCTTGATGTTGACGGCTGTTTATGCGGTACTGGGCAGCTTGAACAATGTGCTGGAACGACTCTACTTCTGTGTGCACGAGCAAAGGGCTTGGATGTGGCTGACCTCGCTGGGTGCGGTAGCGCAGGTACTTGTGACGGCCATGCTGATTGAACACAGTTACCTTGCGGTTGCAGGGGGGCTTGCAGCCGGCGCCTTGAGCACCTTGCTGGCTGCATGGCTTTGGTTCTGGCGCTCGCCAAGGGGAGCGACACCAGCATGATTTCCGTGGTCATCCCGCTCTACAACAAAGCCGACTTCATTGCCAAAGCGGTGGATTCCGTATTGGCGCAAGCAGAGACCGATTGGGAGCTGATTGTTGTGGACGATGGGTCCAGCGATGGTGGGCCAGAAATCGTTGAGCGCTATCCGGATCAGCGGATCAAACTGGTGCGCCAGCGTAATGCAGGGGTCTCTGCTGCACGCAACGAGGGGGCTCGTCTGGCATCCAGTGATTGGGTCGCCTTTTTGGACGCCGATGACTATTGGGCCCCTGCTCATTTGAGTGGCTTGCGGACTGCGCAGCGGGCGTGGCCGGAGGCGGTGGCGTGCGCCAGCGCCTATTACGTGGTGGGTGCAAAAGGGGAATGTCGAGCGATTCGCTTGCCTGCAGATCAGCAGGGCCGGGCGACATTGCTGGAAAACTACTTCGCTCAGGTGCGTGAGCATGAGCATCCGATACACAGCTCGGCCATCATGGTGAAGCGAGATGTTTTCTTGAAACTGGGCGGATTTCCTGTTGGCGTGACGGCAGGCGAAGACATCATCATGTGGTCTCGCTTGGCCTGTGCTGGCGCCATTGGCTACTGGGGGGTGCCGACGGCCTATTACGTGGCGCCGCCAATTGATCCGCGTGTGCGAGATCAGTTCTTGCGCCGTCCGCAAACACCGGACCCGGTGGCGCAGGCCCTGAAGGAGCTGATGTCGCATCCGAAGTTCGAGGCTGATATCCGGATGTTTCTCGCAGATTGGCATCGCATCCGTGGGATGTTGTTCCTGGAGCGTGATGAGCGTGATCGCGCTTGGCGGGAGCTTCGTGCGGCTGTAGGTTTCAGCACGTGTCGCTTTCGTGACGTGGTGTCGGTGCTTTTGTTGTGTTTGCCTTTAGCCCTACGTCGACAGGTGTTGTCGGTCATTCGATCTCGTAAGCAGGCCGCAGCATGAAGGACACTTTGCTCATGGTTGACATGTCAGTCAAGCAGGGTAGTCCTGCTGGCAGTTGTGTGAAGACGATCCTGCAGGGCCTCCCACAAGGAGCGCTGACTTGTGAGTTGTTTTCGAGTGAATGGGATGGTGCTGCTTCAGCGCCTGACGTGCATTGGCATGGGATCAAGGCGCCATCGAAGCCAGTCGCTTGGCGGTATATCGTCTTTCATACGCGAGTGAAGCGAGCCGTCGCTCAGTGGTTGAGTCAGCGTGATCGGAGTCGCGTCTTGGTTCAGGCGACGCAGGGGCAATGGGTCGGGGCTGACATTGTGTATGCGCACTTCTGTCATGGCGCCTACCTGGCGGACCTGCTCAAGCAGCCGGCATGGTTGAGTCCGCGTTATGTGGCGCGTGTGATCACGCATGCCTTCAATGCTTGGCGCGAGCGATTGGCTTTTGAGCATGCGAAGGTGGTGGTGGCGCCTTCTGCTGGCTTGGATCGTGAGCTCAGGCAGCATTACAGCTTGCCTGCCAGCAAAATCCAAGTGTTGGCTAATCCAGTCGATGTGACGAGGTTCAAGCGGCCTGAGTGCGAGTCGAGGCAGAGCTTGCAGCAGCGCTTGGGATTGGAGTCAGGGCGCCGTTGGTTGTCATTCATGGCGCTGGGTGATTTCGAGCGCAAAGGATTGGGCGTTTTATTGAGAGCTTGGGCAGAGTTGGATCCAGAGTCACGAGAGGCACTCGGTTTGATCGTGATTGGGGGGCAGCCTGATGAGATCGCATCTTTCCAACGTCTGGCAGCTGAAATGGGATTGGCTGCGAGAGTTCGATTTGTGGGCATGCAGTCTGACGTACGGCCTTATCTATGGGCGAGCGATGTTTTCGCGTTTCCGTCGGCGTATGAGATTTTCTCTTTGGCCATCTTGCAAGCCGCTGCGGCAGGTCTGCCCGTGATGGTGACGCAGCGCTTGTATGGGGCCGAAGAGTTTGTGGAAGACGGCTTTAATGGCTGGCAAGTGTCGCGCGATGTGCAGGGCGTCAGGCAGGCCTTGCTTAAGATCGCCACACTCATGCCCGAAGCCCTCTGGGCCATGGGGCAGAACGCTCAACAATCGGTCGCGCAATATAGCCAGGAAGCTTTCGTTCAAAAGTGGCGCTCGCTGTATCGGAGTCTGGGACTTGAGTAGCAAGAACGTGAGCCCACCGAGGCGAACCAGGGTCGTCGTTGTGACCAATATCCCTGTGCCCTATCGCATTCCGGTCTATGAGCGTTTGGCGCAAGATGCCAGCTTGGATCTGGTGGTGATCTATTGCAGCGGTTCCGAGCCTGATCGCAGTTGGCGGCTGGGGGTGGGCGACTATCGCCAGATCTACTTGAAGCAGCGCTTTTTGAAAGTGGCTGGGCGATTCATTCACGTGAACCCTGATGTGTGGTCTCAGTTGAATGCATTACGGCCCGATGTGGTGATCACGACCGGATATAACCCGACACATCTGGTCGCGTTCGCCTACGCCAAGCTGAGAGGGCTTGCGCACATAGTGATGACCGATGGTACCTGGCACTCTGAACGGGGCTATTCGTGGGTGCACCGCTTGGTTCGTAAGGTGGTTTTTGCTGGCAGTGGCGCGTTCGTGGGGGCCAGTCAGGGGGCATTTGATTTGTTGGCCTCATATGGTGTATCCGCCGATCGGATGTTCAAGTCGCATCTGTGTGCCGACAACGCAGCCTTTGAAGTCATGACGGGCGTGCATCGGACCTTCGATTTGATGTTTTCTGGGCGCCTGGTAGGCATTAAGAACCCGATGTTTGCGCTGGACGTGGCGCGCGAGGTGGCTACGAGGTTGGGGCGTGGCGTGTCCGTGTTGATGATTGGATCGGGTGATCTGGAGAATGAGATCAGGCAACAAGCCGCCTCGTTGGCTGGCACTGTGAACATCACGTTCCCCGGTTTCATTCAGCCGGCTGAGTTGCCCCGTTACTACGCGTCAGCCAAGGTGTTCTTGTTTCCGACATCTTGGGATCCTTGGGGTGTTGTCGCGAATGAAGCGTGCGCCGCAGGTACCCCTGTGCTGGTAACGCCGGAAGCGGGTGTCTCTGGTGATTTGATCAAGGATGGACTCAACGGTTGGATCATGCCTCTGGACGTCAACGCCTGGGCCGATCGGTGTGTAGCGTTACTGACCGATGAAGCCTTGTATAGAACCATGTCTGAGCACGCGAAAGCATTGGTTCAGCCCTTCAATTTCGACGCTGCGGCCAAGGGCATCGCTGATGCAGTCAAGAGCGCGGTCAGAGGTAAGCGATGAACCAGGACAAAAGGTGGCGCGTTCTGATTGTTCACAACGGCTATCAACAGCGCGGCGGGGAGGACAGCGTTGTTGAATCAGAGAAGGCCTTATTGGAGCGAGCTGGGCATCATGTGGCCTTCTATGGACGGCACAACGATGAGGTGGATCGCCTGTCTCGTCGAGAGCTATTGGCCGAGTCTTTCTGGTCAAAGCGGACGCAGGCTGATATTGCACAGCTGGTGACATCATTTCAGCCTGACGTGATTCACGTGCATAACACTTGGCCATTGGTGTCTCCGTCAGTCTACGGTGTCGCTCGTCAGTACAGGATTCCTGTTGTGCAAACCTTGCATAACTTCAGGTTGATGTGTCCTCAAGCCATGTTCCTTCGCCAGGGGCGTGTTTGTGAGGACTGCTTGGGTAAGGTACCTTGGCGCGGTGTGGTTCGCGCATGTTATCGGGACTCGGCGGCGCAAACGGCCGCATTGGCTTCGGTCGTGACCTGGCATCGTTGGCGAGGCACTTACGCCAGTGATGTGACCCGATTTATTGCTTTGAATGAGTTTTGTCGGGATAAGTTTGTGGCCGGTGGATTACCCGCCAAGAAAATGGCCATCAAATCGAACTTTGTCGATGATCCGGGTCTCGCGAGTGAGGTGCGGCAGGGGGGCTTATTTGTTGGCAGGCTCTCCGAAGACAAGGGCATTGGTGTCTTGCTGAGGGCACTCAAGTTGGGTGGCTCTGGCTGTGACGTCATTGGGGGCGGAGAGATGCTGGACGCCGTGCGCATGCAATTGGGTGATCGTTGCCTAGGGTTCATGGCTTTGCCCGACATCATGGCCCGCATGAGACGCGCCTCTTACCTGGTGATGCCTAGCCTTTGGTATGAGAACTTCCCACGCACCCTTGTCGAGGCTTATGCAAACGGTTTGCCTGTGATTGCCAGCAGGATCGGTGCTTTGGCTGAGTTGGTCGAAGAGGGGGTGACTGGGTTGCTATTTGAACCCGGTGATGCCGATGACCTGGCGACCAAAATGGCTTGGGCGAATGCTCATCCGGAGAGGATGCTGCAAATGGGTGCTCAAGCACGTTCGCGCTATGAAGCGCGATATACGCCTGAAGCGAATCTGAAATCACTCATCCAGATTTACGAGGACGCGCGTGCGGCCTTGGTTGAGGGCGCCGGTGCTGCTCTGGCGTGACTGAAGGTGGCAATGCACAAGCCCAGAACCACGGTGACCGGTGAGACAGTGCCAGCGAAGGCCTTCTCCATCATGGCGTAGAGCCACAAGAAGACCAGGCACCGTAATGCGGTAATTTGAATCGCGGTGATCGCCGAGTCGGTGCCGGCGGTGGCTTGCTGCCTGATCTTGCGTGTGAGCCCGATGGTCGACCAGACAAAGCAGATGAGCAGCAGGGTCGTGCCGACAATGCCAACGCTGATGAGGCTTTCCAGCAAGAAGTTATGGGCCGTGGTGTAGATGTTGCCCCATTCATCTTGAAACACCTTGGGCAATTCAATCCGGATGCTGCCGAGTCCGTAGCCGATCCAAGGCTTGTTCTCGATCAGGCGCCATGATGCTTGCCAGATGTCCGCGCGCCCAGTGAAAGTGGTCAGTTCGGCCACGTCACCACTTCGTGAGATCAGCTTGGTTAAGGATCCTAGTAGGGCGTTGATCGCCCGCGGTTGTGCGACAACGATGAGCGCCAGACTGGCCGTCAGAAGCCCAATGAGGATCGACCAGATGGTGTGGCGGCGGGTGATGGCGAACACGATCACAAAGCCACCCAATACACCAATGATGGAGGAGCGGCTTCGGGCCAGGGCCAAGGTGGCAATGAGAACCAACGCGCTACCGATGAAGAGCCAACGCCTGGTGGGTGTGCTGGCAAGCTTGAGCATCAATGGCACGGTCAGGAGCCCAATGCCGACCATGGGCCCCAGTGCGTTTGCTGAGCCGGTGATGCCACGAAGCCGGTAGCCGGTCGCGTCACTGATGTCTCGGGCCATGCTGCTGGAAATGCCCATCAAGAGGAGCGATCCGATCGCCACCAACAGGGAGCCCCAATAGACAGATTGCCAAGTCCATTGCAAGTGTTCCGTCTTTTCGGAGATCCGAGCTGAAGCGAGGGCGACGGCAAGCAACGCAATCCCAGAGCCAATGGCCAAAATCACCATGCTGGAGTAAACCGCGCTGCACATGGCAAAGATGGCGTAGGCGAGCCAGATTCTTAGGACCGGAGAGCGCCAGGCAGGCTTCAGACCTGTGTACAGAGACAGCGCCATCAAGGCGAATGCGAGTCCGCCTTTGATGATGGTTTGTAAATCGCCACCACCTTGAGGGTTCTTGAATGTGACGTCCTGCGCCAAATAGACCAGGCTGAAGAGTGCGAGGATCAGCCATGCCGGCGGATTCATGACATAGCCCATGCCATAAATCAGAACGATGCCGAAGCACAAGGCCAATATCGGCAGTTGCAACATGAACAGTTGCCCAGCCTTCATCAGCCAAAACAGATCAGCAAGGAAGGCAATGGAAGCAAACAGCACGATCAGTCCGGCGATGCCAGACTGGCGCGCGGTCTGTTGCCGCAGCGTTGTGCTTGCGCTCAGGTAAGACATGCCGCGAAGGTGCTCGGCGTTCAGAACTCGTTGAGGATGGTTCCGACCAATTGGGTCTGCCCCATGCCAACGGTGTGGACGAGTTCTTGCAAAGACTGCACTTTGCTTTGGTTCTTCCGGGCAACGATCAGGCCGTTGCCGCACTTCGATGCAATCACTGCGCCGTCCGTGCCGTATTCACCTGCAGGCGTATCGACGATGATGCGATCAAAGCGGTTCTTTAACTCGCGCATCAACAGGCCAAGCGTATTGCGCTCAAGCAGTTCGAGAGGGTTTGGTGGGATCGGGCCAGCTGGCAGGACATGCAGGTTTGGCAGCCCTTTGACGGTTTGGATCACTTTGTTGGCGGCGCGCCCTGACAAAATCGTTGAGAGGCCATTGCCGCGGTTGGCGAGACCAAAAAGCTCCAACGCTCTGGGGTGCCGCATGTCGGCCTCCAGAAATAAGGTGCGCCCAGGGAGTTGGGAGAATGCGATGGCCAGATTGGCCGCAAAGTAGGTTTTGCCGTCGCCGCTGTTGGGGCTCAGTATGGCCATGGCGGGGTGCTGAGCCGGATCGCCAAACAGCTTCATGATCAGATGGCTGCGGATCGTTCGGAACACTTCGGCTTGATGTGAGAAGGGTCTCGACGCCACCACCAACTCTTCCTTGAATTCGCCAGAACCTTCCGCAGAGTAGGGGAAGTGGAATTGGAGGGCGAGGGCAGACATGACATCGTCATTGCTGGCCAGCCCCAGTTCAACCGCCGCTTCACCAAACAGGATCCCTCGTTCTTGTTGGTATTGCGCAATTTGGTCGACTTGTTCGCGACTGAGTTTGTTGGACTGACCCAGCAATTGCCCGATGGGTAGGCCATCTGGTGCTTGTCGAGTTGCGGCGAATTCGGCAGTGCGGGCTTCGGTCGCCCCAAAGAAGCGAGAGGCGCGGAACAAAGAGTTTTTCATGTGGGCCTCCGAATCAAGTCAAGGCAATCAGGTCATCACCCTGATCATTGGTGCCCGAATTCGCCTGCGATTTGAGTTGCGGCAACGCTTTCTTTTTGAGCGCAATGCGACCAGTTTTGTGGGGTGGGGGCAGCACGCCAAGGACGGGAAGATCCAGCGTCTGAACGAGGTCGCCGGGGCTGCGCACACGGTGATCGAACATTTCGACCCCCAAGGCTGCCATCAACGCGAGCAGCGATCCAACCAAGGCCGACAGCGCGGTGTTGAGCAAGACTTTGGGCGATGAGGGTTTGGTCGGTTCGGTGGCGGGTGCCAGCATGTAAATGTTGGACTGCCCGCTGTTACTTTCCAGATTGGTTTGGCTCAAACGGACCTGTAGTGAGTCGTAGATCTTTTGTGCGGAGTCCACCTCACGTTCGAGGATGCTTAGCTCGCTGCGTGCGTCTTTGAGCATGAGGAGCTTTTCTCTTTGGGCTTCGTATGCAGCTTGGGCTTGTGCCTCGCGGGAGCTGGCGACCGTATTGACCATTCCGAGGCTGGAGGTGACTTTCTTGGTCTCCGTTTGGACACGTTGCTTGATGCTGGCGAGATTCGCTCTTGTTTCGACCACAGAAGGATGGGCCTCTCCGTAGCGTTCCAGTAACTCCTGGAGTCGTGCCTCCAAACGGGATGCATCGGACTGCAGGCTGGTGATCAAGGTGTTGTTCAACACATCAGGCGTTTGATCTGCGCGTGCATTGGCTTGGGCCGAACGGCTGGACGTGTCGGCGCGCAGGCCTCGAAGTGCGGTGACTTGGGAGGCAAGCTCGGCAAGGCGTTGGGTTTCAACGTCCAGGCGTTCTTCGGTGGCGATGATGCCTTTTTCCTTTTGCGCAGCAGAGAGTTTGCTTTGGGCAAGTTCGAGCTTTTCGCGAGCAATTTTGGCGCGCTCATCGAAATAGTCTGCGTACTCCTTAGCGGGGTTGACGCGAATTTGAACGGTGGACTCGATGTAGGCTTTGGCGAAGGTGTTGGCCATGACCGCAGCAAAGGCAGGATCAGAGCCGTTGTAGTTGATGTCGATGACATTCGATTCGCGGGAGGGCTTGACGTCCAGCCCTTTGCCAATCACCTCAGACACCCAGGTGACATAGTCGCCCCGGCTTTTGGCTTCTTTCTGCCAACGCAGGCGCAGGTCTGGGTTCTCAGCAAGGTTGAGGCCGAGCACTACTTTTCGGGCCACAGTCGGGCTTTTGATGATGTCGACCTGGGTGGCCAGGATCGTGGCGTTTTGCATGGTTCCTGCGCCCATGCCGGACACAGGATCTGGACGAACATCAACCATCACGGTCGCGGTGGCGTCGTAGGACTTTGGCATCATCCAACTGATGACGGCGGTAGCCAAGACGATGACCAAAAAGACGGACGTGACAAGTAGCCAACGTGCACGAATGATATTGAGAAATTGACTGAAGGTCATGTACTGGCTCCAAACCCGAGACTGCCAAGGTTCAGGTGTCTATAGAGTCACATAACTTACGCTGGCTTGATCTTCACGATGTGGGACACCTTTGCGGGAGGGGCGAATTCGCGAAAAACGCACCCCGCTCGTCTGAGTGGTTGTGTCCATCGCTATTTAGGAAAATCCCTTGGTTCTCGGATTTGCTGCCATTTGTCGCGCTCGCTAGCGGTGATTCGCTTGTACCGATTGTTGTCAGGCGTCTGACCTCGGGGGAGTTGCGTTGGGAAGCGAATGCGTCGGGATTGCTCTTCTCGAATCCATCTGGGGCCGTCGCTCAAGAGCATGTTGTCATCGAAGGTTGCGAAGTCATCAATCGACTCAAAGTCGGTCTGCAACCAAATCACTTCTTGGCCATTCGTGGAAACGAATGTGTTGCCCTCGATGTGATTGCCGTGCATGTAGTTGGCGGCATCGCAGGGACTGAGGCCTCTGCAATTGAATTCACTGGGCGCATTTTCTTGAAGCCATAACTGAGTCCATCGATTTCTGATCGCCCAATTTCGTATCACGCGAATGTCCCTCGCAAAATGGAGATGGATGCCCACATCTGTCTCGGCGATGAAGTTGTTTTCGACGAGGACTTGCCTAGAAAAGTCATCCAGATAGATGCCGCGCGTCGATGTGCCGTTGTGAGGTCGACCATCGGTGGACCCGGGGGCGTTCAAAATGGTGTTGTTGGTGATTCGCAGGTTCAACGCATAGCCCTTGGGGCGTTGGAATTCACCTCTGCTGATGGTGTAGATGGCGCCACAGTCATCAAAGTGCAGGCATGTGTTGACCAGTGTGTTGCCATGGATGTTGGAGTCTCGCCAGGCGTGGAGACCGATATAGCTGGCATCTTCGATTCGATTGCCAACGGCACTGCCGCCTTCTCCGAGCATCACAGCACTGTGCGCGTAGTGGTGGATGCCGGTGTTTTTAACGAAGCTGTTCAGGAGATGGATGTTTTTCGATGGGCGCGGCGACCCGTATCGGAAATCACCCATCCAGACTCCTTGGTGACGAGTGTGTTCGATCTTGACACTGTCGATGGTGCTATTGCTGGACGCGGTGATGCGAATGCCCATGCCTCCGGAAAACCGAATCCCAACGCGCCGAATGACCGCATCTTCGATGTTGTCTAGCCAAACCGCATCAGAGTTGGTGCCCTCCACATCGATGTTGTCGATCACAACGTTGGATGCCCATTCACCTCGGATGCCATGGGGCAGTACGGCCAATTGGAGATTGTGATTTTTGGGGTGGTCTCCGGAGGCCATCCAAATGGTGAGCAGCTTTTGAGTTCTGTCGTAGTGCCATTCGCCAGGTGAATCCAGCATCCAAAGTTGGTTTTCTAGCCAGTATCCCCAGCCGGGTCGTATCTCCAACGGGGTGTCAGGGCCTCGCTGCTGGACGGCTAAGCGCGTGCCTGCTTGCCGCAGGATGTCATAGTGATGGAGCGCGTAATCGACGTTGCGTACAAATATCTCGGCGCCTGTGAGCTGGGTGTTAGGGGGGATTTGATCTTCTTCGAGTTCAATCGCATCTGGCGTGCCAGGGCTGCGTTCGGGAATTCGATGGTACCGACTGCTGGGTCCCCAGTGTCCCTGACCAGGGTTCGGATGGCGTGCGCGTGGCAGCACGTACTGTCCGTCTTGGACAAGCTGTGTCGGCACGTCGGCTTTGGGAAGTTCAATGGACGCTTGGAAGCGGTTGGCGTCTAGCGCCCGCCAGTGAAGGTTCGTGAGATTGATCGAGCCAACTATTTTGGCGGGAGGCAGTTCGGGTGGGCCGTAGCTCGTGTACGTGCGCTGGCTGCTGAGTTCGAGCGTTTCGAACCATGCCTGCCCTTTTGCCAGTGCAATGGTGTCTCCGCGTTTGGCGAGTTCGTTGGCGCGTGCCAACGACTTGATCGGCGCAGAGATCTCCCCCGAATTGGAGTCAAGACCGTTCGCGCTATCGACGTACAAGGTAGCAGCGTGCGCTGGCCAAGCGAAAAGCAAGAGCCAGCGCAGCATGGCACTCATGGATGCCAGTTCTGGTTGTTACTTCAAGCCAGACAGACCTTTGCTCAAGGCATTGGCGTCGAGTGCTGTCGAAGCAGCCTCAGCGGGGGATGCGGGGGCCACGCTCGGCACCGCGCTGGCTGCTGCCGAAGCGCCAGAAGCAGGTGCAGCAGGCTTGTCAGCAAATGCCCCGATGTATTCGATCTTCGCTGTGCCACGCAGGTTCTTGATTTCCTTCTGGATGAACTCGCGGCGACGTTCTGTGGTCAGGTACTGCTCGATGGCGGGTTTCGCTTGTTCAAAGGTCACAGGCACCTGCTTGGATTGCACCACCAGAATGGCCTTGAAGCCGTCGTTGCCGGTGACATACATGGCCTTGCCGTCAGGCACGTCCTTCAGCTTGTCGAGGATGACCATGGGCAAGCCTTCGGCGGCTTGGGTCACCTGGTTGGCGCCAACCTTGAAGCCGCTGCTGCGGATCACCTCAACAAATGCTTGAGGCGAGCCCGCCGCATCCAGCTTTTCAATCAGCGACTTGGCTTCTTCGGGCTTGGCGGCAATGGTGAATTCTTGCAATTGGTAGACCTTGCGCTGCGAGAACAGGGCAGGTTTGCTGTCGAAGTACTTGCGGGCGTCTTCCGTGGTGGGCGCGCCCACTGCAGCCGCAGCAGCCTTTTCCATGTAAGTGCGGGCCAGCAAGCTGCGACGGATGGCGTCGAGTTGTTGAACCACGGCAGGGTCGCGGTCGAGCTTTTGTTCTTCCGCCTTGGCTACGGCCAATTGCTGGTCAATCAAGCCTTCCAGTGCTTGGCGGCGAGCGGCGTCCAGTTGCTCTGGCTTGAGGCCTGCTTGGCGTTCGAGCAAGAGGTTGATTTGGTGGACAGTGATTTCCTCGCCATTGACTCGGGCGGCCGACTGGCTTGCCTTGGGCTCAGACTTTTTGTCTCCGCAACCAGCGACCAGCGCTGCAGCGACAACGATGGGGAGCAGGGCCAGGGCGCGGGTAGCTTGGTGGCGGTAGATGGCTTGCAGGCGGGTTTGCATGTCGTTGATTGAAAGGTTGAATCTAGGTTTCGACGCAGGCTGGAATTTTGAAGTTCCGTCAGTGTCGGTTAATGACGCTTGAATTGGGGGGGGCAAGGCGCCAAATGCACCACGTTGCACCACCGCAAAGCAAGCCAGCCATCAGTCCACAGAAATGGGCCCAAGGGGCCACATTTATAGCTGAGCTCTCTGACAGAAATAAGACGGTGTTCCAGGGGTTTTCCATGAGCACCTTCAAGGTGAGGCCCAACGCCAGTATCGCGCCAATGCGTCGAAAGCCGTGGCGGGACGGGCTCAAGGTCTGATTTAGCACAATGATGGCGGCCCCGGCGTGGAGAACGCCAGACATGCCCACGTAGGTGGTCAGCTCGGGCCGCCACAGCATGCCGACATGGGTGAGGGGCCAGGCCATCGCCCAGGCGAGGAGGGCATGACGCGGTGTTTGAGTTCGCCAGGCGAGGGCGACGAGGGCCATGAGTCCTGCCAAGTTTTGGACCAGGTGCATGGTGCTGCCGTGAACCCAGGCGGTGCCCCACCAACTCCAGGGGCTTTGTGTCCAGCCTTGGTGGGGGTGGAGCAAAAGAGCTTGGACCTCAGGTGTCGCCAACTCAGGATGGTTCAAATCCATTGTTGGCAAAAGCACAGCAGGCAAGCCCAGCACCATCCAAGTGCCGAGCCACATCCAAGCACCTGGGGCCCTGAGGCCCAACTGTGTCGTCATGCTGGGGCGGTGGTTGTGTCTCCAAACACGGCTTGCCACAGCGTGAGCACGGCCTGACGGTGCACTTGGATGGGCGCGAGGGCTGCTTCGTCACTGAAACGAGTCGGTGACTCATTGAGCCTGGCTCGGTGCTGTTGTTGGCGCAGGAAGCGGTAGGCGTCACCAGCCTGGTGACCGACGCCGGCAGGCAGCAGCCCCACTTTCTCGGCGATGTTCAGCAGAGCAATGTTGCCGAAGTTGTCCATGAGCTCAGGGTGGTGCTGACTGTGCGCCAGGATCAGGTACTGGACTGCGAACTCAACATCGATCATGCCGCCTGGGCTGTGCTTGAGATCGAATTCTTCGTCAGGGCAGGCGTGGGCTTCGCGCAGTTTGTTGCGCATGGCGATGACTTCGTCACGCAGCGCGGCCGGATCACGCGGGGAGGCCAATACGGCGCGGCGCACGGTTTCGAACTGCGAGGCCAAAGCCGGCTCGCCGGCGCACCAGCGCGCTCGGGTCAGGGCTTGGTGTTCCCAGGTCCAGGCGGTGTTGCTGCCACGTTGGCGTTGGTAGTCGTCAAACGAATGGAAGGACGTCACCAGCAGGCCGGAGTTGCCATTCGGGCGCAAGGCGGTGTCGATGTCAAACAGTTCCCCCGCAGACGTTCGAAGGGTCAGCCAAGTGATCAGTTTGCGCGCGAACACCATGTAGGCGTCGATGGCCGTGGGTGTGTCGGGGCCAGCATCAGCGGGCAGTGGGTCTTGGGTGTCGTCGTAAACGAAGACCACATCCAGATCGCTGCCGTAGCCCAGCTCTTTGCCGCCCAGTTTGCCGTAGGCAATGATGGCGAAGTGGGGTTCCCGACCGACCGCATAGGCGCCTTGTTTGCCTGGGCGTTGTTGCAGGTAGGCCCAGGCCCAGCGCAGCGCAATTTCGAGCGTGACATCAGCGAGCGCGGACAAATCATCCGCAACTTGCTCCACCGTGAGTTTTCCTTCCACGTCGCGCACCAGGGTGCGGAAGATCTCGGCATGATGTGCGCGGCGCAGCGCGTCCATGAGTTCTTCTTCGCTGGCTTGTCCGGCTTTTTCCCAGGCCAGATGGCGGTCTTCCAAGTCTTGACGGTAGCTGTGCGGGTCAAAGCGGCCTTCCATCAAGCGTGGATCGGCGAGCTCGTCAATCACATTGGGGTGCTGCAGCAGGTAGCGCATGGGCCAGCGAGCCAGGCCCAGCAATCGCAACAGGCGGCGCAGCACCTCGGTTCGCTCAGCCAGTAGCGACAGGTAGCTGTCACGTCGCAACAAGGGATTCAGCCAGTCAATGAAGTGCAGCACGGCATCGGCGCCCAGGCAGTTGCCCTCTTCGTCGATGGGCGCCATCGCCATTTGCGTGGCGCGGCCGATGAGCTTGGCCAGCCGTAGCTTGGCTGGGTCACTGAGCAAGGTAACGCGGTTCTGGCTGGTGAACTCACGCAGCTTGCTGGCGATGGGATCGCTGAACTTGGACAGGAACTCGTCGCTGTCGACCGGCACGGGGGTGCCGCAGTTTTTGCACCCGTCTTTGCTGGGCGAACTGCCGCCGTCGTGAAGCAGCGAGTCGAATTCGTTGGCGACCAACTCCCGGATGCTGCACAGCACTTCCATCAACTGGCAGGTGGCGCTGTGGCAGTCACCGGGCCGGTTGGGGTCGCCCTGCAAACCTAAGCTGTGCGCGATCCACTCCAGGTCGCGGTCTTCGGTCGGCAGCAGGTGTGTTTGCTGGTCGTCGAGGTATTGAATGCGGTGCTCGATGCGGCGCAGCACCGTGTAGGCCTGGGCGAGTTGCTCGGCCATCTCTGGCTGAATCAGGCCCTTGGCGGCCAGTCGGGGCAGGGCCTTGAGGGTGGATCGTGTCCGAATCTCAGGGAATTGCCCGCCGCGCACCACTTGCAGCAACTGCACGGTGAACTCGATTTCGCGGATGCCCCCGCGAGACAGTTTGACGTCATTGGCGCGCTCGGGGCGACCCGCGGCACGACGATTGGCTTCGTCACGAATCTTGCGGTGCAGTTGGCGCAGGCCTTCAAACACGCCGTAATCAAGGTATCGGCGGAAAACGAAAGGCATGACGATGTCGCGCAGGGCCAGCGAGCGTTGCGCGTGTTCGCCACCCGGCATGGCGCGACGTGGTGCGACGATGCGGCTCTTGAGCCAGGCAAACCGTTCCCACTCGCGGCCTTGAACGAGGAAATACTCCTCGAGCATCGACAAGTTCACCACCGAGGGGCCCGAGTTGCCGTTGGGCCGCAAGGCCAGGTCCACGCGGAACACAAAGCCGTCTTCGGTGGTGTCGCCGATGAGGGTGTAGAGCCTTTTCACGACGTGTGAAAAGTACTCGTGCACCGTGACTTGGCCAGACACGCCGCCGCGGCCGTTGTCGACGCCGGTGGTCATGCCGTCGTCTTCGTAGACGTAGATGAGGTCGATGTCGGACGAGACGTTCAGTTCGCGCCCGCCGAGCTTGCCCATGCCCACGACCCACAGGTCTACACGTTGCCCGTGTTCATTGAGCGGGATACCGAATTTGGCATCGGCTTCAGCCTCGGCAGCGGCCAGGGCGCGGTCGAGTGTCACTTCGGCCAATTCGGTCATGGCGCCGGTGACGTCGAGCATGGCCGCGCCCGATTGCACATCCATCACCGCCAGTCGTTCCATGACCAATTGCCGGGTCACACGCAGGGCGGAACCCAGTTCGCGGCCTTTTTCTTGTAACGAATCGATAGCGGCGGCGATTTCTGCAGTCCGTGGGACGCGGTCTGGCGGCAAAATGGCGGCCTCGATGTCTGAGGCGTAACGTCGCCGGATGCGTTGCACATAGCGAGAATGGTCAGCCTGAGCTGATGTGCTTACCGCGTCTGGAGGAAAAACGATCATGGAACTCACGGGCCTGTCAACGGTCTGTGTTTAGCGTGATCGTGGTGCGATCCCCGCAGTGCTGTTCGCGATGCTAGTGCAATCGCGAGGCGATGGGGTAGGGACTTCGACCGATTCACAGTACACACGGTTGAGTTGACTTGATTAAAACTGGGTTTTCCCATTGGCTGCGACAGCTTTGGATGCGTATTTGGCGCCCGATGGTGTGGACGCTGGTCGCATGCCTGACGCTGGCTGCAGCGGCCTGGGCCGTTGTGCTATTTGAAATTCTGCCAAGGATTGACGACTGGCGGGATGAGTTGTCTCAACAAGCCACACGCGCAATTGGCGTTCCTGTGCAGATTGGACGGGTTTCTGGCGAAATCGAGGGTGCCTGGCCGGTATTGACCTTGTCTGAGGTGCGACTTCTGGACGACCGTGGTGCGGTCGGCTTGCGTTTGCCTCAAGTGACGGCGCGCTTGTCTCCTTCATCACTCCTGCCCTGGTCGATCTGGCAACAAGAGTGGCGTTTCGATCGCTTGGTGTTGGTGGCTCCCGAGTTGGATGTGCGGCGAGACGCATCCGGCCGATTGCATGTGGCGGGTCTGCAGGTGTCGTCTGGTGCAAGCGATGCGAAGGCCAGTGACAAAGGATTGGATTGGCTGTTCAGCCAAACGCGCATTCAAATTCAGAACGGCGCTGTGCGTTGGACCGATGAACTGCGCAATGCCCCCACCTTGGCCCTCCGTGGCGTTGACCTGAGTTTGCGGCATCACGTCGGTTTGGGCCGACGCTGGCACGAACTGGATCTCGAAGCCACTCCGCCTGCGGAGTTTGGTCAACGTGCAACCGTGAAGGTGTCGATGACCCAGCCGCTTTGGCTCATGGGGCGTGATGCTGTCGCTGCTGGGGCCGCGCTGCCTTGGTGGCGAGCTTGGGTCGGATCGGCGCCACGGCCTAGTCAGTGGGCAACGTGGTCGGGTGATGTGAAGGTGCAATTGCCCTGGGTGGATGTGCAGCAACTGCGTCAGCACGTGACGATGCCCGTCGAAGTGAATGGCGGACGCGGTCGAGTGGTGGGCGAGTTGGCGGTGTTTCAAGGGCAGCCTCAGGCCTTGGGCTTGACCTTGGATGTACGGGATGTTTCCGTCCGCTTGGCGTCGCAGCTGCCCTTGTTGGCATTCAAGAGTTTGGCGGGTCGAGTGGGTGTGAGTCACGAGGCCGACGTGTCGGCAGCCCATTACGAGGGACTCCGCTTTGAAACGGCCGAAGGCCTGCGGTGGCCGGCCAGTTCCGCCAGCCTCGAATGGCGCCATGCGGCCTGGCAGGGTTGGCCGGAAATGGCCTCTGTTCTGAAATTGACCACGGGTGGCGTGTTTCGGGCAGAGCGCTTGGATCTGGCTTTGTTGGCGCAACTGGCCGATCGCTTACCGCTGCCCGTCAAAGTACGTCAAACCTTAGATGGCTTGGCGCCGCAAGGTGTCGCAGACGACCTCGAGTGGCGTTGGGAAGGCCTGCTGGATGCGCCGACCAGTTACAAGGCCAAGGGGCACTTCGCGCAGTTGACCTGGGCCAGTGATGCTGAATCGGGTTTGCCGGGGGTGGGGCGCGCCGAGGTGCGCTTCCAGGCGGATGAGCGTGGGGGGCGAGCAAGGCTGTCGATCGATCAAGGCTGGTTGGATCTACCTGGCGTTTTCGAGGAACCTCGTCTGCCCTTGTCTACCCTCGATTCCGAATTGGCATGGCGCATCTCGCCGGGCAGCGACAAAGCGCAGGGCCCAGACATCGACGTGTTTGTGAAGGGCGCCAAGTTCGCCAACGTTGACGCGCAAGGGGTGTTGGATGCCACGTGGCAAACCGGTGCTCGCTCAGCAGGTTCTGCGATTCCGCGTTGGCCTGGTACCTTGGAGATGAAGGGTCGCCTGGAACGTGCGCAGGCCAATCGCGTGTGGCGCTACTTGCCTTTGGTCATCCCAGACAGTGCTCGCTACTACGTGCGTGATGCATTGAAGCAAGGCACGGCTGAGCGCGTGAGCTTTGAGGTTGATGGAGATCTCAATCAGTTTCCCTTCCCGAATGACGTCGGGGGGCGATTCCGCGTGAATGTGCCGGTTCGGCAAGTGACGCTGGATTACGTACCAGCCTCGCCTGTTGCCAATGAGCCGTATTGGCCCGCCTTTTCCAACCTGGATGGTGAGTTGATTTTTGCGGGCCAATCCATGCGCATCACCAACGCCAAGGCGCGCTTGGGAGGATTGGGCTCGGGAGGCTTTGCACTGCGTGATGTGTCTGGCGAGATTTCCGATCTCGCCTCCGATGATCCACATTTGACGATCAAGGGCCAAGGCGAGGGGCCGTTAGATGATGCGCTCAAGTACCTGGCGACCTCGCCGGTCGGAGCGTGGACCGGCAACATGCTGGGGTATGCCCAAGGTCAGGGGCGTGCGGGTCTGCAGTTGTCTCTGGATATTCCTCTGGATCGTGCTGACGACACGAAGCTCAAAGGCAGAGTCATCTTGAAGGACGCCGATCAAGCTGGTATTCGATTGGCCCCTGCTTTGCCCATTTTCACCCATGTGGTCGGTGAAATTGGATTCACCGAATCGATCTTGACGGTGAAGGCCAAAACCCAGTTGTGGGGGCAAGACGTTCAGGTTGAAGGCAAGCGCGACGCGACCGGGGCCCCGCTCTTTGAAGCTCACGGCATCATGACGGCCGAGGGTTTGAATCAGGCCGTGGAGTGGCCTATCGTGGCCAAGTTGGCGCGACGGGCTCAAGGCAGCACGCCTTTCAAAGTGACGGTGTCCATTCCCAAAGTGGCCGGCTCGTCTTCGTCGGTGGGGCAGCCGGTGGTGGAGGTGACCTCTAGCCTGAAGGGCATCAGCACGACCTTGCCAGCGCCATTGAACAAGTCTGCCGATGTGGCATGGCCGCTTCGAGTCGCGTATCGGTTAGACGATGCCGCAGGCCATACCGATGCCTTGATTGTGGACGTCGCCAATCCTCAGATGCCCGAGGTCGCCGATGGTGCTCCCTGGGTCAAGGTAGACCTTCGTCGAGATGTGACAGGCGCAGAAGCCCAATTGATGCGCGGCATCGTCAGCGTGGCTCAAATGGGGCCGGGTGTGGCGGCAGGCATGCCGGTCTTGCCTGGGCGAGGCTTGGCGATTCAGATGGTGGTTCCCCAACTCGATCTGGATGCCTGGAAGTCTTGGGGGCAATCTCTTCAGGGCAGCGGCGATGAGGCAGCGTCTAGTAGCCTGGCGGCGGGCTTGCCCAGTCTGATCACGGTGAAGAGTCCCTTGGTGAGTTACCAACAGCGGACGCTGCACGATGTGGTCGCGACGGTGGCTCAGCCTGAGCAGGGGATATGGCGCGCGCAGGTGGATGCCAAGCAGATCGCAGGGCAGATCGAATGGACGGCGCCATCATCGCCGCATGCCAGCGCTGCCGGACGAGCGGGTGGCCGATTGCTGGCGCGATTGAAGCGATTGTCGATCCCTGCTGCCGATGCGCAAGCCCTGGAAGATCAAGCGACAGAGCAACTGTTGCAATCGGATGGTCGGCCCTCGCCGGTGCCAGCCCTGGATGTGGTGATCGACGAATTTGACTGGCGCGGTTTGTCCTTGGGCAAGCTGGAGGTTGAGGCCATCAACCGCGTGGCCCTCTCGTCCGGCGGTACACCTGAGTGGAAGCTGACCAAGTTCAAGTTGAGCTCTCCTGAAGCACAGTTGTCAGCCACGGGGGCATGGTCGGCACAACAGCCCTCGGCCGTCTTGCAGCGTTTGGGGATGGCGCCACGCGCCAAGCCGCGTTCTAGTTTTGAGTTTGATCTCGAATTGACCAGCTTGGGTGACATGCTCACCCGCCTCGGGCTGCCCAAAACCGTCAAAGGCGGGAAGGGGCATGTGAAAGGTCAGGTGAGCTGGCAAGGCTCGCCCATGGAGCCCGATGCTGCCACCATGTCAGGGGACATGGCTGTGGCCATCAATGAAGGTCAGTTTTTGAAGGTGGACCCTGGCATGGCCAAACTCCTGGGGGTCTTGAGTTTGCAATCGCTGCCCCGACGTCTGACCCTGGATTTCAGGGATGTGTTCCAGCAAGGTTTTGCCTTTGATGCCATCGATGGCCAAATTGCCGTCAGGCAGGGGGTGGCAGAGACTCGCAATTTGCGCATGCGAGGCGTGCAGGCCGTGGTGCTGATGGAGGGGCAAGCCGATTTGGTCAAAGAGACGCAGAATTTGCACGTGTTCGTGGTGCCGGATGTGAATGCCGTGGGCGCTTCTTTGGCATATGCGGCCATCAACCCTGTGGTCGGCTTGGGGACTTTCGTGGCCCAGGTACTATTGCGTAAACAAGTGTCCGAAGCGGGCACGCAAGAATTCATGGTGACAGGCTCATGGGCTGACCCACAGGTAGAGAAGCTGGCCACACGCACAGCGGTGCCTGATGCAGCGTCTTCGCCCAGCAAGCCGTCTTTGGTTGGACAACTCCTAGGAGAGCGTTGAGATGGTGTTTTCGATCGATCGCGTATGGTGGCGGCTTCTCCTCCTGGCCTTGTTCCCGTTTGTATTGACGGCTTGTTCGCCCGCCAAGCCCGTTGTCCCGGATCTGCCTTTCACGCAATTGGATGGCAGCCAGCACCGACTGGGTGAATTGCGAGGCAAGGTATTGGTCGTGAACTTCTGGGCCACCAGTTGCACCACTTGCGTCAAAGAGATGCCAGACTTGGCCGCCACCTACCAGGCCCTGGCGCCCAAGGGTTTGGACATGCTCGCGGTCGCCATGGAGTACGACCCCCCGGCCTATGTCAGTCAGTTCGTCAAAACGCGCGCCCTGCCATTTCGGGTGGCGATTGATCACAACGGTGAGTTGGCGCGCACCCTCGGCCCGGTTCAACTGACCCCCACCACCTTCGTGATCAACAAGAAGGGGCAGGTGGTCAAGCAGTACATCGGTGAGCCCGATTTCAATGCCATGCGGACCCTCTTGGAGCAATTGCTGGCTGAGTCTGCCTGACTCACATCACACGAGTCAGCTCGTAGACCAACGCAGAGGGCAAGGCGTCTGGGATCGCTTCTGTACCGACACGCGCCATGCCAGTTCGACTCACACTGGAAATGTCGAAATGATCGCTGCCATCGACCAGTTCGATGAACACAAATTCGGGGACTTCTTTGCGGATGTCCTGCGCAAGCTTGTCGAAGGCTGCTGTGTGGAGTCCTGCCTCAAAAATGATGGCGTGCGGAAACCCTTCGCGGCAAAACTCTGAGGCTTCTTTCAGGTTGCTGACAAAGTCCAGCACCAAACCCATCGCCTTGAGCGCCTCTCTGACCTGGATGCGCAGGTCGCGACGATTGGCGATCACCAATACGTGACTGCCAGCCAATGGCTTGGAGTTCACCGCATCGTGATCGGCGTAAGCCTCGTCGATGAGTGTGGGGAGGTCGATCGCAACCGTGTTGGGGAATTCGACACTCAACCGTGCCCGCTGCGAGTCGGTGTCGCGCTCTAAGCTCAGGCCCATGGTTCTGGCCGTCTGCTCCAATACAAACCAGTTCAAGTTGCTCAGAGCAGGAGGCAAGGCTTGTGCATCCTGTTGATCTGGCGGCGTGTGATGAAAGCTGCATTGCAAGCGCGCGCGCTCAGGCCATGCGGTTCGGTCAATCCGTAGCTCCACTTGACCGATGGCTTGCCCCAGCCACCAGTCAATGATGCTGTTGATCAGACTGAACAGCATCGACGCGTCGACCAGGATCTCTGCTGGCAACAAGGTTTGAGAAATCGAGATGCCGCGGGCTTGCAGTTCACGGTTTCGATAGGCCAGCACACTTTGAACAGTATTGGTGAGATGAACGCGTTCTTGGCTCGGCTGCACTCGACCACTGGCCAATCTGGCAATTTGTTGGCACCAGATTCCGGCTTGCCTGGCTTGGTCCACTTCTTCTTTGAGTGCGCGCAAACCAGCCCGATCGACCTGACCGGTGGTTGACCACGTGTTGAGGCGTTCCATCGCTGTTGTGAGCGGACCAGCCAACTCGCGGCCCACTTGCGCGACCAACTCATGCCATCGCTGCAACTCGGCAGGGTCTTCATGCTTGACGGGTACGCCACCCTGCGACATGGTGTGAGCCTGTCGCAAATTCAGCGTCAACGACGGCATGTCGTGGGCCGAAGGATGTGTGGGGGCTTGTGAGGGCATGGCCGGCAAGCACGCCAAGCAGGCGTGAAATATGTCGCAATCAACGATGAGGGGAATGA
The DNA here is from genome assembly GCA_046299355.1 of Aquabacterium sp. GTDB lineage: Bacteria > Pseudomonadota > Gammaproteobacteria > Burkholderiales > Burkholderiaceae_C > Aquabacterium. The sequence goes on along the minus strand of JBKBIO010000012.1, from coordinate 30,019 downwards.
TGCGCGTTTGGCGTCCAGGCAGGATTAGGGCAACCACGGGCCTCACCGTGATCGGGGGATGCCTGGGCTTGCTCACCGTGGCGTGCGCGCCCGCCCTGAATTGGCGTGACGTGTCTCTGGCCGATTCGGAGGGCTTGCGGGCGATGTTTCCCTGTAAGCCAGATCAGTTTTCCCAACGGATGTCTTGGCCTGGGGTGGCGCCGGTCAATGTGAGCCTGTGGTCTTGTCGTGCGGGGGGCTATCTTTGGGGCGTCTCGGCGGTCAAGGTTCGAGATGTGACTGAGGTGTCAGTTGTGCTGAACGGATGGTCCGATGCCTTGCGAGGACGGTCGGGCTACCGAGTAGTGTCGACGTTGGCGCCCTTTGTCAAAGGATCTACACCATTGCCGCAAGCCATGGCCTTTGAGTTGCAGCCCAAGCAGGGTGTCGAGGGGAGTGCAAAAGCCCTGCCGCCGGGATGGGCGTGGCATTTTTCCCACGGGCTGACATTATTCCAAGTGTCGGTCTGGTCCCTCGAGGGCGAATTACCAACAAAAAGTGAAGATGTTGTGTCGACCTTCAAGAATGGCTTTTACTTCCAGAATTGAGCGACCGATAATCCGCACGTTATGCCTGGCTTGTTCATCATTGCTCACGCTCCACTGGCTTCTGCTTTGAAGCTGGCAGCGCAGCATTGTTTTCCCGAAGCAGCCCAGACACTGCAGGCCTTGGATGTGCAGCCCAATCTGCCCTCGGACGAGGTCGAGGCCCAAGCCCGATTGATCCTGGCCCAAGTGATTGCCGCCGATGAGCGCGGCGAAGCGCTGATCCTGGCCGATGTTTTCGGCGCCACACCGTGCAATACCGTTCAGCGTTTGGCTGACGGCGTGCACGTGAAAGTGATCACAGGTGCCAACGTACCCATGCTCTGGCGTGCATTGAATTACGCCAGCGAACCCCTCGACACCCTCATTACTCGCGCGGTGGCCGGTGGTTCTCAAGGTGTCATGCAAATCGCGACCAGCAAACCGCAAACCCAGGTGATTCAGCCGACACATGATCAAGACCACCGTCACCATCAGCAATAAGCTGGGCCTTCACGCTCGCGCATCTGCCAAGCTCACCAAGCTGGCCAGCAGTTTTCCTTGTGAGATCTTTCTGTCTCGCAACGACCGTCGAGTGAATGCCAAAAGCATCATGGGCGTCATGATGTTGGCAGCGGGGCTGGGTAGCCAAGTGGAACTCGAATGTGATGGCAATCGTGAAGAAGAGGCCTCGCAAGCCATTACTGCCCTGATCAACGACAAATTCGGTGAGGGCGAGTAAACCCTAATATGGAAGACGCCGGTACCTTGTTTAATTCCCGGTCGGAAGCGGTACTATGACCGACACGGCGTGGTCACTCGGCGACACCTTTAGACACATTTGCGACACAATTTCCCTCCAACGCAGGCTGATTAATGCCCTGTGTCCGAGTATCCCTGTTTCGACTTATTTAGGAGTCATGATGCAACGTAAGAGCAAGTCCTTTTCTATTCGTCAAGCTGCTGTGAAGACTTCGGTTTTTGCCCTGTCTATTGCCGCTTGTGCAGCTGCCTCAGCAGCCGAGAATGGATTGCAACGTTACTCCGCTGGTGTCGGCGGTAGCGACATGACTTCGCCTGTTGTGCCTGGCTGGTATTGGCAAACTGCTGCGGTCTATTACAAGGCTGATAAGGTGAAGGGTAACAACGGACAGGCTCCGCTCAACCCAACCTTGGGTGGTGGCCTGATCCCCGCTGGAGTGGCAACCATAAATTCCGACGTTTATACAGTCGCAACACTGAACCGTCTGACCTATATCAGCACTGACCGTGTACTCGGTGCTAATGTCGGCTTCACCGTGATGCAGCCAATTGGTAAGCGCAACGGAGAGTTCAGCGCAGCGCCAACAGCGCCTGCATATACCAGCGCAGCAGCAACAGTTAACGGTCTGGTCTCCGGAAATAATGGTCAAGTGACTGGCATGGGTGATTTGGAGTTCGGTCCACTGTTCCATTGGGAAATCGGTGACAACCAGTCAGCTAATTTGGTGCCGACTGTTGTTGTTCCGACTGGTGATTACGAAGCAACCCGTCGCCTGAATATGGGTTACGGTAACTTCTACACCTTCCGTCCGTCGGCTCAGTACGCCTTCATTGGTGATGGTTGGGATATTGGTGTCCGTGGCGTGTTGTCCTTCAACACCCGGAATAAAGACAATGGCTATTACTCCGGCAACATGGTGAACGTCGACTGGCAGGCCATGAAGTTCGTTTCTGAGGATGTTCGTGTCGGCTTGCATGGTTATCTGGTGCGCCAGATCAATCGCGATAGTTGCAAGGCAGGCTACGGGCAGGCGCTGGCTCAGTGCAGCAATAATCCATTTACGGTTGCCTCTGTCGCCACCGGCAATAAGACCAGCGTTAACGCCGTTGGCCCCGCAGTGGCATGGCTGAAGAACGGCGGCGAGTTCCTGTTGGAAGGTAAGTACCTGAAGGAATTCAAGGCCAAAAACCGCACAGAAGGCGATGCTTTCTGGCTGACACTGTCCAAGCCTTTGTAATCTCTCATCCACACTTCGCACAGTTGACGAAGGCGGCATGATCCTTCCGCCTTCGTCTATTCAAATTCGGTGCATTGGAGCGTTTTTGACATGACTGATTCTCGCGATACACGTTCGGAAGTCGATGGTCTGCGTCGCAAGTTGCTGCTGGGGGCTGCCGCAGCAACCACCATGGGGGCTTGGATCAACCCAGCACATGCTGCCGTTGAGATTGAGGGCGTGACCGTGGCTGAGACTGCCATGGTGGGCGGTAAAAAGTTGATTCTCAATGGTGCGGGTATTCGTAAGCGTGGCTACTTCAAGGCAGACGTGACGGCCTTGTACACGCCTACCAAGATGACCAACCCTGATGCCATCTTCAAACTCGATGGGCCACGCCGTATTCAGTTGAACATCTTGCGTGAGTTCACTTCTGGCACGATTTCTCGCATTTTCGTGGCCGACTTCAAGCAGTCTGCAACCGATGAAGAGTTCAAAAAGCTCATCACGGTGGTCGGTCAAATTGGCCAGGCCTACGGCAACGTGAAGAGCGTTCAGAAAGGCGACGTCGTTAACTTGGACTGGGTGCCAGGCACCGGTTGGACCGCCTCCATCAACAACAAGCCGGTCGTGATCAGTGACGGTGTGCCTCTGGTGATCAAGGAGGAACTGGCTTACGACATATACATGCGCATGTACATTGGCCCACATGCGCCCAATGAATTGCGTAACGGTCTTTTGGGTTTGACCAAGTTGGATCGTAAGGACGACTGAACTTCAGGTTCACTACTAGCGAACTAGATTTGGTAGTGCGATTCCAATACCGGCGGCAGGGGTGATTCGATCAACCCTGCCGTTATTCTTAGTGCGTCGGCGGTGTCTTGGGACAAGATGCCGTGTTTGCTGTGGTTGAGGGCTTCTTCGACCCAGGCCCGCATCAGAATCGGACGCAACATCCACGACATTTCTTGGATGCCATGGATGGCATGGGCCAAGGCGTCTGCATCGGGCCCTTGTGTCCAGGAGCGCAGGCCTTCAGGGGCGTTGCATCGTGACATGACGGCGGCGTACCATTGCTTGGCGGCTGGCATCGGGCCGCTGGCTTGCTCACTGACTGGAACCAATCTGGCCAAATAGGCCGTCAGCGATGCGACGTCGGCCATTTCATGGGTTTGCAGTGCACTCAGATCATGGCCAGCACCCGTGGCCGTGCGTGCGTAAGCCTTTTTGAGAATGGCTTGAACGCCCATGCGGTGTCGCAAGGCCATCCACCAAAGTCTGTCCTTTGGGCTGACGCGCCCATCCACCCGGAGTAGATCTCTCGCGGTCTCCACCAGCAAGCGCTTTTCTTCAAGCGGGCGGTTCGCCACCTCCGTGCAAAGCCGTTCAAACTCCGGCGCCCGTCGTTGGGGTTGGAGGTCCAGCACGTCACACAAAATCTGTGGGCCATGGGGGAGGGCGTCAGCCAGTTGTCCCCATAGGCTCAATTCTTTTTGATTGTCGGGGTTGAGCATCAAGGCCAGGATGGCCAATCGTTGCTCGGTGGGCCCGTATAAGCGTTTGAGTCTGGCTGCTGCATCGCGATCGCGTTGCAACCTTTCTTGGTGCGCCGCCACTTCTGTGCTTTGGTGAAATGGCGTGGCCCGAGTAGGAGTCGCCTGTGTGGTCTGGCTGGCCTGAGCGGGCATGCTCCTCGCGGGGCCATGGTGATTGCCCTTGAGTTCTTGGGTGGCCGCCAAGATGGCCGCGGCGGGCGGTGCTCGCCGCGGCTCAGTCACTTCTACTCGGATCAGTGGCGCAGGCAGAGGTGGGAGCACGGCTCCACAAATACGATGGATGCGGTCTTGCAGGCGCGGGTGTGTGGCCAACCACGTGCTGTGGGCGCCATCGTGCATCAACAAGGCGGCGATCATCTCGCTGCGGGCGCTGCGCATCCTTCCGGCCAGCACTTCTTGGTCATGCCACACCTTTCGGAGCACATTGCCCAGCCCGTCTCGGGATCGGGTGAACTGAATGGCGCTGGCATCGGCGAGGTACTCACGCTGGCGTGACACGGCCGCCTGCAGCAAGCGTCCGGCCACCCAACCCAGCCATCCGATGACGGAGAACACCAGCCCCATCAACCACATGGGTGGGCGGATTTGTCCGCGCTCATCGCGAGCCATGAGTTGCTGCCCGTAGCCATGCACCAGCGACAAGCCCCACACCAAGGCAATGAGTCGCATGCACAAGGCCAAGTCCTTCTCCTTGATGTGCCCGTATTCATGGGCGATCAAGCCTTGTAGTTCGGCACGGTTCAGTCGATCGAGTGCCCCTTGTGTGACGCACATGACGGTGTCGTTGGCATCCCAACCGGCCACAAAGGCATTGATGGCGTCTTCTTTGGGGAGGACGTAGACGCGCGGAACCGGTTGCCCGCTGGCAATGGCCAGTTCGTCGACGACGTTGACGAGTCTGCGCTCCAGCGCATCGTCGGGATCGATGACTTCGCGGCCGCCCATCCAGTGAGCGATGCGGGGGCCTCCGCCTTCTTTGAGGCGTTGGGTCTCCACCCAGGCCCCGCCGATCACGAACAGCACAATGACGGCCGTGTTGGTCTCGAAAAACAAGTTGGGGTAACCCACGCCGAAGGGCATCACGAATTTGTAGGCGAGTGCGAGAAACAGGTTGATGGCCACCGTGAGCACCATCAACAACACGCCAAACCAAATGAACAAGCGCAGCGTCTGTTGCTGCGCTTGTTCTTGATGCTGCCGAAACTTCATGGACGAGACACCCTGGTCGTGAGATCAGAGTTTCACCTTGATGGGGGCGCGTTCTGCCTCGGTCTGGGTGGACTGCAGCATGGCCGCGGTCTTGAAGCCGAACAAGCCCGCGATCAGGTTGGTCGGGAATTGATGCGCCGCGTTGTTGTAGTCCAAGGTGACGTCGTTGAACAGCTGCCGAGAGAAGGCGACTTTGTTTTCTGTGTGTGTCAGTTCTTCGTTGAGGTCGCGCAGCGATTCGTCAGCTTTCAACTCGGGGTAGGCCTCTACCACCGCTCTGAACTGCGCCATGGCGTTGGCCAGCACGCCCTCGGCCATGCCCAGGCTTTGGATGGGGCCGGCTTGGTTGGGGCGGGACTTGACCAGATCGGTGGCCGCCATGACCTGTGCGCGTGCAGCGGTGACGCGCTCCAGAGTCTCGCGTTCGTGTTCCAGATATTTGCGGGCGACCTCGACCAGATTAGGGATCAGGTCATGGCGCCGTTTCAGTTGCACGTCGATTTGCGCAAAAGAATTGGTGATTTCATTGCGCAGGCGGACGAGGCGGTTGTAGGCGCCTACGGCCCAAAACACGATCAGGGCAACGATCGACCAAGCGATGATCTGACTTACTGGCATGAGGTCTCCGCTTTCCATTGTTGGTAACCTTCGCGACGCAATTCGCAGGCAGGGCAGGTGCCACAACCATAACCCCATTCGTGTCGGTGTGTGCGGTCGCCCAAGTAACAGGTGTGTGTGTGCTCAACAATCAGGTCATTGAGCGCATCACCACCGATGTGCTGTGTCAGTGCCCAGGTCTGTGCCTTGGTCAACCACATCAGGGGTGTTTCCACGGTCATGGGCGTGTCGAGCCCCAAGCTCATCGCCACTTGCAAGGCTTTGAGGGTGTTGTCGCGGCAGTCCGGGTAGCCGGAGTAGTCGGTTTCGCACATGCCGCCGACCAGCACGCTCAGCCCACGTCGGTAGGCCAGTGAAGCAGCAAAGGTCAGGAACAGCAGGTTGCGCCCGGGCACGAAGGTGTTGGGCAGTCCATTGCTTTGCATCTCGATGGCACGCGCTTCAGTCAACGCGGTATCGGAGATTTGCCCCAGCAGCGCCAAGTCCAGGCGGTGATCTGGGCCCAGCTTGGGCGCCCATTGTGGGAAGGTCTGTACCAATGCTTGCCGAATGGGTTCGCGGCAATCCAGCTCGACTTTGTGGCGTTGGCCGTAATCAAAGCCAATGGTTTCAACACGCGAAAAACGTTGCAAGGCCCACGCCAGGCAGGCTGTGGAGTCCTGTCCCCCTGAAAAAACCACAAGGGCAGCACGGGGATCGGTGGTCAATGTGGTGTTTTCAGCTCGATTCATGGCGGCGCAGCATAACTTAGTTCAAAAAATGACCGTTCGCAGCTATCGCATTGGAACATGGGGTGGCGATGAGCCCGATCCTCAGCGACAATAGAGGGTTTTCGAGAGCTCTCTCCTGCATTGTGCAGGTTCTTCAGGAACCGATATGGCCGCTTTCAATCAAGAGACCGTCACCCACGTTCATCACTGGAACGATACGCTGTTCAGCTTCAAGACCACACGCGATCCCTCGCTGCGCTTTGCCAGCGGCCACTTCGTCATGATTGGTCTGGAGGTCGATGGCAAGCCCCTGATGCGTGCGTACTCGATTGCCTCGGCCAATTACGAAGAACACCTCGAGTTCTTGAGCATCAAGGTTCAAAACGGTCCTTTGACCTCGCGCCTGCAGCATTTGAAGGTGGGCGACAAGATTTTGGTGAGCCGCAAGGCCGTGGGTACCCTGGTGGTGGATGACCTCAAGCCTGCCCCCAATCTGTATTTGTTCGGTACAGGTACGGGCTTGGCACCGTTCATGAGCATCATTCAAGACCCCTACACCTACGAGAAATTCGAGAAGGTGGTCTTGGTGCACGGCGTGCGCACGGTCAGCGAGTTGGCCTACCACGACTACATCACACAGGATCTGCCTGACCATGAACTGCTGGGCGACCTGATCCGTGACAAGCTGCTGTACTACCCCTTGGTGACTCGCGAAGAGTTCCGCAACCAAGGTCGTCTGACCGACCTGATCGAAAACGGCAAGATGGCCGCCGATCTGGGCATGCAGCCTTTGAACCCGCATACCGATCGCGCCATGATGTGCGGCAGCCCCGCGATGCTGGCCGATCTGTGCAAGATCCTGGATGCACGCGGCTTCAAGATCTCTCCCTCGCAGGGCGAAGCCGGCGACTACGTGATCGAGCGCGCTTTCGTCGAAAAGTGATCTGCTGAGCACGGCTCACCGAGCCACCATTGAAAGCGGGCCCTTTGTGGGCCCGTTTGTTTTGGGATGCCTGCCTCTGGTCTGGGCGATCCACCCTGGGTGATCAGCCGCCTGGGTCTGCCACGGTTGGCGTTGCCGTGGGATGCGCGTTGCCAGGGCGAACCACCTGGGCCACGGTTTGGCGTACAGCTTGCATGCGGGGGTGGTCCCAGTACTTGTCGAAGAAGTAGTGCATGATGGTGTTGACGGTGGGTTCTACAAATGTCACCACGCCAGCGATGGTGATGCTGCCCGTCAAGCCATAGGTCACCGAGAACGAGGTCACCAAGTGCATGACGCCGAAGGTTGCTGTTTTTGCCATCTTGTTCTCCAGGTGATCGGTTGCAATGAACTGAATTGTGGAGAATCACCACCCATAAATCCATTCAATAGAATCGAATGGATTGATAGTGTTTTGCATATGGGGCAAGTCCGCTTGCGGCCTTGTCGCGCTTTCGTCCAAACTTCGCCGCGTTGCTCCAACGCCTTGCATCCATGACGTACATTCTCAACAAGAGCCTGCTCAAGCAAAAAGGCCGTATTCACTGGTTGGCCTCCTGGTTCACGCCGTTCATCGCCCTGGGGGCTTATTTGGCTTTTTGGCCCACGGGGGTCGATCCACAAGCTTGGAAGCCACCGCGTGATGCGGGTTATGTGGGCGTTCACGCGCCCAATACGCGTTTGGCAGGCGTTCAGCAGATTCAGTTGCAGCCTGGCCAGGCGGGTCCGGAACACATCACAGCCTACCAGGGCGTGCTCTACACCGGCCTGAGTAATGGTGACGTCATTCGCTTGAACGCCGATGGCAGCAACCAGACCAAGGTCCTGTCGACCAACGGGCGCCCCCTCGGTATTGATTTCGATCGCCAAGGTCGGATGCTGATCGCTGATGCCTACAAGGGCTTGATCCGGGTGACGTTTTCTCCGAAGGGGGAGACCAAAGCCAGCATCATCGCGGCCAAGGTCGATGAGCCCGTGCCCAACGATCCCATTCGATATGCCGACGCCGTGAAAGTGGCCCCGGATGGCACGATCTGGTTGACAGATGCAAGCCGCCGTTTCAGTGCCCAAGAACTCGATAGCACTTTCGAAGCCAGCGTGCTCGACATCCTAGAGCACAGTTGTACCGGACGGCTCATCGCCATCGACCCCAACACCCTGCGCACGCGCGTGGCCTTGAGCGGTCTGTGCTTCCCTAACGGCTTGGCCTTCCACCCCGATGGCAAGACGCTGTATTTGTCTGAAACCGGCACCTTCCGCATCCTGCGCGTGAATCTGCCGAAGTTGTCGGTCGCATTTTCTTCGCAAGGGACCATTGGCGCGCCGACCTTGGATCAGGCTTTGAAGCAAGGTGCGGCCCAAGTGATGGTGGCCAATTTGCCCGGCTACCCCGATAACCTGATGCGCAGCCCCTCGGGGCGCTTGTGGGTGGGCTTGACCAAACCGCGTAGTGCCCTGGTGGATGAGTTGGCCTCTCGCCCCTTCTTGCGCGGCGTGGTGCTGCGCTTGCCTCGTGCGTTGTGGCCGGTGCCCAAGGCTTATGGCCATGTCATGGCCTACAACGACGCAGGGCAACTCGTGGCCGATTTGCAAGATCCGTCTGGCGCCTATCCGGAGACCACGTCTGTGACGGAGTTGGATGGCAAGTTGTTCATCCAGAGTTTGCACGCGCACAGCATTGGATGGGTGCCGGAATCGGTGCTGGCTTCTGATGCCAAACCGGCCGCTGTGGCGCCTTGATGTCCGAGAGGCGGGCGTTGATTAACCTGGTTTTAGCTCTGCAACAAGCGCCAGGCATCCCAACTGGTTTTCAGAATCAGGGCGCCCACCACGATCAGGAACACCACCCGCACAAAGCGTGAGCCATGTTTGAGGGCCAGATGTGTGCCCAGGGTGCTGCCGGCCACATTGGCCACCGCCATGGGCAAGGACAGAGTCCATGCGACGTGTCCATGCGGGATGAACCAAGCCAGTGAGGCCAGGTTGGTGGCGAAGTTCAGGCGCTTGGCCGCCGCGCTGGCGTGCAGAAAATCCCAGCCCAAGCCCCGCACCAGCGCAAATACAAAGAAGCTGCCGGTACCCGGGCCGAACACGCCGTCATAAAAGCCAACCGTGCCGCCCAGCAAGGTGGCGAGCGCGGTCTCTTGTCTTGCAGACCAGTGAGGCGCGTGTTCGTGGCCCATGTCTTTGCGCCACAAGGTGTAGATCCACACAGCAGCCAGCACCAATGGCAGCGCCACCCGGAACTGCTGGGATGGAATCTGTGTGGCCAGCCAGGCGCCGATCAAGCCGCCCGTCATGGCCGCCGCCATGGCCCCCCACAATCGACGCGATGGCAACTGCACGCGTTTGGCATATTGCCAGGCGGCCCAACCGGTGCCCCAGATGGAGGCGGCCTTGTTCGTGCCCAACAGCGTGGCCGGCACGGCTTGTGGAAACAAACCGAACAGCGAGGGCACCATGATCAAGCCCCCGCCACCCACGATGGCGTCGACCAATCCGGCCAAGGTGGAGGCCGCCAACATCAGGCCGATGTTGACGGCGTTCAGGTCCAGCACGGTGAGCGATCGGGCCGAATCAGTTGCGGATTTCGCCTTGGCCCAAGACCACGTACTTCATGGAGGTCAGACCTTCCAGGCCCACAGGGCCACGTGCGTGGAACTTGTCGGTGCTGATGCCGATTTCGGCGCCCAAGCCATATTCAAAGCCATCTGCAAAGCGCGTGGAGGCATTGATCATGACGCTGGACGAATCCACCTCACGGATGAAGCGCATGCCGTTGGGGTGGTTGGTGGTGAGGATCGAGTCGGTGTGATGTGAGCCGTATTGGTTGATGTGGGCAATGGCCTCGTCCAGGGAGTCAACCACCTTCACGGCAATCACGGGCGCCAGGTATTCCTCAAACCAATCTTGCTCGGTGGCATCCACCACTTTGGCCCCAGCGACGTCAGCCAGGATGGCCTTGGCGCGTGCATCGGCTCGCATCTCCACGCCCTTGTCGGCAAAGACCTTGCCAATGCGAGGCAGGAAGGCTGCCGCTTGCTTGGCATGCACCAGCAAGGATTCGGTGGCGTTGCAAGGGCTGTACTTTTGCGTCTTGGCGTTGTCGGTCACCTTCACGGCCAGGTCCAGGTCGACTTCGCTGTCGACATAGGTGTGGCAGTTGCCGTCCAGGTGTTTGATCACGGGCACGCGGGCTTCGGCACTGATGCGCTCGATCAGGCCTTTGCCGCCGCGCGGAATGATCACGTCCACAAACTGGGGCATGGCAATCAATTGGCCCACGGCAGCGCGATCGGTGGTTTGCACCAACTGCACAGCGTTGGCAGGCAGCCCGGCCTCGGTCAAGGCGGCTTGCACCAGTTTCCACAAGGCCAGGTTGGAGTGGATGGCTTCGGAGCCGCCACGCAGCACGCAGGCGTTGCCACTCTTGATGGCCAAGGAGGCGGCCTCTATGGTGACGTTGGGGCGACTTTCATAAATCATGCCGAACACGCCAATGGGCACACGCATCTGACCCACGCTGATGCCTGTGGGGCGACGGCGCACGTTGGTGATCTCGCCCACGGGGTCGGGCAGGGCGGCGACTTGTTCGCAGCTCTCGGCCATGGTCTCGATGACTTTTTCTGTCAGGCGCAGGCGGTCCACCATGGGGGCGGCCAAACCGTTGGCTTCGGCCTTGGTGATGTCACCGCTGTTGCTGGCTTGCAGGCTGGCGGCATTGGCGCGGATGAGTCGGGCCAGGATCAACAAGGCCTGATTCTTGGCAGCCGTGCTGGCCGCGGCCATCGTGGTGGCGGCGACACGCGCGGCTTGGCCGACGGCGGTCATGTACTGGTCAACCGGCTGGTTGGCGGCGTCAGGGGATGCAATCGAGGTGTTCATGAGGCAAGATTGTCGCAAACACTGAGCCCTCATGCAGCAGCACGTCATTCATATTCATCCGCAATCACCAGAAAAACCAGACTGGGGTGCCCCGTGCAATGGTTGTGGGGTGTGCTGTTTGCTGGAGCCGTGCCCGATCGGTGTGGTGTATTCCGGCCGTTTCAGTGGCGCCTGCCGGGCCTTGACCTGGTCTGACGAGGCGCGGCGTTATCACTGCGGCGTCTTATCTCAGGCCTATGCGCAGGCGCGGCCCAGTTTGCAGGGGCGACCCGCGCCCCTCTGGCGTCGGTGGTGGTGGCGGTGGGTGCATCGCATGATCGCGGCTGGGGTGGGCTGTGATGCCGCGCTGGAAGCACGCAAACCACCCGAGTCTTGAAACTTGGTGCGCGCAAGGCATCAGGATTTGAGCCCTGATCCTGCGTCATTTGTGCCGATCAGGCCAGTGCGACTTTTCTTAGCATGGTTCCATCCCAATCACACTTGGATGGAGGGCCGCATGCGCAAGAAACGCCTTTTGCAAAACACCTTGTTTGCAGCCATCGTCGCCTGCGCGGTTTACATGCTGCACGCCCAAGCGGATGAGGAAGTCTCGACCCTGTCGTCAGCCGCGGTGGTGACGCAACAGTGGTGAGAACGTAATCGGTTGGATTAGCGCCAACCAAACATCATGGACCGTGCAATCAGCCGTTTCAGTGGGCTGATTTGACCCACGGCGCCCAAGCCCAGGCCGCGCAAGGTGGCCAGAATCGGGGCCGGGAAGGTGAAACTCCGCGCCAAGAAGTCAGTGGTGGCCAACAGCGCCACGCGATCTGGCTGGCGGCGACGCTCGAACCGGGCCAGCGCTTTCTGAATCCAGGCTCCTTTTTGCTGTGCGTCGGTGCAGGTGGCGGGACGCATGTCTCGCAGCGCACTGAGCAATTCATGCACATCACGCATGCCCAAGTTCAAGCCTTGTCCTGCGACCGGGTGCAGTGTCTGTGCTGCGTTGCCAATGCGAACAATCGCTCCCTGGCTCACCAAGCGGCGGTGCGCATTCAAACCCAAAGGGAAGCACTTCAGGGGTGAGAGGCCCACGATGGGGCCCACTGAGGGGTGGAAGATGGTGTTGAGCACGGTCAGGCGTTGCGCGTCGTTGAGTGCTTGCACGGGGTCATCGCCTTGTTGCACGCACCACACCAGCGCTGCTCGCGGGCCTTGTGGGCCTGCTGGCAAAGGCAGTAGCGCGGCAGGGCCAGACGGTGTGAAGCGCTCATAGGCGACGCCTGCCGGGCTGTTGGGTGCCAGTTGCACGGTGCCGACCCAAGCACTTTGCTCGTAGTCGCGGCTCACGCCTTCTGGCCAAGTGAGTTTGGGTTGGTCGGCAAAGACACCGCCCTCGGCCACCACGGCCAAGTCAAATGCCTCGGCGATGTCGGCATCAATTTCTACACCTTGGCCGAGCGGCTTGATGCCTTTGACGGGGGTGCCGAAGCGCATGTGCAGGCGATCGGGTTGGCTGTTGACCAAGTCTTGCCAGGCACGCTGCATGGGGGCGACCAAGGCGCCATAGCTCACCACCGCGCCCAACTGCGGCACACCCTGCTCTTTGGCGTGAATGCGCACCTCCGGTTGGTTGGGGCCTGGCCACAGCACCGTGGGTTGCTGTTGGGACACATGCACTTCCATGATGGGCGCTGTCTGCCCCTGGGCGGCGATGGCATCCCACAGCCCCATGCGTTGCAACTCTTGCACGGTGCCCAGCGACAGCGCCAGCGTACGTGGGTCGCCAGACACGTCTTTGTCCGCAGGACGAGCATCCAACACCGTGATCCGCGCATCGGGCAGGGCGCGTGCGGCTTGCAGGGCTAAGCTCAAGCCGGCAGGGCCTGCGCCAATGATGGCCAGCGTGACATTGGGGGAAAAGTCCAGTTGAGTGCTTGCAGAGGTCATGGTGCAATGCCGAAAGGAGGGGCTCAACGCCAGTCTGCGTCGACCCATGCCGACGCCGGCATATTTTCGCGCCGAAACGGCAGTTGGATGCGACCTTCCTATAATCCCAGGCTGAAAAGCCCAACGACCTTGATCTACAGCGTGTCTTCTTCATCTACCTCTGTTGCCAGCTATCGCACCCTCGTTGCCTCGGACATGGCCGAGGTGGATCAGGTCATTCACCGTCGCCTCTCGTCTGAGGTGGTGTTGGTCAACCAGATTTCGCATTACATCGTCAACGCCGGTGGCAAACGGGTACGCCCGATGTTGCTGTTGTTGATTTCGCGTGCGCTGGGCTGCACCAGCGAACAACGGCATGAATTGGCTGCCGTGGTCGAGTTCATCCACACTGCGACCCTGCTGCATGACGATGTGGTCGATGAGTCCGATCTGCGTCGTGGTCGCAAAACGGCCAACGCCATGTTTGGCAACGCGGCCAGCGTGTTGGTGGGCGATTTCCTCTACTCTCGCGCTTTCCAGATGATGGTGTCGACCAATCGTCTGCGCGTGATGGAAGTGCTGGCCGATGCCACCAATGTGATCGCTGAGGGCGAGGTTCTGCAGTTGATGAACATGCATGACCCCGACATCTCGGTGGACGACTACCTCAAGGTGATTGAGTACAAAACAGCCAAGCTGTTTGAGGCCAGTGCACGCTTGGGGGCGGTCATCATGGATGCGCCCAAGGACTTGGAAGATGCGTGCGCCGCCTACGGTCGTGCACTGGGCACGGCCTTCCAGTTGATTGATGATTTGCTGGACTACGAAGGCAGCACCGCCGAGTTGGGCAAGAACATCGGCGACGATCTGCGCGAAGGCAAGCCCACCCTGCCATTGCTGGTGGCCATGCAGCGTGGTACCCCGGAGCAGCGCGACCTGATTCGCGAGGCCATCATTCACGGTGAAGTGGAGCGCATGCCCCAAATCGTGGAGGTGGTCAAAGCCACTGGCGCATTGCAAGCGACCCGCGAAGCCGCCCAGGCTCAGGCCGAGCAAGCCAAGCAGTGGCTGCAGGCTTTGCCGGCATCTGAATTCAAAGATGCCTTGTTGCAGCTGGCTTTTGACTCCATCAATCGCTCGAACTGAGACAAACGACCTCCAATCGAGCAAGGCCCGCTGTTTCGCAGCGGGCTTTTTTATTTAGGTGATTTGGATCAAGATGGTGGGCGTTTAACCCGTCAACACTGACGTCTTTTAGACAGTCCCTTCGCCGGCAAGTGGTGAGCGGCGTTTTTCGTGAAGTTCTTCCTGTGGGCTGACGTGCTTGGGCCGGTACACTGCCTTCCCAAGTTGGTGCAATTTTCACCCTTTGCAAATTTTTAGGAGAAACAACTTGACGATTCTGCGCACTCTCAAGCACACCGCATTCGGTTTGGCTGCCATGTTGTCGACCCAAATGGTCTTGGCCGAAGGTCTGGAGTTGAGCAGCCCTGACATCAAGAACAACGAGCCGATTGCGGCCGCCCACGTTTACAACGGCTTTGGCTGTACTGGGCAAAACATTTCTCCTGCCCTGTCTTGGAAAAACGCGCCAGCGGGCACCAAGAGCTTTGCAGTGATGGTGCATGACCCTGACGCCCCCACTGGTGGTGCTGGTTTCTGGCATTGGGTGGTGTTGAACCTGCCGGCCAACACCACAGGCTTGCCTCGCGGTGTGGGAACGGTGGATGGCAAAGGATTGCCTGCCGGCGCCAAACAGATCGGTACAGACTTCGGCACCACGGGTTGGGGTGGTCCATGCCCTCCACAAGGCAGTGACCCTCACATGTACTACTTCACTGTGTACGCTTTGAAGGTCGAAAAGTTGGATCTGCCTGCCAATGCCACCGCTTCCTTGGCTGGCTTCATGATCAATGCCAACGCATTGGACCGTGCTGTGATCACGGCCTTCTACGGCCGCTGATCGGTCTGCTGGCTCAGAAGGACTGTCGGGATGACTAGTCCTTCTGGTCAGACTTGCCCTGCATCAAAACCATGACGAGGGCAGGTTTCCACAATCGGCTGCATGAAGCCGACCACCATTCCCATCCGCACTGCCTCGCCCGTCATCCGACCTGCCGTGGCGGTTCCCGCTCGCACCACTGAGCCACCGATTTGGCGTTGGCGCCATTTGCTGCGTGCGCCACATCGCGTGGGTTTTTTTGCAGCCTCGGTGGTCATGGGCTGGTCTGCGCTGTGGTGGGCGCTCGAAATGTGTTGGCGCCAGTGGGGCTCTGCGCCGCTGATGCACGCCGTGCCTGTCACCTGGGTCCACGCCATCGTGATGGCCTTGGGCTTTTTGCCGCTGTTCTTTGTTGGCTTTCTGTTCACGGCGGGCCCCAAGTGGCTGCAACAGCCTGATGTGCCCGCACAGGCGGTGGTCAAGCCCGTGGTGGCCTGTGTAGTGGGGTGGTTCATCACGGTGGCTGGCAGCTACCTGCACGCAAGCCTCATGTCTGTGGGCTTGGGTGCAGTGGCCTTGGCCTGGGGCGCTTTGACCTGGCGCTTTGGCCGCATCGTTCAAAGCAGTCGGGTGGCTGATCGTTTGCATGCCAAGGTGATCGCGTTGGCTTGCGCTGTCGGTGTGCTGTTGTTGTTGGCTGCCGCGAGCTGCATCATGGCGGGACGACCCGGGGTCTTGCGTCCCCTGGCCTATCTGGGCTTATGGTGGTTTGTCGTGCCCGTCTATGTGACTGTGGCCCATCGCATGATCCCGTTCTTCACCGCATCGGCCTTGCCGGTGCTCGATAGCTGGCGTCCCTATTGGTTGTTGTGGACTTTGTTGGTCGTGTCGATCTGGCAAGGTGCCTGGGTGGTGCTCGATACGATGGGCTTTGCAACGGGGGGCTGGCTGGTGGCTGCGCGGATCGGCGTGACAGCACTGGGTAGCTTGGGCGTCTTGGCGCTGGCCATACGTTGGGGCTTGGTTCAGAGCCTGAAGATTCGTTTGTTGGCCATGTTGCACCTGGGCTTTGTCTGGCTGGGCTTGGCCTGGGGCCTGGAGGCTGCCTCGTTGGTCATGCAGTGGGCCGGGCATGGTGGCTTGGGCCTGGCGCCTTTGCATGCCCTGAGCATGGGCTTTCTGGGCAGCATTTTGCTGGCCATGGCCACCCGTGTCAGTTGTGGTCACGGTGGTCGCACTTTGACCGCCGACAACCTGGCGTGGACCTTGTACGGCGTGCTGCAAGTGGCGGTGGCGGTGCGCGTGCTGGGCGCCATCTGGCCTGGTTCTGGCGGGTGGACCTTGCCCATCGCTGCACTGCTTTGGTTGGCCGCCGTGGGCGGCTGGGCCATGCGATATGGCCGCTGGTTTGGTCGGCCACGTGTGGATGGCAAACCCGGTTGATGCTTACTTTGTCACGCGCACGGAAATCAATGTGCGGATCATGGAATTGGTTGCTCGGTCATCATGAGTTGAAACAACTCACGGATGCGCGCCATGTCATCACCTTCCATGTCGTCATTGAGAGAGGGTTACCGGGCGGTGGTCCTGGGCGCCTCAGGCGCGATTGGGCAGGCCTTTGTCCAAGCCTTGCAGGCCGACCCACGATGTGCGGAGGTCGTGTCCTTGGGGCGAGCGTGGCCCGATACCAGCCCGCAGCATTTGGATTTCCAACACCCCGACACTTTGATGCGCGCCGCCCAAGCTCTACAAGAAGGTGGCCCTGTTCATTTGATGGTGGACGCCACGGGCGTGTTATCAGACGCCGGCGTGAAACCCGAGAAGCGGCTGGACGATTTGGATGCGACTGCTTTGCAGCACCTCATGTTGATCAATGCGGTGGGACCGGCCTTGTGGGCCAAGCAAGCCTGGCCTTTGATGGCCACGGGCGAGCGGGTGATCTGGGCCAAATTGTCGGCACGAGTCGGCAGCATCGAAGACAACCACAAAGGTGGTTGGTACGGCTATCGCGCGTCCAAAGCAGCCTTGAACATGTTTTTGCAAACCATGGCCATCGAGGTGGTGCGCAGGCGTCCATTGGCCGTGGTGGTCGCCCTGCAACCCGGCACGGTGCGCTCCAAGCTGAGTGCGCCCTTCGCGCATGAGGGGGCCTTCGAGCCCGAGGACGCAGCACATCGCTTGATGCGGGCTCTCGATCCATTGCCCGCGCAGGGCCGGGCGCACTTTGTGGATCACGCCGGTTTGTCAATTCCCTGGTGAGCCGGACCAAAGTTCACGCGGCGGTCGCGCTCGCTGTCGAGTGCCGCCGTGATGTGGAGTTCAGGGACGCCCAAGGACTGCAAAGCGTAGGCGGTCAATTGCAGCCCCGCCTCCAAGGTTTCTGGCACCACCGATGTCGCGCCGGCCGCGTGCAATTCGTGCGCATGTTGTTCGTCGCGTGAGCGCGCGTAAATGTGCAGGTGGGGGTAACTCTGGCGGGCCATGCTCACCGCGTGCATCGCTGCAGCGGGCTGGTCCATGGTGACCAGTAAGGCGGCGGCTTGACCAGTGTGCAACTTGTCGAGCAATTCGCGTCGCGCTGCGTTGCCGTAGTAGACCGGTTTGCCCAGTTCCCTCTGGTGGGCGGCGACCTTGGCGTCTTGCTCGATGGCGATATAGGGCACCCCTTGTTGCTCGAGCACCGATGCCAGCAAGCGCCCCACGCGACCGTAGCCGGCGATCACAATGTGTCCGGCCAAACCGTCTGGAATCAGGTCTTCCGGGGCTTGTGTTTCGCCAGCCTGTCGACGCAGGTCGATGCGCTCGCCCAACCAATGTCCCAGTCGGGCGACGAGTGGCGTGACCATGAGACTCAAACTCACCACCAGCAGCATGAACTGGGCGATGTCCGATTTCAACAGGCCGGCCGTGGCGGCATAGCCCACCACGATGAAGGCGAATTCCCCGCCTTGGGCCAAGAGCAAGCCGCCTTCGACCGACTGCCCCCAGGTCTTGCCGCCCACGCGGAAGATGGCCGCCACGATGGTGGCTTTGATGAACATCAGGCCCATCACCGACAAAAGAATCCACACGTGGTTGCGAGCAACTTCCCGTAGATCAATTCCCATGCCGACCGACATGAAGAACACCCCCATGAGCAGGCCTTTGAAGGGCTCCACCGTGACCTCCACTTCGTGGCGATAGGGCGTTTCAGCCAGCAGCAAACCAGCGAGAAATGCGCCCAAGGCCATGGACAGGCCCAAACGCGACGTGAGATCCGCAATGCCCAATGCCACCAGCAAGGTGAGTGCCATGAAGACCTCGGGCTGGCGCTTTTGCGCAAAGACGCGAAAGAGAGGACCCACCACACGCTTGCCCAGCAGATAGATGATGACCACTGCCGCCACCGATTTGAACAAGGTCATGGTGACCATGCTGGTGACACCACTCTGTGCAGGGCGCGTCAGCAAGTCGACCAGGATGAGCAAGGGCACCACGGCAAAGTCTTGCAGCATCAATATCGAAAAGGATGCCTGCCCGGTGGGGCTGGCCAGGGCGCGTCGTTCCGTCAACAACTGCATGACCACGGCGGTGGATGAGAGGGACAACACCAGCCCCAGCATGGCCGACACGCCCAAGGCGTTGCCAAATGCATAGGCCAGTGCCCCAATCACGCAGGCACTGAGCAAGACCTGCGTGCTGCCGCCGATGAACACCCAGCGTCGCAGGGCCCACATGCGGTCGGCAGACACTTCCAGGCCGATCACAAACATCAGGAAGATCACACCCAACTCAGCCAGGCTGTGCACGGCGTGGCTGTCAGAGAAGGTGAGCAACTTCAGCCAGGGCCAAACGTCGGTCCACAAACCTAGCCCGTTAGGGCCGGCCACCATGCCGACCACGAGGAAGCCCAACACCTGATTGATGTTCAGGCGTTGCAACAAGGGAATCAAGATACCCGCCAGGATCAAAAACAGCAGGGCTTCGTGCAAAAAGGGGAGAGGGGCCGCGTGCTCCATCGTGCTCCAAGTCAGTGCATGGACTGATTTTCCACCATGCCAAATGGTTTCAACAACGGAGTTGTGGGTAGAAACACCCGTCTCCATTCGCAGTCAGGTGAGTACTTTTGCCATCCAATACCCCCCTGAATGTTGGGGTTATGGCCCGATCGGACGGAGTTTGTTGACAACTGTTCAACAAAGGTCGGTATCGTCACATGTATCAATGTGCAACGCGGGATGCGAGTCGACGGCCATCGTCGTCTGGGCACTCAGAATTTTTACGGGATAACGTCGGGCATGTGTGGCATCGCAGGGGTACTGGATTGGCGAACGCCGCCTGATGTGTCCGAGTTGCGGGCCATGGTTCAGGCGCTCCAGCACCGTGGTCCGGATGAACAAGGTGTGCACCTCCATGGTCCCGTGGGCTTGGCGCATGCGCGATTGAGCATCATTGATCTGGCCGGTGGGCACCAGCCCATGTCGAATGAAGATGACACCATTTGGGTGTCTTTCAACGGCGAAATCTTCAATCACCTGGAGTTGCGCGCTGACTTGGAGCGGGCAGGGCATCGTTTCAAGACCCACTCTGATACGGAAGTGTTGGTGCATCTCTACGAGGCTCATGGCGATGCATTTGTCGAACACCTCAATGGGCAATTTGCCATCGCACTTTGGGATCAAAACCGAGAGCGTTTGGTCCTGGCGCGCGATCGCGTGGGCATTCGGCCCTTGGTATACACCCAGATCGATGGGCGATGGTGTTGGGCCTCTGAGGCCAAGGCCTTGTTCGCCTTGCCCGAGGTGCCCCGTCGTTTGCATTTGCCGACTCTGAACGAAGTGTTCACCTTCTGGTCCCCGCTGGGAGACCATCACGTGTTTGAAGGCTTGCACCACCTTGAGCCAGGCCACATCCTGACCATTGACCGGCAGGGCGCCCAGGTACGCTGCTATTGGGATTGGACGTTTGATCACAGCGATGCGCATCGTGACGATATCCGTCTGGATGATGCGGTTGAGCAAGTGCGTGCCTTGATGCACGATGCGGTGCAGTTGCAGTTGCGCTCAGATGTGCCCGTGGGGGCCTATCTCAGTGGTGGACTCGATTCCTCCATCATTGCCAGCCTGGTCAAGGACATTGCCCCTGAGCAGTTGCGAACGTTCTCCCTCACGTTCGATGATCCAGAGTTTGACGAAAGTGCTTATCAGGCCACCATGGCGCAGCACTTGGGCACCTCGCATTCGTCCGTTCGGTGCACGCGCGAGGACATCGCAACCCTGTTTCCGCAAGCGGTCTACCTGGCGGAGACGCCCGTGTTGAGAACGGCGCCAGCCCCCATGTTGAAGTTGGCCCAACACGCCCGGCAGTCGGGCTACAAAGTGGTACTGACTGGTGAGGGTGCTGACGAGACCTTCTGCGGCTATGACATCTATCGCGAAGCGCGCATTCGTCGCTTCATGGCGCGCCAACCGCAGTCCAAAGTGCGACCCTTGTTGCTGGATCGTCTGTATCCCTACATGCGCCATTCGCCAGCCGCCGCGCGGGCCATGAGCCAGCGGTATTTTGCAGAAGGCGCAAGCCATGCCGGCACGCCCGGGTTTGGTCACACCATCCGCTGGTCGACCTCGCAACGCATACGTCAGGTCTACGGACCCGCTTTGCGTGAGGTGTTGAATGACGTTTCACCGTTGGACACCTTGCAGGGCCATTTGCCCGCAGCCGTACGCATGGGCTCTGCTCAGCAGCAAGATCAATACGTTGAGGCCCATACGCTGCTCAGCGGGTATCTCTTGAGTTCTCAGGGTGATCGCATGGCGATGGGGGCCTCGATTGAAGGGCGCTATCCCTTCCTTGATCACCGTTTGGTGGAATGGGCCAATCGACTGCCCGACCGATTCAAGCTGATGGGCCTGAACGAAAAGTTCATCCTCAAACGTGCGTTCGCGTCGCGGCTTCCTGCTCAGATCACCCAACGGCCGAAACAACCCTATCGCGCACCGGACAGTGCATCGTTCTTTGTCAATGGCCAGTTGCATCCGATTGCCCAGGACGTTCTGAATCCCAGTGCCCTGAGCCGGGCAGGCTACTTTGATCCGCAAGCAGTGGGCAAGCTGGTGGCCAAGTGTCAGGCGGGCCGGGCTATTGGCTTTGGTGACAACATGGCTTTTGTCGGTGTGTTGTCCACCATGCTCTTGCATGAACAGTACCAGCTGAAAGGGGTATGACATGCAGGTGATGGATCTGCCTTGTTTGCCGGAATTGCTTCAACGTGCTGCGCAGGTTCACGCCGATCGCGAGGCCGTGGTCGCCGATGGTCAATCCTTGTCTTACGCTGAGCTGAACGCACGGGTGCTGCCGGTGGCTCAGGGCCTGTCGCAGGCTGGTGTACGCGTCGGCGACCGGGTCTTGATTTGTTTAGACAATGGCTTGGCACTGGCCGAGGCCATCTGGGGGTGTTTGACGGCGGGGGCCGTGATCGTGCCCGTTCACGCCACGACCAAAGTCGAGCGCCTGCGATTCTTGATACAAGATGCAGAGCCCCGTTTGGTGCTGACCAGTTCCGCTCACCAGCCTGTGTGGGTGCAGGCCTGCGAAGGCGTCAACAATGCACCGACTGTGGTGATCGCACAGGTCGCGGCGCAGGCCCCTGGGCATCACTCATGGCTGGGTTGGCCTGCTCAGACGACCGAGTCAGTCGGACACGCGCCGGGCCACCACATCGCTGAGATCCAGCGTCAGGATTTGGCCGCCTTGATCTACACCTCTGGCACAACGGCGGACCCCAAGGGGGTGATGCTGACGCACGCGAACATGCTCGCTGCTCTGCGGTCTATTCAAGCGTATCTGGGGCTGAAGTCGTCTGATCGCATCTTCTGCGCCTTGCCCATGTGTTTCAGTTATGGGCTTTATCACCTGTTTTTGGCGGCCCTTGCAGGCGCGTGCCTCTACCCCGAGAAGGCCTTCTCCTTTCCCGTCAAGATGGTGGAAAGAATGGTGCAAGAACGGATCACGGTGTTTCCGGCCGTCCCCACCATGCTGGCCATGTTGCTGTCTTTGAACCTGGTCCGGGACACCGATTGGCAGCATCTGCGACTCATCACCAATGCCGGCGCTGCGCTGCCTGGTCAGCACCTCCAACAGATCCAGGAGATCTGGCCTGGGGTCTCATTCGTGAGCATGTATGGTCTGACGGAATGCGCGCGCGCCAGCTACCTGCCGCCAGAAGAAGCCCAGCACCGTGTCGGGAGCGTCGGGCGTGGCATGCCATTTCAGCAGTGCTGGCTGGTGAATGAGGCTGGTGAGCCCGTACCAACCGGTGAGGTCGGTGAATTGGTGGTTCAGGGTGCGCATGTCATGCGCGGCTACTGGAAACAAGCCGAAGCCACTGCGCTCAAGTTGCCGGCTTGGGGGCCTGATGGCACCCAGGTGCTGCGTACCGGCGATCTGTTTTATGCCGATGCAGACGGCTACTTGTTCTTTGTTGGGCGCCAAGATGACATCATCAAGTCTCGGGGTGAGAAAGTCAGTCCGAGGGAGGTCGAGGATGTTCTGCATCGCATCCCAGGGGTTCGGCAAGCCGCTGTCATCGGTGTGCCTGATATGACCTTGGGCCAGGCGGTTCATGCCCATCTGGTCTTGGATGACGGCGTCTCACTCAGTGAACGTGAGGTGATCCGTTTTTGTCTGGCACACCTGGAAAGCTTCAAAGCCCCACAAGTGGTTCACTTCGCCACATCACTGCCCCATACCGAATCGGGCAAGGTGCTCAAAAGGCATCTGGCCGCGTCCCCCCATTCATTTCCATCTCAGTCCATCACCACATCATGAGCACGATACAAGATCAGGTCCGCGGCTTCATTCAAGACAATTTCCTGCTGGGTGGCGGCGGACCGCAATACAGCAATGCCGACTCGCTGCTGTCGCTGCACATCGTGGACTCGATGGGCTTCCTGGAGTTGGTGACCTTCATGGAAGAGAAGTGGGGCATCAAGGTCGCGGAAGAAGAAATGATTCCGGAGAACCTGGACAGCTTGGACGCCATCGCTGCATTTGTGACTCGAAAGCAAACATCATGAGCACCTTCCATCGTGATGTGTTGACGCTCGACTTGACGGCACAAGCTGATCGGATCGGGCAACACATGGTTGACACGCTGCGTCGTTTTCACAAACGTGGTGTGGTTCTGGGGTTGTCGGGCGGCATCGACAGCTCGACTTGCGCGGCCTTGGCCGTGCGAGCATTGGGGCCAGACAAGGTCTTTGGCCTGCTGATGCCCGAGGTCGACTCCAGTCAGTTCAGCGAGGACCGCGGGCGCATGGTTGCCGAACACCTTGGGATCCGACATGTATTGGAAAACATCGGTCCGACCTTGCAGGCCATTGGCTGCTATCGCTGGCGCGATGAGGCGATTCGATCGGTGTTTCCTGACTACCAAGACACCTGGAAGAACAAGATCGTCATTGCGCCGGGCCTTCAAGGTCAGGTGCATTACTTCAAGTTGGTCGTGCAAGAGCCATCGGGTCAACTGCACGAAAAGCGTTTGCCACCTCAGGCCTACCTCCAGATCGTGGCGGCCACCAACCACAAGCAGCGCATCCGAAAGACCATGGAGTACTTCCATGCTGATCGACTCAACTATGCGGTGATTGGTACGCCCAATCGGCTCGAATACGACCAGGGCTTTTTCGTGAAGAACGGTGACGGTTCGGCCGACATCAAACCCATTGCGCATTTGTACAAAACACAGGTCTATGCTATGGCCCGCCACTTAGGCTTGCCAGATGCTGTGTGCAATGCGGTGCCCACGACCGATACCTACAGCTTGCCCCAGGGGCAAGATGAGTTCTATTTCTCCTTGCCCTACGCGGACATGGATCTGGCGCTGTGGGCCTACAACGACGGACGCACGCCGGCCGAGTTGGCTGCTGTGTTGGGCATTTCTCAAGATCAGGCGGCATCGGTGTATCGCGACATCGAAGCCAAACGTCGAGCGACTGAGTACTTGGGGGGGGCGCCTGCGTTGGTGGAGTCGATCACGGTGCGCACGGGAACAGCCTGATGTCTGCTGCGTATTTTGTTCAGGCCATTGATCCGATCGCTTGTGCGCAAATCCTTCAGGAGTTGTGGTTGGGCAGCTTGACTGAGTCGCAATGGCTGGAGCCCAAGCATGCTTGGTTTTACCAAGGCCATGTGACCGAGGTGCCTCGTGTTCAGGCTTTGTGCCATGGCGACGAAGCCAAAGTGGTTGGCGTGGGCGCTGTGGGCGCACGCATGTTGATGTGCGAGGGGCAAGCCTTGCGCGCGGGGATTCGCGTCGACTTTGCAGTTGCACCTCAGCACCGCACCTTGTTCCCAGCCATGCAACTTCAACGTGCGGTGGCGGTTGACGGCCTGGCGCACGATGATCTGCTCTATGGCGTCCCCAATGCCAGTGCAGAGAAAGTGCTGCGTCGCATCGGGTTCAACCGTGAGATTTCGGTAGTTCGGTATGCGCGCATCGTCGGTTGGGGCGCCTATCTGTCAAAAGTGATGCCTGGGTGGATGGCGCTCCCTTGTGGCAAGGTAGCCGAAGCGGTGCATCAGGCTTACTTGCGCATCAAGCGTGTCTTGTTTGCCGGCAGCGATGGGGATTGGCTCTCACAGTTTGACGAACGGTTTGATCGCTTGTGGCAACAATGTGCACAAGGTACCTCTCTCATTGGCGAGAGATCAGGTGCATACCTGCATTGGCGCTTTGGTCAAATACCGTACAAGCAACATGATGTTTTCGCCTTGACGCATCGCGGCAGTGGTCGCTTGCAGGGCTATGCAGTCATCATGCCAGACGGTGATACCTGGCATATTCAAGATCTGCTGGTGGAGGGGCACGATCCCTTGTTGATCGATGCCTTGATCACGAGGCTGTCGATTGAGGCCCACAACCAAGGCGTCACCAGCTTGTCGTTTTGTTTTGCTGGACCGCAGTCCGTGGTGCAAGCCTTACAGGACACAGGTTGTCGGCCTCGTGAGTCGAGACCCGTCTTCGTGAGTTGGCCCGATGCCAGCGAGCATCGGGCCTTGCTCATGCGCGACTGGTACTTCACCGCCGCGGACGAGGATCAATAGATTCAACGCAGGTCAAACCGGTCCAGGTTCATGACCTTGGTCCAGGCTGCCACGAAGTCACGGACGAACTTGCCTTCGTTGTCAATTTGCGCATAGACCTCGGCCAAGGCACGCAACTGTGAATTCGATCCAAAGACCAGGTCCACGCGTGTACCGGTCCATTTGATGGCGCCGGTACGGCGGTCTCGACCCTCGAAGCGATCTTGTGCTTCGCTGGTGGGGTGCCAGCTCACGCCCATGTCCATGAGGTTGACAAAGAAGTCAGGGGTCAGGGTGTGAGGGCGTTGGGTGAACACCCCGTCGGTGGTGCCGCCGGCATTGGCGCCCAAGACCCGCAAGCCACCGACCAGCACGGTCATCTCGGGCGCGCTCAAGGTCAACAGCTGGGCTTTGTCGATCAACAACTCTTCAGCGGCCACGCGATAGGCGCGCTTCTGGTAGTTGCGGAAGCCATCGGCCTGGGGCTCGAGGACGGCAAAGGAGTCGACATCGGTTTGCTCGGCAGAGGCGTCCATGCGCCCAGGCGTGAAGGGCACGGACACATGGTGGCCGGCAGCGTGCGCCGCCATCTCCACGCCGGTGTTGCCGGCCAGCACAATCAAGTCCGCCAATGAAATGCGCTTGCCGTCGGCCTGTGCCTGGTTGAAGCGCTGCGCCATGCCTTCCAGTGTTTGCAAAACTTTGGCCAATTGAGCGGGCTGATTCACCTCCCAGTCCTTTTGGGGCGCCAGGCGAATGCGTGCCCCGTTGGCGCCGCCACGCTTGTCTGAGCCGCGGAAAGTCGAGGCCGATGCCCAGGCGGTCGACACCAACTCGGCCACGGTCAAGCCCGAGGCGCGGATGTCTGCTTGCAACTGGGCCACGTCTTGCGCATTCACCAAGGGGTGATTGACCGCAGGGATGACGTCTTGCCAGATCAAGTCTTCTTTGGGGACGTCGGGGCCCAGATAACGCGCCTTGGGCCCCATGTCGCGGTGGGTGAGCTTGAACCAGGCGCGCGCGAACGCATCCGCAAAGGCTTGTGGGTCTTGGTGGAAGCGACGCGAGATCTTCTCGTAGGCCGGATCAAAGCGCAGCGACAAGTCCGCCGTGGTCATCATGGGCGGATGCTTTTTGCTGGGGTCGTGCGCGTCCGGGATCATGTGCTCGGGCTTGCAGTTCTTGGGCGTCCATTGGTGAGCCCCAGCTGGGCTCTTGGTCAATTCCCACTCATAGCCGAAGAGCATGTCGAAGTAGCCGTTGTCCCACTGAGTGGGGTTGGGCTTCCAGGCGCCTTCGATGCCGCTGGTGGTGGTGTGAACACCCTTGCCGGAGCCAAATTGGTTGATCCACCCAAAGCCTTGGGCTTCGATGGGGGCGGCTTCGGGTTCAGGGCCGACCAGCTTGGGGTCACCCGCGCCGTGCGCTTTGCCGAAGGTGTGGCCACCCGCGACCAGGGCCACGGTTTCTTCGTCATTCATGGCCATGCGAGCGAAGGTTTCACGCACATCGCCGCCTGAAGCCACAGGGTCAGGGTTGCCGTTGGGGCCTTCGGGGTTCACGTAGATCAGGCCCATTTGCACGGCAGCCAAGGGGTTCTCGAGTTCACGATCGCCGCTGTAGCGTTTGTCGCCCAACCACGTGTCTTCCTTGCCCCAGTAGATGTCCTCTTCGGGTTGCCAGATGTCTGCCCGGCCACCGGCAAAGCCGAAGGTCTTGAAGCCCATCGACTCCAAAGCCATGTTGCCTGCCAAAATCATCAAGTCGGCCCAAGAGATCTTGTTGCCGTACTTCTGCTTGATGGGCCAGAGCAGGCGGCGGGCTTTGTCGAGGTTGCCGTTGTCTGGCCAACTGTTGACGGGCGCAAAGCGCTGGTTGCCCGTGCCACCGCCGCCACGGCCATCGGCAGTGCGGTAGGTGCCGGCGCTGTGCCAGGCCATGCGAATGAACAGGCCGCCATAGTGACCCCAGTCAGCGGGCCACCAGTCTTGCGACACGGTCATCAAGGCCTTGAGGTCTTGCTTGACGGCGTCCAGGTCCAGCGATTGGAACGCCTCGGCATAGTCAAAATCCGGGTCCATCGGGTTGGATGCCGGCGCATGCTGGTGCAGGATGCCCAAGTTCAGCTGCTTGGGCCACCAGTCACGGTTGGATTGATGGCTCACTTGGGTGCGCGAGCCGTGCATGCCGTGAAATGGACACTTGTTTTCGCTGCTCATGATGACTCCTGTTGGTGTGGAACGAGGGATGCGAGAGACAGCACCAAGCTTAGAAAACTTACGTCAATAGGTCCATTTAATTGGTGTTAATTGATGAATAGCTTTTTGCTATTTAATGGTTTTGGCGGACAAGGCACCCTCTTTGAACGCCCGAGAAGCTGTCTGGTAGTAGGCGATGGCCTCGCGCTTCAATGGCGGCTGAACGGGCGCAGGCGTGGTGGCCAAGGTGGTCGGGTCGACGGCGTAAGACTCGACTTTGCCCTTGGGCAGCAAGACCGTCAATGTGTTTTGACGCAAGTAACCCAATGCCTGGTAGTTGCTGATGAAGGCACGTTCCAGCCGTGGACCATGTTCAAAGAATGATCTGCCAAAGAAGTGACCATCACCCTGCTTGCCCAGGATCTCCACGATGGTGGGCGCCAAGTCGATCTGGCTGACCAAAGAGGTGTACTGACCCGGTGGGAGGAGGTCTGGCGCATAGAAGATCATGGGGATGTGATACCCCTCGACCGGCAGTTTGGATTTGCCGGCCACCGACGCGCAATGGTCGGCCGTGATCACAAACAAGGTATCTTTGAACCAAGGTTGTTGGCGCGCTTTTTGGATGAAGTCGCCAATGGCGTAGTCGGTGTATTTCACCGCACCGTCTCGTCCACCTGGTGAGGGGATGTCGATTCGCCCCGATGGATAGGTGTAAGGCCGGTGGTTTGACGTGGTCATGATGTGGGCAAAGAACGGCTGTTGCCCATGGCCCTGCTGCGACAGGGTGTCGATCACGTGGTTGAAGATCACCTCATCGGCCACGCCCCAGACGTTTTCAAACATCACCTTGTCTTTCGGGATGTCTGTGCGGTCGATCACCTTGTAGCTGTTGCCAGCAAAGTAGGCGTTCATGTTGTCGAAGTAGCCATACCCACCGTAGAAAAAATAGGGTTGCATGCCCTGCGGGTGCAGAATTTCACCCAGTGTGGCGAGGTGCTCGTTATGCGGACGGCGAACAATCGCTTGGCCAGGTACAGGTGGGGTTCCGAGTGACAGGGCCTCAAGACCACGAACAGTGCGTGTGCCCGTTGCAAACAACTGCGTGAACACGAGTCCCTGCTTTGCCAGGGCATCGAGGTTGGGCGTCAGGCCTTTGGTATTCCCATAGGTGCCCAGAAACGAGGCCGACAAACTCTCAACCGAAATCAAGATCACATTTCGAGGACGCCGTTTGAGCGGGAGTTCGTCCTCCGCCTCATCGGGGTCCGCATTGGCAATGGCTTGGTGCAGGGGTTGTCGTTCCACATCCAAGGATTTCAAAACCGCATTGCCCTCGGCCTGATCCATGGTTTGATAGAACTTATCGAAGTCCAGTTCATTGCGACGCATGGCAGCGGCCAGGGTAAAGAGACCGTTGCCCGATAACTCGTCAGCAAAGGCGTTGCCGGTGCCTTGCAATTGGTCGACGTTGCTGACATTCAGGCTGATGGCCGGTGCGACCACGGCCAGAGCCAGCATGCGCCAGCGCTGCGAGTAGGTGAGTGTGACTTGGTTGGCTGCGCGCAGATGCTGATGCGTCAAACGGTAGATCAGACCTGCCAAAGCAGCAAATGCAGCCAGCAAAGCCGGAACCGGGTAAGACTGTCGAATGTTGCCAATGACTTCTTGCGTGTAGAGCAAGTAGTCCACCGCGATGAAGTTGAATCGCGTTGAGAACTCCAGCCAGAACGTGACCTCTGCGGCAGCGCCAAAGATCATCACAAACAATGACAGCACGAACCAAAGCACACGTAGTGCTTGGTGCCAACGGGTGGTGCGCCATCGATTGGGCAGCAGGGCTTCGTAGATCAAGACCGGTGCGAGCACCACAGACAAGACCACCAGGTCGAAAGCCAGGCCTTTACCCAGCACCCATGGCCACAAGCCGATGGGGACCGCATCCAGTCCAGTCCAAATCAATAATCCCACTCGCAGCACGCTGAACAGGATCAGCCAAATGCCGCCCACCAACATCGTCAGATGCCAAGGGCTTTTCCACTGTGTACTCATCTTCAAGCACCATCTACCACTTGATCAGCCAAACATTGTGCCGCTCTCGACGGGCTTACCGGCGGGCGCAATGTAAAGCTAAGTTGCTAGGGGAGTGCCGCAAAGCAAAAAGCCAACCCCGGGAGGTTGGCTCTTTTTTAAATGATGGTGGTGGAACACGGAACCGAACCCGCGTCCGTAATCCGAACTAAATAGTAACGCCTTGGCCTTGAGGACGTGGATTCGATGATTTGGCCAAAATCGTCCTGCGCTGCCACTGGGCTTCTTGGGTAACGCGATCCGCAGCGACGACTGGGCCATTCCGCACATTGGCCTGAGCAGTCTCGGGGAAATCGTCGGCTGGGCGCGCCCAGAC